>NZ_CM003503.1 GCF_001307765.1 Aliiroseovarius crassostreae
GCATCCCTCCTGCCTGGCGAAACTTAAAAATGGGGCCGCACGGAGAAGTTTGCAACAGAGCCTATCAACGACCGAAGGCGATCAGAAAACAGGATCGGCTTTGCGTTGCAGCTTTGTGCGTTGCGATATCCTGGACGGCTATTAACCTCTGACGAAGTTCTCCCCGAGAAGGTTTTGCGCTTCATCGCGGCGCAGCTTGGCCTGACCGGTGACGATATCTTGCCCTATGCCGCGCAGGTCTCGACTGTGCGCCCGAGCTTCTCTCGCACATCTCACCGCTTGGATGGGCACATATTCTGCTCACGGGCGAATACAGGTGGAAAAATCGATGACATCCGGCCTTACGGTGTCATTCTGCCCCCAGCCGGAACAGACCCCTTCTTGCCCACCTCATATTGCCGCAGCCAAATGAAACGGCTGATCCGGCCATCCACTTCTTCGGTTAACAAGTTATCGAGCTGCGCACGCATTTTGCGGTCGAGATGCGAGACAATACGGGCATCAACCCGTCGCTCGGCTGCCACCAACGCATCGGCACAATGACGCTCTATTCTGGATAGACCGGGCAAAACAATCTGTCGCCGACGGCATTCTTCCACAAACCCGCGCACCATACCGCCCTATTCTGCACCCAGCCTGAGTCGACCCCAATGGCGGCGGCTTCAAGCGTTCACAAATGTTCTAGAGTTTGGCCACTTTTGCAGCTTCGGGCCCCTTGGGCCAACAAATGATCTTGAACGAGTCCATAGCAGACCCATAGAAAGCGAAAACCCGCGAGGACCGATTAAGGCTGTCGCGGGCATCTAAGGGGTTGAAGACCTAACTTTGTCTTCGATTGCCCCTTTATATTGTGACTTTCGCGGGGTTGTCAAGAACCGCAATAAGGACCGAACGGGGCGTTAACATATTGGTAGCAAATATTATTTCTCAGGAGAGACTTACAAAGTATCTCAAAGCATCGGGCTATAACACCGAGCGTGCGCTTGCACTGTATGGCTGGAACATCCAGGTCAGTGAAGCCTTCTTTCCTGTGTTGAGCGCATCTGAAGTTTGCCTGCGAAACATCGTGTCAGCCCGTTTGCTGTTACTATATGGTCCCACATGGTGGGATGAACCGGCGTTTCTGACCCAGATCAGAAAAGGTACTCGGATCGTAAAAACAGCCCGAGATAAGCTAAAATCAAAGGGGGCGGTAACATCTGGAGGTATGACGGCTGAGTTGAACTTTGGATTTTGGGTCAACATGCTATTAGCACGGCATGAGACCATCTTCTGGACGGATCTGCATAAATCCTTTGCCGATCTGCCCGCCGTAGTTACGTACCAGGCGCTTTACGCGCGCTGCGATGTAGTTCGAGAGTTTCGCAATCGTGTCTTCCATCATGAACCGATCCTGCACAGGAACATTACCAAAGAATACAGCCAAATCATGGAACTGATTACCTGGCTAAGCCCAGATAAGGCGAAGTGGATAAAGCATTATTCACGGGTCATGGCGGTTGCCCGTCAGAAACCATAGTACTGAAACGAGCAACTGGCACTGATGGGGGCAGGTTGAGTGACAGAGCACGAGCGGCAGGTTCTGCGCTTCATTTACGGCAGAGGTTTGGCGTTTAGCATCCAGCCTGAAAGGGTGTCTGAATCTATTCGGGTGCTTCTCGAAAATGGCCTGATCGAGCGGGGGCGAGATCTCGATGAAAATGCTGGGTCAAATGTCTATCGGATCACGTCCTGGGGGCGGGTTGTTCTGGGTTTTGGAGAATTGGCGGTTCAATAATTGTTCCACCATTGTTCTTCATAACCCCCATGTGTGCACGTTCGGGGCGGCTGGGCCTTGTTGGGACGAACCAACTTTGAGGTTTGGATGACGGTTGCGCCAACACTCTGAGGGCCGTAAACGCGGGCCACAAACGGAGCGCAAAAGGAGGCGCTGTTGACTCCAGCAGACCAGCTCTTACCCCCTGTTTCGACCCGGACTCTGACGTCAGGCGTGCGACTGAGTTGGGCGCGATTTCACGAGGAACCAAGCCCCGGCGGCGAAGCATTGCTCGCCGCCAATCGTCTTGGCTCCGCCACGAAAAAGCGGCAGGCGGAGTTTTTGGCCGGTCGGGTTCTGGCCTGCGAGGCTTTTGGAATCGCTGACTTGCCACGCGGGGGGGCCGGAGCACCCATCTGGCCTGCGGGGGTCACGGGGGCATTGAGCCATAGTAAGGGCTGTATCGCCGCCTTGGCAGGACCCGATACGCGCCGATTGGGGCTCGATCTCGAAACGTTGTTGCCAGAGCCGAGCCTCGGACCACTGATCGCGCGCGCATTGACGTCTGCCGAGCGGCGGCAGCTGTTGGAAATGCCGCCGCCACAGCAAGCGCGGCGCATGACCCTGATCTTTTCTGCCAAGGAAACAGTCTACAAGGCGCTGGCCGGGGAAGCCGGGGAGGGGCTCGAATTTCAGGCGGTCTGCCTGATCGGATGCTCGGACGGGCTTCGCGGGCGGTGGATCATGCAATTGACCCGGCGCGTGGCGCCGGGTCTGCCAGAAGGCGGTTACCTAAAGGGCTGGTTCGTTTGGCATGACAATATGGTTCTCACCTGTCTGGACATGCCCGGCGGTCCGCTTACTCCGCAGCCACCAGCGCCGGAAAGCGCGCCCTGAGCGAGAGCACGAGATCCGTGCGTTCCCAGCCGAAACCGTCTTCGGTGGGCGCGCGGCCGAAGTGGCCGTAAGCCGCCGTGTCACGGTAGATCGGTCGCCAGAGATCGAGATGCGAGGCGATGCCGCTCGGGGTCAGATGCATCAATTCCCGTAGTGCCCGGGAGATATCCGCCTCGGGCACGAGGCTGGTGCCGAAGGTCTCGCAATAGATCGCAACCGGGGCGGCCACGCCGATGGCATAAGCGAGCTGGATCTGACAGCGTGCCGCCAGACCTGCCGCCACGACGTTCTTGGCCAGATAGCGCGCGGCATAGGCGGCGGAGCGGTCCACCTTGGTCGGATCCTTGCCGGAGAACGCACCGCCGCCATGGGGCGCGGCCCCGCCATAGGTATCAACGACGATCTTGCGGCCGGTGAGGCCGGTGTCCCCGTCGGGGCCGCCAACCACAAAACGACCCGTGGGATTGATCAGCACGCGGGCTTTTGCCAGATCCCATTCCTTGGGCAGGGCGGTGGTGACGTAGCCGCGTATGATTTCTTCGACGGTCTGCGGCGAGACATCTGCGCCGTGCTGGGTCGAGACGACAACCGTGTCGATGCCCACTGCGCGACCGTTTTCATAAAGGCAGGTCACCTGACTCTTGGCATCCGGCCCCAGCTCGGGAAGAAAACCCGCCTTGCGGTCGCGCGACAGGGTTTCGAGGATCTTGTGGGCGTAGAGGATCGGCGCTGGCATGAGTTCTGCGGTCTCAGAACAGGCGTAGCCGAACATGATCCCCTGATCGCCCGCACCTTCCTCGGCACCGGTGGCAGCATCGACGCCCTGCGCGATATCCGCCGACTGGCTGTGCAGGCGGTTCACGATCTCCAGGTTTTCCCAGTGGAACCCGTCCTGTTCGTAGCCGATGTCGCGGATGACACCGCGCACGATGGCGTCGACTTCGGCCTCGCTGAGTTCCGCGTCCTTGATCTCACCGGCGATGGTGACGTGGTTGGTGGTGACCAGCGTTTCGCAGGCGACGCGGGCGTGTGGGTTGCGCGCCAGATGTGCGTCAAGAATGGCATCCGAGATCTGATCGCAGATCTTGTCAGGGTGCCCCTCGGACACGGATTCGGATGTGAAAAGAAATTTCTTACTCATGATTATTGATCCTGTGGATTGATATAAGCGTTTGATAGTATGAAGGTTATTCTGGCTGTCGGATCACCACGACAAGGCAACGGTAAGCGCCTCTGTTTCACCGACGATCCGTGTATCGCTTTCGAAGTTGAGCTTGCCGAGGCCGGGACTGGCCAAGGCCACAAGCGCGATGGACAGGCACAGCCATAAATAGCGCCAGCGAATGATAAGCAGACTGAGGCGTGATGAAAAAGTCATGTCTGTTTCCTTTCCTCAAGGTAATTCGGGACAAGGGGAGAGCGCGCATGTCACCGGTCGTCGGTGACATGCTGCTTGGCAATCGGGGTGTTTCTGGATCAATGTCCTGCGCGTGCGAGGTACCTTTGCAGGGTCAGGGGGCGTCGATGGTGACTTTCGAGAGTAAATCGCGATCGGTGTTTTCCACCAGCACGACCGTCTTGCGCAGGATGTCCCAGCCTTTTTCCGTTAGCCCCACGAGGCGCTCGCGACGGTCGAGCTCATAGGGCTCGACCGTCACCAGTCCGCTGCCGACAAGGCGTTGGAGCAACTGGGAAACCTGCATTTTGTTGAGCTTTGTGATCTCAACGATGATTTTCTGGCGAACTGTCCTTTGGTTGGTGACCCGGTGGTTTTCTGCCGACAACCAGGCCGTTATGGCGAGAACACTGAAGCTGGGCTGTGTCAGATCATAGGGCGCGAGAGCGACGTCGATCTGTTTTTGCCAACTCAGAAATGCCTGCCAGAACCAAAATCCTGGGCTGTCCATGGGGCTGGTGTACTCCGTACGTATTGTTTCGTTTTGGTTGGTCATGAGCTTTCCGTGACAGGGGGCGCGTTCATTCCGTAGCCCTTGCGTCAGGCATCTGCGGGGAGGCCGCTTGCGTCGACAGGGTTTCCATGGCGCTACGCAGGTGAGCTTTGATCTGGCGGCCGATGACCTGACCGAACAGCGGGGCGAGAAGGCCCGTCATGGAGACGGTGTGGCGGATCTGCCCTGTCTCGGTGTCCGGTTGCGGCAGGTATTCGTGCTGGAACACCATCTTCGTCAGCGGCAGCCGCGCAGTATCGGAGAAACTTTTCTCGTGCGACACCTCGGACAGCTCGAAGGCCACTTCCGGCCCGGCGGAGGGCTTCATCTTGCCCGTGGTGCCCACTTCGAAAGGCCCCTCGAGGCGTACCCAATCGAGTTCGCTGTCCCATGCGGGCCAATTCTCGGTGTCTTGCCAATGGGCCCAGATCTGGCTGGCCGAGGCATGCGTCGGCACCGTTTCGGAATAGGTCCAGGTAAACATGATACTTTCCTTCTTATTTACGATTGTTTGGCGCGCGTCTGGCGCGGGGAAGCTGTGTCTGTGGGCAGGGACAGGGCGATCGGCAGGGCAAGGGCCACGACCAGAAAGGCCGCTGGTGCCAGCCCCTCCAGCCCTCCCTGGGCCATCACCGTACGGCCAATCATGGCGCTCAGCGACAGGCCCGCGTTGAAGGCCGTGACATTCAGCGCGGCGGCCATACGGGGATTGCTGCCCTGGGCCGTCGAGATGGCCCAGCCGTGTACCATGGGCGCGGTCGCAAAGGCACCGACCGACCAGACAGCAAGGGCCACCGCAGCCGCCACAGCCCCAAGACCGAAGCTCGCGCCGCCAAGCCCTGCGAGCTGTACCAGCACCACGAGAAGCAGCGCGTTGCGTTTTCCGAAGGTTTGCGGCAACGCCCCGCCGATCACATTGCCCACCAGAGCGCCGAGACCCACAAGCCCGAGCACGAGACCGGCCATGGTCGGTGAGAGTCCGGCGGTCGTGGTCATCCAGGGTTCGGCGTAGGTGAAGAACACAAACCCGCCACCGAAGGCAAAGATGGTGAAGCCATACGGGCGCAACAGGTCGCGTCTGAAAACCGCGTCGCGCAGAACCGGCAGGGTCGGGGTCTGGGCCGTGCCGAAGTCTTTCGGCAAGACCAGCGGGATCAGGCCCGCGCCGATCCCCGCGCAAAGCGCGATCACAAGGAATGGCGCTTGCCAGCCAATCTGCGCTGCCAGAAGCATTCCCAAAGGAACGCCCAGTACCATGGCCACGGTCAGACCGGAAAACATCAGCGCCAGCGCCATGGGCATCCGCTTCTCATTGAAGAGGCTTGGGAGGCTTGCGGTGGCCACCGTAAAATAGGCTCCGTGCAAGACACCGCACAACGCGCGGAAAGCGATGAGGGATCCAAAAGTCGGCGCGAAAGCGCAGCCGAGGCTGAACAGGGCAAACCCGGCGCACATCCAGACCGCAAGCCTGCGAGCGGGCTGAGCGAGGCTCGCGAATGTCAGGAGCGGCGCCCCGATCGCGATGCCCAGAGCGTAAGCCGCGACCAGCCAGCCACCCGCCGCCAGTCCGACGCCGTAGTTCTGCGTGATCTGCCCGATCAGACCGATGACGATGAATTCGGAGAGGCCTGCGGCAAATGCCGTCAGTGCGAGTGTAAACACCGGAGCATCGGCGACGGAGCGCTCCTGCGGATGCGCGACCAGATCGGAAGGGGTCCCCGTTTGATCAGTCATTGCCGGTTTCCTTTTTGAGAAAGGTCGCACAACAAAAGTCCGCCAGCCGCTCGCGCAGGGTCTCGACAAGGTCCGGCTTGCGGATCCGGCGATAACAGACACCCAGACCGGCATCGGTATCGTATTCCCAGACGCCGGACTGGATCAGTTCACCCATGCCATTGCGCGCCGCGATGAAGATCTTGTCGCCCCGGACCCGTCGCGTGACGACGATACTGTCCAGACCGTCGAGCCCCGCGAGCTTCAACTCGACTTTTTGCGGCGAAAGGTAATGCCAGCTGATCGCTTTGGACCATGCTTTTATGAGGAAGGGCCATTCGAGGCGCCGGAAGAACTCCGGTGCGCTTATCTGGTCGAAGAGCACCACGACCGTGGATGACTGTGTCATGCCGCATCCTCCAGACTGGCGCGCAGAAGGCCGGCATCATGGGCGCTGATTTCGAAAAATCCGCGCCGCGCCAGCATGCCCCAATTGGGATTGGCGGTCAGTTCGAGGCCCGGTACATCGTGAATGGGGCGGCCCGCAAAGCCGGTGTCAAAGGTGACGTCCTTGCGGAACGGCGTAAACCCCGGAGCCTGTTCGACCTGATACACCCGGTCATCATTGAAGGTGCAGCGATATTCGACCCGCTTGAGTTGGGCACCGCCACGCATCTCTTCGCGCGGACAGTAGATGAAGACCTCGTCCCCGGCAGAGGTGCGCCGGAGTGGCGCGGCCTTGCCATGGCAGACCTGAAGGAAACCCGACTGCGCGGCGATACGTGCATGTGCGCGGGAGATCACGGCGATCCAATGTGTCATGCCGTCACCCGATCGTCTTGCATCGCCAGTTGTGCGGTCAGGGCCAAGGCGCTGACGCTTTCCACGACGTCCGATTTGAGGCGGTTCCAGACCTGCTCGGGAAAGGGCGTGTCCTGCGAAGGCACGGCGCAGATCGAATGGGCGACGTTGGTCTTGCCCGTGGTGGGGTCAGTGGCGACCGAATGCCCGAAGGACAACAAGCCAAGGGGGCTGACGGAGCTGGTGGTGAAATGGCGCCCTTCCTCGAAGGCCGTCACGTTCACCGGGATCGGCGCGGGGGATGCCTTGGGAACCACGCAAAAGCGCTTGCCCAGGGCCAGTCCATCTTCCGTAGCCTCGACGCCCCGCAGGGACGCATCCCACTGCGGCCAGCCCGACAATGCACACCAGGCTTGCCAGATGCCGAGGGCGGCTTGCGTGGGAACTTCGACGCGGTGTTCGAACACCAGAACGGTCTGATCAAGCTGCGACATTCGAATAAAGCTCCTGGTGTGCGCTCAGCGCGGTTTCGACTTGGGTTTCGGTGGTCTCTGCGGTCACCAGACTGAAAGCGCCAAAGGCACAGGGGCGGGCATCGTCGACGGTCACGCCGCCGATCTGGCCCGGTACGGTTTCGAAGGTTCCGACGATAACAACGCCCTTGCGTGCGCCGTGCGCATCGCGCTTGAAGACGCTGTCGATGGCCGCGGCCTTCATGTCGGGATCGGCGCTGGCGATGGTGATGGCCTCGCCCTTGTTGCCGTGCTCGATGGTCAGGTAGCCCTGAACCGTCGCCGGGAACCACGCGGTGGCCACGTAGTTGTTCACGCCGTCGAGCGTCATGCGCAGGTCACCACACATTGCGTCGGCGACGTAATCCCAATTGGCGTAGCGGTTGTAAATCACGATCGGCGTGTCGGCGGGATCGGCGCCCAGTTCCTCCAGAAGCGCCGTGAGTTTGAAGTGGCTGTACAGCCCGCCTGCGATGCGGGTCGCGGTGGACAGCTTGTTGCGCTGGCGGCGCCCGATGAGGCCGTCAAAGGACTTGCGGGGCATGCTCGAGGCGTTGCCGCCCTTGAGATCGGCGAAGGTCGCTTCCTTGTCGGAGAGCACACAGGTGAATGTCTTACACATGGGTCAGGCTTCCATAATGACTGTTGCATGAATTCCGGAGAAGCCACTGGCCGTCTTCAGGATCGAAAACCGGTCCAGCGGTTCAGGCTGTTCGCGAGGCGGCACGGCTTCGTAGGCGTCGACGGGCAGATGCGCAGGCGATGGCGGCACGGTCGCTTCCCGGAGCATTTTCCAAGACAACGCCAGTTCGATCATATTCGCGCCGCCAAGCGCATGGCCGTGATTGCCCTTGAAGGCCGTGATCGCCGGCAGCACCTCGCCGATCGTCGCACGCAGGGCGTTGTACTCAGCTTCGTCGTTTTGCTGTGTGCCAGAGGCGTGCAGGTTCACATGCCCGATGTCGCCCCCGCTCAGGCCGGATTGGCCAAGCGCCAGTTCGATGCTCCTGCGGATCGCGTCGCCATCCGTGGCGATGTCGGTCATGTGATAGGCGCTGGACACGCAACCATAGCCACTGATGCAGGGCATTGGCGCGTCCGAGGGTTCTGTTGTGACGAGAATGGCGCCGCCGCCATCGGCAAAGAGAAAGCCATCGCGGTTTTGGCAGAACGGCCGCGAGGGGCTGGCATTGATCCCGTGTTCGAAGGCCGTGGTGGCGTTGATCTTGGAGAATGCTTCGAAGGCCAGCGGCGTCAGGCCGAAGTCGAGCGACATGATCACGGCGCGCTTGAGCCCCATGCGGGCCATGGTGGTCTTGGCCAGTCCCGTGGCCTGAAGACCCGCACAACAGCCGGTCGGGACAGAGACGAAGCGGGTCTCGGGCCCCCATGCGGCGGTCTCTTTGAAGACCTCTTCCACCTTGGAGAAATCGAGATCGTCAAGGGAGACCTGAGCCTTGCTGTAAACCTTGTTTTCCACCTGCCCCAGATTGCCAACGGCAGTTGCAAAAAAGATTGCGTCGACAGGCTCGGAAATCTGCAGATCGGCCACCAGCCCACGAATGGCATCGTTGTAGAGCGGCGCATAGGCGGCGATGTCCGACCCGGTGCCGGGTTTGGTTTCGGCGGCGCAAAAGGCACGGTTGCCCGGAAGATTGACCTGGCCGAAGCTGGTCTTGCCGGCGAGAACAGCGCTCCAGATCTCTTCGAGATTGGCGCCCAGCGGTCCGACAGCCGCGGCATTTTCGATATAAAGACGTGTCATTTCAAAATCCTAGCAATGGCGCGGGTCCAGGCTGCGCCGCAATGAAGTTTCACTGGAAGAGCGATGAATTCGACGAGCTCTGCCGTCTCGAAATCCTTGAGGTCGCAGAGGCGCTCGATCTGGTAATAAGGCCGGGTCCGGCCGAGAACATGCGCAGGCCAAAGGTCGGCTTGATCCCGGCTTTCCACGAAGGCCTTCGACATCACCGCAAACGGAGGGTCGAGGCTGAAGGCATCGGTGCCGATCAGGGTGTAGCCCCGGTCCAGCGCCGCCGAGACATAGCGTGCTGGCACGCCTTTGAACTCGGTGAAATAGCTGGTCTCGCCATAGCGCTCGTAGGCGCCGGTGATGAAGAACACCGCCTTTGCCTGACCGGCATAAGCGTCGAGCTTGCCCAGGTAGTCCGCCATGTCGATATCGACTTCGTGCCCCGTCGAGCTTCGTTCGGTGAAGATGACCGCCTGCCCCATGAAGTTCTCGATCGGAGCCGCAGCGATATCCGACTTGCCCGGGGCATAGTGCAGAGGTGCGTCGATATGCGTGCCCTGATGCGTAGACAGCGTCACGATCTCGTTGGAAATCCCGTAACCGTCTGGCCAGTCTTCGGGATTGATGTCGAACCCCTTGCAGAGATGGGCCACTCCGGCTGCGTGATCGAGTGTATCAACCTCGATGGCCACCGGCTCGCCGTTGCCCGGATAAAGCGCGGTCGAGATGCATTGAAACCCCATCATGCGAACAACTCCATTGGAATATGAGGATCGACCTCCCGGCTGATCGGGCGGCGCAGGGTCTCAGTCGGAAAGCGTTTGCCGCCGCTGATCTCCGCGATTTGCGACAGAGCCTTGAGCGTGCCGTATTCCGTCAAGGGGCAGGGCAGACCGCGCGCATCGCCCAGAGGGCTGACATGGCTGAGGCTGTTGTGCACAATGGTCGGATGCGGCGTGGCGGTGCCGGACATGCGGATGCTCGACTCGTTGATCGAAAGCCCCGATCGCGCGGCGGCTTCCAGAAGCGCCGCGTGGTCGAAGGCGTCGGAAGGCGCGCTGGAGCAGCCCAACGAAACCATCGAACCACCGACCGGCACCACATAGAAGGTCCGCCGGTGACCGGACGCCGTGGTCTCGGCCCAGAACTCCATGGTTTCCGGATCGAGCGACGGGGGCCGTTCGGCGATGACATAGGTGCAGCAGGTGAGCGCAATTCCCTTGCGCGTGGTCTGATACGCCTTGTCCGCAGCCACGGCTTTGGCGCCGCGGCAGTCGAGAACGGCATGATAGCCGGTAAGCGCTCCGATGCTGGGAATATCCTCCTCGACCTGATAATGAACCGGTGCCGCGTCCAGCAGGATCTTGGCGAGGCGGCCTTTGTCGTAAATGAAATATTGGCTATTGGTTGTGGCTTTGTGTTTTTGTCCTTTCGTACCGTTGCGCCAGGCCACCCAGCGGACCGGGGAAGCGGCGGCGCGAATGATGCGCTTCTCTTCCTTGGGACCAAGGAAGGCGCCTTCGAAAAAGGCCCGGCGCGGCACGATCTCAGGGATCGGACTGGCCGAAGTGTCTGTAGGGCGAAAGACAATGACGTCATTGGTCTGCGACAGAACCGACGCTGCGAGACCGGCGGTCACACCGCCTCCGACGATGGCTACGCGGGGACGCATGGCGTTTCTCCGATAAGGGTTTCGAGGTTTTCACGCAAGATGCCGAACATTTTGCGCCCGAATGCCGGGCCGTAGGCGGCCTCATCCAGCAGCATGCTACGCTTGGCGAACAGAACGTCGCCTTGCTCTGCTTCGGTCCACCAGGTGGCCCGCAGCGCAGTGATCCCGGGAGGCGGCACCAGATGCACCACGTCCACGGCATTTTCGCGGCGGTGGCGCTCAACAGTGACCCGGTCGGGCACCGGTCGATCGGCATCGAAGACCAGATCGAAGCGTTGGTAATCCTTTCCTCTTTCGACAATGTTTTCGACGGACTTGACCCGGGCCAGCGACGCAAGCCACAGATCAAGCGACCAGATCCTGTCCAGCGGGGCGGTTCCCGCTGGAGTCTCGATCTTGGTCAGCAGGTTGAGGCAAAGATCAGGCATTGCCCCAACGCGCCCAGGTGTTCAGTGCGGCATTGATGTGCTTGCGGATCAGCGCGACATTGTCCTCGGCGGATGCATCCTCCTCGAGTTCGAAGCCGTGGAAGCTGATCAGCCGGGTCCTGCCGTCCGCCAGCGGTTCGAAGCGCCAGCCGCCTTTGTGGGTGACGAACCCTTCCGGCGGGCGCGGCTGAAGGAAGTCGACGATCCGGTATTGTTCGTTCACGTAGCGCCAGGACTGGACATAGTACGCGTCGCCGCTTCCAAGTTCGGCAATGTGCATGCGGAAGCTCTGCAACTTTCCGTCATCGGTTTCGGGCTCGATCATGGTCACATGCGCAAGCACATCCGGCCAGTCGCGATAGTCGCGAATATAGCCGAACACCGTGTCCACATCCTGTTCGATGATCGTGGAGCCCTGCATGACAAAGGGCTCGTTTGTGGGCAGCCACGGGTCGCGCGCCGCGCTGAGGTGGGCGACCAGGTCCTGAACGGTTTCCACCGTGGTGTCGTCCAGCGGTTCTGCGGCCAGCGCGAGAGCCGACACGAGTTCGCAGGCGGAGACGATTTCCTGGCTGTCGCAGCCCAGATCGTCACGCAGGTCCGCGCTCAGATGGGTCAGTTCGGACACATCGTCCAGAACACCCAGTTCGAAGAAAACATTGGCCACGTCACTGACGGAGCGCTGCAAGTCGATACGTTTCAGCATTGGTTCAAGCCTTTTCCAGCCAATGGGTTTTCTTGGAAGCGCCAAGGGTGATCATGTGATCGTTCATGGCCCAGCTGCTTTGCTGCTGTTGCAGGGCGACGGAGTTCTCCCACATGCTTTCGTCGAAGAATTCGAGCATGATGTTCTGAAGCCAGGCACGGCCCAGTTCCGTCACCACGTAGGCGTCGCCTTCGTCGCGCATCAGGCGATCGTCCAGCAGGCCCTGAAGAATGTCCGGGAAATCTTCGACCAGATCGTTGCCCCAGGTCTTGGCGTAGTGATCCTTGTCGATCCGGTAGTAGAGGAGGTTGAAGATTATGTAGCGCTGACGGCTCATCAGGGGCGTCAGTTGGATCGAAGCGGTGGTGAAGGTGGGATCACAGTTTTCGACAGCGGCGATATACCCATCCACGTCCTTCGATGTTCCGGTCCGGCGCTGGTTGATGAACGAGTAGGCGCCTGCGCCCACCCCGAGCGCATCGACACATTCGCGCATGGTATAACGGTTGTATTTCGACTCGTAGCCCGGCTCCGCGTAGTGCTCGAGCATGTAGTTGTTCATACCAGCCTGCTTGGCAAACTCGGCGATCATCGCCTGCATCTGATGCACTTCGTCGCTTTCGGGGTCGGCGACGGGGCTGACCTTCCCGGCCTGAATCAGCTTTTCCTGCTGTGTGCCCGGGGTGACGCGGTAGAGGTATGTGGTCAGGTGCTTGATGCCGAGCTCGCGAATAACCGCAAAATCCTTGCGCCAGTCTTCCACGGTGTGGTCGGGCATGTTGTACATCATGTCGAGCGAGATGTGCTCCAGCCCGGCATCCTGAAGCATGCGAATGGCTTCGGTGGTTTGGTTGGCCTGATGCGGGGAGCCTACGGTCTTCAGGACTTTGGGTTGGAAGGACTGAGCGCCAAGCGACACGCGGTTGATGATGGATTTGGCGACGTAGTCGGCTTTTTCGGGGGTGAAGTCTTCGGCGTTGCCTTCGAGCGTGATTTCGCAATCATCGGCCAAGCGGAAGTACCGCGACAGGGTACTGAGCACCTTGTCCATGTGGTGAATTTCGAGAAGCGAGCCTGTTCCACCGCCAATATACACCCCGCGCAGGGTCGCGTTGCCCCAGCGTTCGGTTGCGGCGTGGCGCTTCAGGTCAAGTACCAACGCATCGACGTAGCGATCCATCAGGTCGGCTTTTTTGTCTGCGTTCTTCGGCAAGAGGTCCACGAAATAGGGACATGCCTTGCAGCGAACGCGGCAATAGGGGACCGACAAGTACATGACGAAGTCTGTGCCGTCCGTGGTGAGATCGAGACTGGTCTCAAGCTCAGTCTGCAACTCCGGGTCGGACACGTCATACATGTCAGGCGGGTACAGAATGAACGGCATGTAGCAACGATTTTTATACAAAACTTTCTCCAAGGTTGAGCTGAAATGCCTCAGCGAGAATATGATACGATAATACATGCGTTTTAGTATCGTACTAGTACTAATTCTTACTTTTACGATACAAGAAATTGATCCAACTGATTTTAAACAGTTTTATCTTCTACTTTGCCGAGATTTCTAAGCTGATGAATGGCTGAATGGTCAATTTTTGCGAAATAGCAACGCGCCTTTGCGGTCGATCCCGGAAAAGTAACACTCTGCACGCCTCAGAGGTAAGACGCCCTTTGGTTGTGATTCTCACAGAAGGAAGCCTTCAACCCGCCCATCGCCACCGGTAGGATCCCGTGCACCTCTTGCAATGTCGTCGATGCGGGCACCAGCACGCGCCGCCAGACCATCGGACTGGTCCCCAGAAAGGCCGTCATCCCCGTTCAGCGTATCGTTGCCACCATCTCCATAGAGATCGTGGCCCCCGTCTGCACCGCTCAGGATAAATGCAAATCGTTAGTGTGCCACGGAAGTTCCCTTGGGAATGAACTGTGCAGAAGATGAGGGTAGGCCCCTCGAAGCCGCTTTTCAGGAGGAGGCTTCAAACCGCCTTAAGCTGCCTTGGTAAAGAGCCTTGGTAGTGAGCGTTAAGGAAAAGGCATCATGAGATGTCAGGTATGTGTCGAAGGAGGCGAATGCAAATGAACCGCTGATGAGGTGTCGAAAGCATTAGAGATGATGTCAAAACCAATTGCTAGCGGACAGTTGGGATAAATTCAGCGGTTACCTGATTACTGGCTGAATGGCATCCGGCACAGAGGCGGCGCGACCATGACACAGGCTTCTGCACGGAACGTGGGAACCTGTCGTCCGGGTGCCAAGGGAAACATTCAAGCGGTGACCCCGCGAGAAGGAATACCAATACCGGGCACAGGGGCGGAGCAGCCCGTAGTAGTGATGAAGAACCTGTAATGGGTTTGGAGCGAAGGGGCTGCCTTGTTCAGTAGGAGTTATTGATCAACCAGAGATGGGAAGAATTGATAATGAATACAAAACCTTTCAGGATTTCCAAACAGCTCGTTTGGGAAGCGTGGAAACAGGTGAAAGCCAATGGCGGGAGCCATGGCATCGATGCTGTAACCTTGGAGGTCTTTGAGGCAAATCTCTCGAAGAACCTGTACAGGATATGGAACCGCATGTCTTCCGGCTCCTATTTTCCTCCCGCTGTAAGGCGGGTGGATATACCCAAAGGGGATGACCAAACGCGCCCTCTCGGAATCCCTACCGTAGGTGACCGGGTGGCACAGACGGTCGTCAAAATGGTGTTGGAACCTCAGATCGATCCGGCGTTCCATCCAGATTCCTACGGCTATCGGCCGGGGAAATCAGCCATTGATGCAGTGCGGCAAGCACGGCAGAGGTGCTGGCATCAGGACTGGGTGGTGGATCTGGATATCAAGGGGTTCTTTGACAACATCAACCATGATCTTTTGATGAAGGCAGTACGCAAGCACACGGACAATCCGTGGGTGATCCTGCACATTGAAAGATGGCTGAAAGCGCCGGTCGCATACCCAAATGGTGATGTGATCGACAGAGAAATGGGAACGCCGCAGGGGGGAGTTATCAGCCCGCTGCTGGCCAACCTGTTTTTGCACTATGCGCTAGATGTCTGGGTAGGACGCCATTATCCGAATGTGGGTTTCGAACGCTATGCGGATGATTGCGTCTTTCATTGCTCAACCTGTTCTGAAGCAGAAACACTCCTGAAGGCGTTGGATAACAGACTGAAAGAATGCCATTTGTCCCTGCATCCGGGGAAAACCAAGATCGTGTACTGTAAGGACAGCAACCGTAAAGGAGGCTATCCGCAGATCAGTTTCGATTTTCTGGGGTACACCTTTCGGCCCCGCAGTGCCAAGGCCAAGCACGGTAAAATATTCACCGGCTATACGCCTGCACTGAGCCGAAAGGCCCTCAAGCGGATCAGCAACACCATTCGGAGCTGGAAACTCCAGCGGTGGAGCGGGCACAATATCGAAGATATTGCCCGCGCGCTTAACCCGGTCATCGCCGGATGGGTCAACTACTATGGTCATTTTGGCAGGAAGGAACTCTACCGCATTCAAAATCTGCTTGATTTTGCGCTGATCAGATGGGCTCGAAAGAAATTCAAAAAGCTCACCCGCAGTTACCGGAAAAGCAAGGTGTTCATGGGGAAACTGCGTCAGCAGCAACCCGGACTGTTTGTTCACTGGAACCTGCGATTGGCTGGTTGAGCAAGAAGAGCCGTATGAATCGAGAGATTCACGTACGGTTCTGTGAGGGCCTGAGGGTGAAATCCCCTCGGGCTACTCGACCAGCTAGCCGATGCTCACGTTCGCCAACGCTTTGCGGTCTACGTCTTCGACCAAAGGAACCGTTTTTTCCAGCGTTTCCCAGCCCTTTTGGGTCAGGGAGATCAGCTTTTCACGGCGGTCCATTTCATAGTTCGTGATGCTCACCAAATCGCCCGCTTGCAGACGTTTGAGCAATTGCGAAACCTGCATCTTGTTGAGTTGGGCCATTTCCGTGACCACCTTTTGCCGGACGAAGGATTGCCCGGTTGCAGCCTTGTTCTGCTCAGAAAGCCAAGCACTTACGGCCAGAAGGGCAAAAGCCGGCTGGGTCAGATCGTAGGGTGCAAGCACCATGTCGATGTTTTTCTGCCAGTTCAGGAATGTTTGCCAGAAACGAAAGCCGGGGCTCTGCGTCGGAGTCATGAAACCTGCACCCGGTATGCCTATGTCCTTGCTCATTGTTCATGTCCTCCTGTTTGCGTGTCCCAACGGGCTCCGTTCGGGCTGTCGCTGTGCCGCCATCCGGCCTGTGAATGCACCTTGTTCGCCAGACCTATTGCCTTTGAGCGCGGCTTCCAGAGTCGATCGCTGCCCATATTTGTGCTGCGCGTCGCCTGTGGGCTCAAAGTCTTCATTTCCAGCGACCTTTTCTCTGACACCAACAGCTTTGGCGAGCCACGTATTAGATTTCAATAACTTACCCCAGCGCATTGTAATTATGAAGTATAAATACTTACTATCTCTGCGTCTTCCTTGGAGAGTACCGCAAAGTGCGGGGCAACTACGCAGCTATTTTGTCGTCTCCGGCTGCTTTCATCCCAGGATACCACTGCTCGAACTTCGGCCTGAGCGTTCCATCGAGGGTACGCGTTCGCGTTTGCAACATGAGGTGAGCGCCGTGTTTTGACCAGCGCATCTGCTGGCGTTTGCCGAAACGCTTGCCAACGACCGTGTTGACGGTGCTCTCGACGAAACCGGTGGAAACGCGCTCGCCATAGCGTCGCCGTTCGGCGTAATTCGGGATCATCTCCCTATTGTTGGCAATATAAGTCTCGAACTCGGCAGCCGTTTTGCGCAGGGCCTTAATGCTGGCATAATCTGTTTCGATTTCATCAAGGTCTACGACCAGATCCTCGATTGCCAGCTGAGCATCGTGCAGGTTTCCATTCCAGAGAAAGCCCTTGATTTGGCGGAGCAGACGAGAAAGAGCCTCAGCTTCATTCGCGTTGTGATGGGCCAACCCCTTCACGTATTGCTGCATGACGGTGATGCGCATGGTGATGTGGAACCAATCTAGGATGTGTTCCGAAGCCGGTGCCATGTGGAGCGCCATGTTGATCACGGTATCACCGCCGTCGGTCATGAAGGTCACCGGCTGGTTTTCTTGCCATCCTTGATCCTTCAAAACTTCATGTAATCGGCGCTTGGGCTTGTCGTCGTGGCTCTGGACGAGGCCAAGGTATCGGCTCGCGCGATTAGCGTGAATAGACTTCCCAACCGTCACCTCAAAATGAGATTGGCCCATGTCCCGTGACTTCACGTATCCGCCATCGATGCCGACCGTGATGGGTCCTTCTGGGTTTGGCATTTTCTCTCGTTGGCAAGCGCTGGTATCAATGAAACTGAACCGCTCTTCTGCCAGTTCTCCCTCCATGCGCACAGCAACGCGGCCAAGGTGCCTGCGGATCGTGTCTGGGTTGAGCCGCTTGTCGATTGGCAGAACGTCCTTGAGGATGTCAGCCGTGATGCCGAAAGAGGGGTCGACTCAGGCTGGGTGCAGAATAGGGCGGTAAGCAATTTTTCTTCGCCATCGCGCCGTCAGGCGTCTCAATACCGGCTCTGTTGCAAACATTTTATTGAGCCGCAATGACCCTCTCGCTGGACGGAGTCAGGCTGCGAGTTGCTGTTCGAGCCAGGTCATGGTCTCTGACATAACACATGGTCCGACACCGAAGGCGCGTTCGATCATGCGTTTTTCGCCGATGGGATCGCGGGTCAGGTTGAAGGCGCGGCCCTGGCCTTTTCGCAATGCGCGCATCACTTCAAATCCCTTGATCGTGGCGTAGGCGGTTTTCATCGTTTTGAAGCCCCGGACCGGCTTGATCAGCTGCTTGAGCTTACCGTGATCGGCCTCGATGACGTTGTTCAGATACTTGACCTGGCGGTGTTCGACGTCCTTTGGGCACTTACCCTCTTTCTTCAATTCGCGGATCGCCTGGGTGTAGCATCCAGCCTTGTCGGTGTTGATTTTGGACGGTTTTTCCCAACCTTTGCAGGCACGAATAGCCTTGCCCAGAAAGCATTTGGCGGCTTTGGCATTGCGTGTCGAGGACAAATAAAAGTCGATCGTGTTGCCCAGCTTATCGACCGCCCGGTACAGATATGTCCACTTGCCGCGCACCTTGATATACGTCTCGTCAACGCGCCAGCTATCCGACATCGGCCGCCGCCACTGCCAGCGCATCCGCCGTTCCATGTCCGGGGCATATCGTTGCACCCAGCGGTAAATGGTCGAATGATCAACCCGAACGCCGCGCTCCGCCATCATCGTCTCAAGATCGCGATAACTGATCCCGTAGCGGCAATACCATCGCACCGCCCAAAGCACGACCTCACCGCTGAAATGCCGTCCTTTGAAATCACTCATGGA
>NZ_LKBA01000001.1 GCF_001307765.1 Aliiroseovarius crassostreae
GGCCGCCAACAACCTTGCCCGGCTGCCGAGGTTGCTGGCGGTATGAAGGGAAAGATGGCCCCAGAAGCGAGCCGTGGGCGCGCCGACAGACATGACACTTCAGTCGAACCGGACCTGACGACGGGAAAGCGTTCCGGCTCAGCGACTATTTCAGCGACCTGTTAGTGCTTGGTCCAGCCCGAGGGGTCTTTTTCGACATGATGGGTGGGGCGTTTGTCGGGGGACACATCGGTAAATTCGCCATCAATCACATCGTCGCCACGGCCTGACTGTGGGCGGGTTTCGCTGAATTCAGTCTGGGCTCCCATGGTGAAGCTTTGAACTTTCACTTTTGATTTCAGATGGTTGAAAACTGCGCGCCGCACCGCAGGGATGAGAAGCGCAAAGCCAACCGTATCTGTGAAAAACCCCGGCGTGAGCAGAAGCGCCCCGGAAAACAGGATCATCGCACCATGGGCCAGAGGTTCGGTCGGGTCCTGTAGCTGACCAAAGCTGTTGCGCAGATCCGCCATCGCCATCGCCCCCTGCGCGCGCATCAACTGGGTGCCGATCACCGCAGTCAAAACCACGATCAGAAGGGTCGGCCACAGACCAATCAGACCTCCAACCTGAATGAACAACGCGATTTCGATCAGCGGAACCGCTATGAACAGGGCAAAGAGCCACATGATACACCTCGTTTATTCGTTTGGCGTGGTGGACTTGTCCGCCAGCAGTACTTACATATGTTTCCGGTTAACGTGTTTCCAGAGCGTCCAGAAAATGAGGTCCCTATGAGTTCTCCCCTGATCCAGCTTTTGGTGCTGGCCGGCATTGCGCTATTCCTGATCCTGCGCCTGCGCGATGTGCTGGGCACACGCGAAGGATATGAAAAACCGCAGGTAACGCGGCAGGACAATCCACGCACTACGCGGGAGAGTTTCGAGGTCATCGAAGGTGGAGCGGACAGTGATATCACCGACCACGTAGAAGAGAACTCGGAGGCCGCCCGTGCGCTGGTGGCGATGAAGGCGCTTGAGCCTGATTTCTCGGTCGGAGAGTTCCTGGGCGGGGCGCGCGGCGCTTACGAAATGATCCTGATGGGATTCGAAGCAGGTGAAATGGCGGATATCAAGCCGTTCCTGTCGGACGATGTTTATGAAAGCTTTGCCATGGTGGTCGAAAGCCGCCGTGAGCAGGGTCTGACAATCGAAGCCAGTTTTGTTGGCCTGCGCGAGCTGAAGCTGGAAGATGCCACCTTTGATCCCGCCACAAATGAAGCTGAAATCACGGTGCGATTTGTAGGCGAGCTGACCTCGGTTGTGCGTGACAATGGCGGTGAGATCATCGAAGGCAACCCCAATGAGGTGAAGCGCCAGAAAGATATCTGGACCTTTGCCCGCAAGATGGGCACCGACAACCCGAACTGGCAGCTGGTGGCCACTGGCGGATGATCTTTCGGGGGCTGGCATGTGCGCTGGCCCTTTGGGGCGGCCCTGCGTTTGCAGGTCTCGGGGATCAATTGCCCAGCGATGCGCGCGTATCCGTGCTGGAGTTCACCGAGCTGAAAGGCTGGGCCGCTGACGACCATGATGCGGCCCTTTCCGTTTTCATCGACACTTGCATTGATCTGGATGAACCGCTTTGGGCGCCGCTTTGCGCGGTGGCACAGCGCCATTCGCTGAGCGGAGGGGCCGGCCGCGCTTTCTTTGAGCTGTTTTTCCGCCCGGTGCTGATCGAGAACGGGATGGATCCGCTGTTCACCGCTTATTACGAGCCGGAGATTGCGGGATCGCGCCTCAGGACCGAGACCTATCGCTATCCTGTCTATCGCAAACCCAGCGGTCTTCCCAAAGGGCAGGCCTGGCACACCCGGCGCGAGATCGAGGAAGGCGGCGCGCTGGTTGGGCTTGGGCTGGAAATTGCCTGGGTGGCGGATCCGGTTGACCTGCAATTCCTGCAGATCCAGGGCTCGGGCCGCATTCGCCTGACCGATGGCAGCGCCATCCGTTTGGGATATGGGGGAAATAACGGCCACGCGTTCAAATCGCTTGGGAAAGAGATGGTGCGGCGCGGGATTTATAATCCACATCAGGTTTCGCAGGCGGTGATCCGCAACTGGGTCAAACGCAATCCGGTGGACGGGCATGATCTTCTCATGTCCAACAACTCTTATGTATTTTTCCGTGAACTGGAACAGCTGCCCCGTGACAAAGGCCCTCTGGGGGCGATGAACCGATCCATCACCGCGCAGCGGTCGCTGGCGGTTGATCCGAAATATACGCCCCTGGGGGCGCCAGTCTGGCTGGAGAAATCGGGGACAGAGCCATTCAGCCGTCTGATGGTGGCGCAGGATACCGGGTCGCGGGTCAAGGGCGCGCAGCGGGCGGATATTTTCTGGGGCACGGGGAAACAGGCGGGCATTCTGGCGGGTAAGATCCGTGACGGTGGGCGGATGTATGTTCTGATGCCGATCCAGCGCGCCTTTGCGCTTGAGGTTGAAGAGTGATCCATGGCCCGACGTCCGCGCAAGCTGAATGAAGAGGAAAAGGCGCTTTGGCAGAAAGTGGCTGAGAACACGCAGCGCCTGCACCCTGCCCGACCGGAAATAGGCACTCTTCCTGCGGAAAACACAAGGCCGGCCCCGAAACCCCCTGAGGTCAAGGCCCCTCGTTTTCGGATTGGAGAGGCCGCAAATCCCCGCAATGCGGGGCATGATCTTGCCCCCCCTGTGTCGGATCAGATCGCGCAGCAACGTCTGGCCATGGACAAGAAAACCTTTGGACGGATGAAGAAGGGGCGCCTGTCACCCGAAGCCCGGATTGACCTGCATGGCATGACAATCGCCCAGGCCCACCCGATCCTGACCCGCTTTATTCTGGAGGCGGTGGCGGATCAACGGCGGCTGGTTCTGGTGATCACCGGGAAGGGCAAGCACCGGGACGAGGGCGGACCCATTCCCGTGCGTCACGGGGTGCTGCGTCATCAGGTGCCGCATTGGTTGCATATGCCGCCGCTGAAACAGCATGTGTTGCAGATATCAGAGGCGCATCTGAAACATGGCGGCCAAGGGGCCTATTACGTCTATCTGCGCCGGTTGCGTTAGCCATCGTCCGGCTGGCTGGGGTTGCCAATCACCAGCTTGGTGGCGTTCTGCACAACAAGAACCGTTCCCGGCAACAGGTTCGGACCGCGTGTCTTGCCGATTGTCCCAACCAGATCAGGAACCGAGAGGATCAGTTTGAGAAATCCGGGGGAGGACAGCGCGACATTGTGATCCGCCAGCCCGTCCGAAAAGGCGGAGATATCGACAAGTGTCACATCCAGATCCGCAAGGAGGCCAATATCTTCGGCATTTCCGAGCCGGGCAGTTTGCCCGGTCAGCCCGGCCGACAGGCGCAGCGCCTTATCCTTGGTTGAGCTAAAAATATAGAAAGGCTGCGGCAGTTTCCCGATCCGCTTGGCCTGCTGGCGAAACAGGTCAATATCAATATCCGGTGACAACAGAAGGACACCGCCAATCCGCCGCATCACCGATGTTTCATTGGAAATTGCCAGCTGACGCAGGCTTTCCATGGTCAGAAGTGCGCCCATCGAATGACCAATCAGGATCACCTCTTTCACGCCGGAACGCAGCGTGGCGCGGATCAGCTCTTCCAGCCCGTCGCGGGCATAGAGCATGCTGTCCCGATCATAGCCATATCCCAGCGGGTGCCCGGCGCTGGGCCAGGAATAGTGGATTGGCAGAAAGGGCAGATCCAGGTCTTCGACCAATTGGGCAAAACGATAGAGCCCTTCGGAGAAAGTGTTGTTGAACCCATGCACAAAGATGGTCGCAACCCGCTCATCCCCCGTGCGACCCTGCAGCGCCTTTTGCAGTGCCTTGGTAAAGCTGCTGCTGTCCCGGTAGCTGGCGAAATCGTCGACGAGGAAATGCTTGGCGGGGTCCGGCGTTGCATTGTAAGGCCAGGTCACGCTGCCGGTTTCACGCTCGGGGGGAACGGAGACATCCACCCGCCCAAAGACCAGTTCTTCGCTGCGACTTCCAGTAGGACGGCCAATGAGCAGGTCGAACTCACGCGTGGTGCCGATAAAGATCTTCTGCACATTTCCGACCTCACCCGCGCCGGCATATAGGGTGATTTCACCCCGTGGGGCGCAGGCCATCAGTGGAAAGAAGATGAAAACCAGAATGAGGCGGCGCACGGTCAATCACTCTCTAAAGTGTTTCGGAACAGGCAAGAGATACAGGAACATATCGAAATGCCCACGTTATTGATCTCTTTCACCGCGTTCCGGTCTTTCCCTGCGACAGGTTAAAACCGAAACGCATTCAGCGGAATAGAAATGAGTATAGCTGAGAAATGAAAAAACGCCGCCCTGATCCGGGCGGCGCGTTCATTTGTCTGAAACTTGTGCCTGATCGGGCGCAGATGTCAAAGGACGTACCGGCTCAGATCTGCGGATTTCATCAAGGAGCCCAGGTTGTCATCGACAAAGGCACGATCCACGGTGACAATTTCGCCGCTGCGATCCGGGGCCGAGAAGCTGAGCTCCTCAAACACGCGTTCAAGCACGGTATAAAGGCGCCGGGCACCGATATTTTCCACGTCCCGGTTCACGTCAGCGGCGATCTTGGCAAGGGCCGCGATACCGTCCTTGGTGAACTCCACATTCACGTTTTCCGTGCCCATAAGCGCGGTGTATTGCAGCGTCAGGGCATTGTCGGTTTCAGTCAGAATGCGCACGAAATCTGCTTCGGTCAGGGCGCGAAGCTCAACCCGGATCGGAAGACGCCCCTGCAGTTCCGGCAGCAGGTCAGAGGGTTTGGCAATGTGAAATGCCCCCGAGGCGATGAACAGGATATGGTCGGTCTTGACCGCCCCGTGTTTGGTCGAAACGGTGGTGCCTTCGATCAGCGGCAACAGGTCGCGCTGCACGCCTTCGCGTGACACATCCCCGCCGCGGGCCTCCTGACGGGCGCAGACCTTGTCGATTTCATCAAGGAAAACAATGCCGTTCTGCTCCACCGCTTCCAGGGCGGCCTTGGTGACGGTTTCGTCATCCAGAAGCTTGTCGGCCTCTTCCCCCAACAGCACGTCATAGCTTTCGCGCACGGTCATCTTGCGCCGCGTGGTCCGCCCGCCAAAGGCCTTGCCGAACATATCCCCAAGGTTCAGCATTCCCATGCCCTGCCCCGGCTGTCCCGGCATGTCGATCATCTGCATCGGGTTGGAATTGTCCACCACGTCCAGCTCGATCATCGTGTCGTCAAGCAACCCGTCCCGCAGTTTCTTGCGAAACATCTCGCGCGTGGCATCGCGGGCATCACTGCCGGCAATTGCTTCGATCACCCGCTCTTCGGCGTTTTCTTCGGCCCGCGCGCGCACATCTTCGCGCATATGGTCACGGGTCTGGATGATGGCCGCATCCACCAGGTCTCGGATGATCTGTTCCACATCCCGGCCCACATATCCCACCTCGGTGAATTTCGTGGCTTCGACCTTGATGAACGGTGCGCGCGCCAGCTTTGCCAGCCGACGCGAAATCTCGGTTTTGCCGACGCCGGTCGGCCCGATCATCAGGATGTTTTTCGGATAGACCTCATCGCGCAGATCTGCAGAAAGCTGCTTGCGGCGCCAGCGATTGCGCAGCGCCACGGCAACCGCGCGCTTTGCATCGTTCTGGCCGATGATGAAGCGATCCAGTTCGGATACGATTTCACGGGGGGTCAGGTCGGTCATTTGCTGATTTCCTCAACCGTCAGATTGCCATTTGTATAGACGCAGATATCCGCCGCAATCGCCATGGCCTTGCGCGCGATGCTTTCCGCGTCCAGATCGCTTTCCATCAATCCGCGGGCCGCCGCGAGGGCAAAATTGCCGCCAGATCCGATGGCCGCCACATCATGTTCCGGCTCCAGCACATCCCCTGCCCCGGTGATCACCAGAAGCTCGCTCCCGTCGGTCACGATCAGCATCGCTTCGAGTTTTTGCAGGTATTTGTCAGTGCGCCAGTCCTTGGCCAGCTCAACAGAGGCGCGCGCCAGTTGTCCGGGCGTGGCTTCCAGCTTGGCTTCCAGACGTTCAAGCAGGGTAAAGGCATCGGCGGTTGATCCTGCAAAGCCTGCCACCACATCAAATCCGCCGGGGCTGAGCCTGCGCACTTTGCGCGCGGAGCCTTTGATCACGGTCTGTCCCAGGCTGACCTGCCCGTCGCCTGCCACAACCACCTTGTCCCCTTTGCGCACCCCAATGATCGTGGTGCCGTGCCAGCCGGGAAAGTCCGTATCCGCCATAATGCCTCCAAATCCGTTTCCTCCTATATGGAGGTGGGGCACGGGGCAGACAAGTTCTTGTTCCTGAAAAGCTGTGTCGCGAACCGGGGGTGGCCGTGATACGCCTTAGTCGAGCCAACCCCGCAGGTTGCGTTCCGCCACACCGACCAGCGCCTTGATATGGGCGTCATCATCATTCAGGCAGGGGATATAGGTGAACGTTTCACCGCCCGCCTCAATGAAGGCTTCCTGGATCTCTTCCTGAATTTCCTCAAGGGTTTCAATGCAATCAGCCGAGAAGGCCGGAGCGATCACCGCGATGTTTTTCTTGCCGGATTTTGCCAGCCGCGCCACTTCTTCGACCGTATAGGGTTTCAGCCATTCCTCGGGACCGAACACGGATTGAAAGGTGGTTGTGATGTCTGTGTCGCTCCAGCCCAGCCGCTCGCGCAGCAGGCGGGTGCTTTTCTGGCACTGGCAATGATAGGGGTCGCCTTCGGTCAGGTAGCGGATCGGCATGCCGTGATAGGACACAACCAGAAGATCTGGCCGTGTGTCGAGCGCCGCATATCCCCGCTCAACTGACTGCGCCAGCGCGTCGACATAGGCCGGGTCGTCGAAATAGGGCTCGATGGTGCGCGATGCAGGTTGCCACTTCTCTTCCATCAGGGCGCGGAAAAACTGGTCATTTGCGGTGCCCATCGTGGCCCCGGCATATTGTGGGTAAAGCGGGAAAAACAAGACCCTATCACAGCCGTTAGAGACCATTTCAGACAGTTTCGACTTGGTGGATGGATTGCCATATCGCATACAGAAATCCACCATCACCCGATCGCCGTAAAGTTCTGCCAGTTCAGCCTGCAGCTTGGCCACCTGCTGCTTGGTGATGGTCATCAGCGGGCTTTCCCCAAGCTCCTCATTCCAGATCGACTTATAGGCTTCGCCCGAGGATTTCGGACGTTTGGTCAGGATAATGGCCTGCAGAATCGGCTGCCATTTCCAGGCCGGGTAATCAATCACCCGCTTGTCAGACAGAAATTCGTTCAGATACCGACGCATTGACCAGTAATCATAGCCATCCGGGGTGCCCAGATTGGCAAACAGAATGCCCACTTTCCGAGGTTTGATGGCGGGGTGGTCTGTGGGTTTCTCCATGATCATTGGCTTGCTCCTGCGCGCATATTCTTGATCTCAGATAGCGGCTTTTCGGGGTGGGTCAATTGCTTCGGCTCTATTTCGGGAGTTTTGTCTCATCTGTGCCAAGGGCATCGGCCAGCCTTGCGGCGGCGGATCCCGGTCGAAGCGGTTTGGGTTGGCTGTCATCCGGCGCCCATCCGGTCAGGGTGATGAATTCGAAAGTTGCCGAAATGCGACCCTGTTCTGCCGGAAAATGCGATTTGTAATGCTGATCGGCGGCGATGAAAAAGCGGCGCGGCAGTGGCTGGGGGTTGCGGGCGGCAAGCGCGTTCCGCTCTCCCATCAGGCGCAGATCCGCCATCAGTGCAAACAGGTCCTTATAGGATACGGTTCGCGGGGCGCTGTCTGCCACCGGAAGGGCGAACCCAGCGCGCTGCAGCAAGGCTCCCAAATCGCGGATTTCCCCCATGGGGGCCACACGAGGAGAAAGCCCGCCCATCATTTTGGTCTCTGTTTCAGCCAAGACAGCGCGCAGTTCGGCCAGGGTTTGCCCGCCGAAACACACGCCGAGAAACAGGCCATCGGGTTTTAGGGCAAGCCGTGATTGGATGAGTTGTCCAACCGGATCATTGGCCCAGTGAAGCCCCATCGCGTGGATCACCAGATCATAGTGACCCGCCTTCAGCGGCAGATCATCCCGGTCATCGACAAGGGTGGCTTGGGGGAAGGCGGGCCCCCAGATCTGTGGGAAACCGGTGACAATGGCGATGTTTTTAAACGTTCTGTTAACCATATCCAGGCGATCATGGACCTCGTCCACTGCAAGGGATTGCAGGAACATCCCATCCGCATGGGACCGGGCCCGGTTGCGGGCCAGGCGTTCGGGGTCGGTAAGGGCGTGGGGCATCTGGCTTGCTCTGGTCATAAGCTGGGACCATAGAAGGAGAAACAGGAAATGCAATCCGCGCTTCGTCTGTTGTATCCGCCTCAATGCGTGTGCTGCGGTGATCAGGTGGAAAGCGAGTTTGGCTTATGTGGCGCCTGTTGGCGGGACACCCCGTTTATCGAAGGGGTGGTGTGTGATCTGTGTGGTGCCCCCCTGCTGGGAGAAGACGACCATCATGTCAGCCATTGTGATGATTGCCTGAAAACGGACCGCCTCTGGGCGCATGGGCGGTCGGCCTTGCAGTATCGGGACAATGCCCGGCGCATGGTGTTGGCATTGAAACATGGCGATCGGACCGATCTGTCGCGCCCGGCGGCGGGTTGGATGGCGCGGGCAATTGCCCCTGTCCTGCCCCAAAATGCGCTGATTGTGCCAATTCCAATCCACTGGACCCGCCTTCTCAAACGACGGTTCAATCAGGCGGCGGAGCTTGGCAGGGCCCTGTCGGACCGGCTGGACCTGGAGTTTGCGCCCGATCTGCTGATCCGCCCGCGGCGCACATCTGTCCATGATGGGCTGTCGACGGATGAAAGGTTTGAAAACATGAAAGGCGCGATCAAACCCCATCCGAAACGGCGGCGCACCCTGTCTGGACGCCACATCCTTCTGGTGGATGACGTGATGACATCCGGGGCCACTTTTTCTGCAGGAGCGGACGCTTGCCTTGATGCCGGGGCCGCGTCGGTCACCGTCTTGTCATTGGCGCGCGTTGCGAAAGAGCCCTGACATCCTATATATCCTTGGCAACAGACCGAGGATAGTCATGCAACCCGTTACCATTTACACCAGCGCCCTATGTGGCTTCTGTCACGCGGCAAAGCGCCTTTTGAAGCAGAAAGGCGTGTCCTTTGATGAGATCGATGTGGGGTTTGATCCGGCGCGTCGGCAGGAAATGATGGCGCGTGCAAATGGGCGTCATACCGTGCCGCAGATCTTTATTGGCGACAATCATGTTGGCGGATGTGACGACCTTTATGATCTGGATCGCGCCGGTAAGCTGGATGGCGCCCTGACCGGGGGGCTGTGATGAAAATCGGGTTGGTGCAAATGACCTCGGGTGAGGATATGGGCGCCAACCTGACCTCAACCCGCAATGCCTTGCGCGCGGCGGCGGCAGGTGGGGCCGGGTTTGTGTTGACGCCAGAGGTCACCAACCTGCTTTCCTCATCGCGCAGAACGCAGGAAGCGCAGATTTCCCACGAAGAAGACTGTGCATTCCTGCATGAAATTCGGGAGGAGGCCCGGGCGCTGGGCATCTGGGTGTTGCTGGGATCGCTTGCGGTGAAAACCCATGACCCGGACGGGCGGTTTGCCAACCGATCCTTCCTGATTTCGCCGCTTGGCCAGATCACGGCCAGGTATGACAAGATCCACATGTTTGATGTCGAGATCAATGCGCAGGAAAGCTATCGCGAAAGTGCCCATTACAGGCCCGGTGAGCAGGCCGTTCTGGCCGAGACGGATTTCGCGCGGATCGGCATGACGATCTGTTATGATATCCGGTTTCCGCATCTCTACCGGCAATTGGCGCAAAACGGTGCCGAGATCCTGACCGTGCCCGCTGCCTTTTCCCCGGTAACGGGTGCTGCCCATTGGGAAACGCTGCTGCGCGCGCGGGCGATTGAAACCGGTTGTTTCGTGCTGGCGCCCGCTCAATGTGGGCAAAATACTGAAAAGCGTGCGACATTTGGACATTCACTGGTGGTTGCGCCCTGGGGGGAAATTCTGGCAGATGGGGGGAAGAAACCCGGCGTCACTCTGGTCGATATCCACCTGAATGAGGTAAAGCGGGCCCGGGCGCGTGTGCCCTCTTTGACCCATGATCGCAAATATGAAGGCCCCTGAATGTCCGACCAAAGCACAAATCAAAGCAGGGATAACCTTTCTGTCGCGCTGTTCAGCGAGATGTTCATGGCTGATCAGCTGGCCCGCAACCGCCTGTCGAAAGCTCTGCCCAAGGGGATGGAGCTGAGCCATTTCTCTGTTCTGAATCACCTGGCACGGTCAGGGGAAGAGAAAAGTCCGGCGCAGCTGGCCAAGGCGTTCCATGTGACCCGTGGCGCGATGACCAACACGCTGAACAAGCTCGAATGGGCGGGGCATATCCATATCCGCCCCGACTGGGATGATGCGCGGCGTAAGTTCGTTACCATCTCTCCTGCCGGGCGGGCGGCGCGGGATGCGGCGCTGCAATCCATCACTCCGATCATTGGCAATATGGTGACAAAAATCGGCAAGGACCGGGTGAAGCAGGCCCTGTCGGTGCTGCGTGAAATGCGGCAATTGCTGAGTGAGGCGGAATGACGTCGCTGGCGTTTTCCAGCGATCTCCCCGCGATCTCATGATGCATTTCGGTTGGTGCGTGTTTGCGACACTGCCCGGTCGCGCAACGCCTTAGTCCTTTCCAGCCTTGCGCCGCATGCGCCGGATTGACCGGCTCATAATTTTCTGACGCTCCGCGATCGTTTCGTCCAGACTGCGTCGCTTGCGTTCAATCCGTTCTTCCAGAACCAGCAACCGCGCGCGCTCTTCCGGCGTGACATGGTCGCGCCAGGAGCTGTGGGTGCGGATCAGGTTCTCGGTTTTGTCGCTCATCTTCTGTGGGTGTATGTGTACAGTGAGTGGCGCTGTACAGAAAGCAAACAGTTTTACTTGAGTTCATGGAAAGCCGTTTGTTTTCAAGTTATTACACTAGTATTTCCTGGGCTTCACACTGGCAGTCACATAATTCACCGACAGGTCCCGATCCGAGATCGACCATTGCCAGGAAACCGGGTTGAACACAAACCCCTTGCGGTCCACCACCCGCAACATGCTTTCTGCCAGCAGGTCCTCAAGCTCATCAGGGGTGATGAATTTCGACCATTCATGTGTGCCTTTGGGCAGCCAGCGCATCACATGTTCGGCGCCGACGATGGCGACCATGAAACTTTTCGGATTACGGTTGATGGTGGAGCACAGGAGCAGCCCGCCGGGTTTGAGCAGGTTCTGGCAGGAGATCAGGAACGCCAGCGGATCGGCCACATGTTCGATCACTTCCATATTCAGCACCACGTCGAACCGTTCGCCCGCCTCTTCGATCGCTTCGGCGGTGGTGTGGCGATAGTCGATCTCAAGCTCCATCTCTTCCGCATGCGCCCGGGCCACCGGGATATTGCGTTCGGTGGCATCCGCCCCCACCACATCCGCACCCAGCCGCGCCATCGGTTCCGACAAAAGCCCGCCGCCACAGCCGATATCGAGAATGCGCAGCCCGGCAAAGGGCTTGTCATCGGACAGGTCCCGGCCAAACTCTGCCGCGATCTGGCTGGTGATGTAATCCAACCGCACCGGGTTCATCATGTGCAGCGGTTTGAACTTACCGGTCGGGTCCCACCACTCCGCTGCCATGGCGGCGAATTTCTCCACTTCGGACGGGTCAACAGAGCTCTGGGTCATCTCACGTCTTTCTGATAGCAGGGGCCTGAATGGCGTTATATAGTATTTCCATGGACAAGGCCGCAGGAAAAAACAGCACAGCCGGAGGGCTGTATCCCCCGATTGAACCATATGATCGGCATATGCTGGATGTGGGGGATGGTCACAAGCTTTATGTTGAGCAAAGCGGCAATCCGCAGGGGATGCCGGTGGTGGTGTTTCACGGTGGACCGGGGGGTGGCAGCTCCCCTCAGATGCGCCGGTTTTTTGACCCGAATGCCTATCGGATTGTCCTGTTTGACCAGCGCGGATGTGGCCGGTCGCGCCCGCATGCCGAGATTGACGCCAACACCACCTGGCATCTGGTGGCTGATATCGAGCATATCCGCCTGACCCTTGGCATTGATCGCTGGATTATTTTTGGCGGCAGCTGGGGCGCAACGCTTGCGCTGATCTATGCGCAGGCCCATCCGTCACGGGTGGCGTGGCTGGTGTTGCGCGGGGTGTTTCTGGCGCGCAAGGCTGAGCTGGATTGGTTTTATGGGGGTGGCGCGGGGCGGTTCTGGCCTGAGCTGTGGGATGACTTCACGGCGATGGTGCCGCCTGACGAACATGAGGATCTGATTGCTGCCTACAACCGCCGCCTGTTTTGCGGCGATTACGCGCAGGAGGTGCGGTTTGCCAAGGCCTGGGCCGGGTGGGAAAACGCACTTGCCTCGATCCAGAACCGGGGCCACATGGTGGATGCGCCGGCAGATTACGCCCGTGCCTTTGCCCGGCTTGAAAACCACTATTTCGCCAATGGGGCCTGGCTGGAAGAGGGGCAGATCCTGCGCCATATGCCAAAGATTGCCCATGTGCCCGGCACGATTGTGCAGGGGCGTCATGACATGATCTGTCCGCCCGTATCGGCTTATGAATTGCACAAACGCTGGCCCAGCTCGACCCTGCGCATGATCCATCTGGCCGGGCACGCGCTGTCAGAGCGTGGGATCACGGATGAGCTGACTTACACGATGGACAAGCTGGCGCGCCAACGCGACACGCTGGGTGTCTGACGCTGGCTTTGGTGCGCCCGCGCAGGCCATTCTGTGCGCCCTGCCCTATTGTGCAAATCCGCCTCTCTGCGCAGACTGGTGGGGCAGCCAATCTGGATGGGAGGAGAGACCATGGCAGATCAGCCCAAAATCGAGGCACGTGACAACGGCCCCTTGTGGCCAAGGGTCTCAGCAGCCTGGAAACCGCAGCCGGTCAGGCGGAAGAATGCAAGCCGGTCATGGGCCTCTGCCGTTGTGGCCTGTCGGGCAACAAACCCTTCTGTGACGGGTCGCACCGCGACGCGGGGTGGAAAAGCGATGACTGACACCCATCTCCTCTGCAAATTGCATTTGCAGCTTGATTAAAGCGTTTCGACTTATTGTTGGGTCACCACAATAGGTCGAAACGCCCACTACATATAATTGTTTCGCGCGTTTCGAGTTCACGCTGTGGCTCAACGTAAACTCGAAACGCTTTAAAGGAGAGGCGCATGATCGCGGCGGATAAATTCTGGAACAAGGTTGCCGAGAAGTATTCTCGCGATCAGATCAAGGATATGGCGAGCTATGAATACAAGCTGGCCAAGACGCAGGAACATATGCGGCCGGACATGAAGGTGCTGGAATTTGCCTGCGGCACCGGGTCGACCGCGCTGATCCATGCGCCCCATGTGGCCGAATATCACGCAGTGGACCTGTCGTCCGAGATGATCCGTATCGCGCGGGCCAAGGATGGCGCGGACAAGATCAGGTTTGAGGTGGGCGATTTCACCACCATGGCGCTGGAGCCGGAAAGCGTGGACATGGTGCAGGGCCATTCGATCCTGCACCTGCTGGACGATCCTGCCGCCGCGATCCGCAAAGCCTATGACACGTTGAAACCCGGCGGGGTGCTTGTCACCTCCACCGCCTGCCTGGGCAAGCTGTGGTGGCTGAAACTGGCCCTGCCGATTGCGCAGATGCTGGGCAAAGCACCCTCCGTGACATGGTTCACCGAAGACGCCCTGCGCCAGATGATGCGGGACGCGGGGTTTGAGATTGTCGAAGACTGGAAACCCGAAGGGGGCATTACCGCACTATTTCTGATCGCGAAGAAGCTGGGGTGACGAGCGATATCGGCCTTTTCTATCTTTAAGAAAGCCGATAATGTTCACTTAAAGTTCCTTAGGAGTTTCATCGTATGACCACCCCGGATGAGCCAATTCGCCTTGTTGAGGATGAAGGCACCGGAGACCGGTTTCTGGTTTTTGGAACGGATAAGGGTATTCAGCTTGATATCCGTTTCGAAGGCGAAACCCTGTGGATGACGCAGGCGCAAATTGCGGAGTTGTTTGGTCGGGATCAGTCGGTGATTTCTCGTCACATTATCAATGTGTTCGAGGAGGGTGAGCTTGATGAACAGACTTCTATGCAAAAAATGCATAGAAGTCTGGGGCGTCCAGCGACGATCTATAATTTGGACCTTGTCATTTCAGTTGGTTACCGAGTGTCCTCTGCTCAGGCGACCCTATTCCGGCGCTGGGCCACGGGCATCTTGGTGCAATATGCCAAGAAGGGTTTTGTGGTTGATGCTCGCCGTTTGAAAGATCCTGAAAACACGGATCGCCTGAAAGAACTGCGCGAAATCATTCGGGACATTCGTTCGGATGAGGCCAATGTTTATCGAGAACTTAAGCAGATCTGCGCGATGTGCTCTGATTACGAGGCTGGATCTGCAAAATGGGTCGAATTCTACAAAAATACCCAAGCCAAACTGATCAATGCCGTGGTGTCGCATACGCCTGCAGAGGTCATTATGGATCGCGCAGACGCAGATCATCCAAATATGGGGCTGACCCATTGGACACATGACAATATTCGCAAGTCCGATGTAACCGTGTCCAAGAACTATTTGGCGGAGGCGGAGCTTAAAGAGCTGAACCGCCTGACCACAATCTTGTTGGATATTTTTGAGGACCAAGTTGACCTTGGCCGCTTGGTTTCCATGGATGATGCAGAGGTGCTTTTGGTTAATCAGCTTAAAAATCTGGGGCGTGTGGTGTTGCGTGGTGGTGGTTCCGTCAGCAAGCAAAGTGCGGATGCGCATGCCCATCGGGAATATGCCAAGTACAAAGAGGTGAAAAAGCTGGCGCGTCACAAAAAGGCTGATAAAGAGATTGCAGAACTTTCCAAGGAGGCAAAGCGGCTTCCCCGTACGAAACGTTGACCCCCCTTGCATTTCCCGCCAATCCCGCCTATATCCCAATTCAACAGCGGCGCGTCGGGGTCCAAACTCGAAGCTCCACCGGTAAGACGAACGGGCCTGCTGGCCCGTTTTTTGTTTTTGGGGGATTGGTATCCCGATGACCCCCGATAGGAGAATACAGTGACCGAACTGGTTGCCAAAACCGCAATGGATCAGCGCCTCGCCGGCATCGTCGGCCCGGTGATCGAAGGCATGGGATTTGAACTGGTGCGCCTGCGTCTGCAGGGCGGCAATACGCCGATGCTGCAGATCATGGCCCAGCGTCCCGATGGCGGGATCGAGGTGGATGAATGCGCCGAGATCTCAACCGCGATCAGCGCCGTGCTCGACGTGGAAGACCCGATCGAGGATAATTATACGCTTGAGGTCGGATCCCCCGGCATCGACCGCCCGCTGACCCGGCTCAAGGATTTCGACGCCTGGCAGGATTACACCGCCAAGATCGAAACCACCGAACTGATCGACGGGCGCAAGCGCTTTAGGGGCACCCTGATGGGCACCGAAGGCAATGAAGTGCTGATCGAAATTGAAAACCAGGGCGAGATGGTCACCATCGGCCTTGACTTTGACTGGCTGGCGGAGGCCAAGCTGATCATGACCGATGAGCTCATCCGTGATGTGCTGCGTGCGCGCAAGGATGCGGGCCAGATCGACGAAGCCCAATTTGACGAAATTCAGGAAATCACCGGTTCCGAGGAGGACTGACCATGGCAATCACGTCTGCCAACCAGCTTGAACTGCTGCAAACCGCCGAGGCCGTGGCCCGCGAAAAGATGATCGACCCGGCGCTGGTGATCGAAGCGATGGAAGAAAGCCTCGCACGGGCCGCCAAATCGCGTTACGGCGCGGAAATGGACATCCGCGTGTCGATCGACCGCAAGACTGGCCGCGCCACCTTTACCCGCGTGCGCACCGTTGTGGCGGATGAGGAGCTGGAGAATTACCAGGCCGAACTTACCGTCGATCAGGCCAAGCAATACATGGAAAACCCGCAGGTGGGCGACGTGTATTCGGAAGAGGTTCCGCCGGTTGAGATGGGCCGCATCGCCGCCCAGTCCGCCAAGCAGGTGATCTTGCAGAAAGTGCGCGAAGCGGAACGCGATCGTCAGTTCGAAGAATTCAAAGACCGCGTTGGCACCATCATCAATGGTCAGGTCAAACGCGAAGAATATGGCAATGTCATTGTCGACGTGGGCACCGGCGAAGCGATCCTGCGCCGCAATGAAAAGATCGGTCGTGAAAGCTATCGCCCGAATGACCGCATTCGTTGCTATGTCAAGGATGTGCGCCGCGAAACCCGTGGTCCGCAGATCTTCCTGTCGCGCACCGCGCCGGAATTCATGGCTGAGCTCTTCAAGATGGAAGTGCCGGAAATTTATGACGGCGTGATCGAAATCAAGGCCGTGGCCCGTGACCCCGGTTCGCGCGCCAAAATCGCCGTGATCTCCTATGACAGCGGCATTGATCCGGTGGGGGCCTGTGTTGGTATGCGCGGCTCGCGCGTGCAGGCGGTTGTGAACGAGCTGCAGGGTGAAAAAATCGACATCATCCCGTGGAACGAAGATCAGCCGACCTTCCTTGTGAACGCGCTGCAACCGGCCGAAGTGTCGAAAGTGGTGCTGGATGAAGAAGCCGGGAAGATCGAAGTTGTTGTGCCGGATGAGCAACTGTCGCTGGCCATTGGCCGCCGCGGTCAGAACGTGCGTCTGGCGTCCCAGCTGACCAACCTCGATATCGACATCATGACCGAGGCAGAAGAGAGCGAGCGCCGCCAGAAGGAGTTTGCCTCCCGCACTGCGCTCTTCATGGATACCCTGGATCTGGACGAGTTCTTTGCCCAGCTTCTGGTGGCTGAAGGCTTCACCAACCTCGAAGAGGTCGGCTATGTCGAGCTGGATGAACTGCTGGTCATTGACGGCGTTGATGAAGGCACCGCACAGGAATTGCAGGCCCGCGCCCGTGATTATCTGGAAGCTCAGGCTGCCAAGGCCCTCGAAAACGCCCGCGCGATGGGGGCTGAGGACAGCCTGATTGCATTCGAAGGTCTGACCGCGCAGATGGTTGAGGCCCTGGCAGAAGACGGTGTGAAGTCGCTGGAAGATTTCGCAACCTGCGCTGACTGGGAACTGGCCGGTGGTTGGACCACCGTGGATGGCCAGCGCGTAAAGGATGATGGCTCGCTTGAGAAATTCGGCATCTCGTTGGAAGAGGCACAGGATATGGTCATGACCGCCCGCGTCATGCTGGGCTGGGTGGACCCGGAGGAACTGTTGCCCGAAGCCGAGGAAGGTGACGAGGAAACCACCGAGGAGTCTGAGGCCTGATTTCAGGTCTCAGAGGTCGGCGCATGACGCGCGGTGGATCAAAATCGCGGCCCCAGGAGCCGGAACGCAAGTGCATCGCCACGGGCGAAAGCCAGCCAAAAGCGGGGCTGATCCGCTTTGTGGTGGGGCCTGACGGCATGGTGGTGCCTGACCTTCTGGGCAAGCTGCCCGGGCGGGGCATTTATGTGGCTGCCAACCGGGCGGCCATTGCCACGGCGATCAAGAAAGGGCTGTTTTCGCGCGCTGCGCGCCAGCCCGTGACGGTGCCGGATGGGCTCCTGGATCTGCTCGAAAAGGGCTATGCCGACCGGGTGGTCCATCTGATCGCCATGGCGCGCAAAGCAGGTCAGGCGGTGGCCGGATATGAAAAGGTCAAGGACTGGCTGGCCAAAGATGAGGCCAAGGTTCTGATCCAGGCAATTGACGGGTCCGACCGTCAGAAATCGAAATTACGCCCCCCACGGGAGCGTGACCGTTACATCAACTGCCTGACCGGGGATGAGCTCGGATTGGCGTTTGGACGGGAAAATGTGATACATGGTGCTCTTGCTGCTGGTGGTTTGGCCTCTCGTGTTGTAGAGGAAGCCAAGAAATTGACAGCCATGCGGGCGCTAGACAGCGGCGGTGACAAGGGTCACCGGAAAGGTACGAAGACCAGATGAGCGATAATGACGGCAAAAAGACCCTCGGCCTGCGCGGAAGCCGCCCAGGTCAGGTGAAGCAGAGCTTCAGCCACGGGCGCACCAAGAATGTCGTGGTCGAAACGAAACGCAAACGCGTTGTTGTCCCCAAGCCGGGTGCAGCTGCGGGTGGTGCTGCCTCGCCCGCAAAAGGTGATCCCAAGAAACGCCCCGGTGGAATTTCCGATGCGGAAATGGAACGCCGCCTGAAGGCGCTGCAGGCTGCCAAGGCCCGCGAAAGCGAAGAGGCCGCCAAGCGTGCGGCTGAGGAAAAGGCCCGCGAGGAGGAGCGTCAGCGCCGCCGCGAGGAGGCCGAGGCCAAAGAGCGTGAAGAGCGCGAGCGCGAAGAGGCGCTGAAAGCCAAGGCTGAGGAAGAAGCCCGCAAGAAACGCGAGGCCGAAGAGGCCGCCAAGCGTGCCAAGACGGCTCCGAAACCGGATCCTGCTGCGGCGCAGGCTGCCGAGGCGCGCACGGCCAAGACCCCTTCTTCGACCACCCGGTCCAAGAAAGATGATCGTGGCAATGCCGACGCCGCCCGCCAGACCCGCGGCAAGGGTAAAGGTGACGACAACCGCCGTTCAGGCAAGTTGACGCTGAACCAGGCCCTGTCCGGTGATCGCGGTGGCCGCCAGAGGTCGGTTGCTTCGATGCGCCGTCAGCAAGAGCGTGCCCGTCAGAAAGCCATGGGCAATGTTGAACGTGAAAAGGTCGTGCGTGACGTGCAGGTGCCTGAGGCCATCGTGGTGTCAGAGCTTGCCAACCGGATGGCGGAACGCGTGGCGGACGTGGTCAAGTCGCTCATGAAAATGGGCATGATGGTTACGCAGAACCAATCCATTGATGCGGATACTGCGGAACTGATCATCGAAGAATTTGGTCACAAGATTGTTCGCGTTTCGGACGCTGACGTTGAAGACGTGATCGATCAGGTGGAAGACAAAGAGGAAGACCTGCAGCCGCGCGCTCCGGTCATCACCATCATGGGCCACGTTGACCATGGTAAGACCTCGCTTCTGGACGCCATTCGCGATGCGAAAGTGACCGCCGGTGAAGCTGGTGGCATCACCCAGCATATCGGTGCCTATCAGGTGAAAACCGATGATGGCGTCACGCTGAGTTTCCTCGACACGCCGGGTCACGCGGCCTTTACCTCGATGCGCGCCCGTGGGGCCCAGGTGACGGATATCGTTGTTCTGGTTGTGGCCGCGGATGACAGCGTCATGCCGCAGACAATCGAAGCCATCAACCATGCCAAGGCCGCTGAAGTGCCGATGATTGTGGCGATCAACAAATGCGACAAACCCGCTGCCGACCCGGACAAGGTGCGCGCTGAGCTTCTGCAATATGAAGTGATCGTTGAGAAAATGTCGGGTGAAGTGCAGGATGTTGAAGTGTCCGCCATCACCGGTCAGGGTCTTGATGAGCTTCTGGAAGCGATTGCGCTGCAATCTGAAATCCTTGAGCTTAAAGCCAACCCGGATCGTGCCGCCGCAGGCGCCGTGATCGAAGCCCAGCTGGATGTTGGGCGTGGTCCGGTTGCCACCGTTCTGGTGCAGAACGGGACGCTGAAACAGGGTGATATCTTTGTTGTGGGCGAACAGTGGGGCCGTGTGCGTGCGCTGGTCAATGACAAAGGTGAGCGCGTGAAAGAAGCTGGCCCGTCAGTGCCGGTTGAGGTGCTTGGCCTCAACGGGACCCCGGAAGCCGGTGACGTTCTGAACGTTGTGGAAACCGAAGCGCAAGCCCGCGAGATCGCGGAATATCGCGAACAGGCCGCCAAGGACAAACGCGCCGCCGCCGGTGCTGCGACCACGCTGGAGCAGATGATGGCCAAGGCGAAAGCCGATCAGGATGTGGCGGAACTGCCGATCCTGGTGAAGGCCGACGTGCAGGGCTCTGCCGAGGCGATCGTTCAGGCGATGGAGAAGATCGGCAATGAAGAGGTGCGCGTGCGCGTGCTGCACTATGGCGTGGGCGCGATCACGGAAACCGATATCGGCCTTGCCGAAGCGTCGGGTGCGCCGGTGATCGGCTTTAACGTTCGTGCCAATGCGCCAGCCCGCAACAGCGCCAACCAGAAGGGTGTGGAGATCCGTTACTACTCGGTCATCTATGACCTTGTGGATGATGTGAAAGCGGCGGCCTCGGGTCTTCTGTCTGCGGAAGTGCGCGAGAACTTCATCGGTTACGCCGAGATCCGCGAAGTGTTCAAGGTGTCGGGTGTCGGCAAGGTTGCTGGCTGTCTGGTCACCGAAGGTGTGGCCCGCCGGTCCGCTGGTGTGCGCCTGCTGCGCGACAACGTGGTGATCCACGAAGGCACGCTGAAGACGCTGAAACGCTTCAAGGATGAGGTCAAGGAAGTGTTGTCCGGTCAGGAATGCGGTATGGCATTTGAGAACTACGACGACATCCGTCCGAATGATGTGATCGAGATCTTCGAACGCGAAGAGATCGCCCGCAGCTTGGACTGATCCGGTTTGATACCAACGCAAAAGGCGCCCCGTTGAGGGCGCCTTTTTTGTTTCAGCAGCGCATTCCGTCAAAGGCAGTGATCAGTTCCCTGCATTTCGCGCCAGGCTTTTGTGACAAGCCTTTCACGAAACGCTTTGCGTGACGCAGGCCGGATATGTCAGGCCGCTTTGTCCTGCGTCACGGGATGCCCGACCATCAGCCTGCCATCAACACGCACGACCATGCGCCCATCTGTCAGCATTTTCACATATTGGCCCTGTGCCATGATACGGCTGCCAATCATAATTGTTCTCAACATGACCACATCCCCCATAGTCATTCTGGCACCTTTGGAAAAACGCGTGGCATGCGTTTGTTCCGAAAGGTCGCAATATTAAATCCTTCACACTCTATCGGTTTTTCCGGGTCTCAGGATGAAACCAATACGCCTTGGGTTGATGGAGTTGGTGTAATACAAAACCTAGCGTTGTGTAGGGTTTTCTTAAAATTCGCTATTTGGGGGGGTATTGAGCGGAAATTCGCGCCAATTCGGGGCATTGGCAGCGATTTTCGGAGAGGTCGGGTCACAACCAGTCGCGCAAAATGGGAATCAACGGCAGGTCCGCTGGCGGCATGGGGTAGTCGCGCAGGGCTTGCGGGCGCACCCATTTCAGCACTTGTCCCTCACGGGGGTGCGGTTGCCCGTTCCATTTGCGGCAGGCAAAAACCGGCATCAGCAAGTGGAAATCATCATAGGAATGGCTGGCGAAGGTCAGGGGCGCGAGGCAGGAAGACCAGGTGTCAATGCCCAGCTCCTCATGCAACTCGCGGACCAGCGCGGCCTCCGGCGTTTCCCCTGGCTCGACTTTGCCGCCGGGAAATTCCCAAAGACCGGCCATGGATTTGCCTTCCGGGCGCTGTGCCAACAGGACCCGCCCGTCAGCGTCAATCAGGGCCACGGCAGATACGAGGACGGTTTTGATGCTCATCTGATTTTCCAAATACGCGGTAACAAAACCAGAATACTAGTTTTCTGGTTTTGTTAAGCAAAGGTTAAAGCGTTTCGATTTTAACCTGAGGCGGGGAAAACCGAAACACTGTCTGAGATCTCAATCTCGTGGGCGTTTCGAAATAAACATGTGTCACAAGTTTATCCCGAAACGCTTTAAGACCGGTAGTCGGCGTTGATCTGGATATAGGCATGGGTCAGATCGCAGGTCCAGACCGTGCTTTTGCCGTCCCCAAGGCCGAAATCGACGGAAATCACGATCTCATCTCCTTTGAAGCAGGCTGCACCGTCTTCCTCGCGGTAATCCGGAGAGACCCAGCCTTTTTCAGCAACCAGCACATCGCCAAAGGAAATCGACAGCTTGTCGCGTTCCGCATAAGCGCCGGATTTTCCGATCGCTGCCACGATGCGGCCCCAGTTCGGGTCCTCACCAGCGACCGCGGTTTTGACCAAGGGTGAGTTGGCAATGGCCAGTGCGTGGGTCTTTGCGTCGGCGTCGTTTCTGGTGCCGGTCACGCGAATCTCGACGAATTTGGTGGCCCCTTCGCCATCGCGCACCACCTGATGCGCCAGATCCAGCATCACCTCGTTCAGCGCAGAGCGGAAAGCCGCGTTGCTCTGGTCAACCTCAATGTCAGACGCGCCCGTCGCCGCCAAGAGCAGCGTGTCCGAGGTCGAGGTATCGCTGTCCACCGTGATGGCGTTGAACGTGGTGTCGGTCAGGTCCGACAGCATCGCCTGCAGGTCATCCTGCGCCACTTTCGCATCGGTGAAGATGAACACCAGCATGGTGGCCATGTCCGGGGCAATCATGCCTGATCCCTTGGCGATACCTGCGATATGCACGATGCGATCACCGATTTTCACCTCGGCCTTGGCGCCCTTGGCAAAAGTATCGGTGGTGCGGATGGCCTGGGCGGCGCTTTCCATCGCATCCGGAACCAGCAACCCTTTCAGTTCATCAATTTTGGCAATGATCCGATCATGCGGCAGCGGCTCTCCGATCACGCCGGTGGAGGCGGTGAACACGCGGTTGGCCGGGACGTTCAGCGCGTTTGAAACCGCCCCGGTGATCGCCTCGACCGAGCCGGTGCCTGCTGCACCGGTAAAGGCGTTGGAATTGCCCGCATTGACCAAGAAGGCCGCCCCTTCAGCCGTGTCTCCGCCCAGCTTGGACTGGCAATCCAGAACGGGAGCCGAGCGGGTGGAGGATTTGGTGAAGGCACCGGCAATGGTGGTGCCCGGTGCGAGCTCCGCCAGCATCACATCCAGACGGTCCGCATATTTCACACCGGCCTTGGCCGCTGCAAACCGCACGCCTGCGATAACCGGAAGGTCAGGAAAGCTGGCCGGTGCAAGCGGTGAGATTGCATTCACGTGGTTCTTTGCGGCCGCAAGCTTTTTCTTCAGCTTTTTGACCTTCTTTTTCAATGCTTTGATCTGGTCTGACTTGCCCATGATACTTCCCTTTATTTCCCGAGCAGAGACAGGTTGCCAAGTGTTTCGGGATCAACGGTTTCCAGGTCGATCCGTTTGATCGTGGCCGCTTCGAGCAGGCCTTGCACCGCCTGTTCGACCGCGTCGTTTTCGATTTTCGCAGTCAGTTCCTCACGCACTTCATCAAGGGTGGGGGCCCCTTTGACGCGACTGTCATTCAGCTTGACCACATGCCAGCCAAACTGGGTTTCAACCGGGGCTGAGACCTGACCGGGTTCAAGGGCCACCACGGCCTCTTCGAACGGTTTGACCATCATACCCAGCCCAAACCAGCCCAGCTCGCCACCATTGGGACCCGATGGGCCGGTGGAAAACTCCTTGGCCAGTTCGGCGAAATCCGTGCCGGCTTCCAGCTTGGTGAGCAGTTCCTTCGCGGCCTCTTCGGTCTCAACCAGAATATGTGAGGCGTTGTATTCCGGGCTGGGCTCGGCGTTGGCAAAGACCTCGTCATAAGCGGCCTGAAGGGCCTCTTCGGTGACGGCAGTTGCAATCACCGCGTCGATTTTTTCTTCGGCCACCATGGCGCGGCGCTGGTTTTCAAGCTCCAGCTCGGCGCGGCGGCTGAGTTCGCCCATGGCCTGCCCCAGAACGGTCTGCTGGATCACCTGTTCCAAAAGCCCCTGCAGCAGCACTTCGTTGGGCAGGGTCTGATATTGCTGTGGCAACGCCTGACGGGCGACGATCAGGTGGCCGAGGGTGATGTCATCGCCATTCACTGTGGCCAGAACGGTGGATCCGGTGGCGTCGATCTTTGCCACTTCCGGGGTCTCCTGCGCGTCGCTTGCAGTTTCTTGTGCAAGGGCCGGAACCGCCAGCATGGCAGCGAGGGCGGTTCCCAGCAGGATTGCGTTGCGTTTGACCATGGAATTCTCCTTCCAAGCGCGCCGGGGGCCCCGGCAACATTGACTATTTTGCACCTGACGCTTACATCGCTTTGAGGCTTGAGTGCGCTGGTTCTCATGCCCCTAGATAGGGGGCGGAGCGGGGACGGGCAAGAACCCTCTGGTCTGACCAGCGACAAACCGTATTGAGGCACAAAAATATGCTTGGAAAAATCGCGCGCGCCGTGTTTGGCACCCCTAATGATCGCAAGATCAAGGCGATCCGCCCGATCGTGGCAAAGATCAACGCGCTTGAAGAAGAATTTGCAGCCCTTTCGGACGATGAGCTCAAGGCAAAGACCGAAGAATTCCGATCCCGCGTGGCGGAGGGCGAGAAACTGGATGCCCTGCTGCCCGAAGCCTTTGCCAACTGTCGCGAGGCGGCCCGGCGTGCGCTGGGGCTGCGCGCCTTTGACACCCAGCTGATGGGTGGGATTTTCCTGCATCAGGGCAATATCTCGGAAATGAAAACCGGTGAGGGGAAAACCCTCGTGGCGACCTTCCCGGCCTATCTGAATGCGCTGAGCGGCAAAGGTGTGCATGTGGTGACGGTGAACGATTACCTTGCGCGCCGGGATGCTGAATGGATGGGCAATGTCTTTGCCGCGCTGGGCATGACCACCGGTGTGATCTATCCCCAGCAGGAGGACAAGGAAAAGCGCGCCGCCTATGCCTGTGACGTGACCTATGCCACCAATAACGAGCTGGGCTTTGACTATCTGCGCGACAATATGAGGTCCGACCTCAAGGAAATGGCGCAGCGCGGTCACAATTTTGCGATTGTCGATGAGGTGGATTCGATCCTGATCGACGAGGCACGCACACCGCTGATCATTTCCGGCCCGTCCGAAGACCGGTCCGAGCTTTACGTGACCATCAATGGCCTGATCCCGGAACTGAGGGAAGAGCATTACACGCTGGATGAAAAAGCGCGCAGTGCCACCTTTACCGAGGAAGGCAACGAGTTTTTGGAAGAGCTGGTGCATGTGAAGGGGCTGCTGCCGGAAGAGCAGTCGCTTTATGACGCGGAAAGCACCACCATTGTGCACCACCTGAACCAGGGCCTGCGGGCGCATAAGCTGTTTGCGCGCGACAAGGATTACATCGTGCGCAATGGCGAGGTGATGCTGATTGACGAATTCACCGGCCGGATGATGGAGGGGCGTCGCCTGTCCGATGGCCTGCATCAGGCGATCGAAGCGAAAGAAGGCTGCAAGACCCAGCCGGAAAACGTGACCCTCGCCTCGGTGACGTTCCAGAACTATTTCCGTCTTTACGACGTGCTGTCCGGCATGACCGGTACCGCACTGACCGAGGCCGAGGAATTTGAAGAGATCTATGGTCTGGGTGTGGTGGAAGTGCCCACCAACCGCCCGATTGCCCGGATTGACGAACATGATGCGGTGTATCGGACCAGCGCCGAGAAATACCAAGCCATCGTGGAAGAGATCAAGAAGGCGCATGAAAAGGGGCAACCGACCCTGGTCGGCACCACCTCGATCGAGAAATCGGAATACCTGTCGCAGCTTCTGGATCAGGCCGGTGTGAAGCACGACGTCCTGAATGCTCGCCAGCACGAGCGTGAAGCGCAGATCGTGGCGGATGCCGGTAAGCTTGGCGCCGTGACCATCGCCACCAACATGGCTGGCCGCGGGACCGACATCAAACTGGGTGGCAATGTCGAATTCAAGATCATGGAAGCGATTGAGGCCAACCCGGATGCGGATCCCGCTGATATCCGGGCACAGGTTGAAGCTGCCCACAAGGATGACGAACAGGCGGTGAAGGATGCAGGCGGTCTGTTTGTGCTTGCGACAGAGCGCCACGAAAGCCGTCGGATCGACAACCAGCTGCGGGGTCGTTCGGGGCGTCAGGGGGATCCGGGGCGCTCGGCGTTCTTCCTGTCGCTTGATGATGACCTGATGCGGATCTTCGGTTCTGAGCGTCTGGAAAAGGTGCTCTCGACCCTGGGTATGAAAGAAGGCGAAGCAATTGTGCACCCTTGGGTGAACAAATCGCTGGAACGCGCGCAGGCGAAAGTGGAAGGGCGCAACTTCGACATCCGCAAGCAGCTGTTGAAATTCGATGACGTGATGAATGATCAGCGTAAGGCGATCTTTGGTCAGCGCATGGAAATCATGGAGGCCGAAGACCTGTCAGAAATCGTGTCTGACATGCGTCACCAGATGATCGACGATATGGTGGATGGCTATCTTCCGCCGAAATCCTATGCGGATCAATGGGATACCGAGGGCTTGTATGCGGCTGTCATTGAAAACCTGAATTCCGATCTGCCAGTGATCGACTGGGCAAAGGAAGAGGGGGTGGATGGCGATGTGATCCGCGAACGGCTTTGTGACGCCTCGGATGAAATGATGGCCAAGAAAGCCGCTGATTTTGGTCCCGAGAACATGCGCTCGATCGAAAAGCAGATCCTGTTGCAGACCATCGACACCAAATGGCGTGAACACCTTCTGACGCTGGACCACCTGCGTTCGGTTGTCGGCTTCCGCGGGTATGCCCAGCGTGATCCGCTTAATGAATACAAGAATGAGGCGTTCCAGCTGTTTGAAAGCCTGCTGGATGGCCTGCGTCTGGATGTGACCAAACGCCTGTCGCAAATTCGCCCGATGAGCGAAGAAGAGCAGGCGGCCATGATGCAGCAGATGATCCTGCAGCAGCAACAGAACATGGCGGCAGCGGACGCGGCTGAGCAGGCGATGGAACAGTCCCAAATTCAGGAGGCTGAAGGGTTTGACGAAACGAACCCGGCCACCTGGGGCAACCCGTCTCGTAATGATGCCTGCCCCTGCGGATCGGGCAAGAAGTTCAAGCATTGCCACGGTAAACTCTGAGCTTTCCATAACCGTTTCATGACACGCCCCGGTGGCTTTCCGCGCCGGGGCGTGTTTTTGTTTCAGATCTGGCAAAAATAAGACGTGATTGTTTAGTATTCTGAAAATAAATCAAAAAATCCGTTCAGAAAATCTTAAAACTCCTCAGAACCTCCTAAAAACCGGCACAATCCCCTGACATCTTTAGGCTGAACAAAACTCATGGGAGGCCATCATGCGAGAGCTTTTGGGCCAGCTGAAAGAGATTGACCTGAAAAGCATTGATTTTCAGGGACTGAAAAAGATCGACCTTCAGGGGATCGATAAAAAACGCCTTGGAACGGCAGCAGCCACTTTGGTGATTGCGCTGGGGGCCGGGTATTATATGCAGAGCGGACAATCCCAATCGCAGGTTGCGGGCCCAGTTGTGCAGCCTCAGCCGGTGCAAACCGCTTCAGTTCTGCCGACAGCTCCAGTTGAGGCGCAGGCCGAAGCACAGGTTGAGGCATTGGCGCCCGAGGCTGACCCGCTGCCGCAAGTTGAGGAGGTTGACCTGGTCGAGGACCTTCCTGATCCAGACCCTGAGGTAACGCCCGCACTTGTGCAGCCGGAACCAAACGCTGTTGCCGAAACCTTGCCGGAGGTGGCGCTGCAGCCTGAGGAAAGCTTCGACATCGCCGCGCTGGATCTCTCGCCAAGTGCCGAACCTGTTGTTGCGCAGCCAGCGCCACTGGCAACCGATCACTGCACCCCGTCCCTGACTGGACGGGTTGAGGAACTGGCCATGATGACACTGACGGTAGAGGCACCGTGCAATGCCAATGCAGAGGTGGAATTTTCGCATGAAGGGCTTCGCTTTACCGAATATCTGGACGAGGAGGGGCGCGTAGAGGTCACGGTGCCTGCGCTGACGCGTGACGCCAAGGTTTCTGCCTACCTCTCCGAGACCTCCGTCGCGCATCTTGAATTGACCGTTCCTGAGGCGGCGCAATATCGCCGGGCGGCTCTGGTTTGGCAGGGCGCCACGGGGCTTCAGCTTCATGCGTTTGAAGAGGGCGCAGATTATGGGGACGAAGGCCATCTTTGGGCGGACCATCCCGGCGGGTTGACCCGCACCATGAGCGGGCAGGGCGGCTTTTTTACCGTGCTGGGGTCGGTCGCGCAGGGCTATGCGGCGGATATCTATACCTTCCCGGCCTATATGATGCGCTCGCTGTCTGGTCCTGAAATGTCGATCGAGGCACATGTTCTGGAAACCACCTGCAACAGCGAAATCGAAGGGGTTTTCCTGCGTGCCAATGGAAAGGACCACCCCAGGGAAATGCCGGTCCGGATCGCAGCCCCCGGCTGTGACAGTGTTGGCGAATATCTGGTGTTCAGCGACATGGCGCAAGAATTGACAATCGCTCTGAACTGACGCGGAAAGTGCAGCTTGGCAACAGGCTGCACCTCCCCACTTCTGGGGCCTGTTGCCCCCGAAACAGTTGCGGCATACTTCGCCCCAGTTGAACCGGATCGCTCAGGGGCACATCATGACATATCTGCGTGCGGCCATTGGTGCCGCACTTTTTCTCGCCATGCAGGCTGGGCAGGCTGGTGCAAACGACATCTCGTTGATTGCACGGGATGGGGCAATGACGCTGTCCGGGAAACTTGTTGGATATGACGGCGCGTTTTACCGGATCGAAACCGAATATGGCATCCTGACAGTTGATGGGTCCGGTGTGCGTTGCGAAGGGCCGGGATGCCCCAATCTGGGCCCTTATGTTGCCGATCTCGTGATCTCTGGTGCGCATGAAATGGCGTCGGTTCTGAGCCCGGCTCTGGTTGAGGGGTTTGCGCTGCGTCAGGGCTATGCGTTGACCCGAGAAGAGCTGCCGGAAACCGCCCTACGCTACACGCTTTATGAAGGGGACAGCAATCAGGAAGCGGCGCGGATTACGATCCGGGCAACCTCGTCCGATGAAGGGTTTGCCGATCTGTTAGGACATGAAGCGGATATGGTGTTGTCCCGGCGTGAAGTGACCTCGCGGGAGCGTGTCATGGCCTATGAGGCGGGGCTTGGAGACCTGACAAGTCGCCGACAGGAACGTGTGCTGGCGCTGAATGCCCTGGTTCCGATCGTATCGCCGGGCAACCCCGTGCGCCGCCTGTCCATGGCGCAGCTTGCCGCGATTTACGCAGGCAAGATCACCAATTGGAAGGAGGTTGGCGGGGAAAATGCGCCAATCACACCCTATTTGCGGGCGCGGGGTGCGGGGTTCACACCTGTTTTTGCGCGGAAAGTGATTTCGGCACAGGGAAGCCAGATGTCCGAACGCGTTGTGTCTTTGGGAAGCGACCGGGCCGTTCTTGATGCGGTTGCCCGTGACCCGTTCGGGATCGGGATCGCCGCCTTCACCAATCCCGGCAGCAATGAGATCGTGCAGCTTTCCGGGAGGTGCGGTTTTGGTGTCGATGCCAGTGAGCTGGCCATCAAGGCCGAAGATTACCCCCTGACCACGCCAATGTATCTTTACCTGCCCGAACGCCGCCTGCCGCAGGTCGGGCGGGAGTTTCTGAGCTATCTGCGCAGTGATGCGGGTCAGCTGGTGATCCGCCGGGCGGGGTTTGTGGACCAGGCAATGTCCGTGGTGCCGCTGTCTCATCAGGGCGACCGGCTGGCAAATGCCATTGCAATGGCTGGGGAAGAAGTGACATTGGAAGAGCTGCAACGCCTTTCCGGTTTTGTCACCCGGCAAAGCCGCCTGTCCCTGACGTTTCGATTTGAAGGTGGGTCAACGCTTCTGGATGCGCCGTCGCGTTCCAATGTTCAGCTTCTGGCCCGGAGTCTGGAGGCAGGGCGTTTTGATGGTCGCCGCCTGAGCTTTGTTGGTTTCTCGGACGGGCAGGGGGCTGCGGCGCAAAATCTCTCGCTTGCCCGCAAGCGCGCTGAGGCCGTGCGTCAGGCCGTGCTGGCGGAAGCTGAAACTCTGGATCCCACAAGGGTGGAGACGCTGGTGGAGGCCTTCGGAGAGGCCCTTCCCATGGCATGTGACGAAACGGCTTGGGGGCGCGGCGTGAACCGTCGGGTGGAAATCTGGGTCAAGTGAGGTTGGGGGCGTAGCAGCCCGCATGTCGCGCTGCTTTGATGCGTTCCGGTTCGTGTTGGATCACAGCCGCAACTGGAAACAACTTACAGATAGCCATGCGCCCGAAAGCTGAGCTGATCCGATTTTCCGACCACAAGATGATCATGCAGCGTGATCCCCAGGGCTGATGCGGCCTGTTCCACCTGACGGGTCATCTGCATGTCGCTGTCTGACGGGGTTGGGTCCCCGGAGGGATGGTTATGCACCAGGATAAGGGCCGAAGCGTTGAGCTCAAGCGCCCGTTTCACCACTTCGCGCGGATAAACCGGCACGTGGTCCACCGTGCCTTGCGCCTGTTCCTCATCCGCAATCACCACGTTTTTCTTGTCGAGATAGAGCACCCGGAACTGTTCGGTTTCCCGATGTGCCATGGTGGTGTGGCAATAATCAATCAGGCTATCCCAGGAAGAAATGACATGGCGCTGCAGGATGCGCGATCGGGCCAGCCGGTGGGCGGCGGCCTCTACGATCTTCAGCTCCTGAACGACTGAGGCCCCAACCCCGTGCATTTCCTGAAGTCGGGAAGCAGGGGCCGATATGACACCGTTGAAATCCCCAAACCGGTCCAGCAGGCGTCGCGCCAGCGGTTTGACATCCTGACGCGGGATGGCGCGAAACAAAACCAGTTCCAGCATTTCGTAGTCTGGCAGGGCGGCAGCCCCGCCTTTCATGAATCGATCCCGCAGGCGTTTTCGGTGGTCCTTGATATAGGAAGGCAGGCGTCCTTTTTCCGGTCTGACCGGAACGGGCAGGGCCTCGTCGCTGTCAAAAAGCGTTTGGGGCATTTCGCCAAAGGAAGAGGGGCCAAAAGAAGAGGGTCGGTGCGTCATACACCAACCCTCACATGTTTTGGTAAAGCAATGGTTAATCGAGGACGAACACCCAGTGCTTTATGAGGTCATCCCGTCCCAGAAGCTGCGCACTTTCGAGAAGAAGTTCGAGCTTTCCGGGTTGTTTTCCTCGGACAGTTTTTCAAACTCCCGCAACAGTTCTTTCTGTTTCGAGGTCAGGTTGACCGGGGTTTCCACGGACAGTTCGATATACATATCACCAGTGGGGCCACCACGAAGGCCGGGCATCCCTTTGCCGCGTAGACGCATCTGACGACCGGACTGGCTGCCGGATGGGATCTTCACCCGCGACCGACCACCGTCGATGGTGGGCACTTCGATGTCCCCGCCCAGTGCGGCAGAGGTCATCGACACGGGCACACGGCAGTGCAGATGATTGCCTTCACGATCAAAGATCGCGTGCGGCGTGACCTCAATAAAGATATAAAGATCGCCCGCTGGACCGCCACGCAGACCGGCTTCGCCTTCGCCAGCCAGACGAATGCGGGTGCCGGTTTCAACACCTGCCGGGATGTTCACAGAAAGCGAACGTTCCTTTTCCTTACGCCCCGCCCCGCCGCAGGATTTGCACGGGTTCTTGATCATCTGCCCCATGCCCTGACAGGTCGGACAGGTGCGTTCAACGGTAAAGAAGCCCTGCTGCGCACGCACCTTACCCATGCCGGAACAGGTCGGGCACATGGTGGGTTCCGCGCCGCTTTCCGCACCGGTGCCGTCACATTCGTCACAGCTGACCGAGGTGGGCACATTGATGGTTTTCTGCAGGCCGGTGAAGGCATCTTCCAGCGAAACACGCAGGTTGTAGCGCAGGTCAGAGCCGCGTTGCGCCCGTGACCGGCCGCCGCCACGCTGGCCACCCATGAAGTCCCCAAACAGGTCGTCAAACACGTCTGAGAACGCGCTGGCGAAATCACCCTGCTGGCCATAGCCGCCACCGGGACGACCACCCCCCATGCCGCCTTCAAACGCTGCATGACCATAGCGGTCATAGGCCGCCTTCTTGTCGGCGTCCTTCAGAACGTCATAGGCTTCGTTCACTTCCTTGAACTGGGCCTCGGCGTTGGGATTGTCGGAATTGCGGTCGGGGTGCAGCTCTTTTGCCTTCTTGCGATAGGCTTTCTTGAGCTCATCTGCGGACGCGCCTTTTGCGGCCCCCAGCACCTCGTAATAATCACGTTTTGACATAGCTACTCCTTTGAGGAGGGGGCGGCCCGCCGGGGGGCGGACCTGCCCGTTACCTAAGGAGACTTACGACCGTTTGTCGTTGTCCAGATCTTCGAAATCAGCGTCGACGATGTCGTCATCCGCAGCCCGTGGGCCGTCGGCTTCTTCCGGTGCCTCGTCGCCTTCTGCTTCGGCCTGTTGCGATTTGTAGATCGCTTCGCCCAGCTTCATGGCGGCTTCGGTCACGTTCTGAACGCCCGATTTCAGTTTCTCGGCGGAGACATCCTCTTTCTCGAGGTCGTCTTTCAGCGCGGCAATGGCCAGTTCGATCGCCTCGATCGTGGTCGGGTCCACCTTGTCAGCGTGCTCTTCCATCGACTTTTCGGTCGAGTGGATCAGGCTTTCGGCCTGGTTGCGGGCTTCCACCAGCTCCTTGCGCTCTTTATCGGCCTCGGCATTGGCTTCGGCGTCTTTCACCATGGCTTCGATATCCTCATCCGAGAGGCCACCCGAGGCCTGGATGGTGATTTTCTGCTCTTTGCCGGTGCCTTTGTCCTTGGCGCCCACTTCCACGATGCCGTTGGCGTCGATGTCAAAGGTCACTTCGATCTGCGGCAGGCCGCGCGGAGCCGGCGGGATGTCTTCCAGGTTGAACTGGCCGAGGATCTTGTTGTCGGCAGCCATTTCACGTTCACCTTGGAACACGCGCAGGGTCACGGCGTTCTGGTTGTCTTCCGCGGTCGAGAAGACCTGCGACTTCTTGGTCGGGATCGTGGTGTTGCGGTCGATCAGGCGGGTGAACACGCCACCCAGCGTCTCGATGCCCAGCGACAGCGGGGTCACGTCCAGAAGAACCACGTCTTTCACGTCACCTTGCAGAACGCCGGCCTGAATGGCGGCACCCATGGCAACCACTTCGTCCGGGTTCACACCTTTGTGCGGCTCTTTGCCGAAGAACTTGGTGACCTCTTCGATCACTTTCGGCATCCGGGTCATACCGCCAACCAGAACCACCTCGTCGATGTCGCCGGTCGAGAGACCTGCGTCTTTCAGTGCGGCCTGACAGGGTTTGATTGAACGCTTGATCAGGTCTGACACGAGGCTTTCCAGCTTGGCGCGGGTCAGTTTCATGACCATGTGCAGCGGCGCACCGTCTGAGCCCATCGAGATGAAGGGTTGGTTGATCTCGGTCTGCGAGGACGACGACAGTTCGATCTTGGCTTTTTCAGCGGCTTCTTTCAGGCGCTGCAGGGCCATCTTGTCTTTCGACAGATCAACCTGGTTTTCCTTTTTGAACTCATCGACCAGATACTGAACGATGCGCATGTCGAAGTCTTCACCGCCAAGGAACGTGTCGCCGTTGGTCGATTTCACTTCGAACAGGCCGTCGTCGATTTCCAGGATGGTCACGTCGAAGGTACCACCACCAAGGTCATAGACCGCAATGGTTTGGGTTTCGGCTTTGTCCAGACCGTATGCCAGAGCGGCTGCGGTCGGTTCGTTGATGATGCGCAGCACTTCCAGACCGGCGATCTTGCCGGCGTCTTTGGTGGCCTGACGCTGAGCGTCGTTGAAATATGCGGGCACGGTGATCACGGCCTGAGTGACGTCTTCACCCAGATAGCTTTCTGCCGTTTCTTTCATCTTGCCCAGAATGAAGGCCGAGATCTGCGAGGGCGAATATTTCTGCCCGGCAGCTTCCACCCATGCGTCGCCATTGCCGCCATCCACGATCGAATAGGGCACCAGCTTTTTGTCTTTCTCGACGGCCGGGTCGTTCATGTTGCGGCCGATCAGGCGTTTCACGGCGAACACGGTGTTGTCCGGGTTGGTCACGGCCTGACGTTTGGCCGGTTGGCCGACAAGGCGTTCGTCGTCTTTGAAGGCAACAATCGAGGGGGTCGTGCGCGCACCCTCGGAATTTTCGATGACCCGCGGCTGCGAGCCGTCCATGATGGCGACACAGGAGTTGGTGGTCCCGAGGTCAATACCAATGACTTTAGCCATGTTTCTATCCTCTTCCAGGCGATGTTGTAGGAACCGACCTTGCAAAGCATCGGTCCCTGATCCCAATTTCAAGCCGGTTGCGGATCGTCCGTCCCCGGCGTCGAAGCGTATATAAGTAGGCTGATAGGGTGCTGCAAGCGTCCAAAGCGGGGGATTGACGCAAAAAACGAGTCATTATCAGGGTTTTGGAAAGGAAAGCGTAAGGAATGGCGGGAATGGATCTGGGGGGAGCGAAGATTTTCAAGGGGATGCTGGATGGTGACCAGCAGGCGCGCCTGGTGGATGGGGTCCGCGCTGTTGTGGCCTGTGCGCCACTGTTCCACCCGGTCACGGCATCGGGCATACAGATGTCGGTGCGGATGACCTCTTGCGGGCGGTTGGGCTGGGTGAGTGACCGGCGGGGCTATCGTTACGACCCTCGCCACCCGTCAGGTGTGGCTTGGCCGCCAATCCCGGACGAGGTGCTGGCGATCTGGCGCAAGGTCTCGGGCTGTGATGTGCCCCCGGACAGCTGTCTTGTGAATTTCTATGGAGAGGGGGCCAGGATGGGGATGCATCAGGATCGGGACGAGGGGGATTTCTCGTACCCCGTTGTGTCGATCAGCCTTGGTGATGACGCCCTGTTTCGCATTGGGGGTGAGGCGCGGGGTGGCCGGACGCAATCGGTCTGGTTGAGTTCCGGGGACTTGCTTGTGCTGACAGGCGCGGCCCGGCTGGCCTATCACGGGATAGACCGGTTGCGTTTCGGTTCAAGTGATCTTTTGCGGGATCACGGGCGGATCAATCTGACATTGCGCGTGGTGCGATGACACTCAGATGTGACTCAGCGCGGCAGGATCGAGCAGCAGCCAGACAGGGCGTATGGTCCGTTTCCATGGTCAATCAGGCTGTCCAGGCTCAGCCCATAGGCCCGGTCAGACATGCCGTCATGACATTCTTCACGGCGCAGGGTCAGCAAGGCCTCACCCGCCTCGTTTTCGCCACGGATCCAGAAACGATCCGACCGCCCGACAACGCCGGTGGTCATGGTGATGAGAAAGCGTGTTTTCTCTGTGTTCATATGCTTAAGCACAAGTTCGTTTTCGCCGTCTGTGAACAGATCCCAGAACGGTTCGGTCCCGTAACAGGAAAGCGGCCAGGGCATTTGCCCCCAGTCCTGTCCCGGCTGGCGCATCAAATAGCGCAGAGAGACCCATCCCGCCTGTTCGCCGGCATTCACCTGTCCCCATTTCAGATCCTCGGAAACTGTCGTGACTTCGATCCCGGTCTGATCGGGGGCGAGTGTTCCGATTATCTCTGATCCGGCATCTGGCATGGCGCGCACATTCAGAACGTCATCTGATGTGACGTCCACCACGTCAAACAGGGCGGGCAGGGGATTGGCGGTTGCGGGCAGGGGCCCCCATCCAATCATCAGCAGGATAATCCATTTCAGTTTCAATTACGGGCTCCCCAACTGGCAGATGCGTGTTTGCGAGTGTAATTTTCCCCAAGCATCCCGATCATCAGCAATACCAGAGAAACGATGGCGGGGTATGAGGCGCTGGAGTAATGCGGATTGTAATTCACAAAGGCAAAGCCGCGGGCCTGGTCAATGATGTGAAACAGCGGGTTCCACGTAAACATGACCAGCATGTGAAATGGCAGCGTATTGGCCAAGAACATCTTGCCGGATGCCAGCATATTGGCGCGCGAATAGATTTGAGTCGAGATCGACGTGAATTGCGGGAACCATGGTTTCAGGGCGAGGAATACCGTGCCGACGCAGACCCCGGAAAGCCACGCCAGGATGAACATGCCAAAGACCCCTTTGACATCATAAAACTCTACATTTCCGGTCCAGAGCTCATAGATACCCAGCACGACCACCACCGATAGGAACTGGGTATATAGCGCGCTCAAGGCCGAAGAGGCGATGGAGATGAAAGTGTTCATCGGCGCATGCAGCATCATCGCGGTTGTGGGGCCGTCAGAGCCTGCAACCGCCCCCATGGATTTCACATGTGTCATGTAAAGAAAGATCCCGGACATGATATAGAGCAGGAAATCGCCTTGAATGCGGACCGTGCGGCCAATGATCGAAGACATCAGGTAAAACACGGCAACCAGCAACATTGTCTGGAACATATTGATCAGCAGACCGATAAGCGCGTTTGAATGGGTGGCGCGCACAGAACGCACCGTGGCCACATAGATGACTTCAGCCATGGAAAGCGCCGCTTGCAGGCGCGATGAGTTCTGCTTGGTATTCTGAAACATCAGATGACCTTTTTGCCTCGGTTATATATTAATTTACCGGGGAATTCTTGCTGTTCCTTTACCTTGGAACCATAAGTGAGGAAGAAAATTATGGCAACAACGCCGATATCGCAGAGTTGGCGCGTGAAAAGGAGCAGGTCTTTGGATTTCGATCGTTTGGAAGAAGTGATGCGCAGGCTGGCGCTGGAAGCCGGGGATGTGATCATGGAGATCTACAACTCGGATGATTTCGAGGTGAAATCGAAATCGGATGACAGCCCGGTCACCGCAGCGGATGAAGCAGCGGATGTGTTGATTTCCAAAGGTCTGCGCGCGGCCTTCCCGGATGTGCTTCTGGTCACTGAAGAACAGGCCGACAGCCATAATCAGCAGGCGGATGAGTTCCTGATCGTGGATCCGCTGGATGGCACCAAGGAGTTCATCCACCGTCGCGGTGACTTCACCGTGAATATTGCGTATGTCAAGGACGGCACCCCCATTCGCGGCGTGGTCTATGCGCCTGCCCGTGACCGGATGTTCTTTACCCGTGCGGATGGTCAAAGTGTCGAAGAGCTTGGCCCGTTTCGCAAGGAAAGCCGGGGGGATGTGAAAGAAATCCATGTCTCCACCCCTGATAATGATGCGCTGATGGTGGTGGCTTCAAAATCGCATCGCGATCAGGCTACGGATGATTACATCAATAAATACAATGTGAAAGACAGCAAATCAGCAGGTTCCAGCCTCAAGTTCTGTCTGGTGGCAACCGGTGAGGCGGACCTTTACCCGCGGGTCGGGCGCACGATGGAATGGGACACTGCCGCGGGCCATGCTGTCCTGAACGGGGCCGGTGGCGCCGTGGTGCGTTTTGACGATCATTCTCCGCTGACCTATGGCAAGCCGATCTATGAAAACCCGTTTTTTATCGCCTACGCCAACGGCGTGGATCTGAAGCCGGCCTGACGGCCCTGACCCAAGAAGGCGCAGCCCTGTGAAAACCCTGATTGTCATCCCGGCCCGCTATGCCTCCACCCGTTACCCGGGCAAGGCGCTTGCCCCCTTGCGAGGGGCGAGCGGGCTGACCCGGCCTCTGGTTCAAAGAACATGGGATGCGGCGCAGGCCGTGTCGGGGATTGATCGGGTGGTCGTGGCGACCGATGATTGTCGGATTTCGGATGTTGCCCAGGGGTTCGGTGCCGAGGTGGTGATGACCTCGTCTGATTGTCGGAACGGAACCGAGCGCTGCGCGGAGGCGCTGGATGCGCTGGGCGGTGGATATGATGTGGTGGTCAACCTGCAAGGGGATGCGCCCCTGACCCCGCATTGGTTCGTCGAAGACCTGGTGCAGGCCATGGTGGATCATCCGGCCGCCGAGGTGGCCACCCCGGTTCTGCGCGCAGACGGGCGGGCGCTTGCGGGTTTTCTGGAAGACCGCCGCGCGGGGCGGGTTGGTGGCACAACCGCTGTGTTCGGTGCCGAGGGCAAGGCGCTTTATTTCTCGAAAGAAGTGATCCCCCATACCGATGGAGCCGAGATTGCCGCAGATGCGCCAACGCCTGTGTTCCACCATGTGGGGGTCTATGCCTATCGCCCGTCGGCGCTGGCCGCCTATCCGCGCTGGGCACCCGGTCCGCTGGAAATGCTGGAGGGGTTGGAGCAGCTGCGTTTTCTGGAACGCGAACGCCCGGTCCAATGTGTCGAAATGCAGGCGCGTGGGCGAGAGTTTTGGGAACTGAACAACCCGGAAGATGCTCCGCGTATTGAACGGATCCTGAAGGTAATGGGGGTTGAATAGGATGTCAGGGGGAATACTCGCCCAATTCGCCCCTGGATAGGGTGTGAATGGTGTCGCATACAGTGTTTCTGCGCCAACTGTTGCAAATGCCGCCATTCTGCCGGGTAAGTATGACACAGGCGTAAACAACAGGTTACAAATCAGGCGGGCGAAGGTTATTGTTAATGAAAATGCGGTTTAGTGTATCAAGACTGTTAAACGGGTTGGCAAGCCTGGCGGGCAGATTGACATGCACAGGTGTAAAATGAGTGGGACAGCTATGAAACGGAAAGTCACGAAGGCCATTTTCCCAGTCGCAGGCTTGGGGACGCGCTTCCTGCCCGCAACGAAATCCATTCCGAAGGAAATCATGACTTTGGTGGATCGACCGCTGATCCAATACGCCATTGACGAAGCCAGGGCCGCCGGGATCAAGGAATTCATCTTTGTCACGTCACGTGGCAAAGGGGCCTTGGAAGACTATTTCGACATTTCCCCCGTGCTTGAGCAGGAGCTGCGCAAGAAAAACAAGGATGAGCTGCTTGAGGTGCTGAAAGACACCAATATGGACAGCGGTGCGATTGCCTATATTCGTCAGCACAAGGCGCTGGGCCTGGGCCATGCGGTCTGGTGTGCGCGGCGGCTGATTGCCAATGAACCTTTTGCGGTGATCCTGCCCGATGACGTGATCGCGGCCGAAAAACCCTGCCTGCAGCAGATGGTTGAAGCCTATGAAGATACCGGCGGCTGCATGGTTGCGGCGATGGAAGTGCCGCCTGAAAAAACCTCTTCTTATGGTGTGCTTGATGTCAAGGAAGATCACGGCAGCCTCGTCTCGACCCGCGGGATGGTAGAGAAGCCGGCGATGGAAGATGCGCCCTCCAACCTGGCCGTGATTGGCCGCTATATCCTGACACCAGATGTGCTGCGCAGCCTGAACAAGATGAAAAGTGGCGCAGGCGGGGAAATCCAGCTGACCGACGCAATTGCAGAAGAACTGAACCAGCAACGGGATGTCTTCGGCTACCGGTTCCGGGGGCAGCGATATGATTGCGGGTCCAAGGCAGGGTTCCTGCAGGCGACCGTTGCCTTTGGTCTGGCCCGTGAAGAGCTGCGCGAGGAGTTTTCGGGGTATCTGAGCGATCTGGTTGCCCAGCAAAAAGCGGCTGAGTGAGGCTGAATGGCAGGTCGCGCATCTAGCCTGTGGTCTGCCTACCGGATGCGCCTCAAGCGCCGTCGCCTGTTGTTTCGCTCCCTCCGATCCCGTCGGCAGCTGACACCTGTCGCGGATAGGACAGGGCAGATCCGGCCCGGACACATCCTGTCTTTCACCACGTTGCGCAATGAAATCACGCGCCTGCCCTTTTTCCTGTCCCATTATCGCAAGATGGGGGTCGATCATTTTCTGATCGTGGCGAATGATTGTGATGATGGCAGTGTCGCCTTTCTGGCGGATCAACCGGATGTGTCTCTCTGGCAGACGGATGATAGCTATAAGGCGGCGCGGTTTGGCGTTGACTGGCTGACCTGGCTGCAGTTTCGCCATGGCCACGGGCATTGGTGCCTGACGGCTGATGCGGATGAGCTGTTGATCTACCCCCACTGGGACTCGCATGGCCTTAAGGACCTGACCCATCATCTGGACCAGACAGGGGCATTGGCGCTGGGGGCACTGATGCTGGATCTGTATCCCAAGGGGGCCATTGGACAGGGCAAATACAGTCCGGAGCAGGATCCGACCGAGGTGATCGGGTGGTTTGATCCGGGACCGTATCGCTGTCAGCGCCAGCCCAGAATGCAGAACCTCTGGGTGCAGGGGGGCGCGCGTGAACGGGTGTTTTTTGCGACGCAACCGGCACGAGGCCCGACGCTGAACAAGCTGCCTCTGGTCAAATGGAACCGACGATATGCCTATGCCAATTCTTCGCATTCCTTGCTGCCGCCACAGATGAACCTGCAATGGGATGGGCCTGAAAATGTGTCCGGCGATTCCCGTTTGTCCGGGGTGTTGCTGCACACGAAGTTCCTTCCCGGCGTGCTTGATCGTTCATCTGAGGAGAAAGGGCGCAAGGAGCATTTCGGCCAACCCGACCAGTTTGACGCCTATTACAATCAGGTGGTCGCCGCCCCGGACCTGTGGTGTGATCGCTCCGCACGGTATCAGGGCTGGCAGCAATTGGTGGCGCTGGGGCTGATGTCATCTGGAAACTGGGAGCCCGGCAAAAACGATGTGTTCTAAAGAGTTTACCGTCAGATCTGTCACATGTATGGATTATTTTAAGGCATTGTTCGTGAAATGCGATCAATATGGATAGGATAGCGGTATCTGTTGTCTCGAAACCAGCGTGGTTTCATGGGATGTGTGGCGGGATAAAATAGGCAGGATACGGGATTGGGCGTCTGGACATCATATCGCCTGCGGTTGAAGCGTAAGCATCGAAAGCTACGTGCATTTCGCAAGAGACGTGAGCTGAGTGAGGTTGAGAACCGCACACGGGTCATTCGTTCCGACGATATTCTTGTTTTTTCCACCTTGAGGAATGAGCGCATCCGTCTGCCCTATTTTCTGAAATATTACCGTGACCTCGGCGTCAGCCACTTTCTGATCGTGGATAACGGGTCGGATGATGGTGGGCGGGAATATCTTGCCGAACAGGAAGATGTTTCGATCTGGAGCACCGATGCCAGCTACAAGAAATCCCATTTCGGGGTGGATTGGCTGAACTGGTTGCAGTGGAAATATGGTCATGGCCATTGGACGCTGGTTGTCGATCCGGATGAGTTTCTGGTTTATCCCTTCTGCGACACCCGCCCCCTGCGCGCGCTGACGGATTGGCTCGATAGTTCCGGCGTGCGATCTTTTGGGGCGATGCTGCTGGATATGTATCCAAAAGGGCAGCTGGATGCGCAGCCTTACCGTGCGGGGCAGGATCCGTTTGAAATTGCCTGCTGGTTTGACAGTGGCAACTACATGATCAAGAAAAATCCCTATTACGGGAACCTCTGGATCCAGGGGGGCGCGCGCACCCGTGCCTTTTTCCGCGATGATCCGGCCAATGCGCCAGCCCTGAACAAGATCCCGCTGGTGAAATGGGATCGCGCCTATGCCTATCTCAGTTCGACCCATACAATCCTGCCACGCGGCCTTAATCAGGTTTATGACGAATGGGGCGGGGAAAAGGCGTCGGGCTGCTTGCTGCATGCCAAGTTTCTCGACACGTTCAGCGCAAAGGCCGAAGAGGAGCTCAAGCGCCGACAGCATTACGCCGGTGGGCATGAATACCGCGCATATCACCAGCATATGAAGGACAACCCGGATTTGTGGTGCAAGTGGAGTGAGAAATATATCAACTGGCGACAGCTGGAAATTCTCGGGATCATGTCGAAGGGGAACTGGGCATGAAGCTTGGGGTTGTCATGCTGGTGCACGATACGCTGGACCGCGCCGAGCAGCTGGTGCGCCACTGGTCTGCCCATGGCTGTCCGGTGGTGATCCACGTGGATAAACGCGTCACGCGCCGCACCTATGCCGGGTTTGTCAATGCACTGCGGGACCTGGAAAATGTGCGCTTCTGTGGGCGGCGCAAATGCGAATGGGGCACCTGGTCACTGGTGGGCGCCAGCCAGACCGCGTCTGAGCTGATGTTGAAAAGTTTCCCGGATGTCAGCCATGTGTTTCTGGCCTCGGGATCCTGTCTGCCGCTGCGTCCGGTCCCGGAGATGCTGCGCTATCTCGAAGCCCGGCCACGCACCAATTTCATCGAAAGTGTCACCACCGAGGACGTTCCGTGGACGGTTGGGGGGCTCGACCATGAACGGTTCACCTTGCGGTTTCCCTTTTCCTGGAAACGTCACCGCTGGCTGTTTGACCGGTATGTCGCCCTGCAGCGCAAGCTGAGGTTTAAACGCAAGATCCCGGACGGGCTGGTCCCTCATCTTGGCAGTCAATGGTGGTGCCTCACGCGAAGGACCCTGTCCGAGATCCTGAATGACCCGGATCGGGAAACCTATGACCGGTATTTCAAGAAGGTCTGGATCCCCGATGAAAGCTACTACCAGACTTTGGTGCGTCTGCATTCGACCGATATCGAAAGCCGGTCCCTGACCCTGTCGAAATTCGACTATCAGGGCAAGCCGCATATCTTTTACGATGACCACCTGCAGCTTTTGCGCCGGTCAGACTGTTTTGTTGCACGTAAAATCTGGCCTAAGGCAGTAAAGCTTTACGACAGTTTTCTGTCGGATGCGGCGGCCATCATGACCGGGGCCGAACCAAATCCGGGTAAGATTGACCGGATCTTCTCCAAGGCGGTGGAGCGGCGCACCCGGGGCCGCCCCGGCCTGTTCATGCAGAGCCGTTTCCCGCGAATGGGGTTTGAAAACGGTTTGACCGGAACGCCTTATGCGATCTTTGAGGGCTTTACTGAGGTGTTCGAAGAGTTTGAACCTTGGTTGGAGCGCAGCATAGGTGGGCGGGTGCATGGGCATCTGTATGACAAGGAAAGGGTCCAGTTTTCCGAAGGGCAACGGGATTTCAGTGGCGCTCTGACCGACAGCGCGACGCTGCGCGATTATAACCCCCGGGCGTTCCTGACCAATCTTGTCTGGTCCACCCGGGGCGAGCGGCAGAGCTTTCAGTTCGGACCGGCGGACAATCAGGCCATCAGCTGGGATGTGGCCAAGGACCCCAACGCCTATATCAGCGTGATTTCCGGCGCCTGGGCTGTGCCATTGTTTCATTCGTCCCGCAATTTCACCGATATTCGGCGCGAAGCCGCCCGGTTGCAAAGGATCGAAAGCGATCACATCGACATCCTGCGCTCGGGATATGCGCGTGCGCGGGTGCGGATCTGGACCTTGGCGGAGTTCGTGCAAAACCCGATGGAACCCTTGCAGCTGATCCTGGACGAGATCGGAGGGCGCATGAATACACGCCTGACCGAAGTGCCGAACCTCAAACGGCTTGATGGCTTTGGGCAGTTTTTGCAAAATCTCAAAAACCAGGGGATGCAACCTTACCTGATGGGCGACTATCCTTCTGGCGCGGACCCGCAGACCCCGACACGGGACACACGGAAACCCTATTTGATTAAGTAACCCAAGCGGGTTGAACGGGAAGGCAGATGGCACGAAACTTCGATTGCTTCATTATTTTTGCAGAAATGCGCACCGGATCCAATTTCCTGGAAAGCAACCTGGATCAATATCCCGGCCTGAAATGTTATGGGGAGGCATTTAACCCCTATTTCATGGTCTCGCCCAAGACGGACAGCCTGTTTGGTGTCTCTACCCGTGAACGCGATCGCGATCCGATGAGGCTTCTGGAGGCGATGAAAGAGGGCACGGAGGGCATCCCCGGATTTCGGTTTTTCCACGACCATGACCCCCGTGTATTTGAGGCACTGATTGATGACCCTCGCTGTGCCAAAGTTGTGCTGACCCGAAATCACGTGGAAAGCTATGTGTCGCGCCGAATTGCCAATGAAACCGATCAGTGGCAGCTCAATAACGTGAATGATGTGATCAAGAAGCGCGCGCGCTTTCTTGGGTGGGAGTTTGAGCGGCTGTATTACCGGATGAAGGATTTCCAGCTGACCATCAAGGGCCGGTTGCAGCGCAGCGGTCAGACCGCGTTCTATATCGACTATAATGACGCGCAGGATCTGGATGTGGTCAATGGGCTTGCGCGCTATCTGGGGGAAGAGCACCAGCTGTCCGCCTTTTCCGGGAAGTTCAAGAAGCAAAACCCCGAGACCATCGAAGACAAGGTCACCAACTTTGAGATGGTTGAACAGACCGTTCAGCGGATAGATATTTTTGATCTGTATCGTATCCCGAATTTTGAAACCGGACGGCCACCCGCGGTGACCACCTATGTGTCATCTGACGCCATGCGGGCGGTTTTCATGCCGATCAAGGGCGCGCCAGCGGCAAGCATCGTGCATTGGATGAACTGCTTTGGCGACACGTCCACGGATTTTACCCAAAAAGCGTTACGGCAATGGAAGCGCCAGCATAAGGGCCACAGGACGTTTACCGTTTTGCGCCACCCGGTTGCGCGGCTGCATACGGTGTTCTGCCGGCATCTTGTTGCCGAGGGACCGGAGACATATCACGAGATCAAGGCGGCTCTCCGGCAGAGCTATGGGGTTGATCTGCCGGATGGGGCGCCTGATGAGCGGTGGACGCTGGAAGAGCATAAACGGGTGTTTTCCCAGTTCATTGATTTTGTCGACCGGAACCTGAAGGGGCAAACCGGTATCCGGGTGGACGCGGCCTGGGCATCGCAGACGGCGGTGGTGCAGGGGTTTGCGGGGTTTGCCCTGCCGGACCACCTGCTGCGAGAGGATCAGCTGACGCAAGGTTTGCGCGGTCTGAAAGATGAATTGGGCATTGACGACAGCCCTTTTCCTGAGGCGGAACAGGCTGACCAGCCTTTCGCTCTGGCGCAGGTCTATGACACGGATCTGGAACAGAAACTGCGCAAAACCTACCAGCGCGATTACATGATGTTCGGCTTCAAACCCTGGGGGAAATGATCAAAAGGGAACAGGGCCCGCAGGGTTGCGGGTCTGCATGATCTTGCCGAACTTCCCTGAAATCGTGCCTTATGCGGCCTTGTTGGACAGGCTGTCGGTCAATAGGGCGTGCAGCGTTGCCGAATCGTTGTTGGCGCGCAGCTTTGTGCAGATGGACTGATCGCGCAGGGTGCGCGACACAAGTGCCAGTGCCTTGAGATGATCCACGCCGCTGTCTTCCGGTGCAAACAGCGCAAAAATCAGGTCCACCGGCTGCTTGTCGACAGAGTCAAAATCGAACGGTTTTTCAACGCGGATAAAGCAGCCGACCACGCGTTCAAGGCCGGTCATCCGGGCATGCGGCAGGGCAACACCATGCCCCACGCCGGTTGGCCCAAGCGTTTCGCGTTCCTGCAACGCGGAAAAAGCACCACTGGCGTCGATCTGGTAATTCGAGGCTGCGATCTCTCCAAGCTCTTGAAACAAGCGCTTTTTTGAAGACAGATTCGTCAGGACCTTGACGGCCGAGGGTTGAAGTATGCTCGAAAGCTCCATCAATTTTACTCCCCGCCCGTCAAGAATGCGGGCGGTTTACGCGTTGTTTTGTGGGTCGACCCAGCCAATATTGCCGTCATCACGGCGATAGACCACGTTCACCCCTTCGGTTTTCTCATTTCGGAACACCAGAACCGGGGCATGCGCCAACTCCATCTGCATGACCGCTTCGCCAACGGACAACGACGGGATCCGTGTTTCCATTTCAGCGATGATCATGGGCTCGAGTTGAGCGTTGTCGGCTTCTTCCGGACCTTCCTCTGATGCAAGGATATAAGAGGAGCCACCGAAAACTTCAACCGGGTCCACGCGGTCACGGTGATGATCTTTCAACCGGCGCTTGTAACGGCGCAGCTGCTTCTCCATTTTCTCGGCGCATTGGTCGAAAGCGGCGTAGATTTCCGTTGCGTGCCCCTTGGCTTGTGCGGTCAGACCGGTGGAAAGGTGAACGGTGGTTTCACATACAAATTCATGTGCGCTTTTCGAGAAAACCACCTGAGCGTCAGTTGGGCGTTCAGCATATTTCTGAACAACACCGCCCAGCTCATCTTTCACGTGAACTTGCAGGGCATCGCCGATGTCGATTTGCTTACCGCTGATTTGATATTGCATCCTACCTCCTATGGTATTTGCAGGTTACAACTGGCCCGGCCCCCAGATAGGACAGGGCGGAAATTCATGTTTTTTGCAGAAAATGGGGCGCCGTTTTGCGGTGCCGGTCTGGGTGCATGCCCTGTTTTCAAGGCGGCACGACGAAGAGTCGTATTGTCTTTCATCCCCACCATTCGATGCCACATCGCCGGGGGTGTCAAGCGGATCGCTGGAATTTTGTCAGGTATTCGGTCAATTGATTGAAAAATTATGCCCGAGGTAAACACGCTTGACGTTTTCATCCTGCACCACCTCATCTGTGGTGCCATTCATTATCATATGGCCATCATGCAGGATGTAGGCGCGATCGACGATTTCAAGCGTTTCGCGGACATTGTGATCCGTGATCAGCACCCCGATGCCACGATCTTTCAGGTCATGCACAAGGCTTCGAATCTCGCCAACGGCAATGGGATCCACACCCGCGAAAGGCTCATCGAGCAAAAGGTATTTGGGGTTGGCGGCCAGAAGGCGGGCAATTTCAACCCGACGACGTTCGCCCCCGGACAGGGCAAGGGCGGGGGCCTGACGCAGATGGCTTATTGAGAACTCGTTCAAAAGCTCTTCCAGACGCTCGCGTCGCTTGTGTTGCCCCTGGGTCGAGATCTCTAGGATCGACATGATATTGTCTTCGACATTCATGCCGCGAAAAATCGACATTTCCTGCGGCAGGTACCCGATCCCGTATTTGGCACGGCGATACATCGGCAGCAGCGTGACATCGCGCCCGTCAATGGTCACCTGGCCAGCCTCTGGCGTGACCAGCCCGGCAATGGAATAAAATGTGGTGGTCTTGCCGCAGCCATTTGGCCCGAGCAGGGCAACCACTTCCCCCCGGTTCAGTTCAAGGGTCACATCGCGGATCACGGTTTTCTTGCGATAGCTTTTGCGCAGCCCGGTGACGCGCAACCCCTGCTGATCTTCCGGCTTGTCCGCTTGGGTGCCATTATCTACCGCAAGCTCTGGCATCAGTTGCCCCCGGTCTGAATGATGGACTTCACATTGCCATCCATGATGCCGGTGCCGGTGTTCAGATCAACGGTCAGTGTGTCCGAGGAAAGGGCATTGTTGCCCTGGGTCAGCAGGACATTTCCAGTCATTACAATCCGCCCGCTGTCGATTGTATAGGTGGCCTGATTGGCCTCTGCCGCCTCAGCGCCATTGACCAGGATCACATTTCCGCTGGCAAACAGCCGGGAAATCTCTCCGGTGCTGTCCGCGCCGGTCGCATATTCCACACGCACCTGACTGGCAGACAGGCGCATATCGCCCTGACCCACTTTGACATTGCCCTTGAAAATGGCCGTGCCATCAGCCTGGTCCACCTGAAGCTGGTCTGCGGAGACTTCGATCGGGAGCGAGCTGTCATGTTTGAGGCCGCCAAACGCGATCTGCGATTGCGCCATCGCATGCCCCGCCGCCAGCAGCGATATCAGGACGGTAAGTGACTTAACCAAATTCAGCACTATTCAACTCCCTTTTCTGGGGGATGATATATCAGTTTTACGCCATCTTGAAATACCAGAAGATAGCTTCCGGATTGACGGCCCTGTTGTGAAATTCGAGCCTGCCCGGCGGTGAGTGTTCCAAACGGCCCCTCGGCGGAAACCGGTGTTGTTGAACGAATATCGGTTGCGTCGATTGACGCGGTCAGCGCATCGGTGTGGATGGTGTAATTCGTTGATGTCAAAAGGGTTACGCCGCCGCTGAGGTCGATAAGATTTTCAGCGCCGTTGATCAATGCGTGCTGTGCGTCAATTTTCACATTGGCGCCATCCGGTGTTTCGATCCGCGCTTTCATCTCTTGGGCAGAGAAAGTGTTCTCACCTTCGGGGATGGCGCTTTTTGCGGAAAAGGTGATGGCGGCCCCATCTCGGGTGACCGAGGAAAAGGTCGGCTCGGCGATTTTTTCCTCTCGCATGATCGCATCCAGATCTATGCGCGCATAGCTCAGCGACTTGGTCGGGTCGATGGATTTCGAGATCAGGAAGATGGTGGAGAGCAGCCCAAGCGCAATCAGTGGCAGAAGAACTTTCAGCCAGGCAACCATGCGTGAATAACTGTTGTTATAAGGGGGCATTCCACGTCCTTTCCCCTCCTATCTAGCAACTTCACGCCCGTTGCCAAGGTCATGGCTGCATTCCGCCGCGCTTTCTGCCGGTTTCATTTGATGAAACAGACCTAGGGGCGTCCTAGAACAGCGACAGCAAGATGCGGAGCAGCACAATCCACATGGGGATTGCCAGGGCGGCCACCGGCAGGATCTACCAGCCTGAGATCAGGCGGCGATCCCGATGGTGCGCCTTCCGGGTTTGGTCCTGGGGTTCGGCATTGCGAGAGCTGCAATCAGCGTCATGAGGAAAATCCCTGTAACTGTCACATGAAAGCAGTAGGGCAGAAAAGGGCTAACAAAGCCTCACCGGTGAGGCTTTTTCCAACAAGTCTCACAAGAAGGGCGTGTTGCCCCGGCTGGGTCTAATGGGCGAAGATATCCTGTTCCGGCCAGCCTGCCAGATCAAGTTGCGCGCGCATCGGCAGAAAATCAAAGCAGGCCTGAGCCATCTCTGTGCGCCCTTCGCGTGCCAGGCGCGCGTCCAGCTCTTCTTTCAGACGATGCAGGTAAAGCACGTCCGAGGCAGCATAGTCGAGCTGCGCGTTGGTCAGCTCTTCCGCGCCCCAGTCGCTCATCTGCTGCTGTTTGGAAACATCCACCTTCAGCAGCTGATCCAGAAGGTTTTTCAGCCCGTGTCGATCAGTATAGGTGCGCACCAGTTTCGAGGCGATCTTGGTGCAATAGACAGGTGCCGTGACCACGCCAAAGGCATTCAGCATGGCGGCGATATCAAACCGGCCGAAATGAAAGATCTTCAGCACATTGGGGTCGGTCAGCATACGTTCCAGGTTGGGGGCAGAGGTCTGACCCTTCTCGATCTGAACCAGGTGCGCGTTGCCATCCCCCCCGGACATCTGCACCACACACAGCCGGTCACGGTGCGGGTTCAGCCCCATGGTTTCACAGTCGATGGCCACCACCGGCCCAAGATCCAGCCCATCCGGCAGGTCACGTTTGTAAAGCGTGTTGGTCATGTCAGCCCTCAAATTCCCAAGAAAACACCTGTCCTACCTAGCGGTTTTTGGGGGAGGAGTGAAAGGGGGGAAGCGGGGTTATTTTCCGTAGTAGAGCCCAACCACATGGCGGGCCTCGGCAAAGAACAGCCAGCGACCAACCGCAATCCCCACAAGGTGCAGCAGGAAGGCCACCGCGCTGACCAGATGCCCGGCAGGCAGTGCCAGCAGCACGATTGCAGGCAGAATGCCGATCAGAACCGCGGCGATTTTGCGCAGTTTCTCGGCATGTTTGCGGCCAACCCGGTGGATCATTTCATCCATGACATAGTTGCGGGCGGTGTGGGCGCTTTCATACATCCGGACCTTGCCGATGGTGCCCAGCCCGGTGGCGCTTTCCATCGTGTCCGCCCCGTCTGCTTCGCGCCGGTCCCCCTCGCGCCACATCCAGATCATGACACCCGTCAACGCCAGCAGAAGGAGGCCCGCAAACAGGCTCTGTCCCGCCAAAAGCGCCCCGCCGGCAAGTGCGTGCAACAGAAACATCACCGGCACGATCGGCTGATGCCAGCGCGGGATCGTGCGCAGCTGGGCATAGATCATCGAAGTGGTGAACACCGTGGCCAGCGCAGAGATTGACCCGATTGCACCAAGCGGGCCCAGGTTGGTCTCAAGGAAAACACGGCCAAACCCCACTGGCGCAAACAGGAGCAGCGTCAGGACGGCGGCACACCCCTCGCGCGACAGCCAGCTGCTCCGCCACTGGCTGAAGGCATAGATAGCGTTTTTCTTGTTGCCGAGGTGAAAGGTTGAGGTCAGCAGCCCGCCCACCGCCAGCGCATAAGCCAGCACAAAAAAGGCCAGGGCCGTGCCCCCCCGAACGGAAGGAATGTCCAGCCCCAGGAAGGCAAGAAGGCCAAAGCCCAGACCGGACAGGGTGGTAAAAAGGATAACGCTGGGTGCGGGATGCATCAGATACGCTCCAAAGCTTTGTCGAGCCAGCCAAGGAAGCCCTTGGGTTCATCTTCGGTCACGGGGGTAAGGGCCGGTGTGTCCAGCCGGTCTTTCAGGCGCGGTGGCAGGTATTTGTTCACCGGTTTGTTGCCCTGATCCGGCATCAGGTCAAACCCGCCGCGCTCAGCCACCAGTTTCGAGACATCGGATGTCGGATCCCCCAGATCACCGAAATGCCGCGCGCCCGCCGGGCAGGTGCGCACACAGGCGGGCACCCGGTCCTCTTCCGGCAGGTTCTCGTTGTAGATCCGGTCCACGCAGAGGGTGCATTTCTTCATGATCCCGGCGTCTTGATCCAGCTCGCGCGCGCCATAGGCGCAGGACCAGGCGCAAAGACCGCAGCCGATGCAGCGGTCTTCGTTGACCAGAACGATGCCATCCTCGGCGCGTTTGTAGCTGGCCCCGGTCGGGCAGACCGTCACACAGGGGGCATCTTCGCAATGCAGGCAGGATTTAGGGAAATGCACGGTCTGGGCGGCGCCCTTTTCGGGTTGAACCTCATAGCTGAAAACGCGGTTCAGAAACGTGCCTGACGGATCGGCGCCATAGGCATCGACATCTGAAAGCGGCGCGCCATAATTCTGCGTGTTCCAGCCTTTGCAGGCGGTGACGCAGCCGTGACATCCAACGCAGGTGTCAAGATCAATGACCAGACCCAGCTTTTTCTGAGTGGTGGAGGGCAAACAGGTCATCAGATCTTCCTCGCAACAACATGCGGGCCCTTGCCCACCGGGGATTTGATCGGTGGATGAGCGGGCTGCGCTTCGGCCGGCTTCGGGTCGGCCTTGCGGATCTTCACCCGCAGGTCAAACCAGGCGGCTTGCCCTGTAATAGGGTCTGAATTGGCCCATCTCATCCCGTCCCCTTTGGGGGGCTGAAGTTCGTGAATGAGGTGATTGAGCAAAAAGCCTTCGCGGGCCTCCGGGGCATTTTCATCCAGCGCCCAGGCCCCTTTGCGTTTGCCGATCGCGTTCCAGGTCCAGACCGTGTTTTCATTGAGGGCGGCGTGATGGGCCACCGGGACCGTTATGGTGCCATTGACCGAGCTGACCTCGGCGTAGTCGCCCTCTTTGAACCCGTTGGCCTCCCAGATCTTGGTGGGCAGATACAGATAGTTCTTGCCGGTGATCTGCCGCAGCCACGCATTTTGCGTGCCCCATGAGTGATACATGTGCATCGGGCGCTGGGTCAGGGCGTGGATCGGGTATTCCTCAATGTCCACATTGCCATCCTCAAACGGTTCATACCAGATCGGCAGCGGGTCCATGGTCTGGCGGACCCTTGCGCGCAGATGCTCTGGCGGCTGGATGTCACCATGCCCCTCGGCGGCAATCTGAAATTTACGCATCGGTTCGACATACAGGTTGAACACATAAGGCGCTTCGGCATCAAAAATGCCGCGGGCAACGGCCCATTCCTGATAGGCTTTGTTCCAGGGTTTATAGAACGCCGCTTCGTCTGGCACATGGGAAACCCAGAAGCCGCCATTTTCGATATATTTGTCGATTTGGGCTGGATTAGGCTCTCCTCGCCCGTCGCCATCGCCGTTTTTGCCCCGGAACCCGGCCAGCGGGCCAACGCCGGGTCGACGCTCATGGTTCACGATGTAATCGGCGTAATCTTTGTATTTTGCGCTGCCGTCTTCCTTCACAAACCCGGGCAGGCCGAGCTTGGTGCCCAGCTGGATCAAAGCGGTCTGAAACCCGCGCACATCCCGGTCGGGCTCAACCACTGGCCAGCGAATGGCATCCGCTGCGCCATCAGCCTCACAAATCGGGCGATCAAGCAGCGAGATGCAGTCATGGCGCTCCAGATAGGTCGTGTCCGGCAGGATCAGGTCCGCATAGGCCACCATTTCCGAGCTATAGGCATCTGAATAGATGATACGCGGAATCACATAATCGCCGTTTTCATCCTTGTCGGTGAGCATCCGCATCACCTCGGATGAGTTCATTGACGAGTTCCACGCCATATTCGCCATATACATGAACAGCGTGTCGATCTTGTATGGATCACCGGCATGGGCGTTTGAAATCACCATATGCATCAGGCCATGCGCCGAAAGCGGGTTTTCCCAGGTGAACGCCTTGTCGATGCGCTTGGCGTTGCCGTCCTCGTCCAGCAGAAGGTGTTCCGGCCCCAGCGGATAGCCCAGATGGGGGCCGTCAAGCGGCTGTCCGGGGGTGACACCTGCATGTGGCTTTGGATGTGCCTCTGGCGGTTTGGGGTAGGGCGGTTTGAAACGGAACCCGCCGGGCACCTCAACCGACCCCAGCAGGATTTGCAGCAGGTGCAGCGCGCGGCAGGTCTGGAAACCGTTTGAATGGGCTGAAATACCGCGCATGGCATGGAACGCCACCGGGCGGCCAATCATCTTGTCGTGTTTTTGCCCCTTCCAGTCCGTCCATGGCTGATCGAGCACGATCTCTTCCTCAAAGGCGACACGGGCCAGTTCGGCGGCAATAGACCTGATCTTGGCGGCGCTAACGCCGGTCCGCTCCGCCACGGCTTCAGGCGCATATTCTGCGCCCAGATACCGTTCCGCAATCAATTGGAACACGGTGCGATGGGTGATGTCACCCTCGACCATCTGCGCGGCGAGATTGGGGGTGACGCCTGGGCAGTCATAGTCCATCAACTTGCCGGTGTCGCGGCAGATCACCTGTGGCTTGCCGCTGGATCCCCGGATAAAAAGACCCTTTTCAGGCGAGTTAGGGTCTTCATCAATGATGAAACCCGCATTGGTGTAGCGTGCCAGATAGGCCAGGTCGACCTGCCCTGCGCGCAGCAATTCGTGCATAAGGGCCATGATGAACAGCCCATCCGTGCCCGGTGTGATACCCACCCATTCATCCGCCACCGCGTTATAGCCTGAGCGGATCGGGTTCACGCCAATCACCTTGGCGCCGCGGTCTTTCAGCTTGCCCAGCCCGATCTTGATCGGGTTGCTGTCGTGGTCTTCGGCCACGCCAAACAGCATGAACAGCCGGGTGCGCTCCCAGTCGGGCTGGCCGAATTCCCAGAAGGCGCCACCCATCGTGTAGATGCCTGCCGCAGCCATATTAACCGAGCAAAACCCGCCATGGGCCGCGTAATTCGGAGTGCCATAGGCCTGGGCAAACCAGGACGTAAAGCTTTGTGACTGATCGCGCCCGGTGAAAAACGCCAGTTTCGAAGGATCTTTCTCGCGCAGCGGGGCCAACCAGCCAGCCGCGATTTCAAGCGCCTCTTCCCAGCTGATCTCCTCGAACTCGCCAGATCCGCGTTCCCCCACGCGCTTCAGGGGCGCGCGCAGGCGCGAGGGTGCGTAATGCTGCATGATCCCCGAAGATCCCTTACCGCACAGAACGCCCTGATTGACAGGGTGGTCCCGGTTCCCTTCGATATAGGCGACCTGGCCGTTTTTCATGTGCACATTGATTCCACACCGGCAGGCGCACATGTAACAGGTGGTCTTGCGCACCTCATCGGATACGGCAGGTGAGGTGTCGATCTGGGGTTGGTCGAGCTTGGGCATACTGTCCTGTCGCTGGCTGGTATGATCAGTTTCGGGTTTCGCGAGCGTCAACTGTCTGACCCGCTTTGCCGTCGGTTCTGAACCCAACCAGCAGGACCCCGTTCAGTGTAGGGCCAGATGGAAATCGGAAATAGGACCAGTGTCAATCTTTTTGCCTGATCTGAACATGTTGCGTGATCCGGCGTCGGGCATGTATTGCCAAACCTGTCGGGTGCTCCTACCGTTTCGCCATGGATTACGAAAATATCATTGATGCCGAGACTTGGGCGTTCATTCACAAGACGGAAGACTATTATTCGCCGGATGCGATTAATCTGACGATTGCGGAGCAGAGATCTATCTATGACCGCATGTGCCGGGCCTTTTTTGAGGGCTACCCGGAGGGGGTCTCGGCGCATGACGCAATGGTCGATGGCGTGCCGGTTCGAATTTACGAAGCGGCCCCCGCTTCGGGAACAGTGGTTTATTTCCATGGTGGCGGGTTTGTGGTCGGCGGGTTGGAAAGCCACGATGATGTCTGCGCTGAAATCTGCGCCCGTACCGGGTTGCGTGTTGTCTCGGCGGATTACCGGCTATGCCCGGAGCATACCCATCCGGCAGCCTATGAAGATGCACTGTCTGTGGTGCGATATGCGTCTCTAACATGGCCCGGAGTGACTGTTCTTGCCGGGGATAGTGCGGGTGGAAACCTTGCAGCAGCCGTCGCCCATACCCTGCGCCGGGAGGTCCCGCTGGCCGGTTTGGTGATGATCTATCCCGGACTTGGTGGAGATCCCGGACTTGGTGGAGATATGACACAAGGGTCCTATCTGGCGCATGCAAACGCCCCGATGCTGACGCTTGAGGATGTGAAATTTTACGCGAAGCTGCGCCACGGGGCACAGGATTTCCCCGATGATCCCACCGCATCCCCGCTGCGGGACCGGGACTTTGCCGATCTGCCGCCGACCTATGTCGTAACGGCGCAATGTGATCCGCTTTCGGATGATGGGCGGGTGTATTGCGATGCGGTCCGCGATGCGGGCGGGCGTGCCGTTTGGCGTGAAGAGGAGGGGCTGGTGCATGGCTATCTGCGTGCCCGCACCAGCGTGGCGCGCGCCGGGCGGAGTTTTGACCGGATTATCGCCGTTCTGACTGCATTTTCGCAGGGAAAATGGCCGTTCTAACCTTTTCCCCCGTCCCGTGCTGGCTTAGATTGACGTGCAGGATCCAGTCAGAGATCGCGCGAAAGACGGGCGGAAGGGCAGGCCATGTTGCCTCCGGGAATTTATCTGCATCAACTGATGCATCATTTCGTCGGGCGCAGGTCCGAGGGCGAGGTTTGCGATGGGCTGAGCCGCCCCGAAGGCGGCCCGTTGATCTGGTGTCAGGTTGGGGATGGCGGAGAGCTGCCCGCCTTGGAGGATTTCATCCGGCAGGTTGTTCGCACCAGGGATGATCTTTGCTTCCTGATCACTCTGCCGAGCGGACACGCGCCTTGGGATCCCCCGGAAGACCTTGGGGACGTGCTGCTTTCCTGCGCGCTTCCTGATGGCGGCCTGAAATCGGCCAAACAGTTTCTGGATATCATGCGCCCGGATCTGGTTCTGTGGATGGATCAGAAGCTGGACCCGCCCCTGCTGGGCCTTGTGCATCAGCGCAGTATCCCGGCGCTCTGGATCAACGCGCGTGCGCCTGTCTCAAGCGGGGGGGCGCTGCCTTGGTGGCATGGGACAATACGTGCCTTGGCCTCAGGATTCGATACTATTCTTGCTGAAAGCGAGGCTGCGGCATTGGTGCTGTCCCGACTGGGGGTGTCGACGGGAAAAATTCGCGTGGTCGGGGCGTTGCAGCGTCAGACGCAACCCCCAAGCTGCAACATGGCCGAACGGGACGACATGGCGCAGGCGCTTGGTGCCCGGCCGCTTTGGCTGGCGCTCAACACAGCGGCAGAGGAGGAGGCGCTGCTGGTCGAGGCGCATCGGCAGGTCATGCGAAAGTCACACCGCTTGCTGTTGGTCATCGTGCCGGATGATCCCGCGCGCGCGCCCGTTCTGGCGCGCAAGCTGGAGCAGGACGGCTGGGTTGTGGCATTGCGTTCCGAAGATCAGACCCCCACACCCGAGGCGCATATCTACATTGCCGACCTGCCCGAGGAAGAGGGGCTTTGGATGCGCCTGTCGCCAATCACCTTTATTGGTCACACGTTGAGCGGAGGGGGGTGCCTGTCACCCAACGCGGCAGCATCTCTCGGCTCCGCCGTGGTGTTTGGCGCTGCTTTGGGTCAGGATACCGACGCGTTTGAGCGTCTGGAGGCGGCGGGCGCTGCGCGTCGGGTGGCAAGCCGCGAACACCTTGCACAAGAGATCGAATACCTGTTGCAGCCCGAACATGCAGCGCAGATGGCCATGGCGGCATGGGAAATTATCACCAGCGGCGCCGAGTTGTCAGGTATGGTCGAGGAAATGGTTCTGGATCTGCTTGATAAAAACGGTCTCTAGGGAAGGTTGCTATGAAAACTCCGTCTTTCTGGTTTACCCCGCCGAACCGTCCGCATTGGCGGGCAAGATTGCTTGCCCCTCTGGGCTGGCTTTATGGCATGGGCACAGCGCGCCGGGTGCAGGCCAGCGGATATCGCGCCCAGGTGCCGGTCATCTGTATTGGCAATATCAATGCGGGCGGAACCGGCAAGACACCAACCACCATTGCCGTGGCGCAGTACCTGATGGCCAAGGGGCTTGTGGTCCATATCGTTTCGCGTGGGCATCGGGGCAGTTTGGAAGGCCCCGTGCAGGTTGACGAGCGCCGACATCAAGCCGACGAGGTTGGGGATGAGCCATTGCTGATGGCGGCTTTCACCAGCACCTGGGTTTCCAAGGATCGGGCCGCGGGGGTGCGTGCGGCGGAAAATGCCGGTGCCGATGTCATTTTGATGGATGATGGGTTCCAGAACCCCGATGTGGAAAAAAGCCTGTCCATTGTGGTTGTGGATGCGGTGAAAGGGTTTGGCAATGCGCGCTGCATTCCGGCGGGTCCGCTGCGGGAACCGGTGCAGGAGGGGCTGAAACGCGCGGATCTTTTGCTGTCTATCGGCCATGATAGAGCCCAAAAACGCTTTGCCGAGGCCTGGGGTGCGCAGATCCATCTGCCGCATATGACAGGCAGGTTGGAGCCGTTGCAGATGGGGATGGATTTTGAGGGGCTGGATGTGATGGCCTTTGCTGGCATCGGCCACCCGGATAAATTCTTTGCAACATTGCAGGGGATGGGGGCCAATCTGCTGCGGTCTGAAGCCCTGGCGGATCACCAACCCCTGACAGATGCCCTTATGAAGCGTCTTGAGCTTGAGGCTGCAGCCCTTGGGGCGCAGCTTGTGACCACTGAAAAGGACGCAGTGCGGCTGCCGCCTTCGTTCCGGCGGCGCGTCCTGACGGTGCCGGTTCGTCTTGAGCTTGCAGATTGGGCGCCGTTTGATGCCGCGTTCAAGTCCTGCGCAAGGTGATGTGGTCTGACCTCGAGACCGGAAAGCCGGTCAGCTGCCCATGAGCAGCGTCCACCAGATCTTGCCGCCTGGCTCCTGGTGCCAGGCAAAACCCAGATTTTGCGCGGCAGGTGCCAGAATGACGTCCCGTGTCCCCGGTTCATCCATCCAGGCGGACAGGGTTTCCAGCTCGGTTTCATAGGTTTCCGAAATGGCTTCACCCAGCATCAGCCCCGGATACCCGGTGCGTGCCACCCGATCAATCGGAGAGGAGCCGTCAGATCCGAAATGCCACGGGCGGTTCTGGACCGACATGTCTCGGGAATGGGTGGCGGCCGCTGCGTTCAGCTGGGCATTCAGGGTCACAGGGCCGAGGCCAGCCGCCTGACGCAATGTGTTGACAGAATCCAGCATGCCGTACTGGATCTTCGAATGCTGCTTTTCGCTGATTCGATAGATCTTGGCGATGGCTCCGTCCGCGCGCGAATAGGTGCCATCCGTTGTCGAGCAAGCTGCCACTAGAAGGGTGAGGGCCAAGCTTATGAAAATCCGAGGTGTCATGCGGTTCTTCCGAAATCGTGAATAGTCCCCCTGTATATAGGAATGTTGCCGGGATCAAACGCTACCGGGGGAATTGTGCGGGATAACGCCTGTTTGATTTGCGACTGCGGCTTAAGCGCCATATATAAGGCCAGAACTGCTTGCATGTGTTGGAGATTGATGATGGCTGACTGGATGAAAAATGGGTTCAGCAGGCGTGCGTTTCTTGGGTCGTCCGTGGCTGCTGCCTCTGCCGTGGCTATGCCTGCTTTTGCGCAGACCGGGGAAGAGACCACCGAGGTGGAAGCGGATATCAGCACGCGCGTGCGACGCAACATCTCGTCCTTCCGGTCGCTGGACTGGCGCCCCTATTTTTCGAATACGAAAAACGGTGTGATCCTTGTCGATATCACGTCGCGCGCGCTGCATTACTGGTCTGAGGATCAGTCGGAATACAAGCTCTACCCCTCGTCCGTGCCGCTGACCGAGGATCTGACCCGCAAAGGCCGCACCAAGATTGTGCGCAAGGTCGAAGGCCCCAGCTGGCGCCCGACCCCGTCGATGAAATTGCGCAACCCCGAATGGCCCGATTACATTGGCCCTGGTCCGGAAAATCCGCTGGGCACACATGCGCTTTATCTGAGCTGGACCTATTACCGCATTCACGGCACCCACGATACGCGCAAGATCGGTCGCCGTTCGTCCAATGGCTGTATTGGGCTTTACAATGAACATATTGCCGACCTGTTTGCACGCGCCAAGGTCGGCGCGCAGGTCTTGATTATCTGACGGATCAGACCACGACATGTTGAAGGCCCCGCCGGTTTCGGCGGGGTTTTTTGTTTGGAAAATCGGACATTTCACAGCGAAACAAACCGTATTTTGCTTAACAATTGTCAAGATTCCGTGAGGTCTGCCCGACTATTTTGATCAGGAGAAGCTGAGTTTGGAGACTAAAATGCGGGAAGTCATGACAAAGACCATGGCGCGCAATGTGTTCTATGGCGGCTCTCTGTTCTTTATCGCCGTGTTCTTGATCCTGTCGGCCCAGTCCGTCAGCTATATCAAGAACAAGTCGACCGTTCATTCGGAGCTGACAGAGAGTGTAGCCAAGGGCAAGCGTGTCTGGGAAGAAAACGCGTGCATCAACTGTCATACGTTGATGGGCGAAGGGGCGTATTTCGCGCCAGAACTGCAAAATGTGATGGCACGTTGGGGCGTCGAAGACGATCCTGAAGGTGCGTTCGACACGCTGCAGGGTTGGATGGAAGCGATGCCGACAGGCATCGAAGGCCGTCGCCAGATGCCACAGTTCAACCTGACCGAAGAACAGATTCGCGACCTTGCGAATTTCTTCCTCTGGGTGAACAAGATCGATGCCCAGGGCTGGCCGCCCAATGAGGCAGGCTGAGGCACGGAGGAAAGATCATGAAATATCAAACACAGAAAATTGCCTACTGGTATTTCCTGGCTGCGATGATTCTCTTCGCAGTACAGGTGTCCGGCGGGCTTATCGCCGGTTGGATTTACGTCCAGCCGAATTTCCTTTCGGAAATCCTGCCATTCAACATTATCCGGATGCTGCACACCAACTCGTTGATCGTGTGGCTCTTGCTTGGGTTCTTCGGGGCAGCCTACTTCTTGGTTCCGGAGGAGGCTGAGCGCGAGATCCATTCGCCGATGATTGCTTATCTGCAGCTGATCCTGCTGCTGGTGGGGACGCTGGGCGTGGTTGTGACCTATGTGTTCAACCTGTTCCACGGCAACTGGTTCCTGGGTATGGAAGGCCGCGAGTTCATTGAACAGCCGGTCTGGGTCAAGCTGGGCATTGTCGTTGCGGCGCTGATGTTCCTTTACAACATCACCATGACGGTTCTGAAAGGTCGTAAGACTGCGATCACGAACGTGCTGCTTCTGGGCCTCTGGGGTCTGGCGCTGCTGTTCCTGTTCTCCTTCTACAACCCGACCAACCTGGCGCTGGACAAAATGTTCTGGTGGTACATCGTACACCTGTGGGTGGAAGGCACCTGGGAACTGGTGATGGCCTCGATCTTGGCCTACCTGATGCTGAAAATGACCGGTGTTGACCGTGAGATCATTGAAAAATGGCTCTATATCATCGTGGCCACCGCCCTGTTCTCGGGTATCCTTGGCACGGGTCACCACTACTACTGGATCGGGACCCCCGGTTACTGGCAGTGGATCGGTTCGATCTTCTCGTCGCTCGAAGTCATTCCGTTCTTTGCAATGATGGCGTTCAGCTTCGTGATGGTCTGGAAAGGCAAGCGTGATCACCCGAACAAAGCAGCTCTGCTTTGGGCGCTGGGCGCTTCGACCGTGGCCTTCTTCGGTGCTGGTGTGTGGGGCTTCCTGCATACGCTGCACGGGGTGAACTACTATACCCACGGGACCCAGATCACCGCAGCCCACGGCCACCTGGCCTTCTACGGTGCCTATGTTTCGATGAACCTGGCCATCTTCACCTATGCGATGCCGATCCTGCGTGGTCGTGACCCGTATAACCAGGTGCTGAATATGGTGAGCTTCTGGCTGATGACCGGTGGCATGGCATTCATGACCTTCGTCCTGACCTTTGCTGGTACGATTCAAACCCACCTGCAACGTGTCATGGGTGAAAACTTCATGGACGTGCAAGAAAGTCTGGGCCTGTTCTACCTCATGCGCTGGGGATCTGGTGTGGCTGTGGTGCTGGGTGCGCTCCTGTTCATCTATGCCCAACTGGCCCCGCGCCGCGAGGTGATTGAGAAAGGCACGACTGAAGAAGCCTAAGAAATCGGCTCGGCCCTTTCCCTCGACAGGAGGGGGCCGACCCTTACGAAAGCTGAAAAGCTCCAAGCGTTGTAGGATGAACAAGTTCAAGAATATCCCGAAACTTGCCCTGACACGCTTATATCTGCAAAGGACTTAGATATGTCTTCCGTTCCACAAGAAAAAACGGAAGGGGCTGACGTCCCTTTCTATGCCCCGGTCGGCTCCGAATGTGAGCTGTTCGAAACCGCATTCAAAAACGATCTTCCGGTTTTGCTGAAAGGCCCAACCGGCTGCGGTAAAACCCGATTTGTTGCCCATATGGCCGCCCGTCTGGGGCGCCCGCTTTATACTGTTGCCTGCCATGATGACCTGTCGGCCGCGGACCTTGTTGGCCGCTTCCTTCTGAAAGGCGGGGAAACGGTTTGGGTTGACGGCCCCCTGACGCGCGCCGTGCGCGAAGGGGCCATCTGTTACCTTGATGAGGTGGTCGAAGCCCGCAAGGACGTGACCGTTGTCCTGCACCCACTCACGGATGACCGCCGTATTCTGCCGCTGGACAAGACCGGAGAAGAGATCGAAGCCCCCCCCGGCTTCATGCTCGTGGCAAGCTACAACCCCGGCTACCAGAACATCCTGAAGACGCTGAAACCGTCGACCCGGCAACGTTTCCTCTCGCTTGATTTCGACTTCCCGCTGCCTGAGCGTGAAGTGGATATCGTGATGCGCGAGAGTGGCCTTGACGCGGATCGCACCAAAAACCTCGTGCGTCTGGCTGGCAAGCTGCGTGGCCTCAAGGGGCAGGATCTGGAAGAGGGCGTCTCAACCCGTCTGATCATCTATTGTGCCACGCTGATCATGGCAGGCACACCGATTGAACAGGCGATTGAAGCGGCCATGATTGAACCTCTGTCCGATGATCAGGACGTAAAGCAAGGCTTGCTCGACCTGGTCACGGCAATTTTTGGATAATGGCCCATGTCAAAATCGGGGCCTCACCCAGAAATCGATCTGTTCGAACCGGAAGAAACAATCGGCAAAATCTGGCATGCCTATGCCAGCCGGTTGCAGGAACCTGAGACACATGACGCTGCCGCGGTCACGCTGGCCGAGGTCGAAAACCGTCTGGGGGTCTTTTTCCGTGGTCTTGGCGGCGGGCTCGCCGTCGAGATCAAAACCGCAAGCCCCATGGCCTCGGATCACCGCCTGTCGGTGAAACGGGCGCTGGGCACCTGGCGCGAGCGTGTTGCCCGCCCCAGTTTTGATGGCGAGGCGCTGCGCCTGCCGGAGAAAATCAACGACTTCCCGGCACGTGAGGCAAATGCCGCACTTTATTTCTGGCTTGCGGCCTCGGTGGCCCATGCGCCGGAACCTGTGCACGAAGAGGATGCGCTGCGGATGGATATCCTGATGCTGCGCGCCTCGGTCGATATGACCCGCGAAACCCTGCGCGACTGTCCCGGCCTCAAGGGGTTTTATGAAACCCTGATTGATGCCTGCCGGACGATGCGCCCCTCTGTCACGCTTCCGCGTTACGAAGAGGCGTTGGAGCAGGTGATTTTGCATCTTCTGGGGGGACCGGAGCCGAAAAGCAAAACCGGACGGGACCTTCTGACCCGAGTGCGTCAGCCCGATGCAGATCTGTCCGATCTTGCGGCCCCGCATGGATATCGCCCCTACCGCCCGGTGCCGCTCTGGCCTGACCTGCGCCCGCTGGCGCAACGTGGGACATCTGAGCGTCTTCCCGAAGCGGAAGAGCAGGGCAGCGGTTCGGATGCAAGCCAGGGCATGAAAAAGGCCCGCCGGTCCGAGAGTGACCTGGCCGAGCGCAAAGACAGCCTGATTCTGCATAAGTTCGAGGCCATCTTCTCATGGGTTGAGAACATGAACATGAACCGTCGCATTGAAGACGACGAGGATGACAATGCGAAACGCGCCGCCGATGATCAGGATGAACTGGCGTTGGGGCAGGTGTCGAAGAAAACCGCCACGCGGTTGAAGTTTCACCTCGACCTGTCGCCGGAAGATGCCGATCGTGAGCGGATCTCGGGTGAGCATATGTATCACGAATGGGATCACCGCAAATGCTGCTATCTGCCCGATCATTGCCGGGTTCTGTCCAGCCAGGCGGATATCAGTGAGGAACCTGCCGAGTTTTCGACCGATCCCGCAGCCCAGCGTCGTATCCGCGCGGTGAAACGCCAGTTTGAGGCGCTGCGCCCAAAACGCGTGATCTTGCCGCGCCAACTGGAAGGGGATGAGCTGGATCTGGAAGCTGCGATTGCCGCGCAGGTAGAGCTGCGCGCGACTGGTCATGCCTCGGATCGGGTGTATCGTGCGGCCCGCACGCAGGACCGGGATCTGGCGATTTCGGTGCTGATTGACGTGTCGCGTTCAACCGAGGCCGCAATTGGCGACCGGTCGGTGATCGAGGTGGAGCGAGAGGCGCTTGCCGCCCTTGCCTGGGGTCTGGATGCCTGCGGTGATGATTTTGCGATCCACACCTTCTCGTCGCTGAAACGTGGCCGGGTCTATGTGCAAAGCTGTAAAGACTTTGACGACAAAATGGGCACGGTGGTGGAGCAACGCATTGCGGGGGTAAACCCGGCCTTCTACACCCGCCTTGGGGCTGCGATGCGCCATGCGTCAAAAGGGTTGGATGCACGTCCGAACAGCCGCAAACTTCTGTTGGTCATCACCGATGGCAAGCCCAATGACCTTGATCATTACGAAGGGCGTCACGGGATTGAAGACAGCCGGATGGCGGTGCGCGAGGCGCGTCGCCTGGGGCAGGCTGTGCACGGGGTTGTGGTGGACCAGAAAGGCCAGGCTTGGGTGAACCGGATCTTTGGCTCCAACGGGTTTTCGATCGTGCCGGATGCCAATCGCCTGACCGCCGCCCTGCCCGAGATCTATCGGCAGATCACCGGGGGTGTGGCATGAGCCAAAACCCTGCTTCGACGCCAGTGGGGGTGGAAATCGAACATCCGCTTGAGAAACTGCCGGGGGATCTGATGATCTGGGTCCTGATCGTCAGCGAGCTTCTGGTGTTCGGGGCCGGGCTGTTGGCCTTTCTGGGCGTGCGGATCATGGATCCCGTGGGTTTTGCACAGGATCAGGATAACCTGAACCGGGTCGCAGGAGCGGTGAACACAATCGTGCTGATCAGCAGCGGGTTTTGTGCAGCACGCGCGGTGGCCAGCCCCGATCGAATGCGCCTCTGGCTCTCTGGGGCCATGCTGCTTGGTGTGGTGTTCCTGGTGGTCAAATATCTGGAATATTCAGCAAAGGCGGCCTTGGGTATTGGTATTGAAACCAGCCAGTTCTTTACGTTTTACTACCTGCTGACCGGGTTTCACGCGATGCATGTGGTGGCGGGGCTGGTGATCTTTGCCCTTGTGATGCGCTGGCCGCATCCCCGCAACCTGGAAGGGGCCGCCATGTTCTGGCACATGGTGGATCTGGTCTGGGTGCTGTTGTTCCCGATCATTTATCTGGTGAGGTGACATGACCCATTCCGCATTGAACCGCGCTTATCTGATCTTGCTGGGCCTATCGGCTCTCACCGTGTTGCTGACCGAAATCCGCCCGCAGGCGGGGATGGGGTTTGTGGCAATGGTTCTGTCACTGTCCGGGCTGAAAGCGCGGATCATTCTGCTGGATTACCTTGGCCTTCGCGGTGCAGGAAGCTGGCAACGCGGGTTCAACGCGTTTTTGATCCTGTTCCTGCTGGTGGCGTTCGGGCTTTACCTGGCCGCATAAAGTGGTCCGTCAGGCGCGACGCCCCCGGACCGGCATGTCTTCGTCGTCTGATACGAAGGTCTTGAGCTGCATGATCTCGTTCACGCGAACCGCTTCGCGTTGCACCTCGACCCCGTGGGCACGCAGGTTTGCAAAGGACCGGGACAGGCTTTCCGGTTTCATGCCCAACCGCTTGGCAATCAGGATCTTGTCGTAAGGCAGGACAAAGGAACACGGCCCCTCGTCCACCGGGGCCAGAGAGATCAGGAAGGTGGCCAGACGCTGCGCACCGGTCAGCGCCTTCAGGTTCTCAATCTCCATCACCAGTTCGTGCAGGTGGCTGAAGGTCGAGCTGAGCATGGCGACCGCCAGTTCGGGTTCGGTGCGCAGGGTTTCAAATACGATGCGGGTCTCGACCTGCAACAGAACACTGTCCTGAACCGCCTCGACCGTGACCGGGTATTTTCCACCTTTCAGCGCGATGGCTTCGCCAAAACTGTTGCCTTCGGGATAAACCGCCACGACAACTTCGTCCCCACCCGGGGTGATCCGGGTCAGTTTCACACACCCTTTCAGAACCACATACATGTAGTTGGCCGGGTCGCCCTGCACAAACAGTGTGTTGCCGCGCGGACAGGATGTCTTGTGGCACTTCTTCAAAAGGCCCTGCAACATATCGTCCGGCACATTCGCGAACAGCACGGATCGCTTGGTCATTTTGAGTTCGGCTTGGCTGAGCAAAAACTTGCCTCCTGGCGGGTTGGGTCAAAACGTCTCACCTGACGCTCACTACAACTTAGCTTATTTTCTCCGCTTTGACGAAGATCAAGCCGTATTTTTCGGTCGTTGGGTAAACTGCAGGGAAAGTATGACGGAGGAAAGTCATGAAATTCGCGCGAATACCCCTTGTTTTTTTGGCCCTTTCTGGACCAGCAATGGCGCACCATGATAAAACCCCCCTGCGTGAAGCGGTGATTGATGGTCACTCGCATGCTGTGGGCGGGGCAACCATTTGGCTTGCGGTGGCGGCTGTGGCCATGATCGTGTCGCTCTTCGCTGTGCAGAAAGTGGTTTTCCGCAAGCGCAAGGAGTGATCATGGAGAGCTCTGGAAACGGAGACGGTCGCTGGCCGGTCTGGCTGCTGTCGCTGGTCAGCTATCCGTTCATGGTCGGGGCCGTGGCAACCAATGTCTTTTTTGCCAGCCTGATCGGTCAATCCGCAGGCTGGGAAACCGTTATTGCACCAATCCCGTCGATCCTGATTTCACTTGTGCTGGGCATCCCTGCGGCTTGGATCACGGGCCGCTGGTTCCGCGAGAAAATTGACGAGGCCGAAGGCTATTCCGACGACGAGGGCTGACCCATAAGCATCGCCAAGAAAGCGCGGGCTCAAAGCCTGAATGAGTTGCGTAAAACCTTCGGAGATCAAGAGGTTGCGGAAGAGGGGCGGCGCGATGCGGTGACCTCTCTTTTTGATCGAATCGCCCCGCGATACGATCTGATGAATGACCTGATGAGCTTTGGCACCCATCGGATGTGGAAAGCTGTGATGGTGCGCGTGGTGCTGCGCAAACTTGCCGGGACAAGCGGGCCCTTGGTCGATTTGGCGGGGGGCACCGGGGATATTGCAATCGCGGTCAAAAACGCCTCGCCCGATCGCGAAGTGATCGTGGCCGATGCCAGTTCCGGAATGCTCGAACAGGCCCGTGCGCGGGCTGCGGACCGGCTGGGATATCTGCATGCGCCAGCCGAGAACCTGCCATTCGAAGATCATTCCATAGCAGGCATCACCCTGGCGTTCGGGTTGCGCAACATGACCCATCCCCGTCAGGCTCTGGAAGAATGCGCCCGCGTGTTACAGCCGGGTGGCAGTCTGGTGTTGCTGGAGTTTTCCAAACCGGCAGGATGGTTCGCCCCGCTTTATGGCATCCATTCCCGTTACGTCATTCCCGCCCTTGGCAGTCTGGTGGCGCGCGACAAAGGTGCGTATTCCTATCTTGTTGAATCGATCCGCCGCTTTCCGGAAGGGGGGGCGATCACCCGCGAGTTGCAGGCGGCAGGTTTTGCGGTTACCGAATTGCGCTCGTTCATGTTTGGCGTGGCGCGCATGCATGTGGCAGAGGTGAGATGAGCAGCGTTTCCCCCATTGCAGACCCAGTTGTCGCGCGGCTTCAGACCCTGCCGCGCCCGCTGTTATGGGTCATCGCTGCGCGGGTGAAAACCCTGAGCCTGTCTTTGGTGCCGGTCTTGGCCGGTAGCTGGATGGCGGCCGGTTCCGGGGCCTGGCGCCCGGATGTGGCGCTGGCTGCCGGTGGGGCGTCCGCGGCGATCCAGATTGGAACCAACCTGTGGAATGATGCGGCCGATGCGGCAAGCGGTGTGGATGGGCCCAATCGTCTGGGGCCGCCGAGATTGACGTCGATGGGTCTGCTGGAGGCCGTGCAGGTGCGCCGGGCTGCGGCCGGAGCTTTCGGGATCGCGGGGCTGCTGGGGCTTTACCTCGCGCTATTAGGGGGCTGGCCGATTGTGGTGATCGGTGTGATGTCGCTTGCGCTGGGCTTTTTCTACTCGATGGGCCCGCGCCCCTTGTCCGGCACCCCGCTGGGAGAGCTGTTGGTGGTGGCCTTCTTTGGCGTTGTTGCTGTGGCTGGGACCACCTATCTGCATGGTCAGCCGGTCACGGGGGACGTGCTGTTTCTGGGGGCGGTGGTTGGGCTTCCCGCTGCGGCGATCTTGCTGATCAATAATCATCGGGATCGCGAAACAGATTACCTTGCCGGACGGCGGACGCTGGCGATTCTGATCGGACCGGCCCTGTCGCGTGCGACTTATGTGGTGCTCTTGGCGTTGACCGTGCTTGGTGCCTTTGCCTTTGCCCCCTGCGCGATTGCGCTTGTGCCGGTGGTGGTGTTGGCCGGGATCTTGTCATTTCTGATGATGAAAACGCCGGTGTCTTCGGCTTTGAACCGGTTGATTCCCGGCACCGCCCTGTTTCAGCTTCTGGTGCTGCTGGCGGTTGTCGCGGGGCGGGTATTTTGCGGATAATCCCGCCCGCGTGTGGTGTTCAGAGAACTGCTCCGGTCACTGTGCCATCATGGTGCGGGACCTTTGATCGGCAGTTTGCCCACGACATCCCCAGCCGTTTCGAAGCTCGGGGTCGCTTCCAGCATCTCGCCTTCCACCAGTTGACCGTTCAGGTCGATACACATCAGGTGAAAGCTGCCCGGTTCAAGCTTGACCGACCCGCCGGCGGGCACGTCGATTGCTTCGACCTAACGCATACGCATGACGCCATTGTCGTGAATACCGGCCGCCCTTGCCGACAATGCGGTGCGGCATAGTCTGAATGCTTCGCCGCATCCGAGGTCCGCGCCGAAGCCCATCTTACGTTTTCGTCAGGGTGCAACAAATGTCCGGCCTGCAGATCGATCATTGTCCGAAGCGTTCGGCGCGTTGATCAACGCGACCCCGGCTATTGCCGGGCAAAGTCCGGCCACGCCCGGCAAAGTGAACGTCTCCCCGAGGAGCACGATGCCCAGATCGCCGCACCGGCATAAAGCGCAGCTCCGATGAGGCAGGTGACCTGCTCGGCGACCTGATCGCCCAGACCGCGCAAGATATCCACACCGACGATCAACGCCCCCCCAACAGTCCGAGAATCGCCCCGGCCAATTTTTGGCCGTTGAGCGCTTCGTGGCGCGGGTGCATTGAGCGGCGCAGGCATATACCTCACATGCCCACAAAGGGTTCCGCGTAGGTTTGGGGCGGGGTGTTGTCCCTGTTGACCTGAGCCCCTGAAACTCCTCCAGTTTTGTGTAGAGTCCGCCCAACTTAAAGCGTTTCGGGATTGACTTGAGACACAAGTTGATTTCGAAACGCCCGCAACATCAGTAGGTTTCGAGCGTTTCGCCTCATCATTGTGTCTCAATAGTAAGTCGAAACACTTTCGGGCCGGACAAATGAAGACGGGTTTCACTTACGAACAGATCATTCAGACGCTCAAGGAGCAGGAAACTGGCGAGCGGAAGGTGGTGGCGCATCTGGTGGAGGTCCATCAGGTGAGCCAGCGTCGGGCATGTTCTGCGCTGAATGTGGATCGCTCGACGGGGCGATACCAGTCTTGTCGGGCCCATGATGGTGAGCTACGCGATGCCATGAAAGCGGTCGCCAAGGAACGTCGCCGGTTTGGTTATCGGCGGCTTCAGGTGATGATCGAACGACAAGGCAGGCCAAGTGAACCACAAGAAGTTTCGGCGGATTTATCGCGAGGAGAAGCTTCAGCTGCGCCGCAGGGGTGATCGGAAACGGGCCCTGGGCACGCGAAGGCCAATGGTCGCCGCTTCCGCATCTTGACCGTTGTTGACGACACCACCCAAAGACCACACTCGGCGCTCGGAAACATGACGCCGAGGGAATTTGCAGAGAAAATGAACATGGACAAACTGGCCGCGTAACCCCATCAAACCAAAACCAAGCTCTCTCCGTGAAATGGTGGAAACTTGGGGCTCAGGTCAGAAGGATCGACGTGATGCGCTTTGCAAGATTGGCTTGCCCCAAGCCTGAGAGTAACAGGTTAAACAGCTTTGGCGGGAGTAAGTTGGTCTTTTTTCATCATGAGCAGAGGCATGTCTATAGCGAGTCATTGGAGAACTTGAGAAAAATCAAGTCCTGTGAAATTTTTCGGTGCTAATAAAGCACAAATGAAACGTTCTGCCGCCATATTTTTCAGCTGGCTATTAGCTGTGAGCCTTACTTTGTATGGCCCAATAGGTGTGGCCGCCGCGAGCGAATTGGGTATATCGTTTTCTATGGAAATCTGCGCAGATGGTGTTTCAAAAACCATCTTTGTTGACTCCGAAGGCACGCCTGTAGAGCCATTACACGATTGCTACGACTGCCTCCAATGCAGCCACGCAATGACAGCCACACTCGATTTCAAAAGCGGGTTAAACTTCACCTACATCCCGCTTGTTTCGGTAGTTGCGCTGACAGATTTCGACACACCTTGCATTCACATCAACAACATACGTCCGATGCCACGTGCCCCCCCTGTAGGGCACAGAGTAGTGGGGACCATGTCACAGCTGATCTGTGCTGATCAGCTTCGCCATGGCCACAAAACACATGACGATGGGCGACCACTTTTGAGGGGTGCCAGCGCATGAGACTTCTCCGTTTCTTCCCGAAAACCATCGTCTTTGCCGCGACGTTTCTCCTTTGCGGGCTTCCTGCAGCAGCAGAGACTGTGCTTTCCAAGCTCCTGCCCGACGTTGTCGTCAGTGAGCTTGTAGACGGGGCCGATGCGTTTGGCCCGGTTGATGAAACCATACCAGCAGTTCAGATCCTCAAAGGCGGTAAGCGCATAGGCTGGGCCTTTGTAACCTCCGACTTCGTTTCGACTACCGGCTATTCGGGCAAGCCCATTCACACTATGGTTGCGGTTGACGATGCGGCTAAGGTTATCGGTGTTAATCTGGTTAAACACTCCGAACCGATTGTTCTGATCGGTATTCCGGACTCCAAAATCAAAGCTCTGGTCGCGGGCTACACCGGACTTGATTTGGTTGCCGAAGCCGAATCTGGCGGCACAGCGCATGACCTCGATATTATTTCAGGCGCGACCGTAACGATCATGGTGATCGACGATTCTATCATTCGCGCCAGCCTCAAAGTTGCCCGTCAGCTTGGGCTTGGCGGGCTTGCCGTCGAAGAAAAAAGCACCGGGCCGCAGCTCGAGATTAACCCCGAGGCAGAAGCCGCCAGTGACTGGATGACACTGGAAGGCGATGGCACACTTCGCCGTCTGTCGCTTGACGTTGGACAAGTCAACGCAGCCTTCGCGGCGATGGGCGACGAGCGCACTGCCAAACGTGCCCTGGCGCAAGCCCCTGAAACCACATTCATCGAGATGCAGGTATCCCTTGTCTCGCACCCAGCAATTGCCAAGGCGTTGCTGGGGGATGCGGTGGCGCAAAACCTTGAGGACTGGCTGGACGAAGGTGACCAGGCCCTGGCCATTGTTGGTCGCGGGCTTTATTCCTTTAAGGGATCTGGCTATGTGCGTGGCGGTATTTTCGATCGGATCGTCTTGATCCAAAATGATGTTTCTGTGCGATTTCGGGATCGGATGCACAAACGCATCAACACCATCATTGCCGAGGGGGCGCCGGCCTTTGCCGAGGCTGACCTGTTCAAAATCCCTGCCGACAGCGGCTTTGATCCAACACAGCCCTTCCGTATCCAGCTCTTGGTTCATCGTGATGTCGGCGCGATCGAAAAGGTTTTCACCACCTTTGATTTGGGCTATCAGCTGCCAGCGAAATATATCCGCGCAATTACGCCTGCGGTTTCCGCTGGGGTTCCAGCGGCCATCGAGCAAGTCGCAAGCCAATCCGAGTCGGACGCACAGCAAGCGCTTTGGAAACGTATCTGGGAGGGGAAAACCACCGAGATCATCGTGCTTGGTGTGATGCTGACAGTTCTGACAGCCGTGTTCTTTTTCCAGACGTTTGCGACCCGGAACGAACGTAGGTTCTTCTGGTTCCGCATGGCGTTCCTTACCGTGACGCTGGTTTACCTCGGGTGGTATGCCAACGCGCAGCTTTCTGTCGTCAATCTGATGGCGCTGTTCGACTCGTTTGTGTCGGGCTTTAGCTGGCATGCCTTCTTGCTTGATCCGCTGACCTTTATCCTTTGGTTCTCTGTTGCCGCTGCGCTGTTGTTCTGGGGCCGTGGGGCTTACTGTGGCTGGCTCTGTCCGTTTGGCGCGCTTCAAGAGCTGACCAACCGCATCGGTCGCGCGCTACATATCCCACAATGGACACTGCCCTGGGGTCTGCACGAGCGTCTCTGGCCGCTGAAATACATGATATTTCTTGGCCTCTTTGGTGTCTCTTTAACCAGCATTGAACAGGCCGAGCGTCTGGCCGAGATCGAGCCGTTCAAGACCGCGATTGTCCTCAACTTTGTGCGTGCATGGCCGTTCATCGCCTATGTTGCGGCGTTGTTGATCGCTGGTCTGTTCGTCGAGCGCTTCTTTTGCCGCTATATGTGTCCGCTTGGGGCCGCGCTGGCCATTCCGGCCCGGTTGCGGATGTTTGACTGGCTCAAGCGTTATCACGAGTGCGGCAACCCTTGCCAAACTTGCGCCCACCAATGCCCCGTTCAGGCGATTCACCCGACAGGTGAAATCAACCCGAACGAATGCATCAACTGCCTGCATTGTCAGGTGCTCTACCAATCCGAAACGACCTGCCCGGTTGTGATCAAAAAGCTGAAGCGCCGTGCAAAGGATGCCTCCGGCCCTGATCTTTCACGCTTTGTCGGGCACCCAAACCAAAAACAAACACCACCAAACCTTAGAAAGGGATGAAAATGTCTGAAGGTAAAAAACTTCCGATTTCTCGGAGAAGCCTGCTAGGTGCTACCGGAGGTGCTGCACTTGCTGGCGCATTCGGAAGCCGCGCGATGCTGGCGGGATCAGTTGCAGCCGGTGCGGCAACCCTTGCCAGCACAACAAGCGCACGCGCTGCTGCGGGTGCCGAAGTTGGCCCAGGCCAGCTTGACGAGTACTATGGCTTCTGGTCCTCGGGTCAGGCCGGTGAAATGCGTATTCTTGGCGTGCCCTCGATGCGCGAGCTGATGCGCGTTCCGGTGTTCAACATTTGCTCGGCAACTGGCTGGGGGATCACCAATGAATCCAAGAAGATCCTCACCGAGGGTCTGACTGAAAAGACCAAGGCGCAATTGGCTGCCAACGGTCATGAATTCCCGCCGAACGGTGATTTGCACCACCCACATATGTCCTTCACCGAAGGCACCTATGACGGCCGTTACCTGTTCATGAACGACAAGGCCAACACCCGCGTTGCGCGTGTGCGTTGCGATGTGATGAAATGCGACAAGATCATCGAGATCCCCAATGCCAAGGCGATCCACGGTCTGCGCCCGCAAAAGTGGCCACGCACCAACTATGTCTTCTGCAACGGTGAAGACGAAGTGCCGATGATCAACGACGGCAAGATCCTCGACGAGCCTGAGAAGTATGTAAACTTCTACACCGCTGTAAACGCTGATGAAATGACAGTGGCTTGGCAGGTGATGGTCTCGGGCAACCTTGACAATACCGACTGTGACTATGACGGCAAATACGCCTTCTCGACGTCGTATAACTCGGAAATGGGCATGACGCTTAGCGAAATGACAGCATCCGACATGGACCACGTTGTTGTCTTCAACATCAAAGAGATCGAAGCTGGCATCGCGGCGGGTGACTTTATCGAACTCAACGGTGTGAAGGTTCTGGATGGACGTAAAGGGCAAAATAAGAAATACACCCGCTACATTCCGATCCCCAACAACCCGCATGGCTGTAACATGGCGCCAGACAAGATTCACCTCTGCATTGCGGGCAAGCTCTCGCCGACTGTTTCGGTGATCGATGTGCGCAAGCTTGATGCTTTGTTTGAAGAGGATGCTGATCCGCGCAGTGCAGTTGTTGCTGAGCCTGAATTGGGCCTTGGGCCGCTTCACACAGCGTTTGACGGCAAGGGCAACGGCTACACCACACTCTTCCTTGATAGCCAGGTTGTTAAGTGGAACATCGAAGATGCGATCAAGCTTTACAACGGCGAAGATGTTGATCCGATCCGCGTTAAGAAAGACGTGCACTACCAGCCGGGTCACAACTCCACTGTTATGGGGGAAACGCTTGAGGCAACCGACAGATACTATCTGACGATGAATAAATTCTCGAAAGACCGGTTCCTTAATGTTGGCCCACTGAAGCCCGAGAACGAGCAGCTCTTTGCCATTGATGGTGACGACCTGACGCTGATCCACGATGGCCCGACGTTTGCCGAGCCACACGACAGTATCATCGTTGATCCAAGCAAGGTGAACCCAAACTCTATCTGGGATCGTAACGACCCGATGTGGGCAGATGCGCGCGCGCAGGCCGAAGCTGATGGCGTTGATCTTGATGACTGGCAGGACACGATTATTCGCGATGGCAACAAAGTTCGCGTTTACATGTCAAGCCAGGCGCCAAACTTTGCGCTCGAAAGCTTCACTGTGAAGCAGGGTGACGAAGTGACTGTCTATGTGACCAACCTTGATGACATCGACGATCTGACGCACGGCTTCACCATGAGCAATCACGGTGTCGCAATGGAGATCGGCCCGCAGGCGACATCATCGGTCACGTTTGTGGCGGCAACACCAGGCGTGTTCTGGTATTACTGCCAGTGGTTCTGCCACGCGCTGCACATGGAAATGCGCGGCCGGATGTTCGTTGAACCGAAGGACGCCTAAACATGCTTCGCGCCCTGGCATACTTGCTGGCTTTCACCGTAACTCTGCCCCTTTGGGCGGCAGAGTTACGTGTGCCGCCAACGTCAGGGAGCCTCGCTCAAGCCATCGCCGGGGCCACCCCCGGCGATGTGCTCATTCTTGAGGCTGGCAGACACGCTGGCCCCATCGTTATTGACCGCCCCCTGACACTGACTGGCGTACATGACGCCATCATTGATGGCTTGGGGCAAGGTACCGTTGTGACTATCGACGCCCCTGATGTGACGGTCAAAGGCCTCACCATCACTGGTTCGGGTCTGAGCGGCCAAGATCTGGACGCTGGCGTCAAGATCCTCAAGAAAGCCGACCGGGCGCTTGTTGAAGGCAACCGCATTTTGGGCAACTTGCACGGCGTTGATGTGCATGGCGGGCTGGACGCCGTGGTGCGCGGCAACACCATCGAGGGCACGCGCAACCCGCGGATGAATGACCGTGGCAATGGCATTTATGTCTGGAACTCGCCGGGTGCGATTATCGAGGGCAACTCGGTTCGCTGGGGCCGCGACGGCATTTTCTCGAACGCCTCGCGCCAGGGCATCTACCGCAACAACCTGTTTCGCGACCTGCGCTTTGCGGTGCACTACATGTATACCAACAATTCCGAAGTATCCGGCAATGTTTCGATCGGCAACCACCTTGGCTATGCGATCATGTTCTCCAACCGGATCATTCTGAAAGACAATCTCAGCCTGTCTGACCGGAACCATGGCATCATGCTCAACTTCGCCAACAACGCTGACGTGTCAGGCAACCTTGTGCGTGGCGGGCCTGATCGCTGCACCTTTATTTACAATGCCCACAAGAACATCATCACCGGAAACCGCTTTGAAGGCTGCAACATCGGCATTCATTTCACCGCAGGTTCCGAGCGCAATGTGCTGATGGGTAACGCTTTTATCGGCAACCGCACGCAGGTGAAATATGTCGGCACGCGCGACATCGAATGGAGCTATGAGGGCCGTGGCAATTACTGGTCTGATCACCCGGGGTTTGATTTAGGCGGTGACGGCATCGCCGACAGCCCGTTTCGCCCCAATGATCTGATGGATCAGATCCTCTGGTCGCAACCCGCCGCCTCCCTGCTCACAGGTGCGCCTGCGGTGCAACTTATCCGATGGGCGCAATCCAGCTTCCCTGCAACGCTCCCCGGCGGCGTTGTTGACAGTGCCCCGCTTATGGTCCCCCCTGTCATACCGGTCCCGCAAGACTACGCCACATTGGAGGCCCAGTCTGCGGCCGACCGCAATGAAAGACGAATAGATGACTTCGACATTAACGATCTCTCATCTCACTAAGGCGTTTGGCGGTGTTAAAGCCCTGACAGACGTTTCGCTAAGTGTCGCCCCCGGCGAGCGGGTGGCTTTGCTGGGTCACAACGGCGCGGGCAAGTCGACGCTGATGAAGGTCATCCTTGGCCTGATCCCAGCGGATAGTGGCGAAGTTTCCGTCTGTGGCACGGCGCCGGGCGGGGTTGCTGCGCGCGAGCATGTGGCATACCTGCCTGAAAATGCGGCCTTTCACTCTGCCCTCACAGGACTTGAGCAGATCAGCTACTACATGAGGCTGCGCAACCAAGCTGTGTCTGGCGCGATGGGCTTGCTTGACCGCGTCGGCCTCGCCCATGCCGCCAAGCGCCGCATTGGCACTTACTCGAAAGGCATGCGTCAGCGCGTTGGCCTCGCGCAGGCTCTCATCGGGCAACCTCGCCTTTTGGTGCTTGACGAGCCAACCAGCGGGCTTGATCCTGTATCGCGTCGCGACTTTTATGAACTGCTCGACGGTCTTGCTGCAGACGGGGCCGCGATCCTGTTGTCGAGCCACGCCTTGACCGAAGTAGAGGCGCGCACAGACAAGCTGTTGATCCTGTCTGGCGGCAAGATGGTTGCGGAAGGCACATTGCCCGAGTTGCGCCGCGAAGCCGCGCTGCCTGTGTCGATGCAGCTTCACGCGCTTAACGGTTATGATGCTGACATCATGGCGGCCTTCCCACAAGCGATCCGCGTCAATGATGCGCTGCACCTCACCTGCTCGCAAGACGAAAAGCTGGCCACGCTGGCCCGCATCTCGGCGCTTGAGGGCAAGCTTGCAGACGTTGAAGTGATCCCCCCGAGCCTTGAAAATATCTACAGTCATTTCAGCCGGAGGGACGGTCAATGATCGCGCGCATCCTCGCCACTGCCACTACAGAAATTCACATCGCGCGGCGCAACCGTTGGGTGCTGATCTCCGTGCTGCTCATGATGATATTTTCGCTGGTGTTGTCGGCAGCGGGATCAGCCCCGACAGGCGCGCTCGGCGCTGACCGCCTGTCAATTGTCGTAGCTTCGCTGACGTCGCTGTCGGTTTATCTCGTGCCTCTGGTCGCTTTGCTGATGTCGTTTGACGCCGTCGCAGGCGAGGTCGAGCGCGGCACTTTACCCTTGCTGCTCACCTATCCGGTGGCCCGGTGGGAAGTTCTGGCTGGCAAGCTTGTCGCACATACGGGCATTATGATCCTTGCAATCGTGGCGGGCTACGGCACTGCTGCTATCGTCACAATATTCGCTGACCCTACGGCCACATCAGGCCTGACCGCGCTCTGGCGGCTAACGTGGACATCCGTTCTCTTGGGCGCAACGTTTCTGGGGATAGGCTACACGCTATCCTCATGCATGCGCCGTGTTTCGGGTGCGGCAGGCTTGGCGATCGGGCTTTGGCTCGGCCTCGTCGTGCTCTATGACTTGGGGTTGCTGGCCGCGGTTGTGGCCGACGATGGCGGCGCATTCACCATGAAGATCTTCCCGCTGGCCCTGCTGGCCAACCCTGCTGATGCTTTCCGCCTGTTCAACCTGACGGCGTCACAAGCCGCTCAGGCTGCATCGGGCGTCGGCGGCGCTGCGAACGCCATTCCACAATGGCAATCACTGCTTTCTGTCACTGTCTGGCCGCTCGTATCGCTCACCTTAGCTGCGTTGGCTTTCCGCAAGGTCGAACCATGAAGCATCAGTTGCTCATATGCGCGCTTCTGGCGCTGGCGGCCTGCAAGGAAGAGGTCGTGCAGGATACGTCGCCGGTGCTGCTCAATGCCGATGCTGTCGGGCACTACTGCCAGATGAACCTGCTTGAACATGATGGCCCCAAAGCGCAGGCCCATCTGGCTGGCCTGCCCGCTGCGCCGTTGTTCTTCAGTCAGGTGCGCGATGCCATCGCCTATATGCGGATGCCCGAACAAAGCCACGCGATCCTGGCCGTCTGGGTCAACGACATGGGGGCCGCCGGTGCAACGTGGAATGCGCCTGGCGCAGACAACTGGATCACCGCCGAAGAGGCTATTTATGTTGTCGGTGCACGTGTCGTTGGTGGCATGGGCGCACCAGAGGTTGTCCCCTTCTCCAACGTGGCAAAAGCGACCGATTTTGCCACGAAAAATGGCGGCACTGTAATGCGCCTCGCAGATATACCAGATAGCGCTGTGCTGGCCCCGGTGGTCTTGGACGGGGAAGAAACAGATAGCGATTTTGAAGATCGCCTGCGCGCTCTTTCGCGCGGTAATGGAGAGTGAGACCATGATCAACAGACGCCGTTTTCTAGCAATAAGCGCCGCTGCCATCGCCATTCCCAAGGCCTCACATGCCAACGCTATCTATATCTGGCAAGGCACGGCCCTTGGCGCGCGCGCAACGCTGCGGCTGGCACATCCTGACGCCAAGGCCATCAGTGCCCGGGTCGCTGCTGAAATCTCGCGACTGGAAGACATTTTCAGCCTTTATCGGCCAGACAGCGCTTTGTCGCAGCTTAATCAAGCGGCCACATTGCAGGCCCCACCATTCGAGCTTTTGGAATGCCTTTCTCTGGCCAGCGCGGTTTACTCCGCCAGCGAAGGGCGGTTTGATCCGACTATTCAGCCACTTTGGGCCGCCTATGCGGAGGCATCCGCGATGGCCAAATTGCCAAGCGAGAGCACATTGAAAGAGGCTATGGCGTTGACGGGTTGGGAAGATGTCACATTCGATACATCAAACATCTCGATGCGCTCGGGGATGGCGCTTACGTTGAACGGCGTCGCACAGGGTTACATTGCTGACCGCGTGGCCGAGATGCTTGAAGCCGCAGGCCTCACGAACATACTTATCGATACCGGTGAATTCCGCGCACTTGGAACGCAACCGAACGGCGAAGCATGGCCTATCAAGCTCGCAGCAGGCGGCGAAATGTCCTTGGCCACACGTGCGCTTGCCACATCTGCCCCTCTGGGCACAACGTTTGATGAAGCTTCAAAGCTGGGCCATATTCTGGATCCGCGCTCAGGCTTGCCGTCCCACACGAACTGGAGGGAAATTACGGTTTCGGCAAATTCAGCGGCCCTCGCCGATGCACTGTCCACGTCTGCATGTTTGTTTGAGACACGTGATGAGATATTGGCTTGCCTGTCCCATTTCCAAGCCGCGCGACTTGAAGCAAGCCACAGTGTGTAGACCGCATCTGAACGGTAAATTGGGGACTGTTGCATTAGGCGGCGTCTGCATTTAGCCGATCCACGTCATTGCGCATGCGAGATCGACGAAGGCTTTGAATGAGCTGACGGTTTTCTCGCAACGCAGGGCGATGCGGCGTAAGCGTTTGATTCTATTAAAGAAACACTCAACGAGATGGCGTTCCTTGTAGAGTACCCAATCAATGAATCGCTCTTCCCGGCGTGTTGGATTTCGTTTGATATGCGCAGTTGCGCCCAGATCATCGGCGATGAAAGCGCGCAGGTGGTCGGCGTCGTAGGCGGCATCCATGATGACGTGTTGCGCGTCTGTCATCCCTTCGATCAGCCCAGGCGCTTGCGGGCTGCCCCCCCCATTGAGCGGGGGTGATGATGGTTCGGATTGGCAGTCCGAGGGCGTCGACCGCCGCATGGGTTTTCGTGGTCAGGCCACCTTTGGAACGGCCAATACCGGCAGCTTCAAGCCCCCTTTTTGAGAGGTCGCATCGGCATGTGTCTTGCAGATTGTCGCATCTACCAGCACATATTCAAAGTCGGGGTCTGCACTTAACGCTTTGAAAAGACTCTCCCAAACACCAGCAAGCGTCCACCTCCTGAACCGAGAATGCACCGTGCGCCAGTTGCCCAACTCGGGCGGTAGATCACGCCACGGCGACGCACCGCGCGCCAGCCAACGTATGGCATCCAGAAACAGTCGATTGTCCGTGCCAGTCCGGCCCCGATCTCCCTCCTTGCCCGGAACCAAAGGTGCGATGATGGCCCATTGCCGGTCTGTCAAAATACGCCTGCTCAAGGTCGCCTCCCGTGGTTTTGATCTTGAAAAAACAACCGGCGATTTGGGAACCCCCTAAATGCAGACGCCGCCTGGGATTAGTTGAAAATTTGTAGAAAAAAGCTACTTATTGGATAAAGCTACTAGCTTTTTGTGCTGGCTGAGTGGTTTTGGAGGATGAAGTTTGAATAATTCCTTAGAAAACTGGACATACTTAACAGGCTGCTGAAATAGTCCTGCCTCGACAGCGGTTTGAGAACATGATTCACCATCCGGGATGGTTACGGCGGGGGGGTATGATGCGCGGAACGGACGAGACGAGCGGGTCGCTGTTCAGCTATGTCGATCTTGAGGAGCGCATCCCGCCGCGACACCCGCTGCGCAAGATCCGGCAGGTGGTGAATGACGCGCTTGCCAGCCTCGATGGCGAATTCGAAGTGCTTTACACGGATTTCGGCCGCCCCTCGATCCCGCCGGAACGGCTGATCCGGGCGAGCTTGCTCCAGATCCTGTTCTCGATCCGCTCCGAACGGCAGTTGATGGAACAGATGGATTACAACCTGATGTTTCGCTGGTTTGTGGGCCTCGGGATCGACGATCCGGTATGGGTCCCCACGGTATTCACCAAGAACCGCGACCGGCTTCTGACCACGGAAATGTCGCGCAAGGTAATGGCGGCGATCCTGGCGCACCGCGAGGTCGCGCCGCTGCTGTCGGACGAACATTTCTCGGTCGATGGAACGCTCATCAAGGCTTGGGCATCGATGAAAAGTTTCCAGCCCAAGGCTGAAGCCGCTCCGCCTGACGATGAAGGACCCGATGATCCGCCCGCGCCTGTTGGCCCCCTTGAGACCGCGCCTTCCGAGACCCCAGCCGAGACAGACCCGATGCCCCGCAACAAACGCCACCACCGCAATGCCGAGGTCGACTTCAAGGGCGAGAAGCGCTCGAACGCGACGCATGCCTCGACCACCGATCCGGATGCGCGCCTTTACAAGAAATCCCCCGGCACGGGTGCCATGCTGTGCTTCATGGGGCATACTCTGATGGAGAACCGCAACGGGCTGGTCGTGCAGGGTGATCTGACCCAGGCCCCTCTCGGCAGATTGCTGCGCAATCGCCTGCCGGGCAATGGACGGTCATGCCGAGCGCAAGGCGGCACTGGACATGATCCATCGACATTCCCCCGGATCGACGCGGCAGCTGACGCTGGGTGCCGACAAGGGATATGACGCGGCCGGGTTCGTGTCCGACCTGCGCCAAGCCTGCGTCACGCCCCATGTCGCCCAGAAAACGAGATTTTCAGCAATCGATGGCCGAACCACCCGGCACGAGGGCTACGCTCTATCCCAGCAGCACCGAAAGAAGATCGAAGAGCCGTTCGGATGGGCCAAAACCGTCGGCGACATGGCGCAGACCATGTATCGGGGCGTCGAACGCATCCGATCCCGCTTCATCCTGACCATGGCCGCCAACAACCTTGCCCGGCTGCCGAGGTTGCTGGCGGTATGAAGGGAAAGATGGCCCCAGAAGCGAGCCGTGGGCGCGCCGACAGACATGACACTTCAGTCGAACCGGACCTGACGACGGGAAAGCGTTCCGGCTCAGCGACTATTTCAGCGACCTGCTAATGTTGTAGAGTTGTTGCAGAGCCTGCCAAAAACGACGAAGGCCGCCTTGATGGGCGGCCTTCCAACGTCTTGATCTCTTTCAAGTGTCGGGTGACAGCAAAGTTGTCCATTGGGAGTTTGGTAAGTCATTGAAAACCCTACATAGGGGCCTTCTCCAGTGACACCGTTTTGTCCATCGGTGACAATAGTTCTGTCCTTTCGGACCGACTGAGTTGGCGGAAAGCAAAAAAGGCACCGCCGGTGAAGCGGTGCCAGTCTGTTCTTTAAACCTGATGTGCTCGGACTACTGAGCGGAAAAAACTGGTAACGCCAACAGCGCAACAATGGCCCATAGCTGAAAGGCGAAAACAATCGAGATGAGTAGCATTGCCATTCCAAGTATGACACTTACCAACGCTCTTGACGCCCGGCCCTTCAGAGTCACACCGGGGATTAGCTTTCCAAAAATCCAACTTGCCAGGGCGACCAAACCAATTGTGGTAATAGCGACGCCAAAAATTAGGGCTTGGATGGAACCGGTGACGTCATAGGCCCGAAAGCCAAGTATTCCGATGCCAAACCAACGCCAGATCTTCCAAAGCTCATCGATAAAGTTCCGAGTTAACTGCGCGCCATTTTCCAAGGCTTTCCAGAATCTTTCACTCATCACCAAACATCCTCTGTGTGATTTCATTTGTCGGGAGGCGGTGGCGATGGCCTTCCAACATGATCAGCTGGCTGCACCATCTCCCGCAGGAAAACCTTGTTGAGATTTTGTGGGAAATCAATCGGAATGATCCCCTTTCGTTCCAACCGACGGGCGACATGATTGGCTTGGATACGCGCCTCGGCGGCAAGAGCGCCGAGGGAAACATACCGATCAGAAAATACGGCAAGATCCGCCTCTGCAATCAACCTGCTGTGCCGCCGTTGTCGCTGATTCCAGTGCGGCCGTGTTGGTAAATGCCCCTGGCGCATGAACCAGGCGATTGTCTCGGTGTTTAAGTGGAGCGCGACGCGCGACTGCTCTATGGTCAGCCAGCCCTTGGGTGGCCAAGCCGCGGGTCCGTAGACGAGATCACGAAGCTCTTCACGATTCACGTATAGATCGCAGATCCTGTGCGCGCCTTGTTCCCGCCCCACGAAACTGAGCTGTTTTTCCACGATCATCGAGATGATCTCCTCGGCTTTGATTGAGGCGGCGCTGGCCACTGCCGCGATCCGAGAACAACCCGGTGGTGGCCCTTGGACCAGAACCGTCTGACCAAGGACCGCGTTTCTCAGATCGTCAATATCGTGCTGGGAGTAGAGGTCTGCGACATTTTCAGTGCTGAACACGGGACGTACCAAACCAACAGATTTGAACCGGTCGAACATATCGGGTGTCACGCCAAGTCGCTTGGCCGCCTTCACCCGTGGTAGATGAGACGCAATCTTCGAGAGCAGTGGCTCCACCTCGTCCACCGACAAAATCCTGCCCTTCTCCGTCATCTTCTTGAGCAATCGAACGGTTCGAGACGTGTTCAAACCGAACGTTGCCGCGGCGCTGTTCACCGAATGATATCTGCGCTCCTTGCACTCTTGCCCCAGCAGAAATGTACCGGCAGGGATCGGTTGATGGTCAAAGACAAACTCTGCAACCTCCGACACAAGCGGTTCATAGCGCTGATCAGATTGTACTGTGACGAGCCAACGCCAGAGGTTACCGAAGCCGGAATAATAGCCGCCCCGCGAAGACGGGCAATTTTTCCATATTTCGCAGAGGAGCGGTTGGAACCCATCCACGGAAGAGATCAGACGCTCAAAGGCTTCCCCTGTCGCTGCCGCAAGCTGGTCTGCCTTCAACTGCCCCGGGGAAGCCTGTGCTCCGAAGCAAAGCGCTACCCCCGCCTTTTCACAGAACTGGGCAACGACACTTATCTCAAGGCGGTCGAACCAATGGCCTGGCTTCTGCCCTTCGAGGCGGGTCAGCAGCCAGGCCTCGAATTGGCTTGTTCGAAAAGTATCATTGTCAGCCTCCTGCCGGACGAATTCAAATTTGTTGTCAACGATTTGGGCAAAGTCCATCGCGTAGCGCTGCGACTTGGCGTGCGGCAGCGTGATGATCGGCGATCCATGAACCGGACAGGTTCGAAACTGGGAGAGCTGCCAGTGCGCTCTGCTGTGCCGTTCCAGTCGCCCACCTCGACCATCGTCACCCACAACGCATCGCGGACACAGGCGTACCGCGCGACGGTGGGCCATGGGGCGGTCCAGGAGGTGGCCGCGAAAACTGAAACGTCCTTCTGGTCGTGGCTGGAAACTTTCCCGCGCGAGCAGCCCAGAATCTGCGCCAACGATATCGGCAAACTCTTCTATGGCAGACTGCCGACCATTTTGGAAATGTGGCCAGCTCACGCCGAGATCACTCACGCAATCCGCGACGTGGGTGATGCCGTGTTTCATGGCGATACGGGAGGCTAGACCGATGGCTGGTTCACCCGAAAAGGCGGGCAGTGTCAGATGCAGGGTGGTCATTTGCGCCTCCGTTTCGCCCCGAGTTCAGCGACATTTTCCTCCGGCGTTCGGCCAGCCAAGAGCAGACGAGCGTTGATGCCCGTGTAGTCTTCCCGAAGAAATGGATTGAAATCCGCCGCGCAGCCGGAGCGGCGCGCAAAGGCGTGCGCGAAACAGGAAGCGTTCAGTTCGGATGCCCCTTCTCGCATCGCAATTTCTATGGCGTCGAGAAGCAGTTCGACCGTCAGCCCGAACTCTCCGGCAGCAGCATGGATCAACCGCCTGCCGAATGACTTTTCCTGCACATTAGTGTTCATCGCGAGTTGGGCCGCTTGGGCGTAGCTCGCGACCATTTTCAACACGGGTTGGGTGTCTTGGGCCGCATCGAGCTTTTCAAACTGGACCGGCGAGAAGCGCCGGGCCAGTTGCGGGTCTTCATTTATGAGCGCCGTCAGTTGCGGCATCCCGCTCAGGATAACGCTGACGGGCCAGACCGGGTGGTTCATTAACGCTTTCAATGTGTTGATCATCGCCTGCATCTCGCGCGCGTTCTGGTTGATGCAGAGATCCTGCGCCTCGTCAAAATGAAGCACTAAAGTCTGTCGCAGGCGCAGGTTGCTGTGAACCAGATCCCAAATGATCGCCGATGTTCGGTCGCGGCGGAGCGGGTATCCAAGCACGTTCAGGCAGGCAAGGCCGACAAACTTGACGCTTGCCGGGGAGGGGATGCTCATGCTGACCGCTTCAGCCATTTCGACGCCGGGTTCCTGTGTCTGGAGATCAGGATAGGTGGTGAATAGCCGCCGGACCGCCGTGGTTTTGCCCGAGCCGGAATCGCCGATCACGGCGATACCGTGCGCTTCTTTTTGACCACCAAGTTCCAGATCTGCCCGTCGACGCTTGATGAGCCGGGTGAACGCGCTTTGCAGCTCGTGATAGTTCCGGTGGGTGAAAAACCGGGTCCGGAGGCTGGCAAGTGTTCTGTCGATATCATCCAGACCACCTGATGCCTTTGTGAAGGTTTGATCATTCATCGTCGAATCCCCAGTCATTTCCGCCGGTTTCATCGGGGCTGAATTGTTCCTTTTCTGTCCCCGTGGGGGCTGGTATTGGCGTTGTGTCCTGAGGCAGCTCGAAATGTTCCTCTGGCAGGGTGATCCGTTGCCCGAAGAAATCATCAGCGGGTGTTTCAAGTATCGCGGGACCGGTTCTGAAGCTGGTGCCGTTGAACAGATTGGCCTGAATGGCTTGGATTTGCTTGTGAGATGGCTCCCCAGGAAGAACGCCTGCCCGGATGCGCGCGGCCTTGTCGATGGCGAAGATTTCTTCGACCGCTCGCGTTCGGATCGGCTCCGACAGTTCCGCCTCATGAGCATGGCGTTGTTTGATCGCCCGGAACTTTTCGGTCCATTCGCTCAGCGAAACTCCATACAGCGGCTTGGCGGAAACAGCCTCCGCTGTCTCCCATTTCCCATCGATCTCGATTGAGATTGCCCCGATGTCCGCTGGGTCGGCTTTGACACGAAGTGCTGCTTTGCGGCCTTTAGCCCAAAGATGACGCAATGCTTCGCAGGAATAGTGGTGCGAAAACAGTTCGATCCCCTTTTTCGAGGGGATGCGAGAGAATTCCACACCCAGGGCTGCGCGAAGGGTGTGAATGTCGGCTGGTTCACTTACTGCAAATTGCTCTTCCAGCTCGCGCCAGCGGCTGGCAGGCGTTTGGCCATTGAGGCTGCGGTGAGGGCGGTTGTGATAATAGTCAATGACATAGAGCGAAAGAACTCGGGTCAGATCTTCATCGTCCAGAGCTGTGCGTTCCTCGGTCGGATAGTCGCCGCGCGCGACCGGATTGTGAAAAGTGCGCCCGCTTAGGTGGGGCATCAGGTTTTGGCTCAAATTCCCGAAAAAGCGTTCGTTGTGCGCTCTCATCTCCGGAATCTTGACTGGCGGATGCAGCAGCGTTCCGTGTAGGCTATTCACGGCGCAACTAAAGTCAGTCGAGACAAACGCAGCGCCTGTGTCTGCGCAAACTATTGAGAAGCCTGCGCAAAAGGACCATAAGGACTGCGCACCAATGGCGCGTGCATAGTCGGTTTTGTCGACCGACGCCATCCGCAATGCCCGCATGGCCGCTTCTGCGCTTGGCCGATCAACCACCAGGAGCGCTAGAATACAGCGGGTTGCGCAGTCGATGATCGCATACAGCCAGCGTCGGCCCTGCGGAACCTGATCGCGCAACTCGCGCGGTAGCTTTCGCAAAAGACCAATCCGCGAAAAGTACGTCCGAAGATCGACCTCCCATTCGTCGATCTCTATGCGTTCTCCGGGAAACTGTGTCATTTCCTGAATGCCAAGCCCACTTGATGCGAATTTTTTCCGGGCGGCATCAATACCCTCGCGCAGCGCTGTCATTTCAAAGGGATCGAGCTTGGCAATGCGGCGCTCGATGGTTCGAAGGCTGGGAATAGTCAGCGCCGGAAGCCCGTTTGCCTCTCGCGCAGCGTTGGTCTTCTTGATCATACCTCTGGTGTTGGTCGCGACGGTGCGAGCGTCGCTTCCGCCCTGCTTGCCGAACTCGCGGATGCCCTCCTGAATGAGCTCCTCGACTTCTGGATCGAAATAGCGCGTGCAGCATTCAAACTGCCGTTTTCGCGCGAGAACACGAAGGTCCAATCCAGATCGAACGAATTTTCGATAGTGCCGCCTGATGGATCTTGTGGAGGGGGGCTGCGGACAGACGACATGATCGCCGAACCTTGGATGACGACCGGGGAACTGCTGATTTGCAATTCCTTTTGTAAGTTTTGGAACAATTTCGCCCAGAGCCTTGGCCAGTCCCGCATCCGTCAATGTGACCCTGCCTTGGCATTCAAGATCATGGATCGCAGTCAGGATGCGCCCCATGAAGGCAATCCGACTCCGCTCGGAGGGCGCCAAGAGAGTGAGGTCGATGCTGGTTGCAGCCGGTGTGTTGTTGTGTGCAGGTGGCGGCGTGTATCGCCACCGCCCGTTTGCGCGGAGCAAAGCAATGTCCTCCCATGTGAAATATTCAACCACCGTGGGTTCGTCGAGCCTGCGTAGCGTGGTTCCGCTGTGGTCGGATGCTTCCGCCGCATATGAGGTTGAGCCGATTGTCACCGTGGACCCAGGACGAAGCGCCCGCACAATGGGACGAGTTTTTGGAAGCGGGAAAATTGTCATGCCGCCCTCGCTTTCACGAGGCTGTGCTCGCCGATCAGGCCTTCGCTCAAGACCTGAATTTTCCCTTGAAATGCGGCTCGAAATGCCGCGCGATAACCGCGCCCGGCAAGCCCCGCCAGAGTGGCAAGGTCGCCCATGCTCACTATCCCCTTGCGCTTCTCCAGCGCGGCTGTGAGGGCCTGATCTGCCACCGGGTCAGCATGTTTCGAGAACTCGAAATATCGAAGCGCATTTAGCGCTTGCGCGCGGGTGAAGTTCTGGTCAGTGACGAGGATCAGGTCATCGGCTAGTTCGCGAGGCAGATGCCGCTTTATGGCCCCAAGCTCTTCGCGAAGTTCGTTCGTAACTTTAGCCGCAGGTTTCACAGCGACTGCCAGCCTGCGTCCGTCCGTCAGAACGACCAAGAGGTCGATATGGTGGTGGCCTTTCTTGCCCGATGCGTCGATGAACGAAACTTCGAACGGTTGTTCGATCAGATCGGCGAAATTCGGGCGGGTTGCCGCCATGTGGATCGTCAAGAGTTCGAGCAGGCTCTCGAACTGGACCCGGAAGCGGTGACCGTCATGCGTTCTGGCTACCGTTGTCCAACCGCGACAGCTGAACCTAGACCGCATTGCGACGTTACGCGTGGCTCGCGACATGAAGGGAAGGGTGACGCCGGAGGTGTTCTCCGCGCCTTGAATGACACTCATCGGTGTTTTCCTTAGATATGTGAAACGGGTCGCGGGCAGTTGCCTGCACGCGTTTTTTCTTGACATTCGCTCGGGAAAAGACGACCAATGGCCTAGATTAAGAGGGTCATTGATCTTCACAAAGGGCTCGGAAGTTTCCACCTTCCGGGCCTTTGCCTTTTCTGGGTATCTGCTGATTTTTCTAGGTCATGATTGCCTACCTTCCTGAAGTGGCACTCCGGCCTCGCCCCAGATTTCGTCGATGTCTTTGCCGAGATGAGCCGCGATTGCAGTTTCAATTCGCTTTGAGACGTGCCGTCTCTTTGCGGCGTGCGTAACGGCAGAACGCCCGACGCCCAGTTCACGTGCAATCTTTGAGAAAGATGAGCCGCGTTCCCGCAGCGCAGCCTTCATTCGATTATGGTAGTCGTCGGTCATCGACATAAAGCACCTCAACAACGAATCACCTATCGAATCGCATCTAGCGAGTCGGAAATCAACAATTCAATTCGTTGAAAATAAAAGGTTTTGTTTATCAGGTGTCGCTGTCTGTTTTTTTGTGAGCGGCAAAATAAAACAGACAATGATAGTAGACATTTTCTACCTGGAGCGCAGGATAAATTCCCTAGGCTGACCGAGAAATCACTCTTGATTGAATAAGTCTGAAGGAGGCACGTTCAATGCCTCCGCAATCCGAAGGATCGTCTTGAGGCCAGGATTGCGCTCTCCACGTTCGATGCCACCGATGTAGGTTCGGTCAAGCTCCACGGTCAGCGCAAATCCTTCCTGCGAATAGCCCTGTGCCTTGCGCAGTTCGCGCAAGCGCTTCCCGAAATCCTCGACTGTAAACGTGCGCTCCATACCGCTGTAGCGCAAAAAAGGTGTTTAATCGTCCACGGACTAATCGTATCACTTTGGATGACAGAGGAGATTTCGATGACTTTGGTACGATTTGCCCACCAGTTGTTTATGGTTTCGCTGATTTCTTGCATCGCTGTTGCCGCCCAGGCCCAAGACAGCCTGACCGAAACGCTGACGCCGGAGCCGCGCCCTTACCCCTATGCGATCCTCGACATTCAGCCGGGAGCGGAGGCGATGGAGGCGAGCAGCATGTTCGGGGAGCGGATGATGCTGATCCTCATGCCTGAGCAGGTCGCGCTGCGGGTCGAAAATGGCGAAGGGCGCGCCTTCGCGCTGACCTTCGACCAGAAGCTGGTGACGCAAGGGGTGGGGTTGCACACCCGCATGGGCCGCGATCCCTATGCCGAGATCAACGCCACGCTGGCGACCGAGGCCATGGGCGGGCGGGTGCTGCAAATCCGGCGCACGATCCGCGAGCCGAACGAGAACCTGCCAGAGCCAGCAGCGCTAATCGCGCGATTGGAAGAGCGTTATGGTCCGCCCTCAAAGCGCGACGGGAGCAGCGCAACATGGGCTTGGGGCGAAGAGGGTTTCATCCCCGATCTCGACGGCCAGCCGCTGCATGAGATCACCGCCGTCAGCCAATTCGGGTCGCGCAAGACGATCCAGTACCGGCCTTGTTCGACTGGCTTTAGTGCCGAAGCCGAGTACCGTTTCCGCCAGCACCGCGAAACGCCGATCATGCCCGGTTGCACGGCACTTTTCACGGTGGGGGTTAGCGGCGGCGCGCAGCTCTCGACGGTCAGCTTTTCGCTGACCGATTTCGACCTGATCCGCCAGCATGTGGCCGAGGTGGATCGTCAGATACTCGAAGCCTTGACCAGCGACGCGCCGGGCGCGCCCGCCGATATGGACCTGTGACACCATGACCGGCACAGCGGAAACGCAGACCTGCCCGTTCTGCTACTCCGAGCTGGACGCCCGCGCGACCGTCTGCGGGCAATGTGGCGCTGTCAAAGACCTCACCCCCGCATGGATGAGCCGCCTGAAGTTCTATGGCTTGAGTATGGGCCTTGTTTTGGTTGGGCTGTTCCTCGCCGTCGTCGACGGCAAGGGGATTAATTGGTGGGCGGTGCCTTTCGTCGTGATCGGAGCCGCCTTTCTAGCGATGGGCCGCAAGGTCGACCTGTCTGACCAGCTTTGGCATCGAAAGGAATGAATGATTTTATTGAACGAGCGCACTTATCTAGACGCGGTCAAGCACCAATTTGGCCGCACGGAGTCGACAAGCCTCAGCGAGCGCGCCTGCAAACTTACAGACGGCGTGAGGCGCGCAGTGCGGGGGGCGCGAGGGGGCAGGATTCAAACAAGTCGCAAGGACTCTTTGATTAGCGCACGATCGACAGCTGGTAAAAGCGACCTAAATCGGCTACGAGGCCCACATGATCAAAGTACGCGCACATATCACCCTGATTTAGCGCCCGCAGAATGGCGGGCGGCTTTGAGCTGTTCGCCGACAGATGTTCCCCATCACTGCAACGCCTCTGACGCCGCCGCAGCCATCTGGTATGACGGAGGCAAGGACATGACCAACTGGTATACGGCAGACACCCATTTCGGGCATGAGAACGTCATCGCGCTGTGCGGACGGCCCTTTCGCAATGCCGGTCACATGGACACTGTGCTGATCGAGAACCTGTGGACCAAGGTCCGCCCCGAGGATGATCTCTGGATCATCGGTGACTTTGCCTTCGGGCCGAAGGCCAAAGAGGCCAGCTACCTGGAAACCCTTTTCGGGCAGCTACCGGGCGCGCGCAAACATCTGGTCGTTGGAAATCATGATCTGGAACCGACACTGGCCTTGCCTTGGGACAGCATTTCGCACCTAGCGGAGGTCAAGGATGGCCCGGACGACCAGGCGCATACCCTGTGCCACTATCCCATGATTACGTGGAACCGTGCCCGACGCGGTGCGCTTCAAATCTTCGGTCACGTCCACAACAATTGGAAAGGGTCGCGCAACAGCGTCAACGTGGGCGTCGATGTCTGGGATTTCATGCCGGTTCGGTTTGAGGATATTGCCCGACGCGCCAAAACCCTGCCCGTGAACAGGCACTGGACGGATGTCGAGCACAAGGCGAAGGAATTCTGAGATGTCCCGCTCCTACCGGAAAACCCCGATCTGCGGGATGACCACCGCCGCGAGCGACAAGGTCTTCAAGAAAGCCGAGCACAAACGCGCCCGCCGCGCCGTGAACGCGCGAGACCTGACGCTGGATGATGCCCCGATGGGCAAAGCTTTTGGCAACCCATGGGGCGCACCCAAAGACGGGAAGCAATGGATCGACGCCAGTCGCTTCCCCGAGATCATGAGAAAGTAAACGCTATGGCTCGATTTCTGGTCTGGAGCGACCTGCATGATGAATTCTGGGACGGCTTCGACCTGCCCGACCTGTCCGCGCCAGTGGACGGGGTGCTGATTGCGGGCGACACGCATACCATGGGTCGCCATCTGGATATCCCAGCACGGGCGGCGCGCAAGTATGGCTGCCCAGTCGTGGTGATCTGGGGCAACCACGAACCCTACGGCTCGATCTGGTCGGAGCTTCTGACCGATGAGGAACGCCAACTTACCGAGCTGCGCGCCAATGGACTCGATATTCGCGTGCTGCACGGCGCGGCCACCGAGATCGCAGGGGTGCGCATTATTGGCGCGCCGCTGTGGACCGATCTGCAACTTTATCCCGAGTTCGACTATCTTGCCGAAATCATGGTCTCCAGCCAGATGATGGATTATCGCGCGATCCGAACTGCGCCGAAGGCCAAGTTTACGCTCGATCACATGCGAAGGCAGCACGCAAAAGACAAGAAGGCCATACTTGCTGAGCTGAGCAAGCCCCATGATGGCAAAACGGTCGTCATGACCCATCATATGCCCGTCCGTGAGTTGATCGCCCCGTGGCGAACTGTCGGCAGCAACATAAACCGCGCGCTGAACAACGCCTTTGCCAGCGATCTCTGGGATGAAATCCGAGGCTTCGACATCCACACGTGGGTTTGGGGCCATAGCCATGAGGGGGAGGCCTGGACCGGCGAGGGAGACCTTGGCCCGATCCGCTTTGTCACGAACCAGCGGGGGTATCCGGGGGAAGGGACTGAGTTCGACCCGGCCTGTGTGCTGGAGGTCTGATACGCCTAAGGACGCAACAGTGTGGAAACTGTTGGAAGCGTTTACTTCGCCCAGCCACATATACCCCCTAGAACGCGTTGCAGCGTCGGGTACAAACACAGAAATCAGCTCCTGCATTGTGCCTATCGGGAACGGCTAGATGCGGTACGGGCCATCTAAACAGCTGCTCAAGCACCAAACACCCCATAGACTTCCAGCCTGACTTCCACTAACTTCCATTCAGGAGGTGCCTATGGCAAACGAACTGACCTTTGAAGCGATCCGAGGTGTGCAGTCTCGCACTGCCTACTACACCGTCATGGTTCCGATGAAAATGGTTCCTCGCCTTTTCATCTTCGACGGAGACGATCTGCCGCCTGATCTACGCGCACAACGTGTATTGTCGAAAGCGAGGGTGCCGCAAATTGCGAACTATCTGGCGGAAAATTGGGACAATTATATTCTGTCCTCACTTTGCGCTTCTGTCGATGGAGATCTCACATTCACGCCCGCCAGCAGTGACGGTGCACTAAAAAATGTCGGGACTCTCAGTTTTGCTATGGATGCACGTATTATCCTAAACGACGGTCAGCATCGCCGGGCGGCTATCGAAGATGCCTTGAAGACACGGCCTGCTTTAGAGAACGAAACAATATCGGTCGTTATATTTGCGGATCGCGGCTTGGAACGAAGCCAGCAAATGTTTGCCGATTTAAATATGAACGCGGTGCGTCCCTCGAATTCACTCAACATTCTTTACGACAAGCGCGATCCGCTTGCAGGTCTCTCCGTTGAAGTGTTTCGCCAAGTCCCATTCTTTAACCGCTTTCTCGAGCTCGAAAAAAAATCTCTCTCAAACCGAACAACGAAACTCTACACCCTTTCAAGTTTGCAGCAAGCGCATGAGTGGATGGTCGGCCCTGCAGGTGATCGCTTTGGCACTTCTACGCTCGATAAGGTCGTGCGGTTCTGGAATTCGCTCTATGACATTATGGATGATTGGCAAAGGCTGGACGGCGGTAGCCTGAATGCACATGACCTTCGGCAGAATACAGTGCACTCCCATGGTGTTTTGCTGCAGTCCTTCGGTGTTCTCGGTGGGGCGCTGATCGATGCCTTTCCTGAAACATGGGCCGAGAAGCTACAATCTCTGTCATCCTTAGACTGGTCACGGCGCAATGCGGCCCTTTGGGAGGGTAAGGTAATGAACGACGCGCGTATGAATGGGCAACGCAGAAGCGTTCTACTTGGCGCCGCCGTCTTGTTTGAAACAGTCGGTTTGCCATTGGAGCCCAGAATGAAAGCTGCAATCGATGCACAGGGCCAGGTTGCCGCATGAGCCAAGGCAAAAACACCAATATGATTAACACCCCACTCACCTTCGACGCACTAGAGGAACGGATCAGAGTCGCCTATTGCAACGATAATCGACCCTGGGTCATTGGATATAGTGGCGGAAAAGACTCGACCTGCGCACTGCAGATGATCTGGCGGGCGTTACAAGCGCTACCAGCACCGGAGCGGCAGAAGCCGATTTACGTATTGAGCTCGGACACATTGGTGGAAACACCGGTGATTGTGGATTATATCGACGAGGCGCTCGCGAGGATAAATAGCTCCGCCAAGGCACAAGGAATGCCAATTACGGCACATAAGGTCCTACCAGATGTTGGCGATAGCTTTTGGGTCAATCTCATAGGACGTGGCTATCCCGCGCCCTCGCGGCGGTTTCGATGGTGTACTGAACGTCTGAAAATTGACCCCGCGAATGCCTTTATCAAGCAACGCGTCGCCGAGTTTGGCGAAGTTGTCATGGTCCTCGGCGTGCGAAGCGCAGAAAGCGCAACACGCGCGCAAGTCATTGCACTTCATAAATTGGAGGGGAGCCTGTTTTCAAGACACTCCTCGCTTCTTGGCGCTTTTGTTTTCACACCAATCGAAGCACTCTCGGTCGACGATGTGTGGGACTATATTCTCCAAACCCCTTCTCCTTGGGGTGCGGACAACCGCCAACTTCTGAAAATGTACCGCAACGCTCAAGCAGGCGAATGCCCGCTCGTGGTCGATAAAAATACAGAAAGTTGCGGCAATTCGCGATTTGGATGCTGGGTATGCACCGTCGTAACAAAAGATAAAGCTATGGAAGCGATGGTTGACAACGGCGAAGAGTGGCTTGAACCGCTGTTGGAAGTCCGCGACTTTCTGGCTGAAACGCTTGACCCGGAACGGAAGAAAGTTGTCCGTGATTATAGAAGGCGAACAGGACGGGTCACACTCAATCGTTCTGGCGATGGCTTAATACCAGGCCCGTACAAGTTTGAGTTCCGTCAGGAAGTTTTAAAGCGACTGCTGGAAGCCCAGAAAGAAGCCGCCAACCTAGTTGTGGACGAACCTGCGCCGACACTTATCCATGAAGTCGAAATCCATGAAATCCAACGCATTTGGCGCAGAGAATTGGGAGATTGGGGCAACACCGCATATCGGATCGTGAAGGAGAAACTAGGCAAAGATCTTTTCGCTCATAAAGTGGATGACTTTGAGTTTTCGTCGCGAGACGGTGACATCCTGCGGCAGGTTTGCGATGAGCACGAAATTCCATTGCAGCTACTGAGTGAGTTACTTGATGCTGAACGATCGGTTCAAGGGATGCGCCGCCGCACGTCGATCCACAGCAGGATCGCCAACATCCTCGAGAAAGAATGGCGCCCAGAAGAAGAAGTGCTCGCTGATTTGGCGATCGACACAGAAGAGGACGAACCTTCGGAAGAAGGACTAGTTTGATGAAGTTCAGCGAAATAACTCTCGAAAATATTGGCCTCTACGTCGGGAAGCATAGTTTCAATCTCGAGACCACGCCCGCAGACGGATCTAATGTCGTTGCTATTCTTGGGCACAATGGCGGCGGCAAGACCACCTTTCTGGACGCAATCCGGTTGGCTCTCTACGGCCGTAGAGCGCTCGGACCAAGGACCGCTCAGTCGACTTACGAAGATCATCTTCTAAGGAAAATCAGCGCAACAGCCTCTTCCCGTGACGCTGCGATCACGCTTTCATTTGAGAGAGTGGAGAATGGGCAGGACGTTTCTTACTCGGTCACCAGAGCATGGTCAGCCAGAGGCAGGTCGATTGTCGAAAGTCTGGACCTTGTGAGGGAAGGTCAACCAATCTTGGATTTGGACCGCACTGAATATGCTCAGTACGTCGAAGAACTGGTGCCCTTTGGTCTCTCCCAACTGTTCTTCTTCGACGGGGAGAAGATCCAGGAGATTGCGGACGAGGACGGCAGCGTCGGCCTGCGAGATGCCATTCGCTCTCTCCTCGGGTTGGACATTATCGATCAATTGCATACTGACTTGACGGTCTATACTAGCCGCCGAGCTGACCAAGACACATCAGGGAACATCGAGCGTTTGCTCGCGGAGCGTGAAACTCTACAAAAAGAGCTCGCGGCTCAACAAGATCTTCGCGCCGAACTACAGAGCAAGTGCGATCAAGCGGCCAGGCGCGTAGAGCGAGCAGAAGCCGCATTTCGTAGCGAAGGCGGCCGTCATGCACGTTCGCGCGAAGAAGTGCTTGCGAGACTTCGTTCAGCTGAAGAGGATCAGGCCGAGTTGAGCGCGCAGCTGAAGCGCGGAGCAAATGAGCTCTTGCCGCTGAGCCTGGCCCCAGTGTTGGTGCAAAAGCTACATCGTAAAGCCAGCGAGGTGCGACGGGTAAATTACTCGCACGCCATCAAGGATTTCATCGACGCGTTCGAAAAACACTGCCGCACCGGCCGTCCAACAATGGGCCTTTGGTCTGACGATCACTTTGACGACCTTCGATCAGATGTCAGCACAGAAGGTGGGGGGCGGAATGTGCACCTCTGGGCCGAGCCGGATTGGATTCTTCAACGACTTAGTCAGCTCAGTGATGGCCGCCAAGACCTAATGGCACAGCTTGCGGTTAAGCTCGACCGGAATCGAGAACTCAAAGCGAAGCTAAAGAGGGAGCTGGATGGTTTCGACACGGGACAAGCAGAACAGGCACTTGCAGAGCTAAAAGAGGCAGAGCGAACCCTCGGAGGGCTGGAGCGTGATCTGCATCTCCGTGATGAAGAAATCGAACGAAAGATGCGAGAACTGGACACGCTCGAGCGCCGTTTCACGCACGAGGAAACTGCGCTAAAGAAACTGGCGCAAGAAGAGAGAGGTTCCGATCTCGCTCTACGTGCTCAAGCCGCGCTTTCATCTTTCGGCAGTGCTTTGCTGAACGATCGGATCCACCGCCTGCAAACGGAATTCGTTGATTGTTTCAATCGCCTAATCCGCAAGAAGTCGTTGGTTTCCAACGTGGAAATCGACCCAAGCGACTTCAGCGTGATCCTGATCGGGGCTGACGGCGTTGCCATCGAGAAAAGCAGCCTGTCAGCAGGAGAACGTCAGATATATGCGATTTCCATGCTTTGGGCGCTAGGCAATACGAGCGGCCGTCAATTGCCGATCGTCATTGATACCCCCTTCTCGCGGCTCGACCAGACTCATCGGCTCTCCATTGTGAGAGACTATCTGCCGACGGCAAGTAGCCAAGTGATCTTGCTTTGCACCGATACAGAGATGACGCCATCTCTCGCCGAGTGCCTTACGCCACACATCGCCCGGACCTACAAACTTGAAGCGACTACGGAGGCCAGGAGAACCTCAATCTTCTCCGTCAGGGATCTGTATGAGGAGCTCGCCTGATGCATTTTACAAAACTCAAAGTGTCATCAGAAGCCACCGGTCGCCTAAGAATGTTGCGGCAACGCAGCGGCCTTACGCCAAACCTATTGTGCCGAATGGCGCTAACCTCATCGCTGGAGATGGGGCCTGTAGGCGAAATGGCTACGCCTGAGGAGAGCGGACAAGAATTCAACGCGTACACGTTGTTCGGATCTGATCAACCAATTTTCCTGTCCCTTCTCTCGCTTGTTGAGACAAGCGACGACGAAGAGCTAGACGACGAAGAGCTTTTACGCCGCCTGCGGTGCCACATAGACCGCGGCATAGGTTATATAGCCATACGCATCGACACACCTGCCGATGCAGCCAGGCTGCTATCCGGGGAGGCCGCATGACCCGAGCTCCAATCTATCTCGATCACAATGCCTCTACTCCCGTAGACGAAGAGGTCATCGCCAAGATCGTAGCGGCGATGCGCGAATTGCCAGCCAATCCATCTGCAGTGGATCATCGCGAAGGAGCTGCCGCCTCGGCTGCCGTTGAAAACGCCCGCGAGCGAGTAGCGAAGGGGATCAATGCGAGATCTGCCGACATCATCTTCGTGAGTGGCGCGACCGAGGCCAACAACCTGGCAATTGTCGGTGCGATGCAAGCCACGAACAAGACGGGCTGTAGCAAGATCGTGACCGTCGCAACAGAACATCCATCAGTACTCGAAGTAGCCAAACACGTTGGTGCCACTGACGAGATCGTCGTGCTCCCCGTTGACGAACAAGGACAGATCGACCTCGATTTACTTGAATCTGAGCTTAAAAGAGGCACAACGCTTGTTAGCTGCATGGCCGCGAATAATGAAACGGGAGTCTACCATCCCCTCTCGGAAATCGGGCAGCTTTGTGAAAAGTACGGCGCTCTCTTTCACTGCGACCTTACCCAACTGACTGCATACCACCCCATCGACGTCCAGTCGTCTAACATTCACCTCGCAAGTCTTTCCGGTCACAAAATGTATGGCCCCAAGGGAACGGGTGCACTCTATTGCCGTCGCCGGCGCCCTCATGTCGCGCTTGAACCAATCCTCCGAGGGGGTGGCCAAGAGCGCGGGCTGCGCTCTGGCACGCTCAATACGCCTGGGATCGTCGGGTTAGCGGCAGCTTTCGAGGTGAGAGAACCGCGGTTAAAAAATGCCGCCGGTATCGCTGATCTTCGCGACACCTTGGAGCGACGACTTGTCCAGGAAACAGGCGCCTTCGTAAATGGTGGCGAGTCTAATCGCCTACCCAATACCGTCAACCTATCCATTCCCGGCATTGAACCACTAGCGCTCATGAGGCGGCTAAGTAAGCAGATTACTTTCTCGAGCTCTAGCGCCTGTTCTACGCAGTCAGTACAAGACTCGCACGTTCTTGAAGCTATGTTCGGACCGAACACTGAGCGAACGAAATGCGCATTTCGCCTCGGTCTCGGCTTCGGAACGACGAAGGATCAAGTCGAGACTGCCGCTGAACTATTTATCGAAGCTGTTTCCGGCATTCGTCAGGGCCGCGTAGGGAGCGCCGCCTAGCTTCAGAAATGCAAATCGAAGATCCTCATTGCTTGCGCCGTCAAGGCCTCTTGGCGCGCGCTCGCTTGGTCGGCACCCCATTCCTCATTCTCGGCCAAGACTTGATTGATCTGCAGGCGGGACACCTGCAAAATCGCCCGCTTGTTATGGAAAGGTCTATTGCCCGCCCGGTTGTTTTCATCCTCGCTAAGCAATGTCAGATTTCCAATCTTGTGCAGATGAGGCAGCATCTCCACTCCCGCCTCTTCGGGATTTTGTGGGCTGACATGCTCCAAAGTCATGGCCCGAATGTCGATCGATACATTCGGGGCCATCACAGTTGGTCGGCCGTTTGCTTGGCCGTTGTACCAAGCCGACATGAACTCTGAAATGGCCAGAAGGTACTTTAGCTCTTTCTTGTTCTTGTCGTAGTTCAATCCATCAAGTTGGCGCTCCAGCGCTTCAGTGGTCGCATAGCGATCCAAAAGATCTCGCAAGATTGCCTCCAGATCTGCGAGGCGATACTCGTTTGGAGTATCTCTAATCTTTGTAATCATCGGGCCAATTTTTCTATCGTATTCAGCGATCCTAGCGCGCGCCAACACCCCATAGCGAAACGCAAACCGCTCAAGGACACACATCAAACGTTCTTGATGGTCAGCACGCAGACTTTGGGCTGCGTAGACAAGTGGGAGTATCCAAAGTTGCTTCAAATCACGAAGCGTATAAGCGAGCCGGTCTGACATAACCGGTGACAGATTCAACCCGCCACCGACGATGTTTCCTTCAGCGAGGGCGCTGATCTTCAGCATGTCCGTTTTGAGAGCTTCAACTCTCTGGACGAGAGCTCTGGCGTCTGCTGCCCCCAGCAGCTCACCGCTCGAGAGCTCCTCAAAGTGCATTGCCTCGAATTCAGTGGATGTGCGGGCGATATTGAATCGCCGCCCCGTCCGCGCTTGATAGGCAAGCACAAGGTATGCATCGGGATTAGGAGCGATGCCACCTATTTCTTTCCATGCAGCAGCCAGCTGGTCTCTCTCCGCCGCTTCCAGCCTTTGACCGGCCCGCTCCATTGTGGTTGCACGAAGAAGGTCACAGTCACTAACAGGCAAGCCTCTGTTGTTCAGAACCCTAAATATCAGACTCGCGTGTTCGGGGGCATTTGCCTCGATGTGCACCACCTCCCAGTCTTCTAGGGCACTCGCGTAGAACTGGTTCAGCGCATTGAACTCACGCTCAGGCGAACCCGTGGCATCCCGCCGTTCCTGAAGCATAGCGAAACATGCTTCATATGCTGCTTCAAGTCGCCTATGCGACGGAGCTGCTGCTTGCACATCGTCTCCTCTCAAAAGCCCTTTGAAAACAGCATCATCAGTATCATTCAAGGTTAACGGATAGACATCTTTGGTTTCCATGAACTCTAGGTCTTTGTTCATGATGAAGCGCGAAAAGAGTGTTTCCGCCATCGTCGACAACGCTGATGCGAGCTCCGGAGAGCCCTCGCGAAATAATTCAGAAGCCGAGAGGCAATGTTGGCGCAAGGACGCGACAAACAGCAGGAAGGTGGCAAAGCGCTGCTGTCCATCAATGACTTCTCTTCTGGGGCGGACCAAGCCGCCAGGGTCTTTTGGTGAAGTGACGACTGAGCCGAAGAAATGCCGTTCACGCTCGCCATTTATTCGTCGCTGCCAACAACGCCGCACATCGTCAATGAACGCATCGATTTGCTCATTTTCCCATTCGTAGGCCCGCTGGTAGGCGGGTACGCGAAAGAGTGTCATACCACCAAAAAGGGCGGACACCGTGGTCGGCGTGGCGCGCTGGCACAGCAGATCTGAAACTTTTTCCATTTTAATCGACGTTACCCAATTTCACTTCTAAGTATGTCCTGATAGCGGATCAGAAAATTCGATGGGTCCGATGGCTTTGGTCCCATCCTGCTTCGGAGCAGTTCAAATCCGCCGGCGGCATACAGATTCAAAATGTGCATGCCCTCCGCCGATAAACGCGTAGGGGAGGCAACCTGAAGAAGCTTCGCGATCGACCTCTCAAGCTGCTGTTCAGAATAGTCTTCAGAATGAAGGGCCGTTACTTCCGCATCTACCAACAATCCTGCGATATACTCACGGTATGGTTCGTACTCATTTGGATAACTCGCAAGGAAGTTTGCTCCGTCGAGCATTTCACTTGTGCCCGTCTTTCTGCAAGAAAGACCAAGCATTAGCCCCGCGTAATATGCGTCAAAAAGGATGAGTGACCCTCGAGCCGCATCTGATGACTTTGTTCGGCCAAACATTCGCTGGTCGACATAGTCGAAATATATGCGGGCCTCTTTGTGGAGCACAAATCCGCGCGCCCGAGCATTTTGATCAAGTGTCATGCCGATGTTCTCCCGCTTTGGAATTGGAAGAATGCGTTCTTGCTGTCATCTATCTTTACGGATCCGTCCGATTGATCGATTGAAGCTGTTATAAATTGGGTGTCCGCCCGCCCTTCGAAAGAATCGGCAAAACCCTCACGCTCACTCGAAATGACGAAAATGATAAGTTGGTCAAAGATCTTCGGGATCAATGCCCCAACGTTCTGCCGCAAAACCAGGTCTAAGGAGACTGCCGGAGAGTCGACAATAAAGGGAAGCCGTGCTGGCGCTTCCGCCAAGAGGGCGGTCAAGAAGGCATAACAAACCGCGAGCTTTTGCCCTTCACTCGCACTATCTTTCGGGAGATTTTCTTCGTTAACAAGATGAAGACGACCGTCGATCCTGGACACACGAATGACCTCATTGTCCAGAATTTTTTCCAGCTGAACGTTTGTTCGATCCTTGACGAACACCTGAAGTCGTTCTTTTGAGAGTTTCCGCGCGCGTCTCGCTGCAAGGATCAGCTTGTCCGCAGCTGTAAAGTAGCGATTATTCTCGCTGGCTGTTTCGTACGCCTTCCTCCGCTCCCTTTCCATTTCTCGGCAAGCGGGAAGGTTTCGCTTCCAGTCGGCCTCATCAAGCGAAATAGGTACATCCGTCAGAAAGCGGAGAGCCTGATCTTTTCTGGCCTTTTCCGCCGAAAGCTCCCCTTTTTCAGATGTGAGCCTCTCTACTTCCTCCATGCCAGCTTGCGCTTTCTCGATATCCAGGCGCGCTCGCTCTTGTCCGACCGAGGTCAGCCGATCTTCGGCATCGCTCAGGTCTTCGATCACCTCGGAGAAGGAGCGCCGATCGACACTGTCCGTAAGCTTGTAACGGATATCATTGATGACGCTTACTTGCTCGTCACCTAGATGGTCGTCAGCATGCGAAAGAATATGGCTCCGTTTCTCGTCATCCAATTCAACGCCGCAAACGCACCTATCCTGTACTGCAAGATCTTCGAAAAAGGATCTAGAGGATCTCGGCAACCTTTTTTCTTTTAACGTTTCACTTAAGGTGTTTAGTCTCGCGGCAACAAAAGTATGGAGACTTAGTGGGGACCGAAAGCTCGAAATCGCACTGCTGGAATATTTTGCGATATCACTACTCGCGGCTCGACTTCGATCATCAATATCCTTCTGCCTCTCCTGAAACTCCTCGTTTTCGTAACCCAACTCGCGGCAGCGGTCGTCGATTTCGTTTAATCTTCCGTCAATTCTTTCGAGAGCACGATCAAGCGACACCTTTTCCTGATTGAGCTTAGCAAGAACCTCCTTCGCCTCGGTGTACTCTCGTTCCAGTCGATTTACAGCCGCTTGTTCAGAAGCCGTGGTTACATCCCTGTTTCGCTTCTTTCGATTACCTTTAAGGGTCTCTATTCGGCCAACAAGATCGTCAAAAGAATCAGTTCTATATAGTGCCTCGATCGCCTTGTCCGCAGCAGCGGCGCCGTCTTTGAGCATATCTTGTGCAAGTTCACCATCAAAGACGAACAGATCAATACTTCGGCTCAAAGCTGAGGCTAACGCAGGGTCAATCGAGTTTAGAAGGTGTCCAGATTGCTTACCGCTCTGGACAGTCGTGGTGTAGAAATAGTGACGCCCCATCTCAAAATCGAAATCAATCCGAAACGTCAACCTTTCTCCGGAAACGATGAGAACGAGCTCGAAATACCCTTCCTTAGTCGTTCGGTCAGCCTGCAATGCTGCAATCGAAAGTGATTGATCCAAACGGCCCGTTAGAGCCGACCGCAGAAGCGCCATCGTCGTGGTTTTACCCGTTCCGTTTGGCATTTGCAGAAGGACGTGACTGTATTTATCTGGATCAAGAGTGACACTGGCATCGCGCAGATAGCCGCGCAGCCCCTTTGCGTTCCAACCTAGAACAAGAACGTTATTACTTGTCACGTTGAGCATCCTCTTCGAGGATAAGTTCTATTGTATCCTCAATCCTATGTGGTGGAGGCAAAGCTTCTAACGTCGCCTTCAGCAATCGCTCCGTGGACTGCTGAACCGAAGTGTTGTGAGAAACTTTCTTGGAAGCCTCTGCGATCGCAGCTGCAATTTCTTGTGCAGCCGTGGTCTGATCCTGACCATTCATAGTTCTTCCCTCCGCGTCCCGCTCAGCTCAGCAAGCCACTCATAACGTCTAAGGTCAGTCGTGTCGCTGTCATCTTCATCGCCGAAATCGATAAAATCCAATACATGCGCTCTTTTATTGACGTTGCAAGGATCGGTACGCAAGCAACGACCAAGTCGCTGGATGGTTTCGAGCTTGGCCCGCGCAGATGAAAACAGAACAATATTCCTGACAGATTTAATGTCGATGCCTTCAGATAGGCGATGGCAACTCACCAAACAATCGAGCTTCCCCTGGGCAAAATCCAACAATCGCTGCGGCTCATCTCCTTCATAATAGGTGCCAAAGACAATGCCCGCTTCCAAAAGATACCTCTGGACCAGTTCGCCGTATTTTCGCGTTTCTACGAAGATCAGGGATCTCTCATAGAGCTCAGGGTTTGCCGTTAAGTGGTCCTTGAAGGGCTCCAACTTCTCAGTCGTAACCTTTCGAACACGTGACAGCTCGCGATAGAGCGCTTCATCACTTACAACTTCACCCGCCGCTTTTTTTCCGTGATGTCGTTTGATCAAGTTTCGAATTTCTACCCGATCTTCATCCGATAATTCGTACTCCAGGGCGGTGTAGTCGAACTCACACAAGATGCCCCTACGAATTGCATCTTCAATTTCAAACTTAAAGATGACTGGGCCGATTTCCGTTTCGATGAAACCGTTACCAATTTCATCATACTCTCTCTCTGGTGTTGCACTCAGCCCCAATCGATATCCAATCGGAGAAACCCATCCGGTCAGGGAGCTGACTTGCGCGGGAGAACCAAAGCCATGCACCTCATCGCAAATTATGAGTGTCCTTTCTAACGCACCATCAACGCTGGAAAGGAAATCTGACAAGTAGCTTTGAGAAACAAGCAACAGTCTCTTTCCGCGACCGGCGACAAATCGCGGCCCTTCCCGGTTTTGACCGAAATGGCGATAGATCCGGTAGGCGCTGTCCGTCACCATTGCTTGGAACCATTGTTCTAGCAGGTCATTTCCTCGCATCGTTACAATGACTGTATCCACCAAGTTTAGAGATGTGAGCTTTTCGATGATGCGAAGTGCGGTTCGGGTCTTTCCAGTTCCGGTAGCCATCTCAAGCACACCGTTCTTTTTGGACAAGAAGCACTCAATCGCGTCGTCTTGGTGGCGCCACCTGCTATCCGCTTTGAGTTGGCGTTCGGAACTACGGCTCGGTCGGTAGAACTGCGCTAGGTTTCCGCGGATGGCTTCGGGAATATCGAAGCATCGGACATTCGGGTCGCTGTTAGTCCAGAGCCGCTCAAAACGCTTGCGATGCGACTCAACCCGTGAGGCATCTCGTGGGTCTGCCCAGCTCAGAAAAACGTCAAGGCTTTCAAAATTTCTGCGCCCTTGCTCGGTCTCGTTTTGGGAACCGTGGAACACAACACTATCACCGGTATGATCTCTAAAAATTCCGAGCTTAGGATGATAGTCACCACTTAGCTTGCCGGTTGGGATGGCCAACCGGACAGTCAGAAGCCTCTCAGCAATCATGTAGGAGAGTGTTTGGACGGGTTTGGAACTCGCGCTTTGAGCGAGTTCGTCCACCTCTTCTCTCAGCGCTTGGAGGAGCACCTCGTCGTCGATCGCATCCGAGCCTTGTTTGATCGCTGCCCAGTCTTCAGGCTTAAGCCTAGGACTAGTCAGTAGTCTCATTGTTCCGCCGTTTTGCGCGAAACCTGCGATCCCAGTCGCCACCCGTTGTAGCCAACCTGAAGTGAAATAACCCACACCCCGGTCATAGGACACGGAATGAGCAAGGCACGGATTCATCAGCACCTGATCGATGTCATCCTTTGAGGTGTCAACGTCAGATGGAAAGGTTAGAGATCTCAAGGATTTGTTCATGGGACAATCCTGCATCACACAGGAGGGATTTGGAAGGTTGAAATGTGCAACGACGTGCTACCCGGGGGCTGATGCAGTGACCGCCCTTCCGATGAGATCAATGGGTCCTGAGCCCAGAACAAACAACCCGGTTTTGCCGAGGTTCCAGTCGCGATCGAAGAGACGGAGAGCAAGCGTCGGGCTGCGGTAGCGTCCCTCGCATGATGCTCAAGGCTTGCCTCGGCGTGCAGGCCAATATCATCAGTCCAATAGGTCTCAATGCTCAGTTGCAACATTATCGCCGCGTTTCGAGGACCGCTTTGTCCGCATTGCTACCGCGATGAAGCGAATACGTCTCCGATGCCGGTTGAACGACAGTGTATGAGAGGGCGTGGCTGCACAGCAACTGCTCGGCTTGACGGCTGGCACGGGCCGTTGATCGGCGCCGCGTTGCCTAAGCCCAAGCCCCTATGATGACTGACCGCCGGGACGGCGCAGAATCGAAAGCTTGATCGAATTAATGCCATGCCCACAGGGTAAATTGCCTTCAATGGACAAAAACTCTGTCACGAATGGACAGAAACCTGTCACAAATGGCCAAGTCAGGTGTCACCCGACAGACATCAAGAACCAGTGGTGAGCCGTGAAGGATTCGAACCTTCGACCCACTGATTAAAAGTCAGTTGCTCTACCAACTGAGCTAACGGCCCACTCTGTGAGGGCGGGTTCTAGTGTTGTGTGCTGGGGGGGTCAACCCAAAAAACGCAGAAATTTTGCGTTCTCTGGCAAAAGTTCTTCGAAAGGTCTATATCGCGCCTCATGGAACATGTTTCGACACCTGAGAATCTGAGCTTCATGAAATGGCATGGGGCGGGAAATGACTTCGTGATGATTGATTCACGAGGGCGCGAAGCTGTTGTGACACGGGACCTTGCAGCGAAACTGGGGGATCGCAACCGGGGGGTCGGGTTTGATCAGCTGGCTGAGATTCGCAGCTCGGATGTGGCCGATATTGATCTGGATTTCTGGAACAGTGACGGATCGCGTGCCGGGGCCTGTGGCAATGCCACGCGCTGTGTGGCGCGTTACATGATGGATCAGACCGGCAAAACCGCGCTGACCATTCGAACCGCACGCGGTGTGCTTGAGGCCCGCGAAGACGGGGATCAGGTGGCGGTGAATATGGGGCAGCCGCAAACCAGCTGGGCCGAGGTGCCGCTGGCGCGTGACGTAGACACCGCGCATCTGCCGATTGAGGGCGATCCGGCGGCGATTGGCATGGGCAACCCCCATTGTGTGTTCTTCGTGGATGACGCCGATCTGGTGGATGTGGCGGGGGTTGGACCCGAGTTTGAAACCCACGACCTGTTTCCGGAACATACCAATGTGGAATTTGCCTCGGTCCGCGCCAAGGACGAGATCCGTATGCGGGTCTGGGAACGCGGCACCGGCATTACGCTTGCGTGCGGGTCCGGTGCCTGCGCCACTGCGGTTGCGGCGTATCAGCGGGGCCTGACCGGGCCCAAAGTGCGGATGGAGCTGGACGGGGGGTGGCTGACGCTGGACATTCGTGATGATGGCGTCTGGATGACCGGCCCCACGGCGTTTGTCTTTGCGGGGGAACTGACCCCTGCCTTTCTGAAAGACCTTTGACATGACTGCGAAACCGCCCGTCTTTGCGACCATGGGCTGTCGCCTGAACGCCTATGAAACCGAGGCCATGAAACGGCTTGCGGCAGACGCAGGCGTGGAAGGGGCCGTGGTGATCAACACCTGTGCGGTGACTGCGGAAGCGGTGCGCAAAGCGCGGCAGGAGATCCGAAAGCTGCGCCGTGACAACCCGGATGCCAAGCTGATCGTGACCGGATGTGCGGCCCAGACCGAGCCTGAGACGTTTGCCGCCATGGGTGAGGTGGACGCGGTCATTGGCAATAGCGAAAAGATGTCGCCCGAAACCTGGGCCGGGCTGGCCCCGGACCTGATCGGCCAGACAGAGCGGGTGCAGGTCAATGACATCATGTCTGTCACCGAAACCGCAAGCCACCTGATCGACGGTTTCGGCACGCGGAGCCGCGCCTATGTTCAGGTGCAGAACGGTTGCGATCACCGCTGCACCTTCTGCATCATCCCCTATGGTCGGGGCAATTCGCGCTCGGTGCCTGCGGGTGTGGTGGTTGATCAGATCAAGCGTCTTGTGGACAAGGGCTTCAATGAGGTTGTGCTGACCGGGGTGGACCTGACCAGCTGGGGTGACGACTTGCCTGCCAAGCCGCGTTTGGGGGATCTGGTGATGCGGATCCTGAAACTGGTGCCGGACCTGCCGCGCCTGCGGATCTCTTCGATCGATTCCATCGAGGCGGATGACAACCTGATGCAGGCGATCGCGACCGAGAAACGCCTGATGCCGCATCTGCATCTGTCGTTGCAGCACGGGGATGACCTGATTCTCAAACGGATGAAGCGCCGCCATTTGCGGGATGATGCCATTGCCTTCACCGAAGAGGCACAGCGATTGCGTCCCGACATCACCTTTGGGGCGGATATTATCGCAGGCTTCCCGACCGAGACCGAAGCCCATTTCGAGAACTCGTTGAAACTGATCAAGGAGTGCAGCCTGACCTGGCTGCATGTCTTCCCCTATTCGAAACGCGAAGGCACACCTGCGGCGAAAATCCCGGATCAGGTCAACGGCAATGTGATCAAGGAACGCGCGGCCCGTCTGCGGGCCGCCGGGGATGCGGCGGCAAAGGCCTACCTCGCGGCGCAGGTGGGGCAAACCCATAACATCCTTATGGAAAATCCGACCATGGGTCGGACAGAGCATTTTGCCGAAGTCACTTTCCGCAATCCACAGGTCGAAGGGAAAATCGTGATTGCCCAGCCGACGAATTACCTAGACGGGCAACTGCTGGTCTGATTTTCTGTCACTGGTTGTAGTCAATTTATGATTCTGGTCACGAGGTCACGATGCATCCCAACCCAGCTTTTCGTCAGGTCGAAGACCTGATCAGTCTCGATTTTGTCCGTAAGCGCGGGTTTGGCGTGCTGGGGGTGAATGGCTCGGTCGGGCCGGTCATGGTGCATCTGCCCTTCATTCTGAGCGATGACGGGCGCTATGCCGAGTTTCATCTGATGCGCTCGAATGAAGTTGCACGGCTGCTTGATCAGCCCATTCCGGCCACGCTGTCGGTGAGCGGCCCGGATGGCTATATCTCACCCGATTGGTATGGGGTCGATGATCAGGTGCCGACCTGGAACTATGTCGCGGTGCATCTGCGCGGCCATGTTGAGGCCATGCCAGAGGAGGGTCTTGAAGATCTTCTGCACCGGCAAGTTGCTGCTTTTGAAGAAAGAATTGAAAGCAAGCCGGCGTGGTCCATGGAGAAGATGGCGACTGAGACGCGTGCGCGCATGATGCGGCAGATCCGTCCCGTCCGCCTGCAGGTCGAGCGGTTGGAAAGCACGTTCAAACTGGGCCAGAACAAAAGTGATGCGGCCCGTCTCGCCGCGGCAGATCAGTTGGAAACCAGCTTGGGGCAGGACGTGCAATCCCTTGCCGATCTGATGCGCAACCTGCCCGGCTAAGTGGACTTTTCGCCCTTTATTTCCTATATTTGAACGCAAGTGGATCAGACCGGAGCTTCCCATGGCGTTGCCCCTTGCCCCGATTGCGGTTGTTGCCCTGCGTTACGGCGCCGTGGCCGTGGCCTCCTATGCCGTTGCCCGATCGGTTGAGCGGGGGCGCCGGGATCAACGCGCAGAGGATGCGCTGGATGATGTGCCGGAGGGGCTGACCTTGCGGCGCGGTCTGGGGCCGGAGCGGGGGCCGGAGTGCGATCAGGTCAATGCCACCGGTCGCCTGCGCCGGGTGTTTCGCCTTGGGGAAAATGGTCCGGGTATTGAGATTGACGCGGTGTCGCTCACCCGGCTTCGCTTTCGTAAAGTTTAAACTTTGGCGTGGGGTGAATCCCCGAAGTTTAAACTTTTCACCGTCCAAAATCGCAAACTTTAAAGTTATTGAAGGTATATCATGACTGGCCTGAAGCTGATTTCTTCCCCGCCCTCTCCCTTCGCGCGCAAAGCCAAGGTGCTGCTGATCGAAACCGGTCAGGAGGATGTTGAGGTGGTTGAGGTCATGTCCTCACCAACCGCCCCAAACCCGGAACTGACCGCGGCCAATCCCCTGTCGAAAATTCCCGCGCTGGTGCGCCCCGATGGGTGCACGCTTTACGACAGCCGGGTGGTGACGCGGTTTCTGGATGCGCGGGTGCAGGGGGGGCTTTATCCGCAGACCCACCTGTGGGAGGTGCTGACGCTTGAGGCCACCGGCGATGCGATCATGGATGCGGGTGTGCTGATGGTGTATGAGAACCGCTGCCGCCCGGAGGACATGCAATTCGGCGGCTGGCTGGATGCGCAATGGGGCAAGATCGAAGGCGCGCTGGATGCGCTGAATGCCCGCTGGATGAGCCATCTTGCCGGACCGGTTGACATGGGCCAGATCGCCGTGGGCTGTGCGCTGGGCTATCTCGATTTCCGCCATGGTGACCGGGAATGGCGCAAGGGGCGTGATGCGCTGGATGACTGGTTTGCCGTCTTTTCCCAGCGTGAGAGCTTCCGGGCGACCAAACCGGTCTGAGCCAGCCTCAGGCCTTTCGTAGGCTGCGAAAGGCAAACATCAGGATTGCCATCAGAAAGAACAGGCCAAAGAAATCGCCGATCAGATAGGCGAGGTAATCATGTGTCGTGCTGCCAAAGGCGAGGTTGGTGAGGCTTGCGGTGAGCACCGAGATCACCACCCCGGTCAGGACGATGCACCCCCAGCACGGCCGTGCCTCTTCTTTCGGGCGCAGATCCCAGCCCACCAGGCGAAAGGCGTGGAATACGGCGGCGGGCAGGATCACCGCGATCGCAAGGGCAAACAGGCGGCTGGGCGTGAACATGCCCGCCCCTGCCAGCCACCAGAAGGCAAGGATCACCCCCGGTGTCAGGGCAATGACGGATCGCCAGCCCAGGAGCCACGCGGACAGGACCCGCACCCCATGGGGCAGGAAGAGCAGGCTGGCATGGCTTTGAAACTCGGGGAAAAAGCTGTTCTGCACCGGTATCAGGAGCTTGAAGGTCACAAAAAACGCAAGTGTATAGGCCAGGCTGACCGCAAAGGTTTCTTTTGCCAGGGATGAAAGACCGCTCAGGAACTGCAAGCCGGCCGCTCCTATTCGGGGCTCTTGACTTCGTAATGCCCCTTGCCGACAGATTCGAGCTGTCGGAGGTAACCCTTGTTTACCAGCGATTTGAGCGCCCGGAAAAAGGTGGGCCGTGAGATATTTGCAACGAGGCTGTGGGATTGCAGGTTGGTGGTTTTCACGCCGCGCTGGGTAAGGGACAGATCTGATGCTGCGTAGAACAGATCGCGCTCCGTGGCGGATAAATCCTGAATGCCTATGGCTTTTTCCATTTCGAGAAGCAGTTTTCGCAATTCGGCCAGTTTGGAAATTTCCGACATATCAAGCCATCCTGTTCAAATATCTTGTGGCAGCAGCCTGCCGTCCAATTGATAAGGTGCAACAGGATTAAGGTAGTCTCATGTTGACACTATGTGAAATTACCTTAATCTCTGTTGCTGTCGAGCCGCTATTTTGATTGTGAGTGGTGGCGGCTGGCGACAATTGACCAAAAAACATTTTTCAGGCGCGGCATCAGTTTGGTGCCGCGTCATGTTGTTGATAATCGGTTTTGCGCTGTCGGGCAATTCCCTCTTTGCATTTTGCAATCCCTGAGCGAGTAATTGCTGCTCCAATCCAACTCAGAGGACGGTGGTATCAACGTGCGTCCCAAAGGGCGTACCGGAATGGGCGACTCACGTGACGGATCGTCGCGTCCCACTTGAGTGATGTCATGGCGCAGGCGCCGGAAATTTTACAGAATCAGGGTGAATCTTTACATGTTCGCGCCAACAGTGCGAATTGGGTGCGGTTTCCGGGCGTCATTCCCTTGAAAAGCCGTGCCTGCGCCCTAATGACTTCTGGACTGGCGCGCCATCCTTGGCTAAACAGCCGCGAAGCAGGCCGCATTTTTGCGGTCTCATGTCGTGTTGGTCGCACGAATTGCGGCCCAGCTAAGGAGATGCGCACGTGTCACACGCCGACGACCAAGGAGGAACCCGCCGGGATTTCCTTTACTACGCTACCGGTGGCGCCGCAGCCGTAACGGCCGGTGCAGCGGTTTGGCCCCTCGTCAACCAAATGAACCCCTCTGCCGATGTTCGGGCGCTGAGCTCGATCCGCGTCGATATTGCTGACGTGGCTGTTGGCAGCCAGATCACGGTGAAATGGCTGGGTAAGCCGGTTTTCATTCGTCGCCGCACAGCGGAAGAGATTGAACAGGCCCGCGCCGACAATGACGCGGACAACCTGATTGACGCTTTTGCCCGCAACGACAACCTTGACCCAAGCCTGTCCGCCGCCGACCAGAACCGTGCGATGGACGAAGCTGGCGAATGGCTGGTGATGATGGGTGTGTGTACCCACCTGGGCTGTGTGCCTCTGGGTAACGGTGCTGGCGATTTCGGTGGCTGGTATTGCCCGTGCCACGGGTCGCATTACGACACGTCTGGCCGTATCCGCAAAGGACCGGCCCCTGAAAACCTTCCGGTTCCGCCTGCGGAATTCATTGAAGAAACCGTTATTAAGCTCGGCTAAGGAGGCGTAAATGTCCGGTATTCCTCACGACCATTACGAACCCAAGTCGGGTTTTGAAAAATGGATGCACAAGCGCCTGCCGATCATCGGTCTGGCCTATGACACCCTGATGATCCCCACCCCCAAGAACCTGAACTGGTGGTGGATCTGGGGTATTGTTCTGACGTTCTGCCTTGTTCTGCAGATTGTCACCGGCATCATCCTGGTGATGCACTACACCCCGCATGTTGACCTGGCATTCGCCAGCGTTGAGCACATCATGCGCAACGTGAATGGCGGCTATATGCTGCGTTATATCCACGCCAACGGCGCGTCGCTGTTCTTCGTGGCCGTTTACATCCACATCTTCCGTGGACTGTTCTACGGGTCCTACAAGGCGCCGCGCGAAATCACATGGATCATCGGCATGTTGATCTATCTGATGATGATGGGCACCGCGTTCATGGGCTATGTTCTGCCCTGGGGTCAGATGTCCTTCTGGGGCGCGACCGTGATCACCGGCCTGTTTGGCGCGATCCCGGTGGTGGGTGAGCCGATCCAGACGCTGCTTCTGGGTGGTCCGGCCGTGGACAATGCCACGCTGAACCGCTTCTTCTCGCTGCACTATCTGCTGCCCTTCGTGATTGCGGCCCTGGTTGGCCTGCACATCTGGGCGTTCCACAACACCGGCAACAACAACCCGACCGGCGTTGACGTGCGCACCGGGTCGAAAGAAGAAGCCGAAAAAGACACCCTGCCGTTCTGGCCCTATTTCGTGATCAAGGATCTCGTGGGTCTGGGCATGGTTCTGATCGTCTTCTTCATGGTTGTTGGCTTTATGCCCAACTATCTGGGTCACCCCGACAACTACATCGAGGCGAACCCGCTGGCGACGCCTGCGTTTATCGTGCCCGAATGGTACTTCCTGCCGTTCTATGCGATCCTGCGTGCCTTCACCTCTGAAGTCTGGGCCGTGCAATTCGTCAGCTTCATCACCGGGGGCATCGTGGATGCGAAATTCTTCGGTGTGCTGGCCATGTTCGGCGCCATCGCTGTGATGGCCCTGGCCCCGTGGCTCGACACTTCGTCGGTCCGTTCGGGTCAGTATCGCCCCGCCTTCAAATGGTGGTACCGCCTGCTGCTGGTGGACTTCGTCGTTCTGATGTGGGTTGGCGCCCGTGACACGAACTTCCCGCATGACTGGATTTCGCTGATCGGTGCGACCTACTGGTTCGCCTACTTCCTGGTCATCCTGCCGCTGCTGGGTCTGTTCGAGAAACCGAGCACGCCGCCGGCAACGATCGAGGAAGACTTCAATGCCCATTATCCCGGCGCAGCCGAGTGAGAGGATCGAGAACAATGATCAAACAACTCACAGCAACCGCTATCATCGTATTGGGTCTGGCCGCAGGCCCGGCGCAGGCCGCTGGCTCGGGCGGAGAAGTCAATGACGTGCAGTTTTCGTTCGAAGGGCTGTTCGGTACCTATGACAAGGAACAGCTGCGTCGTGGCCTGAAAGTCTACACCGAGGTCTGCTCGGCCTGCCACGGTCTGCGCTACGTTCCGTTGCGCACCCTGGCAGATCCCGGCGGGCCCGAATATACCGAAGATGAAGTGCGCGCCTATGCTGCCAACAACTTCACCATCTATGACCCGGAACTGGAAGATGACCGCCCGCGCAGGCCAGCTGATTTCTTCCCGACCGTGTCGGGTGAGGGCATGGGGCCGGACCTTAGCCTGATGGCAAAAGCCCGCGCCGGCTTCCACGGTCCTGCTGGTACCGGCATCAACCAGTTGGTCAAAGGCATCGGTGGCGCAGAATACATCGCCGCTTTCCTGACCGGCTTTAACGGTAAGGAACAGGAAGTCGCGGGTCAGTACCTGAACGGCAACGACGTGTTCCCGGGGGGCTGGACCGCGATGCCGCCGCAACTGGAAGACGGTTCGGTGGAATTTGACGATGGTTACAACAACTCGGCCAAACAGCTGTCCAAAGATGTTGCCGCTTTCCTGATGTGGGCTGCCGAGCCGAAGATGCATGACCGCAAACAGGTCGGGTTCATTGCCGTTCTGATGCTGGTTCTGCTGACCTCGCTGCTCTACCTGACCAACAAGAAACTCTGGGCCCCGCACAAAGGCAAGAAATTCGACGCATAAGCGTTCGGGTTTGATCGAATAAAAAGGGCGCCGAAAGGCGCCCTTTTTTTACCGAAATAGCAAAATCACCATGAGAAGAGTTCAATACTAACTCTGCAACCCACTGACATTCTCAGGCGTTATCCCATTCGAATTTTTTCCATTCCGTTAGTGGATGATTTTGAAGCCAACTGATGAATTCATGTCGTATGATCTCTTCGATATTGGTCCGGTTGGCATCAGGCCAATAGTACTGAATTTCATCTATCGCTAGATCAACCGCCGCGAAGTGGAGTAGATAGAAGTCATATATTTCGTTTGCGTACCGCTCTGCGATGCAGAGTTCTGACAAATAGAACAATGTTGAAGCGCTGTCAGCTTTGCCAGCAATGAACCTTCTGCCATATGCTGTAGCAATGATCTCCAAAGCCTCGGATTTAGATCGTATGCTCGGTAGCTTTAGTTCTCGTTGTATACGATCCAAAAGAGCGTCCATTTCGAACTTGTTAAATGGCTCCAGTTCTCCCAGCAAAATGTCGAGATGCGGTGAGTGGAATCCAGCGATGACCATGTTTTCGGCCCAACCGACAATAGAACTGTCGGGACCAATGTTAAGAAAACGGCGCGCATAAACTTCTGAAGTGTATCTTTGATTGGCAAGAGAAAGCATGACTTCTAATATCATCTGGAGTTGAGTTGGAAAGATCTGAAGTTTTAACGACGTTTCATTTACCTCCCCAAATAATCCCGCATCGCCTCTGGTGGTTTCGCAAACATCTCCTCCGTCGCGACGGGGGCATGGGCCTGCCCGTTGGTCACAAGCACCACCTGATCGCAGAGCACGCGGGCGTCTTCGGGGTCGTGGCTGACCATCAGAAGGGTGGCGCCGGTCTCGTCCAGAAGCTCTTCCACCAGCGCGAGCATTTCGGATTTCAGCGCTGGACCAAGCGCGCCAAACGGTTCATCCAGCAAAAGCAGGGGCTGGTTGCGCAACAGCACGCGGGCAAGGGCCACACGCGCGATTTGCCCGCCGGAAAGCTGGGCGGGTTTGCGCCCGTCCAGGCCGCTCAGCCCGACCCGGTCCAGCGCCTGTTCAACCCGGTGCCGGTCTTCTGAGGAGAGCTTCAGGTCCGGGCGCAGCCCCAGGCCGACATTCTCGGCCACGCTCAGATGTGGAAACAGGTTATTGTCCTGAAACACCATGCTGATCGGGCGCTCCGAGGGGCGTGTGGGCAGGTTTGTGCCCTGCCAGGTGATCTGTCCGCTGGCGAGGGGCTGAAACCCTGCAAGGGCTGCGAGAAAGGTGGATTTCCCTGCACCTGACGGCCCCAATACGGCGGCGCGCGCCCCTTGGGGCAGGGTCAGGCTTCCGTGCAGCCCGAACCCGTCCATCGAGATTTGCATGTTGTCAACGATCAGCATCAACCCGGCCTCCTTGGTCGAATATCCAAAACAGCAGGAGGGACAGCCCCAACAGCAGCACCGCTGCCGCCGCCGCATCCGCCATGCGATAGGCCCCCATCAGCCGGTAAAGCTGCAGGGGCAGGGTTGCGTTATCCGGAGCGGCGAACATGGCGATCACGCCAAGATCCCCCATGGACAGCGCAGCGGCAAGCCCCAGCGCAAACCCGATTGGACGGCGCAGACGCGGCAACCAGAGCAGCCGCAGCCGGGCCCTGCCGGTCAGGCCCAGCCCATCCGCAAGCGCCCCGTAATCGCGTTCGACGCTGGCCAGCGCCGGGGTCAGAACGCGCAGGGCAAAAGGCAGGCTCATCGCGGCGTTCACCAGGGCGGTGACCGGCAGGGCGAGGTCGGAGGGGCGCAGGAACGGGAAGATCATGATGAACAGCCCGGTGCCGATCACCAGCGGTGACGCGGCAATGGTCAGATAGCCGACCCCCTCAACCAGACGGGATCCGCGGCGCACGGCAAGGGCGGCAATGGGCAGGGCGATGAGAAGGGTGAGCGCGGCAGACCCCAGCGCGACCATGAGCGAGCGGGCTGCGGCCAGCCATACGCTTTGCGGCAGGGACCACAGGCCGGGCAGCCCATTTGCAAGGATCATGGACAGGGGCAGGATCAAAAACAGCGTCGCCAGCGTGATGGCCGCGATATCAAGCAGCTTCTGCGCCGCTCCGTCATCCCAGCGCAGGACCGCCCGATCGAGCCCGGCGCCGCTGTCATGGGGGATGGAAACGCGAAACGCCACAAAGGCAGCGACCGCACCCAGTGCAAACTGCACCAGCGCCAGTTTCGCCGCACGGCCCAGATCAAAGTCAAAGCGAAACGCTTCGTAGATCGCAAGCTCCACCGTGGTCGCTTTGGGGCCGCCGCCCAGCGCCAGCACCACGGCAAATGAGGTCAGGCAGATGAGGAAAATCACGAGGAAAGCGCCCGGCAGCACCTCGCGCAGCATCGGGCGTTCAAGGGTGCGAAAAATGTCCCGCGGCCCCATGCCAAGAGAGGCGGCAAGGCGGAACCGCTCGGCGGGGATCGCGAGCCAGCCCTGCAGGATCAGGCGGGTTGCCAGCGGCAGGTTGAAAAACACATGCGCAAGGATCACGCCATGGTAGCCATAAATGGAAACAGGCTCTAATCCAGCCCAAATCAGGGTTTGTGACAGGATGCCCTTGCGACCGAACACCGAGATCAGCCCCAATACGGCCACCATCACCGGCAGGATGAACGGAGCACCCAAAAGGGTGACAAGAGTTGCGCGGCCGGGAAAACTGCGCCGTGCCAGGGCGCGGGCAACGGGGATGGCGAGGGTGACGGAAATGAGCGCAGAAAGTGCCGCCTGCCAGAGGGTGAAGCGGATGGCGGACCAGTCACGGGAGGCCAGCGCGCTGCTGTCTTCGGCATACAGCGCCACGACGCCCAGCGTGCCAAGCGTCAGGCAAACCACCCCCCCCAGAGCAATCAGCCCGAGGGTGGTGGTGCGATTTATGTGGCTTACTGCGCGGATACCGCCAGCCATTCTTCAAGGGCTGCGTCGCGCACCATTTCAGCTTTGTCCGCCGGGATCAGCAGCGATTTGGCCGGTTTGGCGAGCGTGTCAAACCCGTCGGGCAGGCCAGCTGCCGGGGTCACAGCCGGATACATCCAGTTGGTGGTTGGGATGATTGACTGGAACGCATCCGAGGCCACGAAGGCCAGGAATTTGTCGGCCAGCTCCGGCTGGTCCGTGCCGGCGATTTTGCCCGCCACTTCGACCTGCAGATAGTTGCCTTCGTCAAAAGCGGCGGCGGCTTTGCTGTCGTCTTCTTCCGCGATCAGGTGATAGGCGGGGGAGGTGGTGTAGCTCAGCACCATGTCGGCCTCCCCCTCCAGGAACATGCCGTAAGCTTCGGACCAGCCTTTGGTCACAGTCACGATCTGGTCGTTCAGGCCGGCCCACGCGTCAGGGGCCTTGTCGCCATAGACGTCTTTCACCCACATCAGAAGGCCCAGGCCGGGGGTTGAACTGCGCGGATCCTGAATGACGATTTTCAGCTCGGACGCGGCCAGTTCGTCAAAGGATTTCGGCGGGTTGGTCACTTTGGTCTTGTCATAGACAAAGGCGAAGTAACCCCAGTCATAGGGGATGAAGGTGGTGTCGGTCCATTCCACCGGCACGGACCAGTCCGCCGTGACGCCATGATCGGCGAAAAGCCCGGTGGCTTTTGCGGCGGCGGTCAGGTTGGTATCCAGCCCCAGCACCACGTCGGCCTCGGTGCGTGCGCCTTCGAGTTTGAGGCGCGACAAGAGTTCGGCCCCGTCCCCCACGGCGACAAATTGCAGGTCACAGCCACACTCGGCCTCAAACGCTTTTTCCACCGCCGGGCCGGGGCCCCAGTCGGATGTGAAGCTGTCATAGGTATAGACGGTGAGGGTTTCAGCATGTGCAGCGCCAGCAATCAGCAATGCACCTGCGACAAGGGGAGTTCTTTTCATAATCATCCTCCAATGGCGCCGGACGGGTCTGGGTGGGTTCGGATGGATGACCGACCTTCCCTCCGCCGGTCTTAACCGGTTCAGGTTCTACGGGTCCGCGTATGCGCATCTCAGCCATGGATCATCCAGGGCACCCCGAGGTGGCCCCTGAATGCCCGCAAATGGGGGGGATTGGCAAGGGGGCTGTGCATCCGCCATGGCCGGACCCCCAGGCAGCCGGGGCAGGCCCATTGAAAAATCTCGGTAAATTTCGTATGTCCTGTTTCAATCTAGGAGTAGGTCCAGTGATCATCTGACACGGCACAGCCGGAATTTCATCCAATCCACCCGGTGGGCACCGGGGGGATTGTTGCGGATAGACTGAACACTCCGAGGATTTCATGACACGTTTAAACCAGAAGACATGCGTCGTAACCGGCGCAGGGCGCGGCATTGGGGCCGCCATTGCAACCGCCTTTGCCCGTGAAGGCGCGCGGGTGATTGTCACCGATATGAACCTGAAAGCTGCACAGGAGGTGGCCGCGCAGATCGGCGCCACCGCCCGTCAACTGGATGTGCGGGACGAAGGTGATTGGACAAGTTTTGCGAGGGAGTTCCCCGCAATCGACGTCTTGGTCAACAACGCAGGCATCACCGGGTTTGAGCAAGGTCCCTGCGCCCATGACCCCGAACATGCCACGCTTGCGGATTGGTGCGCGGTACATCGCACCAATCTGGACGGCACATTCCTGGGCTGTCGTTATGCCATCGGGGCCATGCGCAAGAAGGGGGACGGGGCGATCATCAACATCTCGTCCCGGTCCGGTCTGGTTGGCATCCCGGCCGCTGCCGCCTATGCGTCCTCCAAGGCGGCGGTGCGCAATCACAGCAAGACCGTGGCGCTTTACTGTGCTGAACAGGGGCTGGCCATTCGCTGCAATTCCATCCACCCGGCGGCGGTTCTGACCCCGATGTGGGAGCCGATGCTGGGCAATGGAGCGGACCGGGAGGCGCGGATGGCCGCCTTTGTCGCGGACACGCCGTTGCGGCGGTTCGGCACGCCGGAGGAGGTGGCGGCGATCTGCGTTCTGCTCGCGTCAGACGAAGCGACCTACATGACCGGGAGCGAAATCAATCTGGATGGGGGGATGCTGGCGGGCAGCATCGCTGTTCCGGGGCGATCGGGGGCGTGAGCTCCTCTTGCGGCCGTGTCGCCCCCCTTGTCCTCCCCGTGCCCCTCTTGACCTGTCCCGCATATTGCGCGATGTGAGCGATAACATCACGCAATATGGAGAGGGGCATGCCCGCCACCCAACGCTCCCCGCTTGGCGGGCTCGGATACGCTTTTGCCGGTTTTGCCGTCTTTGCCACCCATGACGCGGTGATCAAGGCGCTTGGGATGAGCTATTCCGTGTTCCAGATCATCTTTTTCGCCATGCTGTTTGCCTTTGTGCCGATGGCCATGGTGATGCTGGCGGATCGGCAGGTGGATAATTTTCGTCCCAACCATCCTTGGCTGATCCTGTTGCGGGCGCTGTCTTCGGTGATTGCCATGGCGTCGGCGTTTTATGCGTTTACCGTCCTGCCCCTGGCTGAGGTCTATGCGCTGCTGTTTGCCACGCCGCTGTTGATCACCGCCCTGTCCGCCCTGCTGCTGGGAGAGCCGGTGCGCCTGCAACGCTGGGCGGCGGTTCTGGTGGGGCTTGTGGGGGTGATTGTGGTGCTCCGGCCCGGCGTGACCGAGATATCCACCGGTCACATTGCAGCTTTGACCGCAGCCTGCATGTCGGCGCTGGGGTCGATCATCATGCGCCGGATCGGCGGGCAGGAGCGCACGGCGGTGATGATCCTTTACCCGATGCTGTCCTCAATCCTGTTCATGGGGGCGGCCTTGCCATTTGTCTATGTCCCGATGGGGCTGTCCGATCTCGGGCTGTCGGCGTCGGTGGGGCTGATGTCGGTTGTTGCGCAATTCTGTCTGATTGCGGCCTATCGTGCGGCCCCTGCCGCGGTGGTGGCGCCGACGCAATACAGCCAGATCCTCTGGGCGACGGTGTTCGGTGCGGTCTTTTTTGCCGAGTTCCCGGATATCTGGGTCGGGGTTGGGGCAAGTATCGTGATCGGGTCGGGGGTGTTCATTGTCTGGCGTGAAAGCCGTCCAAAAGTGTCAGCCCGCAATCCGATCCTGCGCAATCCGAATATGCGCTATGATGCCGGGGTCAGCCCGAAGCCCAAACACCGCCGGCCAGAGGCGGAGGGGGAATAGGGGCGCTGCCCCTCGCCGCTGGGCGGCTCACCCCGGGATATTTGCTGCAAGAGGAAGAGGGCGCGCCGCTTTTTGCAACAGGCATCGGGGCCGGATGATCAAGCAATCTTTCCTTTCCCGCCTTGCCCCGCTATCAGGGGAGCAAGCAAAGGAGCGCGCCCATGTCGATGAACAGCTTTGGTCATGTTTTCCGTGTCACCACCTGGGGTGAAAGCCATGGGCCTGCGCTTGGGGCCACGGTGGATGGCTGCCCGCCGGGTGTGCCGCTTGAGGCCGGGATGCTGCAGGTCTGGCTGGACAAACGTCGTCCGGGACAGAACAAACATACGACGCAGCGCAATGAACCTGACCAGGTGCGCATTCTGTCCGGTGTTTATGACGGTAAGACCACCGGCACGCCGATCCAGTTGATGATCGAAAACACCGACCAGCGGTCGAAGGATTATGGCGAGATTGAAAAGACATTCCGCCCCGGCCACGCGGATATCACCTATCATCAGAAATACGGCATTCGTGATCCGCGCGGCGGCGGGCGGTCCTCGGCGCGCGAAACCGCGGCCCGTGTGGCGGCTGGCGGGGTGGCGCGCGAAGTGCTGAAGGCGTTGGTGCCGGGCATTGAGATCAAGGGATACATGACCCAGATGGGGGAGCTGCATCTGGACCGCGACAAGTTCGACTGGGATGCCATCGACGGCAATCCTTTCTGGCTGCCCGATGCGGGCGCGGTGGCGGATTGGGAGAAGTATCTGCTGCAGATTCGCAAGGACAATGACAGCGTCGGCGCCGCGGTTGAAGTGGTCGTGCGGGGCGCTCCTGCCGGGCTGGGCGCACCGGTTTACGGCAAGCTGGACACGGACCTGGCCGCCGCGATGATGTCGATCAATGCGGTGAAAGGTGTTGAGGTCGGTGAAGGCATGGCCGCCGCCGCTCTGCGGGGCACCACCAATGCGGATGAGATCTTCATGGGGCCGGATGGGCCTGAATACAGCTCAAACCACGCGGGGGGCATTCTGGGGGGCATTTCGACCGGGCAGGACATTGTTGTGCGCTTTGCGGTGAAACCCACCAGTTCAATCCTCACTCCGCGCAAGTCGATCACCAAGACGGGGGAGCCGATCGAGGTGATCACCAAGGGCCGCCATGACCCCTGTGTGGGCATCCGTGCCGTGCCGGTTGGCGAAGCCATGGCCGCCTGTGTGGTGCTTGATCACCTGCTGCTCGATCGCGCGCAGACCGGGGGGCTGCGTGGCCCGATCGGCTGAAACCCTGCACGAGGCCCTTCGCGGCATCCTGTCCGACACCCTGACGGCAAATGGCCCAACCGATAGCGGGCATGACCTGGCCCATGCGGACCGGGTCTGGGCCAATGCGCAACAGATCGCTGCAGGAGAGCAACTGGCGCAACACAACCAGCTGATGGCAGCCTGCTATCTGCATGATCTGGTGACCCTTCCCAAAAATGACCCGGAACGCCACCGCGCCTCGCTCCTGTCTGTCGAAGCGGCCGCCCCCCTGCTCATGGGATTGGATTTCTCGCTGCAGGAGGTTGCGGAAATCTGCCACGCCATTGCCGCACACTCCTTTTCCACCGGGATCCCCTGCGAAACAGCGCTGGCCCGCGTGGTGCAGGATGCGGATCGAATAGAAAGCCTGGGCGCCATTGGTCTGGCGCGCTGTTTCGCCGTTTCCGGCGCGCTGGGGCGTCCACTGTTTCACCCGAGCGACCCGTTCGCAACAGATCGCACGCTCAGCGACACCGCGTTTGCCCTGGATCATTTCGCCCAGAAACTTCTGAAACTGCCTGATCAGATGCAAACCGAAACCGGGCGCATCCTTGCCCGTCAACGCGCAGATATATTGCGGCGCTTCTTGCAGGACTTGGCTCAAGAACTCGGACAGCCCGCGCCGACCTGGTAACCGGCGTCCCCTCTTCTTCTTGGCAACAATACTCCGGGGGGAGCACGCAGTGCGAGGGGCAGCGCCCCTTACGCTGTGGCCGCTGCCAGCGCCGTGGCCAGCACAATCGGCAGGACGTAGGGGGTGATCAGGGTCAGCAGCCCCGCAAGATATCCAAAGACCAGTTCCATGGCGCCAGTTTACGCGGCGGGGCGGTTCAGGTCATGTCACGATGAGGCGGCGCTGGATCACGTCCGCGTGGGAGAATGTTGCGAAACTGAGGGGGCCGGGGGCCGTTGCTTTGACAGCTGCACCATCAGGATACCGATTGTGATGATGCTCACGCCAAGAATATCAAGCCAACCCAGCGCCTCGCCCAACAAGACCGCCGCGACCGCAACGCCAAAGAACGGGTTGAGAAAGTGGAACGTGGCGGCCTTGATCGCGCCGATCCGCCCCACCAGGGAAAACCAGACAAAAGTGGCGAGAAGGCCGGGCACCAGCACCGTGTAGCTGAAGGCCGCAAACAGGCGCAGGCTGGGCGTGAAGCTGGGGGTTTCAAGGAAGGCCGCAAAGACAAAAAGCACAGCCGCCCCCACAAACATCTGCAGCCCGACAATCATCATCAGATTGCCCCCCGCACTGGCCTGACGCACCGAAAGCGTGGCCACGGTCAGCCCGGCGGCCGCGATGAAACAGAACCCGACACCCAGCAGATCCACCCCTCCTGACAGGCGTGCCCCCATGATCAGGGCCACCCCTACCACACCGGCCAACAGACCCAATGCCGCCATCGGCCGCAGCCGGTCCCCAAGCAATGTCCAGCCCGCAAAGGCCACCATCAGCGGCATGGTGGAGGCGATGATCGCGGCCAGAGAGGCCTCAACCCATTGCATCGCCACAAAGTTCAGCCCCAGATACAGCGCGTTCTGGCACACCCCAAACACCAGCACCGCTTTCCATTGCGACCGGGACAGGCGCCAGTTCTGCCCCATCGCCTTGGCAATCCCCACACCAATCAGGCCGGATATGAAGAACCTGAGCGCAAGGGAATAGAGCGGGGGGGCGTCCGCCACGATGATCCGGGCAGAGGTGAAGGCCGACGACCACATGAGGGCAAACCCCAGCCCCATGAGAATTGCGCGAATGTCCATCTGCCGCTCCTGACTGCCGCGTTGCATGATGGCACATCCTAGGCGGCGACGGGGGGCGGTGGCAATGCGGGGTGAGGTTGAATTCCCTGCCCTGTCAGGTCAGCTACGCTTAATCGAATGGCTGCGAAAGAGCCGCCCATCCGTGACCGCCAGACCTAGGCCAATCATCGCAAACCCGGCAAAAGCCGAGCCGGGCAGACGCTCGCCCAGAAACGTCGCGCCAAGCCCGATGGCAAAAGGCGGGATCAGAAGCGTGACCAGCATCAGGTTGGCGGCACCCGCCCGCACCAGAATGGCGAAGTAGAGCACATAGGCCAGCGCGGTCGACAGGGCGGCCACTCCTATAAGTGCGCCCCATGTGGCGGGGTGCAAAGACAGGCTGGGCACTCCATCCACAAACAGCACCAGAGGCAGCATCAGCACAACGGACCCGATCAACATGCCCGCGGCATTCATCAGGGGCGGTTGGCCTGCAAGGGTGACCTTGCCCCAGACGCTGGCAAAGGCATAAGAAAGCGCCGCCGCGATAATGGCGAGCTGGGCAAGGTTGCTGGGGTCCAGCCCGCTCAACACCCCCGGTCCCATGATCACCGCAACCCCCGCAAGACCAAGTGCTGCGCCCAGCAGTTTATTGGGGGTCAGCGGCTCATCCTTCAGCAAGATCCCGGCCACCACCGCGCCGAACATCGCCGTGGTCCCGTTGAGGATCGAAGCCAGCCCGCTGTCAATCTGTTGCTGTCCCCAGAAAATCAGCGAAAAGGGAATGGCGTTGTTCAAGGCCCCCATGACCAGATAGGCGCCCCAGATGCGCGGCGCACGCGGCAGGGGAATGTGGCGAAGGCGCAGGACACCCAAAAGGATTGGCACCGCCCAGACCACACGATGCAGGGTGATCGTCAGGGGGGGCAGCTCTCGCAGTGCGATCTCGGCAAAGAAAAACGACCCGCCCCAGACGGCAGCGAGGGTCACCAGCATCACGGCGGCAGGCAGATCAAAACGGTTTGGCATGGCAGGTCCTTTGCAACGGTCACCACCTTCGCAATTCCGCCGCACGGATACGATCCGTTTCTTGCCCTTTCGAAGAGGACGCAAAAAGAAAGGGCCGCCAGATGGCGACCCTTTCCGAATGTCTGGTCCATGAGACCGGTGAAGGCTTAGCCGTTCACGCTGTCTTTCAGAGCCTTGGCGATGGTCATTTTCACCACCTTGTCGGCTTCTTTTTGGATCTGCTCACCGGTGGCGGGGTTGCGCACGGTGCGGGCCGGACGCTCGCGGCAATAGATTTTGCCAACGCCCGGAAGGGTCACAGCGCCGCCGCCCGACACTTCTTTGGTGATGATGCCCACCATGGCGTCCAGAGCGGCGCCTGCGGTTTTCTTGTCAGCGCCCATTTCTTCAGCGAGAGCTGCAACCAGTTGGGTCTTGGTCATCGGTTTCGACATGTATTTACACTCCTCAATTGCCCATTACTTGGGCTTCATTGGGCGCATTTAACTGTATGTGACAGGGCGATACAACGATTTGTTGCAGGAAAAAAAAGGGAAATTCGCGGTTTTTTGGGTTTTTCCAGCTGGTCAAAGCTGAAGTTTTTTGTCTGGGGTCGGGTTTGGCCCTGCGGGTGTCGGATAAGTATGCTGTGCAACCATTGCGGGTTTACGCGAGGGAAGCTGAGCGGGCGGGAGGGCCAATTTGCCAAACCCGCTCCGGCGTCAGGCTGGGTCGGAGGGGTTACAGGAAGGCGGTCTCCTCAAAACTGCGCAGCTTCCGGCTGTGGATCCGTTCCAGCGGCATATCGCGCAGGATTTCCATCGCCCGGATGCCGATCAAAAGGTGTCGTCCGACCTGATCCTTGTAGAAATCCGAGGCCATGCCGGGCAATTTCAACTCGCCATGCAGCGGTTTGTCCGACACACATAAAAGCGTCCCGTAAGGCACCCGGAACCGGAACCCGTTGGCGGCGATCGTGGCGCTTTCCATATCAAGGGCGATGGCGCGCGACTGGCTCAGGCGTTGCACCGGGCCGGTCTGGTCGCGCAATTCCCAGTTGCGATTGTCCAGCGAGGCCACGGTGCCGGTGCGCATGATGCGTTTCAGCTCATACCCTTCCAACTCGGTGATGCCCGCCACCGCCTGTTCCAGCGCAATCTGGATTTCCGCCAGCGGCGGGATCGGCACCCAGATTGGCAGGTCCGCATCCAGCACCTTGTCTTCGCGCAGATAGGCATGGGCCAGCACGAAATCCCCCAACCGCTGCGAGTTGCGCAGCCCTGCGCAATGGCCAACCATCAGCCAGGCATGGGGGCGCAGCACCGCAATATGGTCGGTGGCGGTTTTGGCATTGGAGGGGCCCACGCCGATATTGACCAGCGTGATCCCGGATCCGTCCGGCCGGGTCAGGTGATAGCTGGGCATCTGTGGCAGTTTCGCCGGCACCGGCAGGTCCTCGTCCGGTCCGGTGATCCGGTGATAGCCCGGCCCGACAAACCCGCTATAGCCGCTGTCAGGATCGGCCAGCATCTTGCGCGCATAGGCTTCGAACTCTTCCACGTAGAACTGGTAGTTGGTGAACAGCACATGGTTCTGGAAATCTTCCGGCAGCGTGGCGGTGTAATGGCTGAGCCGGGCCAGGGAATAGTCCACCCGCTGTGCGGTGAAAGGGGCCAGCGGGCCGGGTTGCCCCTCGTCCCGATTTGCGACCCCGTTCACGATGTCATCATTGGTGGTGTTCAGGTCCGGCACGTCAAACACGTCGCGCAGCGGGTATTCCATCGCGCCTTCCTGCGGGACCGAGATGTCGGGGTTGCGGGCCACAGCGAAATGGACCGGGATCGGGGTGTTGGAATAGCCGATTTCCACGGGCTGGCCGTGATTGGTCATGACCAGCCGGATCTGCTGCTCCAGATAATGGGCAAACAGGTCTGGCCGGGTGATTGAGGAGGCATAGGTCCCCGGTGCTGAGACATGGCCGAAACTCAGCCGTGTGTCGCGCTGGGCATGGCTGGTCGTGGTCAGCCGGATCTCGGGATAAAAGGCGCGAAACCGGCTGGCAGGTTTGGTCCCTGTGGCGTTATCCTCAAACGCCTGACACAGAAAGGCGCAGGAGGCATCGTAAAGCTCGGTCAGCCGCTCCACCGCCTTGCTGGCATCGGTGAAGACTTCGTGCTCACCGGTTTCGGGGGTGATGACCGGGATGGTCAGGTCGCTCATCGGCATCTTTTATTCCTCAAACAATCCGGTCAGTTCAAACCGGTTCACATCCACCAGCCCCAGGTCGGATATCCGAAGCTCGGGGATCACCACCAGCGCCAGGAAGGAATGCTGGATTGACGCGTTATTGAGCGTGCAGCCGCACGCCTCCATCGCCTTCACGATGCCCTGCGCCTTGACCGCGACCTCGGGCGCGGGGGCATCCGACATCAGTCCCGCCACCGGAAGTTCAACCAGCGCCAGTTCCTGCCCGTCCTTGTAAACGCACATGCCGCCGCCCACCTGGGCCAACCGATTGGCCGCAAGCGCCATATCGTGGCGCGAGGTGCCGACGACAATCATGTGGTGGCTGTCATGGGCCACGGTTGAGGCCATCGCCATCTGTCCCCGGTATCCGAACCCGTTCACAAACCCGTTTTGCACAGCCCCCGTGCCCTTGTGCCGTTCCACCAGCGCGACCTGCGCCACATCCTGCGCCTCGTCCGGTTCGACACGGCCGTTGATCACCGCAAGATCGCGGGTCAGCGCCTTGGTCGGCGCCTGGTTTTCCACAATCCCGATCACCTTGGCGGTGACCGAGTTCTTGCCCTCGGGGGCGTCCACCACAAAATCCGCTTCGGTGATGTCGCGGCCCAAATGCATTGTCGCTTTCGCATGATCCGGCCAGTCGAGATGCGGACAGTCCACCTTGATCTCTCCTGCCTCCGCCACCACCTGTCCGCGGGCGATCACCCGGTTGATCGGCAGCTGGGTCAGGTCATCGGTGAAAATCACATCCGCGCGCCGTCCGGGTGTAATAGAGCCTAATTCACGCTCCAGCCCGAAATGCGTTGCGGTGTTGATCGTCGCCATCTGCAGCGCCACCAGCGGATCACAGCCATAGCTGATTGCATAGCGCAGCGCGCGGTTCATATGGCCTTCCTCAACCAATGTGCCGGAATGGCAATCATCGGTGCAGAGGATGAAATTGCGTGGATCAAGGCCCTGTTCGGTCACGGCGGTAATCTGCTTTTCCACGTCAAACCACGCGGAGCCCAGCCGCATCATCACCCGCATCCCCTGACGCACACGGGCAATCGCATCCGCCTCACACGTGCCTTCGTGATCGTCGGCGGGACCACCTGCCGCATAGGCGTGGAAATTGGGGCCCAGATCGGGGCTGGCATAATGCCCGCCAATGGTTTTGCCTGCGGCCTGTGTTGCGGCCATTTCCGCCAGCATCTTGGGGTCGCTATTGATCACGCCGGGAAAGTTCATCATCTCCCCCAGCCCGATGATACCGGGCCAGCTCATCGCCTCACGCACATCCTCGGGGGTGATTTCAAACCCGGTGGTCTCAAGCCCGGGGGCTGAGGGCGCACAGCTGGGCATTTGCGTGTAGATATTGACCGGCTGCAACAGGGCCTCGTCATGCATCAAACGCACACCTTCCAGCCCCAGCACATTGGCGATCTCATGCGGGTCGACAAACATGGTGGTGGTGCCGTGGGGAATGACAGCGCGGACAAATTCAGCCGGGGTCAGCATACCGCTTTCGATATGCATATGCCCGTCACACAGACCCGGTATCAGGTATTGGCCATCGGCCTCGATCACCTCGGTGCTGTCGCCAATACAATGTCCTGCATCGGGGCCAATATAGGCAAACCGCCCTGCCTTGATCGCAATGTCCCAGTTGAGCACTTCGCGCGTGTGCACATTCACCACCTGCCCACCGGTGATCACCAGATCTGCAGGCGCCCGGCCTGCGGCCACCGCGATCAGGTCGGGGGCGCAGTCGGCCCAGGGTTTCAATTCAGGATGGCTGGAATTTTTCGTTGTTCTTTTCTCCATGAACCAATTGTCGACAAAAGCGATGTTGGCGCAACCCCAAATTTGGTGAAGCTTTTGTGACAAACGGGGCGGGGGGCTTTAGCGATTGGATCTGATCTGACGCGGTGTGGTGCCGAACTCCGCCTTGAAGGCGCGTGTCATTGCCGATGCATCCTCATACCCGGCACGAATGGCCACTTCTGCAATTGGCAAATTCGTCTCTAACACGGCCTTTCGAGCCGAAATCAGCCGGATCCTGCGATAAATGGATGAGGGGCTTTCCCCCAGCTCCATGCGCATCCTCTGTTCCAACTCCCGTAAGGAGCAGCCAGCGGTTCTGGCAATCACCGGCAGCGAGACAGGCGTTTCGATCGCTGCGCGCATGGCGGACAGTGCCCGGCCAACCACACGTGATTTCGCAAGAGGGGGCGCAACCGACGGGGCGGCCCCCGGTGCCATGAACAGCATCGCGACCTCAAGGCGAAGGGCCTGTCCGTGGCTGTCGCCGATGCGATCCAGCATAAGGTCAAATGCGGCCAATGCGCCTGTGCAGGTCAACCGCCCCCGGTCGCTGACATGACGGGCGCGGATGGCGTCCACGTCGGGAAAGCTTTCCTCGAACGCGGCCAGTTCTTCCCAGTGAATGGTCGCCTGGTAGCCGTTCAGCAGGCCTGCCTGTGCCAACAGCCACGCCCCGGTGTCGAACCCCGCCATCACCGGATAGCGCCGCGCCGCCGCGGCCAATGCGCGTGAGACCTTGGGCGTGGCATGATGGCGAAAATCGTAAGAGGGCAGCGCCACCAACAGGGTGCCGCGCATATCCGCCAGCGCCCCCTGAACGCTGACCTCCATCTCAGAAGAGGAGCGCACCGCCTGCCCATCCATGGACAGAAATCGCCAGGAATAGAGCCTTTTTTCGGCAAGAGTGTTTGCCGCACGCAGCGGCTCAACCGTGTTGGCAAGGCAAAGCGCCGAAAAGCGGTCAAACAAGAGCAGGTCCACAAATTCTACCATTTCGGCATATTTCCATCCAATTCTGCATGATTAACGGGTGAAATATTCCTAACGTCAATCCGAAAAGGCGCAGGATCAGTGGCGGCCGCGCGCCGCTCTCAACAAGGGAACACCCATGCATTTCGGATTGTCGGAAGAACAGGAGATGATCGTCTCCACCGTTCGCAGCTTTGTGGAAAACGAGATTTATCCGCATGAGGCGGAGGTTGAGCGCACCGGGCAGGTGCCCCATGAGCTGGGCGAGGAGATCAAACGGAAATGCATTGATCTGGGGTTTTACGCCTGCAATTTCCCGGAAGAGGTTGGCGGGGCGGGTCTATCCCACCTTGATTTCACCCTGGTGGAACGCGAATTGGGCCGGGGCTCCATGGCTCTGACCCATTTCTTTGGCCGCCCGCAGAACATTCTGATGGCGTGTAACCAGGAGCAGCGTGAACGGTATCTTCTTCCTGCTGTGCGCGGCGAACGCATGGATGCGCTGGCGATGACCGAACCGGATGCGGGGTCGGATGTGCGCGGCATGAAATGCCAGGCCGTGCGTGATGGTGGTGACTGGGTGGTGAACGGGTCGAAACACTTCATCTCAGGGGCGGAACACGCCGATTTCTTCATTGTCTTCATCGCAACCGGCGTGGATGAAACACCAAAAGGCCCGAAAAAGCGGATCACCACCTTCCTTGTGGACCGCGGCACGCCGGGTTTTGAGGTGCGTGATGGTTACAATTCGGTCAGCCACAAGGGCTACAAAAACTACATCCTGACCTTCGATGATTGCCGCCTGCCCGATGCGCAGGTGCTGGGCGAGGTGGATGGCGGTTTCGCGGTGATGAACGAATGGCTCTACGCCACCCGCCTGACGGTTGCGGCCTTCTGTGTGGGGCGTGCGCGGCGCTGCTTTGATCATGCGCTGGCCTACTCGGCGGAGCGCAAGCAATTTGGCCAGCCGATTGGCAAGTTTCAGGGCGTGGGGTTTCAGATCGCCGACATGATCACCGAAATCGACGCTGCGGATTGGCTGACCCTGTCCGCGGCCTGGCGCCTCGATCAGGGCCTGCCGTCGAACCGCGAGATCGCCTCGGCCAAGCTGTATGCGTCCGAGATGTTGGCGCGGGTCACCGACACCACGCTGCAGATCTTTGGCGGTATGGGCCTGATGGATGACTTCCCGATCGAACGGTTCTGGCGCGATGCGCGGGTTGAGCGCATCTGGGACGGGACAAGTGAGATACAGCGGCATATCATTTCCCGAGATCTGCTGCGCCCGCTCGGAGCTTGACGGGCGCCCCAAACAAGGAGACCCGATATGTCCAATCCCGCCAGAAAACCCACCGTGACCATCACCTATTGCACCGGCTGTAACTGGCTGCTGCGTGCCGGGTGGCTGGGGCAGGAGCTTTTACAGACCTTCTCAACCGACCTAGGCGGCGTAACGCTGATCCCCGGTGAGATGGGCGGTGTGTTCGAAGTGACGGTGGATGGCGCTGTGATCTGGGAGCGTAAACGTGATGGGGGCTTTCCCGAAGCGAAAGAGCTGAAGCAACGGGTGCGCGACCACATCGATCCTGAGCGCGACCTTGGACATATCGACCGAAACAGTGACGGCGCCTGACATGTGACCATCTTTCGGTGGCAGCAGCGGCGCAGAATTTTCTTGCCTTCGGCGAGGATATTTTCAGCAAGAGGAAGACACGAATTGTTAACCATGCTCTGCCATTCTGAAGATGCGGCACAGGCGGGGACGCCGATGGCCGTGCAAGGGGAAGAGACATTGATCTCTTCACAGGGGGTTCTGGATAAGTTCCCCCTTTTCCTCTTGCCGATAAATATCCTCGCCGAAGGCAAAAATGCTGAGGGGGGACGGTTGCAATGACACGTAACCTCTCTCGCCTGTTGCAACCAAAATCCATTGTGGTGATCGGCGGTGGAGCCTGGTGTTCGGCCATTTTGGACCAGTGCCACAAAATGGGATTTCCCGGCGAGATCTGGCGGGTTCATCCCAAAGGCGGGGATGGGGTCTATGCGCGGATCGAGGATCTTCCCCATCCACCTGATGCAGCCTTCATTGGCATCAATCGCTTCGCCACGATTGAAGCTGTCGCAGCCTTGTCCGCAATGAAGGCCGGTGGGGCGGTATGTTTCGCCAGTGGGTTTTCCGAAGCCTCGGCTGAGGATGCCGAAGGGGCAGACCTTCAGAAAAAACTGTTATGTGCCGCAGGTGACATGCCGATTCTCGGTCCCAACTGCTATGGGTTTATCAATGCGCTGGATGGGGCGCTGTTGTGGCCAGACCAGCATGGGGCGGCTCGCGTTGAGCGGGGTGTCGCGATCCTGACCCAGAGTTCAAACATTTCGATCAACCTGTCGATGCAGTCCCGTGCCCTGCCGATTGCCTATATGGTCACGTGCGGGAACATGGCGCAGACCAGTCAGGCGCAGATAGCAGCCGTCCTGCTAGATGATCCGCGTGTCACGGCCATCGGGGTGCATGTTGAGGGGTTCGGGGATCTGACCCATTGGGAAAAGTTGGCAACCAAGGCGCGGGCCAGAGGTGTGCGGATTGTTGCCTTGAAGGTCGGGCGCTCTGATCAGGCGCAGGCGGCCACCATCTCTCATACCGCGTCTCTGGCGGGGGGGGATGTGGGGGCGCAGACATTGCTCGATCGGCTGGGAATCGCCCGGCTGAACAGCCTGCCCGCGTTTCTTGAGACGCTGAAGCTTTTGCATGTTTGCGGTGGATTAGAGAATAATACCATTGCGTCGATCAGTTGTTCCGGGGGGGAGGCGAGCCTGGCCGCAGATACGGCGTTTGGGCGGGAAGTGGTCTTCCCGCCGCTCAATCCCCGCCAGCATCAGGATCTGGCCGAGGCGCTGGGGCCGATGGTGGCTCTTGCCAACCCGCTGGATTATCACACTTACATCTGGCGGGATCTTGAAAAAATGATCCAGGCCTGGTCGGCGCTGGTGGATCCGCAGATCGCGTTGACAATGGTGATACTGGATATTCCACGGGCAGATCGTTGTGATCCATCTGATTGGGATGTCGCCCTGAACGCTGCAATAGAGACGCATAGGCGGACTGGTGGCAGGGTGGCCGTTGTCGCGACCCTGCCGGAGTTGCTGCCTGAAGCGGCCTCGCATTGGTTGCTGAAAGAAGGGGTGGTTCCGATGCATGGCCTGGAAGAGGCGATGCTTGCAGTTGAGGCGGCTTCACGACCGCTGCCGTCGGTCGCGGCCCCTCTGTTGTTGCCGGGGGCAGAGCGGGCGGGGGAGGTTCTGAGTGAGGCCGAAGCCAAAGCCCGCCTGTCTGCCCATGGTGTGGCTGTTCCCAAATCTGCACGTGGCCGTGACACGGACGCGCTTGCGGAGGTGGTTGGGTTTCCACTGGTCCTCAAGGGGGAAGGCATCGCCCATAAAACCGAAGCCGGTGCGGTGGCACTGGGGCTGAATTCTGCAAAAGAAGTCTCTAATGCAGCCAAAAGCATGCCTTGTGATACATTCCTCGCGGAAGAGATGATCGAAGGGACGGTTGTGGAGATCCTGGTTGGTGTGACCCGAGATCCCGCGCATGGTTTTGTGCTGACGCTTGCGGCTGGCGGTGTCCTGACCGAGGTGATGCAGGACAGTTGCAGCGTATTGATCCCGGTGGCCCGCGAGAGTGTAGAACAGGCTCTAAACCGGCTGAAAATAGCCAAAGTGATTGCTGGATATCGTGGCAAACCCGGTGCCAGCCTGCCCGCAATACTCGATGCGGTGATGGCGGTTCAGGAGTATGTGGTCGCACATTCCGACCAGATCGAAGAAGTGGAAATCAATCCGCTCCTCTGTACGCCTGACAGGGCGGTGGCGGCGGATGCGCTTATCAAGGAGGTGCGTGTAGATGGCACAGTTTGAAGATTTAACCGAAGGGCCGATCAGGACACGGCAAGAGGGGGCGGTGCTTGAGGTGACATTGGATCGCCCCAAGGCCAATGCGATCGACCTTGCGACCTCGCGTATCATGGGGGATGTGTTTGCAGGTTTTCGCGATGACCCGGATCTGCGGGTGGCGATTTTGCGGGCAGAGGGTGAGAAGTTCTTTTGCCCTGGTTGGGATCTGAAGGCTGCCGCCGAAGGTGATGCGGTTGATGGCGATTACGGCGTCGGTGGCTTTGGCGGGCTGCAGGAGCTGCGTGACATGAACAAGCCGGTGATCGTCGCGGTGAATGGGATCTGTTGCGGGGGGGGGCTCGAACTGGCCATATCGGGTGATATGATCCTGGCTGCCGAGAGCGCGACCTTTGCCCTGCCGGAAATCAGGTCCGGCACGGTGGCGGATGCCGCGTCGGTGAAACTTCCCAAACGCATCCCTTACCATATCGCGATGGAGCTTTTGTTGACTGGCCGGTGGTTCGACGCGGATGAAGGGCATCGTTGGGGTTTGATCAATGAAGTTCTGCCAGCGGATCAATTGCTGGACCGCGCCTGGGAGCTGGCCCGGCTGCTCGCCTCTGGCCCACCGCTGGTTTACGCCGCAATCAAGGAAGTTGTGCGGGATGCGGAGGACAGCAAGTTTCAGGATGCCATGAACCGGATCACTCAGCGCCAGCTTCGCACGGTGGATGTGCTTTACGGCAGTGAGGATCAGCTGGAGGGCGCGCGGGCTTTTGCGGAAAAACGGGATCCGGTCTGGAAGGGAAAATAGTCTCTAACCTGAATGTTAGAGACTGATATGAGGCGTATCTGGGCATGTTTGCAGCGCCGGGTGTAAAGCGTCAGGTCATCGTATCTGGCGCGCGCCCCCTTTCCCTTGCGCTTTCGCCTCGTTAAAGCGTAACCAAATTACGTTGAAGCAACGTGATGCGGAAACGCCGCGCAATATGTAGGGAGGGTGGGCGTTTCCAGTTATTGCTGTGATCCAACAATAACCGGAGACGCTTTCGATACAGGGCATGGAAAACGCATTGTTCATTTTCGGACATGGCTATTCGGCGCGGGCCTTGGCGCGTGTGCTGGAGCCGCAGGGATGGCGCGTGACGGGCACGTCGCGGGACGGGCAGGGGGGAACGATCCGCTGGCCCGGAGAAGACATTTCGGATGCGCTTGCCAGTGCGACACATTTGTTGATTTCCGCAGGCCCGGATGCGGAGGGGGACCCGGCGCTGCGCGGCGCTGGGGCTGAGATTATTGCCAATGCGTCGCGGCTGAAATGGGTGGGCTACCTGTCGACCACGGGGGTGTATGGCGACCATCAGGGCGGATGGGTGGACGAGGCGACGCCGCTGACTCCTGCAACCAGACGTGGGCAGATGCGGGTTGAGGCGGAAAGCGCCTGGCAAGAGGTGGCGCGGGAACATGGTCTGCCGCTGCACATCTTCCGGCTGGCGGGGATCTATGGCCCCGGTCGCGGACCGTTTGCCAAGGTGCGCAATGGCACGGCCCGGCGGATCGTTAAGAAAAACCAGGTGTTTTCGCGCATCCATGTTGAGGATATCGCGCAGGTTCTGGCGGCGTCTATTGCCCGTCCTAATCCGGGGGCAATCTATAATGTCTGTGATGATCTCGCGGCCCCACCTGAGGATGTTCTGGCCTATGCGGCAGAGTTGCTGGGCCTGCCCGTGCCAGCCCCGGAGGATTTTGAGACTGCTGACATGACCCCGATGGCGCGCAGTTTTTATGCGGAATCAAAACGGGTGCGCAATGATCGCATCAAAGAGGAGCTGGGGGTTGAGCTGCTTTACCCGGATTATCAGACGGGTCTGGCCGCGCTTTTGAAAGCGGAGGGGTCAGAGGGGGCGCTGTAAGGCACCGGTTTGTCAGGGGGGCGACAGGGTTTCGACGGAGGTTAGACAGAGGTTAGACGGGGGTTAGACAGGGGCGCTGCTTCGGTTTCAGTGGCGCTGCCCCCCGGCCTGACGACCCCATTCAGGGCTGTCTGGCCAATGGGGTTTTGTGGGGGGTATCACGCGCGTTTTGCGTCGATCCGCGCGATGCCCAGCACGTCAAGCACTTTGGCTTCGATATTCTGTGCGGACAGGCCTGCTTCTTCATACATGCGGGCCGGGGAGGCGTGGTCGATGAACGTGTCGGGCAGCACCATGGACCGGAATTTGAGGCCGGTGTCGAAGACCCCTTCTTCGGCGAGAAGCTGGGCCACATGGCTGCCAAAACCGCCCACGGCCCCTTCTTCGATGGTGATCAGCGCCTCGTGATCTGTGGCCAGTTGCAAGATCAGATCATGGTCCAGCGGTTTGGCAAAACGTGCATCCGCGATGGTGGGGGTGATGCCTTTGGCGGACAGGGATTCGGCGGCTTTGCGCACCTCCTCCAGCCGGGCTCCAAAGGACAGGAGCGCCACGCGGGCGCCTTGTTGGATCAACCGGCCTTTCCCGATTTCCAGCACCTCACCTTTCTCGGGCAGTTCCACCCCGACACCTTCACCGCGCGGATAGCGGAATGCGGAGGGGCGGTCGTTGATGGCATGGGCGGTGGCGACCATGTGCATCAGCTCGGCCTCGTCGGCGGCGGCCATCACCACCATATCGGGCAGGTTGGCCATGAAGGCGATGTCGAAGCTGCCGGCATGGGTGGCGCCATCGGCGCCCACCAGACCGGCGCGGTCGATGGCAAAGCGCACAGGCAGGCGTTGCACCGCCACATCATGCACGACCTGATCATAACCGCGTTGCAGGAAGGTGGAATACATCGCGCAGAACGGTTTCAACCCGCCCGCCGCCAGCGCGGCTGAAAAGGTGACCCCGTGCTGTTCGGCAATGCCCACGTCAAATGTGCGCGAGGGGTAGCGTTCGGCCATCAGGTTGAGCCCGGTCCCATCCGGCATTGCGGCGGTCACGGCGCAGACCTTGTCGTCCTCTCCTGCGAGATCCACCAGCGCCTTGCCAAAAACCGAAGTGTAGCTGGGCGCATTTGAAGGCGCCTTGTGCTGTTTGCCGGTGGGCACGTCAAACTTGGCGGTGGCATGTCCCCGGTCGCGGGCGGCCTCAGCCGGGCCATAGCCCTTGCCCTTCTTGGTGATCACATGGATCAGCATCGGCCCGGTGGCGCGGTCATGCACGGTGCGCAGGATCGACAGCAGGCTGTCCATGTCATGGCCATCAATTGGCCCGACATAGGAAAAGCCCAGCTCTTCAAACAGGGTGCCGCCCACGGTCATGGTCTTGACCATTTCCTTGGCGCGACGTGCCCCTTCCTGGAAAGGTTCGGGCAGCAGGCTGACCGCACCTTTGGCGGCGGCGCGCAGCTCCTGGAACGGCTCCCCCGCGTAAAGGCGTGAGAGGTAGGAGGACAGCGCGCCCACCGGTGGGGCAATCGACATTTCATTGTCGTTGAGGATCACGAACATGCGCCGGTCCAGATGGCCCGCATTGTTCATCGCCTCAAACGCCATGCCGGCCGACATCGACCCGTCACCGATCACCGCAATTGCGTCACCGATCCCGTGTTCGGGAGCCCCCCCCAGATCACGGGCCACCGCAAAACCGAGTGCGGCAGAGATCGAGGTGGAGCTGTGCCCGGCGCCAAACGGGTCAAACGGGCTTTCCGACCGTTTGGTAAAGCCAGACAAACCGCCTTCGCTGCGCAAGGTGCGGATCCGGTCGCGCCGTCCGGTCAGGATCTTGTGCGGGTAACATTGATGCCCCACATCCCAGATCAGCCGGTCACGGGGCGTATCAAAGACCGCATGCAGCGCGACGGAGAGTTCAACCACCCCCAGACCGGCCCCCAGATGCCCCCCGGTTTGCGAGACCGCGGAAATGGTTTCCGCCCGCACCTCGTCCGCCAGTTGGCACAGCTCGCGATCCGACAGGGATTTCATGTCGGCGGGCCGCGCGATGCGGTCGAGGATCGGGGTCTGCGGGCGCTGGGTCATGGTGCTGCCTTGGGCCTTGCGTGTAAATTCGAGCGGCGTATTGCCTACCTGTCGCGTTGGATAACGAAACGGGCGGCTTCTCGCAAGGTATCCGCCTTGTCACCATAGGGTAACAGCGCGTCACAGGCATCGTTGATAAGCGAGGTTGCGCGGGTCTTTGCCGCCTCAAGCCCGAGAAGGGACACAAACGTGGCCTTGCCCGCATCCGCGTCCTTGCCCACGGCCTTGCCGACGGCGGTGGCGCAGCCTTCGACATCCAGCACATCATCCCAGATCTGAAAGGCCAAACCCAAGGCGGTGGCGTAATCGGTCATTGGCTTGGTGTCGGCACCCGCCAAAATGGCCCCTGCCTCGGCGGACCAGCAAATGAGCGCGCCTGTTTTTCCGGCCTGCAGATGGGTGATTTCATCCAGCGTGAGCGGCGCCGGAGCGGTTTCCGCCGCAATATCCAACGCCTGACCATGCACCATTCCCAATTGTCCGGCGGCAACCGAGAGCGAGCGGATCAGCGCAATGCGCGCATCGCCATTGTCGCCTGCGACGGCCCCATGGGTCAAAAGCTCAAACGCGAGGGTCTGAAGCGCGTCGCCCACCAGAACCGCCGTCGCGTCGTCCCATTTCCTGTGCACCGTGGGAAGGCCCCGGCGCAGATCATCGTCATCCATGCAGGGCATGTCATCATGGACCAGAGAATAGGCATGCACCGCCTCGATCGCGGCGGCCGCCCAGACCGAACGGTCATCCGGCACCCCATGCAGATGGGCGCTTTCCATCACCAGAAAACCGCGCAACCCTTTGCCGCCGCCGGTGGCGTATTTCATCGGCTCGGCCAGTGCGCCCTTGTTGCTGATCTCGCCGTGCAGACAGCTCCGCGCGGCCCGCGACGTGGCCTCTAGACGGGAGAGAAACATTTACGCCCCTTCAACCGGGGTCAGCCCGGCAGGGGCACCATTGGCATCCAGCGTGATCGCGGCCACTTTTTCTTCGGCTTCCTTAAGCTTGGTTTCGCAACGCGCCTTCAGCTCAGCCCCGCGTTCATAAAGCGCAATGGAGGCGTCCAGCGCCACATCCCCGCGTTCAAGCTGGCTGACCACGCCTTCCAGCTCGCGCATCGCTTCTTCGAAACTCATCTCTGCCACAGGTTTCATTCCCGAGGTGTCGCTCATCTGCCGCGCTCCATCATCACGTCAATATAGGCGCTGACACTTTCACCCAGCGCGTCGAGATCATAGCCCCCTTCCAGCGAAGACACCACCCGGCCCGCGCAGGTTTCATCCGCCAGATCGCAGATCCGGCGCGCAAGCCAGGCAAAGTCATCAGTGGACCAGTTCAGCCCGGCCAGCGGATCGGCCCGGTGGGCGTCAAACCCCGCTGAGACAAGGATCAGCTCGGGCTGATAACGGCGAAGGGCGGTGTCGATCACCCGGTCCCATGTGGCGCGCATTTTCACGCCGCCAGACCCGCTTTCAAGTGGCTTGTTCAGGATCTGGCCGTGCGCCCCCTGTTCGTTGCGGCCCCCGGATCCGGGGTAAAGAGGCATCTGGTGGCTGGATACGAACAGCACCCGGTCTTCGTTCCACAAGACATCCTGTGTGCCATTGCCGTGATGCACGTCGAAATCCAGAACGGCGATGCGCGAAAGCCCGTATGTGACCGCCGCATAGCGTGCTGCGATGCCGATGGTCGAGAACAGGCAGAACCCCATCGGTGTTTCGGTTTCTGCGTGGTGGCCGGGCGGGCGGCAGGCAACAAAGGCGTTTTGAGCCTCGCCCCCGATCACCGCATCAACCGCCGCCAGATTGCCACCAATCGCGCGCATTGCAGCCTCCAGCGAACCGGGGGCCAGAAAGGTATCGCCGTCAAGCTGCGCCCACCCCTCCTGCGGTTCCGCCGCCGCGATCCGCTCATAATGCGCGCGCGGGTGGCACAGCTCGACCTTGTCCGGTGTCGCCATCGGGGCTTCGCGCCGGTCAAGCATGTCATATTGCGGGGCCGACAGGGCGCTCTCAATGGCCGCAAGTCGCGCCACCTGCTCCGGATGGCCGGGGGGTGTGACATGATCATGGCATCGGGGGTGGGTGTAGAAAACTGTTGTCATAATTAAGACGCTAAAGCGTTTTGGGCTAAACTGGAAACACATGTTTGTTTCGAAATGCCCATGACATTGATATCTCTTTTGACGCTTTCCTACCTCTGGTTGACGCCCCCGCCTTTGCCGAAGATCCGTTTCCGCTCCATATCAAGGGGGATTTCACCGGGGATGGCGTGGCTGACAGTGCCGAGATCACCGAGCCTGAAATGGGGGGAGGGACACTTCACCTGACCCTTAGCAATGGTGCGCCGGTTGTTCGGCCAAATCTGGTCTGGATCGGTGGGTTCGGGCAGGAACCATGGCTGGATATCACCCCGGTGGGGTCGCTGCAGGTCATCTCCCAAAACAGCTCGATCGGTCGCAATCGGTGGGAACAGACACTGACGCTTGCGTTTCGAAATGGGCAGATGCGGGTGGCTGGCTATTCCTTTTTCTGGCGGGACACATTGAACCCCGACGATATCGGGTTTTGTGACCTGAACCTGTTGGCCGGAAAGGGAATGATCCATCTTGGTCAGGACGAAAACCCCACGGCCATTCGCGTGACAACCAAAGCGGTGCCGATTGCGGACTGGCCCGAGGAGATGCTCGCCGAATGTGCGGCGTATTACAACTGATCCCGCTTTTTTCTTGCTCTAAATACCTTGCGGGGGTCTGGGGGTGCAAAACCCCCAGCCTCACGGGGTCAGTCAGGCTCGCAGGCTTAGTCTGGCGCCAGCATATAGCCTGCGCCGCGCACGGTCTGAAGGTAGCGTGGCTGTTTCGGGTCCGCTTCCAGCTTGCGGCGCAAGCGGGTGATCTGCACATCCACCGCACGTTCCTGTGCCTGCCCTTCATCCCGCCCCAGTTTCACCACCAGATCCCCACGCGAGACGGGCTCTCCCGGTTGGGCTGAAAAGATCTTCATCAACTGGTTTTCCGTGGCCGTCAGGCGGATCAGCTCCTCACCTTCCCACAGCTCGCCACGTTCGATGTCATACCGCAGCCCGCCCAGCCCAAGCGAGGTCGGTGCGACCTCTTCTGCCGCGGGCATCCGGCGCAGGATCGCGTTGATCCGCAGCAAAAGCTCTTTCGGTTCAAACGGTTTTGCCAGATAGTCATCCGCCCCGGCCTCCAACCCCCGGATCCGGTCGTCGGTTTCGCCCTTGGCGGTCAGCAACAGGATCGGGGTGGTCATGTTGGCGCGCAGGCTGCGGGTCAGGGAAATCCCGTCTTCCCCCGGCATCATCACGTCACAGACGATCAGGTCGAAATCCAGCCCGGATAGGATTTTGCGGGCGTGCTGTGCATCGCGCGCCGCGGACACCCAGAACCCGTTTCGAACCAGAAATTTGCGCAACAAAGTGCGGATCCGTTCATCGTCGTCGATGATCAGCAGGTGGGCATCCGCTAGATCAGCCATTCTGAACCTCCTTCAACCGATTAAAATGGCGGCGCAATTCGGGGTCCATCATGGCCTCCAGAACAGTCCGAAATCCCTGCACGGCCTCGGGGCCGGCTTCGCGATAGGCCGCCCGCATCCGGTCGCGCTGGGCATCAGATAATTCCCGCTCCAGCTCTTCCCCGGCTTGGGTCAGAAACAGGTGGCGTTCGCGCTTGTCCCGTGTGCCGACCCGGCTTTCCACCAACCCATCTTCGATCAGCGTTCTCAGCACACGATTGAGCGATTGCTTGGTCACGCCAAGGATGGAAAGAAGGTTGTTCACCGTGGTGCCGGGGCTGCGGGAAATGAAATGGATCGCCCGGTGATGCGCGCGCCCATAGGCCTTTTCCTCGAGGATACGATCAGGATCTGCCGTAAACCCACGATAGGCAAAGAACATCGCCTCGATCCCTTTGCGCAGCTGTTCATCGGTGAGAAACAGCAGGGATTGCCCGCCGGGCGCGGGGGCCGGTCGACTTTCTCTCATGGCAAGATCCCTTTCTCCGCCTGTTGCGGGTTGGGGTTCACGAAATTTGTTACAGTTTTGGATTTTATGTCAGTGTTGTTGACTTTCCAAGAATCAATTGTTAGCGATATCCAGTTTTTGCGTAATATTGTGTCCGAAACGGTCTTAACTTGCGCAACAATCGAAAAACTGACAGGGGGTGGCCTGTTTGCCAGCCCCATAAGACAAAGGAACGGAACATGAGCGGATATGACGACCGCGACGGCAAAATCTGGATGGATGGCCAGCTGATCGACTGGCGTGACGCAAATGTCCACATCCTGACCCATGCACTTCACTATGCAAGCTCGGTGTTTGAGGGCGAGCGCCTTTATGACGGCAAGATCTTCCTGTCGCGCAAACATTCCGAACGGCTGTTGAAGTCCGGTGAGATGATGGACATGCCCATCCCCTACACTGTTGATGAGATCGAGGCCGCCAAACAGGCGGTGGTTGAGGCCAACAACCTCACCAATGCCTATATCCGCGTTGTGGCCTGGCGTGGCGCTGGCGAGGATATGGGTGTCAGCTCTGCCCGCAACCCGGTGCGCATGGCGGTCGCGGCCTGGGCCTGGGGGGACTATTACGGGGACGCCAAGATGAAGGGCGCCAAGCTTGATATCGCCAAGTGGAAACGCCCGAGCCCGGAAACCATCCCGACCGCCGCCAAGGCCGCGGGCCTTTACATGATCTGCACCATGTCGAAACATGCGGCCGAAGCCAAAGGCTGCTCGGACGCGCTTTTCATGGATTATCGCGGTTACGTGGCCGAAGCGACCGGCGCGAACGTGTTCTTCGTGAAAGACGGCGAAGTGCACACGCCGATCCCGGATGCCATCCTGAACGGCCTGACCCGCCAGACCGTGATCGGCATGTTGAAAGAAAAAGGTATCACCGTGCATGAGCGCCGCATCATGCCAGAAGAACTGGCTGAGTTTGAACAATGCTGGCTGACCGGGTCTGCCGCCGAAGTGACCCCCGTTGGTCAGATCGGGGAGTATACGTTTGAGGTGGGCGCACTGACCCGTGAGATCGCAGAAGACTACGAAAAGCTCGTGCGCAGCTGATCCCTAAAGCGTTACGACTTTCCCCTGTCTCAGGTTAAAGACGAAACGCTTTAGCTCACAAGTGAATGCAAGGAACCCGGCGCTGGTTGCGTCGGGTTTTTTCATATCTTCTGGGCCCTTAACTAATTTTGAACAGGATAGGGCTATCCTGCTGATCGACTTCGGTTTGTCGGGATAAGGGCGACATGTGATGGGGGTGAACAATATGGCAAAGATCAGGGTGCTGGCGGTTTTGATACTCGTCCTGGTATTGCCAACCTTTATGTCACTGCTCTGGCACCGTCTGTCCGGGGATCCGATGATGCGGCCGCTCGGCCTCACGAAAGAGGCGTTGCAGGATGAGGGGGAGGGGTTGATCATCTATGCGGATCTGCAGCTTGATCCTGATGATCCGAGCATTCCCAATCCCGCCGCGTTCCGGAAAGCCGTGCAAGACGGGTTTTTGGCCAAGGGGGTGCAGGTCACGATCCGCCCCGGCGTATCTGATAATGGCAGCGTAATCACCTATCGGATCGGGCCCTCCACCATTGGCCCCCTGCCTGCTGTGCAGGCGGTCAAAGGCATTAATGCTGCGGTTGCAGCCTACCGTATGAATGTCCCTGTCAATAAATAATTGGATCGGATTTAGAATGTATACCAAACTCCAGTATCTCTTCGCCGTGATTGCCGTCGTGGTGGCACCTACAGTGTCGATGTTGGCCTATTCCGCGGCAACCGGGGATCCGTCTCTGCGCCCGCTGGCGGCGTCCTTTGACAGGATGCGCTCCTACTTTGTGCGTTCGGGGGATATTGTGGTTGAGGTGTCGTGGGGGGAGTTTGCCCGTTCGGGTATGTCGCAGGATCAGGTGAAATCCATGCTGCGCTCCGCGTTTCTGTCCAAGGGAATTGAGGTCCATGTCGTTATCCGGGCGCAGCCGCGCTCGGAGCATATCCGCGTGACTTATCGCGTGGGGGCGTCCGAGTTCGGGCCGATGCACCTGTCAGAGACCCCCCGCGCGGTGCGCAGCGTGGCTGCCGCCTACCGGATGGGAAAAAAATCCTGAGAAAGGGCTGGCCTCAAGTGGCCGACCCGTTTGGGACGCAAGGTCGCCGGGGTTCAGTTTTCCGCGGGCAGGATCTCGGCTGTTGGGCGGGGCGTGGCCTTGGTTTCAGCCGGCAGGATTGGGGCGACCTGCGGTGGCAAAGTGCCGGTCAGGCTGTCAAGGAAGGCCACGATCTGATGCACTTCCGTATCTGACAATTCTTCGCCCAGCTGGCTTTCCGCCATGATCTGCACGGCCATATCCAGATCCCAGACCTTGCCGGAATGGAAATAAGGGGCCGTCAGCGCAATGTTGCGCAAGGGGGACGCGCGGAAGACATATTCGTCATCGGCAGTTTCGGTCACCGCAAAGCGCCCCTTATCCCCTTCTGGCAGCACTTCGGAGCCTGGTTTTTCGATCAGGCCGAACGGGTAGTAGCCATGGCCCCCCACATTCACGCCGGAATGGCAGGAGGAACAACCCTTGTCCATGAACAGTTCCAACCCGGCAAGCTGGTCGCTGTTCAGGGCGGCGTCATCTCCGTTCAGCCAGGCGTCAAACGGGGCAGGGGTCAGTAAAGTGGCCTCATAGACCTCTATCGCCTTGGCCATATTGTCAAAGCTCACCCCATCCTCACAGCTGGCATTGAACCGATTTACGTAGTCGGTATCGAGTTCAGTGTGGCCACCACATTGTCCGGCGTATTGGCCATCTCAACACCGACCTGAATCGGGCCTTTGGCCTGTGCGGCAAGATCTTCTGCGCGCCCATCCCAGAACTGGGCTGCATTCAGAACCGAGTTCAGAACGGTGGGCGCATTGCGCGGGCCTTTTTGCCAGCCATGGCCGATCGAGGTTTCAAGATTGTCATCCCCTCCGGTTGCAAGATTGTGGCGGGAATAACAGCTGAACACGCCCGATGCTGAGAGGCGCGGGTCGAAATAGAGCATTTTGCCCAGCTCGACTTTTTCTTCGGTGCTGGGGTTGTCTGCAACGGCCGGAACGGTTGAGGGCAGTGGTTTGAACGTGTCCAGAGCGGTTGCGCGCAGGTCTGTCTGTGCCATTGCGGGCAGGGCCGGAACAGGCAGGGTCAGCGCGGTTGTCAGGAAAAACGGGATTGAGAAACGTGTCATCGGAATCTTCTACAATTGGAATTGATCTAAATCATCTTTGATTTAGATCAATTCAAAATAGGGAAATTCTTCCTTAGCGGCTTGTTTTTGTTAACATATTCAGGGCCCACTGCGCCGCATCCCGTATGCAGGGATCCTCCGAGCCGATATGTCGTTTTGCTGAAGAGCGAAGATCAGCGCGCCCGGAATTGCCAATGGCATACAGCACGTTGCGCATGAAGCGCCCCCATCCCACCCGTTTGATCGGGCTGCCGGAAAACTTGGTGCGAAACGCCGTATCATCCAGCAGTGCCAGTTCTGCGAGGTCCGGGGCCAGCAAGTCCGCCCGCGCCGCATAGCGCAGTTCCTGCGCCTGCACCGCAAACTTGTTCCAGGGGCAGGCGGCCAGACAATCGTCGCACCCATAGATATGATTGCCCAGCTTGCCGCGCAGCTCTTCCTCCACCGGGCCTTTATGCTCGATGGTCAGATACGAGATGCAGCGCCGTGCATCGACCTGAAACGGGGCGGGAAAAGCATCGGTCGGGCAGGCATCCAGACAGGCCCGGCAGGACCCGCAATTCTCTGTGCCCGGCGGATCAGCCGGCAGTTCCAGCGTGGTGAAAATTGCCCCCAGAAAGAACCAGTTGCCCAGCTCGCGGGACAAAAGGTTCGAATGCTTTCCCTGCCACCCCAACCCTGCCGCCGCGGCCAGGGGTTTTTCCATCACCGGGGCCGTGTCGACGAATACTTTGATTTCACAGCTGAACTGCTCCACCATCCAGCGCCCGACCCGTTTCAGGCGTTTCTTCACGATGTCATGATAGTCGCGGTTTTGCGCATAGACGGAAATGGCGCCCTTGTCGGGCATGTTCAGCACGTCACGCGGATCATGTTCCGGTGTGTAAGGTTCGGCCAGCATGATGACCGAACGCGCCTCGGGCCACAGCGCAGCGGCAGATCCGCGCCAGTGCATCCGCTCTTCCATCCACCCCATATCGCCATGTCGCCCCTCGGCCACATATTGGGCCAGACGCGCCGCGGTGTCCGGTGTGGCATCCGGGCGGCAGACCCCAAAGGCGGCAAAGCCCTCGTCGCGGGCCTTTGCCTCAATGCGCGCCTTGAACGTGGCCGGATCGCCGGGGGAAGCCGTCAAAAATCCAGGTCCGCGTAATGGGCCGGGGGCGGAAAGCCGGGCACCTGATCGGCGAGGATCGACCGGAAGGCAGGGCGCGATTTGATCTTGGCATACCATTCGCGCACATTGTCATTCCGGTTCCAATCCACATCCGAGATGTAATCCAGCGCCGACAGATGCGCAGCCGCGGCAAAATCCGCCAGCGTCATGCTGTTGCCTGCCAGCCAGCGGCGCTGATCCAGCAGCCAGCCCAGATAATCCAGATGGTATTTGATCGCCTTTGCGCCCGCTTTCACCCGCGCACTTTCCGGATAACCCGACCCCATCACCTTCTTGTTCACCCGTTCGTAAAGCAGGTTCGACGTCACTTCGTTGTGGAACTTGTCGTCAAACCAACTGACCAGGCGGCGCACCTCATAACGGCCATCCACATCAGATGGCATCAGGGGAGGTGTCGGGTGCAGCTCTTCAAGATACTCGCAGATCGCAGCACTTTCGGTCAGGATCTTGCCGTCGATTTTCAAAACCGGCACCTTGCCTGCGGGGTTGCGGCGCAGGAAGTCGGTGGACCTCTCCCAATACTTCTCTTCTACCAGTTCGACCTCAAGTTTCTTTTCCGCCAGCGACAGGCGCACTTTGCGGCAAAACGGGGACAGGGGGACGTGGAAAAGTCGGATCATGTTGGGTCGTGTTCCAGTGGCAAGGGGGTTTTCCCCGTTCTGCCCGCTTTGGCGCGGGGGATCAATCCTCGAAACATTCCGCCCGCCCATCCCGGCGGATCGTGGCAGCCCCATCCACGATACGGGCCGCACGTTTGCGAAGCGCAGTTGAGGGTCTTGCGGCGGAACGTTCCTTTGGGTTGGGCAGGACTGCCGCCAGACGGGCTGCCTGTGTGGCTGTCAGCTGATCGGGTCCGACACCAAAATAGTGGCGGCTTGCGGCCTCCACGCCAAAGACACCTTCATCGAATTCCGCCACGTTCAGATAGACCTCAAGAATGCGCCGTTTGGTCCAGACCAGCTCCACCAAAGGCGTCAGCACCGCCTCCAGCACCTTGCGTGGCCATGATCGCCCCTGCCACAGATAGGTGTTTTTCACCACCTGTTGCGAGATTGTCGAGGCCCCCCGGTTGCCACCGTCATCAATCGCCGCCCGGATGGCGCGCATGTCAAACCCCCAATGGGCGCAATAATTCGCATCTTCCGCAGCCACGACCGAGCGCGCCATGACCGGGGCAATCTCGTCCATCGACACCCATTGCTGGTCCAGCCATCCCAGCCGCATCTTTTCCGAAATCATGTAGGGGGTCGTGGGTGGGTTCAGAATGGCATAACTGCCTACAGTCAGCGCAATCACCGCAAGGACACCCAGGGCCACACGCCGCCCCCACCGACGCGCGAAGCGGATCGGGTGAAAGCCGGGCTTTTCCTTGGCCTTGCCTGTTTTGCCCTTTTTGCCGGGCGCGCGTTGTTTTGTCTTGCTCTTTGCCACGCTGAATTTTCCCACAGTAGGGCGGGGGGGTCAACGTGTTGTGACCGACTGGAAAAAGCATGGCATCAGGCGCACACTATTTCCAACCGGAGGACGCGCCATGACCCAGACAAAACTGATTTCCGCCACGCCGTTCGGAGCCCTCACCGCAGATGCTGTCGCAATGGGGGCACTGGGGTTATGATGCGCGCGGTTGGAAGAGATCGTCGCGGCCCATGATGACGTGGCCTTTCTCTCGCCCGACCCCGATCATTATAAAAATGTGCCTTCATTTTTTGCCCATGAGGGAAAAGAGGTCGAGACCCTTTCACATTGCGGTGCGGCGCTCTGGCTGCTCCTGTAACAGGTCACGCATGATAATCTGCTGGCCAGAGATGCCGGTCTTCTGGTGGCCGGGATCTTGCGAGAGGTGCAGGCCGGAGGGGACTTGCACCATGTGCTTTCGGAGGCCGCCACACATGCCCCCGACCCTTTCGGTGCCCCGCTTCGACAGGCCCTGACCACTGATGTCTATGACAGTGTCGCTTATGGAGAGGTTACCGGCCGCGCCTGTGCCCTGATACGGGGCCTGCCGCTGGCCTTTCATATTTTGCACCAGGCAGAAGATTTTGCCGATGCCATTTGACGGAATATTCTGGCAGGCGGCGACAGCTGCGGCCGCGCCCTTGTGATTGGGCGGTCATGGGCGCCGCCCATGGGGTGGAGCATATCCCGTTGGACTGGGCCTTGCGGCTTGAAAATGGCCACGATTTTTGGTGCCTCAGCAAAACCCTTGCCTCGTGTTAAACTTCCGGGAGGGTGCAAGGCAGGGGATTGGTTCAGGCCGCCCGGCGCTGCTCATTTTCTTGTCTCAAATATCCTGGGGTGAGGCCGTCAGGCCGAGGGGCAAAGCCCCTGCTTTGTTTCCCCCCTTGCCACGGCCCCCACATCTTTCCCCCCGTGGTCCACGCGCGAAGAAAAAAAGCAAAACGCCCGCGGCTTGCGCGGGCGTTTCATATCTGTTGTCGTGATCCGACAATAAGTCGAAACGCTTTAAAGGTTTACTCTGCCGGAACAGCTTCGCTTTCCAGCGACAGAGGCGCCGGGATCTTGTTGAGCATTTCTTTCGGGCAAACTTGCAGGAAGTTGCCTTTTTCAAAATCCCAGTGACGCAGGATCTCGGTGCCCTTGGCTGATCCGGTCTCGGCGACGTGGCGTTCGACCAGAGATTTCAGCTCAGCTTCCCAGTGATCCACGGTGACCGGGCAGGTGACCAGGCTTTCCATGTTCATCAGGTCGCCAGACTTGCCCTCGGGATCATAAAGATAAGCCATGCCACCGGTCATCCCTGCGCCGAAGTTCGAACCGATCGACCCCAGGATCACCGCGATGCCGCCGGTCATGTATTCACAACCGTTTGACCCGCAGCCTTCGATCACCACCTTGGCGCCCGAGTTGCGCACGGCGAAACGCTCACCCGCGCGACCCGCCGCAAAGAGATACCCGTCGGTCGCGCCGTAAAGCACCGTGTTGCCGATGATCGTGTTCTCAGCCGCCACCAGTGGGCTGGCCATCGGCGGGCGCACCACAACGGTGCCACCAGACAGACCCTTGCCCACATAGTCGTTGGCATCCCCCGACACTTCAATCTTCAGGCCGGGTGCTGCAAAGGCCCCCAGCGCCTGACCGGCCGACCCCGTCAGCTTCACCGTCAGGTGATCGGGCTGCAGGTTGTTGCGCATGCCGAACTTCTGCACGATATGCGACGAGGTGCGGGTGCCGACGGTGCGGTGGGTGTTCTGCACCGCATAGCTCAGCTGCATCTTCTCGCCATCTTTCAGGAACCGCGCCGCGTCGCGCACGATTTCAGCGTCCAGCGTGTCCGGCACCGGGTTGCGCGGACGGTCCCGGTCATAGGAAATCCGGTCTGCCCCATCCACGGTCAGAAGCAGCGGGTTTAGGTCGAGGTCGTCAAGGTGAGCGGACCCGCGCGACACCTGGCTGAGCAGGTCGGCGCGACCGATCACCTCATCCAGCGACCGGGCCCCGATCGAGGCGAGGATCTCGCGCACTTCCTGGGCGTAGAAGGTGATCAGGTTCACCACCTTGTCGGCCGAGCCGGAGAATTTGGCGCGCAGGTCGTCATCCTGGGTGCAGACGCCCACCGGGCAGGTGTTCGACTGGCACTGACGCACCATGATACAGCCCATCGCAATCAGGGCCGCGGTGCCGATGCCGTATTCCTCGGCGCCCATCATTGCCGCCATGACAATGTCACGTCCGGTGCGCAGGCCCCCATCGGTGCGCAGCGTGATCCGGTCGCGCAGGTTGTTCATCGCAAGCACCTGATGCGCTTCGGTCAGGCCCATTTCCCACGGCAGACCTGCGAATTTGATCGAGGTCGCAGGCGAGGCCCCGGTGCCACCATTGTGGCCGGAAATCAGGATGATATCGGCTTCGGCCTTGGCCACGCCGGCAGCAATCGTGCCAACACCGCTTGATGCCACCAGTTTCACTGTCACCTTACAGCGCGGGTTGATCTGCTTGAGGTCGTAGATCAGCTGCGCCAGATCCTCGATCGAGTAGATATCGTGGTGCGGCGGCGGCGAAATCAGCGTCACGCCTTTGGTCGAATGGCGCAGTTTGGCAATCAGGTCGGTCACCTTCATGCCGGGCAGCTGGCCACCTTCGCCGGGTTTTGCACCCTGCGCCACTTTGATCTCAAGCTCTTCACAATGCAGCAGGTATTCGGCGGTCACACCAAAACGGCCTGATGCCACCTGTTTGATCTTAGCGGAGGCGTTGTCGCCATTGGGTTCCGGGGTGAAATCCTCGGGGCTTTCGCCGCCTTCACCCGAATCCGACTTGGCGCCGATGCGGTTCATGGCAATCGACAGGGTGCGGTGTGCTTCGGGGCTGAGGGCGCCCAGCGACATGCCGGGGGTGACGAAACGTTTGCGGATCGCGGTGATGCTTTCCACTTCTTCGATCGGCACCGGATTGCCCAGCGGCTTGATTGCCAAGAGGTCACGCAGGTGGATCGGCGGCATGGATTGCAGGCGTTTTGAATACTGCTGCCACATCGCATAGGACGCGCGGTCGCAGGCGTTTTGCAGAAGGTGCATCGACTGGGCTTCCCAAGCGTGGGTCTCGCCCGATTTGCGGGCTTTGTAAAACCCGCCAACTGGCAGAACCATGTTGCCCGTGCCAAAGCCCGCGGCATGCACTTCTTCGAGCTTTTTCTGAATGCCTGAGATCCCGATACCCGAGATCCGGCTGATCATGCCGGGGAAATATTCGGCCACCATGGCGCGCGAGAGGCCAACGGCCTCGAAATTCAAACCGCCACGGTAGGAGGAAATCACCGAGATCCCCATTTTCGCCATGATCTTCAACAGACCCTGGTCGATCGCATTGCGATAGCGGCTCACCGCTTCGGTCAGCGAACAGTCCAGCAATCCGCGTTCAATACGGTCCGCAAGGCTGTCTTCGGCCAGATAGGCGTTGACCGTGGTGGCACCGGAGCCCACCAGAACCGCAAAGTAATGCGGATCAAGGCATTCGGCGGACCGCACGTTGAGTGAGGTGAAGGTGCGCAGACCTTTGCGCACCAGCCAGCTGTGCACCGCCGAGGTGGCAAGGATCATCGGCATCGCGATACGGTCTTCGCCCTGTGCCTGATCGGTCAGCACCAGATGCCCGGCGCCAGACTGGATTGCCTCTTCGGCCTTGGCGCGGATCTCGCTCAGTGCGGTTTGCAACGCGCCATTGCCGCCCCCGGCGGGGAAGGTGCAGTCGATCTCGACCATCGGGGCTTCAAAAGCCTTGGTCATGGCAATGAACTGCTCATTGCCGACAAACGGGCTTTCCAGGCTGATAATCTCGGTCTGGCCGCCGTTTTCATCCAGCACGTTCTTGAGGTTGCCAAACCGGGTCTTCAGCGACATCACGCGGAATTCGCGCAAGCTGTCGATCGGCGGGTTGGTCACCTGGCTGAAATTCTGACGGAAGAAATGCGACAGCGGGCGGTATTGGGTCGACAGAACCGCAGAGGGGGTGTCGTCCCCCATCGAGGCCAGCGCCTCTTTGCCGTCCTCGGCCATCGGCGCCAGGATCTGTTCCAGCTCTTCCAGCGTGTAACCGGCGGCCACCTGACGGCGGCGCAGCTCATCGCCGGAAAACAGCGGTTTTTCCTCGATACCGGCCAGATCCTCTTCCAGATCGTGGATCTTGCCGACCCAGTCGCCAAAGGGTTGGGCGGCGGCCAGCTTGTCCTTGATTTCCGTGTCGTGGTAGAGCTTGCCCTCTTTCATATCGACAGCAAGCAACTGCCCCGGACCAAGTGCGCCTTTTTCAACGACGGTGGCTTCTTCAATGGGCACCATGCCCGCCTCGGAGCCTGCGATCAGCAGCCCGTCCCCGGTTACCACGTAACGCATCGGACGCAAGCCGTTGCGGTCAAGACCGGCGCAGACCCAGCGACCATCGGTCATGGCAAGGGCGGCGGGGCCATCCCAGGGTTCCATCACCGAGTTGCAGTAGGAATACATGTCTTTCCACGCATCCGGCAGGTCAATCGCCTGTTTTGACCAGCTTTCCGGCACCAGCATGGTTTTTGCCATCGGGGCCGAGCGGCCTGCGCGCACCAGCACTTCGAACACCGCGTCAAGGGCAGCGGAGTCAGAAGAACCGCCGGGCACAATCGGTTTGATGTCTTCGGCCAGATCCCCGAAGGCCGAAGAGGCCATGCGGATCTCGTGCGATTTCATCCAGTTCAGGTTGCCCTTGAGCGTATTGATCTCACCGTTATGGGCCAGCATGCGGAAGGGCTGTGCCAGCCACCATTGCGGGAAGGTGTTGGTCGAATAGCGCTGGTGATAGATGGCGAAAGACGATTTGAAACGCTCGTCCATCAGGTCCGGATAGAACACGGCCACCTGTTCGGCCAGCATCATGCCTTTGTAGATGATCGAGCGGCAGGACAGGGAGGCGATATAAAGCCCGGAAATATGCGCGTTGGCTGCGGCTTTCTCGATCCGGCGGCGGATCACGTAAAGCTCACGCTCAAAGGTTTCCTCATCCACACCTTTCGAGTTCGAGATCATGATCTGTTCGATCTCGGGGCGGGTGGCGTTGGCCTTGTCGCCAAGGCAGGAGATGTCGACGGGCACGTGGCGCCAGCCATAGATGTAATAACCCATCCGCAGAATTTCGGTTTCCACGATGGTCCGGCAGGCTTCCTGAGCGCCGAAATCGGTGCGTGGCAGGAACACCTGACCCACGGCCATCAGCTGGTTGGGGCGCGGCTCGTGTCCGGTGCGTTTGATCTGGTCGTAAAAGAACGGAACCGGGATCTGCACGTGAATACCGGCGCCATCCCCGGTCTTGCCGTCCGCATCCACCGCGCCGCGGTGCCAGATCGCTTTCAGGGCGTTGATGCCGGCCTCAACCACCTGGCGCGAGGGTTTGCCATTGGTGGACACCACAAGACCGACCCCACAGGAGCTGTGCTCGTCCTCTTCGCGATAGAGGCTGTGTTCCGACATATAGGCGCGTTTCGCTTCTTCGTGGCGGGCCCAGTTTTCATCATATTTCGTCATGATGCTCTCCTTCAGTGGTGGCAAGGCCGAGGTGCGCTCGGGCCGGGCTGTTCGGTGGTGGCTGCGGAGGCTGTTTCCTGCGGCAGGCGCCGCACGGCGTGGATCTTCTTCAGCAGCGTGTTCGTGGTTTGGGTGTCGTCATTCCAGACACTGTCGATGACCGGATACAGAATTCCGGCATTGCGCAGCGGGTCGATGACGTCATGGGTTTCGATATCTGCAAGATAGTGGTCGATGTGCGAACCTTGCGAAAAGGACTGCCAATGCAGCATATCTTCGCGATTCCGGCGACCATGCAGCAAGGTGAACTGCGGGCCGCCCCGCATGGAACTGTCCAGCGAGGGGCGGCTGAAATGTGCGATGCGCCGACGGGCCGCCAGCCAACGCTGGTCCGACGGAAAACGGTCCGGGCGCGGGCAATATTGCGGCGCAAATGCCAGGGCCCGTCCGGCCCCCAGATCCCGCGCATAAGACAGCGCGCCATATCCGCCCATCGACACCCCAACGGTCATCGTTTTTGCAATCCGGTTCCGGGTCAAATAATCGGCAACGACCCTGATGATCGTGGCCGACTTTTTCTCGCCCTGAAACCAGCCCTGCGTCCGGTCCGTGATGAACAGACAGTGGCGCAGACCCTGCTGCGAGGCGCTGGCGGCGAACTCCAGCAATCCCCGCTTGGCGACATTGTTGTGATAGCTGGTAAAGACGATCATTGCCCCATCGCCACGACCTTCCAGCGCACGCATCTCCAACTCCGCATCCTGATACAGGGTGCGGGACTTCAGGCGAAAGAGCACCTGACGAAGTGATTTGCGAAGTCCAGATCTCATGTGTTTGATGGGGCCAGATTGGGGTCAGTTATTCAGCGGCGACCGCGGCGCGGGCGTTCAGGCTTTCAACAATGTTGGCAGCCGCTTCGCGCCCGTCACGGATCGCCCAGACGACCAATGACGCGCCACGCACGATGTCGCCCACGGCCCAGACATCTTCCATGTCGGTCCGGTGGGTGCCAAACGCGGCTTTCACAGTGCCCCAGCGGGTGACCGGCAGGTCCGGCTGATCCCAGAGCGTCGGCAGGTCTTCCGGTTCAAAGCCAAGCGCCTTGATCACCAGATCGGCCTCTTCGACATAATCCGCCCCTTCGATCACTTCGGGGCTGCGACGGCCAGAGGCGTCCGGGGCGCCAAGGCGCATTTGCTGCACCATCACGCCGTTGACCGGTTCACCGGTGAAACCTTTGGGGGCGGCCAGCCAGACGAATTCCACGCCTTCCTCTTCGGCGTTCTGCGTTTCGCGCTGCGAGCCGGGCATGTTGGCGCGGTCGCGGCGATACAGGCATTTGACCGAGGTGGCCCCCTGACGAATCGCGGTGCGCACGCAGTCCATGGCGGTGTCGCCGCCGCCAATCACGACAACTTTCTTGCCCTTGGCATTCAGTTCGCCGCTTTCAAATTCCGGCACGGTGTCGCCAAAATCGGTTTTGTTCGAACAGGTGAGATAGTCGATCGCCCGCACGATGCCCGTGGCCCCTGCGCCGGGACCGGACAGGTCGCGGGTCTTGTAAACACCGGTGGCGATGAGCACGGCATCATGGCTGTCACGAATGTCGGCAAAGGTGACGTCCTCGCCCACATTGCTGTTCAGTTTGAAGGTGACGCCGGCGCGTTCGAGCAGTTGGACCCGGCGCATCACCACGTCTTTTTCCAGCTTGAAGCCGGGGATGCCATAGGTCAGCAACCCACCCGCCCGGTCGTGACGGTCATAGATGGTGACCGCGTGGCCTGCGCGCACCAGCACGTCAGCCGCCGCCAGACCGCCCGGACCCGCGCCAATGATGGCAACGCTTTGGCCGGTGGCTGGGCCCGCGGTGATCTCTTCCACCCAGCCCTGTTCCCATGCGGTGTCGGTGATGTATTTCTCAACCGCGCCAATGGTGACGGTGCCATGGCCGGATTGTTCAATCACGCAATTGCCTTCGCACAGACGGTCCTGCGGGCAGATGCGACCGCAGATTTCCGGGAAGGTATTGGTGGCCTGACTGAGAGCGTAGGCCTCTTTCAACCGACCGGTGGCGGTCATGCGCAGCCAGTCGGGGATGTTGTTGTGCAATGGGCAATGGGCCTGACAGTAGGGCACGCCACATTGGCTGCAGCGGCTGGCCTGTTCTTCTGCCTTGGCGGCCGCGAACTCGGCATAGATTTCCTGAAAGTCCTCTTTGCGAGTTTCTGCCGACCGCTTTTCGGGCATATCGCGGTTGACGCTCACAAATTTCAACATCGGCTGTTTGGCCATTCCTTGCTCTCCGTCACATCTGCGTGTCCGCTGGGAACACATGGCTGGGTACGCCCTTGTAAATAAGGCTGGAGCAAATGAAAAGTCAGCAATATTGACCTATATGTCGATTTTTTACGGTTCCGATGTGAGTTTCTTCGCAAGCTCATGAAAAATAAGTAAGCTGTACTTACCTTTATTTCCCCTTCCCTTTCGCTCACAAGCAGGTAGCTTGCCAAAATCTTACGAATACAGGCTTTTACCACAGGTGTCCCAATGACGCTCGCGCATCTTTTCCTAGTCGCAATTCTGCAGGGAATCACCGAATTCCTGCCGGTCTCGTCATCCGGACACCTGGTTCTGGTGCCGGTGGTGACGGGGTATCCCGATCAGGGGCAGGCGATTGATGTGGCGGTGCATCTTGGCACTTTGCTGGCGGTGGTGATCTATTTCTGGCGGGATGTGCGGATGGGGCTGGCCGGGATTCCGCGCATGTTGACGGGGCGTATCGATACGCCCGGCGCAAGGCTGGCGTTTCTGTTGATGATGGCCACGCTCCCTGCTGTTCTGTTTGGGCTGATGCTGAAACTGACCGGGCTGGATGATGCGATGCGGTCGGTCAAGGTGATCGCCTGGACCATGCTGGGATTTGGCATCGTGCTTTACATTGTCGACCGAAACGGGGGCGAGGCGAAGCGCGAAGGCGACTGGACCTTGCGGGATGCTTTGATCATGGGGCTTTGGCAGGCGGTCGCGCTGATCCCCGGAGCGTCGCGTTCGGGCATCACCATCACCGGGGCGCGGGCGCTGGGATATGCGCGTTCGGACGGGGCAAAGCTTGCCATGTTGATGTCGATCCCGACCATCTTTGCCTCCGGTGTCCTGTTGGGGGCAGAGGTGGCCGCCGAGGCCAATTGGCAACTGGCAAAAGATGGGGCAATTGCTGCGGTGCTGTCATTCGGCGCGGCCCTTCTCGCGCTGAGTTTGATGATGCGCCTTCTGCGGTCGGTCAGCTTTACGCCTTATGTGATCTATCGCGTGGCGCTTGGGCTGGTGCTGTTGGTCTATGCGTATAGCTAAAGCGTTCCGCCGCTTGGCAACATAACCCCGTATGTAAAAAAGGCGCGGTCCCTGCCGCGCCTTTTTGCATTTCAGATACCGTGACCTCAGGCTTTGAGGTTCTTGGCGGACGCCGTGATGGCTGCATATTGTCCGTTTTCGCGGAAGCGCCACAGGTAATCGGGCAGCATCGCGTCCATGGTCTTCGGCTGAATGCCCAGATCGGCAAAGCCTTTCGCATCGTCCCTGACCACGTGGTCCACGCGCAGGTTGCGCACCTGGTCGCGGCTCAGAAGCGACGGCACCAGATCAAAGCTGAGCTTCTGCACCATGTCGAACGCAAAAGCATTGATGCGGGCAATGCCGAACGGGATGTTCACGATGCCACGGCGACGCTGCACATGGCGCAGCATACGCTTGAGTAGATCGCGGAAGCTCTCCACATCTGGGCCGCCAAGTTCGTAAATGCCAGCCTCGGCCTGACCGAGAACAGCTTTCTCGGCAGCTGCGGCCACGTCATCCACATGCACCGGCTGGAATTTGGTGTCAGCGCCGACCACGGGAATCACCGGGCTCATCCGGGTCATGTTTGCGAAGCGGTTGAAGAACGCATCTTCCTGCCCAAAGATGATCGACGGGCGCAGGATGACGGCAGAGGGGAACGCCTCCTGCACGGCGGCATCACCACGCGCTTTGGTGCGGCCATATTGGCTGGGGGCGTCCGGGTCCGAGGCCAGTGACGACACATGCACAAGGCGCTCAACGCCTTCTTCGGCTGCAATTCGGGCGATCCGGCCGGCGGCGATGTCGTGCACCTGATGGAAGGTGTTCTTGCCGCGCGGCAGCAGGATGCCGACACAATTCACAACAGCATCAGCGCCTTGCATGACCTCGCGCACCGAATTGTCATCGCGGATATTGCACAGCATCGGCTCAACCTGGCCAACTGCACCATAGGGTTTGACGAAAAGGGCCTCGTTCGGGCGGCGCACCGCCACGCGAACACGCCAGCCCTGCTTTGCCATGCGGCGCGCAACATAGCGCCCTACAAAACCGGACCCGCCGTAAATGGTCACTAGCTTGGACATCCATGTCCTCCTTGCAAATCTCGCGCAAATGCTTTCGCATATCTCGCGCAAATTCATAGCTTTCCAGACCGGTTTGGGCAAGGTGGAAAGGTTTTTTCAAAAAACCCACATTTCCCGCTTGACCCCCCCCGGCATACCCATTACATCGCCCCTCACCAACCGTGCCCAGATGGCGGAATTGGTAGACGCGCTAGCTTCAGGTGCTAGTGTCCGTATGGACGTGGAGGTTCGAGTCCTCTTCTGGGCACCATTTATCTCGCTTTAAGTGGTTGAATTATATGGGGAATTAGTTCCCTTGCATTCGATTTGCATACACGCTTACCTACACAAATGGGCAAAGCGATGCGGAATGTGACCGTGAAATACCTCAAGCAAGACAAACGAACCGGCAGCTATGTTTATCGACGTAGGGTCCCAAAGATTCTCGAAGAAGTCGTTCGGAAACGTGAATTCATAACCGTCATCGGTAAATCCATGAACGAAGCCATGATGCGGTACGGTGCCGTGCATGAGCGGATTGAGCATATGGTGAGCTTGGCAAAGAATGGGGTCTCAGGACTTTCTCCCTCCGAACAGTCAACCCGATTGGCAGCCCTGTTGGAAAGCTGGGGGGCTGGCCGTGCCATTGTGAGGAACAGAATGCCCATGTAGCTGCATAGTTCGACGAGCTGATCATGTTCTTGCGTGGCGTGACCTGCTTTTAGTGCTGCTGCTTGCTTCTCTCGACCAGACAATCCCTCAAGGCTAATGATCTGCCGCACGGGCGGATTGAACACATGCCATGCAATCTCTTTCACCTGTTCTGGCGTGTAGTCGCGCCTCCCTTTTGTGATCTTCCTTTTTTGAATGGGATCACAAGGGTTGCGCATGTCCAGAATCTGCATGCGTATTGCCCAGTTAAATAACGACTTGAGGTGCTGAAGAGTTTTGTTGGCTAACTAACACATAGATTTCACTCGCAATGAGAGAAAGCGCGACAGGCCCACTTCCGCAAGAACGGGAGCGTGCCGTATTGGCCAACTTTCTCCCCTCAGCGCTCGGTCCCTTGCCTCTTTCCGCCTGCCTGGCTATTCCGCCCGACATGACTGATGCCTACGCCCCTCCGCAGGATCCTTTGGTGATTCTCCACCAGGACCATGAAATCCTCGTGGTGGATAAACCCTCCGGATTGCTGTCTGTCCCCGGAAAAGGGGAGCATCTTGCGGATTGCCTGATCTCACGTATTCAGAACGTGTTCCCCGAGGCTCTCCTGGTGCATCGCCTGGATCGCGATACGTCCGGCGTGATGGTTTTTGCCATGACCCCTCATGCGCAACGCCACCTGGGACTGCAATTTGAAAAGCGTCAGACCAAAAAGACCTATGTTGCGCGGGTTTGGGGGGAATTGGCGCAGAAAGAAGGCACCGTCGACCTGCCGCTTATTGTTGACTGGCCCAACCGGCCAAAACAGCATGTGGATCATGAAAACGGCAAACAGGCCATCACCGACTGGAAAGTGATGCGGTATGAGGCGGGCAATACACGGGTGCGGCTCTTTCCCAAAACCGGGCGCAGCCACCAGCTCCGCGTGCATATGCTGGAACTTGGCCACCCGATCCTGGGCGATCCGTTCTACGCAACCGGTGACGCCCTGAACGCACCGCGCCTGATGCTGCATGCCGAACAGCTCCGCCTGCGCCACCCGGATGGGGGCAAAGGCATGAGTTTTCGCGCAAAAACCCCGTTCTGATCCGATGTGCTTTTTCTTGCCCTAACAGGTCGCTGAAATAGTCGCTGAGCCGGAACGCTTTCCCGTCGTCAGGTCCGGTTCGACTGAAGTGTCATGTCTGTCGGCGCGCCCACGGCTCGCTTCTGGGGCCATCTTTCCCTTCATACCGCCAGCAACCTCGGCAGCGGGGCAAGGTTGTTGGCGGCCATGGTCAGGATGAAGCGGGACCGGATGCGTTCGACGCCCCGATACATGGTCTGCGCCATGCCGCCGACGGTTTTGGCCCATCCGAACGGCTCTTCGATCTTCTTTCGGTGCTGCTGGGATAGAGCGTAGCCCTCGTGCCGGGTGGTTCGGCCATCGATTGCTGAAAATCTCGTTTTCTGGGCGACATGGGGCGTGACGCAGGCTTGGCGCAGGTCGGACACGAACCCGGCCGCGTCATATCCCTTGTCGGCACCCAGCGTCAGCTGCCGCGTCGATCCGGGGGAATGTCGATGGATCATGTCCAGTGCCGCCTTGCGCTCGGCATGACCGTCCATTGCCCGGCAGGCGATTGCGCAGCAATCTGCCGAGAGGGGCCTGGGTCAGATCACCCTGCACGACCAGCCCGTTGCGGTTCTCCATCAGAGTATGCCCCATGAAGCACAGCATGGCACCCGTGCCGGGGGATTTCTTGTAAAGGCGCGCATCCGGATCGGTGGTCGAGGCATGCGTCGCGTTCGAGCGCTTCTCGCCCTTGAAGTCGACCTCGGCATTGCGGTGGTGGCGTTTGTTGCGGGGCATCGGGTCTGTCTCGGCTGGGGTCTCGGAAGGCGCGGTCTCAAGGGGGCCAACAGGCGCGGGCGGATCATCGGGTCCTTCATCGTCAGGCGGAGCGGCTTCAGCCTTGGGCTGGAAACTTTTCATCGATGCCCAAGCCTTGATGAGCGTTCCATCGACCGAGAAATGTTCGTCCGACAGCAGCGGCGCGACCTCGCGGTGCGCCAGGATCGCCGCCATTACCTTGCGCGACATTTCCGTGGTCAGAAGCCGGTCGCGGTTCTTGGTGAATACCGTGGGGACCCATACCGGATCGTCGATCCCGAGGCCCACAAACCAGCGAAACATCAGGTTGTAATCCATCTGTTCCATCAACTGCCGTTCGGAGCGGATCGAGAACAGGATCTGGAGCAAGCTCGCCCGGATCAGCCGTTCCGGCGGGATCGAGGGGCGGCCGAAATCCGTGTAAAGCACTTCGAATTCGCCATCGAGGCTGGCAAGCGCGTCATTCACCACCTGCCGGATCTTGCGCAGCGGGTGTCGCGGCGGGATGCGCTCCTCAAGATCGACATAGCTGAACAGCGACCCGCTCGTCTCGTCCGTTCCGCGCATCATCCCCCCCCCCCGCCGTAACCATCCCGGATGGTGAATCATGTTCTCAAACCGCTGTCGAGGCAGGACTATTTCAGCAGCCTGTTAGAAACCTCGGGGTCTGGGGCAGCGCCCCAGCCATGCCCCGAAGATGGCGTAAGACCCTGCTGACCATGCGTCACCTATCTTGCCCTTGCCCCCCTTATTTGCTTGAGTGAGCGGACCTATCAGGAGGTCCCCATGTTCCAACCCGTCATCACCGGCACCGGTGTCTTCACCCCCAGCGACATCATCACCAATGAAGAATTGGTTGTGGCCTTCAACGCCTATGCCGACCGGGTCAATGCGGAAAACGCCGATGCGATTGCGGCGGGCGACGCAGAACCAATTGGGCATTCCAGCGAAGACTTCATCGTCAATGCGTCAGGTATTTATCAGCGCTATGTGATGGATAAATCCGGTGTGCTCGACCCGATGGAGATGTGCCCGAAACTGCGTAAACGGGCGGATGATGAACTGGGTATTATGGCCGAAATGGCGGTGGAGGCCTGTGGCCTGGCACTGCTCAAGGCCGGGGTCCTCGCCGATGAGATTGACCTGGTGATCTGTGCGGCCTCAAACCACGAACGCGCCTATCCGGCGATTGCGATTGAGATCCAGCAGGCACTGGGGGCGCAGGGCTTTGCATTTGACATGAACGTCGCCTGTTCCTCGGCCACGTTCGGCATTCAGGCGGCGGCAGACATGATCCGCTCGGGGTCTGTGCGCCGTGCGCTGGTGGTCAACCCCGAGATCTGTTCGGCCCATCTGGAATGGCGCGACCGGGATTGCCATTTCATCTTCGGCGATGTCTGCACGGCGACCGTTCTGGAACGGAAAGAGGACGCAAAAGGCGCGCATTTCGAGATCCTCGGCACCAAATGCCTGACGCAGTTTTCCAACAATATCCGCAACAATAACGGCTTCCTGCGCCGCACCCGCGAAGAGGGCGGCGCGCTGCCTGACCGCCGTGACATGCAGTTCATGCAAAACGGCCGCAAAGTGTTCAAAGAAGTGCTGCCGATTGTGTCGAAACACATCCTTGGCCACATGGACGAACTGGGCATCGGGCAGGATGATCTGAAACGGATCTGGCTGCATCAGGCCAACAAGACGATGAATGATTTCATCGGGAAAAAGGTGCTGGGCCGCGTGCCGGAAGAGGGCGAACAGCCCAACATCCTGCAAGACTACGCCAACACCTCCTCAGCAGGGTCGATCATTGCGTTCTCAAAATACTCCGACGATCTGGCAGCAGGGGATACCGGCGTGATCTGTTCGTTTGGGGCCGGCTATTCTGTGGGGTCGGTTGTGGTGCGACGGGGGTAAAGGGGCGCTGCCCCTCGGCTAGCGCCTCACCCCGAGGTATTTTCGGCAAGAAAAAGGGCGCAGAGAAACCTCCGCGCCCTTTGCTGTTTCAGAGGGTGAGGTTTATCCGTTGAACCAGCCCGACACGGCTTTCACTTCGAGGAAATCCTCGATGCCCAATTCGCCGCCTTCACGGCCGATGCCGGATTGTTTGTAACCCCCAAAGGGCGAGCCTGCGGCGCGCGAGGTGCCGTTGGCTTCAACCATGCCAGAGCGCATCTGGCGGATCACGCGGTTCAGACGCTCGCCGTTTTGGGTCTGCACATAGTTTGTCAGGCCATAGACCGTGTCATTGGCGATCTCGATCGCCTCTTCCTCGGTGTCAAACGGGATCATGGTCAGGACCGGGCCAAAGATTTCCTCGCGCGCGATGGTCATCTGGTTGTTGGCGTCGGCAAAGACGGTGGGTTTCACAAAATAGCCTTTGTTCAGACCTTCCGGGCGGCCAAGGCCACCGGCGACAAGGCGCGCGCCTTCGTCGATACCTTTCTGGATCAGGTCCTGGATCTTGCCCCATTGCAGCTCGCTCACCACCGGGCCAATGTGGCGACCTTCTTTATGCGCCACGTCCACGGCGGTCTTCTCGGCAGTTTCGCGTGCAATCTCAACAGCTTGGTCATAGATCCCGCGCTGCACCAGCATCCGCGAGGGGGCGTTACAGCTTTGCCCGGTGTTCTGCATCATGTGACGCACTCCGCGCACCACGGCCTTGTCATCAGCGTCATCAAAGATGATATTGGCACCCTTGCCGCCCAGTTCCAGCGCCACGCGTTTGATCGTGTCGGCGGCGGATTTGGAAATCGCGATGCCCGCGCGGGTGGAGCCCGTGAAGCTGACCATGTCCACATCCGGGTGCGAGGTGAGCTGTGACCCAACCCCCATCCCGTCACCATTGACCATGTTGTAGACGCCAGCGGGAACCCCGGCTTCGTCCATGATCTCGGTCCAGACAATCGACGAGAGCGGCGCCACTTCGGACGGTTTCAACACCATGGTGCAGCCCGCGGCAAGCGCGGCCACCACTTTCAGCGCCACCTGGTTCATCGGCCAGTTCCATGGCGTGATCAGCGCGGTCACGCCAACCGGTTCATAGAGCAGCCGGTCATTCGGGGCGTGATCCCCCAGCATCCGATCAAATTCGAACTCTTTGAAAGCCTCGATGAAATTTGCAATATGCCAGCTGCCGGCCCCCACCTGAGAACTGCGCGACAGGTCAAGAGGGGCTCCCATTTCCAGGGTCATCGCCTGTGCCAGATCCTCGGCCCGGGCGGCATAGATCTGATGGATCTTTTCGATCAAGGCCAGCCGCTCCTCTTTTGAGGTCACGCTCCAGCTTTTGAAGGCGTCTTTGGCGGCGGCCACGGCGGCGTCTGTGTCAGCCTGATCACCGAGCGAGATCACCGCGCAGACCTCTTCGGTCGACGGGTCGATCACCTCGCAATCATGTGCCTTGGCCGGGGCGACCCATTGGCCGTTGATGTAAAAGTCGCGTTTCTCGATCATATTCCTGACTCCCTGGACGGATTTGGTGGCACTCTTGCATTCAAAAAATCTGGGCGCAAGCCCTGCAGGTCTTGCCTTGAATTAATTTGATCAAATTTTTGAGGAAATGGCAACAGCGAAGAAAAGGCGGGGAGATCAGGTGTTGTAAGGACCGGGAATGATCACGGTTGAAACCAAAGAATGAGGCGGTGTTCAGCGCGTTGAGAAAATGCAGGGATGCTCGGTTTGCCAAACGCAATGTTCCCTCCTGAAAGGCGGATCATCGCGCACAGCCAGAGAGATGCCAAAGCCGCGAACCCTCTGTCTGAAAGGGATATTTCAGCGGGATGGGCGGGGCGCCTGACGCGCCCCGCGGTTTTTTTATTTCAAGGCAGATTTGGCCGCGTTGATTGCTGCCGACAGCACATTGCGGTCCCCGACATGGTTGGCCAGGACCAGAACAATCCGCGCATTCAGCGCGTCGCTATCCTCTTTCGACAGCCCTTCATGAGCGGTCAGAAGCTCGGCATAAAAATCGTCTGCGCCGTCGATATTCGGGGTCAGGATCAGTTGATTCTCGGTCATGTCACTTACTCCTTGCCAGTGGCGCGGCGAATGGCGGCGCGGAACAGATTGTCGTCATAGCTGGGGCGACGGGCGGCCACGTGTTGGTCCGGACGGATCAGGTAGACGCCGCTGGGCGCATCGCCCAGATAGCGGGCTTTGAGGGCCCCGGATTTGTCATCCCTGACCGACAGGGCCAGCCGGGTGACTTCAATCCCGTCTTCCTCGATCACATCCGGCGCATCTGCGTCGATGGTCAGCAGGGTGAACTTGCCACCCAGTTTCGGCAGCAAAAAAGCCTCCCCCAGCGGCACATCCGGGCAAGGAGAGCCGGGGCGGGTGCGCTCCGGGCCATCCAGCGCATCGGACGAGTTCAGCGGCGAGCCATCATAGGTGCAGGGCACCGAGAGGCGCCCGGAATTGACCAGCGGACGGGCAAATTCAAACTGTTCCGACAGGTCCAGCACCGCATCCCGCAGAATGCGGCTCATCTCGGATTTCGGTGTGATGAAATCGGTGGAGCGGGAGGAATTCAGGATGTTCTCATCCGCCCCATGCACCCGTTCCATGTCATAGCTGTCAAGCAGGCTTTCGGGGGCTTTGCCCTCCATCACCAGTTTCAGTTTCCAGCCCAGGTTGTCAGTGTCCTGCAGGCCGGAATTTGCCCCGCGCGCACCAAAGGGCGAGACCTGGTGGGCGGCGTCCCCGGCAAACAGCACGCGGCCGTGGCGGAATTTTTCCATCCGGCGGCATTGGAACGTGTAGATCGACACCCATTCCAGCTCAAACTTCACATCCTCGCCCAGCATCGCCTTGAGGCGCGGGATGACGTTTTCCGGTTTCTTCTCTTCTTCCTTGTCGATGTCCCAGCCCAGTTGCAGGTCAATGCGCCAGACATTGTCGGGCTGTTTGTGCAGAAGGGCGGATTGACCTCGGTTGAAGGGCGGGTCGAACCAGAACCAGCGTTCGGTCGGGAACCCGGCTTCCATGATCACATCGGCAATCAGGAAGTTGTCTTCAAAGACGCGGCCCACAAAGTCGAGCCCCAGCATCTTGCGCGCAGGCGATCCGGCCCCGTCACAGGGCACCAGCCATTCCGCTTCGAGGTTATACGGCCCGTCCGGCGTGTCGATTTCCAGCGTGACATGATCGTCATGCGTGCCGATCGCGGTGACCTTGTTGTTGCCGCGAATTTCGATTGGCGCGCCGGCGGCTTCCAGCTCGCGCACGCGGTTTACCAGATATTCTTCGAAGTAATATTGCTGCAGGTTGATGAAGGCCGGGCGTTCGTGGCCTTCTTCCGGCAACAGGTTGAACTGATACACCTCGCGGTCGTCAAAAAACACCTTGCCGATGTTCCATTCGACGCCCTTGTCGACCATCGGCTGGCCACATCCCAGACGGTCGAGGATTTCCAGCGGACGCTTGGCGTAGCACACCGCGCGCGACCCGAAAGAGACCTTGTCATTGTCATCAAGGATCACCACCTCGATGCCTTCCTGGGCCATTTCGATGCCCATGGCGAGGCCGATGGGGCCGGCGCCGATCACCACGACCTTGCGGCGCACCTGCGTGTCGGCGTCCTGATCGGGGCTCCGCTTATAGGCATAAAGCGGGGTTTCAAAGATTTTTGTCATGTCGTTCCTCCTCCGACAAGAGACCGGCCAGGAGCGCTGGTGCGGCCATGGGTTCGGCGCGTTTCTTGCGGACCAGCGCCCCCTCCCGGGCGCGGGTCCATGTTGTGATGTCGGGTGCCTCCGGCGGGGATATTTTCAACCAGAAAATAAGGGGCCGGGGCGGCCGATCAGCCCTGCAGCGCCTCCCACATTTCCAGATCGCGCTGGGCGGTCCAGATGCGGGGGGTGTCGATGCCGCGGGCCTCGTCATAGGCGCGGGCGACGTTGAAGGGCAGGCAGTGTTCGTAGATCGCGTAGTCGGCGAATTTCGGGTCACATTCGGCGCGCACCGCATCCCAGGCTTCTTTGAGCGTGCCATTGCGCGCGGCAACCTTGGCGGCGGGGCGGTAGGTGCTTTCGACGAAATCGCGGGTGTTCTCAATCGCGGCGTTGACCATGTCTTTGCCGACGAGGGCATCCCCCCGACCCGGCGCAATCGCGTCCACGTCGAAGGCGGCGATATTATCGAGCGTGTCGCCCCAATCGCTGAAATGCCCGTCCCCGCAATAGCAGGCCGAGTGGTATTCGACGATGTCGCCGGTGAACATCACGTTTTCATCCGGCACATGGATCACGATGTCACCCGCCGTGTGGGCGCGGCCCAGATGCATCAGGTCAATGCGGCGGTTGCCGAGATAGACGGTCATGTCGTCCGAGAAGGTGGTGGTGGGCCAGGTCAGGCCGGGAATGCTCTCATGCCCTTCAAACAGGCGCGGGAAGCGTTGAAACTCGCTGTCCCAGTCTTCCTGACCGCGTTCCACGACCATCGCGCGGGCCGTGTCGCCCATGATGATCTGATCGGCGCCAAAGGCCGATGCGCCCAGCACGCGAACGGCGTGATAGTGGGTCAGCACCACGTGGGAGATCGGCTTGTCCGTCACCGAACGCACGCATTCGATCACCTTGTTTGCAAGGCGCGGTGTGGCCTGCGCCTCAACGATCATCACGCTGTCATCGCCGATGATCACGCCGGAGTTCGGGTCGCCTTCGGCGGTGAAGGCATAGATGTCGCGCCCCACCTCTTCAAAGGTGATCTTCTTCTCAGTCATGTCCCCTTGGGACGCAAAAGCTTTTGCCATGGTTGGGTTTTCCTTCCTAGACGCAGACAGAATAACGTGATTCTGTTCCTGCATGTTTGATCGACGTCATATGCCCTACTGGGCCGTTTTCTTTGTGTTTGTCGCCACATTGGCGGCGCTTCTGTGGATGGGGCGCAATTTGTATTGCCCCTGCGGGTATGTGCTGTTGTGGTATTCCGGCGATGACAGCGGGCAGGGCTCGCAGCATTTTTTGGACTGGTACGCGCCCAGCCACCTGATCCACGGCTTTCTGTTTTACGGCCTGACCTTCCTGACCATGCGCCGCTTTGCGCTGGGCTGGCGGCTGTTGGTGGCAACCCTGATCGAAGGCGCGTGGGAGGTGGCCGAGAACACCGAGGCGGTGATCAACCGATATCGCGAGTTCACCGTGTCCGGCGAGTATTGGGGCGATGCGGTGATCAACTCGGGCGCGGATATGTTGGTGATGTTTCTTGGCTTCTGGCTGGCGCTGCGCCTGCCGATTTGGGCCTCGGTTGCCATTATAGTCGGCTTCGAGCTGCTGACCACCTGGCTTATTCGCGATGGGTTGGCGCTCAATATCATCATGCTTTTGATGCCCTCCGAGGCAATCCTCGAATGGCAATCGGCCGCAGGATGATCTGAGCGCCAGCGCCATTATTTCGGCCAGCTTTTCGCGGGCAGGATCTGGCCTGTGCAATCGCCAAAGCCGATCTGGAACCCGTCACCTTTCGCGGCGCCGCGCAGGGTGAGCGTATCGCCGTCCTCGATGAAGGTGCGGGTCTCGCCGGTATCGAGCGTGAAGGGTTCGCGCCCGGCCCAGCTCATTTCCATCAATGATCCGTATTCGGTTTTGGTCGGACCAGAGATGGTGCCGGAGCCCAGCAGGTCACCCACATTCATCCCGCAGCCACCGATAGCGTGGTGGCAAAGCTGTTCGGCCGCCGAATAATACATGCGGGTATAGTTGGTTTCGCCCACGACGCTCACTTTCTCCGCACCTTCGGGCTGCATCAGAACCTGAAGCTCAATGTCGTAAAGACCGTCTTTTGATCCATCGAGATAGGGCAGCAGTTCCTTTTCACGTTCGGGCGTGGGCGCGCGGAACTCTTCCAATGCGCTCGCGGTCACAATCCACGGGCTGATCGAGGTGCCGAAGGCTTTGCCCTGGAACGGCCCAAGCGGTTGGTATTCCCAGCCTTGGATGTCGCGGGCGGACCAGTCGTTCAGCAGCACATAGCCAAAGATCATGTCATCGGCTTCATCCACGGTGATCGGCTGGCCAAACGCAGAGGGTTTGCCGACGATGGCACCCATTTCCAGCTCGATATCCAGACGCATTGACGGACCAAAGCTGGGCATTTCCGCGTCGGGCGCTTTGCGCTGGCCGTTGGGGCGGTGGATCGGCGTGCCGGACACCACAACCGAGGAGGCGCGGCCATTATAACCGATCGGGATATGCAACCAGTTGGCCGGAAGATCGGGTGAGCCCCGCAGGATCGCGCCCATGTTCGCAGCGTGCTGACGCCCGGCATAGAAATCGGTGTATTCCGAGACAAGGAACGGCATGTGCAGCTCGGCATCCGCTTGCGCCACGAGGAAAGGCTCCACCGCGCCACGTTCACCAGAGTGTTCCCCGAGCAGCTGTTCCAGACGCGCGCGCAACGCAGCCCAGGCATCAGACCCCAGTTCCATCAGCTCGTTCCAGAACGGCACGTCAAAGACGGGATCATCGCTGATTTCGATCAGCCCGGCCTCTTCGGCCCCGGCCATATCGAGGATCATGTCCCCGATCGCCACCCCACAGCGTGGTGCGCTGTCAGCGGTCGAGAACACGCCGTAAGGCAGGTTGTTCAGGGGAAAGGGCGTCTCGGCGGAGTTGGCGCTGTCCACCCAGGATTTTTTCAGTTGGCTCATGATGTCCTCATTCAGCGTCTGGTTGGGCCTCTGGCCGGGCCTTGGCAAAGGCGGGCAGAGCCAGACAGGTTTCTTCAATTTCGGTCAGGCGGGCAAAAGGTGCCATGTCGACGCCCCAGCGATGCCCATTATAAAGTTGCGACACAAGGCAGATATCCGCGAGCGTCGGCCGGTCGCCAAAGGCAAATTTCGCGCCTTTGGGCAGTGTCGCCTGAAAAGCGGTCAGGCCTTCGGTCATCCAGTGCACCATCCAGTCAACACTGTCGGCCTTGCTGTGCCCCATCTTGTCCAGATGCTGCACCACGCGCAGGTTGTTCACCGGATGGATGTCGAGCGCGATTATATGGGCGCTCGCCATGACACGGGCGCGCTCAACTGGATCGCCGGGCAGAAGCGCCGGGTCAGGATAGGCATGATCCAGATAGTCGAGGATCGCCAGCGATTGGGTCAGCACCGTGCCGTCTGCCAATTCTAATACCGGAACGCCTTTGCCAGGGTTCATCGCCTGAAACTCCGCGCTGCGCTGCTCACCCTTCACAAGGTTCACCGGGTGGCTTTCATAGGCCACAGCTTTCAGGTTCAATGCAATCCGCACCCGGTAAGAGGTGGTCGACCGCCAGTAGGTGTAGAGCTTCAACCCCATCACGTCTCTCCCCTTATTTCTCACCCGATGTGCCGTCGAATTTCTTCTCAAGGCTGTCCCAGCAGTCGATATAATCGTCCTGCAACGGGGCCTCTTTGGCGGCAAATTCGGTCAGGTGTTGCGGGAAGCGGGTTTCGAACATGAACGACATGGTGTTGTCGAGCTTTTCGGGTTTCAGATCCGCATTGGACGCGCCTTCAAACGCATCCCGATCCGGCCCGTGCGGCAGCATCATGTTGTGAAGGCTGATCCCGCCCGGCACAAAGCCCTGCGGTTTGGCGTCATACTGGCCGTAAATATTGCCCATCAGCTCGGACATGATGTTCTTGTGATACCAGGGCGGACGGAAGGTGTTTTCGGCCACCATCCAGCGTTCACGGAACAGGACAAAGTCGATATTGGCGGTGCCCGGGTGGCCTGACGGGGCGGTCAGGACCGTAAAGATCGACGGATCCGGGTGGTCAAACAGGATCGCCCCAACCGGGCAATAGGTGCGCAGGTCGTATTTGTAAGGGGCATAGTTGCCATGCCACGCCACCACGTCCAGCGGCGATTGGCCGATCTCGGTCCTGTGGAACTGGCCACACCATTTTACGGTGATGGTGGACGGCACCTCACGGTCTTCAAATGCCGCCACCGGCGCCTTGAAATCACGCGGATTGGCCATGCAGTTTGCCCCGATAGGCCCGCGTCCCGGCAGTTCAAACTTCTGACCATAGTTCTCGCAGACAAAGCCGCGCGCTGGCCCCTCGACCAGTTCCACCCGATAGACCAGCCCGCGTGGAATGATCCCGATCTCTTTCGGTTCCAGATCAATCACGCCAAGTTCGGTGTAAAAGCGCAGGCGGCCTTCCTGCGGAACCACCAGCAACTCGCTGTCGGCCGAGAAGAAGTAATCATCCACCATCGATTCGGTGACCAGATAGATATGCGAGGCCATGCCAACCTGCGTGTTCACATCCCCTGCCGTGGTCATGGTGCGCATGCCGGTGATCCAGTTCAGCCCCTCTGTCGCCTCAACCGGGTTCCAGCGATATTGGCCCAGTGAGATCACATCCGGGTCAATGCAGGGGGCGGATTTCCAATATGGCATGTCCACTTTGGTATAGCGGGCAGAATGCTTCACCGACGGGCGGATCCGGTAACACCACGTGCGTTCCGGCGGGTTGGCGGTAAAGGCTGTGCCCGAAAGCTGCTCGCCATAAAGACCGTAATTGCATTTCTGCGGAGAGTTCATGCCCTGCGGCAACGCGCCGGGCAGGGCCTCCGTTTCAAAGTCATTGGCCCAGCCGGGCATGTATTCGACATTGGTGCCGGTATTCGACACTGCGCGCTGCATGTCACGCTGGCCATTGTGATTGGTCATTCCGTTTCCCTGTTGCTGCCGGTCGTCGCGAACCGGTCGATCCTTTCGCTCGTTAATTAATATTGTTGCAAATGCAATGATGTCAAGAAAAACACCCCGTCACAAAATGCTGGACCAGACCGTCGCCCGGCAGCGACCGGAAAATCCCGACAATTTGACAGGTTAAGCGGGGATAAACACCTCTTTGCTATTCCTGTTTTCGGGTAAAAAATGAGGTGGTGGTATGAGCGCAAATGGACAAGCGCCAATAATCATCAAGAAGGTGAAGAAGGGCGGTGGTGATGGACACCACGGCGGCGCATGGAAAGTGGCTTATGCCGACTTCGTGACCGCGATGATGGCCTTCTTTCTCTTGATGTGGCTGTTGAATGCAACAACGGAAAAACAACGCAAGGGGATCGCGGATTATTTCAGCCCGACCATCCCGATCAATCGGGTGTCTGGCGGCGGTTCCGGCTCTTTCGGGGGGGATTCGATCTTTTCCGAGGAAACGCTGGCCCAATCCGGTAATGGGGGGCTACCGCGCAACCCAACCGAGAAACGGGCGGGAGAGAGTTCCGGCAGGAGTGAGGTGGATGATTCGGTCCACGACAGCAAAGAAATCGAAAAGATCGAGGAACTTCTCAGCGGGAAATCCGGTGAAAGCATGGTCAGTGAGGCAACCCGGCGTCATATCCTGACCCGCGTGACAGATGAGGGCCTGCTGATTGAGCTGTTTGATATCGAAGGCGACCCCCTGTTTGAGCCAGGAACCGGCACGCCGACCCCGGTGATGCAGGAGTTGGCAGGGGTGATGGCGCGGATCTTCAGGCTGGTGGAAAACGAGATTGCCATTGGGGGACATGTTCGTGCGCAACCCGTTGTTGTTGCTAAAAATACGGCCTGGGACCTGTCCGGGGATCGAGCCACGGCCATGCGCGAATTGCTCGAGGCGCAGCAGGTGGAAACTGGAAGGGTCCAACGCGTGACCGGCTATGCCGATCGCAAGCCGGCAGCGCGCAACCCGATGGCCCTGCGCAACAATCGGGTGGAACTGACATTGCTGCGGAAGAAAACTCCCTGAGGGTGGCCGGTGCTGCGCAGCAATTAAATTCGGATTGTAGCTGTTAGGCCGCTGTTAAGGGGTCGGGCGCTATGGTCCGGGTTGACTTACCTGATGCAGCAGAAAGGCGCACCATGACTATTTCTTCCTCGCTGAGTGCCGGGGTTGCCGGTTTGAGTTCAAACGCGACCCGTCTGGCGACGATTTCCGACAATATCGCCAACTCCTCGACCTTCGGGTACAAGCGGGCGACCGCGGATTTCCAAAGTATGGTGATCGGCGGAACCGCCGGGGCCGGGACTTATTCGGCGGGCGGTGTCCGCGTGTCGACCCAGCGGTTGATTGATGAAACTGGTCCGTTGATTTCGACATCAAACCCCCTCGACATCGCCATTGGTGGCAGCGGCATGTTGCCCGTGACACAGGAAGTGTTTTTGGGAAGCGGGACTGGGGATCGTCCGATGATGATGACCACGACCGGTTCGTTCAGGACTGACAGTGAAGGCGTGTTGAAAACGGAAACCGGTCTGGTGCTGCTGGGATGGCCAGCAGATGCAGACGGAAATGTCGGGACTTTCCCACGCGATTCCGGAGCCGGGCTTGAACCAGTTGTGATCAATACCAACCAGACTGCCGGTGACCCGACAACCCGCCTGAAACTCGGGGTCAACCTCCCGGCGGTGGATACCGAAGTAGGTGCAGCAGGCGATACGCTGCCCTTGTCCGTTGAATATTTCGGCAACCTCGGGACCTCCGAAACATTGGACTTCTCTTTCACGCCGGTTGTGCCCGCCTCGGGAACCGCGCCATCCAATCAATGGACCATGGTGATCCGGGACAGCGCCGGCGGCAATAACGTCATTGGGGAATACACGCTGACATTTGATGACAGCCGTGCTGACGGGGGGACTTTGAACTCGGTTGCGGTGGTGTCCGGCGGTGCCTATGACGCTGCAACAGGGGAACTTGCCCTGACCGTTGATGGTGGCCCGCTGTCGCTTACGATCGGAAAAATCGGTGACCCGAACGGGCTCACACAGCTTTCGGACAGCTTTGCGCCCACCTCCATTTCCAAAGACGGATCCCCCGTCGGAAATCTGACCGGGGTCGAGATTGATGAACATGGGTTCCTGAAAGCCACGTATGACACGGGCTTCACCCGGACAATCTATCAGGTGCCACTGGTGGATGTACCAAACCCAAATGGTCTGAAATCCCTGTCCAACCAAGCTTATCAGGCGTCCCCCGAGTCCGGTTCCTTCTTCATGTGGGATGCAGGTGACGGCCCGACAGGTGAAGTGATTGGTTTTGCGCGCGAAGGGTCCACCACGGATGTGGCAGGTGAACTGACTTCACTGATCCAGACCCAGCGTGCCTATAGTTCCAATGCCAAAGTCATTCAGACAGTTGATGAAATGTTGCAGGAGACCACCAATATCAAACGGTAACTTCCGGGGTGGTCATCGGAGGTTGAGATATGAGTATCACAAGCACCATGCACAACGCTCTTTCAGGGCTAAGTGCGCAATCTCGGGCGGCAAGCCTTGTGTCGTCCAATGTGGCCAATGCCATGACCGAGGGATACGCCCCTCGGTCATTGGAGCTTTCTTCGCGAACACTCGCTGGAGCCGGAGCCGGTGTGTTCGTCGAGGGGGTGACGCGACATACCGACGAAGTGCTTTTGGGGGATCGCCGGCTGACCGATGCGGCCGTAGGGTACGACAGTACGACTTCTGCATTCCTCAAGTCATTGGAAATGGCATTGGGAACGCCGGATGACCCCGGTTCGCTTTCCGGTCGCATAGCGAAACTTGATGCGGCACTGGTGGAAGCAGCCGCGCAGCCTGGCAGTGAGGCGCGCTTGTCCGCGGTGGTGGATGCGGCAAACAACGTGGCAACGAATCTCAACAATGTTTCCGACAAGGTGCAGGAGCAACGTTTGGAGGCTGACCAGAATATCGCGCTGCAGGTTGAGAAGTTGAATACGGGCCTCAAACAGGTCGAAACCTTGAATGCCAAGATCCAACAGGCGCGTACTCAAGGTGTCGATCCTTCGGGCCTTATGGATATACGCCAGAAAACCATTGACGAAATGTCGTCAATCCTGCCGCTAAAACAACTGCCAAGAGAGAATGGAAAAGTGGCGCTGGTAACCACCGGCGGTGCCATTGTTCTGGAAGGGAAAGCGGCTCAGTTTGAATTCTCGACCGTCAATTTGATTGTTCCCGAAATGACCCAGGCAAGCGGAGCATTGTCTGGTCTGACAATGAATGGTCAACCCCTGCGCACAAGCGGTGATCGAAGCCCGATCGCCGGCGGGTCGCTGGCGGCGGAGTTTGAGGTCAGGGATGAGCTCGCCGTGGATGCCCAGCAACGACTGGATGGTTTTGCCCGCGATCTGATGGAAAGGTTCGAGGATCCAGCGGTGGATGCTACGCGGGCCGTGGGGGATCCAGGATTGTTCACTGACAATGGAAATGCCCTTGATCTCGCAACGGAACTTGGCCTGTCAGCACGTATTTCCCTACACGCGGCTGTTGACCCCACACAAGGGGGGGCTGTGTGGCGCATTCGTGATGGGTTGGGGGCAGTAGCACAGGGAGAGGCTGGAAATGCCACTCTCATCAACGAACTTGCTGATGCTATGGGCCGGGCAAAGGCACCAACCTCGGGTGGTTTCCTGGGCGCGGCGCGATCATCGGCGGGCTTGGCGGCAGATATGCTGTCCATCGTTGGGGCCGATTTGAAAGAGGCGGAAGCACAATACAGTTTCTCGTCGGCACAAAACAGTTCCCTCAAGCAAATGGAGTTGAGCAAGGGGGTGGATACGGATGCAGAAATGCAAAAACTCATGATGATTGAGCAAGCCTATGCCGCCAATGCGCGGGTGATCACCGCGGCGGATGAGATGATCCAGGCATTGCTGAGTATCTAACGAGGAGGCACCGAAATGTTTACGACCTTTGGTGATTTGGCCACCGCGTTCCACTCTCGCTCACAGGGGGCGAAGCTCCGGGCAGAGATGAGCCGTCTGGGTGTAGAGCTGACAACGGGTCTGAAGACAGACATAAGCCGTGCCGTGTCTGGTGATTTTGGCCCGATTGCAGGAATAGAGCACGATCTGCAAACCCTGCTGGCATATAAAACCGCTACGGACGAAGCGGCTATCTTGGCGAACACGACCCAGATCGCGCTCGAAACCATTCAAAGCCAGGGTGAAGACCTGGTGAGCGGAATGCTGACGGCGACGAGCTCGAAAAATGTTACCATGGTGCAAACAACGGCAATGGATGCAAAGCAGAAATTTAACTCTGCCGTTTCGCAGCTGAATACCGATGTCATGGGGCGCTCCCTGTTTGCTGGTGCCGCAACGGATAAGGCCCCGTTGGTCAGTGGCGAAGAGATGCTCGAAGCAATTATGGTTGCAATTGCAAGTGACACCAATGCGGCCGACATCTCTGCTAGTATTGATGCCTGGTTTGATGATCCCGCTGGGGGATTCGCTACCATGGCCTATCTCGGCTCTGACAATCCGATGGGGCCAATTCGGTTGGGGAATGGTGAGGTCGCTGATCTGACAATTCGCGCTAATGACCAGTCTATCAAGGACGTTTTGAAAGCAACTGTCAAAAGTGCAGTGATGGCTGAGGGGGCGCTGAATGGCAGTGTCGAGCAGCAGATTGAGTTGACGAAGATTGCGGCGCAGGATCTTTTGAGCGCAAATGACGGGCTTGTGCTTGCACGTGCGGGGATCGGTGCTGTTGAAGCGCGCGTGGATGCTGCCCAAACCCGAAATGAGGCTGAGAAGTCAGCCCTTGAAATTACACGCTCAAATCTCATTTCGGCAGATCCCTACGATACTGCGACAGAGCTTCAGGCGGCCTATTCCCAACTGGAAAGCCTCTACACTGTTACGGCGCGTATGTCGAAACTGAATTTCACGGATTTCATGCGATGAAACAGATACTTGCAGCTATTTTTCTCCTCCTCGTCTCAGCCATGTCGATGCAGGCTAATACGATCCGAATTAAGGATCTTGTTGAATTTGATGGCGTTCGCGGAAATGACCTGATCGGCTATGGGCTGGTTGTCGGGTTGAATGGAACGGGGGATGGCATTCGAAATGCTCCGTTTACCGAAGACATCATGTCCAATATTTTGGAACGCCTCGGTGTGAACATTACGGGTGAGCAGTTTCGGCCCAAGAATGTTGCAGCAGTGTTTGTCACAGCCGCATTGCCGCCATTTGCACGGGCAGGATCAAAGATTGACGTGACGGTTTCGGCAATTGGGGATGCTAAAAGCTTACTGGGGGGGACACTGATTATGACCCCCCTGAATGCGGCAGATGGGGAAATTTATGCGGTCAGCCAGGGAACGGTGATTGCAGGTGGTGCCTCGGCTGAGGGGGATGGTGCGAAAGTGGTTCAAGGTGTTCCCACCAGTGGCGTTATTCCAGCCGGTGCGCGGGTCGAACGTGAACTGGATTTTGATTTTACCAAACTTAAATCTATCCGCCTCGCTTTGCGTACTCCAGATTTCACAACAGCCGAGCGGATTGAGAATGTGATCAACCAAAAGTATGGACGGGTGGTTTCCAGAATGCTTGATGGTGGCACTGTGATTGTAGACATCAGCAAAACGCGCGCGTTGTCGCCTGCTCACGCGCTGGGCGACATTGAAAACCTCAGGGTCGAGCCAGAGCGCAAGGCCCGTGTTGTGGTGGACCAGCGGTCTGGTACGATTGTGATGGGGGAAGACGTGCGGATCAGCAGAGTTGCGGTGTCACAGGGCAACCTCACGCTGCGTATTCAAGAGACGCCTTTGGTTGTGCAGCCGAACCCATTTACTGATGGGCAGGCCATTGTTGTACCTCGGACAGATGCAAATATTGTGGAGGAGCCCGGTGTTGGCCTTGCGGAAGTGGATGGGGGGACATCTCTGTCAGAAGTTATCGCTGGGCTTAACGCATTGGGCGTTTCCCCAAGGGATATGATAGATATCTTGAAAAGTATCAAAGCTGCAGGGGCTCTTCATGCAGATTTCGTGGTCCGTTGACACTACGGACCACCGGTGGGGTAATTCCCCCGAAATTTAAAGCGTTTCGACTTTTCCCTGTCTCAGGTGAACGTAGAGTAGCCCCCTGGAAGTGGTCCAGCAACTGGGATAGTTTTGTCCCGCAAGTTGGAGGATCAGCGATTGCTGGAAAACGAGAGAAGCCCGAAGAGATTGTATCGAAGCTTCGGCAAGTTGAAGTTCTGCAAGTGCAAGGGATGACGATTTCTGAGGCGGTGCGCCAGATCGGCGTGACGCAACAGGCGTTTTATCGATGGCGCAAGCTGTATGGCGGCATGGGTCGGTCTCAGCTCCAGCGTTTGAAGGAGCTTGAGAAGGAGAACCAACGGCTGCGGCGGGTGGTGTCCGCTCTGACATTGGACAAGCTCATATTGACTGAAGCAGCGAAGGGAGTTTGAACCGGTTCATGAAGTGATGAACGATCCAGTGGATCGTTCAAGCGCACAAACGGGCGGAGCCCCTAGGCTCAGGCCCCATTAATCGGCTTGAGATCGCATTGGTCGCATGCTTCACCCCCCCCCAGACTTTCAGGGGGTATCATGAGCAATCTTTTTTGGCTGACCGACGAACAGATGGCGCGGCTGCGACCGTTTTTTCCAAGAGCCATGGCAAGCCGAGGGTTGATGATCGGCGGGTGTTGAGTGGGATAATCTTCATCAATCGCAATGGCTTACGGTGGTGCGATGCGCCCAGGGAATACGGCCCGCCGAAGACGCTCTATAATCGCTGGAGACGTTGGAGCGAGATGGGTGTTTTTGCCAGGATCTTTGAAGGGTTGGCTGCGGAAGCGACGGACCTGACGACGATCATGATCGATGCGACCTATCTGAAAGCCCATCGTACAGCGTCCAGTCTGGGCGTCAAAAAGGGGGGCGTGGGCGCCTGATCACTGCCCGGCAGGGTATTGCGCAGCAATGTCCCGAGAGGGAGGGCGCACCAAAGGCGGTATGAACACCAAATTGCATGCCATCACCGACACCAACGGGCGGCCAATCCGGTTCTTCATGTCGGCGGGCCAGATCAGCGACTATACAGGGGCGGCGGCGCTCCTGGGCGACATGCCCAAAGCCCAGGGGCTTCTGGGGGACCGCGGCTATGACGCCGACTGGTTCCGAGAAGCCTTGAAAGACAAGGGGATCAGGCCCTGCATCCCGGGCCGAAAGGCACGAAAGAAACCCATCAAATACGACAAACGCCGCTACAAGCGCCGCAATCGCCCCTCTCGTGACATTGCTGCGCAATGCACTGCCGGGCAGTGATCGAGATCATGTTCGCGCGTCTGAAGGATTGGCCGCGGGTCGCCACCCGATATGACAGATGCCCCAAAGTCTTCCCCTCGGCCATCGCTCTCGCCGCAACAGTTATGTTTTGGTTATGAGGCCTGAGCCTAGGGCGTAGACCTATAAACGTTGATGTGATTCAAGATGTGAAATCTGGGAGGTTTCATGTCGTCGCATTTCTGGCTCACCGAAGAACAGTACAATAAAATCAGGCCCTTGTTGCCCAATACGCCGCGCGGTGTTCCGCGTGTCGACGACCGGCGCGTGTTATCGGTCATCATTTTCTGCATTCAGCGAGGCTATCGCTGGTCCGATGTGCCGCCGGAATATGGCCCCGCCAAGACGCTCTACAACCGCTGGAAACGATGGTCTGAAGCAGGCGTTTTCGAGCATGTGTTCGAAACTTTGGCGCGGGAGACGGCAGATCTTTCCACGCTGATGATCGACGCCAGCCATGTCAAAACCCATCGCATCGCAGCCAATGGTGCCAAAAAAACACCGGCGAAGGACGGGATATCGGCAAGACAAAAGGCGGGTTGAATTCAAAGCTGCATCTGGTGTGCGATGGCAGTGGCAAGCCGGTCCATCTGCATCTGACCTCAGGCATCGAGCCGATATTACTAATGCAAATCAATGCCTTGAGTCATATATCACCAAAGGCCGCACAGTCATTGCAGACCGAGGTTACGACGCAAATCACCTGCGCGACTGGCTGAGCGACGCCAAGGCAACCGCCTGCATCCCGCCTCGAAAGAACCGAAAAATGCAATTCGAATATGACGCAGACCTCTCCAAAACCCGCAACATCGTCGAGCGCATGTTCAACCGATTGAAGGACTGGCGACAACTCAGCCTGCGAACATTTCGATGCCAACAAACCTTCTTGGTAGCAGCCCACATCGCCGCAACAGTCATTTGGCTCTTATGAGTCTACACCCTAGGACCTGTCAGATGTCCTGGCGCACAATATCGGTAACCAGCACCTCAAAGATTTCCGTTGCCATGATCTTTTCTGCGACCTCTGTCAAAGCCAAGCGCAACCCGTCCAGTTTCCCGGCCTCGGTGAATACGCCGTCAAAACCACCCAGGTTTGCGTGATCAAACAGCACCTGCAGGAATGCGTCCCTCAACTTAGGTTCACGTTGATAGAATTCCTCGCTGCCCCCGGGTGCGATTTCCAAACTAAGTGACAAGACAACCAAAGATCTGACTTGGCCGTTGCCCAAAACCGGAATAACGAACTGGTTGTTCATTTTGACGAAGTCACTGCTGGGGGCGCCCTCCTCTGAGGAGCTCTCCTCCGAAAGGTTTGATTTGGTTTCAGTTGGAATGTCACCACACGGGTTGATTTCCACCACTTCGGAGGGTGCAGGGCGCAGAGCGATGCCTGCACCGACACCTGCGCCGAGCCCAATCATAGCAAGAAGAACTGGTAGGATTTTTCCCATTGGAAGCCCCTGGTCAGAATGGAAGGATAATGTCTGCAACCTGTTGGCCGATGCGAGGTTGCTGAACATCTGAAATCAGGCCTCGACCACCATAGGAAATACGAGCCGAGGCGATCTTGTCGTAGGGGATTTCATTCTTGCGCGAGATATCTTCTGGTCGCACAAATCCGGTCACCAACAATTCGCGCAGCTCGAAATTCACCCGCACCTCTTGGGTGCCTTGAATCTTGAGAACGCCATTTGGCAACGTCCCCAGAACGGTTGCCGCAACGCGGAGCTTTAACTTTTCATTGCGTTTTACGTTCCCGTTTCCAGATGAGGTGCTGGTTGAGCTGAAATCCACGGCTGATGCCATGCTGGCCCCGTCTGGCATAACCTTGTTGATATTCTGTGGGATGCCAAACAGGGATGGCAGTCCCATGGTTTCGGCACCATTTCGGCTGCGCGAGGTGCTGTTGGACAGTTCGGCACGATCATCAATTTCGATGACTACGGTTAAAATGTCCCCGGCTTGCTGCGCGCGTCGATCTCCAAGGAGGGATTGTCGGCCTCTGCTCCAGGTTGATGCCCGGGTGACTGAATTTTTGGGATCTTTGGCGACAGGAAGTGCCGCAGTTGTCATGGCCTGATGCTCGGAGCTGACCTCTACCGGGCTAAGATCAGGTGCTTTGCCAACCTGCTCCAACCGGGAACAGCCAGAAATTGCGATGACAATAATGAACAGAAGGGGGGAGTAACGCATATTGCAACCTTTAAAAGCCTGGGAAACTGGGGGGGGCGACTGAAACGGAGCCATCGGGTTGTATGGTGCCGGTGATGGTGCTGCGGGACGACAAATTCATGACGCGCACACGATCCCCGATGCCACCCCGGGCAAGCGCGCGGCCTTCTGCGGCGATTCGGAGGCCACCCGTTTCATAGATCAGAATGATGATCTGATTTCTGTCGACCAGTGCAGGTGGGCCGACATCGTTGAGCCGAATGGGGCGCCCTGCATAAAGAACCGATCGGGTTTCCTGCCCAACCAGTTCTTCCATGCTGATATAGGTGCCGGGGATATCCCCTGGCGCAACTGTCAGGTCTGCCGCGGTCAGAATACTGTTTGCACGCATGGTGCGGGCGGCAAGAACCGTGTCAGCTTGAATGGCTGTCGGAAGAAGCAAGAGAGCAAGGAGGAAACGCCACATCACCGCACCTGTGTGGTTGCAGCCAGCATCTGGTCGGCGGCCGTGATGACTTTTGAGTTGAGCTCATAGCCGCGCTGAGCCTCGATGAGTTCGGTGATTTCTCGGACTGCGTCGACGCTGCTGTTTTCCAGATAACCCTGACGGAGCGTGCCCAGCCCATCTTGTCCGGGGGCGGCGGTTAGCGGGGCACCAGAGGCAGTTGTCTCCAGATATAGGTTGGAACCAATGGCCTCGAGCCCTTTTTCATTGGTAAAGTTTGTCAGTGTGAAAGCGCCCATTAACTCGGGTTCAACCACGTCTTTGAAGTAAACATAGACCTCGCCTTCCGCATTGATGGATACGGAGCGAGCATCGTCCGGGATGGTGATTCCGGGCGCAACCACATAGCCGTCGGTGTTCAGGATCTGACCGTCTGGTGAAAGTTTCAATGCGCCATCCCGTGTGTATGCGGCATTGCCGCTTGGAAGTGTAACTTCGAGATAGCCTTTGCCTTCGATCGCAAGGTCCAGTTCGCCATTGGTTTGTGAAAGGCTGCCTTGTTCAACCATCATGGACACGGCAGCAGGGCGGACGCCAAGCCCCAGCTGGACCCCGGCCGGGATGACGGTACCGTCAGAGGCTGCGATGGAGCCTGGGCGGGTCGCCTGTTGATAATGCAGGTCTGCAAATTCTGCGCGACGGGCATTGTAGCCTGTGGTGCTCATATTGGCGAGGTTGTTGGAAATGGTCTCAACCCGCATTTGCTGGGCGAGCATCCCGGTGGCGGCAATCTGTAATGAACGCATGGGAACTCCTTATTTCACAACGGTCTGAAGGACGGAACGGATCCGTTCGTCTTCTTTTTCCATGAAGCTCTGGCCCAACTCGTAGCTGCGCTGAACCTCGATCATTCTGGTGATTTCCTGAACTGGATTGACGTTTGAGCCTTCCACAAACCCTTGCAGGATGCTGGTGCCTTCCAAAACGGTTTGTGTTCCGCCAGGTGCGGTGAACAATACACCTTGCTGGTGCTGCAGGTCGGATCTGTCGAGGGGGGCGAAGAGGCCGATCTGGGTGACCGGGCGTCCATCAGCAGATAGGGTGCCATCAGATGCCAGCGAGACCGTTTTGGCGTCAGGTGGCACAAAAATCGGGGCTCCTCCGGCATCCAGAAGACGCAAGCCATCCATATTCGTAAGCTCGCCCTCCGCAGACGGGGTAAAGGCTCCGGCGCGGGTCAGAACCGGGCCATCCACTCCTTCGAGCATGAAAAACCCGTCTCCTTCTATGGCAAAGTCGTAGGTTCCGCCTGTTTGCGTCAACGCGCCTTGCTGCAGGTTGATGGATCGCCCATTTGCAAATCCCATCGACAGGGACGGTTCATCCTTTGGCATCGCATGGATAAATTCGGAGAACACCACGCCTTCCTTGCGAAATCCGCTGGTTGAGGCATTGGAGATATTATTGGCGATGGTTGTCATCTCACGTAGCAGGCCGGACTGGCGGGTGAGGTTGGTGTAATGGGTGTTGTCCATGTCAGGCTCCTGCGATCAATGGGATGATCTGGTTCTGGAAAAAGCCTGTGAGCGTTTCGGTCATGAAGCTCATCGAAACCCAGAACACAACCAAAATGGCAATGAGTTTGGGCACAAAGGTCAGGGTCATTTCCTGAATTGATGTCAGAGCCTGAAAAAGACCGACAGCCAGGCCAGCCACCAGGGCAACCGTCAGGATGGGTGAGGAGATCAGAACCGCGTTCCACAGCCCCGCGCGCAAGGTGTCGAAGAAGATGACGTCATTCATCATACCGGCATCCTCAGAATTTCCTGATACGCCTCGACCACCTTATTGCGAATGGTGACTGCCGTTTCGACCGCCAGCTCGGTTTGTGCCAGAGCCTGGACAAGCGCATGCGGGTCTGCATCCCCCGACATGGCGGCCAGTGCGGTTTGTTCGCCCTGTTGAACGGTTGCGGCGAAGTCATTTGCCATTTTGGCAAAATCCGCCGCAGGCCCGTCTGCCCGCGCCTTTGGCTGCGTGGCAGGACGGGTGGCAGCATAGCCTTGGGCCGCAATAGAGGATTTAACATCCATTCTGGTGCCTCCTATCTGCGTAGTAGATCGAGCAGTCCTTGGGACATTTGCCGGGTCTGATCGAACATTTTGAGGTTCGCCTCGTAGCTGCGCTGCGCTTCGCGCGCGTCAGCGATTTCGACCACCAGATCGACATTCGAGCCGTCATAGTAGCCTTGGTCATTTGCCATCGGGTGAGAGGGGTCATACACACTAGGCAAAGTCGTTTGGTCCAAGCGCACCTGTCCGGGTTCTACCAACCCGGTTGCGCGCCCGCTTTCAATCACCTGATTGAAACTGACCAGTTTCCGCCGATAGCCAGGGGTGTCGGCATTGGCGATGTTTTCTGAAACGTGGAGCAACCGGGCGGCCTGGCTTCTCATGCCTGAGGCGGCGGCGGCAGCAGAATTTCTGAGATCGTTCATGATGCCCTTCCTTATCTACCGCTGACGGCGGCCCGCATGATGTTCATCGAGCTCTTGTAAACAGCGAGTGCAAGATCGTGGTCGCGCTTTGCACTGGCAGAGGCCATCAATTCGGTCTCCAATGAGACGGAATTTCCATTTGGGGATGTGGGGCCGTCGCGCAAAATCGACTGAGGCGCTTGTCCCGGATTTTCAGAAGGGGTGAGCGCATGTTTTGCGCGGGAACGCCGCATTTCAGTGCCATCGGGGGCATCATACGTCTCGGAGAATGAGACGAGATCGCGGGCGCGGTAACCCGGCGTATCTGCATTTGCAACATTCTGTGCAATGGTCGACTGACGAGCCGCAGCATGCTGTGCCAGCCCCTGACTCATGCGAAAAATTTCCAGTTTGTCGAACATCGGGGCTTCTCCCTCGATTGGTTTCAACTAAGGTTTAACCCTGATTCCTTTAAAAACAGTTTCACGACACAAGTTTTAGGAGAACGTCATGAAAGCCGTCGGTTTCGAGCAGCTCACCGCAGAAGTCGCAGCCGTGACCCGGACGGCAGACATTGGTCGCATTGTGGAAATCCATCGCGGCACGATCGAAGTTGCGGGGCTTTCACATGTGGCTGCGCAAAGTGATCTGGTAGAAATCGGGTCTTCGGGGCAGAAACGGCTGGGTGAAGTTCTCAATCTGTCGGCGGACCGGATAACGGTTTTGCCTGATGGTGATGTTGAAGGGCTGCGCATTGGAGAGCAGGTGGTGCTGCGAGGCGGCACGCAGATTGCTCCGGATGACAGTTGGATTGGTCGTGTGCTTGACCCGTTTGGCAAAGCCATTGATGGATTGCCGGTTATGCGCGGAGGAGCCGAACGGCCATTGCGCGGGACGGCCATCAATCCGACCAAGCGTCGGGTGCTGGGGGCGCGGCTTGAGACTGGGCTTGCTGTTTTCAATACGCTTTTGCCGATTGTTAAGGGGCAGCGGATCGGGTTGTTTGCAGGCTCCGGTGTGGGGAAGTCTACCTTGCTGGCAAAACTGGCCCGTGGGGTGCAGGCAGATGTCGTGGTCATTGCCCTGATCGGCGAACGAGGGCGAGAAGTGCGGGAGTTTGTTGAGCGTGTCCTTGGTTCTGAGGGTATGAAACGTGCAGTTGTCATAGCCGCGACATCGGATCAATCACCAATGGTTCGCAGAAGAGCTGGCTGGGCGGCTATGTCCGTGGCAGAGCATTTCAGGGATCAGGGACGTCACGTCTTGTTCCTTGCCGATAGTGTGACCAGATTTGCTGAAGCACACCGCGAAATCGCGCTGGCATCTGGTGAGGGCAGTTCGCTGCGCGGGTTCCCACCATCGACTGCGCAACAAATTACCACGTTATGTGAACGGGCAGGTCCCGGGCAGGATGAACAGGGGGATATTACGGCCATCTTTTCTGTCTTGGTGGCTGGGTCTGACATGGAAGAGCCTGTGGCGGACATTTTGCGCGGTGTTCTGGATGGTCATGTTGTGCTGGACCGCCAAATCGCTGAAAGGGGGCGTTTCCCGGCCATCGATCTGCTGAGGTCCGTCTCCCGCGCGTTGCCAGGGGCTGCGACCGATGCAGAGAACGCTCTGATATCGGCTGCTCGACAGCGCCTTGGTGCTTATGCCAGATCGGAAATGATGATCCAGGCTGGCCTGTATGCGGCTGGAAGCGACCCGATGGTGGATGCGGCAATTGAGTGCTATCCGAAACTGGATGGCTTTTTGGCTGAAGATGAACTGGAAAACACCGAGGCCAGCTTCCGCCGACTGGGGGCTTGCATGACAAATCCCAGCTAGGAAAATTGGGCTGCTCAGAGGTTTTGAAGAAGTGTCAGGGCAATGGTGCTGCTTGCCATGCTCGCCGAGCCATTGGCCAAATCGGATCGTATCAGAAACAGCCTGTTCAGCTCATCCAACTTGGAAGGGTCGGAAAACTGGCTGATCTTGTTGCTTCCAAAATAGGCTTCCGCCTTATCCTTGAACCCTTGTAGTTGCAGATCCAGGTCAAGTGCTCCGAAACTATTGGGCAACCCCAGAGCGGTTTCGAAGACCTGTCTCAGTGGAGGGTTTCCCATGATGGAGAACCATTTTCCGTCTTCGGAAGTGGATTTATCGACAATGGCGCCAAGCTCTCGTTTCAAAGACAGGCTGAGGCGAAAGTCTTGATTCTGCTCGCCGACGGCAACTTCAAATTGCCTTTCCTGAAAGGCTGAGATGGTTTTGTCTGCAAAGGTGGATATCTGGGTTGCTGGAATGCTGAGATCGCCAAACCCGAAATCCTTGGCCATTTCGTAATAACGTTTGTCTGAGAGTTTGTTGGCAAGATCACCTTCGTCAAAGGTGCCATCTTCCAGAACTTTTTGGATGAAAAATTTATTGTTGATATCGTCGCTTAGACCGTAGGCTCCAAGGGTAACCTTCAGCAAGCGATAGTCATCCACCAACTCCTCCGCAGTAGATATTTTGCCGATATTCTCTTTGTAGTAGGAAACATCGCGTTGCATTTCTGCTGACGCATTGAAGGTTTGTTTCTGGGCGTCCTGCGTACGTTGCAGAAACGCCCAGCCGGCAGCGCCGCCCATCGGTATGATGGGTTGGAAACTCATGCCATTCTCGCAGCGAGTAAGCGCTCTTCGCGTGGCAAAAGCGTTCGCAGACACTTCAGCGCAAGGTAGAATTGTTGACTGTTCACAGCTTCTGTTGCGCGGGTCAGTTGATCCCGACTGTCGTGATCCGTCAGAACCTGGCTGAGTTGTTCAATTCCGCGCAGCAATTGCAGATGCGCTTCCTTTTGCTCAACATCGCCTGACAAGACCAGTTGGGCAATGTAGCACACACGGCGGACAGGGGTGTTTACTTCTTCCGGATGAATGGCATCACGTAGTCGCAGAATATTGGCGTTTGGTGTCACAATCGAAAGGCGTGAACGCCGATCTCCATTTTCGATGACTGCGCCATTGATCAGAACGCGTTCTTTCGGGCTTAATTTAAGGACCAGTCCGCTCATGCTGCCTCCGATTTCTGACGAAGACCGCGCATGATGGCGGTGTTGATCTCAATAAGGGCCTGTGGATCCGAGCCGTCAGTTAGGACTTTCCGGCTGAAATCATTTGTAAATTCTGCGAGATAGAAAATTCGGGCGCGAAGATCTTGCGGCAGTTTATTGTCAGCTTCTGCTACATCTGCGGCGAGAAGTGTCCACAAACGGCGGTTTTCGTGAAGAGCCTGAGACAGCATTCCAAAACCGGAACGACCCTTTTCGGCCGCTGATCTGAGTTTGTGTGTGACCCGTGCGAAGGCTTCGTATTCGACGCCTCGAGGGGTGCGGACTGCGGTGTTTGAGGCCGCATAGGCCGTTTTGGCCAAGTTCATAGCGTTCACGGTTTTTCCTTCCGGCAAACGTTGAAATCAGGGGTGAGGGAAATGGGGGGCGCCCTTTTGACGCCCCGCCATATGGTCCCTTAGCGGAACAGCGACAGGATGTTTTGCGGTGCCTGGTTGGCGATCGACAGCGACTGGGTTCCCAGTTGTTGCTGTACCTGCAGGGCTTGCAGACGAGCCGATACTTCTTCCATATCCGCATCTACCATGGCGCCGATACCCGATTTCAGCGAGTCCGAGAGTTTGGAGACGAAGCTGCTTTGGGTTTCGATGCGACCCGCGGCAGAGCCGAAGGTAGCCGCAGCATCAATGGACTGGTTGATCAGACCTTCAATTGCGGCCAGTGCTCCGGTTGCGCCCGAGTCGGTGGTCACATCAATATTTTGAAGTGCCCCCAGGCCACCAGAGGACGCGGTGGAACCTGCTGTTCCGCCGGTCTGAACGCGAAGGCCGACCTTGATCGCGGTTGCGTCGCCACCAGCGGCATTCGCGATGGTAAGTTGATTGGCGTTGGAGCCGGTGCCCAGAGTGACCGTATAGCCTTCACCCGAATCGGTTGCCGCACCGAAGAAGGCGTTGATCTGGTCGGTCAGGTTCTTGGCAACCTCGGCGGTACCATCGGTGGATGATGCCACATATTCGAAGGTTCGTTGGCCGAGAGTGCTCCCACCACCATTCACGTTCACGTTCACATCATCCAGGATGATCTGATAGCTGTTTCCTTCTGCAACCGACTTGATGTCGATTTGCAGGTTGCCACCATCTGCAATGCTTGCGGTTGGGCTGGCCGGATCAAAGGCCGCGTCGTCGTGTTGGGTGTCGGCGGCACCCGTCTGCATGAGAGCGTTGGCGGCTGTGGCATCTGCAAGATCCGTGGCGCCAAATGCCTGTGCGGTCACCGGGGTTGTCGTGGACAGGTTCTGGCGGTCCACGGCGATGTGGTTTGCCGTCACGTTGCCATTGGAGTCACGATCCAGAGATGACAACACCTGCATGGTGTCGGTGCTTGATCCGTCAATCAGGTTCAGGCCGTTGAACTGAGCCGCACTGACAACAGAGCCGATCTGGTCGCGCAGTGCAACGATGTCAGTTTGCAGCTTCGCACGATCAACGTTCTCTTCTTGTGCTGCGACGATCTTGCCCTTCATTTCGGTCAGAAGGTCGGTGATGGTTTCTGATGCGTTGCGTGCGACGGCGAGGGTGCTTTCCCCCAAAGACAAGGACTCCGAGATCGCCTTGAACCCTTTTACATCCGAATCCATCACTTTGGAAATTGCCCACACGGCCGAATTGTCTTTGGCAGTGGAAACCTTTTTACCGGTTGAGATCTGATTCTGGGTGTCGGTCATGCTTGAGTTGATCGACTTCAGCGTCTGCAATGCAACCATTGCCCCGTTGTTTGTCAGGATACTAGACATGAGATTTTCCTTCAGTCTTTTCGGTGCTTTACACCGGGTTTGAAAAAATCGCCTGAAAGCGAATTAAGAAGAGCCGTTCTCAACTCTGCGGAAGTTTTTGGATTGTCCGTTCCGCGCCACCCCCTCGAGGAATGCGTCTATAGCTGACGCCGAAATGCTGAAGGAATTCTAAATTCGAGCGATTGGTTTGCGTTCAATTTGAACTAACTGATCTTGTGTCATGCGCGATGTTCAAACTTGTTTGAGGGGCGTGCGAGGTCCTGGCTTTGCCCGCCTGCATCATAGGTGCGCAATTGTGATTTCTGATTGCGGAGCAGCTCCAGCCGGCGCGAAACCGTGCGAAGGCCCTTGTTTGCAGACAGAAGCAATGCCTGATTGTGTTCAGCTTTCTGCCGCATCTGCTCAATCACTGTGCGGCTTAGCGCCATACTCGGCAACAGTCGAAACAGACGTTCCTTTTCGGGGCCAAGCTTTGCAAGTTCGACAAGCTGCCCGGACAAGAGAAGATTTCGTTCCTGATCCAGCAGATTGTTCAGGGCCTGCGCCGGAGATATGCGTTTAAAGAGCGCCATTGGATCGTTCCTTCAATGCTTCGAAAAGTGATTCGGCTAGACCAATACCGCCAGCCTTGACCATCTCATCGGCCTGGGCACGAACCAGAAAGGACGAGAACTGATCTTCCCCCGCTCCCCCTCCGAAACTTTCCCGCGTTTTGCCGAGGCCGGTTGCCTTCAGCATTTCTGCAAGAAAAGAGGCTTCCAGATCTTTTGCTGCCTGGCGCAGGGCTGCGTCCTGACTGTTCTCAGTGGAATTTCCAACCGCTCCAACCGAAGTTTTAAGCGGCCCCAAGGCTGCCCGTGTCGGTTCCATGTGCCATCCTTTCAAATGTGATCTATTTCCCCAACTATCTCTGCTGGCGGTAAACATCCGGTAACCAACTGCTGTCATATTGATCGAAATCGGAGTCAGAATACCCGGATGGACATATGCAAATTGGACCGAAATTACCGATAAGCGGCGCTGCCGATGGTACACAGAATAGTGTCAGTAACATTCGTTCTGGGCGCGGCGTGGGCGATCTCTTTAGTGACCTGATGTTGGGTGCGAAGGACGTGGATCGGCCTATGATGCAGGTTGCGGATCAGCATGATGAAGCCCTTTCCGAAATTCGGTTGGCTGACCCCATGCTGGGGCACATGACTGACCTACCGGCGGAGGCCAACGTGTTTTTCGGGATGCCTGGGGGGGCTGTTCAGACCGGAAATATTATTCAGCGAGTGAGTGATGACAGTGCTGGCTCTGAAACACAGCCCTCTCAGATGTCGTCTGATGAAACGGTGCTGGCGGCTGGGGTGGATGCGATAGAAGCCGGCGAGGTTTCAATTGCAATAGCGCAACCAGCCAGCAGAGTTTCGGCGCTTGGTTTCCAGGATCTTGGTGCAACCATATCCGGTGAAGGCAAAGGGGACCGTGCCCTCGGCAACAATTTGCAAAGCGCAGAGGTTGCTGGCCGGATCTTGGCAGGTGAGCAGATGGCCGAGATAGCGGGTGAGATAACGGGTCCGGGCCAAGGATCCTTGTCACGAGTGGACCCAATGACCGCCGCGCAGCTTCAGACGCAACTATCATTCCAGATGGGTTCTCAGACAATGACTGCTTCTCAGGGTAAATTGTCGGTGGAGGCCGTAAAAAACAGTGAACAGGTCGATGTGGTTGGTGCCGGTGCCCGCGCGACGCTGGAAATGGTGACAGGGCCTGTCCTTGTCGGTGAGGTAGGCAGGATGAGCGGCCAACCGGCGGGAAGCCCGCATGCCATGCCCGGGCCAGCGGCCATGAAAGAGGGTCCCTCGGGTGCGGGAGTGGCCAAGGATTTCGGGAGAGAACAGGCCCGCTGGGCAAGTGCGCCTGAACAAAGCCATGCTGCGGCCCCGGCCCCGGCGCTGGCAAATCCATCAGGGGCAACTCCTTTGATTTCAGGGGTGGTGCCGATGCAGGCCCAACTGAATGTCCTGCAGGAAAGTAGTATGCGCCTACCCTCTGGGAATTTCGAATTGGACCAGTTGTTTGCGACCAGTTCTGAGGTGGGGATCGCTGAGGGTAGAATGGTAGAGACACTCAGCAGTCGCGCGGAGCTTTCGGCGCAAATGCGCACCGAACTCCCCCGTCATGTTGCCCTTCAGCTGGCAGATGTTGCCAGGAAAATGCCGGACCGACCGGTTGAACTTACGCTGAGCCCCGAGGAACTTGGGAAGCTGCGCCTGACCTTTTCCGGTGATCTGTCTGCAATGACAATTGCGGTCAACGTAGAGCGCCCGGAAACGCTCGATCTGATGCGGCGTCATATCGACCTGCTTGCCCAGGAAATGCGTGATATTGGATATGGAGAGGTCACCTTTTCCTTCACGCAATCCGGGGCGGGCGGCAAGGACGGTGGGCAGTCATCTTCTGATCATGCCCCCAGCTCCTCTGGGGATGCAACTGATAATGGCCACGTGCCTGACAAAGCTGAGCCGGTGCTTCTGAATGTGATGGCCCGCTCTGGAATTGATATTAGATTATAAAGGATATCAGATGGTTACGACTGCAACTAACCCGACTTTACCCTCATCTCTCACAGCGCCGCCCGCCTCTCCCAGTGCCGCCAAAACCGATGAGAATGCGTCCGCAGCGCTGTCTTCGGATTTTGAGACATTCCTGACGATGATGACGGTTCAGATGGAAAACCAGGACCCGCTGAACCCGATGGACTCAACGGAATTTGCCATGCAGCTTGCGACATTCTCAGGCGTCGAGCAGCAGGTGAGGAGCAACAGTTTGCTGGAAGGAATGACTGCAAGGCTTGATCTGATGGGGATGACGGACGTCGCAGGCTGGGTTGGTATGGAGGCCCGGGTGAGTGCACCTGCCAGCTTTGATGGCACCCCGGTGACCTTGTCGCCCAAACCGCCCTCCACTGCGGACCAGACCAATCTGATCGTAAAGGATGCAGAGGGGAATGTGGTTCAGAAAACCGATATTCCCGTATCCAGTGATCAGATCGAGTGGGCAGGAGTGGATGCATCCGGCCAGCCATTTGAAAATGGGACCTATTCGTTTGAGCTGGAAAGCTGGAGCGAAGGCAAACTTATCGATGCAACGCCAGTAGAGGTCTACGCGAGGGTTGTGGAAACCCGGCAGGAAGATGGTGAACTCAAGCTGGTTCTCGAAAGCGGCGACAAGGTGTCTGCCGATAAGGTAACTGCGCTGCGAGAAGCATCGGACAGCTAGAATACGCCCGGAAAACCGGGTGTCCAAAGCGTTTCAGTTTGACCTGGGGCAGGTGAAAACTGAAACATGATGGCGAAGATCACTGCGTTGGATGTGCAGGATAAATTCGCGCTGTGAGTTCGTTCAGAGTTGCTTTTGCTTCAAGATTGTACGGTCAGGCCATCAAATAAGTGATGACAGCCAGACCGCGGCAAGCGCAATTCCACCCCCAAGGCTGACATAGGCCATCGCCCTCATTGGGCGCGCGGGCGCCGCTTCCGGCAAGGGCGTGGATTGCCGGATCAGTGCCGCTTCGGCCAGTTCGGGCAGAAGCGGCCCAAACCTTGACAGGACGCGTGCGGTTCGCAGCAGGTCGCGGGCGAGTGCTTTGGGACCGATTGACGCCTTGATGTAATCTTCGACGACGGGACGGGCGACCTGCCAGATGTTGATATGTGGGTCAAGTGAGCGCGCGACCCCTTCGACCACAACCATCGTCCGTTGCAGCAAGATCAGCTCCGTGCGGGTCTGCATGCCAAATTTCTCTGTGACCTCAAAGAGGTAGGAGAGGAGTTTGGCCATCGAGATCTGCGTTGCATCCATATCCGCAATTGGTTCACCAACGGCGCGGAGGGCCTGTGCGAATTCCACCACATCCCGATTTGCGGGAACATAGCCTGCTTCGAAATGGACCTCAGCCACGCGGGTGTAATTGCGGGTGATGAAGCCGTAGAGGATTTCGGCATAGACTCGACGAGTATATTCGTCGATCCGTCCCATAATACCAAAATCAATGGCAATGATGTCTCCGTTTTCGGCGAATTTCAGGTTGCCCTGATGCATATCCCCATGAAACAGCCCGTCCCGCAGGGCATGGCTCAGAAACAGCTGCAGCACCCGTTCCCCCAGATCGGTCATATTCAGACCTGATGCCCGAATACTGTCCAGATCATTGGCGGGAATGCCTTCGGCCCACCCGAGCGTCATCACGGAACGTCCGGTCAGCGCCCAATTGATGTGGGGCACTTCAAAGCCTTGATCCTTTTGGGTATTTTCCGCAAATTCACTGGCGGAAGCCCCCTCCAGACGCAGGTCGAGCTCTCCCATCACCACGCCTTCGAAATGTTCCACCACATCGGTCGGGCGCAGACGTCTGGTTGAGGGCAGGAGCCATTCGATCATCCGTGCAGAGAAGTGGAATGCGTCGATATCGGTGCGGAAGGCTCGCAGGATGCCGGGGCGCAGAACCTTGACGGCCACTTTCTGGCCATTTGTGGCAAGGCGGGCGCGGTGGACCTGTGCGATGGAGGCTGCGGCAACCGGTTCTGAGAACTCGGAAAAGACCTCGTCCACCTTGATCCCCAACTCGTCCTCAACCATTTTCCGCGCCACATCAAGCGGGAAGGGGGGCAGCTTGTCCTGCAGGTATTTCAACTGGTCGGCAAGGTCAGACCCGACCACATCCGGGCGTGTCGACAGGATTTGTCCGAATTTGATATAGGCCGGTCCCAGCGCGGTAATGGCGCGAGTGACGGGGGGCAGGGATGTGTCACCTTTCTTGCCCAGCCACGCAAAGGGAAAACCAATGACCCGAGCGGCCACCCGCAGGGCAGGCGGTGCTTTCATCGCATCCAGAACGACACCCATGGCGCCGGTGCGCTGAAAGGTGGCGCCGGTGCGGATCAGGCGCCAGATATTGTGCGGTCCACGCATGTCAGATCTTCCATCCCGAATGCAGGGCTGCAATCCCCAGGGACAGGTTGCGATATTTCACATTCTCGAAACCGGCGTCCCGGATCATTCCGGCAAATGTATCTTGATCTGGGAATTTTCTAATGGATTCAATAAGGTATTGATAGCTGTCATAATCGTCAGCGATCAGCTTGCCCATCCGGGGGATCACGTTGAAGGAATAGAGGTCGTAGAGTTTTTGCAATCCGTCATTGGGCAGTTGGCTAAACTCCAGCACCATCAGGCGCCCGCCGGGTTTGAGCACCCGATAGGCCTCTTTCAACGCGTCGGGGATACGGGTCACGTTGCGGATGCCAAAGCTGATCGTGTAGCGATCAAAGCTGTTATCCTCGAACGGCAATTGCATCGCGTCGCCAACCACCCAGTCAAGCCGGTTCGCCATATTGCCGGCTTCTGCGCGCTGGCGTCCTTCGATCAGCATGGATTCTGTCATGTCCAGCACGACAGAGGATGTGCCTTCCGCGCGTTTCAGGAACCGAAAGGAAATGTCGCCCGTGCCACCGGCTACATCAAGCAGGCGCTGCCCGGGACGGGGGGCCAGCCAGTCCATCATCGCGTCTTTCCAGAGGCGGTGAATGCCGACGGACATGACGTCGTTCATGATGTCGTATTTCGAGGCCACATTGGTGAAAACGCCATGGACCATCCCGGCCTTCTGGTCTTCGTCTACGGTTTTGAACCCAAAATGCGTGGTTTTCTTGCTGTTCGATGTCATCGGCACTTGCCTTAAATTGTCTCTGCTCCCTTATAGTCAGATATGTCCCGGATACAATTGCGGTTGAGGCTGGAAACGGAACATGCGTCAGGTTGTCATTTCCTTTTTGCTCTTGCTGATGGCGGGGGTCGTGTTTTTCGGGCTGGTCCATTTCGGCGGCACCTATCTTCGCGAGCACCCCAACACCCTGCCCTCTGCCCTGGCCTTTCTTCAGCCCGGAAATCCCTGGTCCGAGAATATCCTGAAATTATTGGGCACGCTTCTTCTTGCGCCAACCCTGCCTTATTTTTTGGTATCGGTGGCCCGGCTCGGCGGGGATGAGGGGCGGCATGATCCGTTTGAGGGGGTCACCACGCTTCGGCTCAAATCCGGGTTTCTTTTCCTTTTCGTTCCGGCAAGCGGCGCTCTGTCTGCCCTGTTCATCTTTGTTGCACTGGAGGGGGATCAGCTTGGTCTGTCGCTTTTCATGGCGGCGTTCGGGCTGTTCTTCGGGCTGATGTGCCTTTGGATGATCGTCGCTTTTGTGTCCTATGACCGCGAGGGGCTGATCAATACGCACTGGAGTTTTCGCAGGAAGCGATATGCCTGGAATGATCTGGTGGACGTTGGTTATAACCGGGACGCGATGCAATATGAGCTTCATTTTGGTGAGGCCGGCAAGGCAAAGATCTCCTCCTTTTATACCGGGATGGAGGCATTGATAGAGCGGGCCAATGAAGAGCTGTCTGAGAACTGGAATGCGTATGAGTGAGAGGTCCCATGCCTGAACTGCCCGAAGTTGAAACCGTGCGTCGCGGACTGGCCCCGGTGATGGAGGGCGTGCGGATTGCCCGGGCAGAGGTGCGGCGTGACGGGTTGCGCTGGCCGTTCCCGGATCGGATGGCTGACCGGTTGACCGGGGCGCAGGTGCGCCATCTTGGGCGTCGGTCGAAGTACCTGCTTCTGGACCTCGATACTGATGAAACCCTGATCGTGCATCTGGGCATGTCGGGGCGGATGCTGATTTCGGGTCATCGTCTGGGCAAGTTTCACCATACCCACCCGGCGCCGGAAAAGCATGACCATGTCGTGTTTGATATGGAGAACGGCGCGCGGGTGACCTTTAACGATCCGCGTCGCTTCGGGGCGATGGATCTGTGCCCCACGGCGGGTCTTGAGGCGCATAAACTGATCCGCGTCCTGGGGCCGGAACCCCTTGGCAATGATTTTGATGAAACCTATCTGGTCGCCAGGCTTGCCGGCAAAAACACGGCCATCAAGACCGCGCTTCTGGATCAGGGAATAGTCGCAGGGCTTGGCAATATCTATGTCTGTGAGGTGCTGTTTCGGGCGGGGATCCATCCGTCTCGAAAGGCAGGTCAGATAGCGGCCAAACGGGTGGCGGGATTGGCGCCGATCATCCGTGATGTGTTGCGTGAGGCGATCAAAAGCGGTGGATCTTCGCTGAAGGATTACCGCCAGACAGATGGTGATCTGGGGTATTTTCAACACAGTTTTCAGGTCTACGGACGGGAAAATGAACCCTGCGTCACACCTGATTGCAAAGGGAAAATTGCCCGAATCGTGCAGGGGGGACGATCAAGCTTCTATTGTGGGCAATGTCAAAGATAGCTTGATCGAGGGGGAATGCCCGCGTAGGACTCCCCCTCGACCACCACTGGTCAGGGACGACCAAAACGGGACTAAGGCAGGGGAACCATGGCCTATAAGAATATTATCGTCGAAATCGAAGACCACGTATCGCTGATCCGGCTGAACCGCCCGGATGCGATGAATGCTCTCAATCTCGAGCTGTTGGGCGAGCTGGGCGAAGCGCTGGCGGAAGCGCAGGAAAATGACAAGGTGCGCTGCATCGTGATCACGGGTTCGGAAAAGGCATTCGCCGCCGGGGCCGATATCAAGATGATGGCTGAGAAAAGCTTTGTGGATGTGTTCGCCGGGGATCTGTTCACCCCCGAAGAGGCCGCGATCATGCGGATCCGCAAACCGATTATCGCCGCCGTGTCAGGCTATGCGCTGGGCGGTGGATGCGAGTTGGCGATGATGTGTGATTTCATCATCGCGTCCGAGACTGCCAAGTTTGGTCAGCCCGAAGTGAACCTTGGGGTGATGGCCGGGATGGGCGGCACACAGCGTCTGACCAAGCTGGTGGGGCGTGCCAAGGCGATGGATATGAACCTGACCGGGCGTTTCATGGATGCCGATGAGGCAGAGCGGTCAGGGCTGGTCAGCCGCGTGGTGCCCTCGAAAGATCTGATGAAAGAGGCAATGGGGGCGGCTGCGAAGATTGCCGAAAAATCCATGGTCACCGTGATGGCGATCAAGGAGGCGGTCAATCGCGCTGAACAGCTGCCGCTGGCCGAAGGGGTGCTGTTTGAACGCCGCCTGTTCCACTCGCTGTTTGCCACCGAAGATCAGAAAGAAGGCATGGCTGCTTTCGTTGAGAAGCGCGAACCGCAATTCCGCGACAAGTAAGCCTCGAAACCAAGAAAATGGGGTTCCCTTTCCGGGCGAAATGCCCTAAAGGGGGCCGCAATATATGCGTGTGAGGCCCGCTTTGGCCAGAATCACCGGTTCTGAACCCGGCGGGTGCTGATGCGCAGTCCACTTATGTGGCATGAAACGAAACACCCGACGAAGGGATCAGACATATGGCAAATTCGCCCCAAGCTAAAAAACGCGCCCGCCAGAACGAGCGTCGTTTCGCTGTGAACAAAGCGCGTCGTTCGCGCATCCGCACCTATCTGCGCAAAGTTGAAGAAGCCATCGCCTCGGGCGATCAGGCCGCTGCTGCCGCTGCTCTGAAGCAGGCTCAGCCGGAACTGATGCGCGGTGTGACCAAAGGCGTTCTGCACAAAAACACTGTTGCGCGCAAAATGTCGCGCCTGTCGGCACGTGTGAAAGCGCTGGGCTGATTGCCCTGGGCAGACCGGATTTGATTGGTCTGTGACAAAATTGTCAGCCTCTGAAATTGGGGCTGAAACATGAGATGAGCGTGCCAAATAGGCGCGCTCATTTGCGTTTTTCAGGACGCCTGTCATGGGCATCAAAACCGGGTCCGGGATTCGTTTTCGGAAAGACAGAGTCAAGGGTGAAGTTCTGTTGCGCGCCCTGCGGTGCAGTTGCTAGCTTATCTCCAGCGATTCACGTCGCTGACTTGGGACAATGATGATTTGGGGCAAAAAGTCGTTATTTTTTATTGGCTTAGCTCAATCCACAATCGAGTGGGGAGAGAATCCCCCTCGCGAATGTAGCGCGAAACCCCTGTCGAGGGGGACAGGTTTCGTGTTGCCTGATGATCGGGTTCACCACCCTTGCATGAGGGGATGAATGCATCATCTGTCATGTCTCTTAACATGCCCCGTTCGGGGTCGCACACGCCGCACCTTACATGGTCGGACGTGGGTGGGCTTTGTTTGCGCTTTCGGCCTTTCGGGCTGAAGCAGGTGCAGGTCAAGGCCAGGGTCAGCTTATGTTCGGGACCGAGGGAAGGGGCGGTTTCGGAATGCGTGCATGTCGTCGGTTCCGGTGCTGTGGCAGGCGCCTGGTGGTGAGTGAATGATGATCTGAGACAGGCTGCTTGCGACAGTCGAGAAAAAAGAAAATAGGTCGAAGTGACATGACGAACGAGAAATGGGGACAGGTCCGCTCAAAGCTGCAAAAGGCAGTAGGGCAGAACAACTATAAGAGTTGGATTGAACCCTTGGAATTTGCGGATCTGGACGGGGGGGTGGTGACCTTCCTGGTGCCAACCAACTTTATGGGGAATTGGGTTGGGTCCAATTTCAGCGATCAGATCCTGAGCCATCTGTCCGAAGCAGGCGTTGCCGCGTCACGTCTGGAATTTGTCGTTCCGAAAAAAACGGCACCGCGTAAGCTGACCAATTCGGCTGCCGGATCTGGTCTGACCAGCAATGAAGCGCAGGCCCCTTCGAGATCCGCCACCCGCTCTGAGGTGCAGGACGACCTGCCCGGAGCGCCGCTGGATGCGCGCTTCACATTCGACAGTTTTGTTGTGGGCAAGCCGAATGAACTTGCCCATGCCGCCGCGCGCCGCGTGGCAGAAGGTGGCCCCGTCACGTTCAACCCGCTGTTCCTGTATGGCGGTGTCGGCCTTGGTAAAACGCACCTGATGCATGCCATCGCGCATGAGCTGAAAACCCGCCAGCCCGACCTGCGCGTGGTTTATCTTTCGGCTGAGCAATTCATGTATCGTTTCGTTAAGGCACTGCGTGAAAAGCAGATGATGGATTTCAAGCAAATCTTCCGCTCGGTGGATGTGTTGATGGTGGATGACGTGCAATTCATCGCCGGCAAGGATTCGACCCAGGAAGAGTTCTTCCACACATTCAACGCGCTGGTGGACCAGAACAAACAGATCATCATCTCGGCAGACCGGGCCCCTGGTGAAATCAAGGATCTGGAAGATCGGATCAAATCCCGCCTGCAATGCGGTCTTGTCGTGGACCTGCACCCGACTGATTATGAATTGCGTCTGGGCGTCCTGCAGACCAAGGTGGCGAGCTATCGTCAGCAATATCCCGGCCTGCAAATTGCCGATGGTGTGCTGGAGTTCCTTGCTCACCGCATTTCAACCAATGTGCGGGTGCTGGAAGGGGCGTTGATGCGCCTGTTCGCCTTTGCCTCGCTTGTCGGACGCGAAATCACGCTGGAACTTGCGCAGGATTGCCTCGGGGATATTCTGCGGGCGTCCGATCGCAAGGTCACCGTGGAAGAGATCCAGCGCAAAGTGTCGGAACATTACAATATCCGCCTGTCGGATCTAATTGGCCCCAAACGTGTGCGCACCATTGCGCGCCCCCGCCAGGTGGCCATGTATCTGGCCAAGCATATGACCTCGCGCAGCCTGCCTGAAATCGGGCGCCGGTTCGGTGGTCGGGACCACACCACCGTGATGCACGGGGTGAAGCGCATTGATGAACTCAAGGCCGTAGACGATCAGATCGCCGAAGACCTCGAACTTCTGCGCCGCGCGCTCGAAGCATAAGCCCGGGCACCACAGTTGCCTGCAAAGGGCGGGATAAGGGTCGTTTGGCCTTGACCCGCCCTTCAAACCATTGGACATTCCAGCAAAAGAACATCACGGGGCGAAGGCATCGGCTTTCAGCCCCTCTCGTTGTCAGGAGTGGGAAATGAAGATCAGCATTGAACGTGGTGCGTTGCTAAAGGCCGTGGCCCAGGCTCAGTCGGTGGTAGAGCGCCGCAACACCATTCCAATTCTCGCCAATGTGCTGATTGAAGCGGAGGGCGACAGCGTGTCGTTCCGCGCCACCGACTTGGATATCGAAGTGGTCGATAAAACCGCGGCAATGGTTGAACGCGCCGGGGCCACCACTGTGGCCGCCGTGACCTTGCACGAGATTGTGCGCAAACTGCCGGATGGGGCGTTGGTGCAGCTGAGTGACGATGGGGCCACGGGGCGCCTGACGGTGGAAGCGGGGCGGTCGAACTTCTCGCTCGCCACTCTTCCGAAAGAAGATTTCCCGGTCATGGCCTCGTCGGAATATTCCGCCAATTTCTCGGCCCCGGCCCCGGTGCTGCGTCGCCTGTTCGACAAGTCGAAATTTGCGATCTCGACCGAGGAGACCCGCTATTACCTGAATGGTGTTTACCTGCATGTGGCGGCCGCCGAAGATGGCAAGGTGCTGCGCGCGGTGGCCACCGATGGGCACCGTCTGGCACGGATTGATGCCGAGCTGCCAATGGGCGCGGATGAGATGCCGGGCGTGATCGTTCCGCGCAAAACCGTGGGGGAGCTGCGCAAACTTCTGGATGATGATGAGGCCACGATCGCGGTTTCGGTTTCGGAAACCAAAGTGCGTTTTGCCACGCCTGCCATTACGCTCACGTCGAAAGTCATTGATGGGACCTTCCCGGATTACACCCGCGTGATCCCCACCGGCAACACCCGTAAGCTTGAAGTGGATGCGGCGGAATTTGCCAAGGCCGTGGACCGTGTGGCCACCGTGTCGTCCGAACGCTCGCGCGCGGTGAAACTGCAGCTCGATGAAGACCGGCTGGTGCTTTCGGTGAATGCGCCGGATGCCGGGGCGGCTGAGGAAGAGCTGGCTGTGGCCTATTCCGACGAGCGTCTGGAAATTGGCTTCAACGCAAAATACCTGCTGGAAATCGCCAGCCAGGTTGATCGTGAAAACGCAACCTTCATGTTCAACAATTCCGGCGACCCGGCCCTGATGCGCGAAGGCAATGACACCAGCGCCGTCTATGTTGTCATGCCGATGCGCGTGTGATCGGCCCTGTTGATTGAGTTTTCTGCCTCCGGCGGGAGTATTTGGGCCAAGAAGAAAGAGGGTACATGACCTCGCTTGCCCTTCGTGAATTGACGATCAGTCATTTTCGCAGCCACAAGCGGGCGCGCTTGTCCTTGGACGGGCGGCCTGTGGTTTTACATGGGGCCAACGGGGCAGGAAAGACCAATATTCTGGAAGCCGTTTCGATGTTTTCGCCGGGGCGCGGGCTGCGTCGGGCGACGATGGATGAAATGATCCGGCGACCAGAGCAGGTGGGTTGGAAGATTTCCGGTGTGCTGCAGAGCCTTGGTCAGATGCATGAGGTTGAAACATGGGTGGAGCCCGGTCAGGGGCGCCAGGTGCGGATCGACGGTAAGGTTGCGACGCAGGTCACCCTGGGACGGATCACGCGTGTGGTTTGGCTGATTCCTGTGATGGACAGGCTTTGGGTTGAGGGGGCCGAAGGGCGGCGGCGGTTTCTGGACCGGTTGACCCTGAGTTTCACCCCGTCTCATGCGGATGCGGTTTTGAATTATGAAAAGGCGATGCGTGAGCGGAACCGGTTGCTGAAGGACGGGCAGCGGGACCCCCATTGGTATCGTGCGATTGAATTGCAGATGGCCATGTCTGGTACGGAAATCCACGCGAACCGTTTGAAGGCCATCGCCCTTTTGCAAGATGCGCAAGCCAGCGCCGAGACCGAATTTCCTGCAGCGGAACTTTCTTTGGTGCAGGCGGATGAGGTGCTGGCCCCTGCAACGGAAGACGAATTGGCCACGGCATTGGCCGAAAGCCGTCCGCGCGATCTGGCGGCAGGTCGCACCCTGGTGGGGCCGCATCGTTCGGATCTGGGAGCCATTTATACGGCCAAAGATGTGCCGGCCCGTGATTGCTCTACCGGGGAACAGAAGGCGCTTCTTGTGTCGCTGATCCTTGCCAATGGGCGGGCGCTGGCCCGCGATTTCGGGGCCGCTCCGATTTACCTTCTGGATGAAGTGGCCGCGCATCTGGATGCGGGGCGGCGTGCGGCTCTTTATGATGAGATTTGCGCCCTTGGGGCACAGGCTTTCATGACCGGCACCGGGCCGGAGTTGTTTGCAGAGCTGGGTCACCGCGCCGCGCATTTCCAAGTGAGCGACGAAGGCGGGACTTCAATCATTTCGGAGGGGGCGCCATGAAGCAGAACCGTGTGACACTGATTACGTTGGGTGTTGAAAGTATCGAACGGTCTTGTGCCTATTATCAGGCGCTGGGCTGGGAGCCTTCTGCGGTGCTGCCAGAGGTGGCCTTTTTCGACATGAACGGGATGAAATTCGGGTTTTTCACTCGGGAGGGGTTGGCCAGGGAAACCGGGCGTTCAAAAGACGCGTTGAAAACCGGGGCGATGACACTGGCGCAAAATTACCCCGGAGAGGCCGAGGTGGATGCGGCTTTTGCCAAGGCAATTGCCGCGGGTGGCACGGCGGTGACGCAGCCCACAAAGGCCGATTGGGGCGGCTATTCCGGCTATGTCGCGGACCCGGACGGCCATTTGTGGGAGTTCGCCTTCAACCCGTTTTGGGAGCTGGATGAGGACGGGTGTCTGCTCTGACTTAAAGCGTTTCGACTTTAACCTGAGGCAGGGAAAAGTCGAAACGCCGCAAGAGATATCAATATCGTGGGCGTTTCGGGATAAGCATGTGTTTCAAGTGTATCTCGAAACGCTTTAGCTGCCGGGGCGCGCATATCCCGGGCTTTGGTCGCCTGCCGTAAAAGGGTGGGTGAATTGACACCAAATCTTGTGTCGGATAGGTGACATTACCCTCGAAAACCTCTATGTTTTGGGGACAGAATTACAGGAAGGCCCACATGGCTGATGACGCGCAAAATGGTGCCGAGTACGGCGCCGAATCCATTAAGGTTCTCAAAGGCTTGGAGGCTGTTCGTAAGCGCCCCGGCATGTATATCGGGGACACCGATGATGGGTCCGGTCTGCACCACATGGTATATGAGGTTGTCGATAACGGGATCGACGAGGCGCTGGCAGGTCATGCGGACGCGGTAACGGTTACGATTCACGCGGACAATTCGGTTTCCGTTTCGGATAACGGACGTGGTATTCCGGTGGATATCCACCGGGAAGAAGGTGTGTCGGCGGCTGAGGTGATCATGACCCAGCTGCATGCAGGCGGCAAATTTGACTCGAACTCCTATAAGGTGTCGGGTGGTCTGCACGGTGTGGGGGTGTCGGTTGTGAACGCCCTGTCCGACTGGTTGGAATTGCGCGTCTGGCGCGACGGGAAAGAACATGTGGCCCGCTTTGAACGCGGCGAAACCGCCGAGCATCTGCGTGTTGTGGGGGATTGCGGTGACCGCACCGGGACCGAAGTGCGTTTCCTGGCGTCGACGGATACGTTCTCGAACCTGGATTACCAGTTCAAGACACTGGAAAATCGCCTGCGGGAACTCAGCTTTCTGAACTCGGGCGTGCGCATCATTATCGAAGATGAACGCCCCGCTGAAAAACTGCATTCGGAAATGCATTACGATGGTGGCGTGAAAGAATTCGTGAAATATCTGGATCGTCACAAGACCCCCCTGATGGAAGAGCCGATTTTCGTGACCGGCGAAAAAGACGGGATTGGTGTCGAGGTGGCGATGTGGTGGAATGATGGCTACCACGAAAACGTGCTGCCCTTTACCAACAACATCCCGCAGCGGGACGGGGGCACCCATCTGGCTGGTTTCCGGGGTGCGCTGACCCGGACGCTCAACCTCTATGCCAACTCAACCGGGTTGGCGAAAAAGGAAAAGGTGAACTTTACCGGGGATGATGCACGTGAAGGCCTGACCTGTGTGTTGTCGGTCAAGGTGCCGGACCCGAAATTCAGCTCGCAGACCAAGGACAAGCTGGTTTCAAGCGAAGTGCGCCCGGCGGTCGAAGGGTTGATGAACGAAAAGCTGCAGGAGTGGTTCGACGAAAACCCGCAGATCGCCAAGATGATTGCCGGTAAGATCGTCGAGGCTGCACTGGCACGCGAAGCGGCCCGCAAGGCGCGCGAAATGACCCGCAAGAAATCGTCGCTTGATGTGGCCTCGTTGCCGGGCAAGCTGGCCGATTGTCAGGAAAAAGATCCTGCCAAACGTGAATTGTTCCTGGTCGAGGGGGATTCTGCCGGTGGATCTGCCAAACAGGGGCGTTCGCGCCACGACCAGGCCGTGTTGCCGTTGCGAGGCAAGATTTTGAACGTGGAACGCGCCCGGTTTGACCGGATGCTGTCCAGCCAGGAAATCGGCACGCTGATTACCGCTCTTGGCACCGGGATCGGTCGTGATGAGTTCGACATTTCCAAGCTGCGGTACCACAAGGTCATCATCATGACCGATGCGGATGTGGATGGGGCGCATATCCGAACCCTGCTGCTGACCTTCTTCTTCCGGCAAATGCCGGAGCTGATCGAAGGGGGCTATCTCTACATCGCGCAGCCGCCGCTTTACAAAGTGTCGCGCGGCAAGTCCGAGGTCTATGTGAAAGATCAGATTGCGCTTGAGGATTACCTTGTCGGACAGGGGATTGAAGGCACCGTTCTGCGTCTTCCCTCGGGTGAGGAAATTGCCGGTGCGGACCTGGCCCGCGTGGTGGATGGCGCGCGCAATTTCAAACGTATTCTGGACGCGTTCCCAACGCATTACCCGCGCAATATCCTGGAACAGGCCGCCCTTTCCGGGGCGTTTGATCCGGGGCGTGCAGATGCGGATCTGCAGCGTGTGGCGGATGACGTGGCAGCGCGTCTGGATAAGGTGGCCGTGGAATATGAGCGCGGATGGCAGGGGCGGATCACACAGGATCATGGCATCCGTCTGGCCCGTGTGCTGCGTGGGGTCGAGGAAATCCGCACGCTGGATGGGGCCGTTCTGCGCTCGGGGGAAGCCCGCCGCCTGTCCGAAGTGTCGATGGAGACGCGGGATATTTACAGGGACGGTGCCAAGCTGTCGCGCAAAGAGCGTGAAATCCAGGTGCAGGGTCCAATTGACCTTTTGAATGCGATCCTGGCAGAAGGCGAAAAAGGCCTGACATTGCAGCGATACAAAGGTCTGGGCGAAATGAACCCGGATCAGCTTTGGGAAACCACGCTGGACCACGAAGCACGCACATTGTTGCAGGTGAAGGTGGATGATCTGTCGGAAGCGGACGACATTTTCACCAAGCTGATGGGCGATGTGGTTGAGCCGCGTCGTGAATTTATCCAGCAAAACGCCCTATCGGTGGAAAACCTCGACTTCTGACCCTGTGTAGGATTCCCCATAATCGTTCGCGACGCCCATAAGTTTTCGCGAGACACCCAAAGTCGTTCGTTTTGCTGAATTTTGGCGAGTTTCGGGACAGGCACGAAAATGCCCCGAAATTCGCTGAAACTTGAGGAATTGGCGAAAGTCGATGTCAGCATTGTTGGCGCCGCTTAATTTGCCCGAATTTTGGCTTTTGACGGTGCTCTTCGGTTCAGGCTTCGTGGCTTCGACGTTCAGTCGTCCTTCATCGCTTTCTGCATGCCGTAGGAGCAGGACGAGCAATATCCATCCAGAGGGTTGTAGTCATCGGGGTCGCAATCGGTTCCGCAAATGCCACAAGTCTGTGTCTCCTCGTTACAGAACACGCATTTCTGGTCATAGCGGCTCCATGACTCCAGAGAGCATTCTGGACAGGTCGTGATAGACGGCAACTCTCCGTTCTTCGCTGCAAGATACGATTGGCTGTCCACAAGTTCCGCGAGGGCGTGAAGGAAGGCATCTTCCCGATCAATTTCCTGATTACACTCTGCGCAATCCATCCAGAGGTTTTCGAATTCTAAGGCTACAGTTTCGTCACATCTCACCAAAGAAGACTTGCAATGTGGGCAGCGCAGGAACCTGATGGAGTCAGGAAGAATGTCTGCCCCCCAAAAGACGCCGTCAAACGTCTTACGACATTGCGCCGCTTGAGCTTCAAAGACTTCACTGTTTTGGAGAAGTGTCTGCCAGACATCCTCATCCAACAGAGTTGGCGGATCTTCCTCGAGGTGATCGGCCAAGAGCTTCTGGACGAGAGGTAAGGTTGATGCGAGCGCCTCCTTTGCAACAACTGGTGTCGCCTTGAGAAAAAGGTGCTCCGCGTCATTTCGAATGTTCGCAAGCGACGTCAATCGCCCCCAATCCAAATCCAGGTCAAGAGATTTGAACCTTTCCTCAATCTGGCGACGGTCAATCGTATTGCGATGTGCCTTTTTCGGCTTCATCAGCACTGACCCGTCTTCTTGTTTCTCTGGGACCAGGTCTTTGTAAATCAGGGACCCTTCGGAGCCCTCGGGTGAGGCGTTCCAAAGAACCTGTTTGCACAATAAAAGAACGCCCGCATAGAGATTTCGAATGGCCGAGAGCAGGCGGCGTTCATCATCTGCTTTGAAGTCTTCTACACCGAACTCAATGGACAACACGGCGTTATCAAGCAGCTCTTTCATGCCGTTTTCTTTCTATGAGCCCGCTTCGGTTTGGGAGTTGCGGCTCTGGCCTCACGGATGCGTTCAAGGAGCGCCTCTGCGGGCTCATCATCGGGATCCTGCGGCACAAGCTCACCTTGGAAGGCTTTGGCCAGCAGGCGCTCATCCAAGCGGTCGAGGAGATGGCTGGCGCGGCTGGCCTCTTCAGTCAGTCGGTCGATGCGAGAGAAAGCTGCTTCAATATGCCTGATGATCTTGGCTTGGTGTTCTGCTGGAGGAACGGGCACCGGTGCTGCGTTCAAGCCCTTCTGGTTAATCTTAGGCAGGACGGTTCGACCCTCGTGCTCTGCCGTGAACCAAGCGAAGTCTTCTGAAATCAACCAGCGATGTAAAAGGTGAATGTCGACATCAGGGCCACAGTCAACCGGATACATATCGGCACTGCAGGCCCCATCAAAATCTACGATGACCGCCTTCCGAAGATATGGTCGAATTTTTGAGTAAATGATCTGGCCAGAAAAAAAACTTGTGCTTTCCGCTTTTTACGCCGTCTTCCGCTATTGTGTTGTAAGGCAGGAGCCGACCCGTGCCAGATTCAATGTTGTCTGGAGCAACGTGTGGAAGGTCTGGCATTTCGCTTGGCGGCTTCAGGTTTGATTTGATCTTCGCGACTTCATCAAAACGCGCCCAATGCCAACCCTTTGGCAAATCCCAGCAACGGCGATTGAATTTCTCGGTGTCAACCGGCTCAAGCCCAAGCAACGCGCCTCGGAATGCTGCGCTTGAAATCGCCTGCTTGGCACGGGTAGCGAGAGCGGTGACGCGGGTGAGGTGGTCGCGGGCGGCAGAGGAACGTTCTGAGAGCTGATCCAGCTTCGTCACAATCCGCCGTTGCTCGCGAATTGGTGGAATAGGAATGGCAAAGTTTCGGCATTGAGAAAGTGAGATATTCACTTGGCCAACTACCCCTCTGGTCTCGCCGATGACCGTAGAGACCGGAATACCCGATCTTAAAAAATGATAGAGCCATTCAGTGATGACAGCTTCACTCGGCCGGAAAATGGTCAGTGCCTGATTGCAATTCCATTCATCAAAGGTTTTGGGAATGATCGCCACTTTGCCAAGAGGAGGGCCAACGATATTCATCAAAACATCACCAGGCAATATTTTGGATTTTCGCCCCTTGGTGTTGTGGGCTTCATCAGTAATGAATTGCGGGCGATAGCCGAAATCTATCGCCTGATTGACGATATTGTAGACCTTCAAAAAGGGGACGCCGTCCGCCGCAGTAAAGCCATCCCGTTTAGGGGTGAGTGCCGTCCTTCTGGCTGCCATCAGCATTACGCGTAAAGAACAAGACGTTGGTTTTGACCCCTTGGGCATAGAAGATGCCGGTTGGAAGGCGCAGGATGGTGTGGAGGTTGCACCAATTCATCAGCATCTGGCGAAGACGCCGTCCAACTCCATCCTCAAACAGCACATTGTCCGGCAGCACCACCGCCGCCCGTCCGCCAGGCTTAAGAGCACGGATAATATGCTCAACAAAGGCAAGCTGCTTGTTCGAGGTTTCTGCCGTGGTGGAGAAGTCATCCCTGGCAGGACGCCCGCCCCCACGTTTGGTGCCAAAGGGAGGGTTTGATAGGATCAGGTTGGCCTTGGGAAGCGCAGCACCTTCTGCGGTGAGCGTGTCCATCGAGTGGGCATCACCTTCGATCCCGTGCAGCATGAGGTTCATCATGCTAAGGCGATGGGTGTCCGGAACCAATTCGGCCAGCGTGTAGCATTCGCGGATCTGTTTCTCGGCAACCCCGTCTGGGAGACCGAACAAATCGTTGTTGTCTTCCGAAATCTGGCGATGAGCCGCGACAATGAAGCCCCCTGTGCCCGCTGCTGGGTCTTGGATCACCTCGCCCAGCTGCGGCTTTGTCAGGCGGATCAGGCAATCAATCAACGGACGGGGTGTAAAATACTGCCCAGCACCCGATTTCTTGTCTTCGGCGTTCTTCTGAAGCAGCCCTTCGTAAAGGTCCCCAAGACCTTCCTCTCGCGCATCGAACCAGTTCAGGTCGTCGATTGCTTTGGTAAGGCTCTTCAGGTTTGCAGGCTTGCGCAGGCGGGTTTGCGCATCTGTGAAGATGTCGAGGACCAAAGGATCTTTCGGGGGTTTCCGGTTGCCTTGCTCGTCCTTCTCGTCCGGATCGCCCAGGTTGGTCAGGGCGCGCTTGTAGTGGGTTAGCTGGTCCAGTCCTTCGCGGCGCGCGATTTCGGCCCAGCGGTATTCTTCGGGCACCCTACGTTCCTGACCTGTCTCTTCCATCATCTTGAGGAACAGCAGGTAGGTCAGTTCGGTCACGTATTCCGAGTAGGTAACACCATCATCGCGCAGGACATTGCAGAGGTTCCAGAGTTTGGCGACAATATCCTGTGTTGCACTCATTTGTAGAGGTCTTCCCTGCCGTATTGTGACGAGATCTTCCACTCGCTCATTTCCATGAAGTATTTTCTCCATTCTGACTTGCCGCCGACATATTGGAGCTGCGTAGCGCTGTCGGAGATGTCGTCATCAGGATGCTTTGAGCAGCCATAACGCAATCTGTGGAGAAGTAAAAACTGGAAGAGATGGATCCACGCGAAATCGGTGAGTTCATGAAGAAGCTCTCCCACAAGGTAGTCGTCCACCTCACGTTCATACAGCCGTTTGTGCATTTCACGGAACAGAAGATCAGCCACCAAACTTACATCCGAATGATCCATCCCAGCGTCACTTGCGACTTTTGAAAGGATGTCCGGATTCATGCGGCGGGCTCCCACGTTTCATGTTTGATCTCGTCGAGAATAGCATCAAGCTCCCCGCCAAACATCTTGTTGAGGCGCTTGTAGCCGCCCTGTTGTGAGAAAGGTGGTTCGTCAAACGCTTCGCGATCGACAACAACCTTCGCCTTCATCTCATCTCCAATCCGGGAAAGCCAACGTATTTGGACCGCGTCGAGTTTATGTCTGGCGGCAACATTGCGAACAGCATGATCGACGCGCTCAGAATACGGGATCAGGGCGTCTGGTAGAAGGATATGTCATCGAGGGGCATGTGCCGGCTGCTGATATTCGCCGTCTTCTGTCAGAGCGTCCTGATGCTGTTGGCCTGTCTGCGCCCGGAATGCCCTATGGGTCGCCGGGGATGGGGCCTGAGAATGAACGGGATGCCTACTCGGTCCACCTGATCCGAAAAGATGGCAGCACAGAGCTGTTCACCCATTACCCGGCAGGCGGATCCTGAGGGCAGGGGGGAGATGTGATCACCTGAACGGGTGTGTCACGGCTCTGCCCCGGCCCGTGTGTTTTGTGGGGCGACCTCCCCTCAAGCCCGACCCGGGGCAGTTGTCGCGCAGGAAAATATTGCGCAGCACTTGACCTTCCCCTTACTGGAACCATCATCTGGGTATCAAAACATCGAGTCGCGGAGGACACCATGTCTGATCAATCCCATTTCCGGCTGTTCGTAGAGGGCATGTCCTGCGCGAGCTGTGTCGGGCGCGTGGAAAAAGCCCTGAAGGCGGTTCCCGGCGTCGAGGGTGCCACAGTGAACCTGGCAAGCGAAAGTGTTGAACTTGCGTTTTCCGAACCCGCCACGTTGCCTGCGCTGACGGATGCGCTGGAGCAGGCAGGCTATCCGGCGCGACAGGCAGAGGTCACGCTGGAGGTTGAGGCGATGACCTGTGCCAGTTGCGTTGGCCGTGTGGAACGCGTCCTGTCCGCAACGCCTGGCGTGCTGAGCGCGCAGGTCAACCTGTCAACCGAAACGGCTCAGCTGCGCTATCTCGAAGGGGTTGTCACCCCCGCCGATCTGGCGCGGGTGGCGACCAAACTGGGCTATCCGGCCAGGGTCAAAACCGGCAGCGCCCCAGAAAACGAAGATCGGAAACACGCGGAAATTGCCCATCTGGGGCGCATCACGCTGTTGGCCGCGGTGCTGACCTTGCCGGTCTTTGTGCTGGAAATGGGCGGTCACCTGTTTCCCGCGATGCATATGTGGATCCAAAACAACATTGGCGCGCAGACCAGCCTGCTTGTGCAATTTGTGCTGACCACCATCGTGCTGTTTGGCCCCGGCCTGCGGTTCTACACCAAGGGGTTCCCGCTTTTGTTCAAGGGCGCGCCCGACATGAACTCTCTGGTCGCGCTGGGAACGTCGGCGGCCTATGGGTTTTCACTTGTGTCCACCTTCGCGCCGGGTCTGTTGCCGGATGGCACCGCCAATGTCTATTTCGAGGCCGCAGCGGTCATCGTGGTGCTGATCCTTCTGGGCAGGTGGCTGGAGGCGCGCGCCAAGGGGCGCACGGGGGAGGCCATTCGCAAACTGGTTGGCCTTCAGCCCAAGTCGGCGCGGGTTGAGCGGGGCGATGATGTGACCGAGGTGCCGATTGACACCATTGTGGTCGGGGATGTGATACATGTGCGCCCCGGTGAAAAGATCGCGGTGGACGGAGAGGTCCTGTCGGGCCGCTCCTATGTCGATGAGAGCATGATCACCGGAGAGCCGGTTCCGGTCGAAAAATCCACAGGTGATGAACTTGTCGGGGCAACCGTGAATGGCACCGGCGCCTTGCGGTTTCGGGCCACCAAGGTCGGGGCCGACACCATGCTGGCGCAGATCATCCAGATGGTCGAACAGGCGCAGGGGGCCAAGCTGCCGATCCAGGGGCTTGTGGACAGGATTACCACTTGGTTTGTTCCCGCTGTCATGGCGTTGGCTGCGCTGACAATTGTGACCTGGCTTGTGTTTGGCCCCGATCCCGCGCTGAGTTTTGCGCTTGTATCCGGGGTGGCGGTGTTGATCATCGCCTGCCCGTGCGCAATGGGTCTCGCTACCCCGACCTCGATCATGGTTGGCACCGGTCGGGCGGCCGAACTGGGCGTCCTGTTTCGAAAGGGGGATGCGCTTCAGTTGCTGGGGGAAACGCAGGTTGTTGCGCTGGATAAAACCGGGACGTTGACCGCAGGCCGGCCCGAGCTGACGGATCTGGCCGTGGCAGAGGGGTTTGAGCGCGACCACGTGTTGCGCCTGGTTGCCGCCGTCGAAGCGGGGTCGGAACATCCGATTGCCGAGGCCATTTTGCGGGCTGCCGAAGATCAGTCACTGGCCCTTCCCGAGGTTCAGGAATTTGCCTCCATCACGGGGTATGGTGTTTCGGCAATGGTTGAAGGGCAGAAAATCCTGATTGGGGCCGACCGGCTGATGGCCCGGGAAGGGATTGCGCTGGGGGATCTTGGGAGGATCGGTGATGAGCTGGGCCGGCAGGGCCGCACACCGCTTTATGCCGCGATCGGGGGTAAGATTGCAGCGGCCATTGCCGTGGCGGACCCGATCAAGCCAACCACATCCCTCGCCATTTCTGCGCTGCATGATCTGGGTCTCAAGGTGGCGATGATCACCGGGGATAATCAGGGCACGGCCGATGCCATTGCGCGCGAGTTGGGCATTGATCACGTTGTTGCGGAAGTGTTGCCCGAGGGCAAGGTGGATGCGTTGAACAACCTTCGGACACAGGGCAAGCTGGCTTTTGTCGGGGATGGGATCAACGATGCGCCCGCGCTTGCGGTTGCGGATGTAGGGATTGCGATTGGCACCGGGACCGACGTGGCCATTGAGGCTGCGGATGTGGTGCTGATGTCTGGGGACCTTGTCGGGGTGGTCAATGCGTTTGACATTTCGGCGCGAACCATGCGCAATATCCGTCAGAACCTGTTCTGGGCCTTTGGTTATAACACGCTTTTGATCCCAGTGGCTGCAGGTGTGCTTTATCCTGCGTTTGAGGTGCTTTTGTCGCCGGTTCTGGCAGCAGGCGCCATGGCCTTGTCCAGCGTGTTCGTCTTGTCCAATGCGTTGCGGTTGCGTTGGGTGCGCCCGGTTATCAGCGCCCCGACAGCGCGTCAGACGCCCACCGGAACCCCTCTGAAAACTGCTATGATCAGCGGAACGGGAGAAGTATGATGAACCTGAATATCGGGGATGTTTCCAAACGCACCGGGCTGCGTGCAAAGACCATCCGCTATTACGAAGATATCGGTCTGGTCAAACCCCTCAGAGATACCAACGACTACCGGGTTTTCCGTGAAACCGATCTGCACAAGCTGATCTTTCTCAGCCGTGCCCGTGCGCTTGGCTTCACGATTGACGATTGCCGGAACCTGCTTGCTCTTTATGAAGATGAAGGGCGTGCCAGTGCGGATGTTATGGCCATCACCCGCAAGCACCTTGCGGAGATCGAGGCCAAGATCAACGACCTTCAGGCGATGCATGCAACGCTGACCCACCTGAGCCGCGAATGTGCCGGGGACCATCGTCCCGATTGTCCCATTCTCGAAGGTCTCAGTGGTGAAAACTCTCATTGACGGGGGGGCATTCCGAAAGGATGGTTGTCCCGAGCGCCTGCGCCACCTGAAGCAGGGGCAAGTCGGAACGCGGTAAGAGAGATCACTGTTACGGGCGTTTTGGTCTGTCGTCTGGGGGATCGCGCATCATGGATCTGGCAGGCGTTCGCTGGTGCGCCCGGTTCGGTCCGCGGTCTGTGCGGGAAGCATCGACACTGTTCAGTTTTGGCCATGCGGGGGCCTATGATCATGAGGATGACGCGACCTATCTGGGTGAGGATGTGCGCATTGTCGATCTGGAGGATGCCGACATCATCCACACCAAGACCGAGGAAAGCCATGGGAGCATCGAATATGGCGTGAAAAAGATCCTCGCCGCCGGGGCGCTGCCGGTGATCATTGGCGGCGACCACTCGATCAACATTCCCTGTATCAATGCCTTTCGGGACAATTGTGCCGAACAGGGGCCGATCCATGTGGTGCAGATCGACGCGCATCTGGATTTTGTTGATAACCGCAAGGGGGTGACGGATGGCCATGGAAACCCAATGCGCCTGGCCATTGAAAAGGACTATGTCAGCGGCATGACCCAGCTGGGCATTCGCAATGTGTCCTCCACTGCCAGGGAAGGGTATGAAGATGCGCGCGCGCGTGGATCGGATATCCTGTCCGTGCGGCAGGTGCGGGCGTTGGGCACCGCGGGGGTGCTGGACCGTATCCCAAAAGGCGCCCGCTATTATGTCACGATCGACATTGACGCGTTCTGCCCCTCCATCGCGCCGGGCACGGGAACGCCTTCGCATGGTGGTTTTCTCTATTACGATGTTCTGGAAATCCTGCAGGGGCTGGCCAAACGCGGGGATGTCGTGGGGATTGACCTTGTCGAAGTGGCCCCCGCTTATGACCCGTCGGAAAGCACACAGATCCTTGCGGCACAGCTCTTGCTCAACTTCATCGGGTTCATTTTCCATAACAAATCCGGATAATATCGCAGCCCGCCCCCAAGAGAGGGCAGGTTTCGGATCTCTGGGGGGCTGGTGGGGGCAGTATTTTGTTGACTCGGCGGCCCACAAGAACTTAAACGCCGATCAGCTTTCTCGTGAAAGCGCAAACTGGAGTTTTATCGAGATGAAGTGGTTTCGTCTGCGCAATGCCGGACAGATTGAACCCGCGTAGTCCTGCGCGGCTGGTATGCCGTGCGCCTGATCTCCTTTTTTCCCATACATTCTGAAAAGGCTTGTTCCCATGTCCGATGAACAACCCCTTTCCCATTCCATCTACGGTATTGATCGTTGGAGCAAAGACCTTCTTTCGGTGTTGCCGAACGGGGATGTGGCGCTGTGTGATCCAGCCCACCCGGAAGCGGCCCCCGTTAGCCTGCCGCAGATCCTTGAAGACCTGCATGAGCGGGGCATTGCAAGCCCGCTGGTTTTGCGGGTGAAGAGCTTTCTGGAGGCGGAAATCCAGCACCTCAATGACAGCTTTGCCCAGGCCATTGCCAAGACCGGGTATCGTGCCCCTTATCGCGGCGTGTTTCCGATCAAGGTCAACCAACAGGCCCAGGTGGTGGACCGGATTGTGGAGTTTGGTCGCCAGTATGAATACGGGCTGGAAGCGGGGTCGAAACCGGAACTGGTCATCGCGCTGGCCCATCGCCTGTCGAAGGATGCGCTGATCGTCTGCAACGGTGTCAAGGATGTGGAATTCGTGCGTCTGGCGATCCTGTCGCGGCGGCTTGGTTTCAATACCGTGATCGTGCTTGAAAGCCCGAAAGAGGCCGAGATTGTTATTGAAACCGCGCGCGCGCTGGGCGTTGATCCTTTGCTGGGCGTGCGGGTCAAACTGACCAATCAGATCAGCGGAAAATGGCAAAGCAGCTCGGGGGACCGCTCGGCCTTCGGGATGAATACCGATCAGCTGTTGCGGGTGGTGGATCGTTTGCGTGACGAGGGGCTGTTGCATTGCCTCAAGCTCCAGCATTCCCATCTGGGCAGTCAGGTGCCGGACGTGAATGATGTGCGCCGCGCCGTGACCGAAGCCTGCCGCTATTTCACCGAACTGACCCGCGAAGGTGTGCCGCTTACCCACCTGGATCTGGGTGGCGGTCTGGGGGTCGACTATACCGGCGAACAGCGGGCAACCGAGAATTCTGTCAACTACACGATGGCGGAATATTGCGCCAATGTGGTTGAAACCGTGGCTTATGCGATGGACGAAGCGGGGGTGGAGCATCCGGTTCTGGTGACCGAAAGCGGGCGCGCTGTGTCGGCAACCTCGTCGATGCTGATTTTCGATGTGCTGGAAAGCACGCTTTACGATGCCCCGGATGCGCCCGAGCTTGAGCCTGATGATCACCATCTTCTCAAGGATTTGCAGGCGGTTTCCGGATATCTGGTGCCCGAGCGGGTTCAGGAATGTTGGAATGACGCCCTGTTTTACCGCGGCGAGCTGCGCGCGCTGTTCCGGCGGGGCTATGTGGATCTGCGCCAGATGGCACGGGGGGAACGGATTTATCTGAACCTGATGGCGCGGATCAAGGAAATCGCCCATGAAAGCCCGCAAAGCGGTGAACTGGACAAGGAACTGCAGAAGATCGCGGATGTGTATCACTGCAATTTCTCGCTGTTCCAGTCTCTGCCGGATGTGTGGGCGATTGATCAGCTGCACCCGATCGTGCCGCTGCAGATGCTGGATCAGACCCCGGATCGCCGCGCGGTTCTGTCTGACATCACCTGTGACAGCGATGGCAAGATGGACCAGTTCATTCTGGCGGGCGAAATTGCCCCCTCCCTGCCGGTGCATTCGCTGCCCGAGGACAAGCCCTATTATCTGGGCGTGTTTTTCGTTGGGGCCTATCAGGAAACGCTGGGGGATCTGCACAACCTGTTTGGGGATACCAACGTGGTGACAATTGACCTGCGCGCCGATGGCGGGTTTGATCTTTTACATGAGCAGGAAGGGGACACGATCGCGCAGGTGCTGTCCTATGTCGAATATGACCCCGCAAGCTGTATCGCCACGTTCCGCAAGATGGTGGACGAGGCAATTTCCGCCGGCGGCATCACCGCCAATGAACGCAAAACCCTGATCGACGCCTATCGTGCGTCGATGAATGGCTACACTTATTTTGAATAACCACGGTCAGGAGATACCCATGGGAAAGACCCTTGTTGTAGGTGCCGGTGGCGTCAGCCATGCCGCTGTGCACAAGATGGCAATGAATGCTGATATCTTTACCGAAATCACGCTTGCCAGCCGTACCAAGTCCAAATGCGACGCCATTGCCGCCAGCGTGAAGGACCGCGTGGGTGTGGAGATCAAGACCGCTGAACTGGACGCCTATAAGGTCGAAGACACCGTCAAGCTGATCCGCGAAACCGGCGCCGAGATCCTTGTGAACCTGGCCCTGCCCTATCAGGATCTGGTTCTGATGGACGCCTGTCTTGAGGCAGGCTGCCACTATCTGGACACCGCGAACTATGAACCCGAGGACGTGGCCAAGTTCGAATATCACTGGCAATGGGCCTATCAGGACAAGTTCAAAGAAGCCGGTCTGACCGCCATTCTGGGTTCGGGCTTTGATCCGGGTGTGACCTCGGTCTTTGCGACCTGGCTGAAAAAGCACAAGCTCGACACCATCCGCCAGATCGACATCCTGGACGCCAATGGCGGCTCGAACGATCAGGAATTTGCCACCAACTTCAACCCGGAGATCAACCTGCGCGAAGTGCTGGCCGAAGTGCGTCACTGGGAAGGTGGCGAATGGAAAACCAGCCCGGCCATGACCACCAAGGTCGAGTTCGACTTCCCGGCGATCGGTAACAAGAACATGTATCTGATGTATCACGAGGAGCTGGAGAGCCTGTCGACCCATTTCCCCGAGATCGAGCGTGCCCGGTTCTGGATGACCTTCGGTGACGCCTATATCATGCATGCCAAAGTGCTGGAAAATGTCGGCATGACCCGCATTGATCCGGTGATGCATGACGGTCAGGAAATCATCCCGATCCAGTTCCTGAAAACCCTGCTGCCCGATCCCGGCGATCTGGGGGCCGAGACCAAGGGCAAAGCCTGCATTGGCGACATTGCGACCGGTCAGGCCAAGGACGGCTCGGGCGAAAAGACCTTCTATATCTACAACATCTGCGACCACGAAGAGTGCTACGCCGAGGTCGGATCGCAGGCTGTGTCCTACACCACCGGCGTCCCCGCCATGATCGGCGCGGCGCAGGTTCTGAAAGGCAACTGGACCCAGCCCGGCGTCTGGAACATGGAGCAGCTGGACCCTGACAACTTCATGGACATGCTGAACGAGCATGGCCTGCCTTGGCAGGTGCACGAGCTGGACGGCCCGGTCGAGTTCTAAAAACTGAGGGCTGCATAGACCCGCGGGGTGGCGCAATTGCGCCGCCCCATGGGGGCGGGTCGGCGCAGCCCGGCGTTGCCGCCGGGCGGGACATACAAACATGGAAGCACTCCAATGACCGAACTGATGCAAACCCAAGCCGGAGATGCAGGCGCATTCCGCGACTTCGATCTGTCGCGCGTCCCGACGCCCTGTTTCGTGGTGGACGAGGTGGCCATTGAGCGAAATCTGGCGATCCTCAAGGACGTGGCCGACCGTTCGGGGGCGCATGTCCTGAGCGCGCTGAAGGCGTTTTCCATGTTCTCTCTTGCCCCGCTGGTGCGGCAATATCTGGGGGGAACCTGCGCCAGTGGCATCTATGAGGCCCGGTTGGGGCGCGAGGAATATGGCGGTGAGGTTGCCACGTTCTGCGCGGGCTACAAGGATCAGGATATTGATGAAATCCTGTCACTCTCGGATCATATCATCTTCAACAGCCCCGCCCAGAAAGACCGGTTTTTGCAACAGGCTCAGGCGGAGGGCGTTCAGGTCGGCCTGCGCATCAACCCCGAGCATTCCGAAGGGGAAATCCCGAAATATGACCCCTGCGCGCCCTGTTCCCGGCTTGGCACGCCGGTCAGTTTGCTGACTGATGAGGTGATGCGGGGCGTAGACGGGATCCATATGCACACTTTGTGCGAGCAGGGGTTCGAACCACTTGCCCGCACCTGGGCGGCCGTCGAGGCCAAGCTGGCACCTTTCCTTATGGATCTGAAATGGGTCAATTTTGGCGGCGGGCATCATATCACCCGCGCTGATTATGACCGGGATGCGCTGGTGGCGTTCATTCAGAACATCCGCGCCACCTATGGCATTGACGTCTACCTGGAACCTGGAGAGGCCGTGGCGTTGGATGCGGGAATTCTGGTGGGCGAGATCCTTGATCTTCCGGTCAATGACATACCGCTTGCGATCACCGACATTTCCGCAACCTGCCATATGCCGGATGTGATCGAAGCCCCCTATCGCCCGGCGCTTCTGGACGAAGCAGAGGGCGGGACGGGCCAAACCTACCGGCTTGGCGGGCCATCCTGCCTCGCGGGCGACGTGATCGGTGACTATAGCTGGGCGCAGCCGCTTGAAATCGGACAGCGCTTTGCCTTTCTCGATCAGGCCCATTACTCGATGGTGAAAACCAACACGTTCAATGGCGTGCCCCTGCCGGGCATCGCGCTGTGGAACAGTAAAACCGATCAGCTGACCATGGTGAAAAGCTTCACCTATGAGGATTTCAAGGAGCGTCTGTCATGACTGTTTTTCTCGACAGTGAACTGAGTGAAACCGAACGCAGTGAGGCTGCGCGGTTTCATGTGATCCCGGTTCCGCTGGAGCGTACGGTATCGTATGGTTCGGGCACTCAGGCGGGACCGGCCGCAATCCTTGATGCGTCAAATGAATTGGAACGCCTGTGCAATGGCCAAGAACCCTGCACTGATGGGATCTTTACCCATGCCCCGGTTGACTGTGACGGTCCCTTGCCCGAGGTGATGGAGCGGATCGCCTGTGAGACCGAAGCCGTGGTGAAAGCCGGAAAGCTGCCGGTCACGCTGGGTGGGGAACATTCGCTCAGTTATGGCGCTGTCATCGGCGTGGCCCGCGCATTGGGCCAGCCGATTGGTGTGGTGCAGGTGGATGCCCATGCGGATCTGCGCGTGGCGTATCAGGGCGAAAAGCACTCCCATGCCTCGGTCATGCATCTGTTGTCCGAAGAGGGGATCCGTCTTGCGCAATTCGGTGTGCGCGCGCTGTGCCCGCAAGAGGCCGAAAGCCGGATTGCCAACAACGTGTTTCACGTGGATGCCGAGGATCTGGTCACGGGCAATATCCTTGCCGTGGATCTGCCGGAGGATTTCCCCGAACTGGTTTATGTGAGTTTTGATGTGGACGGGCTGGATCCCAGCCAGATGCCCGCCACCGGAACGCCCGTGCCCGGAGGTTTGGGGTTCTATCAGGCCCTGCGACTGGTGGAGCACGCATTGAAGGGGCGCCGCTGTGTCGGGATGGACGTGGTGGAGCTTGCCCCCAACGGGCAGGACGCCTGGGATTTCACCGCGGCGCAGATCACCTATCGGTTGATGGCCGCCTGTTGAGCTGAGACAGGGGGGCAGACTGGCAGGTGGCGCGGAACCTCTTCCATCTGTCTGACCAAGGCAGGGACCACCGCCTCACGCCCATAGATGTCTGTCTGTTGGCGGGGCGGGCAGGCTGTCAGTGCCGGCCCCTCGCCGGTCCCTCACGCGCGAGAGCCGTGACGTTGTGCTGGCAGTTTTCTGACCGAACCGGAACGAGCCGCTTGCAATTCGAAAATCTCTTTCCTAAACCTTAGGCACGCAGGGGAGTCCCGCTTAGGGGACTGAGAGGCTGACAGGGGACGTTCCAAAGTGGACACCCCCGGTGATGCGACCCTTTGAACCTGACCCAGTTGACACTGGCGTAGGAAGCTAGGCGCGACCCGGGGGTATCCCCCTTGCGACAGCCGACCACGGGGGCGATACGTCCCCGGCTCCCTCCCAAGCTCACTGGTGTCTTTTTAAGTCGTAAGCTTGAGGAGCGCCAAAATGACTGTCCCCAATCCAACCATCACCACCGGTGGCCTGCCCGCCTCGCGCAAGATCCATGTCACGGGCACGCTGCATCCTGACCTGCGTGTGCCGATGCGTGAGATTTCCGTACACCCCACCGCGGGCGAACCACCCCTGCCAGTCTATGACAGCTCCGGGCCTTACACCGACCCCGACGTGGTGACCGATATCAAACAGGGCCTCGCCCCGCTGCGCCGTGCCTGGATCCTGGCACGTGGCGACGTCGAGGAATATGACGGCCGCGAGATCAAACCCGAAGACAACGGCTTTGTTGAAGGCGACAAGCTGACGCCGGAATTCCCCGTCAAACCCCGCCCCCTGCGTGCAAAACCGGGCCGCGCCGTGACCCAGCTTGCCTATGCCCGCGCCGGCATCGTCACGCCCGAGATGGAGTTCATCGCTATCCGCGAAAACCAGCTGCGCGAACTTGCGCCCTGTCATGCTCAAGGTCAAGGCCAGCCGCGCGACGGCAACGACTGGGGCGCGAATATCCCCGACTATGTGACGCCGGAATTCGTGCGCGATGAGGTGGCGGCAGGCCGCGCCATCATCCCCGCAAATATCAACCATCCCGAAAGTGAGCCGATGATCATCGGCCGCAATTTCCTGGTCAAGATCAACGCCAATATGGGCACCTCCGCCGTCACCTCTTCGATGGAAGAGGAAGTCGACAAGATGGTCTGGGCGATCCGCTGGGGCGCGGACACGGTGATGGACCTGTCGACGGGGCGCAACATCCACAACACCCGCGAATGGATCGTGCGCAACAGCCCCGTGCCGATCGGCACCGTGCCGATGTATCAAGCGCTGGAAAAGGTCAACGGTATTGCCGAGGACCTGACATGGGAGGTCTTCCGCGACACGCTCATCGAACAGGCCGAACAGGGGGTGGATTATTTCACCATCCATGCAGGCGTGCGCCTGCACATGGTGCCGATGACGGCGAACCGCATCACCGGCATTGTCTCACGCGGCGGGTCGATCATGGCGAAATGGTGCCTGCATCATCACCGTGAGTCATTCCTCTACGAACATTTCGACGAGATCTGCGATATCTGCCGCGCCTATGACGTGGCCTTCAGCTTGGGCGACGGTTTGCGCCCCGGCTCCATCGCGGATGCCAATGACGAGGCGCAGTTTGCCGAGCTGGAAACGCTGGGTGAGTTGACCAAAATCGCCTGGGCCAAGGACTGTCAGGTGATGATCGAGGGCCCCGGCCACGTCGCCATGCACAAGATCAAGGAAAACATGGACAAGCAGCTCGCCTGCTGTGATGAGGCGCCGTTCTATACGCTCGGGCCTCTCACTACGGACATCGCGCCGGGCTATGACCACATCACCTCCGGCATCGGGGCTGCGATGATCGGCTGGTTCGGTTGCGCGATGCTTTGCTATGTGACGCCCAAGGAGCACCTGGGCCTGCCCGACCGTGACGACGTGAAAACCGGGGTGATCACCTACAAGATCGCAGCCCATGCCGCTGATCTGGCCAAGGGCATCCCCGGTGCGCAGCGGCGCGACGATGCGATTTCCCGCGCCCGGTTCGAGTTTCGCTGGGAGGATCAGTTCAACCTTGCCCTCGACCCGGAAACGGCCCGCGATTTCCACGACCAGACCTTGCCGAAAGAGGCTCATAAGGTGGCGCATTTCTGCTCTATGTGTGGGCCGAAATTCTGTTCGATGCGGATCAGCCACGACATTCGCGCCGAGGCGCAGAAGGAGGGCATGGCGGCGATGGCGGAGAAATTCCGTCAAGGAGGTGAGCTTTACATGCCCGCCGAAGCCACGCCGGAACTGGAGCCGGGAGAATGATTACCATTGCCGGGGCCGGTGTCGCCGGCCTCGCCTCGGCTTATGAACTCGCCAAACGCGGGGCGGATGTGATCCTTTACGAGGCGGGGTCATCCCCCGCCGACAACCCCAGCAGCTGGTTTGCGGGCGGCATGCTCGCGCCCTGGTGTGAGGGCGAGACCGCTGATCCTGAAGTTATCCGCCTCGGTGCAGGTGCGATTGACTGGTGGGCGCAGGTGACACCTGTCACCCGCAAGGGCACGCTGGTTCTGGCCCCGCCCCGCGACCGGGCCGAGCTTGACCGTTTCGCCCGCCGCACCGAGCGCCACCGCTGGGTGGACGCGGGCGAGATCGCCATGCTGGAGCCGGCGCTCGAAACCAGGTTTCAACGTGGTCTTTTCTTTGAGGAGGAAGCCCACCTTGATCCCCGCCGCGCGCTTATGGACCTGAGCGCCGCCGTGCAGGCCCTTGGCGTGGACATTCTTTATGACACGCCCGCACCGGACCGGGTGGATGTGGACTGTCGCGGCATGGCCGCAGCAGAAACAGGGGGGCTGCCAGGCCTCAGGTCGATCCGCGGTGAGATGGCCATCATCGAGGCCCCCGAGGTGCAGATCACCCGCACCCTGCGCCTTTTGCATCCGCGGATCCCGCTCTATCTCGTGCCGCGCGGGCAGGGGGTTTACATGATCGGAGCGACGATGATTGAAAGCACGTCCTGGCGGGAAATTACCGTGCGCTCCCTTCTGGAACTGCTGGGCGCCGCCTTTGCCCTGCACCCAGCCTTGGGCGAAGCCAGCGTGATCGAAACCGGTGTGGGGCTGCGCCCTGCTTTTGCTGACAATATGCCCCGGCTGATACAGGCGGGCGACACCACCCATGTGAACGGCATGTATCGCCACGGGTTTCTGCTGGCGCCTGCGCTGGCGGGACAACTCGCGGCGCAATTTTTTCAGGAGGGATCAGATGAATGTCATCGTGAACGGCAAAGCGTGTGACGTTTCTGCCAGAACATTGGCGGACCTGATGGAAGAGCTGAATTTCACCAGCCCATTTGTCGCCACGGCATTGAATGCCGAGTTCATTGCCCGCGAGCTGCGGGCGGATATGTGGCTGGTTGACGGGGATCAGGTTGAGATCCTCGCGCCGATGAAAGGGGGCTGAGATGCAGATCTACGGCCAAGAGATCTCGTCCCGGTTTTTGCTGGGCACGGCGCAATACCCGTCGCCTGCCATTCTGGTCGACGCCATCCGGGCCGCCCGCTGTGAGATCGTGACGGTCAGTCTGCGGCGTGAAACCAGTGCGGGCACGGGGGCGGCGTTCTGGCAGGTGCTGAATGACCTCAATCTGCGCATCCTGCCCAATACCGCCGGGTGCCACACTGCCAGCGAAGCGATCACCACGGCCCGCATGGCGCGGGAACTTTTTGGCACGAGCTGGATCAAGCTCGAAGTGATTGGCCATTCCGACAGTCTGCAACCGGATGTGTTCGCATTGGTCGAGGCCGCGCGGGTGCTGTGTGCTGAGGGGTTTCAGGTGTTTCCCTACACAACCGATGACCTGATTGTGGGGGAAAAACTGATTGAGGCCGGGTGTGAACTTCTCATGCCATGGGGGGCGCCGATCGGGTCGGGGCAAGGGTTGCGCAACCCGGATGCGCTGCGTGCCATGCGCGCGCATTTCCCGGAGGTGCCGCTGATTGTCGATGCCGGGATTGGGCGACCGTCTGATGCGGTGATGGCGATGGAGCTGGGCATGGATGCGGTTCTTTTGAACACCGCCGTTGCCAAGGCCGGTGACCCGGTGGCGATGGCGCGCGCCATGGCGGATGCGGTGACGGTCGGGCGGGCAGGATACCTTGCCGACCCGATGCCGCGCCGCGACATGGCGGTCCCTTCGACGCCCATTCTGGGCCTTGCAGATCTTGATATGAAAGGTCTTGGCTGATGGAACGATTTTACCTGATTGTTGATCACGTGGCCCGGTTGGAACTTCTTGTGCCGCATGGCGTCAAGCTGGTGCAGTTGCGCATCAAGGATCTGCCAGAGACCGAGATCCGTCGCCAGATCGCCCGTGCCCGCGATGTCTGTGCGGTGCATGGCGCGCAGTTGGTGGTGAATGACTATTGGCAGGCTGCCTTGGACCTAAAGTGCAGCTTTGTCCATCTTGGGCAGGAGGATATGGACGGCGCCGATTTTGCCGCCCTTCGTCAGGCCGGGGTGCGGTTTGGTCTGTCGACCCATGATGAAGCAGAGCTTGATCGCGCACTGTCTTGTGACCCTGCCTATGTTGCCCTTGGCCCGGTCTATCCGACCCTTCTGAAAAAGATGAAATGGGGGCCGCAGGGGTTGGGAAAAATCAACCGGTGGAAGGCGATGGCGGGGGATACGCCGCTGGTGGCAATCGGCGGGTTGACCCCGGAGCGGCTGCCCGGTGTTTTTGCCGCAGGCGCCGACAGTGCGGCGGTGGTCACGGATATTTGTCAGGCGGAGGACCCCGAAGCGCGCACCCGGCAATGGGTGGGGGCCTGTGCCCGATGAACGCCAAAAGGATCATGGTCATCGCGGGCACGGACAGCAGCGGTGGCGCGGGGCTGAGCCGGGACATCGCAGTGGCGGCCGAGTTGGGGGTTGAGGTGATGCCGATCGTGACTGCGGTCACGGCCCAGACACACGAAGCGGTGGCCGGGACGGTTCCGATACCGGCACGCTTTGTGCACCAGCAGATTGAGGCCGCGAGGGCCTCGGGGGAGTTTCAGGCGATCAAGATCGGGATGCTTGGGACTGTCGAGGTCGCGGAATGTGTTGCCGATTGCCTGCAGCATATGCCGGTGCCGACCGTGTTTGATCCGGTGTTGAAGGCAAGTTCCGGTGGCGCGCTGATGGCGGGGCAATTGCCAGGGGCGGTGCTGGCGCAGGCGGACCTTGTCACCCCGAACCTTGAGGAGGCGGCGGCTCTGACCGGGCGTGCATCGGCGGCGGATTTTGCGACAATTGCGGCACAGGCCAATGACATTTTGCAGGCAGGTGCCGGGGCCGTGCTGGTGAAAGGGGGGCATGGAGGAGGTGAAAAGGCCACAGATCATCTGTTTGGGGCGTGTGGCCACCACGCCTTCCCCGCGCCGCGATTGCCGGTTGAGAGGAGGGGGACCGGCTGCGCTTTGGCCACGACAATTGCCTGCCACCTGGCGCTGGGGCGGGGTCTTGTTGACGCCTGTCGCCTTGGGAAGCAGCGGATGCAGTCCTGGCTTGAACAGTCGCTTGACGCCTGAGCCGAAACCCTCAATGTAGCGGTCGGACATACAAAAAGGCCCCCACGATGTTGTCAGACCAGCTTCATATCCTTGCCTGCCAGATCGACATTCCTGCCATGACCACGGGTGCAGAACGTGACAGGCATCTGGTGCGGATCCGTGCCGAGGTGGATACGCGGCTGCAACAACAGCCCGCTGATCTGGTGGTTCTGCCAGAGCTTTCCTCGATCGATTATTCCCGCCCGGCTTTCGCGGCGCTGGAGGAGCTGGGGGAGCCGCTGGACGGGGCATCTTTTCAGGTCTGGCGTGAGATTGCGATCAAGCATGACTGCCATGTTGTCTTCGGGTTTGCGTGCCGTGGGGAAGGGGCGGAACACGGACGGCATTTCATCTCGATGGGGGTGGTTGGCCCGAAAGGGGAGCTGGTAGGGCATTACGACAAGATCTATCTGGCGCAGTTCGGTGCGTCGATGGAGAAGGACTATTTCGAACGCGGCACAAAGCCGTTTTCGTTTGAAGTGAAGGGATTTCGGGTTGCGCCGATCATTTGCGCGGATATTCGCATCCCGGAATTGTCACGCCATCTGACGCTGGAACATGGTGCGGAGCTTATCCTGCATTGCGGCGCCTATGCGCGGGATGAAACATTTGCCACCTGGCATGATTTTTCCAGAACGCGGGCGATTGAGAACCAGCTGTTTTTCCTAAGTCTCAACCGGGCCGGGAAGATGTTTGGCGATTCGCTGTTCTGTTTGCCCTGGATGGATGACACCACACGACCTGTGGCGTTTTCGGACCACTCAGAAGAGTTCAAACATGTTCTGGTCGCGCGGCAGGCTCTGGAAACGGCGCGCAACACTTACTCTTTCCTGCAGGACCGGCTGACATCCCTTTAGGGTAACCTGATTGCACAGGGCGCACCGCAGGTGGCCAAAGATCTTGTCTATTCGGTGTCAGATGATCCGATTGTCATCCTCCTGATGATCAATGTGGTGATGATCCTGATCGGGATGCTGATGGATGACATCTCGGGGCTTTTGCTGTCGACCCCAATCCTGTTGCCGATTGCGCAATCGGTTGGCATGGACCCGATCCATTTTGCTGCCGTGATCGGTGTGAACTTGGGTATGGCGAATATTACGCCGCCGACCGCGCCGCTTTTGTATCTGGGCGCGCAGGTGGCTGAGACGCCGGTTGCCAAGATGCTCTGGCCGACTCTGGTCTTTATTGTCTTCGCCTGGTTGCCCACGCTGATGCTGACCACCTTTGTGCCGCAACTGGCGCTGTGGTTGCCAAACCTGCTTTTGGGGTGAGCCTCTGAAAAATCGAAAAAAACAAAAGCCGGCGTGGCAGCGCCGGCTTTTATGATTCTGAGGGTGAGAGCCCTGGATCTGGTTTGATCATGAAAAAGCCAGAATCGACACTGTCACGATGGTCATGAGGCCAACGGCCACAAAGCCCACATAATGCAGGGCGTGGATCATGTTTTGTGCCATCCTTCAGCTCCTTTTCTTTTTGAGGGGAATGCGCGAAACGCGCGTATGTTGCGCCGCGCCCCACCTTATCCCCGCTTCAGGTATAAGGCGGGACGCTTTAGGGTGGGTGTTGCGCCATGAGAAGCAGACCATCTACAAACCCGTTATGTGTTTTTTCAATAGCTGGCTGAGACCCAGGGCGCGGCCAGAGCAGGTTTTCGGTTTTCTTTTGCGCAGTGCAAGAAAGTTATTGGATTTTGGATCCAATTTTGATACCCCCCATGGGTATACAGGTTATTCCTTGAGGAAATCCGGCAAATTGGATGGAATCACCGGGATGACAATGGAGGAATTCCCCTCTTCACCCATCACTTTCCTGGCCCAGTGCCAGCCTGCAGACAGGAGCCCCTCATGTCGAATACCATTTTCACCGGCACCATGCCCGCCTTGATGACCCCTTGCAAAGAAGACCGCACCCCGGACTATGATGCGCTGGTCAAAAAGGGGCGCGAAATGATCGAGGCCGGGATGTCCGCCGTGGTCTATTGCGGCTCCATGGGCGACTGGCCCCTGCTGTCGGATGAAGAGCGGATGATCGGCGTCGAATGTCTGGTCGAAGCGGGGTTGCCCGTGGTGGTCGGCACCGGGGCGATCAATTCCAAATCCGCCGTGGCCCACGCGGCGCACGCTCAGAAAGTTGGCGCTGCTGGCCTGATGGTGATCCCGCGCGTTCTGTCCCGCGGCACCTCGATCACCGCGCAAAAGAACCATTTCAAGGCAATCCTTGAGGCCGCCCCGGCCGTGCCGGCGATCATCTATAACAGCCCGGTATACGGCTTTGCCACGCGGGCGGAGCTGTTCTTTGCCCTGCGGGCCGAGCATCCGAACCTTGTCGGGTTCAAAGAGTTCGGTGGCAAAGACGACCTGCGCTATGCGGCTGAACATATCACCAGCCAGGATGATCAGGTGACGCTGATGGTTGGTGTCGATACCGAGGTTTACCACGGCTTTGTCAATTGCGGTGCCACCGGCTCGATCACCGGGATCGGAACAGCTCTTCCGAAAGAGGCCCTGCTGCTTGCCGCCCTGTCGCAAAAAGCGGCCAAAGGCCATGCCGAAGCCCGCAAGCGGGCCCAGGAACTGGAAGAAGCCTTTGGGGTTCTGGCCAGTTTTGATGAAGGCACCGACCTGGTGCTTTACTACAAATACCTGCTCGTGCTGAATGGCGAAGAGGAGTACCGCCTGCACTTCAATGAAACGGATGTGCTGACGGATGCGCAGCGCAACTATTGCGAACAGCAATACGCTCTGTTTCGCAACTGGTTTGCGGATTGGAGCAAGCAAGGTGGGGTGATCGCTGAATGCATGTGATCGACAGCCATACCGGGGGGATGCCCACACGGGTGATCCTGAACGGCGGTCCGGACCTTGGGTCCGGGCCTTTGGCCGATCAGGCCCGGGCGCTCGCAACCGATCACGAAGGGTTTTATAAATCCGTCCTGCTTGAACCGCGCGGCCAACCCGGCATGGTCGGGGCCTTGCTGGTAGAGCCGCAGGACCCAAGCTGTGAGGTTGGCGTCATCTATTTCGACGCGGACGCGGTGTTGGGGATGTGTGGTCATGGCACCATCGGGCTGGGTGTCACGCTGGCCCATATGGGACGTATCGGCATCGGCACACATCGGATAGAGACGCCCGTCGGTGTGATTTCGATTGACGTGCTGGACCCCAATACCGTGCGCGTTACGAATGTGGAAAGTCGCCGGGTCAAGGCGGGGATCACGCTCGATGTTCCGGAATATGGGCCGGTGACAGGTGACCTTGCCTATGGCGGCAACTGGTTTTTCATCGTTGACCCCAGCCCCTTGCCGGTGGACAGCGGTCATATCCGCGCGCTCACCGACATGACGATTGCGGTGCGCGAAACCTGCATCTCGCAGGGGGTATGTGGCGAAAATGGCGAGCTGGTAGACCATGTGATTTTCCAGGGCTCCTCGCCGCGGGACGGGGTGCACAGCCGCAATTTCGTGCTGTGCCCGGATGATGAGTATGACCGGTCGCCCTGCGGCACGGGCAGCTCCGCCCGCCTTGCCTGTCTCGCAGCAGACGGTCGACTGGCGCCCGGTGATGAGATCGTGCAGGAAAGCGTGATCGGTAGCCCCTACCGGCTTTCCTATCAATCCGGGCCCAACGGGGGGGTCATCCCCACACTCACCGGTCAGGCATTTGTGATGGCCGAAGGGACACTCCTCTTTGATGGGCAGGATCCCTTTAAGGCAGGTATTTACCTGTGACCCTGCCGGGCGGTTTTGCCGCCCGGACACCCCAATTGACACAGGACCATACCGGGCCGTCCCGGATCATCTGAGAGGCAGAGATGGATAACACACGTGACATTGTGGTCATTGGCGCCGGGATCATCGGGATCAGCACCGCGTTGGAGTTGCTGAACCGCGGGCAGAACGTCACGGTGATAGATCGTGACGGCGTGGCAGAAGGGGCGTCAAAGGGCAATGCGGGTGCATTTGCCTTTACCGAGATCGTGCCGCTGGCCACGCCGGGGATCATGCGCAAGGCGCCCAAGTGGTTGCTTGACCCGCTTGGCCCGCTGTCGGTTCCTCCGTCATACGCGTTGAAAATCGCCCCGTGGATGTTGCGGTTCTGGCGGGCGAGCTGGCAGGACCGCTATCTTGCCTCGCTCTCGGCGCAATCAAAGTTGATGGATCTCAGTCGGGCCGCCCTTGAACGCCAGATCAAGGATGTTGATGGTGAGGGGTTGATGCAGCGCGAGGGGCAAATCACGCTTTACGAAACGGCGGCCGAGTTTCAGGCAAGCCTGCCTCAATGGGAGCTGCGCAAGGCCAATGGTATCCCGTTTGAGCTTTTGGAAAGCCCTGAGGCGATTGCCGAGATTCAACCCGGTCTGAGCCGCCAATTTACCCATGCGGGCTACACCCCCACCTGGATGAACACGGTGGATCCCGCCGGTTGGACCCGGCATCTGGCCGCACAATTCGTGGCGCGCGGGGGTGAGATTCGTGTGGCAGAGGTGACCGATCTGGTGTCCTCGGAAAGCGGTGTGAAACTGACCCTGCCCGACGGGCCGCTGGTTGCACAGAAACTGGTGGTGAGTGCGGGGGCCTATTCGCATCAGCTTGCCGCCCGGCTGGGGGATCGTATCCCGCTTGAAACCGAACGCGGTTACAACACGACCCTGCCCGAAGGGGCATTTGATTTGCGCACCCATGTCACCTTTGGCAGCCATGGCTTTGTGTTGTCGCGGATCAATGGAGGGGTGCGTGTTGGCGGTGCGGTGGAGCTTGGCGGGCTCAAGCTCAAACCCAATTACAAGCGGGCTGACACCCTGCTGGCCAAGGCCAAACGCTTTGCGCCGGGGCTCAACACCGAAGGGGGCACGCAATGGATGGGGTTCCGCCCGTCTTTGCCTGATAGCCTGCCTGTCATTGACCGCGCCCCCGGTGCGCCCCGCGTCATCTATGCCTTTGGGCATGGGCATCTGGGCCTGACACAATCCGCCGGCACCGCCGAACTGGTGGCGGATCTGGTCATGGATCACCCCAGTGAATTTGACTTGCGCCCATTCCGGGCTGCGCGGTTCTGATCGAAGCGCCGAACGATTTAGAAAAGGGAAATCCCATGCGCAGCAGCAAAACCATCCATGTCATTTCGGCTCATGCCGAGGGGGAGGTCGGGGACGTGATTGTCGGTGGTGTTCTGCCCCCTCCGGGAGAGACGCTCTGGGATCAGCGCCGCTTTATTGCCGAAGACCAGACCCTGCGCAATTTCGTGTTGAATGAACCGCGCGGCGGGGTGTTTCGCCATGTGAACCTGTTGGTGCCGCCCAAACACCCTGAGGCCGATGCCGCCTGGATCATCATGGAGCCGGAAGACACACCGCCCATGTCCGGGTCAAACTCGATCTGCGTGTCGACCGTGCTTCTGGACGGAGGGTTGATCCCGATGCAGGAGCCGGTGACACATATGGTGCTGGAAGCGCCGGGTGGTCTGGTGCGGGTGCGTGCGGACTGCAAAGATGGAAAGGCCGAGCGGATCTATGTGCAAAACCTGCCAAGCTTTGCTGACAAAATGGATGTGCAGCTTGAGGTTGAGGGGCTGGGCACACTGACCGTGGACACTGCCTATGGTGGCGACAGTTTTGTGGTGGTGGACGCTGCCGCACTTGGCTTTGATATTGTCGAAGAGGAAGCCAAGGAGATTGCGCAGCTCGGGGTGAAAATCACCAATGCTGCCAATGAACAGCTGGGGCTTCATCACCCGGAAAACCCCGATTGGTCACATATTTCGTTCTGTGCCTTTTGCGGGCCGCTGAGTGAGACCGAAACCGGCCTGACCGGAAAGTCTGCCGTGGCGATCCAGCCCGGCAAGGTGGATCGCTCACCCACCGGCACGGCGGTGTCTGCCCGAATGGCGCTGATGGCGGCGCGTGGTCAGATGACAAAAGGGCAAAGTTTTGAGGCCGTTTCAATCATCGGCTCGCGGTTCACCGGGCAGATCGTTGGCAGCACCACGGTTGGTGATCGCCCGGCAATTATTCCGGAAATATCGGGGCGCGGCTGGGTCACCGGCATTCACCAGCATATGCTTGATCCGTCGGATCCCTGGCCCGGAGGGTATCGACTGCGCGATACCTGGGGGGCCTAGCTCCCCCCAACTTTCGAGGATTGGCGGGGAGGCAGCTTATGCTTTCAGCGCCAGAAGGTCCTGATAAAGCGCGTCTGGAAGTTCCACATACCCCCGCTCAAGATTGCGGGTGCGGGCTGCGAACCGGCGTTGTGAGGGAAGGCGCGCGCCCTGATCAATAATATCTGCAAACAGCCGCTCAGCGCGGGAATCATTTTCAACCACGCGGCCATTGCTGAAATGGGTGGGGTCAAAAGCCAAAAGGATCTCTCCGTGATAGGGCGCGCCACCTGCCCCATTGGCAAAATCCATGCTTTCCTTGCTGGTCAGGTCGTCAATCAGCGGGCCTGCCAAGAGTTCAATCATGATTGACAGGGCGGATCCCTTGTAGCCCCCGAAGGTGAGCATCGCCCCGTCCATCGCCGCCTCCGGGTCGGTGGTGGGGGCGCCGTTCCTGTCGATGGCCACCCCGTCCGGCAGCGGTTTGCCGGCGCGTTTGTAAAGCTCGATCTCGCCGCGCGCAAAGCCGCTGGTCGCGAAGTCAAAGGTGAACGGGGTTTTGCCTATCCGCGGCCAGGAAAATGCGATCGGGTTGGTTCCAAGGCTGCCGCGGGTGCCGCCCGCAGGGGCCACCCAGGCATGGCTGGGCACCATGGCCAAAGCCGCGAGCCCTTCGGAGGAAAGCCTTTCCACCTCGGGCCAGAGGGCTGAAAAGTGAAAGCAATTGTTGATCGCCATTGCCGCCATCCCGTGCTTGCGGGTTTTTTCAATCAGCACGGGCAAGGCTTTTTCAAACGCCAAAAGGGACATGCCGCCACGCGCATTCACGCGGACAACGGCGCTTTCCGTATTGCTGAGTTCAGGTGCCACATGCCCATCAATCTGCCCTTGCGCCATGGTTTGCGCGCACATGAACAGGCGAAACAGCCCGTGGGACTGGCAATCGTCCAACTGACAGCGATAGAGCATTTCGGTGATGACGCGGGCATGGTCCGGGCCATAGCCCACATGCGCCAGAATGTCCTGACACAAGGTTTTAACGTCTGCCAGTTTCAGCTGCATGATTGCGGTTCCCTGTTTCTGAGCATATAGGCCTATATGATTTATGGATATTGGATACAAAAAGCGCATCCTTCCCACAATCCTTATTTCGGGTTTTCCGGCGTGGACTGAAGTGTTTATAGATAATTGAGTGGTTTACATCCAAAATACAAAATCCGCAGGGGGGGCATATGTCTGGGAAAAGAGCAGTGGTGAAGCAAAGCTTGCCCGAGTTGATTGCGAATGACCTACGCGAACGGATCCTCAGCGGTGAACTGAAAGAAGGCGAGGCAATCCGGCAGGAGCTGCTTGCAGATGAGTATGGCGTGTCGCGCATGCCAGTGCGGGAGGCGCTGAAACGGCTCAGTGCGGAAGGGCTGGTGATGTGGGAAAACCATCGCGGGGGGTCTGTCATCAAGCATTCCTTGCGGGAAATCGGTGAGATTTTCGATCTGCGGATGCTGATCGAGGTGGATCTGTTCCGCCATTCCATTCCCGCGATGACCGAGGGTGACTTTCTTCGGTGCGAGAAGCTGCTGGATGAAATGGCGGTCTCTTACCAGGATGATGATGTCAGCCGTTGGGGCAAGCTGAATTTCGACTATCATTGTGCGCTATATGCCGCTGCGAAGCGCCCGTTGTCAGATGAAATCCTGGCCCGTCTCAGTGTGCATTCGGATCGGTATGTGCGGATCCATCTCAGTGTGATGAAGCAACGCGAGCCGGCGAAGGAAGAGCATCGGAAACTGTTGGAGCTGGCGAAATCGGGTTCTGTGGATCAGGCTTGTGCTTTGCTTGAACGCCATATCGAGCGCACCAAATCCTCTTTGTTGGAATTGATTGCAGCGCAACGCGCGGCTGAGGAAGGGTAACTCGTGTTCCTGAGGGGGCGGAGGGAATGAGGCTTGCAGCGCTCCTAAAATTGGATACAATATCCACTAAATGCACCGCGTGCGTCCCAATCGGGCCGTTCGCCACTTAATCTGCTCACGGGAACACAAATGACGATCTTCAAACCGCATGGAAAACACCTTGTCGCCGGCAGCTGGACAGATGGGGATCAGAGCTTTGCCTCCAGCCCGGCCCATGGTCCAAGCCATGACTTTGCAGTGGGGCGCGTCGCGGATGTGAATGCCGCCGCACAAGCCGCCGAAACTGCATTCTGGAGCTTTGGCTACTCCTCTCGCGAAACCCGCGCCGCATTCCTCAATGCGATTGCGGATGAAATCGAGGCGCGGGCCGAGATGATCACCGAAATCGGCACCCAGGAGACCGGTCTGCCTGAGGCGCGCCTGCAAGGGGAGCGGGGCCGCACAACCGGCCAGTTGCGCCTGTTTGCAGACCATATCCTGCAAGGGGACTATCTGGACCGACGTCATGACCCGGCTTTGCCCAATCGCGCGCCCCTGCCGCGCCCGGATCTGAAAATGGTGCAACGCCCGATTGGTCCGGTTGCCGTGTTTGGTGCCTCCAATTTCCCTCTGGCCTTTTCGACGGCGGGAGGGGACACCGCAGCGGCCCTGGCGGCAGGCTGTCCGGTGGTGGTGAAAGGCCACTCGGCCCATCCCGGAACCGGCGAAATCATTGCGGAGGCGATCCATGCGGCGATTGCCAAATGTGACCTTGATCCCGGTGTGTTCAGCCTGATCCAGGGCGGGGATCGCGCCGTTGGCGCCGCTTTGGTGCAGCACCCGTTGATCAAGGCGGTCGGCTTTACCGGGTCGCTTGCGGGTGGGCGTGCCCTGTTTGATCTTTGTGCCGCCCGCCCGGAGCCAATCCCGTTCTTTGGTGAGTTGGGATCCGTCAACCCGATGTTCATTCTGGATCATGCTTTGGCAGGCCGCGGAGAGCAGATCGCCACGGGCTGGGCAGGGTCGCTCAGCATGGGAGCAGGGCAATTCTGCACCAACCCCGGGATCGCCATCCTGCGTGCAGGACCAGAGGCAGAGGCCTTCACCGTAACCGCCCAGACCGCGCTGGCCCAGGTCGGTGCGCAGACCATGCTGACCGACGGGATCGCCAGCGCCTATCGCGACGGTCAGCGACGTGTCGCATCCACAGCAGGGGTGCAGGAAGTGCTGACGAGCATGTGTGATCAGCGCGATGCGACCCCATATCTTTACAAGACCACGGCCAAGACATGGCTTGCAAACGAGGCTCTTGCAGAAGAGGTGTTTGGCCCGCTGGGGGTGATTGTCGAAGTCGACACCGTGGAGGAGATGCGCGAGATTGCGATGCACCTGCAAGGTCAGCTGACATGCACTTTGCATATGGATGATGCGGATATGGCCAGCGCCCAATCCCTCATGCCCATCCTTGAGCGCAAGGCAGGCCGGGTGTTGGCCAATGGGTTCCCGACAGGTGTGGAAGTGGCAGATACGATGGTGCATGGCGGACCTTACCCTGCCTCGACCAATTTCGGTGCAACTTCGGTTGGCACTTTGTCGATCCGGCGTTTCCTGCGGCCTGTGTGCTATCAGAATATGCCAGATGCGCTGGTGCCGGAGCAAGGTGCCTGATGCGGAAAGGATCACGCCCGAGGGCCGCCTGAAGCATTCCGGATTATCGGACAGACAAAGGCCCGAGAGAGTTTCTCTCGGGCCTTTACTGCGGGTTTAAGTAAAATTCCTGAAGTTTGGCATTCCAGTTGATAGGCCAACGTAACAAACGCCGTGTCTGACGCCAGGTCTTATAAGGTTTTGACTGCGCCGGGTTTGCCGGAGGCTTATTTGTTTTAGTTACGCTGCCATGTCTGATCTTTCCAGATCTGCATAGAAGTTTGCCTCTGCTTCGGCTGGCGGGATGTTCCCGACAGGCTCCAGCAGGCGGCGGTTATTGAACCAATCCACCCATTCGAGGGTGGCGTATTCGACGGCCTCAAAGCTGCGCCATGGCCCGCGTCTGTGACTGACTTCGGCTTTTAACAGGCCGTTGATCGTTTCGGCCATCGCGTTGTCATACGCGTCTCCCACACTGCCGACTGACGGAGCAATCTTCGCCTCTGCCAACCGCTCAGTGTACTTGATCGATAGATATTGCGACCCGCGATCGGAGTGATGCGCGTCTATGAACGCGTACCTCACTCACCGCCCGGCAGGGTATTGCGCAGCAATGTCCCGAGAGGGATGCATCCCTGGCGAAGGACGCGTTCGACCATTGTCCTCGGACCAATGGCGGAAAATGGTCTCACCCTTTGTTAGGACGTCGCGTTCCTCCGTGACCCGGGCTACCTCTTTCTTGAGACGGCGAACTTCGGCTTCTATGATCAGCTGCAGGACGGCTTTAGCGACGCTGCGTAGAAAGTCGCCGCCATCCTGCTTTGCGAGCAGTTCGGAAAGGTCCATGTTGGTTTTGGTCATCGGGGTCTCTGTGTGGGCAAATCTGATTCAGGCCCGCGCCCCTACTCTAAGCTCCGATAGCGGTCGTGGTTCAACTATCGCTCACAGATCTATTCCATTCCCCAACGGATTGTAGTAATTTGTGTAAGCAGTATCTGGATTAAAGATCTCCCGTTCAACAGGGGCATTAAAGAGCAATATGAAACGTTTTCTTGCAGTCTGCACCGTCAAGAATGAAGGTGCCTTTTTTCTGGAATGGCTGGCTTGGAACCGGATAGTTGGCTTCACTGACTTCCTAGTTTTCCAGAATGATTCAACGGATGGAACAAAAGACCTGCTGCAGCTCCTAGACGAGCGCGGTTTGATCCATTTCATCGATAATGACGGTGCAAGTTTTGCCTCTCCGCAACGGTATTCCTATAGGCAAGCGAGCCAGTCCAAGTTATTTAAGTCCGCAGACTGGGCCATGGCGCTTGATATCGACGAGTTTCCGGTCATCAGCGTTGGCGACGGCACTATGACCGCTCTATTGTCACATTATCCTGACGATGCCGATGAAATCCGTATGAACTGGCGGAATTTTGGGTGCAGCGGGCATGTTTCTCTTTCAACAGACCTAGTGACCGAACGTTTTCAGACCTGCCACACGTCAGACAATCAGAAGGCTTTTAAGCTCCCGACAAAAACGCTGTTTCGCCCTACATCTTTTCATCGTTTCGGGGTGCATTCACCGAAGTCGCCACAGAAATCCGACTGGAACGCTTATGATGGCTCCCGCAATGCGCTGTCCAATCCACAGGACATCAACGTGGGCTTTGCAGATGGCGAGGGCCAGAAATACGCGGCCCTTTATCATTACATCGTCAAAGATATCGCGAGTTTTACCCTGAAATGTGATCGCGGCAAGTCAGGTCACGTGAACCGCGAGATGAAGGCGCGCTATTGGCGTCATTGGGCTCCGAAAGGAGGCCACGATGACACCCTCGCAAAGCAAGCGCATAGGATTAGGGAAGAGATTGACCAAATCGACGCCGCCTGCGATGGTAAAGCGCTGCCCATTCAGGCCAGCGCACAAGCTTGGCGCGAGATGCGATTTCATGAGTTGATGAAGCAAGAAGAATATGTCGTCATGATGCGAGATATTTGCGCCCATGAACAGCTGGATGTCCCCAGTTTTGTGCCAGAACTATCCACGCTTAATACACAAAACGACCCTCAACCCAAAGTCGGACAGCCTGCTAAAGACATCCCCCAAAAATCAGCCATCAATCTCAATTTTAGCGAGATAAGGGATCTTGCATCACAGCGCGGAGGGGAGTTTCATGAGACAGAGAATTATGCGGTAGTTCATTTGCCCGGCAAAGACCGGCTTCTATGCGGGTTTGACAACCTGTCCTCAATCAAATCCGAAGGACCACGCAAGCCTTGGGCTTTTGAACTGGCCGAAAGCCACGGCTGGGGGATGTTGGGGGTGATGGTCAAGCGTAATGATTGGTATCAGTCCCCGGATCTGGTCCCCGTCATGGAAGGATTGCAGGAGCGCGGCGTGTTTTCCTCCTATCCCGCCGTGACCATGTATGGCGCTTCAATGGGAGCATTCGGTGCGGCCACGTTTGCCCGATTGGCGCCAGGCTGTACGGTGGTGGCCTTTGCTCCGCAGTCTACTTTGGCTGCTGATCTCGCTCCATTTGAAAAACGTTATAAATTTGCCAAGAAAATCACAGATTGGTCAACCGGTCCTTATCGCGATGCAGCGGAGGGGATCCGCGCTGCTGGTAAGGCCTATCTGGTACATGATCCGTTGATCGCGATGGACCGCAGCCATGTGGAGCGTCTGGCGGGTGAGAACACAGTTGATCTGCGCTGGCCCTATCTGACCCACAAGATCCCCCCCGCATTTCGGCGCATGAAAATCCTGAAACCTATGGCGCTTGAGATGATACAAGGCACGATGTGCGAAGCTCGGTTTTTCGAGCTATTGCGCGCCCGCAAAACTTGCACCGCTTATCTGGTCAGAATGCTCGATGGAGCCGCCGACCGGGGGCATGCCAAACTGGGGCTTGCTGCGATGAAAAAGGTCCGGGAACGGCAGGACAATTGGCGACTACGTCAAATCGAGCGGAAGTTGCTCCGTAGCCATGATCAGCCCACATAATTGGTCGAGTATGAACACTCGTGCATGATTGGTCTGTTTCAGTATCCACTCATTGGCCTAAATCTTCCGACCTCCAGTCGGATCCGCTTTAATGCCGTGGAAGTTTACTCAAAAGGCCGAAACGAAATGAAAAAGCTACTGATAATTCTGTCTGTTTGTATTCTTTCCGCGTGTGAGATGATCGCTGTCACTGCCCTCAACATGGTAGAAACAACCGAGTTTCAGGTTGAAGGGACCACTTTGCTTATGACTGGAGAAATCAATAGCAAAACACTTGATCAATTCGAGGATATCTACCGGCAAAACCCGCAGATCAGAACACTTGTCGAACTCGATGTTCCGGGATCGTTAGACGACGATACCATGATTGCTCTGGCCTATAGGGTTCGAGAGCTTGGATTAAACACTCACTTGAGAGCAACCAGCGAGATATACTCAGGTGGCGTTGACCTGTTTCTCGCGGGCATACAGCGCTCTATCGAAAGTGGAGCCATCATTGGTGTGCATTCCTGGTCCGATGGTCGGCGTGATGCCTATGAATATCCAAGGGACGCTCCAGAACATGAACAAAACAGAAGATACATCGAAGACATGCTCGGCTCTGATGAATTCTATTGGTTCACGATATACGCAGCTCCTGCCAATGGTATCCACGTCATGACTGAAGTGGAGATACAAAGGTTCGACCTCGAAACAAGATGAAAATTGCGTAAGCGTCCGTTGAACCCGACCTAACGAGGCCATGCTGTGTGCGCTAAGTGGACCTGTCGCGGTTTGATGCCGCTCCTTTGATAGCATTTACTGCAACAAAGGAGACCGACTATGGGACTGAAACGGACGGACGAATTCCGCCAGGATGCGATGCGGATCGTGCTGACGAGTGGGCTTGCGCGTAAACAGGTGGCTCACGATCTGGGCGTTGGCCTATCGACATTGAACAAGTGGGGCACGGCGCATCGCGACACTGAGGTGGTGTCGGACAAAGACCTCGAGCTTGCGCGGGAGAACGAACGACTTCGGCGCGAGATCCGCATCCTCAAGGAGGAGAGGGAGATCTTAAAAAAGCAACGCAGTTCTTCGCGGGCCAAAAGCCATGAGGTTTAGGTTCATCCACTGCCCGGCAGGGTCATGCGCAGCATGATCCCGAGAGGGGAAGAGCATACCGCGATTTCCCGACCAACCGTCTTTGCGAGGTCATGGATGTCAGTTCACGTGGTCTGCGGGCCTTCCGCAGTCGTCCCGCCAGCCGCAGGCAGCGGTCCGATCTGGTGACGCTGGCACATATCAAAGAGCAGTCGCGTCTCAGTTTGGGCAGCTATGGCAGAGCGCGCATGACGGAAGAGCTGAAAGAGATTGGCCTGAACGTCGGGCACCGCCGTGTAGGCCGCTTGATGCGTCAGAACGGCATATCCGTTGTGAGAACCCGCAAACACAAGGTGACAACCGACAGCACTCACACGTTCAACATTGCGCCGAACCTGTTGGATCGCAACTTTACTGCTGACCAGCCCAACCAAAAATGGGCGGGCGATATCAGCTATGTCGGGACGCGTGAGGGATGGCTGTATCTGGCCGTCGTTCTGGGCCTGCATTCTCGACGTGTGATCGGCTGGCCCCCCTCTTATGCATGTTAACATACACTGCGGGGGCAGCGGATGAGCGGCAAAGGCAATTGCTACGATAACCCGGCGCTCGAAACCTTCTTCAAAACGATCAGAGGCTGTTCGCTCCCTGCAGTTTCAAGATAACACCTTCAAAAAAAGACCTTATAGCCAAACGCCCCCAATCAACGGCTGAGACGTAGCTATCAAGTAGGGGGTCAAGTTGGGGAACTGCTTCGGCGAGGGTTGGAGCGTATGCGTACAGAAGCAGCAAGATCAGGGCGAGCCCGACGCTCAACATAAACCCTTTGCGATATCCGCTACGGGTCTTTGATGTGGCTGGATCACTGCCTTCCTGCTCTATCCCATCCCCTTGCTGGGCATCGAGAGTAGAGTTGATTTCCTCGATGTCAGGCAGCAGATCTCGTCCACGACCTTCGGTAAGTGCCTGGGTGGCTTCGAAATCATCGTCGGCACCGCGAAGTCGCGCCATACGTTCGCGTATGGATTGCCGTTGCGCCTCTTCCTCATCAAACTCTTCCAAACCCATTTCGGTTTGGGTTTCGATCTGTTCCTGATGTGATTGACGCGCTTCCAATTCGCGCTGCGCTTCCTCTTGCAGGATTGTCTGCACGTCTGGGCTCAGGGAGCGCCGTGGCGGCGTTTCCTCTGCAGCTGAATGATCGGATGTAGGGTCAGAAACCAGCTCTTGCTCCGGCTCTTCCTCCTGAAGGATCTCTTCTGCCTCGATCACGGCGGGATCCATGATCGCTTCGGCGGTGTCTTCCGGCATCTGGGCGCCGCGTTGAAACCAGGCGTGGCCACACGCAGAACACTGCACATCACGCCCAGTCTCAGGCATGACGCGATCATCAACCTCGTATTGTGCTCCGCAATTGGGGCAAACCAAACGCATTTTCTCACCCGTCCTGCCACCACAATGGGTGGCACCACCTGCCTTTTAAGATGTAATATGAGCAAGATAGACCTGAAAACCGAACCAAGGCAATCATTACATTGAAACAATTGACCTTGTGGGGCAAAACTGTCGCCACATCAGGTGGGGGTAGAAAGTGATCGAGCTGACACAAGTGTCTTACGGGTATGGCGGCGGATCGCTTTTGCGTGACATGACGCTACAGATCCCACCGGGATCGTTTCATTTCCTGACCGGCCCTTCGGGGGCGGGGAAGACCACCTTCCTCAAGCTGTGTTACGGAGAACTGGTGCCGACCCATGGGGCGGCGACCCTTTTTGGGCAGGATACCCGGCAGATGAGCCGGGACGACGTGGCTGTGGTTCGGCGCCGAATCGGGGTTGTTCACCAGGATTGCCAGTTCCTCGACCATCTATCGGTTGCTGAGAATATTGCGTTGCCTTTGGCGGTTGCGGGGCGCCCGATGAGCGACATGCAGGAACTGAATGAGCTTCTGGCCTGGGTTGGGTTAACCTCCCACGCCGATGCGCGCCCCCCGGAATTGTCCGGCGGTGAGCGGCAGAGGGCCGCACTGGCCCGGGCTGTGATCATGTCGCCGGATGTCATTTTGGCGGATGAGCCGACGGGCAATGTTGATTGGGACATGTCGTTGCGGTTGCTGACCTTGCTGGTCGAACTCAACAAACTGGGGAAAACCGTGTTGATTGCGACCCATGACATGAACCTGATCCGACAGGCAAAGGCGCTGGTGCCAACGCGGGTGCTGCGGATCTCAGGGGGTCAGTTACAGGCAGCGGGGGCAGACCTATGAGCGTTCGGGTGAGGCAGCTTTTGCATCTGGTGTCTGGCGATGCACAGGCAGACCGGGTTGTGCCCCCAACGGGTTTTACGGCGCGCCTGACGGTATTTGCTGCAGGGGCTATGGCCTTTCTGGCGGTTTTTGCGCTTGCCCTGTCACTTGCCTCTGGGCGGCTTGCGGATCGCTGGGCGCAGGCGCTGGCGAAAAGTGCCACGATTCGCATCTCGGCGCCTGCGGATCAAATTGACATCCAGGTGCTGGCCGTGATGGAGGTGCTTGCGACCACAGAGGGGGTCAAAGAGGCCCGTCCACTGGGGGATGATGAGCAGCGCAAGCTGTTGGAGCCGTGGTTCGGGCCGGACCTGCCGCTGGAGCGTTTGCCCATCCCACGTCTTATCGAGGTGATCGAAGATGACACCGGCGTGGATGTCGAGGGGCTGCGCGCGCGTTTGGCAGGGGAGGCGCCGGGCGCTGTCTTTGATGATCATAACCGCTGGAGAGAGCCTCTGGTCAAAGCGGCCGGTCGGCTGCGCCTGTTGGGATACGCGGCCATGGGGTTGATCACCGCGCTGGCAGGGGTGGTTATTACCCTGGCGGCCTCAGCTGCCCTTTCCGCAAATGAACAGGTCATTCGGGTTTTGCGCCTTGTCGGCGCCCAGGATGCCTATATCGCCCGGGCTTTTGTGCGTCGGTACACCCTCAGGGCGTTCATGGGGGCGTTAGGTGGCACGGCGATTGGGATGATTGCAATCCTGCTGTTGCCCTCAGGTGTGGATCAGGGCAGTTTCCTGACCGGGCTTGGGTTCCAGGGGGGGCACTGGCTTTTGCCGCTGGGGATACCGCCCGTGGCTGCTTTTGTCGCCTTTATTGCAACCCGACAGGCCGCTTTGGCCACCTTGCAGGAGAAACGCTAATGCGTCACGCCATTCAGTGGGTTCGCTCGCTTCTGTTCATCACCCAGATGTATCTGGTTCTTCCCATTATTGGCTTTGGTTTCATCCCTTTGATCTGGGTGAAGAAGGATTTTACCTTCGTGGCGATCCGCGCCTATTGCAATTGGGTGCGCTGGACGGCGTCCTGGATGGTGGGGCTGAAGTCCGAAATCCGGGGGGACGTGCCGCAAGATGAGGTGATCATTGCAGCCAAGCATCAGAGTTTCTTTGATATTCTGTTGATTGCAAGCGTCCTTCCCCGTCCGAAATACATCATGAAGAAGCAACTGAAATGGGCGCCTGTGATTGGGCTTTACGGCAAATACACCAATTCGGTTCCGGTGGATCGCGGCAAGCGCGGGGCAGCGATCAAGCAGATGGTGGCGGATGTGAAATCCGGTGCGGCGGCCCCGGGGCAGTTGGTGATTTTCCCGCAAGGCACACGTGTGGCGGCAGGCGCAGAGAAGCCGTATAAAGTCGGTGCTGGTGTGCTTTACAAGGAAACGGCGCAGGACGTGGTGCCGGCGGCCACCAATGTGGGTGTGTTTTGGAAACGCCACGGGATCATGCGATATCCTGGAACAGCTGTGGTGGAGTTCCTGCCACGGATTGAGGCGGGCAAGGACCTTAAGTCCTTCATGTCAGAGATGGAGGCCGCCGTGGAAACCCGGTCTAACGCACTGATGGAAGAGGCGGGGTTTGACCTAAAGACAGGGAAGCGCAACTTCTAGGAAAACTAGAAAACTAGTTTTGAGGGGAACATGGAATATCTTGAAACAATAGAAGAGCTGGAGGCGCTTTATTCCTCCCCTTCAAAAGCGTCGCTTGTCAAAGTGGCAAAGCGCATGACCCCCACCTATCGCAAATGGATCATGGCATCCAAGTTCTGCGTGCTCAGCACTGTTGGCCCCGAAGGGACCGATGGCAGCCCGCGGGGGGATGACGGGCCGGTGGTGTTGGAGCTGGATGAGCGCCATATCGCGTTGCCGGACTGGAGGGGCAACAACCGGATCGACAGTCTGCGCAATATTGTCCGCGACCCGCGCGTCTCTCTCATGTTCATGGTGCCGCATGTCGATATTGTTGTGCGCCTGAATGGGCGGGCCCGTCTGACGGTGGATGAGGCGCTGCGCCAAAGGTTTGCGCGTGCGCAGGGGGAAAAGCTCCCGGGGTTGGTGACCGTTGTGCAGATTGATGAAATCTATGCCCAATGCGCCAAATCCATCATGCGATCGGGGCTCTGGCGTGCGGATCATACTCCGCCCGATATTCCCAGCCTGGGGGAGATGTTGAAAGAACAGTCCTCGGGCGAATTTGATGGGGAGGCCTTCGATCGGGATTGGCCCAGCAAGGCGGCGCAGACACTTTGGTGATCTGACAAAAAAGGGCCCTCTCGGGGCCCTTTCTGTTTCTGACGGAGGATTGCGATCAGGCCGTAAGGCCCTGCGACCCCATCTTGAGGAATTTCTCGCGCCGCTCCTTTTTCAGGGCGTCGCCCTTCATGCGGTCCATAAGGGCCTTCAGTTCCTCTTCGATGGCTTTCCCAACGGCTTCGATTGTGCCTTTGCGGTCGCGTTGCGCACCGCCCATCGGCTCGTCGATAATCGTGTCGATCACACCCAGTTTCTTGAGGTCTTGCGCGGTCAGACGAAGAGCTTCGGCGGCCTCCCGCATCTTCTCGGAGTCTTTCCACAGGATTGAGGCGCACCCTTCGGGGGAAATGACGGAATAGATCGAATGTTCCAGCATCATCACCGTATTGGCCGTGGCCAGAGCAACCGCACCACCGGACCCGCCTTCGCCGATGATCACCGAGATCACCGGAACATTGGCGTTGAGGCAGCGTTCGGTCGAGCGGGCGATGGCTTCGGACTGGCCGCGCTCTTCGGCCCCCTTGCCCGGATAGGCGCCGGGTGTGTCGACAAGTGCCACGATGGGCAGGCCGAAACGATCCGCCAGATCCATCAGGCGGATGGCCTTGCGATACCCTTCCGGGCGGGCCATGCCGAAATTGCGTTCGATGCGGGACTTGGTATCGTGACCCTTTTCCTGCCCCATCACCACCACAGGCATATCCCCGATCCGGGCAAGCCCGCCCATGACGGCGTGGTCATCGGCAAAGTTCCGGTCACCGGCCAGCGGGGTGTATTCGGTGAACAGGGCGTCGATATAATCCTTGCAATGGGGGCGTTCCGGATGGCGCGCCACCTGGCATTTGCGCCAGGCTGTCAGGTTTTCGTAAAGCTCTTTCAGCAATGTGTCCGCCTTGGCGTCCAGCGCTGCGGCCTCACCCTCCACATCCATCTCTTCATTGGCTCGCGCCATGGCCCGCAGTTCTTCTGCCTTGCCTTCGATTTCTGCCAGTGGTTTTTCAAATTCGAGATAGTGAGTCATGGCCACGCCTGATTGATACCTGTTTCCTGCTATATGACGCTTGGGAAGCCGCATTGCAACGGCCAGCCCCCGGAAAACGCGCCTTGAGCCGGGTTGGGCGGAGGGACGTTTGGCAAGATTTATGCACGGCTCTTGCGGCAGAAACAGGGGGAAAGGTCAGAAGGGGTGCTCAAATGCGATATGAAGACCGGCTGGTCCGGGTGCTTAACCACATTCACGACAATCCGAACGGCGATCTGTCGCTGGATACTCTGGCGGATGTTGCTGCGATGTCGCGTTTTCACGGGCACCGGGTGTTTCACGCCATGGCCGGTGAAACCTGTGCCCGAGGCGGAGCTGCGTAGTTTTGCGTGGGCTGCTGGCGAAATCCCTGCCGCGTGGGCAGGGCCAGTTGGGGAAGAGAGGTCTGATCAGCTATTGGCGATCAACTCTGCCTGGGCGACGATCACTTCGGCCTGTTTGATTGATGCGATGTCGACAAGGCGGCCCTTGTAGACAGTGGCGCCTTCGCCATTGGCCTTCGCCTGTTCCATCGCGGCCAGGATCTCGCGCGCTTCGGTGACGGCTTCTTCAGACGGGGTGAAGACCTCGTTTGCGAGAGCGATCTGTTTCGGGTGGATCGCCCATTTGCCCACCATGCCCAGCGTTGCCGAGCGCTTCGCCTGCGCGATGTAGCCCTCGTCGTCCGAAAAATCGCCGAACGGGCCGTCGACCGGCAAGATGCCGTGGGTGCGGCAGGCGGCAACGATGGCAGCCTGTGCCCAGTGCCACGGGTCGGACCAGTGCTTCTCGCCTTCGCGCAGCATATAATAGTTTTCCTGCGTGCCGCCGATGCCGGTGGTCTGCATGCCCATCGAGGCTGCGAAATCAGCTGCGCCCAGCGACATGGCCTGCAGGCGGGGGCTGGATGCTGCGATGGCTTCGACATGGGCGATACCGGCAGCCGATTCGATGATCACTTCAAAGCTGACCGGCTTGGTGCGGCCCTTCGCGCGTTCGATTGCCGTGACCAGCGCGTCCACCGCATAGACGTCTTCAGCACAACCCACTTTGGGGATCATGATCTGGTCGATGCGATCACCGGCTTGCTCCAGCAGGTCCACAACGTCGCGATACCAATAGGGCGTGTCGAGGCTGTTGATCCGTGCCGACATGTATTTGTTGCCCCAGTCGATCGTGTTCAGGGCCTCAATGATATTGGCGCGGGCAACGTCCTTGTCCGACGGAGCAACCGAATCCTCGAGGTCCAGGTTGATCACGTCAGCAGCGGAAGCCGCCATTTTGGGGAACAGCTTGGTGTTTGATCCCGGGCCAAATAATTGGCAGCGGTTCGGGCGGGCCGGGGCGGTGGGTTGGATACGGAAGGACATGCATCACCTCTGAGCAATGAAGTTGCGATTTTCTTGGCGCAATCGTTATGAAATTGCGTGAGTTAAGGCAAGTTGATTTTGCGCTTGCAGCATTATGCCGCGCAGCGGCAATGTTCCTGCTACCGACAGCCTTGCAAAAGAAATTTGCGCCAAATTATCAAAAAGACGAAGAAACTTGTGCAAATTCCGCCAGCAGCCGTGCCTTCGCAAGAAAATGCGGCATTGAATCGTGAAAATGCCCATTGGGGAATATTTAACACCAAAAAGAGGAAAGGGCCTAGGCCATGATCAAAACTCCGTACCTGTTGTTCCTGGGTGATGCGCCTGATCAATTGGCCGCCAAGGTTGCCATCGGCATCCGTGACTGGCGTCCGGAAAATGCCGTGGGGCAGTTCCGCATGGAGGGCTGTGGTGCGGACCTCGGTCTGACCGATATGACCTTGCAAGAAGCCAAGGCGGCAGGTGCGAAGACGCTGGTGGTTGGCGTGGCCAACCGCGGTGGTGTGATCTCGCAAGAGTGGAAGAAAGTGCTGGTGATGGCGCTTGAGGAAGGGTTTGACCTGGCCTCGGGCCTGCACAACCTGCTGCGCGATGAGCCGGATCTTGTGGCCGTGGCCGAAGCCACCGGGCAGGAACTGCATGACGTGCGGATCCCCGAGGTGGATTACCCGATTGCCAATGGCAAAAAACGGACCGGAAAGCGCTGCCTGACCGTGGGCACTGATTGTTCGGTGGGCAAGATGTATACGGCCCTTTGCATGGACGCTGAAATGCGCAAGCGTGGCCTGAAGTCGACCTTCCGCGCCACCGGTCAGACCGGCATTCTGATCACCGGCGATGGTGTGCCGCTGGACGCTGTGATTGCCGACTTCATGGCCGGTTCGGTTGAATGGCTAACCCCGGACAATGACGAAGATCACTGGGACCACATCGAGGGTCAGGGGTCGCTGTTCCACGTATCCTATTCGGGTGTGACCATGGCGCTGATCCATGGTGGCCAGCCGGACGCGCTGGTTCTGGCGCACGAGCCGACCCGCGCGCATATGCGTGGCCTGCCGGAATATACCCAGCCCTCGCTGGAAGCGCTGCGCGACACCGCGCTGAATCTGGCGAAGGTGGCAAACCCGGACTGCAAGGTCATCGGGATCTCGGTCAACACGCAGCATATGTCGGATGACGACGCCAAGGCTTATCTGGCCAAGGTCGAAGCTGACATGGGCCTGCCGGCGACCGATCCGTTCCGCTATGGCGCGGGCAAGCTGGTGGATGCGCTGGCAGCGATCTGATAGGCCGTTGATGTGATCAGAAGGCTGGGGGCTTTGCCCCCAGACCCCCAAGGTATTTCAGGCAAGAAAAAGGCGGGCGCATGGAAATCTCAGTTACTCCTGACGTGTTCAAACTGGCGCAGGTGTTCACTATCTCGCGTGGATCACGGACCGAAGCGAAAGTGCTGACGGTGCGGGTGAAGGATGGGGACCATCAGGGCTGGGGCGAATGTGTGCCTTATGCGCGTTATGGCGAAACGCTGGAGAGTGTGACGGATGAGATCATGGGGCTGTCAGGCGATATCACGCGTGAGGCGCTTTATGATCTTCTGCCAGCGGGGGCCGCGCGCAATGCCGTTGACTGCGCGTTGTGGGATCTGGGAGCCAAGCGCGCGGGAAAACGGGTTTGGGAACTGGCGGGGCTAGCTCGCCCGGGGCCGGAGATTACGGCCTATACGCTGTCATTGGCGGAGCCTGCCGAGATGCAGGCGCAGGCCGCAAAAAACGCTCACCGTCCCTTGCTCAAGATCAAGCTGGGCACGCCCGATGATATGCCACGACTGGAAGCGGTGCGGGCAGGGGCGCCAAAGTCGCGTATCATTGTTGACGCAAATGAGGGCTGGACCGCCGAGGTTTACGCCGATCTTGCCCCGCATTTGGTGCGGCTTGGGGTGCAGCTGGTGGAGCAGCCCTTACCGGCCGGAGAGGATGATGCGCTGATCGGGATGGAGCGTCCTGTGCCGGTCTGTGCTGATGAAAGTTGCCACGACCGCTCCAGCCTGCCGGGGCTTAAAGGCAAATATGATGTGGTGAATATCAAGCTGGACAAGACCGGTGGTCTGACCGAGGCGTTGCGTCTGCGTGAGGCTGCCCTTGCCGAGGGCTACAAGGTGATGACCGGCTGTATGGTCGGCTCGTCCCTGGCGATGGCGCCGGCGGTGCTGGTTGCGCAGGGGTCGGTTGTGACCGATCTGGACGGGCCGCTTTTGCTGGCGGAAGATCGCGAGGCCCCTTTGTTGTTTGACGACAAGGGGGTGCACCCGCCAGAGGCCGCCCTTTGGGGATAAGCTTAACCGCGCCCGGCGATCTGGGTCAGAAAAACTCCAGCCCCCATCACCGCAATGCCACCTGCACGGGCAAGGGTCAGCGGATGCTGCGTCGCGCCGAACAGGCCCCAGTGGTCGATGATCGCAGCTGAGATCAATTGTCCGATCAGGACGAAAAAGACCGCGTTGCCCACTCCGAATGTGGGGGCCACCCAGGTGATGGTCAGCACGTAAAACGCCACCAAGTACCCGGCGAGGAACAGGTGAGGAGGGGCGCCGATGGCACCTTTGAGGGAACTGCCGGTAAATAGAAAAACCGCGCTGGCCGTGATCAGCGCCACCAGGAAAAGGATCACCCCTGCCGCTACGGGCGACCCCATCCGCTGGCCCAGTGCCGCATTCAGTGCCGCCAATACCGGGATCCCGATTCCGGCCACGAGCATGATCAAAGCAGATTGTGTGGCGGGCATTGAGGCTTCCCCTTTGCAAATTCATCCGTTAGGCCAGTCCTGACGACTTCAATGTCAACAGCCAAGACAGCAACCCACTGCCCCGTCAATCTTTCTTGCATCCCGTGACGCGGCGTTCCAACGAGGAGACACAAATGACCCGTACCGTTTATGTGAATGGCGACTATCTGCCGGAAACCGACGCAAAGGTTTCGATCTTTGATCGCGGATTTCTGTTCGCGGATGCGGTTTATGAGGTGACGTCGGTTCTGGGCGGCAAGCTGATTGATTTTGAAGGCCACGCGGTGCGTCTGGAACGTTCGCTGAAGGAGCTGGGGATCGAGAACCCGATTTCGAAAGAGGACTTGCTTGAGGTGCACCGTGAGTTGGTGCGGGCCAATGAAATTGACGAAGGTCTGGTCTATCTGCAAATCTCGCGCGGGGCGGATAGTGACCGGGATTTCGTGTTCCCGGATGCGGACAAGGTCAAGCCGACGGTGGTGCTGTTTACCCAAAACAAGCCCGGCCTGGCTGAGACGGTAAAGCCGGTCAAGGTGATCTCGATTGAAGATATCCGCTGGGGCCGTCGTGACATCAAAACGGTGCAGCTGCTCTACCCGTCGATGGGCAAGATGATGGCCAAGGCGGCAGGCTGTGATGATGCCTGGCTGGTGGAAGACGGCTATGTGACCGAAGGCACCTCGAATAATGCCTATATCGTCAAAGGGGGCAAAATTATCACCCGTGCCCTGTCCAACGACATCCTGCATGGCATCACCCGTGCCGCCGTTCTTCGCTTTGCCCGCGAGGCGCAGATGGAAGTGGAGGAACGTAGCTTTACAATTGCTGAGGCACAGGAGGCAGATGAGGCTTTCTTTACCTCGGCCTCGGCCTTTGTGATGCCGGTGGTCGAAATTGACGGGGTGGCATTGGGGGATGGTCAGCCCGGCCCGGTCATGGCGCGCCTGCGTGAAATTTACCTGGAAGAAAGCCTGAAAAAGGCTGAGTGATTGGGCATCACAGCTAAGAAATGATGCCCCGCACCGTAAGGTGCGGGGTTTTTTGTCTGTGATTTGATCTGAAAAGAGGGTGGCTGTCATCTGATTGGGGGCGGAGGGCCCGCCACGAAAGCGTTTCAACTTTGACCTGAGACGGGAAAACCGAAACGCCCGGTGAAAACGCCCTCTTGTGTCGCCCTCTCACGCATTACCCAAACCGGAAGCTGGTGGCGGTGACGCCTCCGAAAATCCCCTTTTCGTGGTAGCACACACTGGCGGGGTCTTCTTCGGCCGCGCCAAGGGCAGCAAAGAGCGGCACAAGGTGGTCTTCCTCCTTGTGCGCAATCCGGGCCGAGGGGGCCGTCTCCCAGTTCAGGATTGCTGCTCGGCGCTTGTCCGGTGACAACATCATGGCCGTGTTCAGCCAGGCGTCAAACTCCGTTGAAGGAATGCGCGCCTCGGGGCCCATCAGGCGCAGATTGTGATAAGACAGGCCGGATCCGACAATCAGCACCCCTTCATCGCGCAAGGGGGCCAGGGCCCGGCCAAGTGCCATGTGCTGGGCAGGATCGTAAGCCCTGTCAAGGGACACCTGGTAGGTGGGCATATCGGCTTTCGGATACATCACTGCCATTGGCGCAAACACCCCGTGGTCAAATCCCTGCGCTGCATTCAACGCGCTGGGCAGTCCCGCAGCGCGGATCAGATCCTGTGTCCTTTGCGCAAGATCAGGATCGCCGGGGGCAGGGTAGGTGATTTCATATGTCTCCGGCGGGAAGCCGGAATAGTCATAGACCATGGGTGGCGCAGCGGATGACATCACGTCAAACCCGTTGCTCTCCCAATGGCCTGAAATCATCAGAACTGCTTTGGGGCGTTCGGGCAATTTCGACGGCATTGCGGCAAGGGACCTTTCCAACGTGGCAAACATCTGGCGCATGCGGGGTATCCAGGGCCAGGGGCCGCCACCATGGGAGATGAAATAGGTGGGTTGTCTCATGTCTTGCTCCTTTTGAAGCAGATATAAGGGGTGAATTTATGTGCGAAATATCAAAGTTTAAACAGAAGGTGTTCGAAATTGCACAGAACCCTGCAGGTGCTTTGCAATCCCGCCAACCGTCAGATCCGTAAGCCCTTCTGGTGACCCTTGCCCTACGCAGGTGATGATCCGGGGCAGAACCTCGGAAAACAGCTCTTCCAAATCCAGCATCAGATCGTCGATTACGTGATCCGAGGGACGCAGGGGTAGCGGATTTTTGGCCGAGGAGCAGGTGTGCTGGATTGCGTCATAGACTGCACGTGCGATGGCCGGATCCACATCCGGCAGCGCGGTCAGGAAAGTGTCAAACCCCTCGCCTTCGCGCGCGCGGTAAAGCGCCAGCATTTTCTGTCCGCCATTCCAGATCGACAGGCCGATCAGCACCATGCCACCGAGCATGAAGAGACCAAGGGCAGGGTGGTAATAAAACCCGGCCACGGTCAGCGCGGCGGATACGGCCGTCAGGATCAAAAGCGTGCGGGTCACGCCTTTTCTTCACCCACATTTTCAGCGAAAGCCACTTTGAAGGCCGCCTGTTTCTCCGGGCTGGCGTCGGTCTGATACTTGGCCTTCCACGCGTCCATGCTCATGCCATAGAAGATCTCGCGCGCTTGGGTCTTGTCCATCTCGATGCCGCGCTCATTTGCCGCTTCCTGATACCAGCGCGACAGGCAGTTGCGGCAAAACCCGGCCAGGTTCATCATGTCGATGTTCTGCACGTCGGTGCGCTTTTCCATCAGATGCGTACGCAGCGCGCGAAACGCGGCGGCTTCAAGCTCGATACGGGTCTGGTCGTCCATCCTGGGCTCCATTTATAAAACGTCTTTCGCATAAGACGGGCTGAGATCCGCCACGTCAACGGACAGGCTGCCGACATTTGGCAGTTGGCGCCGCAGCACCGTAAGGATCAGCTGCGCCAACTCCCTCTTTGCCGTCTCGCTGCGTCCCGGCAGCAAAGCCAGAACCGCATGGCAGAAACTGGAGGGGGCGGTGCCGATACGGTAGGCATCGCAGGGAATGGCGCGCACTTTCAGGCTTTCGGGGTGAGGGATCGCGTCATGGGCTGCCAACGCCTCGAAAACGGCCTCACATGCCGCCTGCATTCCCGATGTCACACCGGCATATTCTATCCTTACATGTGGCACCGTGCTCTCCTTTTTTCTTGCCTGAAATACCTTGGGGTGAGGCCTCCCTCCAAGAGGGGGGCCGAGGGGCAAAGCCCCTTACAGCCCGCTCTCCACCAGCACTTCCGTCAGGATCGGTGCAAGCCGCTCTGCCCACCAGGCCTGTTGGGCCTCGGTTTCAATCAGGTCATTGCGGATCTCAATCAGCACATTAGGAAGCCCCAGCTTCAACGCTTGCCGATCAATGCTGTCACCATCCAGATGGCCGCCATAAGGTTCATTTTCACCGACACACCATTCGCCCTCGGCCTCAAGGCGGGCCAATAGCGGCGTTGCCACCCGGCTGTCCTTGTCGTGCAGCACCGCAATATGCCAGGGGCGGGGTTCGCGCCCCTTGAGCTGAGGGGTATAACTGTGCATTGCCAGAAGAACCGGGTTCGGGTGCGCGGCCAGAACCCCGGCCAATGCCTCGTGATAGGGGCGATGAAACGCCGCAAGGCGCCGCTCGCGCTCGGTGGCATCGGCGTGGCGGTTGGCGGGGATGATAGACCCGTCATAAAGCTTCATCAGAACAGTCGGGTCGTCCTCGCCCCGGTTCGGATCCACCACAAGCCGCGAAAACCGCGACAGGATGGCGGGGCTGTTAAGCAGCCGGGACAGGTGGCGGGTAACCCCGGCAGCGCCCACATCATAGGCAATATGGCGGTTCATATCGGCTTCGGGCAGCCCGAGGTCTCCGCCATTGACGCAGGGCGGCACCCGGTTTGAGGCGTGGTCGCAGGAAATCACCCAGCGGCCGGTCAGGGTCTCGCCAATGATTTCAAAAGCATCATGCAAAATCGCGTCTTTCATCGGAGCACTGTCATGGTTTTGTAACGGTCATCTCTTACCGCCATTTACGTCAGTGCAGGGAAAAGCACCAGTTCCCTCACGCATAAAGTGACGCGAAACAAATTGATGAGAGCGCTAACATATCGTTTCACCGCCCCGCAATATTGGCTATAGAGCGGGTGAGGGATGATGTCGCCCAAAAGGAAATGCCGATGAGACGCCAGAGAAATGTAAAAATTGTCGCCACGCTTGGCCCTGCTTCCAGCGATTATGACACTATTCGGGCCTTGTTCGAAGCGGGCGCTGATGTGTTTCGCATGAACATGTCCCATGGCACTCATGACGAGCAACGCGAACGCCACGCGCTGGTGCGCAAGGTGGAAAAGGACCTGGAACGCCCGATCGCTATTCTGGCGGATCTGCAAGGCCCCAAATTGCGTTGCGGTGTTTTTGCCGCCGGTGCAACCGAGATCGAAGAGGGGCAGGTCTTCCGCTTTGATCTTGATGCTACGCCGGGGGAAAGCCACCGTGTCTGCCTGCCCCATCCCGAAATTTTTGCAGCTCTTGAGCCCGGGGCTACCCTGCTGGTCAATGATGGTAAGCTGCGCCTGCGGGTCAAGGATTGCAGCGCTGATCACGCCAATTGCATCGTCGAAGTGGGCGGCACGATTTCGGACCGCAAAGGTGTGAACGTGCCCGATGTGGTGCTGCCCCTTGCAGCGCTTTCCGAAAAAGACCGTGCTGATCTGGAATTTGCCTGCCAGCTGGGGGTCGATTGGCTTGCGCTCAGCTTTGTGCAGCGGGCCGAGGATGTGGAAGAGGCCCGCACGCTGGCGCAGGGCCGTGCCGCGGTTCTGTCAAAGATTGAAAAACCGGCTGCAGTGGATGCGTTTGACGAGATCCTGAAAGTCTCGGATGGGATCATGGTTGCGCGTGGTGACCTTGGTGTCGAGCTGCCGGTTCAGGCCGTGCCGCCGATCCAGAAACGTCTGATCCATGCCTGCCACCGTGCCGGCAAACCGGTGATTGTCGCGACTCAGATGCTGGAAAGCATGATCGAAAGCCCGATGCCCACCCGCGCGGAAGTGTCCGACGTGGCCAATGCGATTTATGACGGGACCGATGCGGTCATGCTGTCGGCCGAAAGTGCGGCAGGGGCTTATCCGGTTGAAGCCGTGGCAACGATGAATGCCGTGGCCATCGAGGTCGAAAATGATCCCACCTACCGCGAACAGGTGGATGCACAGCGCGTGGCCGCGCGACGGGGCGTGAATGACGCCATCGTTGCAGCCGCGCGTGAGATTGCCGAAACCACCGACATCAAGGCGATCTGCTGTTTTACCCAGTCTGGCACCACGGCGCTGCTCACCTCGCGGGAACGGCCACGGGTGCCGATCATCGCGCTGACCCCGCTGCGGGGGACGGCGCGGCGTCTCTGCCTGTCCTGGGGCACCAATTGTTTTGTCACCCCGGGGGAGGTCAAACGCTTCAAGGCCGCAGTGGTTTCGGCGGCCCGGGCCGCCCGCGCCTCTGGGCTGGCGCAAGAGCATGATCAGATCGTCGTGACGGCGGGTGTGCCCTTCAACGTGCCCGGCACAACCAACATCCTGCGGGTGGCCCCCTGTGACGAAAGGTTGATTTTCGCCACGGATGCGGAGTAATAATACCTTATTTATATAGGGTATTCAGATGACACATGATCTTTTCCTGGTGATCGGGATCTGCGTTCTTGTCCTGTCGATCCCGGCCATCCTCAACGCGATGCTGGATGGTCATGCCCCCCGGGTGGCCGCCATTACGGTTCTGATCGGAGGGGGGCTGATTTTCATGGCGGTTCGGGGAAAGCCCGGCGGATATGCGATTGCGGATATCCCGGATCTGTTTGTCACCGTATTGGGGCGGATCCTCAACTGAGAAGGCGTTGCGCCCGCGCAGGTTTTTTGTGCTGAATGGGGGCTGATACCCCTTGTCAGACTGGCGAATCCCTTCTATACGCCACACTTCATGCGCGCCCGGCTCAAGTGGCATGCCGAGTCGCGTCCGAACCGAACCCATGAAGGAGACGGAAATGCCCAAGATGAAGACCAAATCGAGCGCCAAGAAGCGCTTTAAGGTGACTGCAACTGGCAAGGTCCTCGCTGGCCAAGCCGGTAAGCGTCACGGTATGATCAAGCGGACCAAGAAATTCATCCGCGATGCCCGTGGCACCACCACCCTGTCCGCCCCCGACGCAAAGATCGTCAAGGGCTACATGCCCTACGACCGCTAAGAGGAGTATAGAATATGTCCCGCGTTAAAGGTGGAACCACAACTCACGCCCGTCACAAAAAAGTCGTCAAGGCCGCAAAAGGCTATTACGGCCGCCGCAAGAATACCTTCAAGGTAGCGCGTCAGGCCGTCGACAAGGCGAACCAATACGCAACCCGCGACCGCAAGAACCGCAAGCGCAATTTCCGCGCCCTGTGGATCCAGCGTATCAACGCAGCCGTGCGTTCGCATGACGAGGCCCTGACCTATTCGCGCTTCATCAACGGCCTGAACCTGGCTGGTGTTGAAGTCGACCGCAAAGTGCTGGCCGACCTGGCCGTGCACGAGCCGGAAGCTTTCGGCGCGATCGTCGAGAAAGCAAAGGCTGCTCTGGCCTAAGCCGGACGCATTGCACCAAGATCAAAGCCGCAGGGGAAACCTTGCGGCTTTTTCTATTTTGGGCGGTGTGATTTCCTGTTGTTGCTATTTATAGCGTGTTCAGTTTGACCGGATTCATGCATTCATCCGACAGGCCGAGGCAGCGTTTGCATGTCATAACGCGTTCGGCCTGTCAGATGAATTCAATTGAACTGAACACGCTCTAGAGCGTTTCGCGTTAATGTTGAATCATCTAACGCTGCCTGAAATCAAAGATTTCAACGCGTTAAGTGATTCCTTGTGGATCAGGTTAAACGCGAAACGCTTTAACGAAGTCGCTGGAGGGGTAAGATGGAGCTGACAAAAGAGGACTTGCCGGAAATCGGCGACCGCAATTCGATCTTGGAGTTTGCGGCAGGTTTCAACGGATACACGCATTTTGGTTCATTTGGGGCCTGTTCCGATGCGGCCTGGGCAAAGAAAAGGGAGACCCTCATCGACCTGCGCAACGAACTTTTCTTTTCCTACCGTGCCTCCAATCACCTCGGTACAGATGATTTCGTAAAGACATATGCCGATTTGCATCCGTATTTTCTCAGGCTTCTTGACGGCGAATGACCTCAGACCGTTTTTGGAAAAATGCTGATCACATGTCGATTTGGTCGTTTCCCAAACGTCTGGTATCCAGAAAGGCACTGACCTTTCCCCATTTCAGGAAGGAAACTCAATGCAATACATGCTTCTGATTTACAATGCCGAAGACAATGGCCCGCAACCCGGAACTGAGGAGTTTGGGCCCTATATGCAGGGCTATGTGGACTTCACCAAAGAGGTTCAGGATGCGGGCAAAATGCTCTCGGGGGATGCGCTGCAACCCGTGGCAACCGCTTCCACAGTGTCTGTTCGTGCGGGCAAAACCGAAATCGTGGATGGCCCCTTTGCCGAAACCAAAGAGCAGTTGGGCGGCTTCTATATCCTCGACTGTGAGGATCTGGATGAGGCCCTGCACTATGCCGCCAAGATCCCCGACGCCGCCTACGGTCGGGTTGAAGTGCGCCCCGTGATGATCTTCGACTGATCCCTTATGGTGCCCCCGGTTGACCTCAGCATAGACCGTCTGATCCGCGAAAACTGGGGGCGCCTCCTTGCTGTGCTAACCGCCCGGCTGGGGGATTATGCGCTAGCGGAAGACAGTCTGCAGGATGCGGTGGTCGAGGCGCTCTCCCATTGGCCCAAATCCCTGCCGCTCCACCCGGATGCCTGGCTGTTGACCGTGGCTCGACGCAAGGCGTTGGATCGGTTGCGCCGCGCGCAGACCGCCAGCCGCAAAGAAGGTGAGCTTGCATTATGGCTGGATCAGACCCGGTCCGAGGAAGGGGGCAACATGGGCGTGATCCCCGATCATCGTCTGGAGCTGATCTTCACCTGCTGTCACCCGGCACTTGAGGAAAAGACCCGCACCGCATTGACCCTGCGGGCCATCGGTGGGCTGACCACCGCGGAAATTGCCGCCGCCTATCTGGACAAACCCGAAACAATAGCCGCCCGCCTGACCCGTGCCAAACAGAAGATCCAGCAGGCGGGCATTCCGTTCAGATTGCCGGACGCGGAGGATTTGCCAGAGCGCCTTGATGCGGTGCTGCGGGCCATATATCTCATTTTCAACGAAGGTTTCCGGTCCAGCGGGGCGGAACTGACCCGTGCAGATCTTGTGGGTGAGGCGATCCGGTTGGGGCGCATTCTGGCGGGTCTCCTGCCAGCCGATCCTGAGGTGAAGGCGCTGCTCGCCCTGATGTTGCTGGGGGATAGTCGCCGTTTGACCCGAATGGATGAAGACGGGGCCTATGTCCCGCTTGAACTGCAGAACCGTGCCCGCTGGGACAAGCCGCGTATTCGTGAAGGCATAACGCTGGTAAAGCAGGCGCTGGGCGCGGGGCCGCCCGGCCCCTATGCATTACAGGCCGCCATTAGCGCGCTGCATGCAGAGGCACCGGATTTTGACAGCACCGACTGGGCGCAGATCGTGGCGCTTTATGATCTGTTGCTTGCCCGGCACCCGAACCCGGTGGTCCATATCAACAGGGCCGTGGCGCTGTCCTATCTTCACGGGCCTGACGTGGCATTGGCGCAGTTGGATTGCCTGCCCACCCATGCGGGTCTTGGCCGATATCAACCTTACCATGCCTGTCGGGCTGACCTTCTGGCGCGACTTGGCCGGGCGAAAGAAGCCGCGGATCACTACCGGCAAGCCATCGACCTGACCACATCCGTGGCGGAAAAGACCTTCCTGTCTGGGCGAATGGCGGCTTTGCCCCTGTGATCGCCCACGCATGCTTGCGTTTTCGTGCCTCAATAGGTAGCACGGCAGGGTGCAAACCGGGGCATCCCCCGGGGGTGATCCGATGGTAATCCATCGGCAGTAAACCAAGGGACGAAGATGGACGATCTGAGGCAGAAATATATCGACGCCGTGGCAGGGGCCGCGGATGAGGCCGCACTGGAAGATATCCGCGTGCAGGCCGTGGGCAAGAAGGGCGAAGTGGCGCTGAAAATGCGTGAGCTGGGCAAGATGACGCCTGAGGAACGCCAGATCATGGGCCCGAAGCTGAATGCGCTGAAGGACGAGATCAACTCGGCCATTTCCGCCAAGAAATCCGCGCTGGCCGACGCAGCCCTTGATGAGCGTCTGCGCACCGAATGGCTGGACGTCACCCTGCCGGGCCGCCCCGCACGTCAGGGTACGATCCACCCGATCAGCCAGGTGACCGAGGAGATCTCGGCCATCTTTGGCGACATGGGCTTCTCGGTTGCCGAAGGGCCGCAGATCGAAAGCGACTGGTACAATTTCGACGCGCTCAACATCCCGCCGCACCACCCTGCGCGGCAGGAGTTTGATACGTTCTACATGCACCGCGATGAAGGTGACAACCGCCCGCCGCATGTGCTGCGCACCCACACCTCGCCGGTGCAGATCCGTGCGATGGAAAAGACCGGTGCGCCGATCCGCGTGATTGCACCCGGCCGTGTCTACCGCTCGGATTACGACCAGACCCACACGCCGATGTTCCATCAGGTTGAAGGGCTGGCGATCGACAAAGACATCTCGATGGCAAACCTGAAATGGGTGCTGGAGGAATTCTGCCGCGCGTTTTTTGAAATCGACGGCATCGAGCTGCGCTTCCGCGCCTCGCATTTCCCGTTCACCGAACCCTCGGCCGAGGTCGACATTCGCTGTTCCTGGGAAGGTGGCACTTTGAAGCTGGGCGAAGGCGACGACTGGATGGAAATTCTGGGCAGCGGCATGGTGCACCCGAAAGTGCTGTCGGCGGCGGGTGTGAACCCCGACGACTGGCAGGGCTTTGCCTTTGGCCTCGGCATCGACCGTCTGGCGATGCTGAAATACGGCATCCCCGACCTGCGCGCCTTCTTCGATTCAGACCTGCGCTGGCTGCGCCACTACGGGTTCGCCTCGCTCGACGTGCCGACCATGCGTGGGGGGCTGTCGCGCTGATGCCGATCTGGATCAATGTCATTGTGGTTCTGGCGATGGGTCTGCTTGTCCTCTGGGGCATGCGCGGGCTTGTGCGATCCATTGATCACTCGATGGAGAACCAAGGGGATGATGACACATCCAAATCGGCAGACCCAGCAGAGGATGAGGACAAGACATGAGCGATGAGATGGAAGACCTGCAGGTCACCTATCCCGGTGCGGGCACGTTCAAGTTTGGCGACAGCGCCGAACTGTCCAAACGCCTGATCGACCTTGTCCGCGCGGGCAAGAAACGCGCCACCTGCGGCGCGCTGGCCGATTTCAAGGACGAACCCGAAGCAATGCCCGTCGTGGGCCGCACCGATATTGCCGCCAATTGGGATGGCACCCCCGCTCTGGTGATCAAAACCGTGAAGGTCGAGGAAATCCGCTTTTGCGACGTGACCGAAGAGATGGCGCTGGCGGAAGGCGAAGATGATGACCTGGCCGGGTGGCGCAAAGGGCACGAGGCCTATTTCGCCCGCAATGGCGGGTTTGACCCGAACATGATGCTTGTGTTTGAGCATTTCGAACTGATTGAGGATTTGGCCGACCGCTAAGCCGGGGCCACGAAGGAACGCCGTCAGGGCAGACGACTGAGGATACGAACATGAAATTCACACTCTCCTGGTTGAAAGACCACCTCGACACCGAAGCCTCGGTTGACGAAATCGCTGAGGCCTGCACCGATCTGGGGCTGGAGGTCGAAGAGATTTTCAACCCTGTGGATCGTCTGGGGGCGTTCACCATTGCCAAGGTCACGTCGGCCGAGAAACACCCGGATGCGGATCGTCTGCGGGTCTGCAAGGTTGAGACCAACGAAGGCGAAAAGCAGATCGTCTGCGGCGCGCCGAATGCGCGCGAAGGCATCACCGTGGTGCTGGCCAAGCCCGGCGATTACGTGCCCGGCATCGACGTGACGCTGTCTGTGGGCAAAATCCGCGGCGTGGAAAGCCATGGCATGATGGCCTCCGAGCGCGAGCTGGAGTTGTCGGAAGAACATGACGGCATTATCGAGTTGCCCTCGGGGGAAGTGGGCGAGAAATTCGTCGACTGGCTGGCCGCCAATGACCCGACCAAAGTGGACCCGGTGATCGAGATTGCGATCACGCCGAACCGCCCCGATGCGCTGGGCGTGCGCGGCATTGCGCGCGACTTGGCCGCCCGTGGTCTGGGTGCGCTGAAGCCGCTCAAGGATCACAAGGTCGAAGGCAGCTTTGACAGCCCAATCAATGTCACCATTGACGACGATACCCGTGATGACGCGCCAGTTTTCATGGGGCGTCTGATCAAAGGCGTGAAGAACGGGCCCAGCCCCGCATGGTTGCAGGCGCGTCTAAAGGCGGTTGGCCTGCGCCCGATCTCGGCCCTGGTCGATATCACCAACTTTTTCACCTACGACATGAACCGCCCGCTGCACGTGTTTGACGCAGACAAGGTCAAGGGCGACCTGCGGGTGCACCGCGCGAAGGGTGGTGAGACCTTGGTGGGGCTGGACGAGAAGGAATACACTTTCCCCGAAGGTGCCGTTGTGATTTCGGATGCCGAGGGTGTGGAAAGCATCGGTGGCATCATGGGCGGCCTGCCCACGGGTGCGACCTTCGAGACCACCAATGTCTTCCTTGAAGCCGCTGTCTGGGACACGATCCAGATCGCGAAAACCGGCCGTGCGCTGAAGATCAACACGGATGCGCGTTACCGCAACGAACGTGGCATCGACCCGGAATATAACGCCCCTGCGATTGAAGCCGCGACCCAGATGATCCTTGATCTCTGCGGGGGGGAAGCCTCGAATGTGGTTGTTGCCGGTGAGGTGCCGGATGTGGCACGTGCCTATAAGCTCGACACAGACCGTGTGCAGTCGCTGGTGGGGATGGACATTCCGGCCGATGAGCAGCGTGCGACCCTGACCGCGCTGGGCTTCACGCTGGAAGGTGACATGGCGCATGTACCATCGTGGCGCCCCGACGTTCTGGGCGAGGCGGATCTGGTCGAGGAAGTCGCCCGCGTGGCCTCGCTGACCAAGCTGGTTGGCAAGCCGCTTGCGCGTGCCCATGTAGGTGTGCCGAAAGCGATCCTGACTCCGATGCAGAAACGCGAAGGCGTCGCGCGGCGCACCGTGGCGGCGCTGGGCTACAATGAATGTGTGACCTACAGCTTTATTGATCAGGAGGCTGCTGCGCGTTTCGGGGGTGGAACCGATGCGGTGGCGCTGGCCAACCCGATCTCCAGCGAGATGAGCCATATGCGCCCCTCGCTGCTGCCGGGCCTTCTGGCGGCGGCGGCCCGCAACCAAGCGCGCGGCTTCATGGATCTGGCGCTGTTTGAAGTTGGCCCTGTTTTCCATGGCGGCGAGCCGGATGAGTATGAGCAGATGGTCACCGGTATCCTTGTTGGTCACACCGGCCCGCGTGACCGTTTTGGCGCCCGCCGCCCGGTTGATACCTATGACGCCAAGGCGGATGTCGAGGCCGTTCTGAACGCCATTGGTGCGCCTGCCAAGCTGACCTTCGTGCGTGATATGAACGCATGGTGGCACCCGGGTCGCTCGGCCAAGCTGGGTCTGGGACCGAAGAACATCCTTGGCGCCTTTGGTGAACTGCACCCGAAAACCATTGAGCAATCGGGCGTAAAAGGCCCGGTTGTGGCCTTTGCCGTGCATCTGGCGAAAGTGCCGTTCCCGAAAGCCAAAGGCACCGGACGGGCAGCGCTTGGCGCGTCTGACCTGCAACCGGTTGAGCGCGATTTCGCCTTTGTGGTGGATGCGGATGTGGAAGCGATCAATCTGGTGAACGCCGCAGCAGGGGCCGACAAGGCGCTGATCACGGATGTGAATGTCTTTGACGAATTCATCGGCGGTAGCTTGGGTGAGGGCAAGAAATCCCTCGCCATCACCGTGCGCCTGCAACCGCGTGACGCGACCCTGACCGATAAGGATATCGAGGCGGTTAGCCAGAAGATTGTCCAGAAGGTCGAGAAGGCCACGGGCGGCAGCCTGCGGGGTTAATTCCTTCGCCGGGGCGCCTTGCGGCCCGGCACACGCCCGCCCGCCCGTGCGGGCGCGTGCCTAACGTCTGGGGATGAAAGGGCTTCCTATGACGCTTTCCGTTTATCTTTCCGGCGAAATCCACACCGATTGGCGTGATCAGATCATCGCGGCATGTGACGGGCTGGATGTAAGCTTTTCTTCCCCGGTGACCGATCATGACGCGTCAGATGATTGCGGCGTGGCGATCCTGGGCGAAGAGCCCAATAAATACTGGCACGACCATAAAGGGGCGATGATCAACGCGATCCGCACCCGCAAGGGCATTGAAGAGGCCGACGTGGTGGTGGTGCGCTTCGGCGAAAAATACCGTCAGTGGAACGCAGCTTTTGATGCCGGTTATGCGGCTGCCAAGGGCAAATCTTTGATCATTTTGCAGCAATCAGACCATGATCACGCGTTGAAAGAGGTGGATGCCGCTGCCCTTGCCGTGGCCCGCAACCCCGGTCAGGTGGCGGAAATCCTGCGCTATGTGCAAACAGGCGTCCTGCCCGCCTGAGGGGAGTGCTTGACGCCATTTCCCCTGTTTTCACGCGGCAGGTGATTGCATTAGGGTATGCACACAACTGGTCAACCGGTGCGCGAACAAGGGAAAGGGGCTGTTATGCTGCAAGAGTTCAAAGATTTCATTGCCAAGAGCAATGTGATGGATATGGCTGTCGGGATCATCGTCGGGGCCGCCTTCACGGCAATTGTCAAATCCATGGTGGGGGATCTGATCAACCCATTTGTCGGATTGTTCACCGGCGGGGTGGATTTCACCAACCTTTATGTGGTGCTTTCCGGCTCGGTCCCGCAAGGGGCATCGCTTGAGGCCGCGCGCGAAGCCGGGGCTGCGGTTTTCGCCTACGGGGCCTTCGTGATGGCCGTGATCAATTTCCTGATCATCGCATTCGTAGTCTTCATGCTGGTGCGCTATGTCAACAAGGTGAAAGAGGCCGCCGCTGAAAAAGAGCAAGAGGTGGCTGAAGAGGTCCCTGCAGGCCCCACCGAACTGGAACTCTTGACCGAGATCCGTGACGCGCTGAAAAAGACCTGAGACCAACACCTGCTGCCCTTTGGGGTGGCGTCAATTCGGGGCGGCCTTCTGGCCGTCCCTTTTCATGTGCAATACGCTCCGAAGCGGAGCATGAAATGAGGCAAAGATATGAGCGAACTTTTCTCTGGGGCCTGGGGCCCGATGATTTTGAATGTGGGGCAGGCCCTTTTGGTGCTTGTTGTTGGCTGGATTGTGGCGGGCCGCCTTGGTGCATTTGCCCGCAAACGTGTGAACCAGACCAAGGGCATTGACCCCACCCTGGGCAATTTTCTGGCCAGCATTGTGAAATGGGTTGTGCTGGCGATGGTGCTGGTGGCGGTTCTGGGGATCTTTGGGATCGAGGCTACATCGGTTGTTGCCATCCTTGGCGCGGCCTCTCTGGCCATTGGTCTGGCGCTGCAAGGCACCCTGTCGGATCTGGCGGCAGGTGTGATGTTGATTGTGTTCCGCCCTTACAAGCTGGGGGATTTCGTGGATATCAACGGCACCTCCGGCACGGTAAAGGATCTCAACCTTTTCGTGACGGAACTGGCCACTGCGGACAATGTGCAGATCATCGTGCCGAATGGTCAGGCCTGGGGGGCGATCATCACCAACTATTCGGCCCATGATACCCGCCGCGTCGATATGGTGTTCGGGATCGACTATGGCGATGATGCCAATGTGGCGAAAGACGTGATCCTTGAGGCCGTGTCTGGTGATGTGCGGGTGTTGGCGGACCCTGAGCCCTGGGTGCGGGTGACCAATCTGGGCGACAGTTCGGTCGACCTGACCTGCCGCGTCTGGGTTGAAGCTGCGGATTATTGGGAGGTGAAGTTCCACCTGACCCAGTCCGTCAAGGAAGCTTTTGATGCCAAGGGCATTTCGATCCCCTATCCCCATACGGTTGAGATTCAGAAGAAGGGATGAGGCAAAAAAATGCGCGGGCTGGTGGAGAATAATACACTTTCCATTTGACACCATGCGTGGCTTGGAATACTCACCGCCCACGATATGAGATGGCGTGGTAGCTCAGCTGGTTAGAGCACAGCACTCATAATGCTGGGGTCGGCGGTTCAAGTCCGCCCCACGCTACCATATCGAACAAAACCCCCGCCTCTGGCGGGGTTTTTTGTTGGGGAGAGGCCTGCCTCTGCGGGACGTTTTCATCTGATTCTGCACCTCCGTTCCCGCAAAAGACAAGCCCCACCGGATGGCGGGGCTTGTCCTGTGTTCTCAAAGGCGGCGATCAGATAGTAAGCGCCTCTTCCGGGGTGATGCAATCCAGACCAAGGGCTTCGCCCACGGCGGCATAGGTCAGCTTGCCAGCATGCACGTTCAGACCGTTTAGCAGGTGCTTGTCGGCCTTGCAGGCCTCTTTCCAGCCCTTGTCAGCCAGCGACAGCATGAAGGGCAGGGTGGCGTTGCCAAGGGCGATGGTCGAGGTGCGGGCGACGGCGCCCGGCATGTTGGCCACGCAGTAATGCATGACGCCATCCACTTCGTAGATCGGGTCTGCATGGGTGGTGGCGCGGGAGGTTTCAAAGCAGCCGCCCTGGTCAATGGCCACATCCACCAGCACAGCGCCGGGTTTCATGGTGGACAGCTGTTCACGCGAAATCAGTTTCGGAGCGGCGGCGCCGGGGATCAGAACGGCCCCGATCACCATATCGGCGGTCTGGATCAGTTCGGCGGTGGCGGCGGCAGTGGAATACTGGTTCTTGAAGACCCCGCCATAGACGTCATCAAGGTAACGCAGACGCGGCAGCGAGCGGTCCAGAACGGTCACATCCGCGCCCATTCCGGCAGCGATCTTGGCGGCATGGGTGCCGACGACACCGCCGCCGATGACCACAACCTTGGCCGGGCCAACACCGGGCACGCCGCCCATCAGAACGCCACGGCCGCCATTGGCCTTTTGCAGGGTCCAGGAGCCGACCTGCGGTGCCAGACGACCGGCAACCTCGGACATCGGTGCCAGCAGCGGCAGGCCGCCGCGATCATCGGTCACGGTTTCATAGGCAATTGCGGTGCAGCCGCTTTCCAGAAGATCTTTGGTCTGTTCGGGATCCGGAGCCAGGTGCAGGTAGGTAAAGAGGAGCTGACCTTCACGCAGCATTTTGCGCTCGATGGCCTGGGGTTCTTTCACTTTCACGATCATGTCTGCCTTGGCAAATACCTCTTCGGCAGTGTCCAGAATGGTGGCCCCTACGGCCACATAATCGTCGTCAATAAAACCGGCGCCCATGCCGGCATTGGTTTCAACGATCACCGAGTGACCCCGCCCAATGGCTTCGCCGGCGGCGGCGGGGGTCAGACCCACGCGGAATTCTTGTGGTTTGATTTCTTTCGGGCATCCGATCAGCATGGGTGTCTCCTCTTTCCCTGCACCGTTGTTCTTAAACTGCCCTAATTTTGTGCAGAAATCCGGCGCAATTGTTTTGAAAGTTTTGCGGTGCTTGCTATGTTATCCTCGAATAAAATTCTGACGATAGCGCAATCAGCGCGAGGAAGTTGTGTGATAATGGAGCTTGACAGTATAGATCGCCGTATCCTGGGGGTGTTGCAAAAGACGGGCAGAATCTCAAATGCGGATCTGTCTGATCGCGTGAACCTGTCCCCTTCTGCCTGCCATCGGCGGGTCCAGCGCCTTGAGGCGGAGGGGTATATCAAGGATTATGTTGCCCTTTTGAATGCCCGAAAAATGAAGTGCCCCAGCACGGTGTTTGTCGAGATCACTCTTTCCGGTCAGGCGGATGAGGTGCTGGATGCATTTGAGCGTCAGGTGGCGCTGGTTCCAAATGTGCTTGAATGCCACCTGATGGCGGGGAAATCCGATTACCTGTTGAAAGTGGTAGCAGAAGATACCGAGGACTTCGCGCGCATTCATCGGCAGTATCTGGCCAGCCTGCCGGGGGTGCAGGGCATGCAGTCGAGTTTCGCGCTCCGGACTGTGTTTAAAACCACCGCGTTGCCAGTGTAAGAGCGGCTGCCGCGCCCTGTCGACCTGGTGGTCGAAGGGCTTGGCGGTGGCCTCGCTTTGCTCGGGAATGTCTTGCCTCCGGCGGGGATATTTTGAGCAAGAGGAAGGGGGGGGCGGCTATGCTGTGCGGGCTGCGAGTGGCGTTTCTTTTACGGGCAAATGGACAATTGCCGAGAAGGTGCCGATGCCCACTCCAAACCACCAGACCATGGTGTAATCCCCAAAGGCGTCATACATCCGCCCCCCGAGCCACACCCCAAGAAAGCTGCCCAACTGGTGTGAGACAAAGATGATCCCGTAAAGTGTCCCCATGTAACGTCGCCCATAGATATGGACGACCAGCCCTGATGTGAGCGGAACGGCCGCCAACCACAGGGACCCCATGGCAATGGAAAAACACGATCACCGAGGTTGGTGTGATTGGCATCATGATGAACAGGGCTGCGACAATGGTGCGCCCGACATAGATTGCGGCGAGCAGGTATTTCTTCGGCAGGCTTTTGCCCAGATACCCGGCCAGCAGGGTTCCGGCAATATTTGCAAGCCCGACCAGGGAAATCGAAATTGCCCCAAGCGCAGACGTGGTGGATACGCCGATTGAGGCCAATGTGCCGGATGGGTCGATTGCGCCGCACATTTCGGTTACGAAGGCCGGGAAATGTGCGGTGATGAAGGCCAGCTGATAGCCGCAGGAGAAGAACCCCAGAAAGATCAGCGTGTAGCTGGGGTCGCGAAAAGCTTTGCGCAGTATCTGGCCGAGGCTCTCTTCCAGCTCTGCCCGGGTTGCGGTGCTGCCTGTTTGTATCAGGGGCAGAAGCGCGAGGGTGGAGAGGATGGCAGCGGCGAAAACCAGGAACACGTCCTGCCAGGTCATCATGCTCAGAAGGAATTCCGCGACAGGGGCGCTGATTACCTGCCCGGCTGAGCCAGCAGCTGATGGGCGCCGGGTGTGACGGCGAAAGATGAGGCGACAAGCCCGAAGGCGTAGACAAGCGCCCCCATGATGATCGCCTTGCGGTCGCTCAGTTTCTCGGCAATGGCACCGAAGATCGGCTGGCCGAAGCCCCATGCAAGGTTCTGGATGGCAATGGCCAGCGAGAACTCCGCCCGTGGCCAGTTGAACTCCTGAGCGATTGGGATCTGGAACGCGCCAAAAGAGGCGCGGATCGCAAATCCGACCAGGATAATGAGGCAACCGGCCACAAGAACCGGTGAAATGAGGGGCGCGCGTGTTTTTGTCATGTCACAAACATCTCAAATTCGGCCGGACGGTCAATTCTTGGTTTCTGATGTATCGGTTCACCTTTCCTTATCTGACATCACGTTTTATGGATCGGACATGACCAGTCTGATCGAAATTTACTCTGAACTGGCCCGTAAGGGCGACATAACCCCGGATCCTGCACAAGAGGCCGTTTTGCCTGCGTTGGAGGATGTTCGTACGCATCTTGAGGCTGCCCCGGCCCGAAAGCGCGGTATTCTTGGCGGACTTTTCCATAAGCCTGTTGAAGTGCCGCAGGGGCTTTATCTTTGGGGTGGGGTTGGGCGTGGGAAATCCATGCTGATGGACCTTTTTGTCGAGAACCTGAATATTCCGGCCAAGCGTCGCGTGCATTTTCATGCCTTCATGCAGGAGGTGCACGAGGGTTTGAATGCCGCGCGCAAGACCGGGGTGGATGATCCGCTTGGTCCGGTAGCGGACAAGATCGCTGCTGATGTGCGCCTGTTTGCCTTTGATGAGATGCAGATTACCGACATCACGGATGCCATGATTGTCGGGCGGCTGTTTGAAAAGCTGTTTGACGCGGGTGTGGTGGTGGTGACCACATCAAACCGCCACCCGGATGAGCTTTACAAGGACGGTCTCAATCGACAGCTGTTCCTGCCCTTTATCCAACTGATCAAAGATCAGATGGTTGTGCATGAGCTGGTCAGCCCAAATGATTATCGGCAGGACCGGCTTGCGGGGGGGCAGGTCTATTTCTCACCGGCCAATGCCGAAGCGCGGGCTGAAATGAATGCGATCTGGCAGGACATGACCGGGGGGCATTCGGAGCCTCTGACCCTGTCGGTGAAGGGGCGGGACGTTGTCATTCCCGCGTATCGCAATGGTGCGGGGCGGGCAGGATTTCATGACCTGTGCGGGGCGATGCTTGGTCCGGGGGATTATCTTGTCATCGCGGATGCGCTGAAAGTGCTGGTGCTGGACAATATCCCCCGCCTGTCGCGCTCCAACTTCAATGAGGCAAAGCGGTTCGTCACGCTGATTGACGCGCTTTATGAGGCGAAGGTTCGCCTGATCGCCTCAGCAGCGGCCCTGCCGGAGATGCTCTATGTCGAGGGGGAGGGGTCGTTCGAATTCGAACGCACCGCCAGCCGCTTGCGCGAAATGCAGGACAAGGATTGGGGAAGCTGAGCTTGTCCCCGCGTTTTTCTGAATAGAGAGCCGCGCAGCCCTGCAGGGGGGGTGCGGCGCTTGCAGCATTTTTCCTGCCATGGCTGAGGTTGAAATGCCTTATGCTCCGGTGCTCAGCGAGGGGATGGTCAGGCGCTGACCGGCCCGAATTTGATCCGGGGTCGGCAACAGCCGGCGGTTGGCGTCAAAAATGCGCGTGTATTCACCGGCATCCCCGTAGAATTTCTGGGCAATGGCCCCCAGGCTGTCGCCGCGCTGCACCGTGTAGAACCGATATTGAAATGTCTTGTCTGCCTGCTGGACCACGCGAACTTCGACGCCTTTGCCGCCGGCAATCAGTTCATCACTTGGCGGGTGGACTGTTTCGCCGGTGGCTGCGCGGGCCAGCTGGTTGATCAGCGTGTCTTTGTCGATCTCACCTTCTGCCGTGCGCATCGCTGCGGGCACGGATATCATTCCGCGATCAATCGCTTCGCTCAGCAGGGCGCGGATCTGGTCATCGGAAGCCTGGGATATAGGCGTGCCTTCAGGTGCCTCGCTGTCCGTGATTGGGGGGACGCCCAGTCCGGCCAGAACGGATGAGGTCATCACCCGTAGCGGATCGATTTCGGTTTCGGGTGGGGTTTTTTCCACGCCCAACCCCGCCAGCACCGAGTTTGTAAGGTCCAGAAGGTCGTCCCTGGCGGGGTCTTGTGTCGCCTGTGACGTCGGGGTGTCGGCGCTGGCCGAGACGGTGGTGACCCGGGTGATCGGTTCAGCCATTTCCTGGGGGGTGGCCTGCGGCACGGAAGGCAGGGCGGTCTCCATGTCGGACGTGTTGGGCTGCAACAGGATCAGGATCAGAACGGCGGAGAAAAACCCGCCCCCGATAAGGGCATATTTATAGATTTCGTTTCTCGTCATCTGAAGTCTCAGTTCATGTTGGGGGTAATGGTCAACCCCAATGAGGACCACACCAGCATTCCACCCCGGTAATAGCGGATTTTATGTGCCGGATAGCCAGTGTTGATCAGGGCGCGGATGGCGCGGGGGCTTTGGTCACATCTGGGTCCGCTGCAGAAAATCATCAGGGGGGGTGCGTTTATGAAGTCCCACGTGGCACCAGTCTTGACGCCCCCAAGTGCTCGAAGAATTTCGTCCCGATAGGGGTTTTTGTCCGTGAGGGTTTCGGCCGGAACATTCAGGGCGCCGGGGATAGATCCTCTAGCAAACCAGTCGGGTGAGCGGCTGTCCAGCAGCAATCCCTGGCCGGATGCCACTTCATGTTCGAGGAATGCAATCACCTCCAGCTCCCCTACGGTGCTCACGCCGGGGGCGGCTTCCATTGCGGTCACGCAAGAAGGGGGGCACAGGGCTGAGGATTGGGAGAAGTCGGGGGGAAGTGGTGCGTCAGGGGTCTGGTTGCGGGTAATTGTGATCGGCTTGCCCTTGATCACGAAGCTGGCATTCGCCTTATCTTTCGTGATGTTGAGTTGCTGCGCGAAACTGGGCGCAGCCGCAACCACAAGCGCCAACATGGCGCCTACCGCGAAACGAACCATGAGACCCCCCCCAAGTCTATATGTACTGCTCGACAGGCCTGTCCGCTAAATCGAACTTATTGCCCGTAGAATGCCCTATATATAGAGCATGGAGGTGTAATTCGTCAATATTCTGGGGTGTGCCATAGGCTGTTGAGGCTCAACCCCGAAAAACCGAATCGTTTCAGTGGGATGAATCGCAAAGCTCACTTCTCCTTGAAACAAAACGAAAATTTTTTTTCACCTGTTTAGGGGAGGAACTGCTGGTTTGGTGGGTGATTTGGTCGTTCAGGCACATCACCCATTGGTCTTCAGAATGTCGCCCGCAAGGTAAAGTGAGCCGCAAATCAAGACACGACAGTCGGGATCTTTGGCCACGAGTGCCCTAAGGGCCGCTTCGGCGCTGTCGGCGGTTTTTGCCTGCATTCCCACGGCCTTGGCTTCAGCCGCGGTTGTTTCGGCGGGCAGGGTATTGATTTCGTTGGGGATCGAAATGGCGGTCAGGCTGTCGGAAACAGCGGCCAGCGGGCGCAGATAACCCGCGATATCCTTGGTGTTGAGCATGCCGCAGATCAGATGGGTTGCACGTTCGGGCAGATCCGCCAGAACCTTGGCCAGGGTTTCGCCAGCTGCGGGGTTGTGCCCACCATCCAGCCACAGTTCGGCCTTTCCTGCGGCGTCGACCAGCGGCCCGGTTTTCAGCCGTTGCATCCGGGCGGGCCAGGTCACGTCGCGCATGGCGGCTTCGCAGGCGGTTTCGTCAAACCCCAACACGCGCAGCGCGGCAATGGCGGCACCGGCATTTTCGATTTGGTGCGGGCCAATCAGGGCAGGCAGGGGCAGGTCCAAGAGTCCGTTCTCATCCTGAAAGATCAGTCGCCCGCGCTCTTCCCACATATGCCAATGCTGCCCGTGCACATAGAGCGGGCACCCCAGTTTGGCTGCGCGCGCTTCGATCACTTCCAGCGCTTCCTCGGGCTGCGGCCCAACCACGCAGGGCACCCCGCGCTTCAGGATACCCGCCTTTTCACCGGCAATTGCGGTGAGGGTTTCGCCAAGGAATTGGGTGTGGTCGATCGAGATCGGGGTGAGGATGGTTAATGCAGGCCTGTCCACCACATTTGTGGCATCCAGCCGCCCACCCAGCCCCGTTTCCAAAAGCGTGTAATCCCCGGGCGTTTCGGCAAAGGCCATGAGGCCGGCCACAGTGGTGATCTCGAAATAGGTGATGTTCTCGCCATTATTGCGGGCATAACAGCGATCCAGCACTTCGCTCAGGGCGTCTTCGGTGATCAGTTCGCCCGCCAACCGGATGCGCTCGTGAAAGCGGGCCAGATGGGGCGAGGTATAGGCGTGCACTTTTTTACCCACCCCTTCCAGCCCCGCGCGCAGCATGGCCTGGGTTGACCCTTTGCCATTGGTGCCAGCCAGATGGATCACCGGCGGTAATTTGTCCTGCGGGTTGCCCACCTGCTCCAGCAGGCGCCAGACACGATCCAGGGTCAGATCAATGATCTTCGGATGCAGGGCCATCATGCGGTCAAGGATAATGTCGGAAGAAGGCGCGTTGGTCATGGGGGCATGTCTCGGATGCTGTGGTCACGATTTGCGATCTCCTACCCGATTCCATGCGGGCAGGAGGGACAGTTTACGACGTATTGCGGGCAAAGAACGGGTCTGTGCCAGGCTCAGCTTTTGTCGGAGCTTTCCTCGGAAGTCGCGGTGTCGGGCGCAGCGGGGGCCTCTTCCTTCGGGGTGTCTTCCGCAGGGCTTGGGGCAGGCAGATCTCCGGCGACGGCAGGCCCGAGGCCCATCAACATCCGCAGGATCGTCACCAGTTCCGATTTCATCTCTTTGCGGTGGGTGACGCGATCGAGCATGCCGTGATCCAGCAGGTATTCCGCGCGCTGGAACCCTTCGGGCAGCTTTTCGCGGATGGTCTGTTCAATCACGCGCGGACCTGCAAAGCAGATCAGGGCGTTGGGTTCGGCAATATGCACATCCCCCAGCATGGCGTAAGAGGCGGTCACGCCACCTGTGGTCGGGTGGGTCAGCACGACGATATAGGGCAGGTTCGCTTCCTTGAGCATTTGGACCGCCACCGTGGTGCGCGGCATCTGCATCAGGCTCAGGATCCCTTCCTGCATCCGGGCGCCACCTGCGGCGGAGAACAGGACCAGCGGGCGTTTCAGGGCCACGGCCCGTTCGGCAGCGGCGATGATCGCATTGCCCACATACATGCCCATGGAACCACCCATGAAGCTGAAATCCTGCGCTGCCGCCACGATGGGCGTGCGACCGATTTCGCCTTCGGCCACCAGCATAGCTTCGCGCTCGCCAGTGGATTTACGGGCCCCTTTCATACGCTCAGGGTATTTCTTTTGATCCTTGAACTGGAGCGGATCGTCAATCGGCGCCGGCACCTCGACCTCGGCGAAGACACCGCCATCAAACAGGCCGATGAACCGGTCACGCGGAGTGATCGCCATGTGGTGATCGCAATTGGTACAGACATTCAGGTTTTCGGCCAGCTCCCGGTGAAAGAGCATCGTGCCGCATTCTTTGCATTTGGTCCAAAGGTTCTCGGGCACTTCGCGGCGCGAGAACAGGGAATTGATGCGTGGGCGGACGTAGTTCGAGATCCAGTTCATCGCCATATCCTTCGTCGTTTGGGCCTAGTTAATCTTCCCCGACGGCATTTGCAATTGCCTGAGGGGTTTTTGGCGTTCGGGGGGCCAGCCGCCACCAGAGTGCAAAGGCCAGCGCGCTGGCCGTGGTCTGCATCAGGATCGACGCGCCGACATAGGGGCTGGTCAGGTCCGGGGCGGACAGGAATAATGACAAGCCATCGAGGCTGCCTTCATTGCCCAGAACCAGCAATGTGCTGTTATTGGCCATATGCAGCCCGGCAGCGGCGCCGATATTGCCGGTGCGCAATGTGATCAGGGACAGGATGACGCCGACCACCGTCGTGTGCAGCACGTAGAAATAGGCGTTTATGCCATAGGTCGTGGGGTCAAAATGCAGCAGCCCGAAGATGAGCGATGGCAGCAGACCCCAAATCCAGAAACTCTGAAACCGTGCCCGCAGCTGTTGCAGCAGATAACCGCGAAACACCAGCTCTTCCGCCATGATCTGTAGGAAAATCAACCCAAGCGCAAAGGGCAGGAGGGTGATCCAGTGGGCAAAGCCCATATGCTGGAATATGTCCGGCGGGGTGATGCTTGTCCCCGGCAGATGGCCGCTTGTTTCAATCAGCGCGGTTGCCAAGGCAATGGTTAGGGCCGCAATCACCCCATAGGCAAAATGGCGCCAGCGGACTTTCCGTGTCGGCCCGAACAGACTGCGATAGGGGCGTTTATGCAAAAACCGCACCACCACCCACAGGCCGATATGATAGCCGATAAAGGTGGCGAAAAAGACCATGGCCTTGGTGGGTGTACCCGCATCAAGCACCGATTGCGGGTTGAAGCCAAGAAGGGCACCACCTGCCAGGATGATACCAAAGGTGGCCGCGAAAAAAGTGACATGAATCAGGAACAGCCCCAGAAGGCTGCGCCACAGCTGGGGGGAACTCTGTGCAGGGGTCCAAAACGCGTCCGCGCCGGAGGATGGGCCGGAGGATGGGAGGGAGACATCAGTCATAATGGGGTCCTTATAGATATCTCTCAAGTTTAGCCCGCGTGGGTCTGGTCGCAACGGGGAAAAGTGAAAGATCGACGGCTTGTCCGATCGAATTTGCTCTTGTATGTCGGAAAGAGTGGAGGGCGTTCCTTGCGTAATTTATTGGTATTGATGTGGTTTCTGGGCCTGTCGGCATGCGTCGCCGGAGGCGGGCAGGTGTTGTCCGGGGCGGCGGCGCCCAAGAAACAGGCTGTGCTTCAGGGGGGAATGCAAGTGGCTGGTCCATCGGGGTTTTGCGTGATCCGCTCTGGCATTCGCGAAGATGAGACCAGCGCCTTTGTCCCTCTTGGCCCCTGTGCGTCCCTTTCTGGTCGGAAACAGGCGCGGGACCCGCAGTTTCTGTTGTCAGCATCGATCCAGCGGGTAGAGGCTTTGGCAACCCGTTCTCAAAGGGAAATTACAAGTGAACTAAAGGTCGACATGATGCAGGTGGCCCTTGGGGAGGGCGCTGAAATCCTGTCGTCGCGCCAGCAGGGAGCGGCACTGATTGCCAAGACACGGGGGCCCCAACCGGTGGGCGAACTGACCAAAACGCAATGGCGCGCTCTGTTTTTGCATGGGTCCTTTGTGGTGGCGCTTAATGTTTCGGAATTTGCCGGGGCCACCGGCTCTGAAGGAGATGGTGAGGCGATCCTGTTGGCGTTTCTGGCGCAGATGCAGGCGGGAAACCCCAAGACGGAAATGGCCGCAGCTCCAGCTGAGGCACAAACCGGACCGGCGAAGCTTTTTCGGCGTTTGCTGAATTGAAACTATTCGGTTTGAATATGGAAACAATCGCCATAAATATGGCAGTGTCAAAGAGTTAACCGAATCCCATCCTCACGGATCTAATTGAACGGACCGCAGCAGAACTGATCTCATGGCCAAATACGCAACTGGACTTAGACATCGCCTTATTCAATGGAGGGCCACCCGGCACTGGACGAAATTGGCGCGTCTTGCGAAAGGGGCAGACCTTGCATCCCTGCGTGTCATGCGATCCGGGGCGCGGCATTTGCAGGCCAGGCTGGACCAGGTGATCCGGATTGCCGACAGTCGCCTTGCGCTGCCTTTGATTGGGTCCAATGCCTTTGCCAAACCGCTTTATAGTGACTGGTCCTATCGCCCCGAGCTGTGGCGCGAGCCGATTGCCCCGATCGGGATTGCAGCCGCGCCCAGCAAAACGAGCTTTGGCGACGAGGTGATGCTGTTTCATGATTGCCGATATTCGGAATTAACCATGCGCCAAGTGCGCAATACGCGCGAAAGTGACCTGGCCCCATTTGGCTTGCGCATGGATGTGTTCCGCTTTGATGGCTCGTTTCTGTCCCTCGTGATCGAGATGCCGCAAAGCGCCGTAGAAGGATTGAAACGGCGCCATCTGGTGCGCATGAATGCCGTGGTTGAGATGGAAAAACCTTTGGAAGTCTTTGCCCGCCTCAATATCAAACATGGCCCCAATACCGAGCAAATGGTGCGTGAGCTGCCCTTTGGGGATCTGGATGAAACCGACCGCGCGGAGGTTGAGATCGAATTTGATCTTGCCTACACAAATATGAACGAAAAACGCGTCGAGCGGATGTGGATCGACCTGGTGATCGAAAACCCGGAGATGAGCCAAATTGTGCTGCGCGATCTCACATTCAGCCGCCGCCCGCGTGCCGAAGTCTAATCGCTGCCGAAAGGAACCAACATGGCCGAAATGACCCTGACAAAAGCGCGCATTCTGGCAGGGGTCTGGGAAGGCGAGCTGACGGTGACTGGCGGCTCCTCCCTGCCTGAAATCGAAGTGTCCCATCTGGCAAAGCCCTTGCTGGGGGCATCGGTGGAACCGCTCCCCGATCAGACCAGCCGCTATCTTGTGCGCGTACCGATTCCGTCTGAATTGTTGAGCGAGGGGGTGCAGACCTTCGTGATTGCCGACAAGGCCAGTGGTGAAAAGCTTTCGCATTTCTCTGTCGTGGTTGGTCAGCCACTTGATGACGATGTTCGGGCCGAGATGGACCTGCTGCGCGCTGAGCTTGATATGCTGAAACGTGCATTTCGCAAACATTGCCTGGAAACTGCGTGACCGGATGTCAAAGCGGACCCGCGTCTTGATCAGTGCCTGCCTGCTGGGGCAGAAAGTGCGCTATGACGGACAGGCCAAAATGCTGCCGGGCGATCCGCTGTCACATCTTGAGGGGCTGGCTGAACTGATCCCGTTCTGTCCGGAACTGGCGGGGGGGCTTCCGGTGCCGCGCAGCCCCGCCGAAATCGAACCCGGATTTTGCGGAGATGATGTTCTTGCAGGTCGCGCGCGTGTGCTTGATCTCAGCGGTGAAGATGTGACCGCCGCGTTTATCGAAGGGGCCCAAAAGGCCGTGACCTTCGCCCTTGCGCAGAATTGCACCCATGCGCTGTTGACCGAGGCCAGCCCCTCCTGCGGGTCGCGGGTTCTTTATAGTGGGCACCATGATGGGCAAAAGCGGGCGGGGCATGGGGTCACAACATCTGTGCTGCGGTTGGCTGGGATTGCGGTCTTCTCTCCCGACGAGCTAGAAGTACTCTGCCTTGAGCTGGGTCGGTCCTGAGGTAATTTTACAGATTTACGCTGCGTTTCAGGTGACAGTGCTTTACGTGCACGTCAATGTGTTGGGACGAATGCCAATCACAGGATCCCACCATGACCAGCTATCCCCACCTTCTTGCGCCACTTGACCTCGGCTTCACCACGCTGAAGAACCGCGTTCTGATGGGGTCGATGCATACCGGGCTGGAAGAGCGCGGTGACTGGGAGCGGGTGGCTGCGTTTTACGGTGCGCGGGCGCGTGGCGGGGCCGGGCTGATTGTCACCGGGGGGATGGCCCCAAATGCCGAAGGGGGTGTGTACCCCGGGGCGGCGGGGCTTTACACAGATGCCGATATTGCCAACCATAAGTCGGTCACTGACCGGGTGCATGAAGAGGGTGGCAAGATCGCCATGCAAATCCTTCATGCGGGGCGCTATGCCTATGGGCCGGACTGCGTGTCGGCCAGTGCGGTGAAGTCACCGATCTCTCCTTTCCCGCCAAAGGCCTTGGATGAGGAGGGGATCCAGAAACAGATTGCCGACTTTGCCACCGCCGCGGCCCGTGCCAAACAGGCGGGCTATGACGGGGTTGAGGTGATGGGGTCCGAGGGATATTTCCTCAACCAGTTTCTGGTCACCCATACAAATAAGCGTGAGGATCGCTGGGGTGGTTCATATGAAAACCGGATGCGTCTGCCGATCGAAGTGGTCAAGGCTGTGCGCGCGGCGGTGGGCCCGGACTTCATCGTGATCTATCGGCTGTCGATGATCGACCTTGTTCCAAACGGGTCTTCCTTTGACGAGGTGGTCCAGCTTGCGAAAGAGATCGAGAAGGCGGGCGCCACGATCATCAATACCGGTATCGGCTGGCATGAGGCGCGCATCCCGACCATTGCTACCTCGGTGCCGCGCGCGGCGTTCACATGGGTGACGAAGAAACTGATGGGGCAGGTGTCGATCCCGGTCATCACCTCCAACCGCATCAACACGCCGGCTGTGGGGGAAGAGGTTCTGTCCAGCGGCGCCGCGGATATGGTGTCGATGGCGCGGCCTTTCCTTGCGGACCCGGATTTTGTCGCCAAGGCGGCCGCGGGTGAGGCGGATCGAATTGCGCCCTGTATTGCGTGCAATCAGGCCTGTCTGGACCACACGTTCAACGGCAAGATCTCGACCTGCCTGGTGAACCCGCGCGCCTGTTACGAGACCGAACTGCGCTATGACATGACCGATACACCGAAATCCATTGCCATTGTTGGGGCGGGCCCCGCGGGGTTGTCCACAGCGCTGGTTGCGGATGAGCGGGGGCATGATGTCACCCTGTTTGATCGTGCGGATCAGGTGGGGGGGCAACTCAACATGGCGAAGAAAATTCCGGGTAAGGAAGAGTTCATCGGGCTGGTGGACTGGTATGCGCGGATGGTGGAGGCCTCTGACATCGACTTGCAGCTGGGCAAGGACGTGCAGGCTGAGGATCTGGTGGGCTTTGATGAGGTGATCATCGCCACCGGCGTCACTCCGCGCGACCCGGCCATCGAAGGACAGGACAGCGACAAGGTGTTGTCCTATATCGACGTGCTGCGCGACGGGGCGCAAGTTGGCGATCGTGTGGTCATCATTGGCGCGGGTGGTATCGGCTTTGACATGGCCGAGTTCCTGACCCAGGCCGGGGAAAGCCCCAGCGAGAACCTGAACGAATGGCTTGCCGAATGGGGGGTGGCCGATCCGGGTGAGGTGCGCGGGGGGCTGTCACCAGAGGGACCTAGGCCCGAAGCTCCCGCCCGTCAGGTGACGTTGCTGCAACGCAAGGCGCAGGCGCTGGGCAAGGGATTGGGGAAAACCACCGGCTGGATCCACCGCGCGACCCTCAAGATGAAGGGTGTCGAGATGGTGGGCGGTGTGAATTATGAGCGCATTACCGAAGACGGGTTGATGGTGTCGTCGGGTGAAGCGCGGGAAAACCCGCGTGTGATCGAGGTCGACAACGTGATTCTCTGCGCCGGGCAGATCCCCAATCGCACACTTGCTGATCAACTTGCTGAAAAAGGCATCACTGCTCATGTGATTGGCGGGGCTGATGTCGCGGCAGAGCTTGACGCCAAACGTGCCATTGACCAAGGATCGCGACTGGCGGCATCGCTTTGATCTGAACCATCAGGCAGGCAAGACACCGGGTGCCATCTGGAAATGAGGTCCCCATGCTGTTTCTTGCGATCTTCCTTGGATTGATGCCCTCCTTCCTGCTGGTCGGGCTGGGGGGGCTGCTGCGGCGTCGGCTGTCGGACAATGCCTGGCAGGGGCTGGATCGGCTGAATTTCGAAATCCTCTTTCCTGCGCTTTTGTTCGTCGCGGCCTCCTCTCGGCCGATTGAAATGTCAAAAGTGGCGGTCATCGGGCCTGCGGTCTGGGTCATTCTGCTGGCAGGGCTTTTGCTGGGCTGGTTTGCGCGGGCTTTCGGACCCGACCTGTTCCTTGATTTTGCTGGAGCGTGGCAGGTGGGATGGCGCTTCAACACAGCAGTCGGGTTGGTGGCGGTTGGGTTATTGCAGCGTGGCAGCATGGCGGAGATGGCCGTGGCGGTTGGTATGGCCGTGCCTGTGGCCAATCTTTTTGCGGTGTCTGCGCTGTCGCGCGGGGGATCCATGGGGTTGGGGGCGACCTTTCGAAAAGTGGCCCTGAACCCGTTTCTGCTTGCCTCTCTTGGGGGGGTGATTTTCGGTCTTATGGGGTGGCGTTTACCGGGCCCGATCCTAGCGCCGCTGGACATGCTTGCGCGTGCTGCGATTCCTATCGCGCTTTTGTCCATCGGGGCCACGATGAACTGGGGGGCGTTGGCGCGGCTTGACCGGTTCAACGGCGCAATCTGTGCAATCAAGCTGGTGATCCTGCCTGCGCTGACCCTTCTGGGGGGGCTTTTGGTTGGGGTGTCGCCTGAAATCGGATCGGTGCTGGTGTTGTTTGCGGCGCTGCCTACCGCGTCAGCCTCCCATGTTCTGGCCTCGGCCTTTGGGGCAAACCGTGAGCTGGTCGCCACGCTGATTGCACAAACAACGTTGTTGTCAGCGGTGACATTGCCAATTTGGATCACGTTTGCGGCATATTTTTTCTAAGGGTTTTCGATCATCTTTCGTCTGAAAAGGGCCTGATCCCAACAGGTTACGGGTGCGCGCCCAGAGGAATGGCGCGACCGGATTGGAGCTGTGCCCTAAACGGTGCGCCTAATTTCCCCCTTATTGTCCGTTACTGTTCACAGTCTTGCCCCAATTGGCTGCGATACAATCCAGTGCTGGGGATAGTATTGTAGAAAGATAAAAAATGGATCGACTGACCGAAATGGAAGCCTTTGCCACTGTTGTGGACCAAGGTGGATTTACGGATGCTGCCAAGAAAATGGGGATCTCCAAGTCTGCTGTTTCCAAACATGTATCCAGCCTCGAAGCCCGTCTTGGTGCGCGTCTGCTCAATCGCACCACACGCCGGGTAAGCCCCACGGAAATTGGTCTGGCCTATTATGATCGTGCCCGCCGCGTTTTGAATGATGCGGGTGAGGCGGACAGTCTGGTCACATCCATGCAATCGGCCCCCTCCGGCATTTTGCGGATTTCAGTCGCAACCGATTTTGGTGTGAACCACCTCAGCCCCATTTTGGGCAACTTTCTGCAGGAATTCCCGGATATCAACGTAAACATGGTGCTGAACAACCGGTATGTTGAGTTGATCAGCGAAGGGTTTGACATGGCCATCCGTGTGGGGGAGCTGGAAGACAGCTCTCTGCGCGCCCGCAAAATTGCCGAAACCACTCGCCGCATGGTCGGCAGCCCCGCCTATTTCGAGAAATATGGCCGTCCCGAGCGGATTGACGATCTGAACAACCACAAGCTTCTGCATTATTCCAGCCAAAGCTCAGGCAATGTGTGGAAACTTCCCGCACCGTCCGGGGAAATCCGTCAGGTGCGCTCCGCCGGGTGGCTGTCGGTGAATGACGGGCAGTCGCTTCTGAATGCGGCCATTTCCGGGCTTGGCATCGCCTATCTTCCCAGCTTCCTTTATGCCGATGCGCTGGAGCAGGGTCTGGTCGAGGACGCCATTCCAGATCTGCCAATGGACAGTCAGGGGATCTATGCGATCTACCCTCCGGGGCGCTTTACCCAACCGAAAGTGCGCGCTTTCATTGATTTCCTGGTCCATGCCTTTGCTGAAAAAGGCCCGGACAACTGGTAACACCAGATTGTTCTGCATATCGCCTGTCCTGACATTTACCGTCTTTGGGACAACTGAGCAGCCGGGCTTCCCCGTGCTGCTCTTTTTTTGCAGTCAGGCGTTACTCGGTGTTCAGCAAGACCGCTTCGACGCGACGATTCAGCTCGCGCCCTTCCGCAGTCAGGTTGCTGGCGATGGGGGAAAGATAGCCAACCCCGTCTGCCTGCAGGCGTGTGGAAGAGATGCCATACTCCTCGATCAGTCGGGCGCGCACGCTGGCTGCGCGTTTGTGCGACAGGGCGATGTTGCCCTCAAGGCTGCCTTCGGCATCGGTGTGGCCAACCAGCGCAAGGCGGGCATCTGGAGCATCGGTCAGAAACTGGGCCAGGTCTGCCAGCTGCGCATTTGATCCAGCGGCAAGGGTTGAGGACCCCGTGTCGAAACTGACCTCGGTCAAGACGACATGTCCATTTGTGTTCAGCTCTGTCCCAAGGTCCCCAAAGGTCTGGTTTCGGGCCGGGGTGGTGCTGACACTGGTTGGGGGGCTGCCCGTCTGAGAGCGAGATATCTGAACAAACCCATCGGTGCCCCCGTGGCTGACCAGCAGCCCCACAAAGTCATCGCCCTTGCGCAAGGTGGCATATTGAAAGGCGCTCAGATCAATGAACAGATCCGGTGCGCCAAACTTCCCGACCTCAAAACGGAAATCATAGCCCCCGCAGGACACCGCCTGACAGCGAAACACCTGCTGGTATCCCTGTTCCGAGAGTTGATCGAGCAACGGGGTCAGCAATTGAAAATTGGTCTGTTCATTACCGATGATCTGCCACGCCTCTATCCGCATCTCGCCGGGCGGCGTGAACAGGGGAACCTTTGTTCCGTCAAACCTCGCGCGGGCAAATTCCGCGGGGCTGAGCGTGATTTCATTGGTTCTGACCGCGCCCGCCGGCAACTCCAATGCCGCCGCAGGCAGGGCCATGGAAAGGGTCAGAACCAGACTGAGCACAGGACGTATCATCGTGGCAGAAATGGTCGTGTTACCGGGCGCTTGCGTGATAGGCGTCATTCGGTTTCATCCCAACGGCAGAGGCCATTCGGTTGGACATTGAGAAAAAGCCCACGGTTGCGGCGATGTCCCAGATGTCCCGGTCGGAAAAGCCCAGTATGCGCAGGGCCTGGCGGTCATGTTCTTCGATTTCCGCAGAGGATTTCGTGACTTTTTCGGCAAAGGCCAGCATGCCGCGCTGGCGATCATCCAGATCGGCAACGCGCCAGTTCATCACCATCGCCTCCCCCAGCTTTTGGTCCCCGGACAGCTCGCGCACCGCCGCCCCATGGGCCACCTGGCAATACCAACAGCGATTGACCGAGCTGACCACCACAGCGATCATCTCGCGTTCCAGCTTGGTCAGTCCGCTTTCCCCCAGCATCAGCTCATTATACATCGCCATGAAGGGGCGCAGTTTTTCCATGTCGAAAGCATAGGCTTTGAGAACATTTGGCACGAGGCCAAGCTTCTCGTCGCAGATGTCGAAATATTTCTGAATATCCTCAGGCAGCGGATCGACCATTGGCAGATCCAGCGCCGTTACCCGTTCTGTTTTCTGCCCCATCTTCTGCTCCTCAGGCTTGTTTTGCGCGATAATGGTAATGGCCCACCAGATGCATGCCAAGGTCGGCGTAAAGCGGGTTGGCGGCGTGGTTGCCCTGCGTGACGATCAGAGACAGGTATTTGGCACCATGTTCCTCGGCCCAGATCGCTGCCTGGCGCAGCAGGTTGCGCGCGGTGCCCATCCGGCGCAACTCCTCATCGACATGCAGCGCATGAACCATGGCGATGTCGTCATGAATGCCCACAAACCCGACACCTGACGGGGTGTCATCCGTGCGTGCCAGCAGGCCGGTCTTGACGCAGTTTGCACGCTCCATCACGGCCTGGCGCCCTTCGCCAATCCCACCGCGTTCCCACAGCTCCTGCATCACGGCAAGCTTTGGCCAGATCGCAAAAGCCGACACCGGAGGAGGGGTTTCGCGGGACAGGTCCCCAATCGGAGAGACCCATATATTTACCTCGTCCACCCGATCATACCCATGGGTTTCCAGCATCTCATCCAGATGTTCGTCACCTGCGCGGATCTGAAACAGGGGGGCTTGGCCCATATCCCGCATCGCTTTTTCGGCCGCAGGCAGGTCGGCTTCGGTGGTCGGCCAGTTTTCGGTTGCGGCGGAAACACGTTTTCCACCCCCTTGCCCGTCGCGCACGATCCAGGCGCCGATACGATCGGTGCTCGCGGCAGGCCAGGTCGCTTCGCAGACCTCGATCAGCGTTTCGGCGCTGGGCAATTCCAGATGCAGCTTGGCGTTGGCGGTCATTTGTCCTCCGGGAATAATTGTTTAAGGGTGGTCATGGCATCAGACAGGCGCGCGGGCTCGGTGCCGCGCAGCACGATATTCGCACCATACACCCCTTCATGTATGAATGGGTAGGAGCCAATCGACAAATCGGAAAATTTCGCAGCGACCTCGGCAAGTGGTCCCGCCAGATCGCCTTCGCCGCGATTGATACGAAGGGTTTGCGATATAAGCGGCGCCCCGCCGGTGAGTTGTGGCAGCACGCTCGCCACCATCGCTTTGAAGACGCTGGGCACGCCCGCTAGGACATGCACATTTTCAAGCGTGAACCCCGGGGCGATGGATACCGGGTTGTCGATCAGCGTGGCGCGATCGGGGATCCGCGCCATGCGCTGGCGCGCGGCGTTGAATTCACGTCCCTCGCGCGCGTAATAGGCTGCCAGAAGATCATGGGCATCGGCGCGAATGTCGATATGGTCGTCAAATGCTTCGGCAATGCAATCGGCGGTGATGTCATCATGGGTCGGGCCGATCCCACCGGATGTGAACACATGGTCATAGGTGCTGGACAAAGCCCGCACCGCGCCAATGATGGTCGGCGCCTCGTCCGGCACCACCCGCACTTCCTTGAGGTCAATGCCGCGTTGGGTCAATTCACTTGCCAGATAATGCATGTTTGCATCGCGGGTGCGTCCCGACAGGATTTCATCGCCAATGACTAGCATGGCGGCGGTGGGATTTGCCATCACTTGCTCCTTTTCTGTCTTCGGTATAGGCCGGGGATATGCAATTTCCCACCCCCCTGATCCCCGCCCGCCTGGTCAAACGCTACAAACGCTTTCTGGCGGATGCAGTGCTTGAGGATGGAAGCGAGGTGACCGCGCATTGCGCAAATCCCGGTTCGATGATGGGGCTGGCGGTGCCCGGCAGCCGGATCTGGCTGGAGCCCAATGAGGACCCCAAGAAAAAGCTCAAATTCGGCTGGCGCCTGGTGGAGCACGAGAACGGGCATTTCACGGGGGTAGACACCTCTGTTCCAAACCGTGCGCTGAAAGCGGCGCTTGAGGCCCGCGCCTTTCCTGAACTGGGGGCGTATGATCAGGTGCGACCTGAGGTGAAATATGGCGAGAAGAGCCGGATAGATTTCCTGCTGCAAGGCGCTGCGCTGACATATGTCGAAGTGAAATCCGTCACCCTTTCGCGCGAGGCGGGGCTGGCCGAATTTCCCGACAGTGTGACCGCCCGCGGGGCCAAGCATCTGGCTGAACTGGAAAAAATGGTGGGGGAAGGGCATCGGGCGGTGATGTTCTATCTGGTTCAGCGCACGGATTGCGATCGTTTCGACCTTGCCCGGGATATCGACCCGACCTATGCCGCAGCTTTTGATCAGGCCCGTGCGGCAGGGGTTGAGGTGATCTGTTATGATACGGTGATCAGTCCGGAAGGTGTCGATATTGGCAAGCCTCTGGCGATTCTCGCCTGACTGGCCTATTTAAGGCGCAAAGGGGCCATGCGGCCCGGGATACGTTGAAGGATGACGTCGATGGATGACAAGATGCGCGTGACCAGGGAAGGGATCCGCCTCTATAACCCCGAGGATTTTGAAGGCATGCAGGCGGCGGGCCAACTGGCTGCTGAGATCCTCGACCGGATTGCACCGATGGTGGCGCCGGGGGTGACCACGGCTGAGCTTGATAAGGCGATCGAGGATATGGTGGACGAAGCGGGCGCCGTGTCCGCCACGATCGGTTACAAAGGGTATAAACACGCCTCGTGCATCTCGCTCAATCACGTGGTGTGTCACGGTATCCCCGGCTCGAAAGTGCCGAAAGGCAAGAACGAGAAATCTGCGCGCAAACATGATGAACTGATCGACGGTGATATTCTGAATGTCGACGTGACCGTGATTGTTGACGGCTGGTATGGCGACACGTCACGTATGTATAAAGTCGACAATATCAAACCCTTCGCGGACCGCCTGATCAATGTCACCCATCAGGCTCTGATGGAAGGGATTGCAGCGGTCAAGCCGGGCAACACCTTTGGTGACATCGGGCACGCGATCCAGAAATACGTGGAAGCGCAGAAAATGTCCGTGGTGCGTGACTTCTGCGGGCATGGTCTGGGACGGGTGTTCCACGCCCCCCCCAACGTGCTGCATTACGGTCGGCCAGGCTCCGGTCCGGTCCTGGAGGAAGGGATGTTTTTCACCATTGAACCGATGGTCAATCTGGGTCGCCCTGACACAAGGATCCTGGGTGATGACTGGACCGCGATCACCCGCGACAAATCCCTGTCAGCTCAGTTTGAGCACTCGGTTGGCGTGACCGCAGAAGGGTGTGAAATCTTCACCCTCTCCCCCGCAGGAAAGTTCCACCCAACCTGGGAGTGATACCGGAAGGCGGCGGTTTATTGCGCCGGCTCGCAGATCGAAATCACCGTGTCGCCATAGCGGCGGCTGTCCAGTAGCCGGATGCCCTCTGGCAGGGTGATCTCGGTGTTTTCTTCCCAGACGATCACCGCATCCGGCGCGATCCAGCCCCCGGCGATGGCTGAGGTCAGTGCCTTTTCTCCCAGACCTTTGCCATAAGGTGGGTCAAGGAAGATCAGGTTATGCGCCGTGCCTTCCGGCAGTCGGGTGGCATCCCGTTTGACCACTGTCACCTCGTCCTGACAGCGGCATTTGGCGATGTTTTCCCGGATGAGAGAAAGAGCCTTTCGCCCATCATCCACCAGCGTGACATGGGCGGCCCCGCGTGAAAGCGCCTCGAGCCCCAGCGCGCCGGTCCCCGCAAACAGGTCCAGCACGCGGGCCTCATTGATCGGGTCGCCAAACCGACCACCTGTCAGCATGGAAAAAAGGCTCTCGCGCACCCGGTCGGTGGTGGGGCGCAGATGGGCCCCCGCATCCCCTTTGCCAACGCTTGCCAGTGCGAGCCCGCGAAATCTGCCAGAAATAATCCGCATTACATCAACGACTTCAGTTCAATACCTGGGTCCGCTACGGCCTTCGGGGCTGGTGACTTTCCGGCTTCGATAAGCCGTTTTCCAATCATATAGGCGCGTGGATCATTGGCAGCATCCACCGCCAAAAGCGTGTCGCCCTGATAATACCAAAAGCTGACTGCGCCCTCTTTGTCGCCGGAGCGCGTGATCACCTGATCATATCCTGTGTTCAGACCCGCGATCTGGAGTTTTACGTCATATTGGTCGGACCAGAACCAGGGCCTGGCCAGATACTCCACGTCCTCCCCCATCATGTTGCGCGCGACCACTTCCGCCTGATCAATTGCGTTTGGCACACTTTCCAGCCGGATCCGCTCGCCCCGATACGGGAAGGAAGCACAGTCCCCGGCCGCCCAGATGTCGGGGGCTGATGTGCGCCCCTTTGCATCGGTCTTGATCCCGTTTTCGATCTCAATCCCGGCTGCTTCAGCGAGGGTGGTGTTTGCAGTGATCCCGACGCCAACAATGACAAAATCCACCTCAAGCGCGGTCCCATCGGAAAGCCGCGCGCCCGAGATGCGCCCCTCTCCGGTCAGGGTTTCCAGGCCGGCCCCCTCCAGGATCCTGACCCCATGGGTCGTGTGCAGTGTGCGGAAATAATCGGAGGTTTCCGGTGCCGCAACCCGTTGCAGGATCCGGTCTGCCATTTCCACCAGCGTGACCTGAAGCCCCTTTTTGGCGGCAACCGCTGCGGCCTCCAGCCCGATATAACCACCGCCGACAATCAACACCCGGCGCCCTTCGGAAAACTCGGGTTCCATCCTGTCGACGTCACCGAGCGTGCGGACCACATGCACGCCTGCCAAATCGCCGCCAATCGCGGCGGGCAGGTGACGCGGGGCGGACCCGGTGGTCAAAGCCAGCTGGTCATAGGCAAGGCGTTCATCACCGATCACCACCTGTTTTGCGGCAACGTCAATCGCGTCCACGCGGGTGCCGAGCCGCAACGTGATGTCCTGCTCTGCATAAAAACTTTCGGGCCGCAGGTAGAGCCGTTCAAGCGCCATGTCCCCCAAGAGATAGGCTTTGGACAGGGGCGGGCGTTGATAAGGGGGGGCACTCTCTTCACCAATCAGGGTCACTTGCCCGTCAAAGCCGGAATTGCGCAGCTTCGCCACAAGGGATGCGCCCGCCTGACCTGCACCGATCACAATGATATGGCTCATGTTCTTCTCCTGATCCGGGCCTTCTGGACCCGCCCTGTGTCTATCCCGAAATGCTTTAACGATTTCAGCAGAAAATCCTAGCCCGCAAGCGCATCAAGCTTTTGTGCAAGCTTCACATCGCGCAGGCTGAGCCCACCGACGTCGTGGGATGTAAGCGTTACATCCACAATATTGTAGATATTGGACCACTCCGGGTGGTGGTTCCATTTTTCGGCAAAAAACGCGGCGCGGGTCATGAAGCCAAATGCATCGACAAAGTCGGAGAACCGGAATGCCTTGTGGATGGCGTCACGATCATCGGTGATACGCCACCCATTGTTCAGAAGCGGCGGCAAGTGCGTGTTGCGTTCTTCCTCAGTCAGCTGTGTCATCTTTCGTCCTCTGCGGGTTTGCGAAACGGGCTCAGCTCCTGCAAGGCCTCCATGTCCTCACGAAGAAACGCGGCCTCCTCGCGCAGGAAACGGTCAATTGCCGCGCGCAAACCTTCATCGGCAATCCAGTGCAATGAATGGGTGCACGTGGGGATATAGCCGCGTGCGTGTTTGTGTTCGCCCTGTGCCCCGGCTTCGACCCGAGAAAGCCCGTGGCGCAGGGCGTATTCGATGGCCTGATAATAGCACAGTTCGAAATGCAGGCAGGGGTGATGCTCGGTTGCCCCCCAATAACGACCAAAAAGCGTGTCTCGACCGATGAAGTTCAACGCGCCCGCGACCGGTGCCCCATTTCGCTGGGCCAGAAGCAGCAACACATCATCGCGCATCTCTTCCTGGACAAGATCAAAGAACGCTCGGGTCAGGTAGGGGCTGCCCCATTTGCGCGCCCCGGTGTCTTGATAAAAGGACCAGAAGGCATCCCAGTGTTCCGGGCGCAGCTCCGCTCCGGTCAGGGATACAATCTCGCCGCCAAAACCCTGCGCGACCCTCCGTTCCTTACGGATCGCTTTGCGTTTGCGAGAGGTCAGGCTGTCCAGATAGCTGTCAAAATCCGCAAACCCGGAATTTGCGAAATGATATTGCACCCCGTCGCGTGGCAAAAGGCCCATCGCTTCACCCGCCTTGCGTTCCTCTTCGGTGCAAAAGGTGATGTGGAGCGATGAAAGCTCATTGTCAGCGGCGATCTGAACCGCCCCCTGCACCAGGGCTGCGCGCCCGATGCTGTCATATCCCGGCCGGGTCAGGAAGCGACGCCCGGTGACCGGGGTGAAGGGGACGGCGATTTGCAGTTTGGGGTAATATCGCCCACCTGCCCGGTCGAGAGCATTGGCCCAGCTGTGATCAAACACATATTCGCCCTGGCTGTGGGATTTTGCGTAAAGCGGCGCGCAGGCGATCAACTGCCCTTCCGTGTGAACCGTCAGGTAATGCGGCTGCCAGCCGCTTTGCCCCCCGACGCTGCCGGATTTTTCGAGGGCAGAGAGAAAGCGATAGGTGGTGAACGGGTCAAAGGCCCGCCCGTTTATGGCCTCGGGGCAGGCACAGGCATCCCAATCCGCAGCAGAAATGGCGGAAAGTGAAGCATGGGCGCGGATTTCGATCTGGCTGTCAGTCACCGGCCCATTGAGGCAGCCACCGCGCGGGGGGTCAAGCCTCGTACCCTTCGAAGGTCACGTTGTCTGCAATCTGTCGGGCAGTCTTTTCGACCTCTTGCGAACGCACCGTCCAGCACAGAACCGGCAATCCGCGATCCTTCAACCGACGCACCGCAGGGTTGGTCAGGTCATTGATGTCATGGCTGATGAAACTCGCCCCGACGCGGTCAAAATCCGGGATGTCGCGCAGTTGGCGACGGGTCGCGGCGGGCAGCAAGGGCCAGTCCTCCTGCAAATAGGCGCAGGTGACCAGTCCAAGCGGCAGATCGCGTCGGTGTTTTGCAAATTCGGCGATGGCATGGGGGTTGAAGGACATGATTGCCACATCCCCCTTGTAGTGTTCCAGGCACTGGGCCGCAGCCTGTTCCAGTTGGCCGGTGCGTGGCCCCATTGCCCCGTCCTGATCCTTGATCTCGACCAGAAGCGGAACCCGCCCCGCCACCAGCGCCAACACCTCGTCAAAGCTGGGGATCCCCTCATTCCCGCCGCGCAACCCAATGGCGCCAAGCTCATCCGCGCGGCGCTGCTGAATGGGTCCCGTTGCGTCAGCAAGGCGGGCGAGATCATAGTCGTGAAAAACCATTGCCTGCCGGTCCTTTGACAATTGCAGGTCAATCTCGATGCCGTAACCGCGCTCCACCGCCGCTTCGATCGCGGCGCGGGAATTTTCCGGCCGGCCATTTTTCACGTCATGAAAAGCGCGGTGTGCGATGGGAGCGGTGAAGAATGAGGGGGGAAGGGGCGTCATTTGACTTCGAAAATCCCTTCGATTTCCACGGCAACGCCGAAGGGCAGGCTGGCTGCCGAAACGGCGGAACGGGCATGACGACCGGCGTCTCCGAGAGCTTCGACCATAAAGTCGGACGCGCCGTTGATCACCTTGGGCTGATCTCCAAAATCAGCTGTCGAGTTTACAAAACCCACCAGTTTTACCACACGAACCAGACGATCGAGGTCTCCGCCGCAAGCGGCCTTGACCTGTGCCAACAGGGCAATGGCGCATTGGCGGGCGGCGGCGGCCCCGGCTTCTGCATCCAGGTCCTGCCCCAGTTTTCCGGCGATGAAAGCGCCATCCTTCATCGAGATCTGCCCGGAGACATGCACCAGGTTGCCGACCTGTGCATAAGGCACATAGTTGGCGGCGGGGGCAGGGGCGTCGGGCAGGGTGACGCCGATTTCGGCCAGTCGTTGTTCAAATCCGCTCATGTCGCGTCTCTCCTCATGTCATTTCCCCGGACGCTAGCCTGCTTCCGGGGTTGGGAAAAGGCGAAATGCGTCCATTAGCGATCCCGAAACGCCTTGGTGAAATAATCGGTGAACGGTTTCACCAGATAGGCGAATGGTGTCTGTTCCTGCGTTCGGGCAAAGCCTGTCACCGGCATGCCGGGCAGTAAGGTGGCCCCTTCGGGCAGTTTCTGTATTTCACCCTCCTTCAGCGCAATCTCGACGCGATAGAAGCTTTCCCCGGTGCTTTCATTGCGGAACGCATCAGGGGAAACGGTGACCACGGTTCCAAGCAGATCGGGGGGGGTACGGGTGGAAAAGGTTGAAAACTGCAGCCGCACTTCCTGTCCGACATGGACCTGATCTATGTGCAGCGGGCTGACCTGTGCGGCGATGCGCAGGGGGCGGTCCTGCGGTACCAGAAACAGCACCGTGTCGGCCGGTCGCAGCACCGAGCGTTCGGCAAAGATCTGCATCCCATGCACCACGCCGGACACGGGCGCGCGGATGTCGAGGCGACGCATCTGTTCACGTAGACTGATCCGTTGTTCGGCCAGTTCCAGCCGGGTGGTTTCCATGTCGCGGAGCGCGGAAATTGCCTCTTCGCGTCCTTGGGCCGCAAGCTGGGTAATCTGCAGCTCAATCTCGGTCATACGCCCGGCGGCCTGCGCACGCCCTGCAATAAGTTCTCCGATGCGGCCGGCCAGAGAGGCCTCCTCGCGTTGCAGTGCCAGAACCCGGCTGGCCTGAGTTAAGCCTTTTTCAAGTAACGATTTTTGACTGGCCAATTCTGCGCGGATCAATTCCAGCTGCCGGTTCAGCGCCGTTTCCTGTGCCTGCAGGCCGGAGATCTGGCTGTTGATCTGGCCTGCGCGTTTGCGCAGTTGTTCGGTCTGTGAGGCGCGTGTTGCGCGGCGGGAGACAAACAGGCGTTCCTGTCCTGCCACCAGCGCGGCGATGTCTGGATGGGTTTGTGCTGCATTCAGAAGTTCCGGCGCAAAGCTGAGCGTGTCCAGATTGTCCCTTTCCGCAACCAGCCGCGCGCTGCGCGCCAATAGTTCGAAATACTGGCCTTCGACCACATTTAGACGGGATTGCAGAAGGGTGGCATCCAGCCGGATCAGGACTTCGCCAGCCTCTACCAGATCCCCTTCTTTCACTTTGATATCCGCAACAACGCCGCCATCGGGATGCTGCACAATCTGCCGGTTCTGCTCGACTTCGATGGCGCCGGGAATGATCACCGCACCTGAGATACTGGCCAGGAGTGACCATGACCCGAACCCGCCAATCAGGAAGATCAGCGCCAGGATGCCAAGGGTCAGGGGGCGTCGGGCAGAGAAGGGGCTGGTGGGGGAGGGCTGTGTCATTGCACGCCTCCTTGCCCCTGTTGGGATCTGATCTGCTGGGCGTTTTTCACATGTCTGGCGAGAATTTCATCGCGCGGGCCGAAGCTGCGCACTGTCCCCGCTTCCAGCATCAAAAGCAGGTCGCATTCGGCAATGGCTGCGGGGCGGTGGGCCATGATGATGACACATCCCTGCCGGGATTTGATGTCTCGGATCGCCTTGTTCAGGGCGAGTGTCCCTTCATTATCAAGGTTCGAGTTCGGCTCATCCAACACCAAAACCACGGGTTCGCCGTAAAGCGCGCGGGCCAGGCCGATGCGCTGCATCTGCCCACCGGACAACATGCCGCCGGACCCGGAGATATGGGTGTCATAACCGTCAGGCAGGCGCAGGATCATGTCATGTGCATCAGCCCGGCGAGCGGCCTCAACCACCTTTTCATGGTCGGGCCGCAGGGCCAGCCCGGCGATGTTTTCCGCAATAGTGCCGTCAAACAGGGTGATGCGTTGCGGCAGATACCCGATATGCTGCCCCAAAACAGCGGGATCAAACTGTTCTAGTGCGGCACCATCCAGACGCATTTTCCCTCCTGCTGGTGACCAGGCGCCGGTGATGACCCGCGCAAGTGTTGACTTGCCGGACCCGGAAGGACCGATGACCCCGAGCGCCTGCCCTGGAGCGAGTGAAAAATTCACCATCCGCAGATTGGCCGCGTTCTGTCCCGGCGGCACCACGGTAACGTTTTCAGCGGTCAGTTCCGCGCGGGGGCGCGGCAGTTGCATCCGCTTGGGATCTTGCGGGATTTCCGCAAGGAGTTCCGACAGTCCCCGCCAGCCCGAACGCGCGCGTTGCACCACCTGCCACTGCCCAATGGCCAGATCCACCGGGGCAAGTGCGCGACCCAGCAGGATGGAGCCTGCGATCATGGCGCCGGGGGAGATCTCACCCTGAATGGCCAGGTATGCGCCCAGCCCCAGCATGGCAGATTGCAAAAACAGTCGGAATGTCTTGGACAGGGCCGAGAAGCGGCCCAATTGATCTGCGCTGGTCAGATTTTCGACAAGGGCGCGATGGCGGACCTGATACCAGCGATCAAAGGCGGCATCCTGCATTCCCAGCGCGCGGATCATCTCGGCCTCGGCCTGGAGCTGTGCCAGCATGTGTTCAGCTTGGGAACTTGCCGCCTGTGCCTGGGCGACAGGGGGCAGGGTGCGGATCTGGTTCAGGATCGCGATGACCACCAGAACCAGGCCACCGGCAACCGCCAGAGCCCCCAGCCATGGGTGGAAAATGGCAATTGCCAAAAGGAAAATTGGCGTCCAGGGAATATCGAACACAGCCGTAAAAACAGGGCTGGAGACAAAGCGCTGCACGGCTTCCAGATCCCGCAGGCTATTGCTGTGGCTGGCGGTGCCGGAGTGTTTGGCCAACCGCCGCAGAGAGGAGGAGAACACCCGTCGTTCCAGATCGGTCTGAAAGCCCGCGCCGATCCGACCAAGAACCCTGCCGCGGGTGTAATCAAGCACCCCCATAACAAGAAAAAGGAAGGCCATGACAAGTGTCAGCCCGACCAGTGTTTCAATGCTTTGTGATCCCAGCACCCGGTCATAGACCTGTAGCATGTAGATCGGACCGGTCAGCATGAGCAGATTGACGACAACAGAGAAAACTCCGGCAGCCACAAGTAATCCCCGGTAATTACGCCACACACGGCGCAGTTCCTCTTTGCCGTTTTCCAGAATGTCCTGTCGCATCGTACCTCGATTTCGTTCACCCAACATACTCAAATAACCTTCATAATGTACAAAAATATCACTCAGAGCGTGCTTGGCATTCTGTCGCCAAATAGTCACATCTCAGCCTTCAAAACCGTTGCCCTCTGGGCATTCACGTCCCAATCTCTATGTGTTTGTTGGGTATATATACCACTTAAAGGGGGCAGGCCACTGGGATTCGGACGTGGCTTGTCTGGCTGCTGACGATGAAAAAGACGCATGTTTTTGCCGCGATCATGCTGATTGTGCTGGGCGCCTGTGCCAAGGCGCCTGTGCCTGCCGGATATGATGACCCGCATGAGGCGCAGAACCGGCGCACTCATAAGGCGAATATCACTCTTGACCGGATGCTGGTCAGTCCGGCCGCGCAGGTCTATGGCCAGGTCCCGAAACCAACCCGCACGGCGGTTGCCAATTTCGCGGATAACGCCAGCCTTCCGGGAGCTGTGGTGAACAAGCTGCTGCAGGGGCAGATCGACGACGCGGTGCACAATACGGTGCGTTTCCTGTTCAACAGTGCCTTTGGTCTATTGGGATTGTTTGACGTGGCCAGCGATATCGGACTGGAAGAACGCGAGAGTGATTTTGGCGAAACCCTGCATGTCTGGGGCATGGCCGAAGGGGATTACGTGGTGCTGCCCTTCTTTGGGGCCTCTACCGAACGCGACACGCTTGGCATTGTCGGAGATTTCGTGATGAACCCGCTCGGCTATGTTTTGCCGACGGGCTGGACCAATGTGCCGAAAGGTGCTTGGGTGATGTCGAAATTCGGTGATCGCTATGATTTCGCCGATAGTGTTGACAGCATTCTTTACAGCGAGGGCGACGGCTACGCGACCTTGCAGCTCTATTATCTCGACAGCCGCCGGTATGAGTTGGGGCAGGTGGTCGAAGATGGTGAACTTGATGATTTGTATGAGGCGTATGATGGGTAAGATGACATTCATGAACCGACGCACGGTATTGGCTGGCATGGCCGCCATGGTTGCTTTGCCGGGGGCGGCGCTTGCAGCGATTTCCGCTGGTCAGGCTGAAAAGCTGATTGGCAAGGTGGTTGCGGATATCAACTCGATCATCAATTCCGGCATGTCGGAAAGCAAGATGATCAGTCGCTTTGAAGGGGTGTTCCGGCAATATGCGGATACCGACTTTATCGCACTGGCCGCACTGGGTGTTGACGGTCGCTCGGCCTCGGCATCGCAGAAAAGCGCGTTCACCAAGGCCTTCACCGGGTATATCGCAAATCGCTACGGCAGCCGTTTTCGTGAGTTCGAAGGGGGCAAGATCGAGGTGGTCAGCTCCAAACAGGTGAAAAGCCGTTTCGAAGTTCTGACCATGACCAAATTGCAGGGCAAGGCGCCCTTCGATGTGGTATTCATCGTGTCCTCGAAAAATGGCAAATTTATCGATATGCAGGTCGAAGGCATCTCGATCGTGAAATCCGAGCGCAAGGAAATCGGCGCCATGCTGGACAAGCGCAAGGGGGATCTGGATCTGTTGATCCGGGATCTGGCCAAATACTGATTGGCGTATCCGGTCAAAGAGTAAAACCTGGCCCCATCGTGGGTCGGGTTTTTTTGTGGGCGGGGCGGCTCAGCTCAGCAGCAGCGATGACATGCCAGCGGCAAAAACGATCATGAACCCTGCCAGCATCATTGCCCAATGCAGGAAACCGATCCGGGCCATGCGGATGTGGCTGGCGCGCAGCGGATCGCCGAACGGACGCTGATAGCCCGCGTAAAGGGTCGCAAGACGCAGGTCGAGCTTTTGCCCGCTGGCCCGCAGTGCTGCAAATTCCTGACGTCGGGACGTTATCCAGAACGACAGGAGGACCGCAGGAATGACCATCACGGCAGCGGCATCAATCAACCAGTTCATATGGGGCTCCGACCTTGATTCGCGTTGGGCGATTTGCGGGCCTCACATGTCATTGCTGAGGGGGATCTGCAACGCGATTTTGGGGTCGCAAGGTCGATCCCCCGATCCTTTCGGTCAGATCAATTCTCCGGGCCTCAATTGTCGACGCCTCAATTCCCCTGGCCAAAGATGCCGCGGATCACATTGATCAGCACATCCTCAACCACATCCCCCAGATTGGTGCCTTCCTGCGAGGGGGCACGCGGCGCCGTTCCGGTATCGGATGAAAACGTATCGCCTTCAAACTGAGGGGCTGCATTGGGGCGGATCATGGGAAGGGGGCGGGCGGGGAGGTCTGTATGGATTTTGGCCATGGCGTGTTGCCAGATTTCGGCGGGCAGGCCGCTGCCGGTGACGCCCTTCAGCGGGGTGTTGTCATCATATCCCATCCAGACCCCGGCCACGTAATCGGCCGTGAACCCGATAAACCATGCATCCTTGGCGCTTTGGGTGGTGCCGGTTTTCCCGGCCACTTCACGCCCCTTGATCTGTGCGCGAAAGCCCGAACCTTTTTCGACAACCTGGTTCATCATATAGACCAGCTGCTCGGCTGCGCGGGGGGTGATAACGCGCTCACCCATGCCGCCTGTCTGCGTCATCAACGGGTCCTTGTCGCCCACCAATGTCAGTTCGGTCAGCCCGTAAGGGGTGACCGATGACCCGCCATTGAGGATCCCGGCATAGGCCCCGGTGGTTTCCAGCAGCGAGCTTTCCGACACCCCCAATGCAAGAGCCGGCCCGGCGGCGAGGTCGCTTTCAATGCCAAAGCTCTCGGCCACGGTTCTGACGGCCTCTCGTCCCACGGTTTCAGAAATCTTCACGGCGGGGACGTTCAGGGATTTGCTCAGTGCCTCGGTCAGGCTGACATTGCCGTAATGCTTGCGGGTGTAGTTTTTCGGGCACCATTGGCCAGAGCCGGGAACGTTCAGGCAATAGGGCTCGTCCAGCACGAAATCATTCCAATTATAGCCCAGATCCAGGGCCGCCGCATAAACGAAAGGTTTGAACGAAGAGCCGGTCTGGCGCTTTGCCTGGGTGGCCCGGTTGAACGCCCCCACGACGCGTTTTTCGCGCCCCCCCACCATGGCACGCACGGCGCCGTCGGCGCTCATCACCACAATGGCGGCCTGGGCTTTTGATCCTTCGCGCACCTTGTTTTCGAACACCCAGTCGATAGCGTCTTCGGCGGCGGTCTGGATAGCCGGGTCGAGGGTGGATTTGATCACCACATCCTCGGTTGTTTTGCGGGTAAGGAAGGCGGGCAGGTCGCGCATGATCCAGTCGGCAAAATACCCCCCTGCCTGCGCCTTGGCTGCGGCGGACAAGGTGGCGGGATTGTCCTGATACTTCTTTTCGTCTGCGGTTGAGATATAGCCCTGTTCACGCATCAAACGTAGCACGGTGGCCGCACGATCCTGAGAGCGTTTCAGGTCGTTGGTCGGTGCATAAATCGACGGTTTGGGCAGCATACCAGCCAGCATCGCCGCTTGTGCCGGGGTCAGGTCGGATGCGGGAATGGCAAAATACCGGCGTGCGGCTGCGTCAAACCCGTGTGACCCCGCGCCCAGATAGGCGCGGTTCAGATAGATGGTCAGGATTTCATTCTTGGAGAACTTTGCCTCCAACGCCATCGCATAGACCGCTTCCTTGATCTTGCGCCACAGAGAGCCTCGGCGGCAATCTGCTTCGTAATCGGCCTCGCTCTCCCACTGGTCCGGGTCGTAGGGCACGCCAAGGCAAAGCAGCTTCGCCACCTGTTGGGTGAGGGTTGAGCCCCCGTGGCCAGACAAGGGCCCGCGCCCTTCACGCATATTGATACGAATGGCAGAGGCAACGCCGCGCGGGCTGACGCCCAAGTGGCGGTAAAAGCGTTTGTCTTCCGAGGCCACAACCGCATCGCGCAGATATGGGCTGACAGTTTCTGTGGTCACGGTGCCGCCACGCTGATCGCCGCGCCAGGCGTAAACCTGCCCGTATCGGTCCAGAATGGTCACCGACCCCTTGGCCCGCCCGTCCAGCATGGCGGTCAGTTCCGGCATGGTCGAGGCGAAATAGAACACGGCCAGACCGATAATCAGCGCCACAACAAGCGCCCCTTTCCAGATCAGCCTCCACGTCAACCGGATCAGCCATTGCACCATGCGGACCGGCCACATCAGGATGCCGCCGCCACCCTTATTGCCACCCCCGCCATTTGGTCTGGGGCTGCGTTTGGGGGATTTTGCCTTCGCCGGTTTCTTTGCAGCAGGCTTTTTGGCAGCTGCTGCGGGAGACGGGTAGCGTTTGTCCGCCACCAGAACGGGGCGTTTTCGGCCGGATTGGCTCATTATAGTCAGGTCCAGTTTTGGGGGCCGGTTTTGCGGTCCAGGTCTGCTCGTTGGGGCCAAGGTAACGAATCAACACCGATCTGTGTAGCCCGATCCTGTCCCCTGAGCGAGCTTTCCCACGGTGATTGCGCAAGGAACCGCACGCTTTCCCAATGGTGAAAAAATGGGCAAACCCGTTTTGCACGCGCAGCATTTTTTCGCAGCCTTCGTTTTCCGCCCAATAAATCCCGGCTTTCCCGACCGTCCCCCTGCCTATTTCCCGGCAAAGGCGCCCCGATAGGGGGGACGGCGTGATTTGGTTTTGCGCCACCTGGAATACGAAAAGGAGAAAGGCGTGAAACTGATCATTGCAGCGATCAAGCCATTCAAGCTCGACGAGGTGCGTGAGGCGCTCGTGGGGCTTGGAGTGAGCGGCATGATGGTGACGGAAATCAAAGGGTTCGGCATGCAGGCCGGACATACGGAAATCTATCGCGGGGCGGAATATGACGTGAATTTCCTGCCGAAGATGAAGCTGGAAATTGTGGTGGCGGATGATCTGGCGGACGCGGTGGTCGCCACCATCGCCAGGTCAGCCCAGACTGGCAAGATCGGGGATGGCAAGATTTTCACTCTGGATGTCGCCAGTGCCATGCGGGTGCGCACGGGCGAAACGGATATGGATGCAATCTGAGGAGATGGACATGAAAAAAGCACTACTTGCAGTGGGGATCGGGATGCTCCCCGGGGTGGCGCTGGCAGATGGTGAGGCGATGGCCCACAGCCAGTTCATTTTCACGACACTTCTGTTTCTGATCGGCGGCTTTCTTGTTTTCTGGATGGCAGCGGGCTTTGCGATGCTTGAGGCCGGTCTTGTTCGGTCAAAGAATGTGACCATGCAGTTGATCAAGAATGTGGCGCTCTTTTCCTTGGCGGCGATCCTGTATTGGCTGGTCGGCTACGGGCTGATGTATCCGGGCGATGCGTGGATCATTCCGGGATTTCTGGGGGCAATTGCGCCCGCTGCGCTTGAACCAGTAGGGGGCGGGGCCGATGTGGCGGATGTGAGCTATGCCTCGGTCGGGTCGGATTTCTTCTTCCAGCTCATGTTCTGTGCCACCACTGCGTCGATCGTGTCGGGTACGCTGGCGGAACGCATCAAACTGTGGCCGTTCCTGTTTTTCGTGGTGGTCCTGACCGGGGTGATCTATCCGATCGAAGCCTCGTGGAAATGGGGTGGTGGCTGGTTGGATGGCCTGGGGTTCCAGGATTTTGCAGGCTCAACGCTTGTGCATGCGGCGGGTGGGTTCGCAGCCCTTGCCGGGGTGCTGGTGCTGGGGCCGCGTCTGGGCAAATACAAAGATGGCCGCGTGATCGCCATGCCCGGTTCGAACCTTGCTTTGGCCACGCTGGGGACGTTCATCCTGTGGCTCGGCTGGTTCGGTTTCAATGGCGGCTCGCAGCTGGCGATGGGCACCATTGGCGATGTGAGTGACGTGAGCCGGATCTTTGCCAACACCAATATGGCTGCCGCGGCCGGGGCTGTTGTCGCGCTGATCCTCACGCAGGTGAGCTTTGGCAAGCCGGATCTGACCATGGTTTTGAACGGTGCGCTGGCGGGTCTTGTGTCGATCACCGCGCAGCCGCTTGAACCCTCGCTGTTTCAGGCGCTGATCATTGGCGGCGTTGGTGGCGCGATTGTGGTCTATGCGGTGCCGATGCTGGACAAGCTGAAGATCGACGACGTTGTCGGTGCCATCCCGGTCCACCTGATTGCGGGTTTCTGGGGCACCTTCATTGTGGCCTGGACAAATGCTGATGCGAGCTTTGTGACCCAGATCATTGGCTTTGCGGCCATCGGTGGCTTCACCTTTGTGGTCAGCTACATCCTCTTCACCCTGATCAAAGCTGTGGTTGGTCTGCGGGTGGACGCAGATGATGAGATGCGCGGGTTGGATGTGGCCGAGCTTGGCATGGAAGCCTATCCAGAGTTCACCAACAGCTAAGGAAGAGGTTGCCACGCCTTTGGCGCGGCAATGCCTTCGGCGAGAGTATTTGGTCCAAGAAGAAAACCAAGGCGCATGCCGAAGGGGACGCAAGTCCGACAGGGAAGAAGAAAGGGGGGCGCGGTTTACGCCCCCTTTTGATTTCTGTTGCTGTGGAAGGGGTGGCTTACACGCCAGCCGCCACAATCGCTTCGGCGAGAATTGGCACGGTGTCTGCGTTGAGGCCCGCGATGTTGAGGCGCGAATCGCCGACCATGTAGATACCGTGGTCCACGCGCATTTTCTCGACCTGCTCGGGCGTGGCACCCAGGCGTGAGAACATGCCGCGGTGCTCGGCGACAAAGCCGAAGCGGTCGGAGTTGGTGCGCGTGCGCAGCTCGTCCGCCAGTTGCTGGCGCAGGCCAAGCATGCCAAGGCGCACTTCTTCCAGCTCTGCCATCCAGTCCGCTTTCAGGCCGTCATCTTCCAGGATCATCGTTACAAGGCGTGCACCGTGGTCGGGCGGGAAGCTGAAGTTCTGGCGGTTCAGGTGGGTCAGGTTCTGCTGGGTCACACCCGCCTGATCGGCGTTGGCGGACAGGGTCATCAGCAGCCCGGTGCGCTCGCGGTAAATCCCGAAGTTTTTCGAGCAGCTGGCGGCGATCATCACTTCAGGCACGGATTGAGCAATCAGGCGCACACCGGCGGCGTCTTCTTCCAGCCCGTCGCCAAAGCCCTGATAGGCGATGTCGATGAAGGGAATGGCACCTTTGGCTTCGAGAAGGGTTGCGACCTCTTTCCATTGCTCAAGGTTCAGGTTGGCACCGGTCGGGTTGTGGCAGCAGCCGTGCAAGAGCACCGCGTCACCGGCTTTCACGCCCTTCAGGTCATCCATCATCCCGTCGAAATCCACTGCGCGGGTTTCATTGTCGAAATAGCGGTATTCGGCCATGGTCATGCCGAGATGCTTGATGATCGAGGGGTGGTTTGGCCAGGTGGGGGCGGACAGCCAGATGGTAGCATCGGCGTTGGCCATTTTAATCAGCTCCACCGCCTGGTGGATGGCGCCGGTCCCGCCGGGTTGCGCGGCCATCGACAGGCGAGAGCCATCCTTGGCACTGCCCAGGACCAGATCGGACAACGCGTTGCCATAGGCGGGATCTCCGGCCAGACCGGTGTAGGATTTGGTGCCTTCCACGTCCCACAGCACCTTTTCGGCGGCCTTCACGGCGCGCATGACCGGGGTCACACCCTGGGCGTTCTTGTAAACGCCGACACCGAGGTCGATTTTGTTTTCACGAGGGTCCTCGCGATACATTTGCATCAGCGCCATGATCTTATCGACGGGCTGTGCCTTGAGGGTGTTGAACATCGCGTTATTCTCCGGTTGCGACTTTCAGATCGTTATACATGCCCCATTCCGACCAGCTTCCGTCATAGACGGCGTGGCGGTCATGGCCGATGCGTTCCAGTGCCAAGGCCAGAATGCAGGCGGTCACGCCGGACCCGCAGGACAGGATGGCGGGTTTGGCAAGGTCCACGTTGGCTGCGTCAAAGGCGGCGCGAATGCCGGCCTCGTCCTTCATGGTGCCGTCGGCATTGAACAGCTTGCCAAAGGGCAGGTTTTTCGAGTTGGGGATATGGCCTGAGCGCAGACCTTCGCGCGGTTCAGTCACCTCGCCACGGAAGCGATCCGGGCTGCGCGCGTCGATGATTTCGTAATCCCCCAGCTTGGAGGCTGCTGCGACCTGGGTGACGTCCTTGATCATATGGGCCTGGCGGCTGACGCTCATATGCCGGTCCCGGATCACCGGGGACAGGTCCTCGACCGGGCGCCCCTCGGCTTGCCATTTCGGGAAACCGCCGTCCAGCACCGCGATATCCATTTTGCCCATCAGGCGGAACATCCACCAGACGCGCGCGGCCGAAAACATGCCCAGCGCGTCATAGACCACCACCTGATGCCCATCGCCAATGCCCATCGCGCGCATCCGCGACATGAACTTTTCAACCGGCGGGACCATATGTGGCAGGTCTGACCGCAGGTCAGAAATTTCATCGATGTCGAAATAGCGTGCGCCCGGGATATGCGCGGCGTCATATTCCGCCTTTGCGTCCCGCTCCATGTCGGGCATGAACCAGCTGGCGTCAATCACCCGCAGGTCGGGATCTTTCAGGTGGGTTTCAAGCCAATTGGTTGAAACAAGGGTTTTCGGGTCGCTATGCGGCATGAGAAGGCCCTCTTTGATGCGTCGTTTCATGCCTACAAAGCGACGCGTGGTTAAGCAAGGGAAGAGGCGACGAATTCGGCTAAAAAGCGTGTCATTTGCCTTGTCTGCTTGATCGGCAGCCCCTAAAACGTTTCGGGACAAACTTGACGCACATGGTTATTCCGAAACGCCCACGACATTGATCTCTCTTGCAGCGTTTCGACTTTTTCCTGTCTCATGTGAACATCGAAACGCTTTAGGGTCCTGCGGGATCTGGACTGAGGAGCCGTCCGTTGGAGAGTATCACCCCCCTGTTGACCTATGCTCTTGCCCTGTCGATTGCGGCGGTAATTCCGGGGCCCGGTATTGCTGCACTTGTGGGGCAATCTCTGGGGGGAGGATTTCGGGTGGCGATGGTCATGCTGGTGGGAATCGCCATCGGGGACATCATTTATCTGAGCGTTGCAATTGCCGGGTTGGCTGCGGTGGCCCGGGTGTTTGCCGATGCCTTTATCGCGGTCAAGATCCTGGGCGGGCTGTATCTGTTTTATCTGGCCTACAAGTTCTGGCGCAGTGAGGCGGGGCTGACGCAGGTGCACAGGGAAAAGGGGCACGGGGCCGCGCGGGCCTTTTTTGCTGGGATTGCGGTGACGCTGTCCAATCCCAAGCCCATTGTCTTTTACCTCGCCTTGCTGCCCACCTTGGTTGACCTTGAAACTATTGGCCTTTTGACCTGGGCGAAGCTGTCGGTTCTGACCTTTTTGGTTCTGTTCGCCACGCTCACGCCCTATGCATTTCTTGCGGCCAAGGCGCGGGGAATGATGAAAAGCCCCACGGCCTTGCAGCGTCTCAACCGTGTTGCGGGTGGGGTGATCGGCGCGGCGGGGGCGGTCATTCTGGGGCAGACAGTGACCGAAATCGCCCGGCGGACCTAACCCGGTTCGGGATAAACTTGAAACGCGTGACAGCGCAATGAAAATGGGGAGGCATGACGCCCCCCCCTGCACTCATAAAACAAACCTGAAATAGCCTGTGTCAAATACCCTGCTCGGTTTGACCGCAAAGCATTATTTTGCAATGGCATTCCGGATCAGGCTGACAATGGCCAGCACAACACCGCCACCGACGCCACCCGAGGCGAGTTGGCCGATGATCCCCACGAGGTCCATGCCGCCCCCGGCAAGGCCACCGGCCCCCACCATGGTCAGCAACTGCCCGCCAAGGCCGCCGCCCAAGATACCGGCGATCGAATTGATCAGGGTTCCCTGATTGATAGACCCGATGGTTTTACCCGCAACGTTGCCGCCCACGGCTCCTGCGATAAGGCTGATCAGAAGTTCCATCTTTCCCTCACTCACTGTCGGGTATGCACCCTGTTGCCTCTGATAAAACCGAATGGTGAGCTTTGATTAAGGGGAAAAATGGGTGGCTTTGCCCCATTCCCCTACGGAAAGATATCTGTGCTCAGAGGCGTTTGGCGGCCTGCACGGCGCGTTCCAGCGCATCGCGAAAGCGCGAGCGGTCCGCCTTGGAAAACGGTTTGCCGCCGCCCTGGCGGAATGGATCTGCCGCACGCAGGTCAGCCATCAGGTCTCGGGTGGCAAGTGTCTGGCCGATATTGCGCGGGGTCAGAGCTTCGCCATTTGGGCGCAACACCTGCGCACCGGCCTCTACGCATTTGGCAGCAAGTGGAATGTCGCCCGTCACCACCACGTCACCTTTGCCCACCCGTTCGGCGATCCACATATCTGCCACGTCAGGCCCGTCGGCGACATAGATCATCTCGACCAGCGGGTTTTGCGAAGGGCGCAACCCGCCATTTGAGACGAAATAGATCATGAGGTGATGGCGGGTGGCCACCGCTTCGGCTTCGGCTTTGACCGGGCAGGCATCGGCATCGACATAGATCATCGCTGTTTCCTTTCCCGCCCGGCTGCGCTGGCGTTAAGCGTAGAGGGCTTCGGCATGGAAGCTGACATGGTCTTCCATGAAGCTTGAGACGAAGAAATAGCTGTGATCATAGCCGGGCTGCATGCGGAACACTGCCTGCTGGCGACGGGTGGCAATGGCCTGGGCCAGGGCTTCGGGCTTCAGGAGGTCGATGAACTGATCCTTGGTGCCGGTGTCAATCAGCATGGGGCCTTCGAACCCATTGTTCTTCATCAGGAGGCTGGCATCATGTGCCACCCATTTGGTGCTGTCACTGCCCAGATAGGCGCCCAGTTGCTTGGTGCCCCAATCCGATGCGGTCGGATTACAGATCGGTGCAAAGGCCGAGACGGAGCGGAAGCGTTCAGGCAGGGTCATGGCAATGGTCAGCGCCCCGTGCCCGCCCATCGAATGGCCGGTGATGCCTTGTCGATCCGCGTCGAGCGCAAATTGGTTGAAGACCAGCTCGGGCAGGTCTTCGGTGATATAGTCCCACATGTTGAAATGCGGAGCCCAGGGGGCTTCGGTGGCGTTTACATAAAAGCCGGCCCCCTGACCAAGGTCATAGGCGTCATCATCGGCCACACCGTCACCGCGCGGCGACGTGTCGGGGAAGATCAGGGCAATTCCTTCATTCGCGGCCCAGGCCTGTGCTCCGGCCTTGGTCATGGCGTTTTCATGGGTGCAGGTCAGGCCGGACAGATACCACAGCACCGGTACCGGCCCATCCTGCGCCTCGGCGGGCAGGAACAGACCAAAGGTCATATCGGTGCCGGTGGCATCGGATTTGTGGCGATAAACGCCCTGAACGCCCCCGAAACAGGCGTTTTGAGAGAGAGTTTCCATCTGTGCAGTCCTCTGAAAGATTATGGTCCTGGCGCGGCGTGCGTGTGTGTAAGTCGAACCGTAGCGTAAAATCTGCGGCCGTGGATCCCCATTCGCGACCGGTTATGAACTGGAAAGTGCCTCAGCTTTGCAGGCGCGGTGTGAGCGCAATGGGGATGATACGGATTGCAAACAGGATCATGCCAAGCGCCCAGAATGTGCCACCTGCGTGGATGAACCCGATGGGGGTGCCAAACCAATCCGCCATGACACGGATCGCCGCGCCCAAGTGAATGCACAGAAGCAAAGCCACGTCCAGCTTGCTGCCCACCAGCGGGCGCCCGGAATGGCCCAGCATTGCGCGCAGCATCACGATCACTGTCATTGAACCGATGGCCCCTGCGCCAATCGCGTGGCGCAGCTGGCTTGCGGTGGCCATTTCACCCAGCCCGTGCAGCGCCAGCAGGGCCATGGAGATCACCAACCAGCCATAGGCTGCATGTTGCGCGAACAAAAGCGGCTCGGACAGGACAGACAGGCCGCACCAGCGCGACAGGCGCAGCGCCAGCGCAACCGCAGTGGCGGCGGCGAGCATGCCCACCAAAGGTGTCGCCCCGATAAACACCCAACCCAGCGCGGTGGCCGCGGTCAGGGTGATGGCCACCTGATCCACCCGGCCGAAGGGGGCCGGAACACGCGGCGCCTTGCGCTGACGCAGCCAGTTGCGGCTGAATGCCGGGGTGACGCGTCCCCCAATATGCACCATCAGGACAAAGGCCATGGCAAAGCCAGCGGTCAGTCCAAGATCGGCATCGGTCCACAAAAACATTGCCTGCGCCAGCCCAAGCGCAAAGACCACCGCTGCGACAATGTAATTCCGGCTGTTTTGGGAGAGGATCAGGTTTCCAAGTGCGAGCCCGGCTACCACCGGCAGGAAGGCCACGGCAAGCTGATGGGTCCAGGCCGCTTCGGGCGCCAAAAACATCGCCACCCGTGCAGAGGCCCAAAGGGTGAATAAAAGCGCAAGTGCTACCGGCCCCAGCGGCGGGCGTCCGGTCCAGTTCGGGATGGCGGTGAACAAAAAACCAGCAATGGCAGCAGGCAGATAGCCAAACAGCATCTCGTGCTGGTGCCACAGGTAGGGGTCACTCATCACATCCGAAGCCCCCATGAACATCATCAGCCAAAGCGGAATGGCCAGTCCGGCAAACAGGGCGGCGGCGGGGAAGAAAAGGCGATAGGCACCGGTGAGAAGGATCATGAGCTTACCCAGGCTAGAATGGCGGAAACCGTCAGGATCGACAGGAGTGTAGAGATAAGGATCGCAGCCGAGGCGCGATGGGGGGCAACATTGTAATGCTGCGCAAGGATATAGACATTGCCCGCAACCGGAAGCCCTGCGGCGGCAATCATGACCCCTGCCGGATAGGCGGCGACATCAAAGACAACCAAGGCAAAGAACGCAACCGCTGCGGGGTGCAGCACCAGCTTGGCAAAGCTCAGCCAGCTCGCCACCGACAGGCGTTCAGCTGATTTCACCGCCAGCGACGCGCCAATGGCAAACAGGGCGCCGGGGGTGGAGGCCCCCGACAGGATTTCGAGAAAGCGGCTTGCCGGCACAGGCAATGCCCATCCGGTGGAAGACCAGGCAAAGCCCAGGGCGATGGACACGATCATCGGGTTGGTCGCAAGCCCTTTGGCCACGCTGATCAGCACGGCCGGGCTGACCCTGCCATCCCGGTGGCCGGTGATCAAAATCACGATCAGGCTGCCAAACAGGAACAGATCCACGGCGAGGACCAGCATGACCGGGCCAATTGCGGCCTCTCCCAACAGAAGTGCGAGCATCGGCACGCCCAGAAAGCCGGTATTGCCGATCACCGCGCATTGCGCCTCGACCGCGGCTTCCTCCACCCCAACCCGGCGGATCAAAGCGACGATTGTCGCCAGTGCATAGACCACGGCCCCTCCTGCTGCATAGGCCCAGATGAACGGCCAGTTCAGGACCTCGGACAGGGTCAGGTTGGCGGCAAAGCGAAACAGCATGGCCGACAGGGCGAAATAGAACACGAAACGGGTCAGATAGGCGGTGGCCTCAGGGGGGAAAAAACCACGGGCGGCCGCTGCAAAGCCCAGGCCAATCAGGGCGAAAAACGGCAGGGTCTGAAGCAGCACATCAATCATGAAAACTGGCTATCGCACCTTGCGGGGTAATTGAACTGCAAAAGTCAAGTCGGGTCAGATTGGGCAGCAAAAAGTGGTCCCCCTGTGCAGGCGCATTCAAAGTCATTGTCGCTGATCACGTTATGCTCGGTGTCGATGTCGCGTGCATAGGGTGCGCCGTGGCGCAGTTCAGGATCATCTCCTCTCCGCCGGGAAGTTCAATCCGCAGCTGGCCATTGAAAAGCGGCACCACGACATAGTCGTACGCGTGGCGATGCCAGCCGGTTTGCGCCCCTTTATGAGGAAAGCGCCGCTCGGTCACGCGCAGGCGGGGGGCGATCTGAACTGTGGGAGTAGCGGTGGTTTTGTCACTTGTGTCGCACATGTCGGACCCTCTTTTGAAGGCCCTCATTCAGCATGAAGCCATGCCTTGTGACAATGGAATTTGACCCCGAAAGACCAAATGCCTCATCCGCCACCGATCAGAACGCCGGCTGCAAAGACCAAGGCGCCCCCCATGATCACCTGTATGGTGGCGCGGCCAAACGGGGTTTGCATGTATTTGTTCTGGATCCAGACAATTGCCCACAGCTCAATAAAGACGACGATGATTGCAATCGTGGTGGCGGTCCAGAAATCGGTGATCAGATAGGGCAGGGCGTGGCCCAACCCACCCAACGTGGTCATGATGCCTGAGGCAAAGCCGCGTTTGACCGGGCTGCCCCGGCCCGATAGCTCGCCATCATCCGAAGCTGCTTCGGTAAAGCCCATGGAAATCCCCGCCCCGACAGAGGCTGCAAGCCCGACAAGAAACGTCGTGTGCGTGTCATGGGTGGCAAAGGCGGTGGCAAAGATCGGGGCGAGGGTCGAAACCGACCCATCCATAAGCCCGGCGAGGCCCGGTTGCACCCAGGTCAGGATGAACTGACGCCGCGCGTCGGCATCTTCCTCTTCGCGGGCGTGATCCGCCAGGTGCTCTGCCTCAAGCTGGCCAGCTACATTGCCGTGATCCGCTTCAGCGGCCGCCAGATCCCCCAGGAGTTTGCGCGTGTTGGCATCCGTGGTCCGGTCAGCCGCTTTGCGATAGAACTGCTCGGCCTGTCGCTCCATCTCCCGCGCCTCTGCCCGAATGGTTTCAAGTCCGAGGTTTTCCACCAGCCAGACCGGTCGCCGGGCGTAAAATCCGGCAACATGTTCGCGGCGAATTAGCGGGATCACGTCCCCGAAGCGGGCCTTGTGGGCGTCAATCAGCAGGCGGCGATGCTCATCCTCCTCCTCGGCCATCCCATCAAACACTTTGGCCGAAGCGGGAAAGCTCTCGCGCAGGGATTCAGCGTATTGGCGATAAATCCGCGCATCGTCTTCCTCGTTGGAAATCGCCAAAGCAAGGACTTCCTGATCGGACAGATCGGAAAAACGGCGACGATTGAGGGTGCCAGACAGCATGGGGAAGCTCCTATTTAAAGCGTTTCGAGATTAACTTGAGACACAAGTTGATTTCGAAACGCCCGCAACATCAGTAGGTTTTGAACGTTTCGCCTCATTATTGAGGCTGAATAATGAGGCGAAACATTTTAGAACAATTCTAACATACTCAGAGTTGCCGTATTGGCAAGATCTCTCATGGGGGGATGCTTTTTTCTTGCACTAAATATCTCGGGGTGAGGCCGCAGGCCGAGGGGCAGCGCCCCTCAGGCTCATCGAAGATGAGCCATGCCCAAGGGCTGCGCGGGAGAGACAACGAAAAAGGGGAGCCAAGCGGCTCCCCCAATCCTCGCATTTCAGCCGGGATCAGAACTCGATCACGGCCCGGATGCTTTCACCCTTGTGCATCAGCTCAAACCCTTCGTTGATCTGGTCGAGGGAAAGCTTGTGGGTGATCATCGGGTCGATCTCGATCTTGCCGTCCATGTACCAATCGACGATTTTCGGCACATCGGTGCGGCCCGAAGCGCCGCCGAAAGCGGTGCCGCGCCAGACCCGGCCGGTGACCAGTTGGAACGGACGGGTCGAGATCTCGGCACCTGCAGGGGCAACACCGATGATGATCGATTCTCCCCAGCCCTTGTGGGCGCATTCCAGTGCCTGACGCATGACGTTCACATTGCCGGTCGCATCGAAAGAATAATCCGCCCCGCCGCCGGTCAGCTCGACCAGGTGGGCCACGATGTCGCCGTCCACTTTCGAGGGGTTCACGAAATCGGTCATGCCGAAGTGGCGGCCCATTTCTTCTTTGCTGTCGTTCAGGTCAACGCCGACAATCTGGTCGGCGCCAGCCATGCGCAGGCCCTGAATGACGTTCAGGCCAATACCACCAAGGCCGAACACCACTGCGGTCGATCCGATTTCTACCTTGGCGGTGTTGATCACGGCGCCGATACCGGTGGTCACGCCACAGCCGATATAGCAGATCTTGTCAAACGGCGCGTCCTTGCGCACTTTTGCCAACGCGATCTCGGGCACAACGGTGTGCTGGGCAAAGGTCGAGCAGCCCATGTAGTGGTGGATCGGCGTGCCATCCAGCATCGAAAAACGGGTGGTGCCGTCGGGCAGCAACCCCTGACCCTGGGTGGAACGGATCGACTGGCACAGGTTGGTTTTCGGGTTCAGGCAGTAGTCGCATTCGCGACATTCGGGGGTGTAAAGCGGGATCACGTGGTCCCCTACTTCCAGTGAAGTCACCCCTTCGCCCACTTCGATCACCACGCCAGCACCCTCATGACCCAGAATGGCCGGGAAAATACCTTCCGGGTCATCCCCCGAGCGGGTAAATTCATCCGTGTGGCAAAGACCGGTGGCCTTCATTTCAACCAGAACCTCACCGGCGCGGGGGCCTTCAAGATTCACCTCCATCACTTCAAGCGGTTTGCCGGGGGCAACGGCAACGGCGGCACGGGTGCGCATGGGTATCCTCCAATAAGTCAAAGCGTCTTTCGGTTTTCCTTGCGGGCAATCCCGCAGAAGAGAAAGCGAAAAACGCCTAGGTGGGTTTGGCAATGGGGTGGGAAAACCGGACCATTGCGGATTGTCTCAAGGTGAGCGAAACTCGGGGGGAAATCAATACGAGAGGCGACGCGAGATGTGCCTATGGCGACATCCGCATTGAAAAAGTGATATGAAGCAACGAATTGGCAGTAAATCTTCGAGTGTTCTTGTGGTGGTGAGCGCGTTGGGGCTGGCGGCCTGCCAGGCGACTGGCCCGGTCGAACAGGAGGGCGAAGCGGGCTTTGCTTCAAACAGTGCAGATTGTGGTGCGATAGACCTTCAATACCTGATCGGCCAGCCACTTTCGGTATTTGAGGCTATGGGTCACAAGGGGACGACGCGGATCATCCGACCGGGGGATGCGGTGACGATGGATTACCGACCAGAGCGCCTGAATGTGAAAGTGAATGACCGGGGCCGGATTACCAGCTTTCAATGCAATTGATCAGGTGGTGCAAGGCGGGTGGAGGGTCCCGCCTTGATCTTGGTTGTGGACCCAAAGTGTTTCGAGAGCGTGTTGTGATCCAACCGGATCCCGAAATGGGTTACTTTTTGCGATAATCGCTGTGGCATGCTTTGCAGGTGCCGCCGACCTTGCCCAGGGACCCTTGCAACGTGGCAAGATCCGGTAGGGCCGCATTGGCCTTTGCGGCCATGACCATCGCTTCGGATTTTGCGGTAAAGTCGGCCCAGTTTTCCCAGATCACGGGGAGGGCTTCACTTTTCGGGTCGGTTTCATTGGCCTCGAACCGGGCAGGGGCTTTCATGCCTTCACTAGCAATCGTCGCCATTGCAGCTTCCGCCTTGGCGCTGTCAAACGCCATTTCGCCCTTGGCCATACCGGCAAGTGTTTTCATGCTGCCTCCAATGGCTTTCATGACTTCCATCCGCGCCATGACCGCTGGATTTTCAGCGCCGTCATGGGCCAGGGCGGGCGCCATAGACAGGGCAAGCACGGTTGCGGAAAGAGGCAAGGCGGCAAGGGGCAGGGTGAATTTGTTCATGGGGACCTCATTTGTGGAACGGTATTGGTTTCGCTCTGACCTTAAAGTGTTTCGAGATTAACTTGAGACACAAGTTGATTTCGAAACGCCCGCAACATCAGTAGGTTTCGAGCGTTTCGACTTATTATTGTGTCTCAATAATAAGTCGAAACACTTTAGGCATGAGAACGAAAATGGGAACTGACGAAATTGTGATCAGCGCATTTCACAGCGCATTCAGCCCACCCAAAAGCATGTCTGTGACCAGATCGGCATATTCCTCGCGGCTCAGCCCCTGGCCGGGGCGATTCCACATGTAATACCAGTTGAGAATACCAAAGACCGACATGGTGACAGGGCGGAGTTTGGCGCCATTGGCCAGAGAGTCGGGGGCTGCGGCCTTGAGGGCGTCCCCCATCATGTCGATCAGGCGTCGCTGCAGGTCAAAAAGCTTGTTTTGCAGTTCCGGCTCCAGCACGGACAAGGCGTCAAGCTGCAGCTTGTGTTCGGCATCCGCCCCCTTATAGGCCACGAGAATGGCCCGCACGAGACCACGCAGCCCATCGGTTTCCGGGGCGGCTTCCACCTCTTCGACCAGTGTCGACAGGTGGGTGTCGAGAATATCGAACAGAAGCGCCTCTTTGCTGTCGTAATAGTGGTAAATCAGCGCCTTTGAGACACCGCAATGTTTGGCGGCCCCGGTCATTGATGCCCGATCGAATCCGTGTTCAGCGAAATAGTCGGCTGCCCCCTTGCGGATGGCAGCGCGTTTTTCTTCGTGGTCGCGGGCAATCCCTCGCGGCATCTCTTACTCCTTCGGACGGTTATCAACGATCCTTACAGCTTTCCCCTCGCTGCGCGCAACTGCCCCGGCGTCACGGACATGGACTTTTGCCGAAACTCCCACATTGGATTTGATTTTTCCAGACAGGGTGCGGGCCGCGGCTTCGGCGCCCTCCGAGGGCTGCCCGTCGGCCATTTCAACGTAAATATGCATCTCGTCCATCCGGCCCGGGCGGATCAGCTCGATCTGGAAATGAGGGCTGAGGGCCGGCACGTCCATCAACTGCTCTTCGATCTGGGTCGGGAACACGTTCACACCCCGCAGAATGATCATGTCGTCAGAGCGCCCGGTGATCTTTTCCATCCGGCGCATGGAGCGGGCGGAGCCCGGCAGCAGGCGGGTCAGGTCGCGGGTGCGATAGCGGATGATTGGAAAGCCTTCCTTGGTGAGCGAGGTAAAGACCAGTTCCCCCAGCTCGCCATCCTCGGCAACTTCGCCGGTATCGGGGTTGATGATCTCGGGATAGAAATGGTCTTCCCAGATGTGCAGCCCATCTTTTGTTTCCACACATTCATTGGCCACGCCCGGCCCGATCACTTCCGAGAGGCCGTAGATATCCACCGCATGCATGTCGAAGGCCTCTTCGATTTCGCCGCGCATCGCGTTGGTCCAGGGTTCGGCGCCAAAAATCCCGACCTTGAGCGGGCTTTTGCGCGGGTCCAGCCCCTGCTTGCTATACTCATCCAGAATGGACAGCGCATAAGAAGGGGTGACGGTGATGCCCGTGGCGCCGAAATCCTCGATCACGCGGACCTGGCGCTGTGTCATGCCGCCTGAGACCGGCACGACGGTAAGGCCATATTGTTCCGCCCCGCCATGCACGCCCAGCCCGCCGGTGAAAAGCCCGTAGCCATAGGCGTTGTGCAACACGTCACCTGGCCGCAGCCCAGAGGCCCGCAGGCAGCGGGCCACGACAGAGCCCCACATGGTCAGGTCGTTTTTGGTATACCCCACAACGGTGGGCTGTCCGGTGGTGCCGGAACTGGCATGCACGCGGGCAATCTGTTCGCGTGGTACGGCAAACAGGCCAAACGGATAATTGTCGCGCAGGTCCTGCTTTACGGTGAAAGGGAATTTTGCCAGATTCGACAGGGATTTAAGGTCATCCGGATGCACCCCCGCCGCATCGAACTGTTGCCGGTAAAAGGGCACATTGTCATAGGCGTGGCGCAGCGACCATTTCATCCGCTCCAGCTGCAACGCCTGAATTTCATCGCGCGAAGCAATCTCGATCGGGGCCAGATCTTCGCGGCGTGGTGTCAAATCTTCCATGTGGTCCTCCCTGACGCGCGGCACCTTCTCCTCTTGGGTGCATCAATGATTGTCGGCTCCGTTCCAAAGGCGGTGGCGTCCCTTCCCCCGCCGGGCCGGATGGCTATTCTTCGAAATGTGTTCCCTTGATCTGGCGGGAATGACCGCGAAAAAGTGCGACCTGTCGCCCATCCCCTCCCGTGACCACCACATCATAGATGCCCGAGCGCCCGGTCCGGCTGGTTTCCGTGGCGGTTGCCGTCAGGCATTCCCCCAACTGGCCCGGGGCAAGATAGGTAATTGAGTTATGTTGCGCGACAACGCGCTGGTTGTAGCTGTTGCAGGCAAAGGCAAAGGCGCTGTCGGCGAGGGTGAAGATGAACCCGCCGTGGCAGATGCCGTGCCCGTTTGACATGTCTGCGCGCACTGGCATGGTGATGACCGCCCGACCCGGCGCGATGTCCGTCAGTGTCATGCCGAGGGCCTGACTGGCTGGATCATCCGCCCACATGGCCTCGGCCGAGCGTCGAGCGCGTGTTTCGGGTGTCATCATGCCTCCCAGCGTCGCATTGGCCCCTGTGCCGGGGCTTTTCTGTTGCTTTGCGGGAAGGATGCACAAAGCCGACCGTTCGGTCAATAGTGTTGTTTCGCAAAACCCACTTCGCAGTCAGGCGTGACAAAAACAACAAACCCTGCTCGCTAAAGCGTTTCGGGATAAACTTGTGACACATGGTTATTCTGAAACGCCCACGGCATTGATAGCACTTACCGCGTTTCGACTTTTCCCTGTCTCAGGTTAAAGTCGAAACATTTTAGCGAGCGGCAGGGTTTTGTCAGGTAGCTCCGGTGCCGCAGACTGGGTGGGGGCTGTAAATTTGCGGCACCGGATGAGCATTCGCTCGCTACAGGGCCAGTTTTCTTTCACAACCACGGCGGCAAAAGGGAGGGAACGCGATTATTCGCGGTTCTTTTCAGGGCAAAAATGGGGCAATTCCCCCTTTTTGCATGGGACCTGTAGCAGCGTGCGGAGCAGGGGATTGATTTGATCGGTGCGGCAAGGCAAGCTGAACTTATGAATATCCAAAACTCCAATCCCAATGTGTCGGGTGGTTTGCCGCCGGAGCAGGTGGTGTTTGACCGGCTGGAACTTGGTGTGATCATGGGGCTTTACGGGCGGATGGTGGCGGCAGGCGAGTGGCGTGACTACGCGATGAGCTTCCTGCGGGAACTCGCCGTGTTTTCCGTCTTTCGCCGCAGCGCTGAACATCCTTTGTACCGGATTGAAAAACGCCCCCGGCTGCGGATGCGCCAGGGGCAGTATTCGGTGCTGGGAATGGACGGGCGGGTGCTGAAGCGCGGGGATGACCTGCGACAGGTGCTTCGGGTGCTGGAGCGCAAACTGATCCGCGTGGTTGAGTAAGGCTGGACAGTTGGGCACCGTCTGAGCTGGTGCGGGTGGTTATGGCGTGCGGGAAATGCCTTGCACCACAGGCAGATACTCACCACGAAGAGCTGTTCGTTACAGGCACCCGTTTACCACAGGCGCCTGCGCGCCGTGACATCGCCATCCCCCTGGGCCTTGATACGGGCGGTTGCCTCGTTGATCCCTTCCAAAACCACGGCCATGTGGTGGGCGTTGGCGTGGATCAAGCGTTCGTGGTCAAACACCATGGCAACATGACCTTTCCAAAACAGCAGATCTCCACGGGCCAGAGGGGCGGCATCGGGGATGGCGCGGCCGATCTTTTCTTGCATGTCGCTATCGGCAGGGCAGTCAAGCCCGGCCGCGATCAATGCCGCCTGAACAAGGCCGGAACAGTCGATCCCCGCGCGGGAATTGCCGCCCCACAAATACGGCGTGCCCAGAAAAAGCGCCGCTGTGCTGGCGGGATCGTTCAGCTTTTCCCCCCGGTTTGACAAATGGGCGCTGGGCACAAAAAGCCCCTCTGCGGTTTCGCAAAACCGTCCGTGATCTGCGACGATGGCCAGCCGCGCGCCAAAAGATAGGCCCATGTGTTCGATTGTCTTGAAATCGGGCGTCGCATATAGGTGCGTGGCGGCGGCACTGACCCAGTGGGTGGACGCGACTGCCGGGCCGAGGCAGCGCCTGTCGACATAGCCCACATACCCGTCCCGCTCGGCCTGCACAAACGCGTGGCCCTCATGCTCTTCCAGAGCCAGAAGCTGTTCGCCGTAGAGCGCCTGACGGTCGCGCGGGCCATTGGGGGAACGCAGGATATCGGCAACCGGCGTCACAACCCGCATCAACAGGCCCGGTGAATAGCGTTCCGAGCTGACCAATCCGCGCAGGCTGTCATGGGCGACGCGCGGGTTGGCCGGGGTCAGTCGGCGATCTGGCGTTTTCGGCATGCTCATAGGGGCAGAAGCTCCGGCAGGGCGGCAAGGATGGCGCGCGCGCCCATGCCAACGCCGCCTTTCGGGCGGGCAGGGGCGGCGGTGGGGTTCCAGCCGTAGATATCGAAATGAAGATAGCGCGGGGTGTCGGTGACAAAACGGTTGAGGAAAAGGGCCGCCGTGATCGACCCGGCGAAACCGCCGCCAGGTGCGTTGTCCAGATCTGCTATTCCCGGTTCGATCATGGTCTCATAGGGGCGCCAGAGCGGCAGTTCCCATACCGGGTCGGCCGCGCGGCTTGCCCCGGTGCGGATTGCATCGGCATCCTTGGAAGAGGTGGCATAGAACGGGGACAGATCGGGGCCGACGGCCACGCGGGCCGCCCCTGTCAGGGTGGCCATCGAGATGATCAGGTCGGGCGTTTCTTCATCGGCCAGCGCAAGCGCATCCGCCAGCACCAGACGTCCTTCTGCGTCCGTGTTGTTGACCTCGACGGTCAGCCCCTTGCGGCTGGTCAGGATGTCACCGGGGCGAAATGCATCCCCCGAGACAGCGTTTTCAACAGCAGGGATCAACACCCGCAGGCGCAGTTTCAGGCCAAGCGCCATGATCATCTGCGCCAGTCCCAGAACCGTTGCCGCCCCGCCCATGTCCTTTTTCATCAAAGCCATGGAATTGCCGGGCTTCAGGTTCAGGCCCCCGGTATCAAAGCAGACCCCTTTGCCCACAAGGGTGAGTTGCGGCCCGTCTGTTCCCCAGCGCATGTCGATCAGGCGGGGGGCGCGTGCGGGCAGGGCGGCGGCGCGCCCAACGGCGTGAATCATCGGGTAATTCTGTTCAAGCAGCGCGGATCCTTCGGTGGCGTGGATTTCGGCACCGAATGTCTTTGCCATGTTCCGGGCTGCCTGCTCCAGGTCGGCTGGGCCCATGTCCTGCGTGGGGGTGTTGATCAGATCGCGGGTCAGGGCTTCCCCTGCCGCGATCGCCTCAAGACGCGCCGCATCTATGCCCTCCGGGGCGACAAGGTCTGCTTTCGGGGCAGTCTGAGAGGTGTAACGGTTGAAACGATACCCCGCCAGAAGCCATCCCAGCGCGGCCTCGTCGAGCGTGTCTCCGCTGAGATCACTTTTCAGTTCATAAACGCCCTCAGGAAGGGCGGCGCGGGCAGAGGCCAGGCCAAACCGCTTGCGCGCGCGATCCTTAGCGGTGCCGCCTCCGACCAGCGCCATGGACAGATTGCCCTGCGGATCCGGAACACACAGCACCGCCCCAAGCGCCGGCGTGAAGTTGTTTGCCTTTGCCCAGTTGCGGGCAAGCTCTGGCAGCGCGTCGAGCTGGGTCGGCGTGTCCTTGTCGATGACGTATAGTGGCAGGGCGTCGGGGGTGGGGCGGGCAAAGCGCATGGGCAATCTGACCTATCTGGTTGTTTTGCCCAAGATGGCGTGAGCCCGCTTTGCCTGCAACCCCGGAACGTCGGCGTGATGACAACCTGGCGGCTTTGTGGTCCGCCTTTCTAGACGGACATGTCCTGCAGATCCCAGACCGCGATCAGCGACCCTTCCCCTATGCGGTTGAGGCGGGCCAGAACGGCGGCGCATCCTGCAATATCCGGGCTGCCCACCAGGTCCCGTGCGTCACGACAGATCCGGGCAAGGGTGGTCATGCCGAGTTTCTGGGCAATTGCCTTCAGGGCACGAATCTGCTCGCGTGTTTCCTGAACCTGCCCGGCGGCATGGTGTTTCTTGATCTGCGCCAACCCGATTGCCAGATCCTCCAGCGCCTGATTGACAAGCTTGTCGGCGGATGTGGGCCCAAGCTGCAACAGCAGGATTTCGAGTTGATCCCGATCGAGACGAACGGCTTCCTTGTGATACAAATGACTGATCTCGCGCACGGCGGCACCCCTTGAACTTTCCCTCATGCGAAAAATATAGGGCGGAGTTCCTCAAAAAAGCGTATATCTACCTTATAGAAATCGCTCGAATTCCTAGCGAATTGTCACTAAAACCGTTCGAAATTCGGAGGAGATGAAGATGGAAAATGCGAAACCCCTTCCCGCCTATCTGGTGCAGCGTTACCAGGGATGGAAAGCCACAGGATATGCCGAGAACAAAGCATGGTATCGTCGCCTGGCGGATGAAGGGCAGCGCCCACGTGCCATGATCGTTTCGTGTTGTGATTCCCGCGTTCACGTGACGTCGATTTTCGGTGCGGATCAGGGTGAGTTTTTCTTGCATCGCAATATTGCCAATCTGGTCCCGCCGTTTGAACCTGCTGGCGACTATCACGGGACGTCAGCGGCGGTGGAATATGCGGTCACTGCGCTTAAGGTCACCCATCTGATTGTGCTGGGTCATTCGAGCTGTGGCGGGGTCAAAGGGTTCCATGACATGTGCAAAGGGCATGCCCCCGAGCTGTCCAACGAAAGCAGTTTTGTCGGCAAATGGATCAGCCTGCTGAAGCCGGGCTATGAAGCCTTGGAAGCGAAAGAGGGCGAAATCACGGATCGGGATCTGGAAAAACAGGCCGTTGTCGTGTCGCTCGACAACCTGATGACGTTCCCATTCGTGCGTGATGCGGTGGAAAAGGGCGAGTTGTCGCTGCACGGGCTTTGGACCGATATCGGGGAAGGCGGGCTCGAATTTTACGACGCGGGAACGGACAGTTTCCTGCCAGTCTGATTTCTGCCAGCCTGAAAACTGTCCGATACGGGCGGGGTGTTTATCTCTCGTTAATCACCCTGTCGCACACTTGGGACATGACTGATGTGACGCTGAGATTGGAAATGCCGCTGCAGATGCTGGTCGACTTGAAACGATCCGCAGATGTGACGGGTATATCGGTGGAGCAATATATCCGCGATCTGATCCGGTCCCGCAGTTTCTTAGAGTGCACAGGCGGTTCTGATACCTCAGAACCGCCTTTTTCACGCCCGCTGGCCCGCCCGAAGACAGGTCGGGTCAAGGCCGCCAGTTAAGCGTCCATCCTTCGGGCCAGCTCAGACGCGTGTTGATCGTCACCTCGGTTTCCTCACCCGGGGCAAGCGACAGGTTCCAGACAGACAGGCCGCGTTTGTCATCGTGGTTGCTTTCATCCGGGCGCGGGGTGGCGGTGACCCTTACCTCCAGGTCTTCCTGTTCGGAGTAGGTCAGGGGGTAGAAGGTTTTCACCTCATGTGGTTTGTCCGTCAGGTTCGTGACGCGGAAAAGCGTGTCCTGTTCACGGGTGTTGGTGGTGGTGATGATACCACGATCCCCAGTTTCATTGTCCGCGACGACGTGTTCAAGACGAATGCCTTCGATGGGGCCGAACGGCAGGGTCGCGTCGTCCCCCGCGGCCAGGAAGGGCATCTGGGTGTGTCCGACCAAGCTGTCACCGCGATAGACACGTGCGGTACCGTCAAGCAGCGGCTCTTTTGTGTTGTTGGTGATCTGACCGACCAGAAAGGCGGTGTCATCCCGGCGGGGGACCGCATAGATTTCGGGGGTGACGGGTAAGGTCAGGCTATCCAGATCAAGAACCTGCTCCTCTCCCGCAAGGGCTGAAACCTTTTGGGTATAGTGATAGGTGACAGCCACCCCGTTGGTGTCGACGGTCAGGCCTGAATACTCTTCACCGACAACAAGTTCAGGTTCAACCATGGGGGGCGCGGCCATTTCCATCAGGTCCGAGGCTGTTTGTACCTTGCGTGATGAAAGGATCGGTTTGTGAATGCTGGCCGGGTTTGCGTATGGGGTGGAAGGTTCCACCTGGCCTGATGGCTGCTGCGTTGACAGGGTCAGGTTCACATCGTTCCAGACAGTTTCAGATGGTAATTGGATCGTAAATTTCCGGTTGAGTGTCAGATTCGGGTCGCTCCCTTCGGTCAGATGTAATTCGTATATCGGGATCCATCCTCCGCTCTCTGAGATGCTGGTGATTGCGATAGAGATGGTTTGCGCAGAGGTGAGGCGAACTGGAATGGACAGGAGATCCGGGTTGTCCTTCGGGGGGAAAAGCCGTTCAAATTCACGTTCAGCATTGCCAAGAACGGCCTGCAACTCGGCCTCGCGTTCTTTCCCATCTGCAAGTTCGCGGCTTTTGGTCGAAATCTTCTTGCGGATATCTTGAGACTGATCTCCGATCAGAACCAGCATCGCGGACAGGTCGTCAACAGAGGTGGCGTCCTGCGGGGCGCGGATGGTTGAGAGAAACTCCAACTGGCGCTTCAACGCAGCAATCTCATCACGCAGAATGGTGAGGGTTTCCTGATATGCCGCGACGGTGTCTTTTGCAGCATCGACCGCATTTTGGGCTTTGGTTTGCGATGGGGTGTAGAGGGTTTCCGGATCTACAGATGTATCAGGCGAATATCCTAGGGCCCCCAGTTGTCCCTTCCCCGTCAGAAGGGCGATGTCGGGCAGGCCAAGCCGTGTGTCAGAAGGGATGAATGGTACAAGGATGCGATGCTGACCGGCTGGCAGTTCAACCGTGATCTGGCGGGTCTGGGTTGCCCCCTCCGGGTAAAGGATGGCCGAAACCACCGGGGCGGAGCTGTAGAAATCGCCAGCCCAGAGCGGCAGGGGCAGGGTTGTGAGGGCGGATAAGAGCAAGGCGCGGCGCATCAAAATGTCCTTTTGGGTTTAATCTTATAGCGAGAGGACCATGTTGTGCTGCGCTTGGGAAGGGGGAGTTTTGGGACGGGCGGAGCTTTGCCGTGAGCGGCTGTGCTCCCACCCCCAGTAGCTGCGCACCCTTGGTGCTTGCCCGGGGTTGGGCCTGGGGTTGGGGATGGCCTCGCTTCGCTCGGTGGCCTCCGGCGGAGGTATTTTCAGCAAGAAAAAGCAGGCGGCGCGTATGAAAAAAGCCCCACCATTTGGCGGGGCTTTCCTGAATTGGATTGTGAAAAGGGTCAGCCCTTTTTCAGAACCTCACGGCCCAGAAGCTCGGCAATTTGCACGGCGTTGAGGGCGGCGCCTTTGCGCAGGTTGTCCGAGACACACCACAGGTTCAGGCCGTTTTCCACGGTCACGTCCTGACGGATGCGTGAGATGAATGTGGCGTAGTCGCCCACGCATTCCACCGGGGTGACATAGCCACCGTTTTCGCGTTTATCGACCACCAGGATCCCCGGAGCTTCGCGCAGGATGTCGCGGGCTTCGTCTTCATCAAGGAAGTCTTCGAATTCGATATTCACCGATTCCGAGTGGCCCACGAAGACCGGTACACGCACGCAGGTGGCGGTGACTTTGATCGACGGGTCGACGATTTTCTTCGTCTCGACGATCATCTTCCATTCTTCTTTCGTGTCACCCGAATCCATGAAGATGTCGATATGTGGGATCACGTTGAAGGCGATCTGTTTCGGGTAGACCTTCGGCTCGACTTCCTGGCCGGGGACATACATGCCCTTGGTCTGGTTCCACAGCTCGTCAATCGCGTCTTTGCCCGAGCCCGACACCGACTGGTAGGTCGACACGACAACGCGCTTGATCTTGGCGCGGTCATGCAGGGGCTTCAGCGCCACAACCATCTGCGCGGTCGAGCAGTTGGGGTTCGCGATGATGTTCTTGTTTTTATAGCCGTGGATTGCGTCGGGGTTCACCTCGGGCACGATCAGCGGGATGTCGGGGTCGTAGCGGTACAGCGACGAGTTGTCGATCACCACACAGCCAGCCGCAGCCGCTTTCGGCGCATAGGTCTTGGTGGCGTCCGAACCCACGGCGAACAGCGCCATGTCCCAGCCGGTGAAGTCAAAGGTGTCCAGATCCTGGGTGGTCAGGGTCTTGTCACCAAAGCTGACTTCAGTACCGAGCGAACGGCGCGATGCAAGCGCTGCGATCTCGTCTACAGGAAACTGGCGTTCAGCCAGGATGTTCAGCATTTCGCGGCCCACGTTGCCCGTGGCGCCTACGACGGCGACTTTATAGCCCATTACGGCCTCCTATAATGAATCTGTCTTTGAACCACCCAAAGACGCAGGGTGCTTAGACCAAAATTGTCTTGTGGGGAAGGGGCATCCCGACGATCTGCCATGATTTCTCGTTGACTTGTCACCAAATTGCTGTGATACGGGCGCAATCTGTCCGGCTGACGCGTGAGCAGCCCGCCCAAATCTGAGGCAGACAGAGAGACGCACCTTGATTTCATGAAGGTGCAATCCAAGAGTTCCCAAATCACGCGGGGTGCTGACGGCCGGATCGGCGGGCAGGATACTGCACGGGGATATGCCCCACCGCGAGCGCTGGTCGCAACCGATGCGATGGGCTTGCGCGTGGCGTGGCCCCACTCCCGTGTGAAACGGTGCGCCCGTGTGCGTGCCAGAAAGATGATTATGACCAAATTTGCAGAGCTCGGGCTGGACCCGAAGCTGGTGGCCTCAGTTTCTGAGGCTGGATATGACACCCCGACTCCCATTCAAACCCAAGCCATCCCGCTTGTCCTGTCGGGCCGCGACGTGATGGGGCTGGCGCAGACCGGCACCGGTAAGACGGCCGCCTTTGGCCTGCCGCTGATCCATCAGTTGCTGGGCAACCATGACAAGCGCCAGCCGAAGTCGATCAAGGCGCTGGTGCTGGCCCCAACCCGCGAGTTGGTGAACCAGATTGCCGTGAACCTGCGCGACTATGTAAAGGGCACCCACCTGAAGGTGATGACCGTGGTGGGCGGTGTGTCGATCAACCGCCAGATTGAGCAGTTGAACCGCGGCACCGATATTCTGGTGGCCACTCCCGGTCGCCTGATTGACCTGATGGACCGCCGCGCCATTCGTTTGGATACGGCCACCTTCCTGGTGCTGGATGAAGCGGACCAGATGCTCGACATGGGGTTCATCCATGCCCTGCGCCGGATTGCGCCTGAACTGGGCACACCGCGCCAGACCATGCTGTTTTCCGCAACCATGCCCAAGCAGATGGAAGAGCTGTCGCGCGCTTACCTGACCGATCCCGCCAAAGTGCAGGTGACCCCTCCGGGCAAGGCCGCCGATAAGATCACCCAATGCGTCTATTATGCGCAGGACAAAGAAGACAAGGCGCGCCTGCTGATTAAGCATCTGCGGGGCGAACCCGACGGGTTGTCGCTGGTCTTTTCGCGCACGAAACATGGTGCTGAACGGTTGATGAAAAAGCTGGTGGCCGAAGGGTTCAAAGCGGTGTCGATCCACGGCAATAAATCGCAAGGCCAGCGTGACCGCGCCCTCGCCGCGTTCCGTGCAGGTGAGGCGCGCGTGCTTGTCGCGACCGATGTCGCCGCGCGCGGGATCGACATTCCGGGCGTGAGCCATGTGTTCAATTTCGACCTGCCGGAAGTGGCTGACAACTATGTACACCGCATCGGCCGCACAGCACGCGCAGGCGCTGATGGGGATGCGATCAGCTTTGTGTCCGGGGTTGAGCTGGGCCTGCTGCGTGACATTGAAAAACTGATGAAAATCTCGATCCCGGTGCTGGGCGGGGAACGCCCGCAAGAGGAAAAACGCCCGACCCGTCAAGGTCGTGGCGGCGGCGGTGGCGGCGGTCGTGGTCGTTCCGGTGGTGGCCATCGCGGTCAGGGTGGCAATCAGGGCGGCGGTACACCCTCTGGCGGCAAATCCGATCAACGCCGTTCGGCTGGCGGCAAATCCCGCTCCGGCGCGCCCTCTGGTGGTCGACCGGGGGCCAGTCGCCGCCGTAAGAAAGCCTCATAAACAATACGCAAAAGGGCGCCGTTTTGAGCGCCCTTTTCGTTTCTCTCAGTGTGATGCAGGCTTAAAGCGTTTTGGGATAAACTTGAAACACCTGTTTCTTTCGAAACGCTTTAGTCCATGCGGTCCTGACTGAACAGATACAGCAGACAGCCAACCAACATCGGCACCGCGAAATACAATAGCACGGCCTGATAGGGGGCAGCGGCACTGCCCCCCCCGAATATCTGCGCCGATTTGAACACCGTGGCTGAGCTGAACTGGAAAAAGCCCACGCCACCGATCCCGACCATATTCATCAAGGTCACACCTCGTCCGACCAGATGCGGTGGATAAAAGCTGCGCCCATGGGCCATGATCAACGGGAAGCTCGAGGCAAACAACCCAATGCCCGCCATCAGAAGGGCCACTGTCCAAACCCCAGATGCGGGCAGTGCCCATAAGGCAAAGACGAAACTGACCGCAATCATGTTGCCGATGAAAATCACCCATTTGCGCGTGCCGAACAGGCGATCCAGCGGGCCGTAGGCGAAATTTCCCAGAACCATTGCAAAGGCGATCCCCATGGTGACCCACCCAATCCCCGTGGCATCCAGACCGTAAAGATCGCGCATGAACGGCCCGGCCCAGCTTCCCCGCAGACCCGCCGCCGCCGCGTAATTCACGAACATGATCGGAAAAATTGCCCAAAGCGCAGGCAGTTTCAGCAGGTCCAGAACGGACCCTTTCTGCCCATCCTGATGCGAGATTTTCGGGGGATCCTGCACCGTTACCATGATGATCAGGGCAACAAGGAACGTAACAGCGGCCAATGCCCAAAGGCAGCCCCGCCACCCAAAGCTCTCGACCGCCAGCGCAAGCGGCAGTGCCCCCGCGATATTTCCAAGGGCTCCGAAACCGATCACCATGCCCGCCATGGTGCCGAACACGCGAGGGGAATACATTCGTGCAAAGATAAAATATGACGCCATCAGCACCGGTGAACACCCCACACCAATCATCATCATGGCGTAAAGGATGTGATCAGGATGGGTGGCATTGGCAAATAAAAGCGCGCCCCCACCTCCGCCGATTGCCAGCAGGCCTGCCGCAAGCCGCCGGGGCCCGATATTGTCCAGTGCCCAGCCCACCGGCAACTGCATCAGGGCAAAGATCAGGAACCACGCGCCAGATGCCCGTGCCAAGTCTTCGGGTGTTGCCCCGAGATCAAGCTTCAGCGCAGGGGTCATCACCGCCAGAAAAGCCCGATAGAACTGGCTCAGAACATAGGCGATGATCAGCGAAAAAATCCCAACCCGCATAAGGCGCTCCTCCCAAACACAACCGGGCCACAAGACACGGGATAGGCGCATATGGCAAGCCCGTAGAACCACGCGTCAAAAAAGGCGCGACATAAGATCCGCGCCCTTTTTCTTGCTGAAAATACCTCGGGGTGAGCCTTGAAAAGGCGAGGGGCAGAGCCCCTTTCCCAATTATCCGTTGCGGATCGTGTCGATCATCAGTTGGACGTTCTCCGGGTCGGCATCAGGGGTGATGCCGTGACCCAGGTTGAAGATATGCGGACCGTTCTTGAAGGCCTCGACAATGGCGCGGGTCTCATCAATCAACGCCTGACCACCGGTGACCATGTGGCTCGACTTCAGGTTGCCCTGAACGCAGCTGTCGACTTGCACGTTTTCCACCGCCCATTCGGGGCTGACCGAATTGTCCAGTGCAACGCAGTCCACGCCGGTGGCCTTGGCAAACCCGATATAGCCCTCGCCCGCTTCACGCGGGAAGCCGATCACCGGAATGCCCGGATGGCGGCGTTTCAGTTCCTGAGTGATGACGCGGGCTGGTTCTACCGCGTATTTCTGGAAATCCTCGCCCTTGAGCGATCCTGCCCAGCTGTCGAACAATTTCACCACTTCGGCGCCAGCCTCGATCTGTTTCGACAGATACTCGATGGTGCCTTCGGTCAGGCGATCCATCACCGCTTCAAACAGGGCGCGGTTCTCGGCCTTCAACGCATGCGCCGGGCCCTGATCCTTAGTGCCTTGACCCGCAATCATATAGGTCGCCACGGTCCAGGGCATCCCGGCAAACCCGATCAGAGTGGTCTCGCTGGGCAGTTCGCGGCGCAGAATGCGCACGGTTTCATAAACCGGAGCGAGGTGATCATGGATGTCATCCTTGCCCACCAGCTTGTCAAAATCGCCCTGGCTGGTGATGGTCGACAGACGCGGCCCTTCGCCGGTCACAAACCACAGATCCGCGCCAAGGGCCTGGGGCAGCAGCAAAATATCGGCAAACAGGATCGCTGCATCAAACCCGTAACGGCGAATGGGCTGCAGGGTCACTTCGGCGGCCAGCTCGGAATTGTAACACAGCGACAGGAAATCCCCGGCTTCGGCGCGCGTGGCGCGATATTCCGGCAGGTAACGCCCGGCCTGACGCATCATCCAGATCGGAGGGGTCGGCAGCGTCTCGCCCGCAAGGGCCCGCAGGATGGTCTTTTGCTCGCTCATGTCTTACGCCTTTCCTGTCAGTTCAATCACGGCACTCGCCCGTTCGGCCCGCGATGTCAAGCATAGTCTCGGTCGCATGTGTTTGACCTATGTTATGGACATGTTGATTCTGCATGTTAAATGAGGCCCATGACACACAATAATCTCACCCCCGTTCCCACCGCCGAAGCCCCCTTCAAGATCGGCACCCGTGGCAGCCCACTTGCGCTGGCGCAGGCTTATGAAACCCGGTCCCGCCTGATGACTGCGTTCGACCTGCTGGAAGAGGCGTTCGAAATTGTGGTCATCCACACAACCGGCGACAACCGCTCGATGATCGATGCGGATAAACCGTTGAAAGAGATTGGCAACAAGGGGCTCTTCACCAAGGAAATCGAAGAGGCGATGCTGGACGGTCGCATCGACATTGCGGTGCATAGCTGCAAAGACATGCCGGTGGAGCAGCCCGAAGGGCTGGTGCTGGACTGTTACCTGCCGCGTGAAGATACGCGTGATGCCTTTGTGTCGTTCAAATATAAATCCATCGCGGACCTGCCGCAGGGGGCAGTGGTGGGCACCTCCTCGTTGCGCCGCAAGGCCCAGTTGCTGAACAAACGGCCGGACCTGAATGTGGTGGAGTTTCGTGGCAATGTGCAGACCCGCCTGAAAAAGCTTGAGACAGGTGTGGCCGAGGCAACGTTCCTGGCGATGGCAGGGCTCAACCGTCTGGGGATGGATGAGGTGCCGAAAACCGCTATCCCGACCGAAGATATGCTGAATGCCGTGGCGCAAGGGGCGATTGTGATCGAACGCCGCATTGCAGACGAGCGCGCCAAGACCATGCTGGCCGCGATCCATGACACCACCACCGGGCAACGGCTCGATTGCGAGCGTGCTTTCCTTGGTGCGCTGGACGGATCCTGTGAAACCCCGATTGGGGCGCTGGCCACGCTGGATGGTGACCAGATCACGCTGAAGGGCGAAATCTTGCGGGTGGATGGATCTGAGGCTGTTTCGGATCAGATTACCGGCGCGATTGCCGATGGTCCTGAACTGGGCCGCAAACTGGCCGCCGACCTGCTGTCGCGCGTGGATGACGATTTCTTTGACTGGAAGTGAGGCGATCTCAGGGACGATTGCGCCTTGACGCCTGTCGCTGGTAACCACTTTTTAAGAAAACTAGAAAACTAGAAAACTAGAAAACTAGAAAACTAGAAAACTAGAAAACTAGAAAACTAGAAAACTCGTATTCTGGTTTTGTAACGGAAAAGGGCGCCAGTTTGGGCGCCCTTTTTGTTTCAGTTAGCCTGCTGGATGCCCCGTGTGGGGCGAAACGCTTAGAGCCGCTCAATGGCGATGGCGATGCCCTGTCCACCGCCGATGCACATGGTAATCAGGGCTTTTGAACCGCCGATGCGCTCCAGCTCATAAAGCGCTTTCAGCGTGATGATCGCGCCGGTTGCGCCAACCGGATGACCAAGGGCAATGCCCCCCCCGTTCGGGTTCACTTTCGCCGGATCCAGGCCCAGCCCCTTGTTGACCGCAAGTGCCTGGGCGGCAAAGGCTTCGTTCGACTCGATGACGTCGAAATCCGCTACCGAAAGCCCGGTTTTCGCCAACAGGTTCTCGACCGCTGGGACCGGGCCGATGCCCATCAGCTCGGGGCGCACCCCGGCATGGGCATAGCCCAGGATACGGGCGCGGGGCGTAAGCCCTGCGGCCTCGGCGGCCTCGGCGCGGGCCAGTACCATGGCGGCGGCCCCGTCATTGATGCCAGACGCATTTCCGGCGGTGACGGACCCGTCTTTCCTGAAGGCCGGGCGCAATCCTGACAGCGCCTCCAGCGTGGTCACTTTGGGGTGTTCATCGCGTTTGAACGCAACCTGTTCGCGGCGCTGTTTGACCTCAATGGGCACGATCTGATCGTCGAAATATCCGGCGTCGATGGCTTTGGCGGCGCGGGATTGGCTTTCCAGTGCAAAGGCGTCCTGATCGGCGCGGCTCACGTCGTGTTCTGCAGCAACATTTTCAGCCGTGATGCCCATATGGCCGGTGCCAAAGGGGCAGTTGAGCGCGCCCAGCATCATGTCCTGCGCGTCTGCGTCCCCCATTTTCTGCCCCCAGCGGGTGGCGGGCAGGATATAGGGGGCGCGGCTCATGCTTTCAGCACCACCGGCAATGGCAAATTCAGCATCCCCCAGCATCAGCGCCTGCGTGGCCGACACCACCGCCTGCGCGCCGGAGCCGCAAAGGCGGTTCACGTTCATGGCCGGGGTTGTGTCGGGGATATCGGCCTCCATCGCGGCAATGCGCGACAGATACATGTCGCGGGGTTCGGTATTGATCACATGGCCAAAGACTACGGTGCCAATCTGCCCGGGTTCGACCCCGGCGCGGGCCATGGCTTCGCGGGTCACATGCGCGCCCAGGGCGCTGGGGGCGATGCCGGACAGACTGCCGCCAAAGGTGCCGATGGCGGTGCGGGCGCCGCCCAGAATTACGATATCGGTCATGGTGATCCCCTTACGTTTCGAACCGTTCACACCAGACTGTGCCACGGCGGGTAGGAGCTGTCTTTTGTGACGCCCCGTCAGAAAGGGAAAGTGGGATCAGGTCGCGGCGTCATCTTTGCCCGGACCCGTGTTCAGGCCCCGAAGTAGCGCGTTGATCTGGTGGTGAAAACCGTCCGGGTCTTGCAAAAGTGCTTCCAACTCCGCCTGATAAGCGCCTGCAATCGGGGTCAGGGCGGTCATCATTTCGCGGCCTTTTTCGGTCAGGCTCAGCTCTACCAACCGTCGGTCGTTCGGGTTCACGGTCTTGGTAACATAGCCCGCGCTTTCCAGCCGAGAGGCCGCCCGGCTGACTTTGGGCTTGTCCATATCCACGCGTTTGTGGATCTCGCGCACGCTGACGCTGTCGGCCTGGGAAAGATGCGCAACCACGCGCCATTCCGACACGGAAATGCCATAGGCCTTGCGGTAATGGCGTTCAAATCCGGCACTGATCCGGCTGGACAGGACGGCGATCTGATAGGGTAGAAAATTGTCGAGCTTGAAGGTGGTCACGTCCGGGCCTTTCATTTCCTTTAGAACAATCTGCCCGGTTGCGTGGTGCAAAGCAAGCTGCCTCGCCCTCAGATCAACGGATCATAGGCCCATTGCAACAGGGCCTGACGTTGGCGCGGGCGGCAAAAGACATCCCCCGGATCGCAATTGGCCCGGATTTGGCCCGCATGCCGGGAAAAGGCCCGCCAGCGTTTGATCTGGGCTGCGTCGGTGTCGGGCAGGCGGCGGCCCAAATAGTAGCGGCAATACCACTGAAACCATCCACGTGGATCAGGCCCGAAGATCCACCCCTTTTCACGCCAGACCGACAGGGGTTGGCGGCTTTTCACGCCAAAGAAGTTTACCGTCTCATCCGGGCGGTCCGACAATTTGGCCCCATCAAACCAGGTTTGCGGAAACTCGTCACGGCAATCATTGAGGTATTTGCCCTCAAACACCCCCATGGCGAGCATCTCGGCCGGGCTGTGATGCGGGGTGAAGCCGGGGGCAAATTCCGCGCCCATAGGGGCCTCCAGATGATAGGAATACCCCGATTGCATTTTGTCGTTTACGTGGATTTCATCCCCGATCTGCGCCATCCTTCCCCCCGGTCAGATCCATTTCGCCATAGGCGGCAGGCTCATGAGCACCGCATTGGCGTCATGCCCCGTCGCCAGGCCAAACTTGGTTCCGCGGTCATAGACCAGATTATATTCGGCATAGAGGCCGCGATGGACCAGCTGGGTATCCTTGTCCGCCTCGCTCCAGGGTGTGTTGCGGCGCTTTTCGGTGACGGGAACAAAGGCAGGCAGAAAGGCCCGGCCAATATCCTGGGTCAGGGCAAAATCCGCCTCCCAGTCGCCCGAGTTGCGATCATCCATAAATATGCCGCCCACGCCCCGTGCGCGCCCGCGATGTGGCACATAGAAATACTCGTCCGCCCAGGCCTTCAATTCCGGATAGAGCGTCTTGTCATGCGGGTCGAGATGCTGCTTTTGCACGTCATGGAAATGGGCTGTGTCCTCGTCATATTCGATGCAGGGATTGAGGTCGGATCCGCCGCCGAACCACCAGGCGTTCGGGGTCCAGAACATGCGGGTGTTCATGTGCACGGCCGGGCAATGGGGGTTTTGCATATGCGCGACCAGCGAAATGCCCGAGGCCCAGAAACGTGGATCTTCCTTGATGCCCGGCACGCCGCGGGCCGCCATCGCGCCCTGCGCGGCTTCGCCCAGCGTGCCGTGGACGGTGGAAATGTTCACGCCGACTTTCTCAAACACGCGCCCTCCGCGCAGGACGGACATCAGCCCCCCGCCGGCATCCGCGCCATCGTCGCTCTGACGCTTGGTTTTGGTCACTTCGAACCGTCCGGCGGGTGCGTCGGCAAAGGGGCCGGTGGTCTGGCTGTCCTCAAGGGCTTCAAATCGGGCAACGATCTGGTCGCGCAACTCGTGAAACCACGCGCTTGCCCGCGCCTTCTGATCCTGCATCATGTCCATTGTTTTGATCCTTTACCTGATTGCGCGGTTTTCTTGGACCCGAGCTATCAGGTTTTGACGGCACAGGCCAACCCGCGTGTTGCCGCAGAGAGGCGCGCGCCGAGTGGGGGGATGTCAGTGCGAGGGGTTGGAGACCACATCCAGCAAGCTCCGCCCGCCATCGACCTGCAGGATATGGCCGGTCATGAAACTCGACCCGTCCGAGCAGAGGAACTGGGCCGCCTCGGCAATTTCCGTGGCACTGGCAATCCGCCCCAAAGGCGTGCCTTCGATAATGTCGGCACGTGTGGATTTATCGGCCTTGATGGTTTCGCGCAGGCTTGCGCTCATCAGGGATCCAAAGCTGATCGCGTTGACACGGATCCGGCTGGGTGCCAGCGCCACCGCCAAGGAGCGGGTCATCTGATCCACCGCCGCAGAGGCCACCGAATAGGCCAGGAGGCCCGGCTGGGTGCGGCAGGCGGCAATCGAGGAAAGGTTCACGATGGCGCCCAGTGGCGCGTCCTGGTCATCCTCGCTCAGGTCCAGTCCCTGCTGGATCATCCGCTTTGCGACCAGTTGGCTTAACCGCAGACTGGTCATCAGGTTCTGGTCCAGAAGGGTGCGCATCGCGGTATTGTCCGCATCCAGCGGATCCGAGATCAACACCTGGCGCGAGGCGTTGATCAGGATGTCGACCTGCTCAAACGCGTCAATTGTTGCCGACAGGAGATTGGCGATGGTCAGCTTTTCACGCAGATCACCGGCAAATATCCGGGTGTTGGAGCTGCTGCCCTCGTCATCCTCGGGGTTGTCCCCCCATTCTTTCAAAAGGCCCTCTTCGTCCATGTCCGCACAGACCACATTCGCGCCGTGATCGGCAAAGTGGCGGGCGATGGCCAGGCCAATCCCGTTGGCGGCCCCGGTGACGATGGCAGTTTTGCCTGCGATGGAAAAAGACATGCGGTTCTCCTGATTCCCCAGCCCGACCCTAAGCGATCTTACCGGGTCGTGCGAAGTGACTTTGTGTCCGGCCGGGCGGCACGGATGACCTTGAAGCCCGAGGTCCCGCCGATTTCGGACACGTCGCGGAAATATTGCGCCAGCGTGTCTTCATAGGGCAGGTGGCGGTTGGCGACCATGATGAACTGGCCCGCCCCCTTGAGGATCTTTGCTGCGGTCTGGATGAATGCGCGGCCCAGATCCGGGTCGCCCTTGCGTCCGGTGTGAAAGGGTGGGTTGGAGACCACTACGTCATAGGGCGCTTTGGCCAGATAGGTCGTGGCGTCCCCCCACAGGAAATGAGCACGCGGATCGGTGATATTGCGACGCGCGCAGTCCAGCGCCGTGGCATTGGCTTCAATCAGGTCGAGGTGCTCTACTGCGTCTTGCGCCAGAATATGCCGTGACAGATATCCCCAGCCCGCGCCGAGATCCGCCACGCGCCCGCTGAGCGTTTGCGGCAGCGCATCGATCAGAGCAGCGGATCCCTTGTCGATCCCATCTGCGGAAAAGACGCCGGGACGGGTGATGAAATCCCCTGCAATCACCGTGTCCTTTGCCGCCCAGTCGGACAGGTAGGCACCGTGCAGCCAGGCAATCTTGCCATGGGCCTTGGATATCACCCCGTCAAGTGAGGCGCGCTTTTTGAGCAGTTTCAGCAGGCTGTCGATACCATCGGTTTTCTGCCCATCCAGAACGATCAGCCCGCCCTGCGTGGCCTTGCTGGCCTCCGCGGCCCAGGCCTGTGCCAGGGCTTTGGCGCGTGGAACACATATGATTGCGGCGGCGATGTCTTGCGCGGGCAGGGTGGGGGACACAGACCAGCCCTTTGCCTGCCAGGTCACATGGACCGGGAAATCCGGCGCGATGATCACGGTGCGTTCACGGGGAAGTCCGGACAGGTCCATGTCGGGCGTCGGGCCAAAGATCGCAATCTGTCCGTCTTCGGGCAGGGTAAGGCCAGCCTCGCCAGATGCGAGGGCAAAACGGGTGTGAAACATGTTCAGCCTCCGCTCAGAGGGTTGATGGGATTATTCTCGTTCCATGGTGCATTGCAGCGGGTGTTGATGCTCGCGCGCCAGCTGCATGACCTGGGTGACTTTGGTTTCGGCGATTTCAAAGGAAAAGACGCCCACAACGGCCAGACCCTTTTTATGAACGGTCAACATCAGTTCGAACGCCTGCGCATGGTTCATGCCGAAGAAACGTTCCAGGATCATCACCACGAATTCCATCGGGGTGAAGTCATCGTTCAGGATCATGACCTTGTACATCGGCGGTCGCTTGGTCTTGGGTTTGGTGGCCAGCGCCACACCCAGATCGCCATCATCGTCGCTTCCGCCGTTGCGCTGCGCGGTGGTCATGAGGATGGGGTCAAAACGCACGGGGGCTTCTCCGAAGATCTGTCATGTTTGCAGCTGGGCCCGGTTGGGCCAGTCTGGTGCTTTGCCGAGTATATAGGGACGGCGCGGAAGTTTCAAAAGGGCCGGTTCCCCCTGTCCGGGGCCGAATATCATGAGGCTCTTAACAGACTGCGCATAAAAGTCACAACAATTGGTTTCGTTGCAGCGGGCGCGGGTGGGGTGAGAGTATGGCGGGATTTCGGGCGGAGGTCTGATGTCGTGCTCTGGGGCGTTTGGGTTGCAGCCATATTGTCGGAATTCGAACAGGTTGGATGATGGGTCGATCCTGCGGGGGTAAAGGGCAGAAGTTGTGGTCTGCCCATGCAGGAATACTTAAGATTGTGGCGTGGTCAGAAGGTCACGGCGCGGAACCTCTCGCAAAACAAGGGAAAATTGACTTTCCATGATTGGAATTCTTGTGTTACGCTGAAGAAAATAAATGAACGGGCGTCAGACCCGATTTCAGACGCAGACCCGAACAGGGCATGTCTGATTTGAGGCAGAAAAGGTAAGCGACGTGCAGACACGTCTTGGGCAGTGGGCCAGTTTTTGGCTATTTCTCGCAGTATTTTGCGTTATGTCGGCGGTTTCGGTCCGGCAGGTGGTGGCTGCGCCGTATGCGGCCATGGTGATGGACGCGCGCTCGGGTAAAATTCTTCATGCCCGCAATGCCGATACGCGGCTGCACCCGGCGTCACTCACCAAGATGATGACACTTTATATTGCATTTGAAGCAATATCTCGTGGGGAAATTTCTCTGGATACGGTGGTTACGATCACCCAAAAGGCGGCCGCTGAGCCGCCCTCGAAGCTGGGGTTGCGGGCCGGGCAGAAGATCAAGCTGCGCTATCTGATTCGTGCCGCCGCCATCAAATCCGCCAATGATGCCGCCACCGCGATCGGGATTGCGATTTCGGGGTCAGAGGCAGCTTTTGCACGCAGGATGAACCGGACCGCCAAGGCGATGGGGATGACCCGGACGCATTTCAAGAATGCCAATGGCCTGACGGAAAGCGGCCACCTGTCCACGGCGCGGGACATGACGACCCTGGGGCGGCATGTTTTTTATGATTACCCGGATTATTACAACCTGTTCTCGCGCCGGACGGCGGATGCCGGAATGCGGCAGGTGAACAACACCAACACGCGGTTTCTAAACAGCTATCGCGGTGCGGACGGGATTAAGACCGGGTATACCCGCGCGGCCGGTTTCAATCTGGTTGCCTCTGCGCAGCGTGGGAGCGAGCGGATTATCACCACCGTGTTTGGCGGGCGGTCCACCGCGTCGCGCAATGCAAAGGTGGCGGAGCTGATGGATCTTGGGTTCCGTCGCGCCCCCAGTCGTTTGGCGGTGCGCAAACCGTCCAAGCCGACCTATCAGGGCAATGGCACGCCGCAAGGGGCGGGCAAGACCATTCGTCTGGTGGGGGCGGTGAAAACCAGTCCGCGCCCAATGCTGCGCCCCGCTTCGGGAACGCCTGAGACCACAGCGGAACCTGTTACCTCCGCGCAATTGGCGGCGCTGAGTGAGGGGATCGCCGAGGCGGTCGAAGACGTGAACCGGGAAGTTGTGGTTGCCGCCGCAACTCCGGTTGCGCCTGTTCCCGCCCCTGTTCCCGCACCGTCGCCGGTTGTGGCGCAGAAATCTGCGACGCGCCCGGTCACCAGCAGCCTTCTGGCTCCGGCGTCTGTCACGGCCCCGCGCCCGCGCCCTGCGGGGATCGTGCTTGCGGCTCGTGCCAAAACGCCCACCGATCCTGTGCCGCAGGAAGTGGTGACGCGGATGTCCACGTCCGGTGGACGTCATTGGGGCATCAATGTCGGTATTCTCGGGTCGCGCTATCAGGCGGAGCGCCTGTTGCTGAAAACCGCGTTGAAAGAGATCGACACGCTGGATGATGCGCTGCGCAAAGTGGTGAAGCGTCCGAAGGGGTGGTATGCGAATTTTGTCGGAATGACAGAGGAGCAGGCCGATCTTGCCTGTCGCCGCCTGAGCGCCCGGAACACGGAGTGCAAGGTGTTGGGGCCGAGCTGATCCCACCAACTTGCATTGCAGGTAAAGTTCGAAACAAGACAAAAGGCACGGATTTCCGGCGCCCTTTGCTGTTTTGTCAGACTTGTGATCAGGCTTTATTGCGACACCGCGTCCGAGGCTTTCATGTTAAAGGCTGCGGCCATCAGCGCGCGGGTGTAATCGGTGCCCGGCGCGTCGAAAATCTGATCTGCGGAACCGCTTTCGACAATGTCGCCCGCGCGCATCACCAGCACTTTGTGGCTAAGGGCGCGGACCACGCGCAGGTCATGGCTGATGAACAGATAGGCAAGGCCGTATTTTTTCTGCAACCCGCGCAGAAGCTCTACGATCTGCACTTGCACGGTCATGTCGAGGGCCGAGGTGGGTTCGTCGAGCACCACCAGTTTCGGGCGCAGGATCATCGCGCGGGCGATGGCGATGCGCTGGCGCTGCCCCCCTGAAAACTCGTGCGGGTAGCGGTCCATCGTGGTGGGATCAAGGCCGACCTCTTCCATGATTTCAGCCACCATTTCGCGTCTGTTGCGGCCCGGCTGCACCCCATGCACGGTCAGCCCTTCGGCGATGATCTCTTCGCAGGTCATGCGGGGTGACAAGGAGCCATAGGGGTCTTGGAACACGATCTGCATGTCGCGGCGCAGCGGTTGCAGCTGGCGTGATTTTCGCCCCTGAATGTCTTCGCCCAGAAAGACGACCGGCCCGTCCGATCGGATCAGCCGCATAACCGCCAGCGCCAGCGTGGTCTTGCCCGACCCACTTTCACCCACGATGCCCACGGTTTCACCGGCCCGGACCGTGAAGGAGGCAGCATTGACCGCTTTGACATGGCCCACGGTGCGGCGCATGAGCCCGCGCTGAATGGGGAACCAGATGCGCAGGTCCTTGGTTTCAGCGATGACCGGTGCCTCGGCATCCACCGGTTCCGGGCGGCCCGCTGCTTCGGCGTTGATCAGCGCTTTGGTATAGTCGTTTTGCGGATTGGCAAAGATCTCGGCGGTTGGGCCCGTCTCGACGATCTCACCCCCTTTCATCACGCAGACCCGGTCGGCGATCCGGCGCACGATGCCAAGGTCATGGGTGATGAAAAGCAGGCTCATGCCTTCGCTCTCTTTCAGCTCCATCAACAGGTCGAGGATCTGTGCCTGAATGGTGACGTCCAGTGCGGTGGTGGGTTCATCCGCGACCAGCAGGTCCGGCCCATTTGCAAGCGCCATGGCGATCATCACCCGTTGACGCTGACCGCCGGACAACTGATGCGGATAGTCGGACAGGCGCCGTTCGGCATCGCGGATCCCCACCTTGTTCAGCAGGTCGAGGATGCGCACACGCGCGTCCTCTCCGCGCAGCCCCTGATGCAGTTCCAGGCTTTCCGCCAGCTGTTTTTCGATTGTGTGCAGCGGATTGAGCGAGGTCATCGGCTCTTGAAAAATGAAACTGATATCGTTGCCGCGCACATCCCTGAGATCGGCCAGCGAGGCGCCGATCATCTCACGCCCTTCATAGGTGACGGAGCCTGCGATCTGCGCGCTGTCAGGCAACAGTCCCACGGTGGACAGGGCGGTCACCGATTTGCCCGATCCGCTTTCGCCGACCAGCGCCACGGTTTCCCCCTGCCCGACCTCGAAACTCACCCCGCGCACTGCGGGGTGAAGCTGCCCGTCCTGACGGAAGGAAATCTGCAGGTTGTCAACTTTCAGAACGCGGGCATCCGTCATTGGAACGTCTTTCGCGGGTCAAAGGCGTCGCGCACCCCTTCGAAGATGAAGACAAGCAGCGACAGCAGGATCGAGAAGGTCAGGAAGGCGGTGAAGGCAAGCCAGGGCGCCTGCAGGTTGGCCTTGGCCTGACGGGTCAGCTCCCCCAGCGATGGCGCAGAGGAGGGCAGCCCGAAACCGAGGAAATCCAGCGTTGCCAAGGTTGAGATCGTGCCGGTGATAATGAACGGCAGGAGCGTGAGCGTGGCCACCATCGCGTTGGGCAGAACATGGCGATACATGATGACCCGGTTCGAGACGCCAAGGGCGCGCGCGGCGCGGACATATTCGAAATTGCGCGCGCGCAGGAACTCGGCCCGCACAACGCCGACCAGCGCTGGCCAGCCGAACAGGACAGTCACAAAGACCAAAAGCCAGAAGCTGCGTCCGAGAATGGCAAACAGGATGATGATGACGTAAAGCGATGGGGTAGAGCCCCAGATCTCCAGAAGGCGTTGGAAAATCAGGTCGGTCTTGCCGCCGAAATAGCCCTGGATCGCCCCCGCAGCGATGCCGATGACCGAGGTCAGCAGGGTCACGACAATGGTGAAAACCACCGACAGCCGAAAGCCATAGATCACCCGCGCCAGCACATCGCGCGACGTGTCATCGGTGCCCAGCCAGTTTTGCGCACTGGGGGCTGAGGGCACGGCCCCGCCCGTGTCGACAATGGTGGTGTAGCTATAGGGGATCGGGGGCCATAACAGCCACCCGGCTTCGACAGGCGCACCTTCGAACTGACCGGTTGCGGCCTCGGCGATCACCTCGTCGGGGGCGTCCCAGCATGCTTCCAGCCCGCCGGTTTTGATCAGGCACTGCACCTCGATATCCCCATAGGGGGCTTCGGTCCTGAAATCGCCGCCAAAGGTGGTTTCGGGATAGAATTTCATGATCGGCACATAAAACTCGCCGCGATAGCTCACCAAAATCGGTTTGTCATTGGCCAGAAGTTCCGCGATCAGCGACAGGCCAAACAGCAGGCAGAAGATAATCAGCGACCAGAAAGCGCGCCCGTTGCGGCGGAAATTGCGCCAGCGGCGCTGGTTGAGGGGGGAGAGCGTCATGGATCAGCCCTCCCGCGCTTCAAAGTCGATGCGCGGATCGACAAAGACATACATGAGGTCAGAGAGGATACCGATCACCAGCCCCATCAGGCCAAAGACGAACAGGGTGCCGAAAATCACCGGGTAATCGCGTTGCAGCGCGGCTTCGAACCCCAGCCGGCCAAGCCCGTCCAGCGAGAACAGCGTCTCGATAATGACCGAGCTGCCGAAGAAAACGCCCAGGAAGACCGAGGGGAAACCTGCGATCACGATCAACATCGCATTGCGGAACACATGGCCATAAAGCACCCGGTTCTCAGCCAGGCCCTTTGCGCGGGCGGTGACCACATATTGCTTTTTGATCTCGTCGAGAAAGCTGTTTTTGGTCAGCAGCGTGAGCGTGGCAAAACTGGCGATTGTGGTGGCCAGGACCGGCAGGGTGATGTGCCAGAAATAGTCGATGATCTTGCCCCAGAGGCTCAGTTCTTCGAAATTGTCCGAGGTCAGGCCGCGCAGTGGGAACCATTGCAGATAGGATCCGCCCGCAAACACGACCAGAAGCAGGATCGCAAACAGAAAGCCGGGGATGGCATAGGCGATGATGATCATGCCCGAGGTCCAGGTGTCAAAGCGTGATCCGTCCTGCACGGCTTTCTTGATCCCCAGCGGGATCGACACGATATAGGCGATCAGCGTGGACCACAGGCCAAGGGTGATCGACACGGGCAGCTTCTCGGCCACCAGTTCGAACACGCCGATGGACCGGAAATAGCTTTCGCCAAAATCCAGCCGCATATAATTCCACAGCATCAGGAAAAACCGTTCCACCGGCGGCTTGTCGAGGCCAAACTCCCGTTCCAGCTCTTCGATGAACTCCTTGGGAAGGCCGCGCGCCCCAATGTATTCGCTGTCGGACCCAAAGGTTTCCTCTCCCACATCATTGGCATTGCCGATGATCTGCTGGGTCACATCCCCTTCGCCCTGAAGCTTGGCCAGCACCTGTTCAACAGGGCCACCCGGCACAAACTGGGTCAGCGTGAAGTTGATGATCATGATGCCCAGAAGGGTTGGGATGATCAGCAGAAGACGTCGTAAAATATAAGCGCCCACAGGGGATTACCTCAGCACACCTTTGGATTTCAAAGCGGCGTATTTATCTTCGTTGATCCACCAGAAATCAAGAAAGCCCGTTGCATAGGGCGGCAGGTTTTCGGGGTGTTCAAAAAAGTCGTAATAGGCCAGCCATGTATCGGGAACATACCCGGCGTGGATCATGATGCGTTCATGGCGCAGCGCACGGTCCAATGCGGTGAGGGTGGTGATTTCGTCTTCACGGGTTGTGGTGTCCAGAGCTGCGGTAATGATGGCGTCAACCAGGGGGCTGCGCAGCGTGGCCGGGTTGTAAGAGGAGACTTCGGCTGTTTCAGAGCCAAACATCTGCCGAAGACCGGTGCTGGCCTGGATAAAGGTATTATATTGCGTGAACAGCATCTGGTAATCCTTGTCCAGATACCGTTTCTGCATCTGGGCCGAGTCGACCTTTTCCGCTTTCGCGTCGATCCCCAGATCCTGAAGCGCCTTTACATAGGCGGTGATGATCGCCGAGGCAGTGTTGGAGGTTGCCGATGACAGCAGGAATTCCAGCGTCATCTGGTTGCCGGCTGCATCGCGCAATACGCCTGCGTCATCCACACGCCATCCGGCCTGTTCCAGCAGCTTCAGGGCCTTGCGCTTGTTCTTGCGGTCTGATGGTTTATCGGGGTTTGAGCTGTGCGCCATCACCGCCGGTTCCGTCAGCATCTCTTCCGGCACCAAATCCCCGAGCGATTTCAGAAACGCAAGTTCCTTGCCCTCGGGCAGCCCCTCGGCCATCACCTCAGTCCCTTGTGAGAAGGAATGGCGCTGGGTGGTCAGGCCATATTGCAGGGACTTGCTGACCCATTCGAAGTTGAACAGAAGCGACAGCGCATGGCGAACTGTCTTGTCATCCAGCGGCGCCTTCAGGGTGTTGAAGATGATGCCGCTATTGCTGGGCGGGTTTTGCAGCAAAATCTCTTCGCGCACCACGTCGCCGTTTTCCACGGAGGGGAAATCATAGTCGATGGCCCAGCGTTTGGTGCTGCCTTCGGGGCGGAAGGTGACCTCGCCTGCCTTGAACGCTTCAAACTCGGCCGTGTCATCGGCGAAATATTCAAACCGGACATAATCGAAATTGTGACGGCCCTGGTTGATCGGCAGATGCCAGCCCCAGTAATCGGGATTGCGCTTGTAAACCACATAGCGGTTCAGCTCGTAGTCATCCAACTGGTAAGGCCCGCTGGCCATCGGGGATTTCAACGACCCTTCGTCCAGCCGTTCACCGGTTTCCTCATACCAGGCTTTGGAGAAAATCGGCGTGCCCCCGACCTGGTCGATCAATGAGCGGCGGGAAATGCCATCTGCAAAAGTATATTTGATCGTGTGATCATCCAGCACTTCGACCGACGTGATCAGCTCCTTGACCGCACGTGCGTAGGAGCGAATGGCCTGCTCCAGAAACAGATTATGCGTGAATGCGGCATCATGTGCGGTCAGCGGAGATCCGTCGCGGAACCGCGCTTCGGGGCGCATGTGAAAGATGCAATAGGACTGATCCTCGGGGTATTCCACGCTTTCTGCAATCAGACCATAGCTGTCGGTGATGCTGTCTGCGGGGGTGCCGCCGCCAAAGGGCATTTCTCCGAACATGCTTTCCGCCACGACACTGGAGTTCACCTCGGCGTCGCCGGATTTCCAGGACCACCGGTTGAAGCCATTAAATGTCCCGCGTTTCGACAGAGTGATGGTGCCGCCTTTCGGGGCGTTTGGATTGACATAGTTGAGATGGGGGAAGTCAGCCGGGTATTGCAGCTCACCATAGAAGGAATACCCGTGGCTTCGGATCAATTTCCCGCCAGAGCCAGCGCTGCCCGATGCCCAGCCCGTGCGTGGAATGCCGCCAAGCCCCACCGCTGTTCCCGCTCCTATCAGACCAAGGGCCGTGCGACGGGATACGGGGCCAAAACGCGATGAGGTCATGATGGATCTCCTGATGTCATCTTGTTGCAGATACACAACCCGCGGTGAAACCGGACAGGCGTGTCATTCCTATCGGACGTTAAAGCGTTTTAGGAACTGTGTGAATCCCAAACTTGGCTCTGGAACCTCGCGCGGGTTCAATCCTGCGTGGGGGTAGGCGGAGAATTGCTGGATGGGGGCGGGCCGTAAAGAAAAAGGCCACCAGCATCGGCTGATGGCCCTGTCTTCAATCTGTGTCAGGCGCCGCCTGTATCGGGGGCTTAGCCGCCGATGGTGCCCAGATAGGCAATCAGGTTGGCACGATCGGTGTCTTTCTTCAGGCCCTTGAAGGTCATCTTGTTGCCCGGAGCATAGGCTTTCGGATCAGCCAGCCAGGTGTTCAGCTCTTCTGCAGTCCAGTTTGAACCAGCCAGCCCTGCCAGCGCGTCCGAATAGCCGAAGCCGTCGACCGAGGCGATCGGGCGATTAACAAGACCGTAGAGATTCGGGCCGGTGCCGTTGGCGCCGTCTGTCAGCTTGTGACAGGCTTTACACTTGCTCCAGACTTTTGCGCCTTTTTCGGCGTCGGCTGATGCCAGAAGCTCGTCAAAGGAAACTTCTTCCACCACTTCCTCTTCTGCGGCCTCTTCACCGGTAGCCAGAACAAAGCCGGTGGTTGCACGACTGTCAGCAGCGCGGCTATCGCCTTCGGTAAACAGGATATCAGCAGCCCAGCTGCCCAGAAGGAAAACAAGCAGGGCACCGCACAGGGCGCCACCGGCTTTCGTCAGTGTCATAGTGTCGAACATGTCGCGTCTCGTTTCATCCAAAGTTAAAGCCTTCTAGCCGCTTCCCTTGTGTCATTTCAAGCGATATGACGCTTATTCACAGGGACAAATTGCCATAGTGCAGGAGTGAACAGCCAAATGACCGGTCGGATCGCATTTCAGGGGGAACCCGGAGCCTACTCACACGAGGCCTGTATCAAGGCCCGTCCGGATATGGAGGCGATGCCCTGTGAGACGTTCGAGGACGTGATTGCCGCGGTGCGGTCAGGGGCGGCGGATCAGGCCATGCTGCCGATCGAAAACTCGACCTATGGACGGGTGGCCGACATTCATCGCCTCCTGCCGGAAAGCGGGCTGCATGTTCTGGATGAGGCCTTCGTGCGGGTGCGGATCAGCCTGTTGGCCCTGCCGGGGGCAAGGATTGACGATATCAGCCTGGTGCGCGCCCATCTGGTGTTGCTGCCGCAATCTGCCAACTTCCTGAAATTGCACGGGATTAAAGGTGTCGCTGCTGCGGATAGTGCCGGGGCGGCGGCCAAGCTTGCCAAGACTAAGGTGGCGGGAGAGGGTGTTCTGGCCTCATCCCTGGCAGGCGAGATTTATGGGCTCGATATTCTGGCCGAGGATGTCGAGGATCATGGCCACAACACCACACGGTTTGTGATCATGGGGCGTGAGCCGAACCATGAGCGGCGTGGTGAGCACGGTATGATCACCACATTTGTGTTCGAAGTGCGCAACATTCCGGCGGCGCTTTACAAGGCGATGGGGGGATTTGCCACCAACGGGGTGAACATGACCAAGCTGGAAAGCTATATGGTCGACGGATCTTTCACCGCGACCCGATTCTATGCCGATATTGATGGCCACCCCGATGATCCGGGTGTGCGCCTGGCAATGGAAGAGTTGGATCATTTCACCGAGACGGTTGATATCCTCGGGGTATATCCACGCGACCCGAGTCGTGACGAGTGAGCCTTTGGCCAGAGACCTGACGGAAAACAGCCGAATTGGCACCTGATCCAAGGCATGTCCATGTCAGATGACATGGCGCGGAAGCCGGTGGTCGGGGTCGTCAGGCGGGGCTGTCAGGACCGGGCGCGGTCTTCGATCGTCTGCGCGTAATCAGCCACCCGGCGGCGGAACTTCGTGACCAGGTTTCCACGCGCAAGCTTCATGGACTGCATCATCAGGCGCGCGGGGATGGATTTCGGTTTCATTTCTACGTCAAGATTAAGGCGGGTGCGCCGTGGAGACAACGCCACCAGGTCGACACGAACCTCCGCTTCAATTCCCGAGATCTTGGAAAACAGGACCATGCCGTGCGGGGCTTCGTAATGGGTAAGCTTCATGTCTGCTTGCCGTTCGCGATTGCGAAAGGGAAAGGTTGCCCGCCAGCTCATGCCCGGTCCGGGGGCGGACAGGGTGTCCGTGCGCACCACATCTGCGCCCCGGCGCAGGGCGGCGCGTTCCAGCCCACCGAAATCAGATACCGATGCAAAGACATATTCGATGTTGGCAGCGATATCTTCGCGGGTGCTGAATTTCATGACAACCTCATTTGTTACGGAACCCACGCATACCGGAGTTCGGATGACGCAGCAAGCTTGCCCCTCAATCTGCGGTCAAACGGTATGATCCGCAAGCCAGTTTCTAAGCAGGAAATGAGCGATGGATCCGGGGCGGGCCGGGCGGATTGCGGGATGGTGTCCCGCGAAACTCTGCATCACCTCTTCGCGGGTCAGCCATAAGGCGTCCTCCAGCTCGTTCGGGTCCAGCGTGATCTTGTCGCTCAGGGCTTCCCCCCGGGTGCCGATCATCAGTGAGGCCGGAAAGGGCCAGGGTTGCGACGCGAGGTAGCCAACCTTGCCGACCCGCACACCGGTTTCTTCAAACACTTCGCGGCGGGTGGCGGTCTCGATGGTTTCTCCGGGCTCCATGAAACCGGCAAGCAGGGAATACATCCCCTCGGGCCAGCCGGGAGAGCGCCCGATCAGCACCCTGTTGCCATGGGTGATCAGCATGATCACCACGGGATCCGTGCGTGGAAAATGCATCCGCCCGCAGGACGGGCAATCACGTTGCCACCCCGCCTGCGCGCTGAGCGAGGGCTGACCACAGCAAGAGCAGTACCTGTGGCTGCGATGCCATTCGTGGATCGCGCGCGCGGTGGCGGCGATCTCGGCCTGGGGTGGGGTCAGCGCGGTCAGCATCGTGCGCAACTCTTTGAACACACTGCCAGCCGGGGCCTCGGGGTGGCTCTGTTCCTGGGTGTCGAGGAAGCTGTTGGTGTCGGGAAGGGCGATGCCTTCCCAGTCCGGCAGGGTCACGGCAAAGACTGGCTGGTCCCCGGACAGACCGAGGAAAACCGGGGAATCATTGCAGTTTGCAACGAGGGGGTGGGTGTGCTCAACCAGCCCCAGCCGAAGCCCCCCTCCGTCCTCTGGATGCACCAGAGGTTTGCCCCGCCAAAGCGGTAAAAAGACCCCATCTGCCTGAAGGCAAAGGAGCTTTTCCGGGTCTGAGCGAAAATGTGCGGCCCGATCCAACTGGTTGACTCCAAAACTCAAAATATTGGTGGCTGCCATTGAAATCGTCTTTCTTTGTTCCAGAAAATGCGTCCATCGCCTTTCATATAGGCGGTCACATCCCTCATAGGTAGTGCCTTGCTTCTTGATTCATCTTTTGCTGGTGGCTCTTCCCATTCGGCGTTAAGCTACTTTGTGCAAAACGCAAATTTCCTGTGCAAGTAGGGAAATGGTAGAAAGGTAAGCAAGCGTGTCGCAAAATGCCGCGAATGTGGATGAGTGTTCCCGATCTCTCAGGATGCGGGTGCGCTTTCTGGCGACCACGGATTTGCATATGCATATTCTGCCGTATGATTACCTGAACGATCTGCCAAACGCGCGTTGGGGGCTGGCGCAAACCGCCAAGCTGATTCAGCAGGCGCGTATGGAAAGGCGCAACGCAGTTCTGCTGGATGCGGGGGATTTCCTGCATGGCACGGCCATGGGCGACTTTGTGGTCGAACAGGCCCGGGGCGAGCGGGCGCGGGGGCACCTTCCGGAGGTTCACCCGATGATCGCCGCGATGAACCATCTGCGTTACGATGCGGCGACCATTGGCAATCATGATTTCGACCGAGGTGTGGACGTCCTGCTGTCTGCAATCGAGCAGGCCGAGTTTCCGATTGTCTCGGCCAATTCGGTGCTGAAAAAGGGCGAGCATCCCTTTCTCGACAGCACCTTCATGCCGCCCTACACGATCCTCAATCGTTGCTTTCAGGACTGCGATGGGGTGTCGCATATGCTTCGGATCGGCGTGATCGGCTTTCTGCCGCCAAACTCGATCCACACGGGCGAATCCCAACCGGTCACGCCGGGCACGCGTGATATCCTCGAGGCCGCGCGGAGCTTTGTTCCGCGGTTGCGCGCCAAGGGGGTCGACCTCGTGGTTGCGCTGGCGCATAGCGGAATTGACATGTCAGAGCCGCGGCCCGGAATGGAAAACGCGGTTGTCCCGCTATGTGAGATTGACGGGATCGATGTGGTGATCGGCGGGCATTCGCACCAGTGCTTTCCGCCGCCGCCCGGGGATACAAACCCTGCCCATAACTGGCTGCATGCGGCGCATGTGGATCTTGAAGGGGGCAAGATACATGGCAAGCCGGTGGTGGTGCCGGGTTTCTGGGGGTCCCATCTTGGTGTGATTGATCTGGATCTGACCCGCAGCGATGGTCGCTGGCAGATATGCGCCGGCCGGTCTGAACTGCGCGAAGTGCCGGAAAGCGAGCCGGATGCGGTCGGGGCTGATTTCTCGGCGCTTCTGGGCCAGTTGCACGAAAGCACCCTGATGCATGTGCGCACCCGTATTGGATACGCGCATCAAAGTCTGCACAGCTATTTTTCACTGGTGGGACTGGACCCGTCGACCCGTCTGGTGCAGCAGGCCATGACAGATTTCACCTGCCAGCTGATCAGCGATGGTGAGGTGCCGGACCTGCCTGTGCTGGCCTCTTCAGCCCCGTTTAAAAGCGGAGGGCTGGGAGGGCCTGGCTATTTTACTTCGATCCAACCGGGAGAGCTGACCCTGCGCTCGGTGTCGGACCTTTACATCTTTCCCAATGAGCTGGCATTGGTGCGGGCCAGCGGGGCCTATATCCGTGATTGGCTGGAACGCGCAGCCAGCGTGTTCTGCCAGGTGGCACCGGGGCAGGCACGGCAGGTGCTCAAGGATGTGGGTACGCCGGGATATCTGCTCGAAACCATTCTTGGGGTGACCTATCGGATTGACCTGTCAAAACCTGCGCGGTTCAGCGCGGCAGGGCGGTTGGAAAACCCCGCCGCCTGTCGGATCACGGATCTGCGATATCAGGACCGGCTGGTGCGTGATGAGGACGAGTTCCTGCTGGTCACCAGTGATTTCCGCATCCGGGGCGGCGGGGGCTTCCCAATCATCGACCCGGATCGGATCGTTCCCGTGAAACAGGTGTCGATCCGGGATCTGGTGCGCCAATATGTCGAACGGCGTCAGAACATCGAATTGGAGCCGACGCTGCAATTCACCTTTGCCCCGGTTAAGGAAGCCAGCGTTGTCTTCCCGTCATCGCCGCTTGGAAAAGCGCAATTGGCTGAGGGGGTGCCCCTGTCTTTGCGGGATCTTGGCGAAGAGGATCCGCGCGGCTTTTCCCTTTACGAGCTGATGCTGTAATCTCATGCGCGCAAGGCTTGCATCCGGTTTGAACCCATCCTATATGAAACCCCGAGAGGTTGGCGCGGGCAGGCGCCTCGCCAACCTGGTCAGGTCCGGAAGGAAGCAGCCACAACGAGCCCCGCTTGGGTCGTGTTCAGCCTCTCACCTAGATTCAAAAGCGCAGCTTTTGAAATACCCGGCAGGTGATTGGCACAATCACCGAGAGGGAACATCCAAACCCCGGCAGGTGAAGCGGAGTTTTACCGAGAAGGGCCACACAAACAACGCACCAGACGGAGGGACTTTATGATTGTAATAAACACCCTTCAGGCAGGTCGTTTCTGATCCAACCCCGGCCCAGCTGGCCGCAAGGGATCACTGCCTGATACACCCTTCCGACATCGTATCGCGATGCCCGGAAATGTTGTGTTCTCTACACAGGCAAACCCATGACATACACTCTTAAGGACCTCGGATGGTCCAACTACTTTGCGCGCCAACTGGAAGACGCCAGCGCGCAAACCCCGTTTCGCATCAGCGAAGTGCATCGCGACCGCCTGTCGGCGCTGGGCGCAGATGGCGAACTGACCCTGATCACCACGGATCACTCCACCGGCGATTTCGCCGTGGGCGATTGGGTGCTGGCCGATGATGCCAGCCGTATCACCCATCTGTTTGACCGGCAGACAGAGCTGAAACGCCGGGCGGCTGGCACGGACGCTCGGTTGCAACTGATCGCGGCCAATGTGGATGTGCTGTTCATTACCTCATCCTGCAATGCCGATTTCAACCCGGCGCGTGTTGAACGCTATCTGGCCCTGGCCCATGAGGCCGGGTGTTTCGCGGTTCTGGTGCTGACCAAAGCGGATCTGTGTGACGACCCTCGTGTGGTCACGCGCGAGGCCGAGCGGCTGGCCCCGGCCTTGCCCGTCCTCGCCGTGAATGCCTGCGACCCGGAGGGTATTACCCAGCTGGAAAGCTGGCTGCCACCGGGACAAACCGCTGCTCTGGTCGGCTCATCCGGCGTGGGTAAAACCACGTTGATGAACGGGCTATGCGATTTGCACGATGCCACGCAGAGCATTCGCGAAGATGACGCAAAGGGCCGCCACACCACCACCGCGCGGTCGCTGCGGCCCACCCGCAAGGGCGCCTGGCTGATCGACACACCGGGGATGCGCGCGCTGCGTCTGGCCGATGCGGGCGAGGGGATTGACGCGTTGTTTGATGACATCGTGACCCTGACCGCGTCCTGCCGGTTTTCCGATTGTCAACATGAAGCGGAACCGGGCTGTGCGGTGCAGGCAGCGATTTCGGACGGGGACCTTGACCCGGATCGTCTGAAACGCTGGCGCAAGTTGCAGGCGGAGGATCGGCGCAACACCGAAACCCTGGCCGAAGCCCGCGCGCGCGACAAGGCATTTGGCAAATTGGTCAACAGCGTGGTGCGTGACGCGCATTACAAGAAGGGGCGGTAACGCTTTAGATGCGATCTGACGCAGGCGCGGCGGCCCAATCCTGCTGCGCCTGTGTCTCAACCGCACAGGGGCGGGCGTCGCGCAGGCGCGCCAGCGCCGCTTCGGGATCTTCCCCCAGCTCGACCAGCAACCGCATCACCGCCATGCCCGACCGGCCACAGCCGCCCCGGCAATGGGCCAGCACCTTGCCGCCCTGGCGCAGGAACGCCAGCGCCAGCATGGACACTTCCGGCCAGGTCAGTTCCACATCCGCGCCGGGCGTGCCGAAATCCGTGATCGGCAGCGCATACCAGCTGATCCCCCCATCTTGCAGGTCGTCGCCCAGCGTGTTCGCCCCAACCGTGACAAGCTCAGCCTCTTCGGTCATGGTCAGCACCAGATCCGGTGACCAGTCGATGATCGTGTTCAGATCATCCGCATAGGGCGACAACAGCCCCGGCATGGGGCAGATCCCAACCTGTCCTGCGGCCGCACTCAACGCGTAGATTTCAAATGCCATGGAAGGTGCCCTTTTCGATTGTGGTGTGGCCGCATCAGCGGCTTCGCCGGGATAGCATCTGACGCCGTGATGTTCCACAACCGAACGCTGACCACCCGGCGGAATAGGGGTTCACATCCGCAGGGCAGGGTGACTATTCTTCCCTCATGCCCGACAGGACCGATACCGACAACCAATCAAAAGCAGAAACGCGCACCCGCTGGGCGGAAGACCGCACAATCATGGCCAATGAACGCACGTTTTCGGCCTGGATGGGCACGGGTCTGGGCGCGGTGGGGGTGGCCATCGGACTGAAAGCCGTGTTTGGCGATTTTGATCCGACCTGGGCTGCGAAACTGGTGGCCAGTATGTTTCTGGGCATCGCAGTGGTGATCTATTGGGCGGCGCAACGGCAGGCGTGCAAGACATTGCAGCGCCTATCGGAAAATGATGCCGAGACCATGCCCACCAAATCCTTCACCCGTCTGGCCCTGCTGATGTCGCTGGCGACAGTTGCGGTGGGTGGGGTCCTCTGGGCGCTCTGAGGTGATTTTTGCATCTGCTGTAGACCTCGCCTGCACGGGGGCTTAGGCTCTGCATGACACCACGAATCCCGACAAAGGCTGACGATGAGCGACACCCTGACCGACACCGCCGAGCCACGCAAAGCCTATCAGGTGCTTGCCCGCAAATACCGCCCCGAAACCTTCGCCGATCTTGTCGGGCAGGGGGCGATGGTGCGCACGCTGAAAAATGCCTTTGAAAGCGACCGGATTGCGCAGGCATTCGTGATGACCGGCATTCGGGGCGTGGGCAAGACCACCACCGCGCGCATCATCGCAAAGGGGATGAACTGTATCGGCCCTGATGGCACCGGCGGCCCGACGGTGGACCCCTGCGGCAAGTGCGAACATTGCGTGGCGATTGCCGAAGGGCGCCATGTGGATGTGATGGAGATGGACGCGGCCTCTCGCACCGGGGTGGGGGATATTCGTGAAATCATCGAAAGCGTGCATTACCGGGCGGCCTCGGCCCGCTACAAGATCTACATCATCGACGAGGTTCACATGCTCTCGACCAGCGCGTTCAATGCGCTGCTCAAAACGCTTGAGGAACCGCCGGCCCATGTGAAATTCATTTTCGCCACCACCGAGATTCGCAAAGTGCCGGTCACGGTGCTGTCGCGCTGCCAGCGGTTTGATCTCAGACGGATCGAACCCGAGGACATGATGGCGATGCTGAAACGCATTGCCACGGCGGAGGGGGCCGAGATTGCCGAAGATGCGCTGGCGCTGATCACCCGCGCGGCCGAAGGGTCTGCCCGGGACGCCCAGTCGCTTCTGGATCAGGCGATCTCGCACGGGGCAGGGGAAACCACCGCTGATCAGGTCCGCGCCATGCTGGGGCTTGCGGATCGTGGCCGGGTGCTCGACCTGTTTGACCTGATCATGCGCGGCGACGCGGCCGGCGCGCTTTGGGAAATTGGGTCGCAATATTCCGATGGGGCTGACCCGATGGCGGTGCTGCGGGACCTGGCGGAAGTGGCCCATTGGGTCAGTGTGATCAAGATCACACCCGAGGCCGCCGAAGACCCCACCGTGTCCCCGGACGAACGCACCCGTGGTCAGGCCATGGCTGAAAAACTGCCAATGCGCGTGATGGCGCGCATGTGGCAGATGCTGCTGACCGCGCTGGAAGAGGTGGGCAATGCCCCCAACGCGATGATGGCTGCTGAAATGGCGGTGATCCGCATGACCCATGTGGCGGATTTGCCGACACCGGAAGAGTTGGTGCGAAAGCTGAAAGATGCACCTCCCCCCCCGACACTGCCCGGTGGTGGGGGCGGCGGCGCCCCGGTATCGCATGGCAATGGTGGCGCGAATGCGCAGGGGGGATTTGCCCCCAATGGTTCCGGCACAGCTTCTGGGCCGGGCGGCCCCACGGCCCTTGCTATCGCGCGCGCCCCTGAAAGCGCCCTTGCGCAATACGCCCGGTTCGAAGATGTGCTGCAGCTCATCCATCATCACCGCGACGGGCTGTTGAAAGTGCAGGTCGAGGAATATGTCCGTCTGGCGTCGTATCAGCCGGGGCGGATCGAGTTTACCCCCACCGAGGACGCGCCAAAGGACCTCGCGGCGCGGCTGGCGCAGCGCCTGCAGGGCTGGACCGGGGTGCGCTGGGGGGTGACGCTGGTCAATGGCTGTGAAGAACCAACCATTGCCGAAGTGCGCGACAGTGAAAAACTCGCCCTGCAGCGTGAGGCCGAAGCGCATCCGCTTGTGCAGGCGGTGATCGCAGCGTTTCCCAAGGCAAAAGTGACCGATATCCGTTCGACCGAAGACATGGCCCAGGAGGCCGCTGTTGAGGGTCTTCAGGAGGTCGAGGATGAGTGGGACCCGTTTGAGGAGGCGTAACCTCTCCTTGTATCCCAGCCGCCCGGCCCGTATCTAAGACCGAAGCTGAATTGTAAGGAGCATCAGATGTTCAAAGGACTGGGTGGGCTCGGCGATATGGCCGGGATGATGAAAAAGGCACAGGAAATGCAGACCCGCATGGCGGAGCTGCAGGAGAGCCTGGAAACCATGACCGTGGTGGGCGAAAGCGGCGCTGGGCTGGTCAAGGCCACGGCCACGGCAAAAGGGGTGCTGACCGGGCTGGACATCGACCCGACCATCTTCAACCCGGATGAAAAAGAAGTGGTTGAGGATCTGATCCTCGCGGCCATCAAGGATGCTCAGTCAAAGGCACAGGAACGGTCTGCACGCGAAATGGCTCAACTGACCGAAAGCCTTGGCCTGCCCAAGGACATGAACCTGCCGTTCTGAACGGCGGCCCTTTCCATGACAGACGCACCGCGCGACATTGAAAACCTGATTGAGCTGATGGCCAAGCTGCCGGGGCTCGGTCCGCGCTCGGCCAGACGTGCGGTGCTGCACCTGATCCGGAAACGCGCCCTTGTGCTGACCCCCCTGGCCGACGCGATGCTTGCGGTCGCGGAAACAGCACGCGAATGCGTGACCTGCGGCAATGTCTCAACCTCAGACCGCTGCGCGATCTGCACGTCCCCCAAACGCGCCACCGGAGAAATTTGTGTGGTCGAGGATGTGGCAGACCTCTGGGCAATGGAACGGGCGGAGATCTTTACCGGCCGTTACCACGTGCTGGGGGGCACCTTGTCGGCACTTGATGCGGTGGGGCCGGAGGATCTGGGGATCCCGCGCCTGGTCCGCCGTGTGATCGAAGAAGATGTTCAGGAAGTGATCCTGGCGCTAAACGCCACCGTCGATGGCCAGACCACCGCGCATTATATCGCGGAAGAACTGGAAGGGCGCTGTATCGTGTCCTCACTTGCGCAGGGGGTGCCCGTGGGGGGCGAACTCGATTATCTCGATGAAGGCACCATCTCAGCCGCGCTTACCGCCCGCAAACGCATGTAGCGCGCCTGCAAAAGGGCTTTGCCCTCGCTTGGGCAGGTTTCGCGCCGTATCGAAGTTCCAATGAAAGCGGTTCGGGAAATGCCCAAGGCACATGTCTGTCCCGAAATGCCCACCAAGCAGAGATCTCTTTTGTGCCACAAGCTAAGGTCGGGAAGACCGAACCGCTTCAGGGGCGCTGCCCCTCGCGGCTTTGCCGCTCACCCCGGGATATTGAACACCAGAAAATGAACGGGGCTGCATTTCAGGGCATTGGTCATTCGCAATGAGGTGAGGAGAGACGGTCATGAGCGGATGCCTGACCGCTGGTAGGCGATCATATTTGCAAGCCGTACCCCGGCCTGATCCCGAAACGCTTTAATTATCCGTTATTTTCTTGTCAGAAATATCCCGGGGTGAGGCCGAATGGCCGAGGGGCAGAGCCCCTTTCCTCCGGTTGCCGCCAATACGCCGGTCAGAACGGGTCAAGCAGGCGTTCAAAGTAATCCCGCTCCGGCTTTGGTCGGTTGGTCTCACCAGCGCGATTGCGCAACTCTTCTGTCAATTCCTGTGCGCGTTTTCGCATGTCCTCTTCACTGGTAAATCCCCCATCCGAGGGGCCCCTTCCCAGTTGGTTGCCAGTGGCGCGTCCAAGCGGGTCGCGCGCGTTGGGGTTGGTGCTCTCCTGTCCGGTTTGCCCCTGTTGCCCATCGCGCCCGGCCTGAGTGCTGTCCATCGCCTCGTCAAAACGGCGCAGTCCTTCCCGCAGGGCTTCCATCGCTTCGGCCTGACGATCAAGTGCTGCGCTGTTGTCGCCCTGCTCCAAAGCATCTGCCGCCTGATCCATTGCGCGCCCGGCCTGGTCCAGGGCATCCCGCGCGGCATTGCCGGCTTCGCTGCCAGCCCCTGGCAGGGCGCGGCGCTGTGCGTCCAGCTCCTGTTCAAGGCTGCGTTGCCTCTGGGCCAGAGATCTATTTTCTGCGCCCTCGGCCCCCTGTGACCGGCCTTGCCCTTCTGCGCCTTCCGGTGAACTTTCGCCGCTATGGGCTTGTCCGCGCCCCAGCTGGCCATCTCGTCCGGTATTGCCCTGCGATTCGCCCAGCTCATTTCCCGCGCCACCCCGTTCCTGAAGTTCACGGAAAGCCTCATCCGACAGACCTTGCTGTTGGCGCAGCGTGTCTGCCAGCCCGTCGCGCGCGCGCTGGTTGGCCTGTTCGCCCTGACCGCGGGCCACTTGCATATTCTCCGTCATTCGGTTGAGAGCATCGAGCATTTCCATGGCCTCGGCAAAACGCCCTTCCTGCATCAGCTCGTCGATCTGATCCATCATGGCCTCCAGATCCGCGAAACTTAGCTCCAGCAGGTCGCCGTCGGGCATGGGGGGCAATTCATCTTGTGGTCTCTGGGCAAGGCGATCCAAATAGTCCTGAGTGGCGCGGCGCAGCTCGTCCATCAATTCGGTAAGCTCTTCGGGCGTGGCGCCATCACGCATGGCTTGCTGCAACCGCTCCTGGGCGCGTAGCATCCGGTCTCGGGCGCTGTCGGCACCGCCTTCTTCGATCTTGATTGCGATATCCCACAGGGTGCTGGCCAACCGTTCCTGCTCCTCGGCGGTCAGACCGGTGGCAAGGGCGCCTTCCAGATCGCGGATTGCCACCCACAGCGCGAGATAGCTTCCATCCGGCAGGGCGAGGTCTTCGGGGCGGTGGAGTATCGTTCGCAACACCTGTGCCACCCGCGGGGCGCCTGCGCGTGCCCAGAGCAGGTCTCGTCGCATCTCGATCACGGCGCGCGCTTCGGGGGTGAAAAATCGCCTTGCGGGTAGGGTCATGTGCAGCGGATCCGATCTGCCTGTCTGGCCGATGGCGTCGAACGCGCTCAGCGTGACGGTGACCGGAAGGCCCGCCCAGGGGTGCTGGGCGAGGTCTTCGGTCCAGAGGCCCTGCAACTGTCGGGGATCGGCGCGGTAGGGGCGTGGCAGATCAAGGATTTCAGCCGCCCGCGGATCGGGATTGAGGGACAGGCCATAGCGGCGTTCAACCGCATTTAACGCGAGCTCCACCCGCGCCTGCCCGGCGGTCACGCCATAGTCATCACCCGCGCGGTAGCCCAATTTGAACGTCCCTGATGTGACGCGGGTCAGTGCTCCGTCCGTGCGAATGCTGGGGGGGACGTCGCCGATGGCGGTGAACCGCCAGGCCGGTGTGGTCTTCGCCCCCCGGACATGGATGGAGAGCGTGCTGTTTTCGGTGATCTCTGCCTGCAGCCCATCCCCCTGCGTGCCTTGAAACAGATCCCCTCCAAGCGTGATCCCCCCATCTTCCTGCCCGTAGAGCCTGAGGGTCAGGCGGCTGCCCGCGGGCACGGGTAACGGGCCGGGCGGTTGGTCGTTCAGGTAGAGGCTGGGCTGGCCCGTGTAAACAGGCGGTTCGATCCAGCCTTCCCATGAGGCTGTCGGTTCGCATTCCGGGCAATCTGCCTGCGGCATCCCCATCCCGTTTGGTGCGTCCACAAATCCCAATGCCATCACGCAGCCGAGGGCAGCAATCAGGCGCAGTGCAAAGGGATCGCGCTCGGCAATGCGCAGATTGGGCCATGGCGCGCGCGCGGTGCGGGCCAATTGGATCATCCGGTCCTGATGGGCCTGCCAGAGGATCTGAGAGGGTTCTGTTGTCTCCAACGCGGGCATGTCGCGCAGGGTCGCAAGGGCGGCATGGGGCAGGGTACTGTCCAGCCGCGCTTCGGCCTCAGGATCGGAAGGGGGGTGGAACCTGCGGATCCCCCAGATCAGCGCGATCAGAAAACTCACCCCAAGCGCGGCAAATCCGACCGATCCAAACCCAACAAACCGTGCCCAGGTCACGGCGGCCATCACCACTGTCGCCAAAGGCCAGAACGCGCGCCAGCCCCGCTCAGCCCCGATCGCGGCCTTTGTCAGACGCAAAGGCCAACGCAGCTGGCGGGCCAGCTCGGGCGGGAGAGGGTGTCGGGCCCCGTTGCGTGCCATGTCACCTCATTTGGGTCAGATCCATTCCGGTATCGTATCGCGGGCAAGCATTTCTTCATAGGTGGGGCGGGCGCGAATAACGGAAAATTGCTCACCCGAGACCAGCACTTCGGGGATCAGCGGGCGAGAGTTATACTCCGATGCCATCACCGCGCCATAGGCTCCCGCCGAGCGGAACGCAATCAGGTCATCCGATTTCAGCGGCGTCAGATTGCGTCCCTTCGCAAAGGTATCGCCGGTTTCGCAGATCGGGCCGACAATGTCATAACCGGTCTGCTCAAGGCCCGGTTCGGCCTCGATCACCGGGATGATGTCGTGATGCGCCTCATACATGGCCGGTCGCACAAGGTCGTTCATCGCCGCATCGACAATCAGGAAATCGCGACCTTCGCCTTCTTTCACATAGATCACGGAGCTGACCATCAGCCCCGCATTGCCCGACACCAGCCGCCCCGGCTCAATCTCGATCTCACAGCCCAGATGACCCACGGTTTCGCGCACCATCTGACCATATTCGAGCGGCAGCGGCGGGGCAGAGTTTGACCGCTCATACGGAATGCCCAATCCGCCACCCAGGTCCAGACGTGTGATGTCATGCCCGTCCGTGCGCAACGCCTCCGTCAGCTCTGCCACCTTCTGATACGCCAGCCGGAACGGCTCCAGCTCGGTCAGTTGGCTGCCGATATGCACATCAATGCCAACCACCTTCAGGCCCGGCAGCTTGGCAATCTCGGCATAAACCTCGCGCGCCCGCGCAATCGGAATGCCAAATTTGTTTTCGGATTTCCCGGTTGAGATCTTCGCATGGGTCTTTGCGTCCACATCCGGGTTCACCCGCACCGCAACCGGGGCTTCAACGCCCATCTCAGAAGCCACCTCGGACAGCGCACGGTATTCCGGCTCGCTCTCCAGGTTGAACTGGCGAATATTGTGGCTCAGCGCCAGACGCATTTCGTCTTTGGTTTTGCCAACGCCCGAGAATACAATCCGTTCCCCCGGCACACCCGCAGCAATCGCCCGGCGAAACTCGCCGCCCGACACCACGTCCATTCCCGCGCCCATATCCCCCAGCAATTTCAGCACCGCGAGGTTCGAATTCGACTTCACCGCAAAACAGACCAGATGATCCGCCCACCCCAGGGCTTCATTGAAAAGCGAAATATGCCGCTTCAGCGTCGCCGCCGAATAAACGTAAAACGGCGTGCCCACCTGGGCCGCAATTTCGGGAATGGCAACATCTTCGGCGTGCAATACGCCCTCGCGGTAAAGGAAATGATCCACGTCTCAAGCCTGTCCTTGTTGGTCTTTGCGCTCCTACTGCCCTAAAGGAAGCGCGCCGCCCGTTCAATCCTCATAGATAGGCTTTTCCTCTTGCCACAAATATCCCGGAGCGCGAGGCAGCGCCTCGCAAAAAGAAAACGCCGGCCAAAACGATGAATGTCTGGCCAGCGTTTGCAATATTATTGGGGCTGAATTTACCGCGCCGCCACGTCCTCGGGCGACCCGGGGCGGATCGGCTCTCCATCTGCACCACAGCCCGCCAGTCCCAAAAGAACCAGAATCAACGCCACCCGGATCATGCCAGCTTCTCTTGCCAGCGGGCGATCTGTTTGCGGACCTCAGACGGGGCGGTGCCACCGTAAGAGGTGCGCGAGGCGACCGAATTATGCACGCCCAGCACATCAAACACATCCGCAGTGATCGCCTCATGCACCGATTGCATCTCTTCCAGCGTGAGGTCCGGCAGGTCACAGCCCTTGCTTTCGGCCATCGCGACCAGCGACCCGGTCACGTGATGTGCGTCCCGGAACGGCATATTGAGTGCGCGCACCAGCCAGTCGGCCAGATCCGTGGCGGTCGAGAAGCCAGATGCCGCCGCAGCCTCGAGGTTTTCGCGCTGCCCTTCCATGTCGCTGACCATGCCAGTCATGGCGGCCAAGCCCAGCATCAGGTTGTCGGCGGCGTCAAACACCTGCTCCTTGTCTTCCTGCATATCCTTGGAATAGGCCAGCGGCAGGCCCTTCATTACGGTCATCAGGCCCACCGAGGCCCCCATGATCCGACCAATCTTGGCCCGCAGGAGTTCCGCCGCATCCGGGTTGCGCTTTTGCGGCATGATCGACGACCCGGTCGACCATTTGTCCGACATGCGCACGAAACGGAATTGCGCCGAGGACCAGATCACCAGCTCTTCGGCCAAGCGGCTGAGATGCATCGCGGTCAGGGTTGAAGCAGACAGGAATTCCAGCGCGAAATCGCGATCCGCCACGGCGTCGAGTGAGTTGGCGGTGGGGCGATCAAAGCCAAGCGCCTCTGCCGTCATATGGCGGTCGATCGGGAAGGATGTGCCAGCCAGCGCGGCAGAGCCCAGGGGGCATTCGTTCATCCGCTTGCGTGCGTCCTGAAAACGGGAAATATCGCGGCCAAACATCTCGACATAGGCCATCATGTGATGCCCCCAGGTCACAGGTTGGGCCGTTTGCAGATGGGTAAAGCCGGGCATGACCCAATCCGCGCCCATTTCCGCCTGCGACAGAAGGGCGCGCACCAGCGCGCTCAGACCTTCGATGGCGGCGTCCATCTGACCACGGACCCACAGTTTGAAATCGGTGGCAACCTGGTCATTTCGGCTCCGGGCCGTGTGCAGACGGCCTGCGGGCTCCCCCACGATCTCTTTCAGCCGGGCTTCCACATTCATGTGGATGTCTTCCAGCGCGGTCGAAAACTGAAACGATCCGGTCTCGATCTCTGACAAGACGGTGAGAAGCCCTTCACGGATCGCCTCCGCATCGTTATCTGTAATCACGCCCGTGGCCGCCAACATGGCGGCATGGGCGCGCGAGCCGTCGATATCCTGTCGGGCCATGCGCTGGTCATAGCCGATCGACGCGTTAATCGCTTCCATGATTGCGTCTGGACCGGCAGAAAACCGGCCGCCCCACATGGCGTTCGCTTGCTTGTCGTTACTCATGGTCTAGCCCTTCGGAGGTCACATGTCTGTCTTGCGTTCCGCCCTGCTATACGCGTCCATCGCCCTTGGTGCAAATGCCGCTTTCACCATTGGGGGGGCAAATGTGGCTTTGGCAGAGACGGATGTGGCAGCACTTGCCGAAATGCGTGAAGGTGAGATGAAGAAGCTGGTGTTTCACGCCACGCCAAAACCCGCAGGCACCGCGCCGTTTGCAGCCGCGGATGGCAGCGATCACACGCTTGACGAGTTCCGCGGCAAAATCACCGTCCTGAATTTCTGGGCCGTCTGGTGCGCGCCCTGCCGCAAGGAAATGCCGTCACTTGATGCGCTGGAGCAGGCCCTGGGCGGGGAAAACTTCATGGTGCTGCCGATCGCCACCGGACGCAACAAACTGCCCGCGATCGAAAAGCTTTTTGCCGAAACCGGCGTGACAGCCTTGCCGATTTACACCGATCAATCCCAGACCCTGTCACGGCAAATGGGGGTGCTGGGGCTGCCGGTCACGGTTATCCTGAACCGCGACGGTGCCGAAATCGCCCGGCTAACCGGCGACGCGGACTGGAATTCGGACAGTGCCAAGGCCATCCTGCGCGCCCTGATCGAAGGGTAATCTCCCGCACTCTGCCCCCTCTGACGAGGGGGCGCCGTTTGGGCCGGGCCTCGCTTCGCTCGGATCAAGCCCAGAGCCAGAGCAGTGTGCATCAGCTGACGCAGTGCATCCCATAGATCTGTCAGGGGCTTTGCCCCTCGCGAGACAAGCTCGCTCACCCCAGGATATTTCTCCCCAGAAAATGAGAGAAACGTCCCTCTTCTTCTTGCCCTAAATATTCTGGGGTGAGGACATCGTCCGAGGGGCAAAGCCCCTAAAAGGCTCACGAAGTGAGCCGTGCCCAAGCAAGGCCAAGCCTCAAAGAGGCGCGGGTTTTGCGCGGGAGAGCCTGGGCATTTTGCCTGTCTGGCTTGACCCTTGGACAGCGTTGACACAGGCCAGCTGTTTTCTCTTCACTGTGCTGAAGAACGCCGGAAAATGGTGAATTTCAGGGAGGACATGATGCCGCTGGAGGTATTGGCATCCATCGTTGTGGTGGGGCTCGCACTGATTTACGTGATCATGAAGATCTGGAAGTTTGACCGCTGCCTGGTGCTTGCGAGTGAAGAGATTACGCGGGCCGAGTGGGAGGCGGACAACCCGACTGCACCGGCCCTTGAGGTGATCGTGGCAGCCAGTGGACAATCGGCCTTGGTACGGTCTCGGCGTGGCCGGGGCGTTCTGTGGGTGATGGGGCTTGATGCGGCCAGTCACGAGCTGAAAGGGGGCGTGCTGCATGACCATCCCGCTGGACTGCGGGTGCAACTGCCGGATTTTGCAGCGCCATCCGTCGTATTGCAACTGACGCCGGATGAAATTCCCGTCTGGCGTCAACAGATTGAAGGGGCGTTCTGATGGCCGTTGCCTATCCTAGGGTGTAGACTCATAAGAGCCAAATGACTGTTGCGGCGATGTGGGCTGCTGCCAAGAAGGTTTGTTGGCATCGAAATGTTCGCAGGCTGAGTTGTCGCCAGTCCTTCAGTCGGTTGAACATG
>NZ_LKBA01000002.1 GCF_001307765.1 Aliiroseovarius crassostreae
ATAGCTGAACAGCGACCCGCTCGTCTCGTCCGTTCCGCGCATCATACCCCCCCGCCGTAACCATCCCGGATGGTGAATCATGTTCTCAAACCGCTGTCGAGGCAGGACTATTTCAGCAGCCTGTTAGGTCTCGTGTCTCTTATTCGTCCGGGCGGAAATTTGGCGCACGTTTTTCGACAAAAGCCGCCATGCCCTCTTTCTGCGCATGGGTGGCAAAGAGCGAGTGGAACACCCGGCGTTCCCACAACAGCCCCTCGTTCAGGGACAGTTCCTCGGCGCGGTTCACAGCCTCGCGGGCAATCATCGCCACGGGCTTGGCATAGCCTGCAATGGTTGCGGCCTCTTTCATCACATGATCCATGATATCCGCATCGGGAAGAACCTGCGCCACCAACCCGCAATCCAGTGCCTCAGCCGCGTCCATCATCCGCCCCGTCAGATGCAGTTGCATCGACTTGGCGCGGCCGATCAGCTTGGTCATGCGCTGGGTGCCGCCGATCCCGGCAATCACACCCAGCTTGATTTCGGGCTGACCGAATTTCGCGGTGTCGCTGGCAATGATATAGTCACACATCATGGCCAGTTCACAGCCGCCGCCCAGGGCAAAGCCGCGCACGGCGGCGATTTTCGGCGTGCGGAATTTGGCAAAGATTTCCCATTCGGCGAAGAAATCAATCTCGGCCATGTCATCATAGCTCTTGTCCGACATCTCCTTGATGTCGGCGCCCGCGGCAAAGGCCTTTTCGCTGCCGGTCAGGACAAAGCAGCCCACGCTTGGGTCGCGATCCAGCGGGGTCAGCTCCTCAATGATCTCGCGGGCCAGCGCCGAATTCAGGGCGTTGAGTTGTTTGGGTCGGTTCAGCGTGACCAGAACCACGCGCCCTTCGCGGGTGATGGTGATGTTTTCAGGCATAGTCGTCTCTGTTTTCGTCAAGTGTCAGTCGTCAAGAAAGGTCGAGATCAGCGGGCCGACCTCGTGGCGTTTGGTGAACATCAGCAGGTGGCCGGCTGAGTAGATCTGCAGCGTGGCGTCCGGGATCATGCTGGCGAGCAGAAGCTGGTTTGCAATGGGGATCAGCCCGTCATACTTGCCCGCGATGATCAGGGTGGGCGTGTTGATTGCACGCAGCCAGGGCAGGCTGGTCCAGCTGCACATGGCGCGCACCTGGGTGAAGTATCCTTCGGGGCTGGGGGCGATGGCGTGTTTTGAATACTCGCGGAATATTTCCGGGTGCAGGATCGCCTCACCGCCATACATCCAGGGGCCGATGAAATTGCCGTAGGTCTTGTTGGTGAAGCGCAGCGGGAACATGATTTCCGACAGTGCAATTGGTGTGCCCCACCAGCTGCCAATGCCCCCGGCCGAGGTGATTGCCAGTGCCAGATGGCCAATGCGGTCCGGGGCGTCATGGGTCATCTGCTGCGCAAGTGCGCCCCCCCAGGAGATACCGAGAACGTCAAACTGCCTGATCCCCAGCTTGTCCAGAACGGAAAAGGTGAACTGGGCATAATCGGGAATGGTGGCAATATCGTCGCGCATCTCTGACCGCCCCACGCCGGGCATGTCGATGGCAATCAGCGGGCGAGACCCAAGTTCGTTCAGGATTGGCAGCAGCACCTCAAGCGACTGCCCAAGCCCGTTGCACACCAGAAGCGGGGTCTGGCCGGTCTCCCCCGGTCGATGGAAATAGCGCACGATTGCACCGTCCAGACGCAGGGTATGAACCTCATCAACCTCACACTCGCTCATATTCAGGTCCCGCATCCGTTACGCCTTTTCAAGCACATAGGTGCCGGGGGCATCGGCCAGGGGTTTGTGGGTCCTGTTGCCACGTTTGGCCGATGCCTTGACCATGTCAGAGGGGTTGTGCTCTTCGATCCAGGCGAGCCAGTGCGGCCACCAGCTGCCATCGGTGAGTGTCGCACTTTCTTGCCAGTTGCCGGCGTCGCCATCCGTTTTGCCATCTGCCCAGAACTTGCGGCGGGTTTTGGCCGGGTGATTGATCACCGTGCCCGAAACATGGCCACCGGTGGTCAGCACAAACTCGGTTGGGCCAGATACCAGATCCGTGGCCGTAAAGGACGAGGTCCAGGGCACGATATGGTCGCCATCAGCCGCAAGGAAATAACACGGCACGTCGATATTGCGTGTATCCACCGGGGTGCCGCACAGGGTCAGGGCGCCCGGTTCGCGCAGTTTGTTGTTCAGATACATTTCTTCGATGAAGAACCGATACCAGTTGGCTGGCAGGTTCGAGGTGTCACCGTTCCAGTAAAGCACGTCAAACGGAGCGGGAGATTTGCCCAGCAGGTAGTTTGACACCACGAAATTCCACACCGATTCGTTCACATGCAGCATTGCCATCGCGTTGGCGATGTCCCGGCCCGGTGCAATATTCTCGGACCCGAGGCGCTGTTTGTAGACCTCGTTCTGGGCCTGATCGATAAAGACGCCAATCTGTCCGGGATCGGCAAAGTCGATCAGTGATGACAGGAAGGTTGCGGTGCCCAGCTTGGCGCGCAGATCGGCCGGGATCACGGCGAGGGCCGCGATCAGCATCGTGCCGCCATTGCACCATCCCATCATGTCCACATTGTCTGACTTGCTGATCTCGGAGGTCACGCGCAGTGCCTCGAAAATACCGTCGCCCACATAGTCATCCCAGCCGCGGTCGCCCATCTCTTTGCTGGGGTTGCGCCAGGACAGCATGAAGACGCTCTGTCCCTGTTCCAACAGGTAGCGCACCATGGATTTCTTTTCGTTCAGGTCGAAGATGTAGAACTTGTTCACGCAGGGGGGCACGATCAGAACCGGGTTCTTGCGGACCTGCGGGGTCATCGGGTCGTACTGGATCAACTCGATGATATCATTTTGAAAAATGACTTTCCCGGGCGTTGTGGCAAGGTTCTTTCCGACCTCAAACGCCTCTTCGTCAGTGGTGGTGATATAGCCCTTTTGCAGATCTTCGATCAGGTTCTGCATACCGTCCTTCAGGCTTTCCCCATTGGTTTCCATCGCAAGGCGCATTGCCTCGGGGTTGGTCATCAGGAAATTCGAGGGGGACATATTGTCGGCGGCAACGCGGGTGTAAAAGCTCAGCATTTCCTGCTCATGCTTCGGCAGTCCGGCCGCGTCGGCCATATCTGCCATGGCCTTGGCCGTTAGCTCGTAAGACTGGCGCATCAGGGGAAAGATCCCTTCGCTCCATGCCTCAGCCTTAAAGCGGTGATCGCGCGAGGGTTCGGCCTCCTGCCCCGGTTGGCCGGCATTCATCCAGGCCTGTGCAATGTCGTTTTGATATTGCAGCCAGGTATTTGCCCAGGCCGAAAAGGGGGATTTGTCTTTTGCATACATGGCTTCAAGGGATTTGAAGAACTCATTTGACATATGGGCACCTATCGGGTCGCAGTGGCAGATTGTGACAATCATGCAGGGAAATGCTTCACAAGTGTTGCAGGTTGTCAGTTTCTTGCAATTCCAGGGGACAAAATGCGGGGTGTTTTCGTCTGATCCAAGATGTGAAGCGGGCCCATTACGATCAGTGGTTTTGTGACCCCCATTGGGGTCATGCGGTCCCTGTCTCTCAATCGGCACAGCAAGGTCGCCGCAAAGGTGGCGATTTTGGCTTGGTGCTCCCCGCCCCTCGAAACCGGTTAGCTATTGGTCAGGAGCTGATACCCGGGCAGGGTGATTGAGCGCACGGATGTGATTGGATCTGCGCCAATCCAGGTTGTGCGTTCGATCACCAGAAGGGCGCTTCCAGGATCTGTCGCGAGCGTTCTGGCCGTGGCCTCATCGGCGGAAATGGCATAAATCCGCAGATCGAAACGGGTATAGGGTTTGTTGCGCACCAGCCATTTATTTTCCACCTATTGGAGATAAACCACGGGCTTCGAGCCGGTCCGCTTCAGCGAATCTTCTGATGATCTCTCCTCGTCATCCGCGACCACGCAATTTTATCACAGGTTCCACGTCGTGTGGGTCACAAAATACCGCTACAAGGTTTTGCAGGGTCCGATGCGGGAACGCATCCGGGACATCATCGGCCAGACTTGTGAGGAGATGGGTGTTCACATCGTGCGCGGTGTGCTGGCGCGCGATCATGTCCATATGTTCCTGTCGATCCCGCCGAAACTTTCGCTGTCCGACGTCATGCAGCGCATCAAGGGCCGCTCGTCGCGCCGTATCCGGATGGAGTTTCCCGAGCCGCGCAAATGCTACTGGGCAGGCGGTTTTGGGCGCGTGGGTATTTTCGACGACATCGGGAAATGTGACCGACGATAACCCCGAATATCGCACCTACAGCTATATCGTCACCATGGATGGCAGTTTCATCAAGATCTGCGATATCATCGGCTTTGGCATCAACGCGTCAATTCAGTTTTCCAGTCCTGAGAAAGCGGTGTCCGCAGGCGTTTATCGCGAAAATGGCCTGATGACGATGCCGCAAATGGAACCGAATGGTTTGTCGATGCCTGAAGGTCTGGCAGCAACCTACGTGATGTGCGTGAACCCCGACGGCGAGGGGGTCCGTCCGGTCTATGTTGAACCCTCTGTGGTCGTCTCCCCCTTCCCGTTGAACTGAGCTCTTTTTCTGCCCCCGGATCAAGGGGGGCATTGATGGAGACCAGGAGGCCAAGATGAGCACCAAAATCAACTCAACCGACGACGCCCGCGCTGACAATTCCCCGATGCGGCATAGCTATCGCGTTCTGTCCGATGAAGAAAAGCAGCTGGTGGAAGAGATCAAGGACAAAGGGCAAGCGCTGCTGGACCTGATCAATCGCTGTGGCGGGAGCCGGGAACTGTCCTTGGCACGTACCAAAACTGAAGAGGCGGTTATGTGGGCCGTCAAGCATGTGACGAGCTGACATGGACGAGAAAGCCCCCAACACAGACTACCGTGTGACCACCGACGAACTACGCCAGTTCATTGAACGTTTCGAACGCCTGGAGCAGGAAAAGAAGGATATCGCCGAACAGCAGAAAGAGGTGATGGCCGAGGCCAAGGGCCGTGGCTACGACACCAAGGTCATGCGCAAAGTCATTGCGCTGCGTAAGCGCGACAAAGATGACATCGCTGAAGAAGAGGCCGTGTTGGATATGTACAAAGAAGCACTGGGAATGGTGGCATGACAAAATTCATTGAAGTCAGCGACGGCGGCTATGTCTGGCATATCCCACTTCTGAAGGTGGCAGAGCATCGGGCGGCGCACTATGCCCAGAGCGAAGATCAACAGCAGGAAGAGGTCCAGTTCGTCCTGAATGACCACTTTGAAGGTATCGACTGGTTCCAGAACAACATGAACTTCGAGGACGTTGCTGACGTTGCCGAGCTACTGGAGACACCCGAACCCAAAATCGCTCCGGACATGGGCACCGCAGAATGTGAAATCGTAGAGGTGGCAGAATGAGCGCGACCATTGAACGTGAGCTGGGCGAGATCTCTGCCACCCTGAAGCACATCAAGGAAACCCAAACGCAACAGGGTAAGACCCTTACCGGGATGGATGATCGGCTGCGTAAGGTGGAAACCTGCTGTATTTCGGTGCAATTGATCCGTCCCTAGGCAAGAAAAATACAGGCCGCGATCCAAGCGCCATTCTGATTGGTGGATATCATCCCGAGACGGGTGTGATGGATGTGGTCGAGGCGTCGATCCGCAGGCGCCTGCCGGATATCATCATTGAAGACGCTTTGGCGATGCAGCGCAAATACACTTGCCAGATGTGGTTTGTTGAAACCGTCCAGTTCCAGGAAATGCTGCGTACAGAGTTGATGAAGCGGGCGCACCAGGCGGGGCTGTCTATGCCGTGCTTCCCAGTGCAGCCCATCGCTGACAAAAACCTACGGATTGAACGCCTGCAGCCGCCCATGAAGGCTGGTTTGATCCGGTTACACAACTCCCAAAAGACACTGATCGACCAGCTGCAACAATGGCCGAACGCGGCTCATGACGACGGGCCAGATTGTCTTGAAATGCTCCACACACACGCGCTTGAAAAAGCGGGCGGCGTGTTCACTGGCGGCGGGATCTCCGTCGGATAAGAGGGTCACGAGATGGCGAAGAACAAGAAAACCAAAGCTCCGGTGGTGGATGCCAACGATTATGCCGTTGTCGAAAACGACATCACGATCCCGTTTTTCTCAGACATTCTGGAACCCCAGGACGATGTGCTGGTTTCTCAGGGCAACGGCAAAGGGCTGAAGCTTTATGACGAGGTGGCACGTGGGCTGCGCCCTTTACCTGCGATATCGACGGATATCGGTTTGAGCGCCTGATTTCCGATCTGGACCTATCGCATGAGGGGCTGGGACAACGCCACTGTGTTGCCTCCTACCAGGAGCGCGCAAAGGAAGGCCGTGTGATGATCATGCGCGTCACCGGCCCGGAGCGGGCCACTCTGGCGTTCGGGGCGGGCTACTGGATTGAGCTGAAAGGCTTTGCCAATTCCCATGTTTCAAAAGCCTGCGAGGCAGCGGCACGGAAGGCAGTTGAGCTGTTTGCGAAGAGTGCTGGGTTGAGGTGATGAGCCTTCTGTTCTGGGGGAGGCCGTCAGTATCCAATGGGTCAAAATCTGTTGTCGGGACGTGCGAGAATATCCAGATCACGGTGACCGAAACGCGCATCAAGGATGAGTGGGGGGAGCGGCCATTATTCCAGATTGATTGGAGCGAACGGGCAGATGGCCGGTCATACCCATCGTTTCACACCAGCAAACAAGCGGCGTCAGAGTTCATCAGGGACGAGCTAAATGCCATCTTGTTGAAGCGCGGGAAGAGGATCAGCCATTAGAAGCCAAATTTGTCCCGCCAATCGCGTCATTCTGTCCCGAAGGCGGCGGCGAGCTATACTGATCGTGCAAAACGCTTGGCTGACAGCGACACTGCCTAACAGGCTGCTGAAATAG
>NZ_LKBA01000003.1 GCF_001307765.1 Aliiroseovarius crassostreae
GCGCCTTCGGTGTCGGACCATGTGTTATGTCAGAGACCATGACCTGGCTCGAACAGCAACTCGCAGCCTGACTCCGTCCAGCGAGAGGGTCATTGCGGCTCAATAAAATGTTTGCAACAGAGCCGGCCGAAGCCTGAACCACCTTGTGAAAACGACAACCATGCTGTCAGAACGCCGTGTCGGTCTAAAGGTGCTCACAGGACAGGGCGCACAGATCGACACGACAACTGCAGCTGGCCGCCTGTCGTTTGGTATTTTTGCCGCGTTGGCCGAATTCGAAAGCGAACTGATCCGGGAACGCACCATGGCCGGTCTTCAGGCAGCACGCGCGCGAGGCCGGAAAGGTGGTCGCAAATTCGCCCTCACCAAAGCCCAAGTCCGAATGGCCCAAGCAGCAATGGCCAACAGGGACACATCCGTTTCTGAGCTGTGTAAGGAACTCGGCGTGAAGCCTGTCACCCTCTACCGATACGTCGATCCCAACGGCAATCTACGCGACTACGGCAGACGTGTATTGGGGGCTTAACGTACTATCCTGCACCCAGCCGGAATCTACCCCAGATACCAAGACTTTCATCGGATCATCAAAGCGCTTGATTGACCGTTCTATTCAATACTACCAGCTTTCAACGCCCTGTATTTGGTCAAGTGCCTGTCCGTCGGATCGCCTTTACAAGAGCGTTTCCGCACTGCCCATGGTTCTGCTGTCAAAAGGAGCAGCGCAGCGCCTTTTGATTGCAGGTTCTGGGTGGTGCTGAATAAGCGGGTGAAGGTGTGCCGACACTGACGCGTTGCCCCTGTCCAGAGGCGAGCTAGAGCAAAACGGCGGTGTTGGCATTGAAGTTAGGGTAGTCGCATCAACAAGTGCCGAACTATGTTCCTGCCGCTAACTTCGTCGCCAAAAACCTCAACTACCGAAGCTCCGCCAAGCGGGGGAAGTTCTTTTTGCAACCAGTCTTCAGCTTTTTGTGAATTGCCAAAGTAATTGGTAGTCACCTGCAAGATATCAATGTCCAAAGATAGTTTTGGCAAATCTTCTTGCTGCGGGCTGTCATAGGCGGAGACGAACCTTTGCCAAGCATCATCCCCAGGGTAGTCTCGTGCTAGGATTTCGATCTCGGTCAAGTATTATTCCCTAATATGCGTGGGAAAATTGTTCTTCCGTAACCACCGCCAACCATTGAGGTAGCTACTCTGGCGTTGAGCGTAACTTGTCATTTGCCAAGATGCCAATGAAGATTGCTACTAAACTGAAGCTCCAAACAAAAATGATGCCGAGGATAAATCTTGGATTGCTGGCAGCTTCTGCGTAGCGCCCTGCTTCCCCTTGGGGAAAGAAGGCTGAACGATCGGCAGAGGTGAAGAAGCCCCCTGCCCCACGGCGTGACATGGATCGCAGCAGATAGGATTCTCGCCGCGTTGTGATCCAGATTCAAAAAGAGGGCCATTATGACCGAAGATGACTTTACAGATTACGAGAAAATACCCCCCGATGTGGGCGAAAGTGCCTTTGCGTACTGCCGTCGATTAGAGGAAGATGGGCATGAAGAAATGTTCATACGAAAAGCGCTGGCGCATCATCTGGAGTTTCCTATCGAAGGAATGGCAGCGTTCTTCAATCAGTTTGAGATGGCCCGTCTGCGTCATTTAACTCTTCTGAAGAGCATCCATCCCAATAGAACGCGATTTTCATTGACTCGTAAGTTCTCCAAAAACCTTGGAATATCAGAAGAGTTAGCAGAGAAGTGGATAGACCGCTTCGAAGAAGCTGGCGGTATAGAATACAAAAATTAATGGACAAAATGGATATTTTAGCCATATAATGGTGGTAAGAAAGGGGGCCACCATGACCCGCGTTACAGCAACAGAATTTAAGAACAACATTGGTGCGTTCAGCGATGCCGCGATGAGCGAACCCGTGATCATCACAAGCCATCAGCGTGACCGCCTCGTGCTTTTGTCAGCGGACGAATACCGCCGTTTAACAGGGGTAACAGAGGGTATCAGCGACAGTGACAAGGAGCGTATCACGCGCGGCCTTGACCGCCATCGCAATACCATCATGGAACTGGCGAACAGATGACGGAGCCCAAATGGGTGACGCGCCAGCAAGTCGAGTTCATCCATGATGCCGTGATCGAGATGGGCGGCGGCTCGCATGGTTTGCGTGACGCTGCTTTGCTTGAATCAGCCCTTGCACGGCCACAGAACCAGCATGCCTATGGGGAAACGGATACATTCCAACTTGCCGCCAGCTATGCCGAGGCAATTTCCCGCAACCATGCCTTTGTGGATGGAAACAAGCGCACGGCATTTTACGTGGCTGTTGATTTTCTTGAGCAGAACGGGTTCCAGCTACAACCCGCCAAAGGCGTTGAACATGCGGAGATGATGGAGCAGCTCGCTCAGGGTAAAATCACCCGTGACCAAGCGGCAGCACATTTTCGACAGCACTCGGGGAGCAGTCATGGATAGGACGAAAACCTGAGATAATGAAATGCAAGACACACTGTACAAGAGGTTTTGGTCGATCACATGAATGAGGTCATATCATTATCGTTCACAAATCCGCTGAGTGCGCATCCTCAGCGGCGATATGTGGTTGTGGAGCGCCAAGACGGCAATTTTTCCATTGCCGAACAATACTATTATCAGTCTTCGGATGAAGATGGGCGGATTTATGCGGAAGGATGGGCATCGCTGCGACCGCAAGGTATCTATGCAGACGCCACATCAGCGGAAAGTGAGGCGAGGAGACTAATTGAGATCATCCGATAAATGCAAATTTTCGCCCCTAATCGCAACCGACATCACTCACATCAGATTGATCAAGTAAGGTGATCCTGTGGATAGCGTAAGGCCCTGTCTTTATTGGGTGGTGTAAACGTGTTACCCTTTCAGAAACTAAAAAAGTTAGGACATGAAAGGGGTAGGTTTACAGCATGGAACTCTCAGCATCACAGGCAGCAAAGAAGGTTGGGAAAAGCGTCCCGACCATCACAAGAGCCATAAAAAAGGGCAAGTTAACGGCAAAACCCCGTGACGGGGGAGGGTGGATCATCGACGCGGCAGAGCTTTTTCGTGTCTGGCCTGCCGTTTCAAATGATACTGACGCAACCCCACCATCGTTAGGGGGTGAAACCCCTATTGAAACCAGTGCGTTAGAGCGCGAAGTTGAACTGTTGCGCGAGATGTTGGACGATACCAAGGCCGACCGTGATAGCTGGAAAGAACAAGCCCAGAAGATCACGGCCCTGATTGAAGATCAGAGCACCAAGAAGAAGGGGTTTTGGGCGCGTTTGATGGGGTGAGGTTTTCTACACGGAGCCTGCTAACGGGATCAAAACAGTTATTTAGCAGCTTATGGAATAGGTTGTGATAGTAATCCCGCCCTGAGCAGATTGATTAAACTGGTTGAGCATTGCTTGAGGTCGGCATCCCGATGCTTGAGAGACAAATGAACGCATTTGTGCATCTGATGCAGGGTGTTCAATCACATGAGTGACGACTGCTTGTGAGTTGTTGTAGCGGACAGTTAGGCTAGTACCATTTAGGTAAGGAAACCTCTTAATGGTGTCTCCGCTCGATGTTTGGCCGACTGCAACGCTTTGCCCATTGATATTTTCATAGCTGCTTACCGTTGCGCAGGCCGAAACCGAAAAGAGGGCTAAAATCGTAAGAATCGCGAATTTTTTCTTCATTTGTTGTCAATCTCCATTTGTGGATTTTTATAAGGTTTCAATCTGAGAAGTCTATGATTTTCCGTGCTTCACCTGACCATATTTTCGCTTGGTGAAGCCCATGAAGGCTTGCGCTACGCCCTTCTTAAATTCTGGCTTGCCCGTGCTTTCCCAATGCGCCCAGAACTGGCGCTGCACCTCTTCCATGTCGAGATAATAGCGGGTTTCCTGTGCGGCGCGTTCAATGTCGGTATCCAGCAGGGCAGGGCGGCCGCGCTCTTTGGCGGCTTTGATCTTGCGGGCGTCGCCGGCGTTTTTCTGGATCAGGCGATCCGTTTGAATCCGTTTGGCGGTTTTGGTGAGCTGGAAAACTATCTCATGATAGAAGCGGCCCTTGCGGATCGGCGTGTATTCGACCGAGAAGCCAGCTCCTAGCGGATCATCGTTGATTTGCTTGATGGGGCTCTGTTGCAAACTTCTCCGTGCGGCCCCATTTTTAAGTTTCGCCAGGCAGGAGGGATGCTCCATGAGTGATTTCAAAGGACGGCATTTCAGCGGTGAGGTCGTGCTTTGGGCGGTGCGATGGTATTGCCGCTACGGGATCAGTTATCGCGATCTTGAGACGATGATGGCGGAGCGCGGCGTTCGGGTTGATCATTCGACCATTTACCGCTGGGTGCAACGATATGCCCCGGACATGGAACGGCGGATGCGCTGGCAGTGGCGGCGGCCGATGTCGGATAGCTGGCGCGTTGACGAGACGTATATCAAGGTGCGCGGCAAGTGGACATATCTGTACCGGGCGGTCGATAAGCTGGGCAACACGATCGACTTTTATTTGTCCTCGACACGCAATGCCAAAGCCGCCAAATGCTTTCTGGGCAAGGCTATTCGTGCCTGCAAAGGTTGGGAAAAACCGTCCAAAATCAACACCGACAAGGCTGGATGCTACACCCAGGCGATCCGCGAATTGAAGAAAGAGGGTAAGTGCCCAAAGGACGTCGAACACCGCCAGGTCAAGTATCTGAACAACGTCATCGAGGCCGATCACGGTAAGCTCAAGCAGCTGATCAAGCCGGTCCGGGGCTTCAAAACGATGAAAACCGCCTACGCCACGATCAAGGGATTTGAAGTGATGCGCGCATTGCGAAAAGGCCAGGGCCGCGCCTTCAACCTGACCCGCGATCCCATCGGCGAAAAACGCATGATCGAACGCGCCTTCGGTGTCGGACCATGTGTTATGTCAGAGACCATGACCTGGCTCGAACAGCAACTCGCAGCCTGACTCCGTCCAGCGAGAGGGTCATTGCGGCTCAATAAAATGTTTGCAACAGAGCCCTCCCGTCACATTTACGCTGGTCCAGTTTTCCAATCCTCAGTACATCATTGTCACTTCTGGGACAGTGGGTGTGGGCGATACAATCGCGAACACGAACAACAGCATTATCACTGCACCTCCAACAGACTATGATACACTGCCGTCCTTTGTTTGCTTTACAGCGGGTTCGATGATTCTGACGCCCTCTGGGGCTCAAAAGATTGAGACCTTGAACCGTGGCGATCTAGTATCCGTAGCCGATGGCACGGCCCGTCCCGTTCGTTGGATCGGAAGGCGGCACTTAACGGTTGATGACTTGCGAAAGAGCCCGCATCTTTGCCCAATTTGCATACGTGCAGACAGCTTTTCGGAACAATGCCCGTCACGAGATCTGGTGGTGTCACCACAACACCGAATTGCCGTTTCTTCACCAGCTATGCAATTGTATTTTTCCGAAGCTCTAATGCTTGCCCCTGCCAAAGGTCTTTTGAATGGAGATACAATTACTCAATATTCCCCGGACCGTGAAGTTGAATACATTCATATCCTGTTTGACCAACATGAACTGGTTCAGGTCGAGGGCGTGTGGTCCGAGTCTTTTTTTCCAGGTGATACTTCGCTAGACGCTATGGGCCGCGCGACAAAACGCGAACTTTTTGAGCTTTTTCCAGAACTACGAGATCTGGACGGGCCTTTTGCCGAGACGGTGCTCCCTGTACTGAAACCACACGAGGTAAGGGTGTTGCGTGCGAATCTGCATTTTCTAACTGGGCCATACCCTCTTCACCACAACCCCTCGAACCGGCCAGCAGCCGTGCGGGTGTAATGTGCGGTGTGTCGTGGGTCCCGATGCCCGAGATAATCCTGAATCAGGCGTAGATCATACCCTTTGTTGGCCAAAGCAAATCCGCAGGAGTGACGCAGCATATGGGGGTGGACATGTCCCAGCTTGGCCTGTTGTCCGGCACGAGCAACAATATAGTTCACAGCCTGACGTGTCAGGGGCTGTTTGCGTTCCGATACGAATAACCAAGGAAGTGCATCCTCTCGCAACGCCAACCAGCGGCGGATCGCTCGCAATTCATCTCCCGCAATGGGCTGCTCGACACTGAGCCCATTCTTGAGGCGCGATATCCAGAGCCGCGCTTGGTCAAGGTCCACATCGGAGTTGCGAAGGGCAATCGCTTCGGAAACACGCAGCCCGTGCCGGAACATAAACAACAGCAAGAGATGATCCCGAGTACCATGGCGGCCCCGTTTGGCAGCTTTCAGCAGCCGGTTGATTTCCGCTTCTCCCAGAAAGTCCCGGCCACGCTCATGAGCGTCCGCCGGGTGAGAACTCGCACCACTCTTTACATTTTGCCGGTTGGGCGGCATTTTCTGTAGCCTTTCGTTGCCCTTGTTTTATTGGCGAGCTTATCTGCACACTTTTTACAGTTCACGCTCTTTGTAAAGAGTTCTATGCAGCCATCTTTCCGTAGTCGATCCGCTTGCCCAGATCCACATCAAACCGACCGTATGGATTGATGTGAAGATAGAAGAGTGGGGACAACCCTTGCAGATCCCGCTCAGACAACCGGTTGATCCAGTTCGGTTCGGACAGGACCGATTGCACCATGCGCGTATTCACATAAACCAGTGATGCCTGAAGCAGGTGCAAGGCATGTGCCGAGATCTCTTGATCCGCAATCCGGTTGCTGGAGATTTCGCCACCTTTGCCAAAGAAGACAAAACCGTTTGCGCTGTTCCAGTTTTCGACCACGTTCAATCCTTCATGGATTTCCCGGCGGAACGCCTCAGAGCGCAGATAACGACACAGGAAGATTGTTTTGATCGCCCGGCCCAACTCAGCAAGCGCCTTGTAGGTCGGGTGCATGACATCGGCACGGGCGAACCGCCGCAAGATGGCTTCGGGATCAGCCGTGCCGTGCTGCATAGCTGCGGCGTATTTGACCATCTCATCATATTGCCGCTCAATCTCGGCCCAGTCGATCGTACTGGACAGGATCGGAAGGAGGTTAGGCAACTGAGCCCGCATGCCCGCACTCGGCACGGCAAGTTTCTGGCTTGCAATTGCCTTCAGACGCGGTGCCAGCTCAAAGCCCAGGAGATGGCAGAAAGCAAAGCCAATGGCGCTCTGGCCGTGACTATCGACATACTGACGTTGGAGCTCCATATCCGTGCAATGACGCAAGACGCCTTCGATCATAGAAGCTACCTCGGAGGACGAGCATCGCTTTAGCTGAGAATAGATACATGTGGCCTGGCGTTCGACATGCCAGTAAATCATCACGCCGCGGCCACCATAGCGGGCATGCCATTCCGTCATCAGGTTTCGGTCCCAGGCCCCAAACTTGGTGGAATCTGATGCACACGCTGTTCCGGCTTCACCCCAGATGGTGGGATTGCGAATAGCCAGCGTCGCATCCGCGACCCGGCTGCAAGCCGCACGCAGCGAAGCCGGATCAATGTAGCGCCGCCGGATATGCAGCAATTCATCATGACTGACACTCGGCGTGCCTGCAGCAACGCGTTTCAAGCCCGCATTTGTGCCCAGTCCATACAAAGATAGCAGCAGACGTTGATCCCGCACCTCCGGTGACAGTGCCTCGCGAGTAGCTGAGGTCTCAAAAACATCCAGAAAGCCCGTGTCCAGCGCCGTTTCTTTCATCGTATCGAGCAGGCCGGTCATTGGCCAACGCCGCCCAACCTCGGCTTTAAGGCCCGCCAGACCTTTCGGCTCTGATGCGGGATCGAAGGGCGTAATGCAGATCCGGTTCTCACCCGACCAGCGCAATCGAACCTTGTCGTTGTCAGGCAGCGTCGCGTTCAACTGGCGTAGCTCCTGCTCAAGTTGCTCACGTACCGAGTTAGAAAAGGCGCGAGCATCCTGGGTGAGGTTCAGGCCAGCATAGTAGGCGTTGCGCCGTTCAGGAAAATCCTTCGGCAGGTCGTCGTCCGGATTGCGGTAGCGATCTGCACCCGCGACCCAAATCTCTTTGGCCCTGATGCGCTCCCGCAATTGCGTCAAAATACATAGCTCAAATGAAATAACATTCAGGCGTCCCCGGTTATCCATAACGGTGGCACGCCATTTGCGCGGAATAGAGCCTTCCGGCGCCAGAGAAGCCGGAACATAGCGCCGGCCTTCTTCATTCAGGCGGACAATCAAAGACAAAGCATCCAGGATCGGCCGCCAAACCTCATTGTTTGACCGGAACTTCAGGACAGACAGCAAGGATGGCAGCATTCGGCGATAGTGGCTAGCATAGGACCCACGCATGACAGTCTGAATCCGAACATCAAGTGTGCCTTTGGCCTTGTGCTCATCAATGATGGCTTTCAGCTTCGCTGCCCCGGCAACCGGGAAGATAACTTCGGCAACACGGCCATTCGGAGCCATCATGGCTGCTGTGGCAATATCAACCAACAACCGTTCTTTCCCATGCACCTTCTCGATATCGGCCGCAATCTTGCCGATGACCTTGCGTTTGGACCGTGTGCCGATGCGATGGACAATCTGAAGCAGCAAGTCCACCAAACCGTCGAGTAACTCCGCTCTTCTGGTCATCAGATACACAGCCAACAAACCAAGGCGCTTTTCCCGACCATGCCGGCGCATCTCGGATGCGGTTTCTCCCTCGGTCCGGCGCGCCAACATATTGACCCAGGATTGGTCAATTTCACCGATCGCATCACTGGGCAAATCAAGCTTCTGAATGAAAGTCAGCCGATGCGCCGCATCCAGAACATTATCCAGTGTCGCCGCGCCAACGTCACCCTTCAGTCGTTGAAATCCACTTTTCCCGCGCGGGTCTGCAAGGCTTGCTTCCAGTTCAACGGCTGCTGGCGCTGACAACCGCACAGCGACCGATGTGAGGTAACTTTCCAGAAATCGTTGACGCACAGAACGTACAATACGCTCAAGGGCTTGTTCCGACGGCGAAACCAGCTTGAGATCAAGAAACCAGTGACACCCCAACTCGGTCATCTCTGAAACAGAACCGCCCCGCTGAACAACATCCGTAAGCAGCCAGGTCTCGAACTCTACCAAATTACCTTGTCTGGGCCGCGAGAACCCCAAGTGCTCACCAACACGTATCCGATAGCGCCGCGACCTGCGATCGTCAAACATACTGGTAGGAACATCTGCGGGCTGTTCTACTTGACCGGCGACATAAGAAACCACTTCGGCTGGAACGCGTGACCAGTCTTCAACAAATCGCCCTGTTCTCTGCAAATGACAAAGCTGAAGGCCTGCTTCCAGCCGAATATCTGCGGGCTGATCCGCAAGAAACATCAGATCAGAAAAGGACAGGCCCCAATCTTCCGCAATACTCGCTGTCACAGTAGCCTCCACCGCGTAGTTCGCGCCGAAACTTCAGGGAGAACCCTTCAGAAGACAACCCTTGTTCACAAATGTTCCAGAATTTGTCCGATTTCACAGCCTCGGGCCAGTTAGGCCAAAAACGAACGGTTAAAAGACACGCTATGATCACCTGTTATGTTAGATACGAACTGAACCCGGACAAAATTGACGAGTTTGAAGAATATGCTCGCATGTGGGTCCCTCTCGTGGAGAAGCACGGCGGTACGCATCACGGGTATTATCTGCCCCATGAAAGCGCCAACGATCTCGCCGTCACACTGTTCTCATTTCCTTCACTGGCCGCATATGAAGAGTATCGCACTGCCAGCAAGAACGACCCTGAATGCCAAAAGGCGTTCGAGTTTGCAGAAAAAATGAACAGTATCAGGCGATATGATCGCCAATTTCTAAGACCACTGGAAATATGACACCGCGCGCGGGCGACATCCTCGGATACGCGCGGGTCTCGACCCAAGATCAAGACCTTTCTGGTCAGACCACGCGCCTTAAAGAAGCCGGGGCCATCCGTGTGTTTGAGGATGTTGTGTCCGGCAAGCAGTTCGAGCGCCCGGGTTTGTCGGCTTTGATCGATCATGCCCGCCCCGGTGACAGCCTAGCCATCATCCGGCTGGACAGGCTCGGGCGCTCCCTCAAAGAACTTCTGGAAACCGTCGATAATTTGAAAACCCAAAATATCGGGCTAATCAGCCTCGAAGAACGGATCGACACCACATCTGCCGCCGGTGAACTGATATTCCATGTCTTTGGGGCCATCGCCCACTTTGAACGCCGCCTCATCTCAGAACGCACAAAAGACGGAATCGAGGCTGCCAGAGCCCAGGGCCGAAAACCCGGTAGACCGCCCCTCGAAGCCGAAACCGTCTTGGCCCTGCAAAACCTCGTTCAGGCCGGAATGACCGCCGGACAAGCCGCAAAACAGCTCGGCATCGCAAGATCAACAGCTTACAGATTGATCAAGGAAACACCGCAGCCCTAGCCAGGCGGCCTAATGGTGTCATTCTGCCCCCAGCCGGAACAGACCCCACCAACGGCGTGACGGTGCGGCAGTTTCTTCGCTCATTGCACTACCCCCAGATCGACGGTTGGGTTTTGTTTGTGGTCTCTGGCCTTGTCGATGGCCTTTACGCCATGAACATACATGATGCGCATGGTGTCATCGCCCTTGCGGACCCGCAGGAAGCGGCCGACTTCATTCGGGAACACATTGGTCCTGAGGTCCTGGATGATGCGCTTGCCATCCCCAAAGGGCGCGATCAGATCAAGCCCCCAGAGCCGACCCCCACTATTCCAATCTTTGGGCTGCAGGCTCTTCGTGTTGCGCACATAGGCCGTTTCTACCTCTTTGGACATCCGCGCCCAGGTGATCAGGCCCACAGGCTTCTTGCCTTTGTGGTAGATGCGGTACTGCTTGTGCATGAGCGCAGGCAAGAGCCATTGATGGATTGAACCCATCGGCCAGGTGCGGTGCAACTCTGACATCGAATAAAGCCAGACCATCTCGCCCAGAACAGCCGATGAGGGAAGGGAGCCGCTTTGTGCAGCTCCTTTTTCTTTTTCACTCGCCATCTTGTCTTACAGCATCCAGGCGTCATCAATAGCCGTCAGCACGCTGTCAGGGGTTTCCCCAGGCAGCAGGCCATAAGCCGTGGTCCCATCGTTGAGATCGGCCACATGCGGCTCCATCGCCTCAACAAGGGCGTTGACCTCAGTATAGGAGAGCCATTCGCCGCCAGCGGCAAAGCCCTGGATATGAGCGCTCGGGTTGTCCCCGTGGTACCAGTTCTCGAAGGTGAAGGTGTCATCCGCCCCGTGCAGGCGCACCACCAGATCATTGTCGAGCCGCTCGAACCAGATGTCGTCGGTCTGGATATCATCCTCGAAGACAAAGACATCCGTACCCGCAAAGCTCGTGTTGCCCTGATAGATATCATTGCCATCCCCGAACCCGAAGCGGATCTGGTCCTGGCCCCCGCTTGCGATGATCGTGTCATTGCCAAGATCACCCACGAGAAGGTCATTGCCCGCGCCGCCATTCAGGATATCGTTGCCGGTGCCCCCCATCATCACGTCGTTACCAGCATCGCCATTCAGGATGTCATCATCGGCCCCGCCGGTCATCACGTCATTGCCAGTGCCGCCAGAGATCAGATCATTGTCCTTGCCCCCGGCCAGGATGTCGTCACCCCCGCCGCCGTTCAGGCTGTCTTCGCCATCCCGACCGAAGATGAAGTCATCTCCGCCAAGCCCGTTCAGGACATCGTCACCGGCAAAGCCGTCAATCCAGTCTGCGGAGGCCGAGCCGTTCAGCGTGTCGTTGACCGGTGTTTCCAGAACACTGTCGCCGGTCACATCCGCGCCCAGATAGGTGTTCTCAATCTCCGAGACATCAAAGTCGAGCCCGTTGGTAAACTGCAAGAGCTCAACCCGATTCTGGGTGTTGCTCCAGTTCTCAATGGTGACGTTGTCGCTGATCTCCGTGAGTGGAATACTCAAATCGTCCTGGTCGGCAACATAGACACGCATGTCATCGCCGTCACGCTGCAGGATCAGGTCTTCGATGGTAATCCCTGCCCCAAAGAGCAGAGCATCTCCGCCTGGGTTATAGGACGAGCCAACAGCCGAGCTGCCACTGTCCAGAACCCGGTCCGCGCCATCGCCGCGCTCAATCACATAGGTATCATTGCCCGCACCGCCTTCCAGACGGTCAGCATCCGTGCCACCCACAAGGATATCGTCCGCAGCGGTGCCGGTAATCGTGTCAGCGCCCGCACCGCCTGCAAGCCAGGCCCCTTCGCCTGCGGCGAGCGTGGAGGTATCAACCGTGATGGTGTTGTCCGTTTCGTCGCCTGTAGTCGCATATCCGATACTGCTTACATCCAGCACAAAGCCATTGGCAAAGCGGATCGTCTCCACCCGAAACTCCGGCGTGCCCCAGTTCTCGATGGTGACACTGTCTTCGATCTCGCCATCCGCCGTGACCGGCTCCAGCTCAATCACCAGGTTAGAGGTCGCCCCGGTGCCATCCGTATTGACAATCAGATCACCGATATCGATCCAGTTGCCAAACTGCAAAACGTCATCCCCGCCTTCCAGGGCATCAATGCTGGCCCCGGTGCGGCTATCGCTGACCCAGACATTGACCTCATAGGCATGGCTGTTCTTGCCGCCGGTATAGGCCGTCTGCGTCTCCATGGCGAAGTCATCGGCACCGTATTCTGTGTTGGTCACACCCCCATCGGTGACGCTGAAGGCGCTCTCATCAATCAAGTCGTGACCATCTCCCCGGTTGAAGATGTAGACGTCATTGCCAAGGCCACCGCGCAGGATATCGTCACCCAGCCCGCCGGTCAGGACGTCATCGCCCGCACCGCCTTCGAGCACATCGTCTCCGTCCCCGCCGTTGAGGTAGTCCTTCCCGGCTCCGCCTTGCAGCGTGTCATCGCCATCGCCCCCGAAAAGGTCGTCTTGGCCTTCGCCACCGGTCAGACTGTCCGCCCCGTCACCGCCAACGAGCACATCATCGCCCTCAGCGCCGTCGAGCGTGTCCGCCCCGCCGCCGCCAGAAAGAAGATCACCCTGGTCCGTACCTGTGAAGCTGTCATCGGCGTCATAGCCTGACTGGAACGAACCAAACTCAGAGATGTCGATCGCGAGCCCATCGCCAAATCGCAGCTCTTCCACGCGGGACATCTCATTACCCCAGTCCTGGACCGTGACCACGTCGTCCATCTGATCAAGCGTGAGTTCATTGCCGTCCGCATCGAGCTGGCGGATACCCATGACAAGGTCCTCGCCCTGGAGATCGAAGAACACATCCTCGATCCCAACCGAATAGCCGAACTGCAGCGTGTCCCAGCCGCCATCGATTTGCACAGCCCGTTGCACGGTACGCATCTCTTCGACGTAGCGTCCCGATTTACCCGAGCGCTGGTAGATCATGTTGCCCGTGGCTTCCTGCACGTCCTGCATTTCATCGGCATAGTCATGGATCACATCACGACCGTCACCCCAGAAGTAGATATAGGTGTCGTCGCCCGCCCCGCCGTTCAGCGTATCCGCGCCCGCGCCGCCAAGAAGGATGTCGTTCCCGGCACCACCATTGATGACATCGTCTCCGGCATCACCCGAGAGCACGTCATCGCCATCATTGCCATTCAGCGTGTCGTTGCCGTTGCCACCCAGGATATAGTCGTCGCCGTCGCCACCTGAGGCCGTGTCATCGCCGTCACCGGCGAAGAGAAGGTCGCGGCCTTCCCCGCCATCGAGGCTGTCCGCGCCATCACCAGCAATCAGCACATCACTGCCACCGTTGCCTTCCAGCGTATCATCGCCCCCACCGGAATTGAGCCAGTCACCCTCTTCCGTGCCCGTGAACGCATTGGCCTCCCCATGACCCGTCTGGCCATGCAGGATTTGGCTTGTGTTGATCACCACGCCGCTGGCAAAGGCAAACTGCTCAATCCGGCTTTGCTGGTTCGACCAGTCCTGGATCGTCACGCTGTCGTCTTCCGATACCGTATCGCTCTCATCGGTCTCCGTGTCTGCGAGATCACGATTGCGGAACGCGATAACCGCATTGTCGCCGTCCATGGAGAACAGCACATCTTCCACGCTAATCCCGTAGCCGAACTCAAGCGTGTCAATGCCGCCGTCAATCTGGCCGGTGCGCTCCACCAGCCCGGTGCGCAGCTCGTTCACATAGCGGGCATTCTTGCCAGAGCCGTATTTGACCTGTTCTTCATAGGTCTCGCGCTCGTGGTAGGTTCCCGTGGCCACATCGTGGATCAGGTCATGCCCATCGCCGCGCTGATAGTAGTAGCGGTCATTCCCGCCGCCGCCCAGAAGCGTGTCGTTCCCTGCCCCACCGGCCAGGAAGTCCGCGTCATCGCCACCGTCCAGCGTGTCGTTACCCGCGCCGCCAAAGAGACGGTCAGAGCCAGCACCGGCGCTCAGGCTGTCATTACCCTCCCCACCGATCAGGATATCATTGCCACCCGCCGTGGTCAGCGTATCCGCACCCCCGTTGCCGGAGAGGTAATAGTTGGTCTCATCATCGAGACCCGTGATACTGTCGGCCTCGTTCCCGGCCTCAACTGCTTCAAAGCCAATCGCGCTCAGGTCTGTAATGTTGAGCGCGGCATCTACTGCCATGTTGAGCTGGTCGTAGCCCTCGCCGCCCTGGATATTGCCAGCAGCCACACCGTCTTCAGCATCGGCAAAGACCACGTCATTGCCAGCCCCGGCGTGGATCACATCTGCGCCCGTGCCGCCTGACAGCAGATCGCCCCCTGCCCCCCCGATGATGGTGTCCGAGCCTGCCCCGCCGTCGACCACAACAGCAGAAGTTGCGGCATCGGCGTTCAGAACATTGTTGCGTTCGTCCCCATAGGCCCCGGTATAGTCACCGGCTGCGAGGTCCACATCCGCGTCCGTCTGACCCTCTGAATCCCAGAACGCCCAGGCTTCGCCGCTTTCAAACTCGACGGTGTAACCTGTGGCGGTTTTCACCTGACGCCAGCCAAACTCATTATAGGCCAGTGAGACATCGCCCACGCCGCCTGTCACAATTTCGCCATTCATCACGAAGCTCGCAAGCCCGTGCAGCGTGTTGCCAAAGACCGTGACATTGTCATCTGTCTCTTCAAAGCCTGAGCCGTCATCATAACTCAAGTTGATCTGACTGATGCCCCAATCATCAAGGGTCTTCAGCTCCCCCTCATCCACCTCGCCATCCTGGTCGAGGTCCTGGAACACCTTCATCGACGACCAGACATCGTCATTGGCGTCCAGAACACCATCACCATTGCTATCAAAGATCAGGTTGCCATCCGCATCCGTAGCTTCAGCCAATGCCTGCAGGTCTGTGGATCCCTCAGCCGCCCAAGAGGCGAATACCACTTCTTGAGCTTGGCTGATATCACCATCCCCACCGGCCTCAGAGATTGTGCCATCTGCGTCCAAATCGATTACCAGCAACCCGTCATTCGGGGCTGCCCAGGCAGTTTGTTCCCGGAACCCGTCGCCATCCATGTCATAGGACACGCTGTTCCCGAAACTTACATCAACACCATCTCCGTCAAGGTCCAAGATGATGGGCCGGGTATGCGGGTTTGGTGTGGGTGAGACATCCGAACCGCTCGAATTTCCTCCCGAACCACCGCTAGAAAATCCACCTCCAGCTCCGCCAGCTTCGGGGCCGTCCAGATCATTTACGCCGCGCGAATCATAGCCAGTTGGTGATCCAACGGAATGGTTTTCCGAGGTGCCGTTCCCACCAGAGCCCGTGCCTACCGTAGACGTCGCGCCACCGCCTGAACCATACGTATCCGAGCTGCCTCCCCGCCAGCCGTTGTCGTTCGAGCTGTCGCCGTCGCCAAAGCTGTGGTTGCCGTCAGAAGATGTTGGACCATAAACTTGGCCACTTTGAGCCGCTATTTCTGCAAGAGCGCTAAGGCTATTCAGTTCATCTCCGGCGCGCAACCCACGCCCATCATCAACGCGTCCGCCATACCCTGGAACACGGGCGCTGCCGGGAGATTGTACTGCATACCCGGAACCAACACCGGTCGGATCGTTCGGGGATGTGTCACCCAAAGAATAGGTACCAACATCAAATCTGTGCCCTCGTCCAAAGACCATCTGCTCAGTAACTACAACCGAGCCATCCGAGGTAGTTCCGCTGATCTCATACGATACTCCATGGCCCGCTACGGTAGCGCCTAATCCCATCGAAAGGCTAGGGTCAGTCACCCATCCATCTGACAAAACGGTGTCACCCGTTTCACTGTTTGTGGTGGCGGTGATCTGGCTACCATATCCAAACACTGTTCCTTGAACTGAGATTTCTGAGGAGTCCTCGTCTAAAGATCGGGTTACTTCAAACGAGACAGGTCCGGCCTTAATGTCAAACAAACTACCCGTAAAACTCGGTTGCGCGTGTCCCGTCGTAGTCGTGATTTCGGCATCAACCCCTATGCTACTCCAACCAGAGGGCGTTGTGACATCATGCGTGTAAACGCCACCCAATTCATGTCCATCAGTTCCAAACGAAATGTTTCCGCTATCTTTGTTACCCATTCTATTTACCCCTCAAAAAAACCAAGAAACTTAAGAGCCTCAAGAAAAACAAAGTGGCAAACGAAACAGCGCACACAACAAAAACCCCAATCGTTTGGAGGTTCGGCTCTCTTTCCAAAAGGTTGCCAAAGAAAACTAGCCATAGGAATGTCAATATACACAGCACCGCCAAGGCATCTTTTATCTTTGACATTCTTGTCCGTTTCCGAATTGCCTTTCTGTTTTTCATGCTCATTCTTCTCGCCCTCTCATCATTGACGCAAAACACGCGCTGATCGGCTCATAGTAGCTCCAGTCTGTTCTACCGCCACCATGGCTTAGGCGTTGAAGTACATCCTGTTGAATTCGACCAGAGACCCAGTAGATATTGTCCGGAATGAGCGCCTGAGATGGGCTTGCGAAAGGCATGACGTCCGCCGACCAAAGCTCTGCCGCTCCTGCCGCCGAGCATTCCGCGACCTCATTCGGACAACGTTCTCGGCAAAGATCAACCAAAGGCAAGAAAGCTGGCACGTGCATGCTGTACTCGATAGCAGCGCCTCGTTGCCCTGGATCCTCCAGCAGATCTCGCGGCGCTACCGGAGCCCATGTCATCGCAAGTGGTGTAGGAAATCCATCAGCGCTTCTGGGTATAAGTGCCGAACCTGAATATGCCGCAGCACCAACCTGTCCACCCCGAACCATACGGGCCAAAAAGAAAGCGGCCTCTGGTGGCAGAATAACACTACTGTTGACAATCTCTACTGCGAGGTTCCCTTGGCCACTGTTAAAGAGGGCTGCAAATGCACGTGTTGCAAGCGCGAACTCACCCGCTTTGAAAAGTGGCGCAATGGCGTCCGCGCGCGTTTCGCGATCTGCGCTGTCAAGCATCGCGTGCGCAAGAGGGCTGATCTCAGCAGCTGCTTCAAGCCAACTCCTGCCTGACAATCCTCCTGGCTGTCGTAACAATGCTACACGTTCATTTCTTGGCAAGTTTTCCGTGACAGGTCCGATTAGGTGGGCATGGCTGCCTATTCTTGCGAGAAGAATCTGAGCAGCTGTGTTTCCCTTATTGGCGAGGCTCGACAGTTGACGAAGCGCCTCCAGATTATCGGATCCATCCAGCCATAACTGAACAGCACTTTGGTAGCTTCTTGAAGCTGTTCCGGGAATATCTTCATCTGCACCAGCAATGGCAGGCAGGGTCATGGTAAACACGACTACAGCTGCAGATATCCTACGGCAAAGTCCGTTTGAAACCGCACTGTAAAAGCCCCCAATGGAAAAGGCAGACCATCGCTTTGCAATGATTATCATTAGTTCAAGTCTCGCCTCACTCGTACGCTGGTCACTTTGGATGACAACTGCCGATATCCAGCGATACCTACACAAACCAATCCACTTTGGAGGGTATTGAAGGGATCAACCTTTCGTCAACCATTTGTTGAAATTATATTTCTTCAACATATCAATTTGTTATAGGATTATTTACCAAGCAGATAAATTCACCACAACCTTTGGCGGATCTCTTTTTAAAAGTCCCCGATCTCCGTGAAGGGGATTCGCCTACACGGTTCGCGTCCTTAATCTGCGCGATGTCGACCTGACATGACGAACCAAAGCGTATGCTGCAGGTTGACCTTTCGGGGCGGCTTCCAGTTTTAAAATCTGACCTGCGACCAGGCCATATGGGGTAGATTCCGGTAGGGGGCAGGATCGTATCACAAGGCCCTGACGCCCCCTACATCCCTTCAATTTGAGCCCTATGGTCGCCTTCGTTATGGCGATGAGCGTGGTGCGCCCGTTTGATGGCTGTGAAGGTGGCAAGAAATAGGGGTGATTACTTCACAACCTTGCCGCTGACTTTTGCCGCCACCGGTATTCGCCGGTGAGCAGGATGTGAGCCCATCCGAGCGGCGAGATATGCGCGAGCAGAGCGGGGTCGCAATTCAACCCGGCCCGCTGCCGCGCGGCGACGGCCTGACCGAGCTGCTTGGTGTTCCAGTAGATGATGATGGCGGCGAGCAGATTGAGACCGGCCATGCGGTAGTGCTGCCCTTCGGCGGTGCGATCCCGGATTTCACCCTGTCGCCCGATGCGCAGGGCGTTTTTCAGGGCGTGATGCGCCTCACCCTTGTTCAGGCCAATCTGGGCCCGCCGCTGCATGTCCGCGTCGAGGAGCCATTCGGTAATGAAGAGGGTGCGCTCGACGCGGCCGATTTCGCGGAGCGCCAGGGCCAGCTCGTGCTGGCGCGGATAGGCGGCGAACTTCTTGAGTAGCTGACTGGGCGGCATGACGCCCGTCACCATGGTGGCAGCAGACCGCAGCACGCCGGGCCAGTTCTGGACGACAAGGCCCTCGCGGATCTTGCCGCCGATCAGGCTGCGCAATTCGTTTGGCGCTGACGCCGGGTCGAAGAGGTATAGCCGTCGGGATGGCAGGTCGCGGATACGCGGGATGAACCGGAACCCGAGCAGCGACGTCACGGCAAAGACGTGATCAGTGAAGCCGCCGGTGTCGGCATACTGCTCTGTGATCTTCCGCCCGGCCTCGTTCATCAACAGCCCGTCTAGGATGTAGGGCGCTTCGCTCACGGTGGCCGGAATGTTCTGGGTGGCGAAGGGGCCGAACTGGTCGGAGACATGGGTGTAGGCCTTGAGGCCCGGCTCGGAGCCGTATTTCGCGTTGATGAGGTTCATGGCTTCCCCCTGCCGGGCGGCGGGGAAGAATTGCCCGTCGCTGGAAGCGGTCACGCCACCACCCCAAAACCTGGCCATCGGCAGCCGGGATTGCGCCTCGATCACCATGGCAAGGGCCTGGTTGATGGCGTCGCTCTCCACATGCCATCGCGACAGACGGGAAAGCTGGAAGTAATCATGGGTATTGGTCGCCTCGGCCATCTTGCTGAGCCCGAGGTTCAGGCCCTCAGCCAGGAGCACCGTCAGCATGCCGATCTGGTCTTTGCAGGGCGCGCCGGTTTGCGCACTGATGAAGGTTTCCGTGAAGCCGATATCCGCATCGACCTCCTGCATCAGCTCGGTGATCCGTATGGCGGGTAGCCGGTCGTAGAGATCGAGCACCAGTTCGTCCGCCTCTTCGGGCACCGCTGCGCTCAGGCGGTCGAGTTTCAGGATGCCGTTCTCGATCGAGCCGCCGGGGATGGCCCCGGTACGCGCTGCCTTGGCCAGACGCGCCAGGCCGTCGGTCATGCGTGCCTTACGGTCGGCAAGCCAGGCTTCCGGATCGAGCGGCACGGCCAGTCTTGGTATGTCCGTCACCGCCTCAGCGGGAACCAAAGCCTGTTTCAGATCGCTGTAGCGTCGGGAATGAGGCACCCAGATATCGCCGGATCGGAACGCTTCCCGCAGATGGAACAACACCGCCACTTCCCAGAGCCGGTGGCCATCTTTCTCCTGGGCATTCAGATGGCGCTGCCATTTGGAGCCGCGCCGCAGGAAGCCAACCGGTGGTGTCTCGGGCCTCTCATCACCCGCGATCAGCGTGCTGGCCTGCAGTAAGGGCGCTGTGACGCCCGCCGCCTGGATATCCAACGCGCGCAGCATGCGCGGGGCATAGCGCCGGAACCGGTGATAGCCTTGGCCAACATGCGCCAAGGGGTCAGCGGACATCGTGTCGGTCAACTCGGCGGCTGTGGCCACCAACGCTTCAAGCCGTTCCCACCCGCAGGCCAGTTCCGTCGCCTGATCCAAGGGCGCGCCATCGCTTCTGGCGTCGAGCAAGGCGGCTCCAAGGGATTTGAAGGCGCGCAGGGTGTCCTGCACCGCCGTCTTTACGTCAGCGATCTTGGCATCGCACAACTTCTTGCCACCCTGCCATGTCTTGCCCACGATCCGGTCGTGGGTCTCGATCACCGCATCGGCAAGCGCCGCACGCCATGCGACCGCGCAAACCGCGAGGATGGCCAGGCGGCGATCACTGCTGATGTCGCGCAGGCCATCGGCAAAATAGCGTTCACCCTGACGTTGCAGGCGGGTCACCCGATGGGGTGGAACCCCTGCGAGGATGTCAGACGACAGGTTCATCTCCTGCAGGAATTCCAACCGGTCGAGGAGGCTCTGTTGCAAACATTTTATTGAGCCGCAATGACCCTCTCGCTGGACGGAGTCAGGCTGCGAGTTGCTGTTCGAGCCAGGTCATGGTCTCTGACATAACACATGGTCCGACACCGAAGGCGCGTTCGATCATGCGTTTTTCGCCGATGGGATCGCGGGTCAGGTTGAAGGCGCGGCCCTGGCCTTTTCGCAATGCGCGCATCACTTCAAATCCCTTGATCGTGGCGTAGGCGGTTTTCATCGTTTTGAAGCCCCGGACCGGCTTGATCAGCTGCTTGAGCTTACCGTGATCGGCCTCGATGACGTTGTTCAGATACTTGACCTGGCGGTGTTCGACGTCCTTTGGGCACTTACCCTCTTTCTTCAATTCGCGGATCGCCTGGGTGTAGCATCCAGCCTTGTCGGTGTTGATTTTGGACGGTTTTTCCCAACCTTTGCAGGCACGAATAGCCTTGCCCAGAAAGCATTTGGCGGCTTTGGCATTGCGTGTCGAGGACAAATAAAAGTCGATCGTGTTGCCCAGCTTATCGACCGCCCGGTACAGATATGTCCACTTGCCGCGCACCTTGATATACGTCTCGTCAACGCGCCAGCTATCCGACATCGGCCGCCGCCACTGCCAGCGCATCCGCCGTTCCATGTCCGGGGCATATCGTTGCACCCAGCGGTAAATGGTCGAATGATCAACCCGAACGCCGCGCTCCGCCATCATCGTCTCAAGATCGCGATAACTGATCCCGTAGCGGCAATACCATCGCACCGCCCAAAGCACGACCTCACCGCTGAAATGCCGTCCTTTGAAATCACTCATGGAGCATCCCTCCTGCCTGGCGAAACTTAAAAATGGGGCCGCACGGAGAAGTTTGCAACAGAGCCCTTTTCTCTCATGTCCCTCCACGCTCGGGCATCCGTTCGGGTAATCGCAGAAAGCGCCCGATCCCCGCCCAGCACAAACGTCAAGTTCTTCTCGGCACGGGCAAATCGCTGCACCTGTTTTTTTCGGTGCTCCTGAAGAGGAAGGGCTTTTTCCTCAAGGTAGAACTTAAAGGCGTCCGTCACGGTGACCTCTTCGGGCTGCGCCGATAGACGAAACTGCCTGATCGCTTGTCTTGTTTGAGGTATTTCACGGTCACATTCCGCATAGCTTCACCTAATTGTGTAGGTAAGCGTGTATGCAGGGTGACCTCAAGGGGAAATTAAATCCTTAAATATCAAATAGATAAGTGGGATTTGATGGTGCCTCAAGAGGGACTCGAACCCCCGACCTTGTCCTTACGAAGGACCTGCTCTACCAGCTGAGCTATTGAGGCAGCCGGGGTTCGTTTAACCGCTTGATCGGCGTTGCGCAAGGCGCAAAACCATTCCTGGTCAATCGAACCCACTTTTGTATTTCACCGGTGGGAGACGGTTTCTGGTTTAGGTTTACAGCACCGTGGCAAGTGCTGTCGCAAGTTTGTCGACCAGTTCGTCAATCTGCTCTTCCGTAATGATAAAGGGCGGGGCGAGCAGGATGTGGTCGCCATGTTTTCCGTCACGGGTGCCGGACATCGGGTAACAGATTAACCCTGCGGCAAAGGCCGCTTTCTTGATTTTGCCTGCCACACCCATTGCCGGATCAAACGGGGTTTTCGTGTCGCGGTCAGCGACCAGCTCAAGGCCACGGAACAATCCGCGCCCCCGGATGTCGCCCACATTCGGGTGTTGGCCAAAGCGCGTCTCCAAGGCGGCTTGCAGCTTATCGCCCATTGCGGCCGCGCGCGCGGGCAGGTCACGGCTGGTCAGCTCTGTCACCACCGCCAGGGCCGCCGCGGTGGCGACCGGATGGCCCAGATAGGTGTGCCCGTGCTGGAAAAACCCTGATCCGTTTTCGATTGCGGCATATATCTTGTCGGTGCAGAGCATCGCTCCGATTGGCTGATACCCTGCCCCCAGCCCCTTGGCGATGCACAGGATATCCGGGGCGATGCCGTCATGGTCGCAGGCAAACAGATGTCCGGTGCGCCCCATGCCACACATCACCTCATCCAGGATCAGCAGCACACCATATTGATCACAGATCTCGCGGATGCGTTTGTAATACCCGTCCACGGAGGGAACCGCGCCCAGCGTGGCGCCGACCACCGGTTCGGCCATGAACGCCATCACGCTATCTGGCCCAAGACGCAGAATTTCACTCTCAAGCTCGTTGGCGACACGCTGCCCATAGTCAAAGCTGCTTTCGCCGTCATTCCGGCCCACATATTCGTAACAGGGCGCAATATGGCTCATCTCGACCAGAAGCGGGGCGAACTGGGCGCGGCGCCATTCATTGCCCCCCGCAGACAAGGCGCCCAATGTGTTGCCGTGATAGCTTTGTTTGCGGGCAATGACCCGGCGCCGTTCCGGCTGACCGATTTCAAGGAAATACTGCCGGGCCAGCTTGATTGCGCTTTCGGTGGCTTCTGACCCACCGGACACGAAATAGACCCGATCGAGAGCGCCGGGGGCGTTCTGGATCAGCAGCCTTGCCAATGCCTCGGCGGGTTCTGAGGTCATGAAGCCGGAATGGGCAAAGGCGATTTTCTCTACCTGCTCCTGAACCGCCTTGATCACCGCCGGGTTTGAATGCCCCAGACACGACACGGCGGCGTCGCCGCAATCCAGGTATTTCTGACCTTTGTCGTCAATCAGATAGGCCCCGTCCCCCGCCATGGCGGTGGGAAGGGTGGCTTTGGTGTGGCGGGGCAATACGTGGCTTTTCGGGCTCATGCCACATCTCCTTTCAGGCGGGATATCAGGGCGGCAACCGATGCTGCGTTGTCAGCCCAGGGGGTGTCGTGTTCGTCGGTCAGGCCATTCTCAAACCCCACCCGAAGGTCGCCGCCAAGATGGGCGGCACGGGTGAGACAGGCATGTTCCTGCGGGCCAAATGCGCAGACCATCCAGGGGTCTTTGGGTGTGCCATTTGTCAGAAACGGTTCCAGATCAGCAGGGCGCGAGATTTGCCCGGTTGCATAGCGTCCCAGCACCAAAAGGCGGTCAACCTGCCCGGCGCGCACAATTCCCTGTGTCTGCCAATGCGCCAGCAATGCCGCATCGTCGGTATCATAGAGGATATGCTGAACACGTGTGCCTTGCGCTGCACACGTCCCATAGACCTGTTCTGCAAGGCTGGGATCGCGGGAAATTTCGCGGATGGAAATTGACGCCCATTCTGGCGCAACCTGTTTCAGGCAGGCCAGTTGGGTTGCAACATCAAACAGGCCCGCAGCCTCGGTCGTGATCTGGATATCAAGCCCGGGGGCTGTGTCCTTAATCGCCGCGATTGTCTCAAGATAACGTCCCGCATCCAGAGAGTGGGTGCCGTCCCCCTCCCTGACATGCAGGTGAACGCCATTTGCCCCAACCGCGTGACAGGCAGCAGAGGTGGCAACTATCTCATCCAATGTGACGGGAAGGGCAGGGTGATCGCTGTGGGTGCGACGGGCGCCATTTGGGGCAACCAGAATATAGGGATGTGCCATGTCAATCCTAGCATCTTGTGCATGGGGCTTGCTTTTCTTGTGGAAATCCACGAGCCGTTGATCCTTGATTTCGACATCAAGCATGGTGTCACAAGCTTTGTCCAGATGCTGTTTCCAGGCGCAAAAACGTTTCGACTTTCACCTGAGACAGGGAAGTGCCGCACGAGATTAAATACTGTTTCAGGAGAATTTCCCTGGACCCGAATAGGAAATCTTTTAGGGGTCCAGGGCAGATGGTGCTCAAATACTCCGGGTCACTCACACCCCGGAAGCTCTTTCGCGATCATTGCCCATCATGCGAGTGGGCAAGTCCATCCCCAATTGGCAAACCGCCGATACGGTATTAGGTAGATCATGGCGGCCGACAGTGAAAGTGTTCAACTCATGGATGTTTAACATCAGGCGCGTTGCGTTTCTATTCTGGCGCGGATTGTTGCGTTTCCCCATCTCCGCCCTTCTTGAATTCGCTGGGTTGCATCCCCCAGATCTGGCGGAATCGGCGCGCAAAACTGGACGGATGGGTGTAGCCACAGGCCTGATACACCTCTTTGACCGCCATGCCCCTGCGCAGCAGGGCGGCGGCGTGTTCAACCCGGCGCTGAGACAGAAGCTGAGAAAAACTTTGCCCGAACAGGAGGGTCAGCTTGCGTTGCAAGCTCCGTTTGCTGAGGGCGCAAAGCCGCGCCAGATCATCCACGGAAAAGTCTGGCTGATCGAGGTGGTCGAGCAGATGGGCTTCGATCTGGCCCCGCAATCTTTCGTCGGCGGGCGCAAGTTCGACATTCTCAAGTGGCGCATCATGTTGTGTGTGTTGCGCGCGCACATGCGTGCGGATTGCATCGTAATTGTTCAGCCGCAGACGTATCCGCGCGATCAGGGTCTCGATGTCGAAGGGTTTGGTCAGATAATCATCGGCACTGACCGACAGACCCTCGCGCATCGAATGGTCCCCCGACAGCGCGGTCAGAAACAGCACCTGAATATGGGACGTCTCCGGGCATTCCTTGATCTCGCGGATCAGATCAAACCCGCTGCCATCGGGTAGCATGACATCGCAGATAATAAGGTGAAGGGGATATTTCTGCACCATGCGGCGGGCGGTGCTGCAGGAGGCCGCGCTGTGTATTTTGCCCAGCTCCCCAAGGGCACCCGTCAGGTAATGGCGCAGCTCGCGGTCGTCCTCAACGATCAGGATCTGGGGCTGCGTTTCGCTGTCTGGGCCATCTGAGTTGCGAGCCTGCGTATGCAATGGGCGATTATGGCGCGCAGGAAACCGCAGGGTGATTGCCGCCGGATCAGGCACCACATGGATATCAGCGCCGCTGCGCTGCACCAGTGCGCCCACAATTTCACCGCCATGGGTTGGCACGTTCTGATCTTCTGGCAGGTGCCCCTGAAGGGTTCTGATAAACTCCTCAGGCAGGCTTGCGGTATTGCTGACCTTCATCTTCAATACCTGGTTTTCAAGGGCAATCTGCACCTCGATTGCGCCCCCTCTTGGTGTATGCCGGATTGCATTTGACAGGAGGTTATGGGTGATCAGCTCAAGCGCCTCGAGGTCAACTGTGGCAACCCCCAGATTGCCCAGCTCTGTCTGAAAGCGGACGCCATGCAGGGTGGCGCTGTCTTGGTAGAGGGACAGGATCGGCTCGATCACCCCATCCAGATTGGCAATGACATGCTGGCTGGGATCAGTCCTGTTCTGCCTGCTCCCTTCTGACATCTCTTCGCTCAGCTGCGTCAGGCGGGCCACGGCGCGGGTGACCAGCGTCAGGAGTTTCTGGTTTTGCGGGCTGAGCTTGGCGGTTTTTTCGATGCTTTGAAGGGGGGCTTTGATCAACGAGATTGGGGTGCGGATTTCATGGGCAGCACGGGCGTAAAACTGCGCCCGCTCTTTGTCGGCGGCAACCAGTTTGCGGGTTTTCTCCTGCACCATGGCTTCCAGCGCCGATGTGCGTTTCTGAAGGGCCCGGTTGCGCAGCCATGGGATGAACAGGATTGCGGGAACCAAGAGCAGTAAATATGCCACCCACGCATACCAACGCAGATAAAGGGGGGCCGAGACCGAAAAGCTCAGAACCTGTTCCGGCCCTGTGACATTGCCGGCGCTGATACCCTGAAACCGCAGATCGTAGGATCCGGGCAGCAGGTTTTCACGGCGCAGTTTGTGCACAGAGCCGGTTGCCTCCTGCCACTTGGTGTCCACCGGATCCAGGCGCCAGCGCAGCCGATTGGCAACAGGATCGGTGTAATGCGCCACCGTAATCGCCATATCAAGCGTGGCGGGTGAAACCCTTTCATAATTCGGGGCTGGGGTGATCTGCCTGCCGTGTTCGTCAAGTTGGATGTAACTGACAAGTGGTGGCATATGATTGGGCTGTAACGTGTCGGGGTGAAACAGAGACAGGCCATTCATACCGCCAACCGCCAGGGTGCCATCGCTTAGCGCGGTATAGGCGTTGAAATTGAACTCGGCCCCTTGCAGCCCATCGCGGCTTTTGTAAACCGCAATGTCTCCGTCGCTCGGGGAATACCGGGCCAGCCCATTGTTGGTGGTGATCCAGATCTGCCCCTTCTGGTCGGGCAGAAGGCTGTAGATGGTCTCGTTCGGCAACCCATCCGCGCGCCCTATGCGGTCCAGGCGCTTCATGTCTTTTGACAGGATGGTTATGCCAGCCTGGGTGCCAACCAGCATGCGCCCATCGGGCAGGCAATAGATGGCCCGCACGTCATTGTCATCGAAATAGGCCGCCCCCGAAAAGGTTTGCGTCTCACCGGTTTCCGGGTTGAACCGGGTCAGGCCTCCGCTGGTGCCGATCCAGATATTGCCCTCCGGGCCCTCGTAAAGGCTGCGGGTTCGGTTGTGGGGCAGGGCGCCATTGTCTTTGTGGAGGTGGCGGACCGGTTGCAGGTTTTCGTCCAGCGTGAAAACGCCAGAATGGGTGCCGACCCAGATCTGTCCGTGCCGATCTTGCAGCAAAAGCCGGACGAACCGGTCATGGAACAGCGCGTTTCCGCCCTCTTCCGACACCGGGGTCAGGGTTCTTGTGCGCCAGTCGTAAAGGTGCAGACCGCGGCGGCGAAGGGCGAGCAGCAGGTGATCCCCCAGGGGCAGGATGGCACGCACATCCTGGTCGCCCTTGCCCAGATCCACGCGTTCAAACCGCTTTTCGTCCCGGATCAGCCGGTCGAGCCCCTTTTTGGACCCAACCCAAAGTGACTTCCCCACCCCCTCGGTCATGGACCAGATCGTGGCAGAGATAGGCCCCGCATCCCCTTCGGGATTGGCGAAATAGGTTTCAAACGGATCCGGGTATTGCGACAGGTTGCTGACGCCGCGGTCATAGGTTCCCGCCCAGATGCGACCCATTTTCCCGGCGGTCAGGGCAATGACAGTGTCGCTTCCAAGGCGAAGGGGCTGACCCGGATGTGCCCGGTAATTGACGGTGTCTCCGGTGACAGGATCATGCACGAAGATGCCATGTGACCAGGTGCCAAACCAAAGACGCCCATCCTGCCCCTGGCTGATGCTTTCCACATCATTGTCGGGCAGATCAATCGGTTGGCTAACCGTCAGGCTGGACGGGTCCAGAAGGTTCAGCCCCCCCTCTTCGGTGCCGATCCAGACCTGGTCCTGATCATCTGCGAACAGGGCCATGATCCGATCACCGCTCAGGTCGGAATTGTCCCGGCGAATGGGGCGAATATTGTCCCCCTCATCATTGATCAGAAGCAATCCCCGTACCTGTGTACCCACCAGCAGGCGACCGTCCTTTAGGTGCAAAAGGCGCAGGGCTGCTGTGGGGTCAATAACGTCTTCCGCGTCAATCACCGGAAGCACTCCCGGAGGGGGGGCGGCCTTTAGCGCAGCGTTGACCCGATCCGGCGGCAGTTTCACAACACCTGCCCCGGTGGTGACCCATACGGCGCCATCCGGTTTGAACGCAAAGTCATAGGTGTCATTCAGAAGGGTGGTTTGGGCAGCGCCATCCGGGGCGCGAAACCCTGTGAGAAACTCCGCAGATTGGGAGTAGACGCTGACGCCACCGCCCAATGTCGCAACCCAGATGCGCCCCTGAAGATCCCCTTTCAACCCAAAGATATAGTTTGTCTGCAAGCCATGATTGGGGGTTTCGCTGCGATATAAATAGCTGAACCGGGCACCGTCGAAAATGCTGATCCCGTCCCCGGTGGCAAACCACATCCGGCCATCATGCGCCTGGTAGATCGCGTGGACGGTGCTTTGCGACAGACCATCATCAATGGTCAGCTGGCGCGCCATTTTCGGAGTGTCCCCCAGTGCCGCTTGGCAGAGCCCGAGGGTAAGGAGCCAGATCCCCAGTATCAGTTCCCGCATCGCGTCCCCCCGTTGCCTGCCCTGTTTGTTTGGCCCGTTTGTTTGTTTGTCCTGTCCGTCAGCCATCACCCCATAGATAGCGCCTTGGGGTGGATCTTGGCTTTATGACGGGGAAAAGCCATCTTTTCCCTGTATTCCTCATCATGTGCTCGTAGGAGGGAAAAAACGGTGGCGCAATTGCTCAAAAGGTTAGGGTCAGGTTGGGAAATACTTGGATTTGAAGCGGGCGAATTCACGTTCAGAGGGTTTTTTATCCGTATATACCTCAACATAATCCGGCATCCGATTGATGCGCTCTTCAAGGTCCTCGCTGACCTGCATCGAAATGTAGCCGATCTGGGTATATAGCACCGTCATGCTGCGCACCTCGGCCTGCTTGTCGGAAAAGCCGAACCGGCGATACATATCGGCAATGGCGCGGGCGCGCAGGCGGTCTGAGTGTTCGATCTTGCGCTGTAGGTCGGGGGCATTGCGGGCCCAGTTGCGGATTGCCAGATCCAGCCGGGAATCGAACAGATCCGCGTCCAGCCAGCACTCGAACAGGTTCAGCATCGCCTCGGTGATCGTGTCGGCATAGGCTTCGGTCTGCCGGATCAGGTTGCCGGTATTCTTCGCGTCCCACCGGGCGATCATCACGTCCAGAAGCGCCTCGCGATCCTTGAAATACCAATAGAACCCGGACCGCGTAAGTCCCAGTTTTTTCGAGAGAACACCAACCTTTACGGCCTCCACACCACTTTCGGTCAGGACCTCATATGCGGCGGATAGCCAGGCATTTTCTGCCCCCTGGCGTTTGGAGCTTTCCAGTTCTGTCATGACCCAAATTTAGTATTTCTTGACACAGGTGTCAATTTTAATGACGCTACTGTCTATACACCTTTGCGAATGGGAGGACGCCATGGTTGATCAGAGCGCAGTACCGGTGCGAAGCCGGCGGCGAAAACGTGGTGCGGGCGAAATACGCAGCGGCCAACCCGGCCAGAACCCTCATCTTGAGGTGCCCTTCATCACGCGGGGCATCCCGACTTATGACCTTCTGGAAGAGGGGGCGCTGGTTGAGATTGAACAGACCGCTGAGCGCATCCTGTCAGAGATCGGCATCGAGTTTCGTGAAGACCCGGACACGGTAGAGATGTTCCGCCGGGCCGGAGCCGAGGTGACAGAGCTTACCGCCGAGAGCTGGAATTTGAAATTTGCGCCGGGCATGGTCCGCCAGATCCTGTCCACCGCGCCGTCCAAATTCACCCAGCACGCGCGCAATCCGAAAAACAATGTCGAGATCGGTGGGCGGTCGATGGTTTTTGCGCCCTCTTATGGATCGCCTTTCGTCATGGATCTGGACAAGGGGCGGCGCTATGGCACGATCGAGGATTTTCAGAACCTGATCAAGCTGGGGCAAAGCTCGCCCTGGTTGCACCATTCCGGTGGCACGATCTGTGAACCCACCGATATTGCGGTGAATAAACGCCATCTGGACATGGTTTACAGCCACATCAAATACTCGGATCGCGCCTTTCTTGGTTCGATCACCGCACCCGAGCGGGCCGAAGACAGCATCGAGATGACCCGTATCCTGTTTGGCGCTGATTACGTGGATCAGAACTGTGTGATCATGGGGAATTTCAACACCACCTCACCGATGGTGATGGATGGGGTCACAACGCAGGGCATCCGGGCCTATGCGCGGGCGGGGCAGGGTTCCATCCACCTGCCCTTCCTTCTGGGGGGCGCGGTCAGCCCGCTGACCATGGCGGGGTCGATTGCGCAATGTCTGGCGGAAACCATGGTGTCGGCGGCCCTTACGCAATTGGAGCGGCCGGGCGCGCCTGCGATCCTTGGCAGTTTCCTCAGCTCGATGTCGCTCCGCTCTGGCTCGCCCACATTTGGAACGCCGGAGCCGGCGCTGGGGTCACTGGTGATGGGGCAGCTGGCGCGACGCCTGAACATGCCGCTGCGCTGCGCGGGCAATTTCTCGACCTCGAAATTGCCGGATGCGCAGGCAATGCAGCAATCCATGATGTCCATGATGTCGGCTGTGCAATGCGGGGCCAATTTCATCCTGCATTCGGCGGGCTTTCTGGATGGGCTTTTGTCGATGTCATACGAGAAATTCGTGATGGACACCGATATGTGTGGTGCGCTGCACGCCTACCTGAACGGGATTGCGGTCAACGAGGACACGCTTGGATTTGAGGCGCTGGCCGAAGGCGGGCCGGGGGCGCATCTGTTCTCAACCGCCCACACCCTGCGCCATTATCAGACCGCCTATTATGACAGTGCGCTGGATGACAACCAGCCGTGGGAAACATGGGATGAGCAGGGCGGCATTGATGCTGCGACCCGCGCCAACCAGCGTTGGAAACAGCTGTTGAACGACTACGAAGCGCCGCCGCTGGACGACGCCGTGAACGACGCGCTGCGTGACTTCATGGCGCGTAAAAAGGCCGCGATGGCCGACATGTGGTATTGAGGAGGGACAGATGTCCAAAGATCCGCTGCTGCAACCCTTTCAGCTGAAACATCTGACCCTGAAAAACCGGATCATGACCACCAGTCATGAACCGGCCTACCCCGAGGACGGGATGCCGAAACAACGCTATGCGGCCTATCACGCGGAGCGTGCCCGGGCCGGGGTGGCCCTTGCGATGACGGCGGGGTCAGCGGCGGTGTCGCGCAACAGCCCGCCGGTTTTCAACAATATCCTCGCCTATAAGGACGAAGTGGTGCCTTGGATCCGGCAGCTGACCGATGGTTGCCATGAACATGGCTGCGCGGTGATGATCCAGCTGACCCATCTGGGGCGGCGCACCCATTGGGCCAAGGGGGATTGGCTGCCTGCCGTGTCCTCGACCAAACACCGCGAACCCGCCCACCATGCTTTTCCGAAACTCGCGGAAGACTGGGACATTGAGAATGTCATCGCCGATTTCACCGACGCAGCCGAGCGGATGAAAGCGGGCGGGATGGACGGGGTTGAAATCATGACCCATGGCCACCTGCTTGATCAGTTCATCTCGCCCCTGTCCAATGATCTGGACGGTCCTTATGGGCGAAAAACCCTGGAAAACCGCCTGCGCCTGACCAATGACATCATCGCCTCTGTCCGCAAACGGGTGGGGGACGACTTTGTTGTCGGCGTGCGTTTTGCCCCTGACGAGGCGCAGGCCGGCGGTATCGACGAAGAAATGGGGCTGGAGATCGCCCGGATCTTCGAGGCAAACGGCCATGTGGATTACCTCAATATCAACCGGGGGCGCATCCATACTGACCCGGCCATGACCGACATGATCCCGGTGCAGGGGATGAAAAATGCCCCGCATCTGGATTTTGCCGGGCGGGTCAAGGCGGCGGTCACCCTGCCGGTGTTCCACGCGTCGAAAATTCCCGATGTGGCCACCGCGCGCCACGCCATTGCCTCGGGCCAGCTTGATATGGTCGGCATGACCCGCGCGCATATGGCCGATCCGCATGTGGTGCGCAAAATCATTGAGGGGCGCGAGGATGACATCCGCCCCTGTGTCGGCGCCACCTATTGTCTGGACCGGATCTATGGCGCGGGTGAGGCCCTGTGCATCCACAACCCCGCCACCGGGCGCGAACTGACCATGCCGCATGAGGTCACGCCCGCAGATGAGAAGAAGAAAGTGGTTGTCATCGGTGCCGGCCCCGGCGGTCTGGAGGCCGCGCGGGTTGCAGCTGAGCGCGGCCATGACGTCATCGTGTTCGAAGCGCAACCGGATCCCGGAGGGCAGCTGCGCCTGGCCGCGCTTTCCCCACGTCGCCGCGAGATGATCTCGATCATCGACTGGCGCATGGCGCAATGTGCCGCTCGTGACGTGGAGTTCCGCTTCAACAGCTGGGCTGAGGCCGAGGACGTGCGCGCACTGGATCCTGATGTGGTCATTGTCGCCACAGGTGGTCTGCCGAATACCGAACTGTTCGAGCAGCGCGGAGACGCAGCCAATGTGGTCACCGCATGGGACATTATCGCGGGCGATGTGAAACCCGCCGAGCATGTGCTGATCTATGACGAAAGCGGTGATCATCCGGGGCTTCAGGCCGCAGAAATGGCCGCCCATGCCGGGTCCAGGGTTGAGGTGATGACCCCGGACCGCACCTTTGCACCGGATATCATGGCGATGAACCTCGTGCCCTATATGCGCGCGCTTCAGGACAAGGACGTCACCTTCACCGTCACCCGCCGTCTGTTGGATGTGGCCAGGGATGGCAATAAACTGACCGCAACGATCGGCACTGATTATTCGGATTTCACCCGTACGGCGCAATATGATCAGGTGGTGGTGAACTATGGCACCTTGCCGATGGATGAGCTCTATTTCGCACTGCGCGAGGAAAGCTCGAACCGGGGGGCGGTTGATCAGGAGGCGCTGATCGAAGGGCGCCCGCAGACGCTCCTGCGCAACCCGGAGGGCAGGTTCCAGCTGTTTCGCATCGGCGACGCCGTATCCGCACGCAATTGCCATGCCGCGATCTATGATGCGTTGCGGCTGGTCAAGGATCTCTGACGCGGAAACCGGAGTGCGCCAATGCCTTTCCCCCATATCTTCAAACCGGTTCGGCTGCGTCACAAGACGCTGAAAAACCGCGTGGTGTTCGGGGCGCATACCACCAATATGTCCCAAGATGGCCTGCCCGGGGATCAGCATCTGGCCTATTACCGCGAACGTGCCATCGGGGGCGCTGCGATGATTGTGGTTGAGCCGATGCCGGTGCATCCGGCGGCGGTGCTGACCCGTGGCAATTTTCGTCCCTCCACGGATGAGGTGATCCCCCATTTCAGACAGATCACCGAGGTGGGGCAGGCCCATGGCGCAGTGATGATCCAGCAGCTTTACCATGTGGGGGCGCATGGGGATTGGGACAATTCCTGGCACGCCAACTGGTCACCTTCGGGCGGGCCAAGCTATCACGACAATGATGGCAGCCATGCCATGTCCGAAGCCGAGATCGAAGAGACCATCCAGTCTTTCGTCGATGCGGCCGTCAGGTGTCAAAAGGCAGGTTTCGACGGGGTCGAAGTCTGGGCCGCCTATCATTGTCTGATTGACCAGTTCTGGACCCCGTTTTCGAACCAGCGAGAAGACCAATGGGGCGGGTCGCTGGAAAACCGCACCCGGTTTTCGCGTGAGATTCTGAAACGCATCCGGTCTGCCTGTGGCGACAACTTCATCATCGGGCTGTCTGTTGCCGATGAACCGGATGTCGAGGCTGCCCTCAGCCGCGAAGACACCGCCGAGATTGTCGCGCTGCATGATGCGGAGCAACTGATGGATTATGTCACTTGCGGGTCGGGCGGGTATTTCGATTTCTACAAGCTGATGCCCACTTTTCTCTATGGCGAAAAGCTCGGTGTGGATCTGGCAACCCGGCTGAAATCCGTCGTCAAACACGCGCTGGTCACGGCAGAAAGCCATATCCGAACCCCGGAAAATGCCAATACGGTTCTGGGTGCGGGCGAGGCGGACCTTGTCTCCATCGTGCGCGGGCAGATTGCCGATCCGCATCTGGTGGCAAAGGCGGGAGAAGATCGCGCAGAGGACATCCGTGGCTGCCTGTCGTGCAACCAGCAATGCTGGGGGCGACGGGGGCGGGATTATTGGATCTCATGCCTGATCAACCCGTCGGTCGGGCGCGAGCATGAATGGGGCGGGGATCGATTCAGCAAGGTGCAATCCCAACGCAATGTGCTTGTGGTCGGGGCTGGTCCGGCCGGACTGGAATGTGCCCGTGTGGCGGCGGAACGCGGGCACCGGGTCACCTTGGCCGAAGCAGGCCCAGCACTGGGTGGACAGTTTCGGCTGGCAGGGCTGCAGCCGCGCCGCGCGCAGATCAGCGACCTGATCGATTGGTATCAGCGCCAGCTCATCGCGTTGGGTGTCAACATTCGCTACAACAGCTATCTGGATGCGGCCGAGATTGCGGCGTTCGGCGCGGATCTTATCGTCGACGCAACAGGCTCTGTTCCGGCTGGAAACGGGTTTCAGAAGGGGCTGGCACATGTCGGCACCCTGCCGGGTATCGAGCGGGGAAATGTGTTCAGTGCCGAGGATGTCATGGCTCGCGATGCCCGTCTGGGGAAGGCCGTGATCGTATTGGACGAAGGGGGCAACTGGCGCGGTATTGGCACCGCCTGGAAGCTGGCCCAGGACGGTCATGACGTGACCATTGTCACCCCGGACCCGGTGGTGGGCAAAGAGTTGTTCCGATCTGCCGCCGATCTTCCGGCGCGCAAGCAACTGGCCCGGCTTGGCGTGCGCTTTGTAACCGAAACCGTGGTGACGGGCTGGTCGGATCAGGGGGCTGTCTGCGGGGCCGACTGTGCCAGTATCCTGACCGGAGAGACCTGCCGGATCCCAGCCGACAGCCTTGTGCTTGCCACCGCGGAACGTGTCGGCATGGGGCTGAAGCAGGAATTGCGGGCAATGGGGTTTGACCCGGTTCTGATCGGGGACGCCCATGCACCACGCAATGCCGCCGCAGCCTTTTACGACGGGCGGCGTGCGGGGCTGGCCCTCTGACCGGACAGTTTGGTGCTGGAAAACAAGGCAAGAGCCACAACTCCGCGCTGGCCTCACCCGGTCATCAGTGCTAATCCCTGTGCCGAAGAATTGACTGCAAGAGGCGAGAAAACATGCCAGCTTACCGTTCCAGAACGTCGACCCATGGTCGTAACATGGCGGGTGCCCGCGGATTGTGGCGCGCGACCGGGATGAAGGATGACGATTTTGGCAAGCCGATCATCGCCATCGTGAACAGCTTTACCCAGTTCGTGCCGGGGCACGTCCACCTGAAGGATCTGGGCCAGATGGTTGCGCGCGAGGTCGAGGCCGCTGGCGGTGTGGCCAAAGAATTTAACACCATCGCCGTCGATGACGGGATCGCGATGGGCCATGACGGCATGCTTTATTCGCTGCCGTCGCGCGAAGTGATTGCGGACTCGGTTGAATATATGGTCAACGCGCACTGTGCTGACGCGATGGTCTGTATATCGAACTGCGACAAGATCACCCCCGGTATGCTGATGGCCGCGATGCGCCTGAACATCCCGGTGATCTTCGTCTCTGGTGGTCCGATGGAAGCGGGCAAGATCGACATTGCCGATCTGGACGCCAAGAAGATCGACCTTGTCGATGCGATGGTTGCCGCAGCGGACGACAAATACACCGACGAGCAGGTCCAGCACATCGAAGAAAACGCCTGCCCGACTTGCGGGTCGTGCTCGGGCATGTTCACTGCGAACTCGATGAACTGCCTGGCCGAGGCACTGGGTCTGGCGCTGCCGGGCAATGGCTCAACGCTGGCCACGCACGCCGACCGCAAAGGCCTGTTCCTCGAGGCTGGCCGCAAGATCGTCGAGATCACCAAGCGCCACTATCAGGACGAAGAAAAAGGTCTGCTGCCGCGCGAGATCGCAACCTTTGAAGCGTTCGAAAACGCCATGTCGCTGGATATCGCCATGGGGGGGTCGACCAACACCGTGCTGCACCTCTTGGCCATCGCCCATGAGGGTGAGGTTGATTTCGACATGACCGACATGGATCGTCTTTCGCGCAAAGTGCCCTGCCTGTGCAAGGTCGCACCGAACATCCACAACGTCCACATGGAAGATGTGCACCGCGCCGGTGGCATCTTCTCGATCCTTGGCGAACTCTCGCGCGCTGGGCTGCTGCACAATGACGTGCCAACCGTGCATTCCTCCACAATGGGCGAGGCGATCGCCAAATGGGACATCAAGGTCGCCAATAACCCCGAGGCCGAACAGCTCTTTAAAGCGGCCCCCGGAGGTGTGCGCACCACCAAGGCGTTCTCGACTGAAAACCGGTTCAAGGAACTGGACACCGACCGCGAAACCGGCGTGATCCGCTCGGCTGAACACGCGTTTTCGAAAGATGGCGGTCTGGCCGTTCTGTTCGGCAATATCGCCGAAGACGGCTGTATCGTGAAAACCGCGGGTGTGGATGAAAGCATCCTGACCTTCACCGGCACCGCCCATGTCTGCGAAAGCCAGGACGCGGCCGTGAACAACATTCTGACCGGCAAGGTCAAGGAAGGCGACGTGGTTGTCATCCGCTACGAAGGGCCGCGTGGTGGGCCGGGGATGCAGGAAATGCTCTACCCGACCAGCTATCTGAAATCGAAGGGTCTGGGCAAAGCCTGTGCGCTCTTGACCGATGGCCGCTTCTCGGGCGGGACCTCGGGCCTGTCAATCGGCCACGCCTCGCCGGAAGCGGCAGAAGGTGGCGCCATCGGTCTGGTGCAAGACGGCGACAAGATCGAGATCGACATCCCGAACCGCACCATCAACCTTGCCATCTCGGACGAGGAAATGGCCGCCCGCCGTGCCGAGCAGGACAAGAAGGGCTGGGTCCCCGCCGAGCCGCGTAAACGCAAGGTCTCGAAGGCGCTGAAAGCCTATGCGATGCTGGCGTCTTCCGCAGCGAAAGGCGCAGTGCGCGTCATCGACTGATCCTGACCATACATCTAAAATGACGAAGGGCGGGTCAACATCCCGCCCTTTTTCTTGCCTGAAATACCTCATGGGGGTCTGGGGGTGTGAAACCCCCAGCCTGCCTCAGCCACAATGCCGGTCTACCATCCGCTGCACCATCGGCGCAAAATGCCAGTAATCCGGCGTCTCCATATCGTCGCGCTTACCCGCCTCATCCAGATAGCGCACCGCGATGATTTCCTTGAGGTTCGGGTTGGCTGCAAACTCTGCCACCTCTTCCGCATTCATCGGCCCGCCCTGCAATTCCAGCGTATGGGCCGATGCAGGCGACAGGCGTTTGTAATACTCGGGCTTGGTGGCGCAGAGATAGCGTTTCGCCGCCACGTGATAGCGCACGCAATCGGTGATTACCGAGGGAAAAAACCGCTCCAGCACCTCGGCGCCTGCATCTTCGTGGTGCCGGTCCTCGGTGTCATCCGGGTGATAGGTGCCAAACTCGGACGTAAAATGCCCGATATCATGCAAAAGGGCGCCCACGATGACCTCCTCCGACTGTCCATTCTGCTCGGCAATCGTTGCCCCCTGCAACATGTGCTGGGCCATGGTCACGGGTTCGCCGAGATACTCCTCCCCGCCGCGGCGTTCAAAAATCCCACCGATGAATTCGACGATATTTTCAGGCGTCAGCTGGTCGATATCCGGCTTCATTCTGCGGCCTCCTTCTGTTCGGACCGCACCATCGCATCATAGGTCGACCGCAACCCGTCCTTGTCGGAGTAGCAGCCCTGCAGCCAGCGGGTGCCCTCGCCGGAATATCCCTTGCGGGCGTGCAATACACGCGTGTTGTCGACCACAAATCCTTCGCCGGGGTCGAGCCGGAACGTCACTTCCATTGCCTCGTCATCAATAATCTCACCCAGGCGGCGATAGGCGGCATAATAGGTCTCCATCTTTTCAAACGGCACGTCGGTCACAGCGGCCAGCGAGCGGTTGTTGAACCGCACCCCAATCAGCTCGCCATCCGGGGCCAGTTCAATCATCGGACGGCGGGAGGTCAGGCATACCCCATCTTCCCCCGCATATTCGAACCGGGCGCAGTGATCCGTCAGAACGTTGAAATAGACTTCGTTTTCGTCGCGCAGACGCAGGGCAGCGGCAAACCCGTCGACCACCATGTTTTCTCCGCCAGCGGCCGAGCTTTCGAGGCAATAAAGCACCTGAACAGACGGTACGGGATCACGGTAGGGGTTATCGGTATGGGCTTGCAGACCCAACCCGGTGAAGGCAAGGTTTGTCGGGTTTACCTCGGTGCGCACCTCGAAATGCTTGCCGTAATTTGTGTCACGCACATAGCCAAACAGATCAACAACCTTGAACAGCGCGCCACTTTCCACCGGGCCGTTCACGACCTTGCCAAAGCCATATTTGGTAACCTTTCCCAGCCAGTCCTTCAGCGCATCGCCCCCTTTGGACAGTTCGGCAAAATCCCCGACCGGCACATTGCCCATCAAGTCGCTGTTCCAGGCTTCAATGCGCGGGCCAAGCCAGCCGCGGGCCTCGGGCGCCGGTCGGTCATAGGCATTGTCAGTCAGCCAGCCCAGATCGTAAGTGACGGTTTTCATTTCCGGAGTGAAGGTGACAGTGAGCAGACCATTTTCAACCGAGGCCGCAGATATCGCCGTGTTGGCCGGAATGTCACGCAAGGCAACAAGCCTTTGCCCATTGCCGGGCGCGCGGGTATCTTCATCCCAGGCATTATCGCGTAGCCACATCGCGTGGAACCGCGTGTTTTCGCCGTTGAGGGAGAGGGTGAGAACCTGACCCTGCGGGTCGATCTTGACTTCGGACATCTGGGTTACCTTCCTTGAGTCTCGAATTGAACGGTCTGTTTTCAGATGACAGTGTTGCTGCATCCGTTCATAAGTTCAATTTAGGGAATGCGTATCTGAGGGGGCGTTTTGCTTATGTCTGGATCTCAACCCTCCAACCTGCCACCGGCCAATATTCCACTGGCCAATATTCCGCTGGATTGGGTGCGTGCGTTTGAGGCTGCGGCGCGGACCGGCAGCTTCACCGGGGCGGCGCGGGAAACCGGCCTGACGCAAGCAGCGATCAGCCAGCGGATCGGTCAGCTTGAGGCGCGGCTTGGGGTGAGGCTTTTCATTCGGCAGGCGCGCGGGGTGGTCCTTTCGGTTGATGGCGAAGCGTGGCTGCCTTATGTCAGTCACGGCCTGACCACGCTGGACCAAAGCGCGGAAGAGCTCTTTGGGATGCGCCGCAAGACCATCACCCTCTCGGCCAGTGCGTCGATGCTGGCCCATTGGATTGCGCCGCGTCTGGCGGAAATACAGATGCCGGGTGAGGTGCAAATCTCGTGCCAGACCATGGTTTTGTCCGCAGACAGCCTGCGTGAAACACCGATGGTGCGGGTGCGCTATGGCGATGGAAGTGGGGCGTTTGATTACAAGGCTAAGCTGTTTGCAGACGCCCTGTCGCCGGTCTGTGCACCACGTTTGATCCGGGGGGGGCGCCTCTGGCAGGACCTGCCGCGCCTCGCGGTGACTGGGCCGCGCGCGGGATGGCAGGCCTGGGCCACCCTGACCGGGGATCCGACAACGCCGGTGCCGCTTTTGCGGTTTGACACATTCACCGCCGCGGTTGCGGCCGCGCGGGCGGGGGCCGGGGTGCTGATGGCCTCTTTGCCTCTGGTGCAGGCGGAATTGGGAAATGAGCGGCTGCTGCGCTTGTCAGACCATGTCCTGCGCCCGGCGGAAAGTCACTGGATGACGGCGAGCAAACAGGCGGTCAGTAAAAAACAATGGGCGGCGCTGACCGCCGCCCTGTGTATTTAACCTGTGTATCTAACGCGTTCCGCCAAAATCCTGAATCGCTGGTTTGGGGCGGAACGCTTCAGCAGGTCGCTGAAATAGTCGCTGAGCCGGAACGCTTTCCCGTCGTCAGGTCCGGTTCGACTGAAGTGTCATGTCTGTCGGCGCGCCCACGGCTCGCTTCTGGGGCCATCTTTCCCTTCATACCGCCAGCAACCTCGGCAGCCGGGCAAGGTTGTTGGCGGCC
>NZ_LKBA01000004.1 GCF_001307765.1 Aliiroseovarius crassostreae
AAGCCGGTCCATCTGCATCTGACCTCAGGCATCGAGCCGATATTACCCATGCGAATCAATGCCTTGAGCCATATATAGCCAGGGGAACCACCGTCATTGCAGACCGAGGTTACGACGCAAATCACCTGCGCGACTGGCTCGTGCAACGCCAAGGCAACCGCCTGCATCCCACCGCGCAAGAACCGCAAAATGCAATTCGAATATGACGCAGACCTCTACAAAACCCGCAACATCGTCGAGCGCATGTTCAACCGACTGAAGGACTGGCGACAACTCAGCCTGCGAACATTTCGATGCCAACAAACCTTCTTGGCAGCAGCCCACCTCGCCGCAACAGTCATTTGGCTCTTATGAGTCTACGCTCTAGGCTCAGGCCCCATTAATCGGCTTGAGATCGCATTGGTCGCATGCTTCACCCCCCCAGACTTTCAGGGGGTATCATGAGCAATCTTTTTTGGCTGACCGACGAACAGATGGCGCGGCTGCGACCGTTTTTTCCAAGAGCCATGGCAAGCCGAGGGGTGATGGTCGGCGGGTGTTGAGTGGGATAATCTTCATCAATCGCAATGGCTTACGGTGGTGCGATGCGCCCAGGGAATACGGCCCACCGAAGACGCTCTATAATCGCCGAAGACGTTGGAGCGAGATGGGTGTTTTTGCCAGGATATTTGAAGGGGTGGCTGCGGAAGCGACGGACCCGACGACGATCATGATCGATGCGACCTATCTGAAAGCCCATCGTACAGCGTCCAGTCTGGGCGTCAAAAAGGGGGGCGTGGGCGCCTGATCACTGCCGGGCAGTGATCGAGATCATGTTCGGGCGTCTGAAGGATTGGCCGCGGGTCGCCACCCGATATGACAGATGCCCCAAAGTCTTCCCCTCGGCCATCGCTCTCGCCGCAACAGTTATGTTTTGGTTATGAGGCCTGAGCCTAAACCTCATGGCTTTTGGCCCGCGAAGAACTGCGTTGCTTTTTTAAGATCTCCCTCTCCTCCTTGAGGATGCGGTTCTCGCGTCGTTGCCGGTCATTCTCTTGCGCGAGGCTCAAATCCTCTTTCGACACCACATCCGTGTCTCGGTGTGCCGTCACCCACTTGTTCAGCGTCGACATGCCAACACCCAGATCGTGAGCCACCTGTTTACGCGTAAGCCCACTCGTCAGCGCGATACGCACCGCATCAGCCCGGAATTCGTCCGTCCGTTTCAGTCCCATAGTCGGCCTCCTTTGTTGCAGTAAATGCTATCAAAGGAGCGGCATCAAACCGCGACAGGTCCACATTGGGCTACCGCCCACCTGCGCCAGAGGCCATCGTACCGATGGACCAAAGGCCGATCATGCACTAACTTTCAATATGGACCACTCAAGTGGGGCTGCTCAAAATAGCTCCATCGATTAATCGTTAACGCACTCAGAAAAGCTGAAAACTGTGCGAAAAGGTGGGACAACTTCACCCAGGGAGACCAGCACAGCCTCCCCGGGCGTGGTGAGGAAGGTTTCTCTTATAAGAAAAGGAAACTTTCGGCAGAAATCTGGGAACTGACCAAACCTTGAAGCACAACACCTGCTTTAGTGAGGCCCGTGCTATCGGTATCCCACTCAACAAGAACTCCATTTCTTGTATCTGTTATACTAAGGTCAGCAAAGCTACGCGCCCCCGTATAAAGAAGGAACATGTAATCTTCAGTGGTATCGAAGTCGGTGATTGCATCTACTCCATCCTCACCACCAAAGAAACTAAACGTATCCTGTCCTGTGCCGCCGATCAGGACATCATTCCCTTGCCGACCCTGGATGTTGTCATCTCCAGAGCCACCCCAAATAGTGTCATCTCCGATATTCCCAATAAGTCTGTCATCTCCACCCAGTCCAACCAGATAGGCTGCGTCACTTGTATATGTCAAAAAGTTGTCGCTGTAGCCGCTGCCAATGACGCCCTCAAAATTCCGAACGACATCCCCCTCATTGACAAATCTATTGTCGCGCAAAACATCAAAGCTCTCGGTCCCAATTTTGTGTTGGATGCCAAATTCGGATCCAGAGAAATCCAGATAGTCAAAGCCTTCACCACCGTCCAAAGTATCCACGCCGGATGATGCCTTGATGGTGTCATCCCCTCCCATACCGAGGATGTAATCATCTCCGTCGCTTCCGTCGATAAAATTGGAAACTGCGTTGCCTGTTTTTTTACTGCCATTGTCACTGGCTTCGACAACCACGGTCGCCTTGCCGCTTAAGATTTGCCTTGCCTCTTCTACTGTTACGCCATGCAACAAGACGGAACTTTCCCCATTGCCGATTATAGCAGAGCTTTTAAAGAAGCTTTGGGTTTTGGAAACTGGATCGAATACAAACTGGTCGGCTTCCATTGTTACTGTAAATGCAGTACCCGAAATATCGAGCGTATCTTCGGCCGCGTTGAAATCGTAAATCGTGTCCAGAGTACCGGCTTCATTCGACCCACCGATTATAAAGGTATCAGCGCCATCACCACCGACTAAGGCATCATTCCCTTCACCTCCAATCAGAGTGTCATTGCCAGCGCCCCCCACAAGCGTATCCGAACCTGCTCGGCCTGAAAGCCTGTCATTGCCTCCGATGCCAGAAAGATAGTTTGCAACATCGTCGCCCGAGATTTCGTCATCAAGCTGTCCGCCTACCACACCTTCAAAGTTTCGAAGCTTTATATACGATATAGTCTCCTTAACGGTACTGGACTGCTGATAAGTGTAGGCCCGTGCGTAACTCCATCCTTCCGGCTTCGCCCCAAGATCAATTTCAATTTGCTCGCCGCTTTCGCCTTCAAAGCTGACGATGTCGAAGCCCGTCCCGCCATCGAGTGTGTCGGTTTCGTAATCTCTTCCTGTGCTCCTACCAGGGAGCGCACCAGGCAGTATAATATCATCCCCACCGCCGCCTGAAATATAGTCGGATCCTCGGCCACCAGAGATGATATTGGCATTGTTGTTACCGGTAATGGTGTCATCCCCAAGGCCCCCAATCACACCTTCGAAACCGGAGATATTGTTGATCACATTTGCAGTGCTCGTTCCAGCGGGCGTTTCCTGTACGGATTGCTCACCGTTGAGATCTACATTCTGACTTCCTGTAAGCATGTCGAAGCTAAGAATATCGTATCCAGATCCGCCCTCTCGATTGGAACCGGCCTGGATGGTATCATTTCCTGCTCCACCATGGATCGTATCCGTCTCTGCACCCCCATTAATAGAGTCCGCGCCTCTCGTTCCATTAATCTCTTCGCTGGCATTGGATCCTTCTAACGTCACATCCTGATTGAATAGCGCAGAAAACACCCCGTCTACATCTGCTTCGCCGTCGGCAGCTACACCTGAATCTTGATCGGATTTTGCCTGCAACCGGGCCAAATTTATGGACAGATTGATCATCTCTTTCGTAAATTCCACTTCGCCAGACTGGATCTTTCCCTGGCGCGCTGCAGCATTGAAGTAGCCCTCTATTACAATCGTTCGGGACAAATCGGTCGCGAATTCGGAGGTGATAACAAGATCATTGCCGACCTTCATCGGTTTCAATGAAGCAAAACTGATTTGGGCGGAGAAGAACAAGGTGTCGTCGGCCGAGAAATCTTTGATACGGAATTCTGTGTTACCTCCGGAGTTGGGCCCGACGAAGTACACATCTGCACCTCCATTTCCAACATAGTCTCCCGGAGAAGTCAGTACGATAAGATCGCGTTGAGTTCCGCCATTGCCATCCTTGACCAAACCGTCGATCAGGTTTCTATCCAATTCGAATTGGTCATTAAGAAAGTAATACTTCTCAACTGTATTGTGGTAGTCTCTGATATCAGTTGTACCGGAGAAGGACAGAACATTGTTCGATGTCGGCCCAGCCTGACCATCATAAGATATCGATGTAAGTGAGTCGATATCGTAAACGCCAGTCAAAAGAACCCGATCACTTCCCATACTTCCTTTGATGGTCATTTCTACGAGGTTCGGGTCACCGTCCCCGTGAACGATAAAGAGGTCATCGCCAACTGAACCCACCTGGGATTCCGCCAAGTCACTCGACGGAAGCGATTGCCCTTCTGCAGCCACACGTTCACCGAAAATGTTGTTGCGCGCATAAGTGAACTCAGTGAGACCTCCAATCCCCAGTGAAACAATTGCATCGCTGGTGAGTTCCACGCTGCTTTCCTGTGCGCCTTCACTGCGAATGGTTCGGGTGTCCGTATCACGATTTCCAGAATACTCTTGTTCCAGCCGGAAATCTGACACATCGGTCAAGTCAATGTTCACATAATCTAGAGGGCCAGTGCTGTCTTCAATCGTGATATCAGTAGTTTTCGAATTGTCCAGATTTACGGCATAAACGTCAGCATATGCTGTGCCGAAAATTACTTGATTAGCTCCTCCACCGATCTGGAAATAGGCGGCCGCGTCGCTGTCGATTTGGATCTTTTCGACGCCTGCCGCAGAGATTCCTACTAAATCCGCGTCTGCAGCAGCAGCTTCGCCATTCTCTACGGCCTTGTTCAAGCCCTTCATATAGCTCTGCAAATGCGATCCGGCGTTATCACCAAGAAATATTGCCGTCTTTCGACCGTTGAAAGAATCGATTTGAAGCTCATCGAAGCCTTCACCCCCGACAATGCTGTAGAATCCTCTGCCTGGGCTGTCTATTCGCAGGAGGTCGTTTCCTCCCTTCAGATCGGCAGAAAATGTCTCCACGCGGAAGCTGTTGTTTATCTCCACGTAATCAGCTTGGTCGCTGCCGATAATTGACCCCGTCTTGTAAGATTTAGCATCTGGTGCATCAGAAAGGTAGAGCGGCAGCCTACCGCCGCCGGTCATTGCGAGCGTGAAGCCTTCGCCCTCTTCGGAGTAGAGAATTGCCCGGCTGGTGTCATCCTTCGCCAGAACGACCATCTCAACGTCTTCGATTGTTGCGACTGAGTCGGTGCTCTTACCTTCTGTTCGCCATGTCAGATCAACTCTGCGATCGCCAGCGGCACTGGGAAGATCTGAGCTGGAAATGGTCTCACTGGGATTGCCGATTTCAAACCGTTTCAAGGTACTGTCAGTAATTGTCAGCCTGTCCAGATCAGCCGCACCATCGCCGGAAACAGAGGAAACCGACCTGAAATCCTGCCAATCTCCCGAAGTAATCCGCAGAAGCTCATCTACATGTCCTGCGATCACGTTGTCACGGCCTTGGCCAATATTAATGTGATCTACGTTCGGCTTTGCCGCTCCAGGACCATCAATGTACTTACGAAACAGGCGCCACACGTCCTCTTGATAGGCAACCGTTTCTGTCGTCGTTGCTACACCAGCTTTCCCAATGACAGTTGTACCTGTGATTTCTTTGTACTTTGTTTCGGTTACCGTCCGGCCCTCATACACGAAACCGTATTTTCGATCGCCGGTGGATTGGTAGATAACTGTATTGTCAATACCTAGGTCATCGTAGAGATAGGCGTCACCTGCATAGTCCGCTCCAATGGCAACAATCGCCGTATTGGCCTTTATGCTATCGGGCTGGTTGTTAGTCATCCCTAATCGCCAGTCAGCACCGCTTTCTCGCCAGATAGCGGCGCCGGCGGTCGTTGTTTCACTTGTTCGGGCTGCTGTCTGATTGGAGTTATCAAGCTCGGTCTGTGTAACTCCGTCCACTATGGTCACGGTGTATTTATATATTTGATCCGCATCATCCCTGATTGCTTCGGGAACGATTTTATCATATATTTTTTTGGCTTCCGCGTTTGAGGTTAGCATCGAGTAATTCGCCGTCTTGCCAGCCAATACAATCTGCTGCGCCTGCGGACCAAGATCTTGAATATTGCTGATAAGCTCCGGTTTCTTGGATTCAAAAAAATCCTCGGCAATCTTCTGGTATGAGTTTTGAAGGAATGCAAAGATATCGCCATCATCCAGAACATTTGGATCTCCAACAACATCGCCGTAGTTTTCTATCAGGTCGCCGGCCACTTCCGTGGCAAGATAGTTATCCCCCCATGCGAAAGAAAATGCGTTAAAAATCGGGATGGAGTTGAATATTGCTTGTTTGTAAAGGGCCTCGAACGCGAACTTATCTGCTTCGGATAGGTTGGAATCGTCCAACATATTGCGATAGTGCTCAGCTTTCTCAATTGCCAAAAGATCAAAACCCGGCGTCAGCAGGTTGGCAATAGACAGGCCTTTCTGTAGGTCGGTAGCGTTTGGGTCATTAAATGTCTTAACAACTGTTGCAGCCCCAAAGGCCAGATCGGCCACTGCCCCTACGATAGCGCCCGCCACGCCTAACGCTTTTGAGAATTTTGCAAACTTCGCAAGACCACTCAAAACATCCAGAACACCACTGATTGCCTCGAGAGAGGCCGACACGACCATAAGGCTCGCAACGGCTTTCTCAGCATCGCTCGCCTTGCCTGACGAAAGAACTTTTTCAAGACCAATTGCAGATGAAATTGTAAAGGCCACCCCGCCGATGATTGAGCCGACCCCACCCGCTATGCCAGCTGCATCAGAAGACGCTCCTGGTTTGTTTATCTTGATATCTGAATCGATTGAAAAATCTGCATCCAATGAACTAAAGTCCAGATTACTTATTTTCTTTCCAGACTTGCTCGTTAGTGTGAGGTATGTGCCGTCTGCTTCAACTAACTGAATGAAGTTCGTGTGTGTCTTAAATTCGCCCACGGTGGAAGTGTATTCACGAAAATCCACATCCAGCGCCTGAGTCTTAGCGGCGATTTTGTCGCGAAGCTCGGAAATCGAATCCGACTTTTTGTACACAACCGTATCGCCGCGGATGGATATAAATTCACCTTCGATCGTGGTATGGATGCCATTTGAATTGGTAATGACAAACTTGCCCGCTTCGGTGCTCGCATCTTTGTTATATCTTATTCTTTCGCCACTAAATTCTTGGGTTGCCTGTCCGCTAAGCGCCTCCGAGATAGACTTGTTTGCGGCAATACTATCTGTATAGACCGTTGTTTTGTCGTAGCGATCAAAGACATTGAATTCCGTTGACTTCGCGATAATATCTTGCTGCTGGTTAATTTTCTCGATTCTCTTCGTCAGCTCCGCTTCGAGATCTTCTAACTCATTGTGCGTAGCCTTGAGCTTGTCAAATTTCGCTTGCTGGTTAGGCGTCAAGGATATCGGATTGTTACCCATCGCTGTAATGTGCTTATCAAGCTCAAAACGATCTGAGGTTGATAATACAAATTCAGATTTGAACTGATTTATCTTGTCAATTAGCGCGCTCGTTTGCTCATATGATAACTTATTGTACGCCGACTGCCCCGATGCATAGGGCAGGAGAGTAAGCCCAGCCATCACCTCAGATTTCAATCCATACATTATATCGAAAGCTGCAGCCGCTTTTCCGGAGTCTGATAGGCTTCCATCTTGCAGCGATTCAATAGAGCTGGCGATCAGTTTAGTTCCAGCAGTAGCCTTCCCCATTCCATGATAAAGCTTAAACCCCGCAATCGACTTGCCCAAAGCGGTAGGTAGATCAGGCTGCAAAGTCGCCAGCGAGGCGAACTCCCCCGCAACAGTATACGACGCTCCCACCGAAAAACTTAGAGAGCTGTAGTCGCTGTTTTCAGTTAGCGTCGGATCCAGCGCCTGCGCATATTTCTTGAATGCCGCAACGTCAGTTGAGACATAATCCGATACCAAAGCCGACAACTCTTCATCGGAAAGAACCTTGGATACCAATTGTGATGCTGCGCTTTGCTCGTGGGAATCCATCGTCATACCTCTAATCGCTCCATAACCAACAATAACAATAACAATCTCAGCGCAGCATCAGAGTGTAGGGCCACTTTCTTAGTTGCATAAGACCAGCAAGGGTTGACTGGTCAGGTCATCCCGCCGCCCCCTATTGAGGTTGCGGGCGTTTCGCGCGATCCGCCACCAACCAGCATTTCAGTTTTCTGGCGGAACGCTTTAGGCTTGATCCGCGTGATCTCCTCATCAAACTCCTTCATCCGCGCCATCAGGCTGGCGTCCATGCCGCCATATTGGGATCACCACTTATAGAAGCTCGCGCTGCTCATCCCATGTTCCCGACACAGATCAGCAACCGGCTCGCCGTTCTTTGGTTGTTTCATTGGCACTTTCAGCCCCTCTCGCCGCCATAAGCGTTCCACGCGTTTGTCATTCACATGCCAACCTGCGTATCGCAGTAACGCAGCGATCCGACGATAGCCGTAACGACCATATTAACGTGTAAGCTCGATCATATCAGCCACCAGGCGGTCTTCGTCGGGACGTCCAACAGGCACCTTGCGCTGTGTCGATCGGTGCTGTCTCAGAACGAACACGGTCAATGCAAGTACGACGACGATGGGGTTTAGAAATTTCCCTTTGCAGCCTCTACCAAGATCAACTGGTCCAGCGTCAAATCGAAACAGCCCTTCTCAGTCGCTCGTTGTTCCGCCTGACAAGCGATCCCCCGGATCGTTTGCTTAACCGGCTCCAATTATGCAAACGCTTCAGTTCCTTCAATTGCTCCACGCCATAAACACCCAACCTTAAACACAAAGGGATACGCCAAAGACGTTTATAAATCATGGTTCAATCAATGATTGCATCCTAGCCCCATAGCTGCTCGTAGGGGAATAGGGCTTCTCATTTTTGGCAACCCGCTTTGGGGTGCGGTATCCCCATAGAAAACCACATGAAAAATAAAGGGATAAATCCCTCCAAAAATCACTGTTCAGCGGTTCCTCCACGAAGTTTTGCATTCGGGGGCCGCTGGATTAATCAGTCAGAAGTGATACGGCCGCATCGCAACTTTGTTGGTTTCAAAGCTGATCCGTGACGATGAACCTGCTCGCATCCATTCCCCCCCTCTTTTGGAAGCTTGAAGCAAAACTCGAGAAATTTGTGAATCCTGAAACTCAACGACCGCTCTAGCACTACCAGCGACCAAATCCATTTTTCAATTTGATACATCCGGCAAACCTATTGACTTAGGAAACTTATTGCCTGAAATGAGCCTTGATGGTTTCCGAAAGACAAATGCGCTTTCGGAATGAAAAGGGAATACGGTGAGGAATAGCCAACAGGCGCCAAAACCGTGACTGCCCCCGCAACTGTGAGCGGCGAGCGACCCCGATGAACACCACTGAACGCCCAGCGTTCGGGAAGGTTCGGGCAAGCGACAACCCGCAAGTCAGGAGACCTGCCATCAAAAGTGTAACTTCAACCCGGGCGGGGTGTCCCGACAGGAGGCCGTGATGGCTTTACGGATAAAACCGTGTGAAAATCGACCTGTGTTTGCCCCGCTCTATCGCGGAGGGCGACATGGGCATACCAAATCACAGAATTACCATCTGCACATCATGTAAACACAAGGGCAAGACCTGTCGCCCCGGCTATGAACTGATCGAACGGCTTCGCGCGGCGATTGATGCGGCTGGTGACACGATCAGTGAAGAGTTCGAGATCTCGGGCGTTGCCTGCATGGCGGGCTGTGCGCAGCCCTGCACGATTGCGTATCACAGCACACGCAAAGCAACTTATCTGTTCGGAGGCATTGACCCCGATCAGGACATTGATGATCTCGTTTCTTTCGCTCAGAAATATGCCGTCCTGGGGGATGGTTGGTGCTCATCCGTCGATCGGCCCGGTAAGCTGCGCACACATACATTGGCACGGGTTCCGGCCATGATGCTTGCCGTCGAAGACAGCGCGGCACGCCTGTCATGAGCGCCGCAAGTCTGGTTGCTGACAATATCAGCTGGGCGCCTCATCGGTCTCTGCCGCGTCTTCTCCACCCTGTCAGCTTCGAACTTCAGCCCGGACAGGTGCTGGGAGTGGTTGGTCCGAATGGCGCGGGCAAGTCCACGCTGTTGCGCATGATCTACCACTACCAGCAACCAACATCAGGGCGCATTTTGGTGGACGGAGAGGATATTTGGTCACTTCCGCCACGTGCCGCCGCCCGAAAGGTCGCGGCGGTTTTGCAAGAACAACCCGGCGCCTTCGGGTTAACCGTGCGCGATATCGTTACCCTGGGCCGCACACCGCACCGTTTGGGGTTCTCGACCCCCGGTGCGCAAGATGCCGAGATTGTCGACGCGGCCATAGACCGAATGGATCTTCGGCACCTGATGCATCGGGACCTCGGCACCTTATCTGGCGGCGAACGGCAACGGGTGATGGTGGCTCGCGCGCTGGCACAGCAGCCTCAAGTGCTGGTTATGGACGAGCCGACCAATCACCTCGACATCCGCCATCAGCTAGAGATCCTGTCGCTGATCCGCACGCTTGGTCTGACCATTGCCGTGTCCTTGCATGACCTGAACATGGCCGCCGATGTCTGCGACGCCGTTCTTTTGCTTGAAGATGGCCACTGCAAGGGTTTCGGCCCACCCGAGGACGTGCTGAGTGAGCTTCAGGTGTCCCAAACCTTCCGCGTCACAGCGCATCGCGAAACGCTGAGCCTCAGCAATACTCAACACCTTTCATTTCATCTGCCGAGCTAAAGGAAGTCCCCTATGAAACTTTCCCAAACCCCACTCGTATCCGGCGCGTTGCTGGCTTTGATGACGACAACGGCCTTTGCGCAAACCACCGTGCAAAGCTGCAACCGTGAAGTGACCTTTGAAGAACCGCCTAAGGCGGCAATCGCGCACGATGTAAACCTGACCGAGATGATGTTGGTCTTGGGTCTGGCCGACCGCATGGTGGGCTACACTGGTATCTCTGGCTGGAAAACGCTGGACGAGACGATGACAGCAGGCGTCGAAGAACTGCCCGAGCTGTCTGCGAAATACCCGAGCAAAGAGGTGTTGATCGGCGCGGATGCGGACTTTTTCTTTGCCGGTTGGAACTATGGCATGAAAGTCGGGGGTGAAGTGACGCCCGAGACGCTCGACCAATTTGGCATCAAAGTCTATGAACTGACCGAAAGCTGCATCCATATCGGTGAAAAAGACGCCGCCAGCATGGATGATATGTATAATGATCTGCTGAATCTGGGCAAAATCTTCGGTGTTGAAAATAAGGCCAATGCACTGGTTGAAGGCTATCGCACTGATCTTGCCAACTTCACCACCTCTCTGTCGCCGCTTGCCAAAGCCCCGCGCGTCTTTGTCTATGACAGCGGAGAGGATGTCCCGTTCACGGCAGGCCGCTATGCTATGCCAAACGCATTGATCGAGGCCGCAGGCGGCACCAACATCATGAACGACCTTGAAAAAAGCTGGGCCACCGTGGGCTGGGAAGCCGTGGTCGAGCGCAACCCCGAGATCATTGTAATCGTAAACTACGGCGAGGTAACCGCCGCAGAAAAACGTGACTTCATGATGTCCAACCCGGCCTTTGCCGATCTGGATGCGGTGAAAAATGATCGCTTCGTGACGCTGGAATATGTCGAGGCCACACCGGGCCCACGCAACATTGCGGCCGTAAAGACCCTCGCAGCGGCATTCCGAGGCGAATGATATGATCGCGACGACAGCAGGCAACCGAAATACTCGTTTCCGTTTTGTGATGGGGGGTGGGTTTGTCCTATTGCTTCTCTCAATGTCCGCTGCCGTCAGTGTGGGGGCCATATCTGTGCCCCTGCCAACCGTCTGGGGCGTTCTGATCAACAAGATTGCCCCGGATACCATCGCGCAAAACTGGTCCGCCGGGCGCGAGGCTATCGTCTGGGACATTCGCTTTCCCCGCGCTCTTTTGGCGTGTTTTGTGGGGGCGGGTCTGGCTATGGTCGGCGGTAGCCTTCAGGCGGTCACGCGCAACCCGTTGGCCGACCCTCATCTGCTGGGCATCTCGGCAGGTGGCTCATTCGGAGCTATTCTAGCGCTGTTGCATACCGGTATGTTTCTCGGGCTTCTGACGGTGCCTTTGTTTGCATTCCTTGGTGCACTTGGGGCCACGTTGCTGGTTTTGGGCGTATCGCAATTTGCCTCAGCCACCAGTGCGGATCGCCTGATCCTGGCGGGTGTGGCCGTGTCGTTTATCGTCATGTCGCTGGCCAATATACTGATCTTTCTGGGTGATCCACGCGCGACCCATACGGTCGTGTTCTGGATGCTCGGCGGGCTGGGACTGGCCCAATGGGGGCAATTGATTTACCCGCTGGTGATCTTGGTTTTTTGCGGCAGCTATCTTTGGATGAACGCTCGCAACCTGAACGCCATGACGATCGGTGATGAAACCGCATCGACCCTTGGCATTCCTGTCGCGCGCTTCCGTTTGATGATATTTATGACCGGTGCTTTAATCACCGGCGTGATGGTGGCGTTCTCGGGCATCATTGGTTTTGTCGGCCTGATGGTCCCCCATATCGTGCGCCTTCTGGTCGGTGGAGATTACGCCCGGGTTCTGCCGGCATCAGCACTATTCGGCGCAATCTACCTGCTCTGGTCCGACATAATCGCCCGTACAATCCTTGCTCCCGACGACATGCCGATTGGGATCGTTACCGGGCTGATAGGCGGCGTGTTCTTTATTTGGCTGCTTCGACAACGCCCCGGTTGAACTCGAAATCTTGAAAATAAAAGTTGACGTGCTTGCCAACCAGCTTTTGGGTTGAGGTGATATCTATTTCCGCCTTTAGTGCGCTCCGCAGCATCCGTCATTGAGCGGGAGAATTCACGTGATGGGACCGAAGCAGGAGGCACAAGCGGCACTGTTCTACGAGTTTTCGCTGGAGGATCATGTCCCGCAAGACCATCTTTTGTGATCGATTGATCGGCATCTCGACCTGAGCTGCGTCCGGGGACATCTGGCAGGTTTCTACAGCCATACGGGGTGTCCATTGATCGATCCTGAACTGATGATCCAGATGCTGCTGGTCGGATACTGTTTTGGTATCTGGTCCGAGCGGCGGCTTTGCGAAGAGGTGCATCTGCACCCCGCCTATCGTTGGCTCTGCCGCCTTGATCTGACGGTCAGCATTCCGGATCATTCAACCTTTTCCAAGAATCGTCACGGTCGCTTCCGCGAAAGCGATCTGCTCCGCCATGTATTCGAGGCGACTGTTGCGCGTTGCATGGACGAGGGGTTGTTCGGTGGTCAGGGCTTCGCGGTCGACGCCAGTTTGATCAGCGCTGATGTTCAGAAGCAGAACTCGAGCAACCCCGAGGACTGGGCGGCCCGGGAGATCAATCCGAATGATGCACCCCGCGCAGCACAAGAGTATCTCGATACGCTGGATGATGAGGCTTTTGGGGCCGCGACAACGGCCAAGCCAAAGTTCGCCGCACATGCTGATCCTGCCAGCCAATGGACAGCCGCGCGCAAAGGACCCGCATTCTTTGCCTATTCTGACAATTACCTCATCGACACGGACCATGGGATCATCGTGGACGTGGATGCCAGCCGGTCGAACAAGACCGCTGAGGTCGGCGCGATGAGAAAGATGCTGGACCGGACCGAAGAGCGCTTTGGCGTGAAGCCAGATTGGATCGCCGCTGACACGGCCTACGAGTCGTCCGACAATCTGGTCTGGCTAACACTGAAGCGCCAGATCCTCCCGTTCATCCCCGTCTTTGACAAGGGCGAACGGTCCGACGGGACCTTCTCGCGATCCGACTTCGACTGGGATGATGAGAACGACCGCTACATCTGCCCGGGCGGCAAAGAGATGCGGCATACATGGCGGACATATTCTGATCCCAAACGGAATGCGCCAGTTTGGAAATCTAGAAACTATCGCGCCTTGAAGTCAGACTGCACAGGATGCGCGCTGAAGGCAAAGTGCTGCCCCAACGCCGAAACGCGTTCGGTCCATCACGACAAATATGAGATCGTCAGAGACTTTGCCCGGCAATGCACCACTTCAGACTTCAATCCCAAGGCTCAGGCGCGACGAAAAAAGGTCGGGATGCTCTCGCTCACCTCAAGCGCATCCTTGGCCTCGGACGGCTCCGATTACGGGGCCCATGCGGCGTTCAAGATGAGTTCACACTGGCAGCAACCGCCCAAAACCTCCGGAAACTGGCAAAACTCAAGCCGATGGTACCAGCCACAGGATGAAGGGCGATCAGGACTTCCACATCCAAGAGGAATCAAAGCGATAGCTTGAACAGAAACGCCAAAATCAGAGAGTTTTTCAACGAAATCGGCTCTTTGCGGGATTTCTCTGCACCTGAGACCAATGGCAGCTATCACGCTGCACTGAAGCGATGGAAACTCTTTGAGTCGCAAAAGGCAAAACGATCATGTCCCTCCCCTCTCTGCCCCCCTTTCGATTCACGAACAGGACATGCAGGTTTGGTATTCCCCAAGATGCATGAGACAGAAACTGAAGCATGATCACCTTGTCAGAAACGTATCTCTAACACGGCACCGCCCTCGTTCGGGATCACGCACAGCGTTGCGCCATAGATGTCCAGAAGGGCGGATACGATCGCCAGCCCCATCCCAGTGCCCCCTTGGTCGCGGCGGGTGGTGAAGAAGGGATCAGCCAGCTGCGCGGCATCATTTTCCGAGATCCCCTCGCCATCATCGCGGATGCTCAGGACGCCATTTTGATGCTGAAGCGTCAGCTGGCGCGCGCCGTGGGCAAGCGCGTTCTGCGCCATGTGCAGCAAGATAATTTCGCCATGTGCGACCGAAAGAGGGATTTCGCGGGTGCTGTTTTGGGCGATCCGGATCGTCAACCCGTCGATATCCGGCAGCATCGCCGCCAATTCCCCCGGGCCCTTCTGTGTCTCTTGCCGCAGCTGAGACATCTCGCGCAGCCGTGTCAGCAAGATGTTCATCCGCCCAGTTTCGCTGCTGATATTTCCCAGAAGCTTGGCCCGGTTTTCCGGGCTGAGGTCGCCGCTTTGCAACAGCTCGGCCGCCCCCAAGATCGACGTGACTGGCGACTTCAATTCATGGGTGACATGATCAGTATAGGTCGCGATCTCATTTGACCTTTGGTCCAGGGTATCCGCCATCGACAACATGCTTTCACCCAGATCTGCCAGCTCGCGCACACCATAGTGGCGCAAGGGTTCCGAGCGGGGCTTGTCCCCCGCTGCAATCGCGCGCGCCTCATTGCGCAAGCCACGAATTGGACGGGACATGAGGCGCAGCAACAGTGCCCCGAGCAGCAGCGCACCGGACAGCGTAAAGACACCCATGATCATCAGGGGGTCACGCTCGCGGAACACAAATTTGCGCAAGCTAAGGGGGGTGCGCGACAGCAGCACAACGCCGATCACACGGTCGTCCGACAGCACTGGATAAGCGATGAACACCCGATACCCCGTATCGCGGCTGATCGAGTTCAGAGGGTGGCGGCCATAATCGTCGTCACGGGTGCGCAGGGTGACACCGACCCCCCCGGACAGGGCGGTCTGAACCTCAGGCAGTCCTGCGAAATCATGCAGCCCGTCTTCGCCCAGCCCGACGCCTTCGTGATCCAGGAAAATCGCCCCGGCCAAAGTCGTCCGGCCTGCGGCTTCGGCAAGCGCACGAAGGCGGGGCAAGGTTTCCACGTGGCGTGGGTCTGTGTGGGCATCAACCGGGCTCCCGGCGGGCAGAGGGGGGAGGACCTGTTGTTTTCGAACATCTATTCTGGAGGGAATCGGGTGCAGTGGTTCGCGCCAGAACGCCATCTGTTCGTCACCTACCGTGGGGCCGATCGGGGCTCCGCCCAGGTTGTCGAACACGGTCCGGTAAACCTCGGCATAGATGGCGCCTTGCTTTAATAGCGACTGCTCGGTTTCGCGGACAAATTGGTTGGATGTCAGCTGCACGGTCAGCATTGCCGCAAGCGGGATCGACACGAGAGTCACGCAGATAAAGCCGACAACCAAAGCCATCGAGGGGCGCCATTTTTGACGGATCCGCGTCACAGGCTGCATCGGCCAAGCTTGATGCCGACGCCATGGACGGTCACAATGATGTCGTCGCAGCCCACCAATGCGGCCTTGGCCCGGATATTGCGGACATGGCTGTCAATTGTGCGGCCCGACATGGTCGAGTTCGCGCCATAGATGGCCTGGATCAGCTGGTTGCGGTCATGCACGTGATCTGGCCGTGCCAGCAGGCTGGCGAGCAGTTGAAACTCGGTTGCGGTCAAGTCCAGCGTGTGATCGGCAATCCGGCAGACATGCCCGGCATTGTCTAAAGACAGCTGACCGCGGCTTTGCGGGCGCGATGCCGCGTGGACCCGAGACAGGATCGCCTTGATCCGCAACACCAACTCACGTGGGCTGAAAGGTTTGGGGACGAAATCATCCGCCCCCAATTGAAAGCCCAGCACGCGGTCAATCTCATCATCGCGGGCGGTCAGGAACAGCACCGGCACATCAGATCGCGCCCGGATCGCCTTGCAGCAATCGAACCCGTCCATGTTGGGCATTCCGATATCCAGAACGACCAGATCGACCTTTTCGCGCGCGACATGTGTCAGGGCAATCTCGCCGTTCGAGGCTTCGGTCGTGCGCATCCCTGCGGCCTCCAGCGCGATACGGATGATGTCGCGGATTTTGGGATCATCGTCTACAATCAGAACATGCGTAACCATAGGTGACATGTTGCAAGAGGCAGGGGTGATGTCCAGCCTTACATGTTGGCCTTTCATCAGATTACACCTGCTTCATTCGACGCGGCCGCAGCCCCAGCAATGTCATGACCGCGACAAGGATCATACCAAGCATGGCTTCGGGTTCGGGCGCCGAAGAGCCGGAAAAGCCCTGCGGATAAGCCTCTTCGCTGACACCAGACACCATAGGCAGGGGGACCCCGGCAGTGTTTGCTTCGCGGTCAGTATCGTTCACAACCTTCTGCGACACAGCCACGAATGAGGTGTTCTTTGTCTGCAGCGAGAACTCCAGCCCCAGTCGCGTAATCTCGGCATCCGCTGCCCCGGCGCGGTCACGTACGGCGATGCGACGCTCCATCGTTGCGATCTGATTGCGCGCCCAGATCAGCGGCAGAGCTGCCTCACCCTTCTGATCGGACAGGACCAGCTTCACCGGCATTTGGGCTTTGCGTCCTTGCACCAGACCGTTCAGCATCACCTGCCCCTGATCCGCCCCCTTATAGCGCGCATAGATGCGCAGGCTGTTGCCCGCAAACAGATCCGGGATGCGCGCAGGCGTAATGTCAGAAACCTCAAGCTCGCCCCAGTCAATCTCGATGTCGGTCAGAAGCGGGGTCTTTAGATTGGCAGCCATGACCTCGGCCACTTCCATCGCGTCTTCGTCCAGCCCGACATAACGTGCGTAACCGCGCCCTTCCTCGGCCATGGCATCCAGCAGATATCGATTGACCGAGCTGCCAATCCCGAACGCATAGATCCGCGCCTGCCCGATTTGTTCGCGAATGGTGCGTAGGACCTGGGCCTCACCCCCGATATAGCCATCAGACAGGAAGACCACGATGCGCATGGTATTTGCGGGGCTGGAGGTGGCAAAGGCCGCGTGGATGGCATCGTCGATCTCGGTCCCGCCACCGGAGGTCAGTTTCGAGACAAACTTTCGCCCCGCTTTGATGTTGCTGCTTGTTGCCGGGGTCGCGCCCTGTGCAAAATGACGGGTCGTGTCGGAAAACGGGATGATGCGGAAATAATCATCTGGACGAAGCCCCTTCAGCGCCGCATCCATGAACCGTTTGCTGGCGGCCATCGGCTGGCCCGACATTGACCCCGAGGTGTCCAGGACGAAGACCAGTTCGCGCGGGGTGGCGGTGGCCTCATTGGGAATTGCAGGCGGCTCGATCATCACGGATAGAAACCCGCCCCGCTCATCATGATGGGTCAGGGTGGCCGCCTGTAACGCCTCACCGCCCAGCATATAGCGCAGGATAAGATCCTTGTTGTCCATCACCTTGCCCTGAGTGAAACGTGCGCCCAGCCGATTATCAGTTTCAGTGATGTCCAGCGGATGGGTCGGGCTGGCAAACTGCGAAACCTCAACGCCCGCGACCATCGTCACGTCCAAAGACACGCGATCCGATAGAAAGCTGTCGGGCAGGTCAAGACCCGCCACCTGCGGGTAGGCAGGCAGGGGGCTGATCGTCCATGTGGCGTTTTGCAAGGTGGCGTCATCATCCTGCGCTAGGGCGGGTTGGTCTGCTGCCGGGTTTTCGTGGCGCGGGCCGACAATCATCGGGATGACCAGTTCATATTGCCCGTCAATTTTGGGCACCATCTGCACATATTTCAGCGTCACCTCAACCGGCAGTCCGGGCATAAGGTTGGCGATCTTCTGGGTGAACATGTTGGGCCGGTGCTGGGTCAAAAGCGCAGCTGCTTTGCCGTCTGAGGCCGCTTGCTTGTATTCGGCTTCGGCCACCTGTTTTTCACGAATGACAGCCCGCACAATCTCATCACCCACCTGCATGGTCATTCCAAACACGGCGGCGTTCTGGTTCAGTGGGAAAAGATATTCGGCCTCAAGCGGGATCTGAGACGGGTTCGAGAAGGTCTGGCGCAGCTCAACCGTGGCCATGTCCCCCTCGATATTGACCGAATAGGCACTGTCCAGCATGGGCAGTTCGACCGTCTCGCCACCGACTTGGGCCACAACCCGACCGGCGACGCCCTCATGATCAGTCTGGGAAAACGCGCTGAGGGGGATGGCAAGGGCATAGGCGACAAGCACGATCAGAAGCGTCACCCGATTGATGCGGGGAAAGCGACGGCCTGGATTGCGCGGGATATGCCGCTGCGTGTTGCAGGAGGTGAGATTGGTCATGGAAAACTCCTTTTCGTCGGTCAAATATCAAAGGTCCAAGGCGGCCAGCGCGGCGGCCTCGAAGGCAATGCGCTGGGGCTCGGGCATGGATTTTGGAGTGATGCGCTGGACAGATTGCCAGACGCGCGAGGAACCGTTCAGCCAGCTCCAGACGGCTTCTCCGACACCGGCGGTCTGGGCGCCGTCTTTTGACACAAAGCTGACGGCAACGGTCCAGACCTGCCCATCAGGCGAGGTCGCCTCGTATACCGAGGTCGGCAGCGGGTCGAAACGGGTGCCCAGAAACCGGACGTCATATCCCATCCCCAACAGGCAGGTCGCGGGCGAATGCAGATGGCGCAAGGGCGACGCCGTGCGCACGATGTTCAGCCCCATCGGTCCGAACTGAGCCTTCTGTGCGGTGCCGCCATAGCTGGCAAAATAATGCTGTTCGGTCGGGGTAAGCGGGACGGGCTGTGCCGGATTGCCCAGCAATTGATCGGGCACGAAGATCGCTGTCACGCTGTCCGATCGGTCCAGCGGCGTGCGTGGGGCGTTCACCACCGCCACAGCCATGACAAGCGCCAGCAGGGTCGCGGGCACGTGCAGGATGCCGGGCAGTTTGAACGTGAGGGACGGGGTTTGTCGTAGGGCAACGGGCGGCGGGCGATAGAAAATCACCACGGGCAAAGCCACCAGCGCAAGAGAGACCAGGCCAATGGCGGAATGCAGGCTGGGCTCCATCGTGTTGATACCCTGGCCCAGCCCAGTAGCAAGAAGCGTGATCCGCACGCCATTTCCGACCACCGTCGCCAGCCCGATCACAACACCAGCAAGCATCGCGTGCAGAAGACCGGGGCGAAACAGCACGTTGATGAAAGACCACAGGCTGACCATCAACAGCAGGCCCGATGCGCCGGAACAGGGCAGATCAACCAGCACGTCGATCCCGTTCAGTTGAAGCCGCACGCCCTCACAGGTCAGGTCGGCAAAGAAAGGAGTGAGTGCCACACAGGCGACCTCGGCCGACATCATCTGAAGGGGAAAACCCGCAACACGTTGCAAAATCGGGGCCAGGGGCAGGCAGAACAGGAAGAACACCGACAACCAGAACGGGGACAGGGAGATCCTGCGCTGATCTAGCCGCAGGAAAGTCGCCAGCGCGAAGATGTCGATGGCGAGCGCCAGCGCGCTGAGGATGTTGATCGCCAACATCTGCCCCGCCAGCCGGATCGCCGCGGCAATAAGGAATAGAACAAAAACGCGTCCTCGTGCGTCTGGCCCGCTTGGGGACGAGCTGCAAAGGGACAGGATTGCAAGCCCGACAATCACGGCGCCGTACCAGCCTCCGTTTGACTGGTACGAGGGATCGCGCCAACTGGTTAACAGCCACCGAACAGGGTCGATGGCCAACAAGGCCGAGGCCGTCGCAAGGCCAATCCACAGCAAGGTATCGCGTTTTTGTTCCATACTGCGGTTTTGCGCAGACAGATGTGCAGATCAGCGATGCAAGATGTGCAGAATATGTGCAGGGGCTGGCTTCGCGCGCCCGACCTTAAACCTGTGGCACGAATACCCTGCCATGCTTCGCATTCTCGGGACATTCGCGCCACATGATGTTTCAGGGAATAGGCCGGACGCTTTAGATGACGCGATTTATACGTTTCTTGGGTTTTTTTCTGCGATTGCGAGGCCTAAACCGTTTCGGTTTTACCTGATACAGGGGGAAACCGAAACGCTTTAAGGCTGCCCGCACTCGAACAATCCTTTATCGTTTCCGCTTTCCGGGTTTGATGGCACACCATTCCCACTGATATGAAGTGTTACACCTTGTTCTGTTTGATCGAGGGGGGCGATCAACAGGCCGCGGTCACGATGATCTCGACTTTAAGTTCCGGGCGGGCCAGCTTTGCCTCTCCGCAGGCGCGGGCAGGCGCGTGACCGGTCGGAACCCATGCATCCCAGACGGCGTTCATCTCGGCGAAATCCGCCATGTCAGACAGCCAGATAACGACCTGCAGCATCTGTTCGCGGGACGATCCGGCCTTTTCCAGAAGCGCATCAACACGCGATAGGCAGTCGCGGGTCTGCTCGGTGACAGTCGCACCATCCCCGACCTGACCACACAAATAGGCGACACCGTTATGCTTGACGATCTTGCTCATACGTTGGCCGGTTTCGATCCGTTCAATCATGTCATTCTCCTATTCGGTCGCATCTTGCGCCGCGTCATCCATTGCCGCAAGCTCGCCCAGTGTGACGGGCTTGAGTGGGGGGCGGATGCGGTAATAGCCTGTCTCATCCGGGGATTGCCCGTTGGCATCGGCCAGTAGCGCCGTAACCGTCAGCCCGCAATAACGACCCTGGCAAGGGCCCATACCGGCGCGGCCGAACGCCTTTGTCTGGTTCGGCCCCAGGCAACCAAGTTTTGCATATTTGCGGATATCGCCAGCGGTCACTTCTTCACAGCGGCAGATCACCGTGCTGTCGGCGGGATCGAGCGCGGATGCATAGGGCGGATAGGCGGCATCCAAAAACGGGCGCGCGGCCCTTTCCCGTGCCAGGGCTTGGCGCAGGGGCGCGGCCAGACGATTGCAGTCCTGGGGCGACAGGCGTTCGGCATCCTCTGCGATTTTCAACGCCGCCAACCGTCCGGCGTAAACGGCGACTTTTGCACCACCAATCCCAGCGCCATCGCCAGCGATGAAAACCCCTGCAACATCACTTTGGCCCCACGCGTCAAGCGCAGGCACAAAGGACCCTTGCGCCGCGTTCCAGTTGTGGGAAATGCCAAGGGATCGGGCTGCCTGCGTGTTGGGCACAACGCCATGATGAAGAAAAACCGTTTCGCATGCGATCCGCTGTTTGTGACCCTTGTGGATGAACGTCACAGCCTCGGCCTTGCCATCGCCCTCAATGGCGATGTCTGTCGCTCCCGTATAGCGGGGCACCTTCGCACGCTTGAGTTCCTTGAGCATTTTCAGACCCTTGGCCATGTAGGGCCAGCCCCGCACTGCGCCGCTGATATGCCGCAATGCACGGATCATGTCACCGTGGGTCTGTGTCTCGACCAGTGCAGCGGGTGGCATGCCTGCCCGCACCATCTGGGCGGCGATCAGATAAAGAAGCGGGCCTGCGCCGACCAGCACCGCCCCCTGCGCCACAAGGCCGGATTGTTTTAGCAAAATCTGGCCAGCGCCGGCTGTCATGACACCCGGCAAGGTCCAGCCTGGTATCGGCATCGGGCGTTCCAGCGCACCGGTGGACAGCAGGATGCGATCGGTTTTGATCTGCGCAGCACGGCCGTTGCGGGTGTAGGAAATGCGGAATTTCTCTTCGATGGCCCAGACGACAGCACCCGAAATATGCTCGACACCGCTCTGTCGCAGATCCTTGGTCAGGTGTCTGCCCTCGGTATAGTCTGTGCCAAGAATGTCCCCGCGCGACTGTGAAGCCAAATCGACATCGCGGTAAATCTGCCCGCCCGCCCGAGATTGTTCATCCAGCACCGTAACGCTCAGCCCCAGCCCGGCCGCTTCCGCGGCAGCGGCCATGCCCGCGGGACCGGCGCCGATGATGACAAGATCACGCCTGTTCATCTTGCGTCCCCTTTTGGTGTGGGCGGGTGAGGATCATGCCTTCGGTGACATCCATCATGCAGGCCTGACGGGTCACGCCGTCGATCTCGATCAGGCAGTCAAAGCAGGCCCCCATCATGCAGTAGGGTGCGCGCGGCGCGCCGGAAACGGGGGTGTGGCGGAACACATCCACCCCGGCGGCCAGCAGGGCTGCGGCAAGGTTTGCACCGTCTGGCAGGCGCAGCGGTGTTCCGTCCCATGTCACGTCGACACGCGGACCGCTTTCCAGCTCATGAAATGGCGAAGCGGTCTTCATTGAACACCTCCAGGTCTGGGGCTGCGTCAGTGCCTTCCAACCAGTCAGGCAGAAGACGCGCATGGGCAGCTGAAAGGGTGATGCCACTGTGACAGGTGACAAGGTAAGCGCCTGGCATCTCAGGGCTTTCTTGATAAATCGGCAGGCCATCAGGTGACAGGACGCGCAATGCGCCCCAGCTGCGCACCAGTTGGGCACGCGCCAATGCCGGATAGGCAGCGATGGCCTCGGCGGCGAGGCCCGAGAGCCCCGGTTGTGTCACGCGGTCATCGAAACCGACTTCTTCATTGGTGGCGCCAATCTGAATGCCGCCCTCGTCCACCTGCCGTGCAATCAGCGACGGGCGGTTGATCAGTTTTGGCATCTTCTCGGTGATCAGAACCTGCCCGCGCTGTGGGCGAATGGGGGCTTTGAACCCCATGGTCGGGCCAAGCTGCACGGCCCCGAGACCGGCGGACAGGACCACTTTGTTTGATGTGACTGACGTGCCATCCGCACAGGTGATGCGAAAGGCATCTGGTTTCGACACGCCGATCACGGTTTTACCGGTTAACACACGTCCGCCCAACCGGCGCACATCAGCGGCAAGAGCCAGCAGCAGTTTCAGCGGGTTTGCATGGCCGTCCTGGTGGTGCAGGATTGCCCCCACGACTTTGGGGCCGATATGGGGCTCTTCCTTGCGAAGCGCATTATGACCAAGCACGTCATAGGGGTAATTGCCCCCCAGCTTGGCTTTCAGAACCTCGTATTTTTCAACAGTTGCCGCGAGTGTTTCTTCGGAGAAGTGCAGATCGTATCCGCCCTTTTGCTCAAGCGACAGGTCATGGCCGGTGTTCTCGCCAAGCTCCTGCGCGAACTCCGCCCAGATTGCGGCAGAGTGTTGTGACCATTGGGCATAGCGGGGTTGGTTCATGCCTTTGGACTGAACCCAAACCAGGCCGAAATTGCCGCGGCTGGCGCGAAACGATCCGTCATCACCATCCAGCACCGTCACGGTCAGGCCACGCTGGAGCAATCCCCAGGCAACCGAAAGGCCCACAACGCCTCCGCCGATGATTGTATAATCGGTGTCCATGACTACAGTCCGTTGGTGTCGGTTTGAAGGTCAGGGCGAACAGGGCCGCCCTGACATAATTCAGATCAGTTGCCTGCGGCAGCCACTTGATCAAGGATCGCCTGACCCCACTCAACACCGACATCTTCAAGAACGGCGGGCCAGACCTCTGCACGGGCTTTTGCGGCCATCGCGGCAAGGTCGTCTTCCGTCAACTTGGCCACGGTGGCCCCCAGTTCATCGACAAGGCGCTGTTCGTTTTTGGCCTGATCTGCTTCAGCCACTTCCCAGCGGGTGGCCTCGAACACGGCGGCCTGTTCTTTCAGGGCAGCCTGATCTTCATCCGACAGCTCTGCCAGGCTGCTGTTCGAGATGATCATGTACCAGACTTCGAAATGGGTGTTGGCGGGGATGTAGGTTTTGGTCACGTCGCGGAACGAGGCATAATATCCTTCGGCGCCGGACCCGATCACACCATCAACCACACCGGTCTGGACGGCGGTGAACGCTTCCGAGAAGGGAATGGGGGCCGGAATATAGCCAAGCGCCTGGCCGGTCAGCTGGAAGCTCTTGATGCCCGGGACACGCACCTTGATGCCGTTTGGTTCAACCGAACCGGGGTTTGCGTTTTCCACATTAAGGGAGATGCCGCCGAAATAGACCGGATATGCTGCCAGCATGGTGATGTCCTGTTCGGCATAAAGCCCGGCGACCGTTTCGCGCACCACACCGCCCGGGCCGTAAACTGCGCGGGCCTGATCCCAGTTGCCTGCGAGATAGGGGAAGGAACTGATCTGCATCCGGCGATCCGCAGCAGCCGCTGCCGGCTGGGTTGCCATGTCAATTGCACCCACGCTGATGCGTTCCTGAACGCTTGTGTAATCCCCAAGGGCCGAGGCGGGGAAGATGTTGATCTTGACCTCGCCGTCGGTGGCCTCATCTACCGCTGCTGAGAACGCGCGCAGTTCCACGTCGATCGTGGCATCCTGCGGACGCACGTGGCTCATCTTCAGGTCTGCTGCGGTGGCGTAGCTGCCAAGCGCCAGAAGAGCAGCGGTGGCTGTGGTTAGGAATGCGTGTTTCATGTGTGTTTCCTCCGTGTTGTGCTTTTTGGGTCGTTGTTCAGTGGTTTCAGGGCGCCACGTCATATCCGAAGAGACGCGGCAGGAAGAGTGAGAGATCCGGCCAGAGCGAGGTCAGGAACACGACCGGCACATAGCCAAACAGGATGAGTTTCATCGCGGGGGGGATGACCTTGGTCACCTTCACATTGCCGATCCGTGCACCCAGATACAGGATCGAGGCATAGGGGGGTGTCACACCGCCCATGGCAGTGTTGACGCCCATGATCGCGGCAAATTGCACCGGGCTGACGCCAATCGCACTCATCAAGGGCAAGAGCAGCGGCGCAATCAGGATGATCGCAGTTACGTCATTGACCACCATGCCGACGAGGAACAGCATGATGTTGATCAGGATCAGCAGAATAACTTTGTTCTCAGTGATCGAGAAGATGCCTTGCACCAGTTGCTGCGGGATGCTCTCGAAAACGAACATCTGGCTGAGGATCATGGAAAACAGGATCATCATCATGATCGCGCCCACGGCGGTGGCGGCTTCTTTGCCCGCCGACAGGAAGTTGCTCCACCTCAGACCTTTGTAGATCAGGAACCCCACCGGGACGGCGTAGATCACAGCAACGGCGGCGGCCTCGGTCGGGGTCATAATGCCCCCATAGATGCCGCCAAGGATAATAACCGGCATCAGCAGGGCGGGGAAAGCATGGAAACCACGCCGCGCCACTTCACCGGACAGTTCCGAGAAGGAGGGTTTGTCATCCAGCACCAGGTCGAATTTGCGCGACATGATGATATTGATCACGGAGAATGCTGTCATGATCAGCAGGCCGGGACCGAGCGTGGCAAGGAAGCAGGCAAGGATGGACGTGTCCGTGACCCAGCCATAGACAATCATCGTCACCGAAGGGGGGATCAGCAGGCCAAGGATCGACGAGTTGGCAATCAGCGCAGTGGCGTATTCCCGGGGGTAGCCGCGTTTTTCCATCTCGGGGATCAAAAGCGGGCCGATCGCTGCGATGCCGGTCAGGCCCGAGCCAGAGATCGCCCCGATCACGGCGCAAGACACGGCGGCCACCACTCCCAACCCGCCACGGATGTGGCCGATAAACGCGTTCACAAAGCGCAGGAGCGATGCGGCGATCCCACTTTCAGACATCACCGTGCCCGCCAGGACAAACAGGGGAATGGCCAGCAAAACCGGGTTGCCCAGCTGTTGCACGCCCCAGAGCATCATCCCCTTCATGGTCACATCCCCCATGAAATACATGACCATCAGGGCAGAGCCGAAACAGTAGGGCAGGGGCACGCCCAGGGTAAGCGTGATCACCAACAGAGCGATGGCAAGAAGGGCAATCTCAATCATGCGGTCTCTCCGGTTTTCAAGCTGAGAATGTGGCGCACAAGGTGCGAGGCGGTGTAGATCATCATCAGCGCCAAACCGATGACCAGTGCGACATCGGAATAGAATGTCGGGATGTATAGGGTGGGGCTTTCGCGCCAGACCCGCCAGGCATATTGGGTGTAGTCCCAAGCCCAGGACAGCAGCCACAGGCCAACGGTCAGGCTGATAATCTCACCAATGATGGCCAGAACGGTGTGCCCGCGCTCTGTCTTGATGAAGATCTCAAGGACATTGGCGCGGATATGTGTGTTCTCGCGCGAGGCGTTGACGGATCCAAGGATGTAGAGCCATACCGTCGGATAGGCCATTGTCTCTTCCAGCCCCATGACCGGAACCTGCAAAACATAACGTGTGATGACCTGAACGAACTGACCCAAAGCGACTGAAATGATCAGTGCTGTCAGCAGATATTTGGCAAATCTATCCATCTGTCCCCCGACCCACAGGTTTCAAAGTGTGGGTATCCCACCATCACACTGGACATTTGGCATTAAATCAATTTGATAATATCTTTAACTTCATAAATCAGGTTTATGGCCATGCAATTGTCCTTTCGACAACTTTCCACGTTTCGGGAAGTCATGCGATCTGGTTCGATCAGCCAGGCCGCCCGTGCGGTTGGCCGCACTCAGCCTGCGGTGTCCACAATGATTCAGACCCTTGAAGATCAGCTGGGCTTTGCCCTGTTTCTGCGATCTCATGGCAAACTGACACCGACGCCGGAAGCCTATTTTCTCCTTGAGGAATGTGAGGATATCCTGGGTCGGGTCGAGCGCACGGAACGCACACTTGAAAGAATCAGCTCGCTGCAATCCGGCAAACTCAAGATCGCCTGTCACCCCGCAGCGTCGAGTGCTTTCCTTCCGCGCCTGCTAACCAGCTTTCTCAAGGACCGGGACAATCTTGATCTATCCTTCATCATGAGGTCCTCAGACGTGATCGAAGACCTCATCGCGTCGCAACAATACGACCTTGGATTTGCCGAAACCCCGAAACCGCGCGCGTCGATCCGGCAAACAGATTACAACCTCGAATGCGTTTGCGTGTTGCCAAAAGACGATCCGTTGGCGCGTGCACAGGTGGTCACGCCGGATGATCTGGATAGCCGCCCAATGGCCGTTCTGTTTGATGAGCACGGAACCGCGGTGCAAACCGAGGCCGCGTTCCACGCCGCGGGATGCCATTTCAACAAGCGGATCGAACTTCGCACCTTTCTTCCGGGACTGCAGTTTGTCGCAGCGGGCGTTTGCGTGATGGTTTGCGATATGATCACCGCTTATAGCCATCTGCTTCAAACACCGGAGAACGAACGCCTGACGATACGGCGCTTCAGCCCGCAAATATCAAACAGCGTCTCAATCCTGACCCCGGGCTACGCCACGCAATCCATGGCAAGCCAGGCCTTCATAGGCAAGCTTCACGCGGCGGTAGAACAGATGCAGACCGAGATCCGAGACGCGTTGAAGTGATAACGGCGGGGCTGCCTCGGAAAGCACGCAGCTCCAGCGATGGCGTTGCAGACGAGGCTGAAGGCACCTGTTCACTGTGCCTCCGTGATGTCTCGTTTTGGTGCCTCGCTCAACTATCGGGCCCACCTTACCGCAATATGCTGTCCGCCATCAGGCGGATGAAGGTGGTCTGATTGATATAACCCGTGACAGGAAGCTGGCGCGCATCTTGATACCTGCGGATGGCGCGGCGGGTGGCATCGTCAAATTTCCCGTCAATCTTACCCGGCTTCAGGCCCAGACTTTTCAACCGGGATTCGATCAGTTGTCGGGCGCTTTTGTTCAGGCCCAGCCCCTGCTCAGCGGCTTGCGCCAGTTCAATCCGGGCCTTGTCTGCATCCGAAACCGACAGGTCCGCTATCCGCGCTTTGGCCTGGTCGGCAAACGCGCCCTTTGGATACTGGGACAGATAGGTCCTGTAAGCCTGCTGGTCATTTCGGGAACGGGCTCGGTCCCATGCCTCCCGGTCCTGAGCAACCGCCTGAGTACGCTCTCGATCCTCGATCACCTTCAATCTTTCCTGCGCCAGATCGGCATAAATTCCATCCGGGAACCGTTCAAGATAGGCCCTGAGCCCGGCCGCATCCCCGGCCGCCCCCGTTTCCTGCCAGAACGCACGGTCACGCTTGTCCTGTTCAATCTGCCGCAACCGCGCTTCTTCTTCCAGCTCAGCCGCCCGCAACCGGGCCTGCTCCGCCAGCCGCGATATGTGCTGCGCGTTCAGATAGCCAGACTCCGTAAGACCATTGGCCTTCTGCCAGGTCGTGATTGCGGCGCGAGAGCCGCGCCCGAAAATGCCGTCAATGCCACGGGTATCATAGCCCAGCAGAGACAGGTTGCGCTGGATTTCACGACGCGCATCACGGCTGAGGTTCAAATTCTCTTCCGCGGTTTTTTCCCGGTAAAACGGGGTTGCCCGCAAAGAGGCAAGGCGCTGGCGGGCATCCGCTGCGTGGGCCCCGGATGGGTGGCGGTCAAGGTAATCCTGATAGGCTTGTTCAGAGTTTGCAGACAAGGCCCGCGCCCAATCATCATCATCCTTGCCATCATTTCGCGCGGGTGGCTGTGCCTGCACCTGTTCAGGCTGATCAAACAAGGAAAGGGTTTGCGGGGCGAAACCCTCCACTGTCAGATCCGCCCGTCGCGCGGCCCGGATCAGGTCTGCATCGGGTGCTGCAACCACTCCGCCAACAAAACGCGACACATCACTCAGCTCTCCGCGGATCACGGTGACCCCCTGCGGAATGGTGAACTCCCCGGCTCCCGCGGAAACGGGGCCACTGTTCTGTGCAGACACGTCCCCTTCCGCCAACGCAAGAACGGCGCGTCCGGGATATTGCGCCAATATCGCAAGGGCCGCATCCAGCGGGAAAGCCTGCATCAGCACCTGGGCCGGGTCCAGCGGGTCCTCGGCATCGACAGGCAACAGATAGGCCCCGCCTGCCCCCGCAGCAAACCGCCCGGCCAGAATGATCGCAACCTGACTGGTGTCATCATCAATGCCATCGACAAATTCAGTAAAGGCCCGCCGCATCTGTGCGGCATTCGCATCCTGCACGCTGGTGACGGATATCCCCTGCGCGGCCAGCGTATCAGCATTTTGTTGCATATCCGCAGGCCGCCCCAGAAAGCTCAGGAAACCGTAATCTGCATTGCCGACAAAAAAGGCGCGCCCATCGCTCCAACCCGGCGTTGCCAGCGTCATCATGGTTGCCAAGGCGGTGGTCAATGTCATTGTAAATCGTGTCATAAAACGGCTTCTCCTTCTGACAACCGACCCCGGCCGGCACGCATTCCCTTCAGCCGCGCCCAACCTTCACAACAGGTCTGCACGGTCCAACGCGATAAGGTTGGGCCGCAGCAGGGTATCACGTCAAGGTTGGGTGCGGGCAATCGCTCCCCTGTCAGGACCGCTAAGCCGCAATCCGCTGAAAGGCGGGATGGATCCCCATCATCTGCCGCCCAAAGCGTTTCGGGATAAACATGTGTTTCAGGTTTATCCCGAAACGCTTTAGGCATTGCAGACGCAACCGGGCAGGAGCAGCGCTCAGACCCTCCGCAAAAAGCCCTGCCAGAGCCTTTTGCGAGCAGTTCTACCCACGGGACAGCGACCTGGCACCCGTGGGGAGCGCCAGTCAATCCTCGGCTTCGTTCATGTCTTCGATCAGACGCGTTTCCAGAAGCTGACCATGCTTGTAAAGCAACGGGTAGGCAACCGCCGCGATGTGGCTGTTGAACTCCCTGAGGGCACGCAGGGTTTCAAGGTGGATATCCGATGTTTCGAAACTCGCCACCTCCCCCATCTGCAACCGCTTCAAATGCTTCTTGCGGCTTTTCCGTTCCGCACGCTTCACCTCGGTTTTTTCCAAACTCAGGAGCCGCGCGCTTTCCAGGTCATCCGAGACAAGAACATTGCTGGCAAGGTTCAGGTTGGACAGAATGCTTTCATGCATCCGGGTCAGTTCGGCCCAGCCATCCAACGAGAAGGTCGTATGGGTTTTGGCCATTTCCTGCGCCAGCACACAAAGGCGCTTGGCCACAACGTCCCCGGCTGTTTCCAGTCGAATGGCGTATTCCATCAGGTCGCGGACCGCCTTTACATTCTCCCGCCCCAGTTCCCGGTTCGGAAGTGCGGCCACGTAATCCCGGATCCCGGTCAGGCAGTCATTCACCTCGTGATCCAGTGCCTGCACCGCCTTGATCTTTTCCCCGTTATTTTCACGATACAGCTGCAAGGAAGGGCGGAACATGACCTCGACCATTTCCGACATGCGCAGCAGCTCTTTCTTCAGGCTGGCAATCACCTGGGCGGGCGTTCCGATATTGTCGATATCAAGGGCGGACCCCGCACGCAGGTTAATCCCCGCCCCCTCATTCTGACCGGGTTCGGGCATGAACCGCTCAGCACTGGCGGCCAGTGCCTTCCCAAAGGGCATGGCCATCAGGACCAGCAGGGCATTGAAGGCAATATGTGCCATCACCAACATCTGGCCGGTTTCCGGCAAGACCATCACGCCGGAGCGCAGGAACAGGTTCACCGCAAACAGCGCGACAACCGCCCAGACCCCACGCAAAAGCAGATTGGTATAGGGCACTCTTTGCGCCGCAACCCCCATCCCTCGCGTCAGCCAAACCGGGATCACCGCCGAACCCAGGTTCGCGCCAAGCACAAGGGACAGACCCGCCGCAAAGGGAATGGCATCAATCTGCACCAGGGTCACACACATCAGAATGGCGGCCACCGAGGAATGCATCACAAAGGCCAGCGCCGCCCCCACCAAAAACGCGGTCAGGTAGTCACGCGCAAGATATTCCGCAATTGCCGGCAGGAACGCGCTGTCCCGGATCGGATCCATCGCCTCGCGCAGGAACCGCAACGAAATGAGGATAAATGCCACCCCCATCAGGATCCGGCCCGCCTGACGCCACCGGCGTTCTTCGACCTTGACGAACAGCCAGCCGCCAATGGCCAACAGCACCGGCACCAGCCAATCCAAGCGGAAAGACAGGATCTGGATCACCAGGGCAGAGCCAAGATCTCCGCCCAGCACAATGGCAAGCGCGGCAGGAAATTGCAGGTATCCTCCCGCCACGAACCCGGATGCGAGCAACGCCACGGCGGCCGAGCTTTGCAGCACGGTCGCCAGCATGACCCCAAGGGCCGAATTGGACAAAGGGCTACGTTCCTGGGTCATCATGCGCTGGAAAGACGCGCCGAAACTGCGTTCAATTCCAGTCCGCACCATCCGCACGGCAAACAGCAGGAGCATGGTGGCGCCCGCAAGGCTCAATAGGAAACTCAGGATCGCCATCAGCCATTCACCACTTGCAGCAATTGTTCATGAAGTTCAGGCGTGGCAGCAGACACCACCCGCCCGTCGGAATGCAGCCCAAGGGGGGCACCGGACCAGTCGGTCATCACCCCGCCTGCTGCTTCGATCACCACAGACAGGGCCAGGAAATCATAGGGCTGCAGATCATAATCCACCACCGCATTCACATGCCCCATCGCGAGCAGCGCATGGGGGTAGCAATCATAGGCCATCCGGCGGGTCTGCCCGGTGCGGGTCAGCCGATCAAACAGGGCCGGATGATCCCGAAAGATCTTCTCGCCCTCGTTGATATAGAGGATACCCTGCGCCAGATCGGTCTGGTTGGAGGTTTGAACGGGTCGACCATTCAGCCTGGCCCCCTGCCCGCGCTGCCCGATCAGCACTTCCTCCAGCACCGGCATGCCAATCACGCCGATCTCAGGGGTGCCATCAATCAGATGGGCCAGCAAAAACCCATAAAGCGGGTGGCCTGACAGAAAAGAACGTGTGCCATCAATTGGGTCGATCACCCAAAGATGGGCGCTGTCTGTCTGGCTCATCCCCTCTTCTTCGCCAAAAATCCCATGGTCCGGGAATATCGCTGCCAGATAGGCGCGCAGCTCGGCCTCTACCGCCTTGTCCGCCTGCGTAACCGGGCTTTCATCGGCCTTGAACTCAACCCCCAACGCCCCCCGGAAGTAAGAGAGGGACGAGCGCGCGGCGATCTGCGCCATTGCCTCGGCATGTTTGGCAAGATGTGACAGTTCCGTCATGCTTTCATTCCTCCTTTGCCCGCAGGCACCAATGCGACCTTAACGCCCCAGCCATCCAGCGCCCGGGTCAATCCCTTGTCTGGCGCTTTATCGACAATGAGAAGGTCCACCCGGTGCGCATCCAGCCCACAATGCGGGGCTTTGACCCCGTATTTCTGGTGATCCAACCCAATCACCACACGGTCCGCGCGGTCAGCCACCACCTCGGACAGGGCTGCTTCAACTGGATTGATAAAAAGAAACCCGCGTTTTTCCGACAGGCCATCCACACTCAGGACCGCAAGGTCAAACGCAAACCGTTGCGCCTGACGTTCCGTGACCGAACCGAAAGTGCCGCGTTCATCGCTTTTCATTTCTCCGCCGAGGAAGTGCACCCGGTTTCCGGATGTCCCCAGCATTGCCTGCGCGATCGCAATCGAATTGGTCACAACGGTCAGACCCGTGTGTTTGCGCAGGCGCTCTGCAACAAATGCGGTTGTGGATCCGACATCCAGAAAAACGGTCATATTGTCGGCCACCTGCCGGGCGATCAGCTTGGCAATCTGCCGCTTTTCTTCCGGATTTCGCGCCATACGCTGAAAGAAACTCGGATCTCCGGCACCGCCAACCAGATAGGCACCACCGTGGACCCTTGCGACCGATCCGGTCTTGGACAGCGCCTTGATCCCACGGCGCACGGTCTCTTCCGACACATCAAGATGTTTCGCCAACTCGGACGACCGGGCAGCCCCGCCAAGCCGCCGCAAGGCAGTCAGCAGATCAAGCTCTCTGTGAGACAGGTTGGAAGCGTCGGTCATTTGCATCTTTCGGTCAATTTCGGTCATTTAACCCACAGTTTCCATCACTTTCCATTAAAAAAGATCTGATGGCGCTCAGATATCAACAAACTCTCCTCGACACTTCCCAATCCACATGACACCAAAATAGCGGCAGGACCTGTCAAAACAGGTCTTTGCTCCGCCCATTTGCACAGGTGCATCATAGGCTGCGCTTATGGATCAATTGCAAAAAGGAATTTGTGACCAGCGCCCCCACACCGGAAACTCGAACGCATGACAGCGGGAGCAGAAACATGAAAATCGTCCGGACAGATTGCGAGCTCCAGACACCTCTGGTGGACAAGGCCCTGACAGATGCGGGGCATAGGTTGGTTCTATTGCCGGACGGGATCAGCGAAGAAGACCTGATTGCCGAGATCCGGGACGCCGATCTGCTGTTGATGTGTTATACGCCCATCACCCGCAAGGTCATCGCATCAGCCCCAAAATTGCGCGGCATCGTGAAATATGGTGTGGGGATTGACGCCATCGACATCCCGGCGGCAAATGAACACGGCGTGACCGTGGTCAATATCCCCGAATACGCAGAAGAAACCGTGGCCGAAGGTGCCTTTGCACTGCTCATCGCCCTGGCCAAGAAGCTGCCGGCGCTCAATGACCATATGAATAAAGAGGGATGGGCCTGGCCTGAACCGACATGGCTGGGCACGGATATCGCGGGAAAGACCCTGGGCATCATCGGATTGGGCAAAATCGGGCGCTCCATGGCGCGCATGGCCGGTCAGGGTTTTCGCGCCCGCGTCATTGCCTACAGCCCCCACACCCCGGAAGAAGAGATGCAGGCGATTGGCGTTAAGAAATGCGATACGCTGGACGCGCTTCTGACCGAAAGTGACTTTATCAGCATCCACAGCGTCCTGAATGACGAAACCCGTCACCTGATCGGGGAGCGCGAACTGCGGCTCATGAAACCCAGCGCCATCCTGATCAATGCGGCCCGAGGCGCCATCATCGACGAAGACGCCCTGGTGCGCGCCATGTGTGAAGGGTGGATCGCAGGGTTGGGGCTGGATGTGTTCAGCCGCGAACCCCTATCGCTGACGGATCACCCGATGAGCGCCCTGTTCTCCCTTCCCAACGTGATCCTGTCCCCCCATCTGACCTTCTATACGAAAGATGCGATGGAGCGACTGGAATGCGAAACTCTGGAACGCTGCCAAGAGCTTATCGAGGGGCGGGAAGTGTTGATAAAATCGACGGATCCACGGCTGCACATTCAGACAAAAGGCGTCACGTTCAAGGGCTGATATCAAAATGGCTGGCATCGAAACCCGGCAACTCGGGGGTCCTGCCACCTTACCGGGTCAGGGCAATTGCCCCGATCCCCACGCCAACCACAACCGCTGCCAACAGCCGTTGCCCTTTCGGCCCCTCCCCGAACCAGACCACTCCGATCAGGGCCGCAAAAATGACCGAGGTTTCCCGAAGGGCCGATACGATCCCAAGCGGTGCAATGGATTTCGCGTACAAGACCAGCCCGTAGGCCATGCCGGAAATCAGCCCTCCACTTACCCCCAACATCAGGGCGGAACGCGGCATCGCCCGCACCCGTTCCCAGCGGGTTGGAAAGACGTAGAACACGATCACCAGCTTGGCGACAAACAACCAGCCGATATAGCTGACCGCATGGCCAGACAGGCGTACCCCGACCCCATCAATCAGCGTATAGCTTGCCACAACCACTCCGATGCCCAGCGCGGCCAGCAACGCGCTGCCCGGCAAGGCTCCGGCAAAGGCAGGGCGGGAGAGGATCATGATCCCGGCAGACACGGCAAATATCCCGCCCCAGGCAAACAGGGGAAGGGTTTCACCCACCCAGACCTGTGCCCCCAACGCCACCAGAACAGGCGCAGCTCCGCGTGAAATCGGATAGATCAGGCTAAGATCCCCCAGCCGATACGCCACATTGAGCAGATAGAAATAGGCCCAATGCACCACAATCGATGCGATCATGAACGGCACCGACGCCAAGTCCGGCAAGGGTGAAAGCCCCACTATCACCAGCCCCGGCACCACATGCCCCAACGCAATGCAGCCCAGCATGATGGTTTTGTCGCCCGCGCTTTTCACCAACGCGTTCCACATTGCGTGCAAAAGCGCCGCGGACAGGACCAGAGTTGCGATAGCGGATGTCATGCCACCTCTTTGATCTCTTGCACCACGATCTCAAGCGCCTGATCCAGATCCGCCCGCGAGATGGTCAGCGGTGGGGAGAGGGTCAAAACACAACCTTGCGAGATCTTGAAGCTCAGCCCCGCGTCAAAGCAGCGATAATAGATCTGCTCTGCCAGTGCATTGCCGGGGGTCTTATCGCTACGATCCTGGACAATTTCAACCCCGAACATGAGGCCCCGCCCACGGATATCTCCGACAATGGGCACATCCCAAAGCCGCTCCTGAAGCACCGACAGCGCGTGGCGCCCCAATTCAGCAGAGCGGTCGACCAACCCTTCTTCCTCGATGATCTCAATGGTGGTGAGGGCGGCACGGGCGGTGACCGGGTTTTTCTCATGGGTGTAATGCCCGATGGCAAAATCCCCGCAGACATCCAGATCCCGCCGCGCCACGCAGGCGGCGATGGGCAGAACGCCTCCTCCGAGGCTCTTCCCCATGGTGACGATATCAGGAACAATGTCATCATGTTCGAAAGCAAACATTTTTCCGGTCTTGCCCAGCCCGGTCGGGATCTCATCCATGATCAGAAGCGCTCCGCGCGCATTACAGGCCTCGCGCACGGCCTTCCAGAACCCGGCAGGTGGCACATAGGGCACAGCGCGCATAGGTTCGGCGATCACTGCAGCCACGTCCCCTTCACGTTCCAGCACGAAATCCACCATCTTGGCGCATGCAAGTCCGCAAACATCCGGACCCGTATGGTTGTAGGGGCAGCGATAGCAGGCAAATGGCGCGACATGCTCTGCGCCGGCAAGCAGGGGGCCGGCAATATGGCTGCGGAACGTGGCCTCCCCCCCGACGCTCGCTGCACCGAACCCGGCGCCATGAAAAGCATCCCAGAAGCTTACCGTCTTGAACCGCCCCGTGGCCGCCCGTGCGATTTTCAACGCCACCTCGTTGGCATCCGATCCCCCGGTGGTAAGCAGCGTCTTCCCCAGATCCCCGGGCGCAATGGCCGCGAGTTTCTCCGCCAGTTCCACCGCCGGTTCGTTGGTAAATCGGCGCGGTGCAAACGGCAGATCATCAAGCTGGGCCTTGATCGCGGCAATCAGCTTGGGATGGCCCCATCCGATGTGATGCACGGAATTGCCATGGAAATCCATGTAACGCCGCCCATCCATATCCTCGATCCAGATCCCTTCCGCCTTGGCAATGGTGCTGACACAGGGGCTGGAAAGACTTTGGTGCAGAAACACCTCGGCGTCCCGCTCCAGCAGCGGCTCTGATTTTGGGCCAATGGACTTGCCAAGCCACGCTTTGCGGGCGTCAGACGTATTGGACTCGCCTTCAGTATGAACAATCATCGCCATATCAAACCTCTGCATCTCAAGGAAAAAAGTGAGGCCCGACACTCAGGCCTCACCAGTTACGGGAACAGTCAGGAGAAGCCTCCCCGGAACGGGAAGAACTCATTTTTCAGGCCGGTTAATTCGGCCACGGGAGCGAATAGGTTTTCACATTCGTGAAGAACTTCATGGCTTCGGTGACCCCTTCCTTGACCGCGTTTCCACTGTCTTTGATGCCGCCAAAGGGCGAGGTCTCGATGCGATATCCGGGTTGCTCCCAGATATTGCAGGTGCCCACGTCAAGCCCGTTGATATAGGCAATGGCGCGGTTCAGGTCATTGGTGCAGACACCCGAAGACAGGCCAAAATCGGTCGAGTTCGAGATCGCCATCACCTCTTCATCATTGTCCGGCACACGCACGATCGGCACGATGGGCCCGAAGGTTTCTTCCATCACCAATTCGCTGTCATGGGGCACCTTGTCGACCACAATCGGCGGCAGGAGCGCACCCTGACGGCCGGGATGATAAAGGATTTCGGCCCCCTCTTTCTCAGCCTGGAAAACACGTTTTTCAAACAGTTCGGCCGCCTGTGCGTGGATCACACAGCCAAGCTCGGTCTCGGGATCCTGCGGATCGCCAAACTTGATCTTCTTGGCTTTCTCCAGAACCATCGGCACAAACTTGTCGGCCACGCTTTCCTGCACCAGGATCCGTTTGATTGCGGTGCAACGCTGGCCTGAGTTGCCGGTGGCGCCTGCCACGGCGATCGTGGCGGCTTTCTCAAGATCGGCATCGCTCAAATCGTTGCAGACGATCAGCGGGTCATTGCCCCCCAGCTCCAGCGCCTGCCGCTTATAGCCAGCCTTCTCGGCAATCAGCTTGCCCACCGGAACACCGCCGGTGAAGGTGATGATGTCGATGTGCTCATTCACCATCATCTCTTCGCCGATATCCTTCGGCCAGCCGGTCACGATCTGGAACATCTCAGGCGGCAGGCCCGCTTCATAGAGGATATCCGCCAGTGCGATCGCCGTGAGAGGTGTCAGTTCCGTCGGCTTGCACACCATGCAGTTGTTGGTGGCAATCGACGGAGCGATCTTGTGGCTGACCATGTTCAGCGGGTGGTTGAACGGTGTGATGGCAGAAATCGCCTTCACCGGCTCGCGCTTGGTAAAGATCTTGCGATCCTTGCCGTTATGGGTCAGGTCGCAGGAAAAAATCTCTCCGTCATCCTGAAGCGACTGGGCGGCGGCAAACTGATACACGTCTTGGGCGCGTTTGGTCTCATAGATGGCATGCTGGTGGCAAATGCCCAGCTCCAGCGTCAGCCATTTGGCGAGGTATTCACGACGTTCCCCGATCAGTTCACCCGCGCGCTGCAGGATCTGGCTGCGTTCATACCGGGTCAGTTTGGATTTGTAATTCGCCGCAATTTCAAAGGCCTGACGCGCATGTTCGGCGGTGCCCGCTGGCACCGTTCCGACCACTTCATCGGTATAGGGATACTTTACCTCGATCACCTCTTTGGTAAAGACCACCTTGCCGCCGATGCGCATCCCCTCTTCACGGATCTGGATCTTGTCTTTCATGTGCGTCAGACCTTTCAATTACAGTGCAGCCGCTTCGGTTGCGTAGAAGAACGCGTCGAAGTTGCGTAGGATGGGGCGTTCGGGCAGGGCCAGAACGCGGTTGCAGATGAACGGTACTTCCTGTTCGGTCAGGCCGCCATGGCTGCGCAGCGGTTCTTTCAGCGCGGCCAGATCGTGGCGATGTTCCGAGGTGCCGATGCAGATGTTTTCACCCGACAGCATGACGATGTCGCCAATCCGGTCCGACGGCAGCTCAAAACGCGCCACCGCTTCGGCATTGGTCAGAACCAGTGTGATCCCATCGGTGGCGCGCAGCTTGGCCATGATGTCATCACGATCCGCACCTTCCGGCAGGTAGCAGGTGGCGAAAGAGCCAAGCGCACCGTGATGCACGACATAGGGGTCGGTGATCGGCAGGATCACGCGGGCTTTATCCTTGCCCAGCCACTCATCCATCAGATCCTGACAATAGACCACATTGGGCGAGCCATCGGCATGGTGCTTGGGCTTCATGCCATGATCAGCGGTGACGATAATGGCGGCGCCCAGCTCATCCAGCTCCCCAAGATAACGGTCGAACATTTCATAGAAATCGAGCGCACCCTGCTGTTCGGGGGCAAACTTGTGCTGGATATAGTCGGTGGTCGACAGATACATCACGTCCGGTTTGAATTCACGCAGCAGCTTCACACCTGCGGCAAACACAAACTCGGACAGTTCCGCTGAGTAGACCTCTGGCACCTCCATGCCCAGCCATTCCGAGGCATTGTCAATACCGTGCTCTGCCTTGGTGGTTTCACCTGATCGCTCAGATGAGAAGGCCACCGCACGGTCTTCGTCAAACTTCAGGCCAGCTCCCAACAGCGCGCGCAGTTTGTCTTTGGCGGTCACCATGGCGACACGGGCACCCGCCTCGTAGAATTGCGAGAAGATGGTCGGGGCACGCAGGAAGCGCACATCGTTCATCATCACCTCTTCACCGGTATCCGGGTCGATCAGGTAGTTGCCGCAAATGCCGTGCACAACCGGCGGACGGCCGGTGGCGATTGACAGGTTGTTGGGGTTGGTGAAAGACGGGATCACCGAATGGGCTAGACGATCCGTGCCCTCTTCGCGCATCCGCTTGAGGTTCGGCATCAAGCCCTTGCCGATAGCCACGTCCAGGTATTCCGGTTCGCACCCGTCAAGGCAGATCGCAATCGCGCAGACCTTGGGGGTGGCATAGGCGCGCCCGTTCGCAACAACAGGAGATTGGATGGTCATTCTTATGTTCCTTTATGACTTCAGGCGGCCAGTTTGGCGCGTTCTTCGAGGGCCAGCGCGGGCGGGCTTGCATCGGCAACCCCCATCACGTCCAGCGATTCCTTCGCGGCGGTCACAACCTGCCGCATGATATGTTCATCCATCTGCCCGATACAGCCGACGCGGAAACTGTCAACAACTGTCAGTTTGCCGGGGTAAATGATAAAACCCTTTTCCTTCATCAGCTCGTAGAAACGATCAAAGATGAAGCTTTTGTCATCCGGGCAGAAGAAGGTCACGATGATCGGTGACAGCCAACGATCCTTGAGCAGGGTTTCAAACCCCAGCTCACGCATGCCGGCGACCATCACATCGCGGTTGCGGGCATAGCGTCCGCCACGCCCGGCAACGCCGCCTTCTTCCTTATGGGCACGCAGCGCTTCAAGGAAGGCTGCGACGACATGGGTTGGCGGGGTAAAGCGCCATTGGCCGGTCTTGTTCATATGCGCCCACTGGGCGTGCACATCGAGGCTCAGAGAATGGCTGTTGCCCTTGGCGGCCTCAAGTTCGGTTTTGCGTGCGATGATGAACCCAAAACCGGGGACCCCTTCGATACATTTGTTGGCAGAGGACACCATGGCCTCATACCGGATATCCGCCACTTTCAGCTCAATCGCGCCAAAAGCCGACATGCTGTCGATCAGGAGCTTGCGACCGGCGGCATAGACCGCTTCGGAAATCTCTTCGACCGGGTTCAGGATACCGCTCGACGTTTCACAATGGATCGCAACCACATGGGTGATCGCCGGGTCATCCGCGAGGATCTGCGCCACCTCTTCGCCCCGCGGCGGAAGATAGTCCCCTTTGTTCAAAACAACGTGGTCGCGGCCAAGATATTCCAACGTCTGGGCCGACCGCATCCCATAGGCGCCATTGGCCAAAACCAGCGCCTTGCCATCGCGCGGGATGAACGAGGCCAGCATCGCCTCGACCGAGAAAGAGCCGGAACCCTGCATCGGTACGCAATCGAATGCATCCCCCCCTTCACCCAGCAGATCCAGCAACATGGTTCGCATTTGACGGGTCATGGCGCGGAAATCATCATCCCAGCTTCCCCAGTCCCTCAGCATGGCCTCTTTCACGGCATAAGACGTGGTCAGCGGCCCCGGTGTCAGAAGGTAGGGTTCACCCAACCGAGGGGGTTCAATTCCAGTAATGGGAGCAGTCATTTTGCATCTCCGATGTGGTCTGTCAGGAACAGCATTGCAGCAAGATGATCTATATGTGAAATTGCAATTGGCAATCGTTATATAGGCTGAGCTTATACAACGAGGCCACACCAGATCAGGGGAAAATCCGATGCGCCACAGACAATTGAAAGCCTTTCACCACGTGGCCCGTTTCGGAGGGTTTTCCCGCGCGGCTGAGGCGCTTTTTCTCACCCAACCGGCCATTTCCGAACAGGTGCGCAAGCTGGAACAGGATCACGATACGCTGCTGTTTCATCGGGAACGAAAACGCGTACGGCTGACGGAAACGGGTGAGCAGCTTTTCCTTCTGACCAAGCGATATTTTGAGGTCGAAAGCCAGATCGAGGAATATCTTTCGCAGAAAGGGGCTGCCATGGAGGGTGAACTGCGGATCCTTGCGGATTCCGCCCACCACGTCACCGAGCTTCTGGGACAGTTCAAAAAAAGATACCCCAAAACAACAATTTCCCTACGGGTGGGCAACACGGAAAAAGTTATCGAGGAACTGCGCGCCTACAATGCGGAAATCGGTGTCATCGGCAGCATCTCTCCCGGTCAGGACATAACGGTTCATGATCTGGGTGCGTCTGAAATTGTCGCCTTTGCCGCACATGAGTTGCTGTTGCCCTCTCAGGAGGCGGCCTCTCTCGAAGATCTGGCAAAATACCCGCTGGTCTTTCGCGAAAGCGGCTCAAAAACTCGACAGAAACTTGAAGAAGAAGCTCTTCGTCAGGGGATCACCTTGACCCCGGCCATCGTGGCGGAAGGGCGAGAAGCGGTGCGCGAAGTGGTCGCCTCGGGTGCCGGGGTCGGTTTTGTGTCACTTGCCGAATATGTGCATGATGCCCGGTTCAGAAAAATCAGCTTGTCCGGCGCACAAATCTCGATGAGCGAATCCCTTGTCCACCTGACCCAGCGCAGCGACGTGAAAGTCATTCGTGCTTTCATGGAAATTGCACGAAAATCGCACCCCTGACAAAAGCCAAAAAAGCTCCGCCACACGAGGGTGTGGCGGAGCTGTCCCGCGCTATCACAGGTTTCAGCGCATGCGCCAGGCCTGTGTTTTCTGCAAGATCCCGCGCGAGGCAATCAGGTGGATAATCCGCGCCGCCGCATTGGTGTAGAAGATCATCATCCCCATCGCCGCTGCTGGCGCAATATCTCCGGCATCATCCATATTCAGCACCGCAATAGAAGCGAGTGTGGTCTTGGGTGAATAGAGGAACACCACTGCCGACACCGTCGTCATCGCGTTGACAAACAGATAGATCGAGATGTCCAGCACCGCAGGCAGACAAACCGGAACGGTCACCCGTGAGAACAGCTTCAGCGTGGGCTGTTTGAGCGACGCGGACACACTTTCAAACTCGCGATCCATCTGTTTGAGCGCCGTCACCGCCGTCAGGTGTGACACGGTGTAGAAGTGTGTCACCGTGCAGATCACCAGGATCGCCATCGTGCCATAGATTGCATTCAGCGGGTTCGACGGATTGTTGAAAAAGAAGATATAAGCAAGACCCAGCACCATGCCCGGAATGGCCATGGGCAGCATCGCAAACATCTGGAACACAGCCCGCCCGATGCGAAACCCGTTTGACTTCTCAACCAGGTAGGCCCCGAAGAACACGACCGCCGTACCACAAACCGCGGTCAACAGACCCAGCTTGATCGAGTTGAAGTAAGACCCCCAGCCGCCGCCATCCATCTTGTCAAAATCGTAGTTGTTGAGGCTCAGGCTCAAATCGTAAGGCCAGAACTTGATCAACGCAGCAAACTGACACACCGCCAGCATACCGATGATAAAAAACGCAACCAGGCTGCAGTAGACAAAGAAGATCCGGTCGGTCTTGGCATCCGGGGTTGGCTGGAACGGCACCGAGCGGGCCGAAAGTGCGGCAACCTGTTTTGACTGCACCATCCGGTCGATGGCAAAAGCAAGGATCGCAGGCACGACAAGCACCACCGAGACTACGGCCCCCATTTCAAAATTCTGCTGGCCGATGACCTGTTTATAGATATCCACTGCCAGAACGTTGAACTGACCGCCAATCACCTTGGGCAGGCCGAAATCGGTGATCACGAGGTTGAACACCACGAAGGCTGCGGAAATCAGGCCATACCGCGCACCGGGAATGGTGACCGTCCAAAAGGTGCGCCACGGGGTTGAGCGCAGGCTGGTCGCGGCCTCGTAAAGGCGTCCATCCGAAATCGCAAGCGCGGTTGAAATGATCAGGAACGCGTGGGGAAAGGTGAAGAATACCGATCCGATCACGATCCCGATCGGCCCATAGATACTGGCCCCAAACAGAAATTCCTTGATCATGCCCTGGTTGCCGAACAGATAGACCAGCGCGATGCCGGGTAGAAGGGATGGCACCAGGATCGGCGCCATGGCCACCAGACGAAACACGCCTTTGAACCGCATGCAGCTTCGATTGAGCGCATAGGCAAACCAGAAGGCCAGCGTCACCGTGACAATTGTCGACACCACTGAAATCCAAAGGGAGTTCTTGATTGAATTGAACAGTGCCGGCGTCGAGAAGTAGTTGATGAAGTTATCCATCCCCGTGGATTTCATCGGGCGCAGCTGCACCCGGCGGAACGTGTTGCTGTCCAGCGTCACCCACTCGGTCGTGTCCTGCAGGGTCGATCCAACAAGGAACCGGCCCGTTTCGGATGTATTGCGGATCTGATACATCACGGGGCTGCGGAAACTGAAATCCGGGAAGAGTTTGGTGACGCCAAGGCGCCCATCCGACCCGGTGCTGAGATCAAGCTCTTCATAGGCCCCGGTGCGGGTATTCAGCGCGGCCCCGGACAGGATCGTGCCATCAAAGACACCACTGTCATCACTAACCTGGAACTCGTATTGCGAAAGCTCAAACCGATAGGTCGAAAAAGATTTCGACAGCATGGAATAAAGCGGAAAGACCAGCGTGGCGACAAGATAAAGGGCGATCACGATCATGCCGCTGCGCATCATGATATCGTCGCGGCTGACCTTGCCTTTGATCACCGGGCCTTCCGGCATGGTTGTCAGATTGGTGCTCGGGCTACTCATCACGACGCCTCCGGACGTTCAAATGCCATCAGCCGGTCTTCGGGCAGTTCGATGACCATGGTCCGACCTTCCCCCAGCCCCAGACGACGCACCGCGTTGATCGAGAAGTCGGCAATCAGTTCAGATCTTCCGAACCGTTCATTGCGCAGACGGCAGCGCCAGAAGGACCCCAGGAATTCCATCTCGTGCAGCAGCACATCAATGCAGTTGCGGTTTGGATCATCCGAGACATACCCCTCTTCATGCGGGATGACATCTTCGGGGCGAATGGCCGCGACAACGGGGGTACTGTCGGTGAATGCGTGCTCATGGCAGGCAAAGGTTTTTTCCCCCACCGACAGACGGCCACCTTTGGTGACGGAACTTTCGATCTGGTTCATCTCGCCGATAAAATCAGCCACAAACAGGTTCTTTGGCTCGCGATACACCTCGGTGGGGGAGCCAACCTGCTCGATCACACCATGGTTCATCACCACAATCCGGTCGGCCATCGCAAGGGCTTCTTCCTGATCATGGGTCACCATTACAGTGGTCACACCCAGCTTGCGCTGCAATTCGTGAATTTCGTGGCGCAGGTGGACGCGCACCTTGGCATCAAGTGCCGAAAGCGGTTCGTCCAGCAACAACAGACCCGGTTTGGTGGCAATGGCGCGCGCCAATGCAATCCGCTGCTGCTGCCCGCCCGACAGTTGCGCCGGGTATTTCTTGCCCTGGTCGGGCAGGCCCACCAGTTTCAAAAGCTCATCCACACGGACCGCAATTTCAGACTTGCTGCGGCCGGTGTTTTCCAGACCAAACGCGATGTTCTTCTCAATCGTCAGGTTGGGAAACAGCGCGTAAGACTGAAACACGATCCCGAAATCGCGCTCGGACGGGGGCAGGTTGGAAACGTCTTTTCCGTCTTGCATGACCGTGCCCTTGGTCTGCAGGTCAAGCCCTGCAATCGCACGCAGCAAGGTGGTCTTGCCACAGCCGGAGGGCCCAAGAAAACAGATGAACTCGCCTTCGTTGATATCGAGCGAGATATCCTTGAGGGCCAGGAAATTTCCGAAAGCTTTCCATAGGTTGTCGATACTGAGGTAAAGCTTGGTGGGGGCGGGAGCTTGCATCATGAGGGGGATCCTTACAACAACGCCAACCGCCAGCCCGACCGGGCATTGCAGCAAGCGTTGCACGCAAAATTTTGGAGTGGCGGAGTGAGATCGGGGGGCAAGCGGCCCCCCGGATCAAGCCTGCATTACTTGGCTTCGGATTTGCCGTCGTAACGCGCTTGCCATTCTTTCAGAATTGCTGCGCGGTTGTTGGCTGCATATTCGAAATCATTGTCGATCATCGCCTCCAACAGGCCTTCTGGGAAGTATTCGACCGGCTTGGCGACACCCGGATACGCCACAACAGCATAGCCCGAGTTATACATCTCGTTGGCTTCTTTGGTGACCGAGAAATCGACCAGTTTCTGTGCAGCTTCCAGATCATCGGTGCCCGCGACAATCGCAGTGGCTTCCATATCCCAGCCGACGCCTTCGCTCGGCACAATGATTTCCAGCGGCGCACCTGCAGCTTTCGACTTGGCACCGCGGAAGGCAAAGGACACACCGATCGGAATTTCGCCAGCAGCGGCCAGTTTACAGGGTTTGGAGCCGGAATGCGTGTAGCGCGCAATATTTTCATGCAGCGCATCCATGTATTTCCAACCACCTTCTTCGCCAAACAGCTGCAGCCAGCTGGACACATCAAGGAAACCGGTGCCCGAGGAATTCGGGTTGGGCATGATCACATGACCTTTATACTGAGCGTCGGTCAGATCTTTCCACGATGTCGGCGGGGTCAACCCGTTCTTCTCGGCTTCGACCGTATTGTAGCAGACCGCCGCCACCCAGGCATCCATGCCAACCCAGGCAGGCGGGTTGTCACCGTCAATGAATTTTGCGTCCAGCTTGTCCACCCCGGCAGGAGCATAGGGTTCCAGCATACCTTCGGATTTCAATAGCAGAAGCGACGTGGCCGCCAGCCCCCAGACAACATCAGCTTGCGGATTGTCACGCTCCGCCAGAAGTTTGGCGGTGATGATTCCGGTCGAGTCACGCACCCAGTTGATCTTGATATCCGGGTGGGATTTGTTGAACTTTTCAGCGTAGCGGGCAAGATCTTCCGCTTCCACCGCCGTGTAAACGGTCAGTTCCGTTTCAGCCACAGCACTTGTGGCCACCAATGCACCCGCTGCCACAGCAGCAAGAAGGGATGCCTTACGTTTCATTTCATTTCTCCTCTGTTGGTCTTTCAAACCAGGCTCTGGATTCTTCACGATCATCAGTAGCCACAGGCAGTGTCGCATGTTTCATCAACAAGAAAAGTCGATTAAACCTACAACATCATAAGTTTTGCCTATAGCCGAGGAAAGCATCGACGGACAGGGGTCAAGCTCTTATTTTTAAACAAAAAATTACAGAAATTACATGGGTGCCAGCCGTCGCATTGGTGTGTCGCCAAAGTTTTTGCGATACCTTTGCGAAAAGGACAAATAGGAACCAAAACCACAGGTCAAAGCAATTTCCGGCATTGTTAAACTCGTTCCCTTGATCAACATGTCAGTGCGTTCCAATCGCTCGGCCATATAGTAAGCTTTAGGTGACAATCCTGTGACACCAAGAAATTTTCGCTCAAGTTGACGCAAGGATATCCCGACATCGCACGCGATCTGCGTCAGCAGAACGGGCCGTTCGAGGTTCTGGCGAATAAGCTCAATTGCCTTGCCCACAACCCCGTCACCGGTCAAAGCGGAACAACGGAATGCGGGGGCAATTCTGGATACACCACGCCGCGCTGTGCCTCTCTGAAAATGAAGAAACCGCCTGTCCAGCTCTGCGCGCACCGCCTGCCCTGAGGACTGACGCACAAGATCTGACAATAGAAACTGAAAGGGCCGGGGTTCACTCTCGATCATACGCGTCTGCATGCGCAGCCCACAGCAGCTTTCCACCTCTCCCCCCATGAAAGAAACCACACGGGTTTGAAACAGCAGGCCCGCTTCAAATTGATTGGCGGATTTGAGGTAGTTCAGCGCAACAGACAGCTGTTCAAGAGGGAACCCCTCGAGGCACAGAAAGCCAATTGTGGTGACTTTCTGTGCAGGTTTCAGTTCAGCAAGATCATGTTTCATCTCATGTCCCCGTCAGTTGGCGGGCAAATTACCCGTCCGCCTTGGTGCGCTCCCCTTTCAGGTCATAGGGCGTGCGCATATGGGCGGTGGCGGCGTATTTCACACCGGCCAGGTCGATCTGGAACGTGCCTGCGCGAATGAAATCGGCGGTGGCGCGTTCTGGCGCATCCAGTTGACACAGCGCGACCGAAGCCCCCAGCCTGTGACCGTAAGCGGCCGAGCGCACTTCACTGATTTCGACCCCGTTATAAAGCACGGCCTCGCCGCCCCAAAGCTGGGCATCGCCATCTTCCAGCACCAGTTGCACGATGCGGGTTTTCAGGTGGTCGGGATCTTCCTTCGCCGCCAGCAATGCCTCTTTGCCGATGAACCCGCCGGGCTTGTCGTAATCCACAGCGAAGTTCAGACCCGCCTGGATCGGCGTGATGTCCGGGGGCAGTTCGCGACTCCAGGCGCGGAAACCTTTTTCAATCCGCAGCCCTTCCAGCGCATAATAACCCGCATCGATCATGCCGAATTCGGCCCCTTCGCACATCAGGTCGTCATAAACGCCCGCAGTGAATTCGACCGGCACAATCAGTTCCCAGCCCAGTTCACCCACATAGGTCATGCGGTTGGCGAGCACCGTGGCAAAGGGGAAGGCCGCGTTGGACAGATCCGCCTTGGTCAGCTTTTTCAAAACGTCGCGCGATTTTGGCCCCATCACCGACAACACCGACCAGGCAGCGGTCACATCGGTCAGGAACACATGCGCATCATCGCTGAAGTTCTTACGGATCCAATCCGCGTCATGAATGGTCTGGGCGGACCCGGTGATCAGCATAAACTCCTGATCTTTCAGGCGCAGCACCGTGAGATCGGATCGTATCCACCTCGTTCGTTCAGCAGGCCAGTATAGACCGTCTGCCCCACCAGCACGTCCACATTCGCGGCACAGATCCAGTTCAGTTCGGCGCAAGCGTCACGTCCCTGCACCAGCAATTTCGAGAACGAGCTTTGGTCAAACAGCGTCACCGCCTCGCGGGTGGCCTTGTGTTCCTTGCTCGTATTCTCGTGCCAGTTCTGACGGCCGAAGCTGTATTCGATTTTTGGTTCTTGGCCTTCAGCGGCAAAATAGTTCACCCGCTCCCAGCCAATTTTCGACCCGAACACGGCGCTTTTCGCAGCCAACCGATCATAAAGCGCCGAGCGACGGAACGGGCGCGCGGTGTCCAGCTCACGGTTCGGCCAGGGCATGGCATAGTGCAGACCCAGCGTTTCCTTCACCCGGTCATGCAGCCAGGTCGGGTTGTTGTTGAAGTTGGCAAAGCGGCGAATGTCGACGGCAAACAGGTCTGAGGTCGGCGCCCCTTCGGCAATCCATTCAGCCAGAGCCTGCCCAGCACCACCGGCACTTGCAATGCCCATCGAGTTGAAGCCAGCCCCCACAAAGAAGTTCTTCAGTTCAGGCGCTTCGCCCAGCAGATAGTTGTTGTCGGGGGTGAAGCTCTCCGGGCCGTTATAGAACTGACGTACACCTGTATCGGCCATTTTTGGCACCCGGATCAGCGCGTTTTCCATCAGGATCTCGAACTGGTCCCAATCGTCTTCCAGAGGTTGGAAGAAGAAGTTGTCAGAGATCCCGTCCATACCCCAGGGTTTGGCGTCGGGTTCAAACCCGCCCATCACCAAACCACCGGTTTCTTCCTTGAAATAGATGTATCCGTCCGGGGCACGCAGCACGGGCAGATCGGGGTTCACGCCTTCGATCTGTTCGGTCACGATGTAGTAATGCTCGGCCGAGTGCAGCGGCACGTTCACGCCACACATCTTGCCGATATTGCGTGCCCACTGACCAGCGCAGTTCACCACGATCTCGGCCTGAATGGCGCCCTGAGCGGTCTCGCCCCCGGTGACAACCCCGTCCTTGGTCAGCACATCCGTGACCTTGATGCCTTCGATCACCTTGGCGCCGCCCATACGCGCGCCCTTGGCCAGCGATTGGGTCTGGTCGGTGGGGTTAGCCTTGCCGTCGCCGGGCATCCACAACCCGCCCTTGACGTCGTCCACCTGCATCACCGGCCATTTTCCTGGGCTTGCTCAGGGGTGATCACCTCAACCTCAACGCCCTGTGCACGGGCCGCGGCGGCGGTGCGCAGCAGCATGGTCATCCGGTCATCCGTGCGCGCCACGGTAACCGATCCACATTCCATCCAGCAGGTCGCCAGGCCAGTTTCCTGTTCCAGCTGGGCATAAAGTTCGGTTGAATAGCGGATCAGATTGGTCATTGCGGGCTGGCTGCGCAGCTGACCAACCAGACCGGCGGCGTGCCAGGTGGTGCCGCAGCTCAGCTGCCCCTGCTCCAGCAGGACCACATCTTTGTGCCCCATCTTGGTCAGGTGGTAAGCAACCGAGCAGCCGACAATGCCGCCCCCGATAATGACATATTGCGCTGGGGGAGGGAGGGGCGTGTCAGCCATTGCATCGCTCCATGCGTAGGGACTTGTTGCCTCACCCGAGCGACACTTTGCGATATTTGGCAAATGTTTTCTTGTTTTGGCATGTATGCCAAAATCACACCAACCCCCTGCTGCGCCAAAACCTCGGCCAATTTTCCTGTTGGGCGTTTATCGACCACAACCGAAACGGACGCGGGCAAAGGCTTCATTCCAACCTGCCCCACCACACCAAACTTGCTATGGTCCGCCAGGATCAGCGGACGCTGGGCCCATCCGGGATCAGCTGTGCAATACGCAGACCGATCTTTTTCTTTCCATCCGGGTTGGCCTGAGATCTGTCCGCCATGGGCGGCTCATGCTTGCGCAGGCTCGTGGCGCCACCGCGCACCTAGTTGAGCTCACCCGCTTCCGCCAGAACCTCGATATCCTTGCGAACCGTTTCGCGTGAGACCCCCCAGCTTTTCTGTCAGGAACCGTATGGAAACAACAGGCTGATGCTCCACTTCTCGCAGGATGATCGCATGGCGCTCTGAAGGAAGCATGGCCGTTCTCCAAGGTTTCAATCGCCAAATATTGCCAAATTATGCAAGCGCGGTTCAGCCCAACCTGGAGTTTGACCATCTTTACCCGGTCGTTTTCGCCATGCAAACCTTGTCTGCAAACTTGTGCGGGGGGGGCCAGACAATTGCAGGCAAACCCGCAATCAAACCTCCTCGAAGGGCGCTGACGCGCGCCCTTTGTCCCCCCTCTCGCCCCCCAACAGGTCGGAAACGGGTTCAGAACCGCATCCGGGGAACATCGTGGGGATCCAGACGCAGCTCAACCAGTGTCGGCCCCGCGCGCGTTTCCAGAGCCGAGATGGCCGCCTCAAGCTCCTCGTCTGAGCGCACTTCTATTCCATGCCCCCCCAAGGCTGTCGCCAATGCGGCAAAAGACGGCCATTGGAATTCGGACAAACCGGGATCCATCTTGCGATCAAGGAACTGGATATGCTCCGCCCCATAGGCACTGTCATTGGCGACGATCACGATCAGATCAAGACCAAGGCGCACTGCGGTGTTGAACTCATTGATGCCCCCCATCATGAAGCCACCGTCCCCGGTAAACAGCACAACAGGCCGGTCAGGCGCGGCCACACCGGCCCCCACGGCCTCCTGCAACCCCTGCCCGATAGCGCCAAAATTCGCTGTCACAACAAAGCTTTGCGGATTATGAGCAGAGATCCGACACCAGACCTCCGTCATGAAACGCCCGCCATCCGTGACCAGCACCCGGTCTTGTGGCAGCGCCTCTTCCAGGCGCGCCAGCGCATGGACAAAATTTACACAGCCATCGGCAGTTTTGTTCGGCCCCACCGGGTGATGGGTCAGGGCAGCCGGGTCAAGGCTCTGGGTAAAACCGCTTGGGGCAACCTCAGCTTCGTTGAGCCAATAGAGAATGGTTTCAGCCGTCAGGGCCGCATCCGCAACAAGAGCCGCATGTGGGTGGGTGCTCTGACCAATCGCTTCTGGCGACACATCGACCTGCACAACGCGCTTGCCCTTCATCAGCGCGCCCCGGTCCGAGGTGTAATCATGCAAGCTGGTGCCAAAGCACAGAATGCAATCGGCCTTTGCAATCGCCTCATAGGTGGCGGGTGTCGAAAGTGTACCGAAAATATCCATGTTGTAGGGGTGATCCTTGAACAGCCCCTTGGCCTTCAATGTCGTGGCCACCGGAGCTTCCAGCCGGTCGGCCAGGCGGATGATCTGATCACGGGCATGGATCGCACCCGCACCCGCCAAAATCATCGGACGGCGGGCCGAGGCAACCATACCGATTGCGTTATCCAGCGTTTCCCCTTCAGCAACCCCGCCGGGTGCTGTGAACACATCCAGCACGCGCTGTTCATGCTCTACCTCCTGCCACATGAAATCGGCAGGCATATTCAGGACAATTGGGCGGCGCTCGACCTGGGCGCGGTAAATCGCCCGATCCACGTCAGCCGCAATCGTATCCGGTGCCCGCAGCTGGACAAACCCGGCACCAGTGGTTTTCACCACCTCGCGCTGATCCGTGCTTTGCAAGTGGCGTGGGTTCGAAACCGGCGTATCCCCCGCCAGAAGCACCATCGGGATCTGCCCCCGCACCCCTTCGGTCAGCGCAGTCACACAGTTGGTCAGAGCCGGGCCATGGGTCACCGTGGCCACCCCCACCTTCCCCGCAACCTGCGCAAAAGCCAGCGCCATCAGGACCGAGCTTCCCTCATGTGCTGCGGGCACAAATTGCCCCTCACATTCACGGACAAAACTATCCACCATGAAAAGGTTAGCATCCCCCATCAGGCCGAACATGGTTTTGACACCGTGATCGTGCAAAGCACGGGCGATGGACTGATAGGCATAGACTTTCTGAACCATGGGAACCTCCTGTTGTGCGTCATGCAAGTATATTGAGGACACCATGCAAAGACTGCGCAAAGGGTGCTGAATGGGAGGTTTTTGCGCGTATCTTACGCGTGTTTTTCAATATTTACGGAAATTTTGCGCATGAAGATAGCAATCCTATCTTCAAATGGCTCTCGATGACCAAACAGAGACGGCTCGGCAGCCAAATGGCTCAGAAAAAAGCCCGAGGGGTGACCCTCCGGGAGTTTTGTCCCGGAGCAACACGTCGCAGAAAAATGAAATCGAGACTTTGTTTTTTCAGCTTTTGGCCAATGTCTCAATTGGCTCGTGGAGGCCGTCTTGTCAGAACGAAAGAGGAAAAAGGGCTCTCTCGTGGTCAAGTCTATTCCACAACTCTCGTTGGAGGTAGTGTATCCTCCAGCCGGATCAAAAATCAACCTCAATACCTGTGCCGATCCCGATTGCGGCAACTATGGTGTTGGGCCGGATTTCTCCATCCCGGTCTTCAAAGGACCGAACGCGCCGCAGCGAAAACTCGTAGCATCCACCAATATTCCCGCGCTCGTCAGTGGGGCCGGAAACTACACGCTTAAAGCGTTTCGGGATAAACCTGACACACATGTTTAGTCCGAAACGCCCACGACATTGATATCTCTTGCAGCGTTTCGATTTTCCCCTGTCTTAGGTTAAAGTCGAAACGCTTTAGCGTGAAAGAAACATGCAATATGATACCGGCAAACACTGCGTTTTCTATCATCGCTATCACATCGTGTGGTCGACCAAGTACCGCTACAAGGTGCTGCCCAGGGCGCTGCGCCTTCGGGTGCGCGACATCTGCCGCCAGGTCTGCCGCGAGAACGAGGTCGACATCTTGCGCGGGGTGCTGTCGAGCGATCACGTCCACATGTTTGTGTCGGTGCGGCCGAAACTTGCCATCTCGGACCTGGTGCGCAAGATGAAGGGCCGTTCGTCCTATCGGGTGCAACGCGAGTTCCCGGCCATCCGGAAGCGATACTGGGGCTGCCGGTTTTGGGGCAGGGGTTATTTTTCAACCACCAACGGTGCCATCACCGAAGACGTCGTACTTCAGTACTTGGAAAAGCATATCGCTGATCCTACCGGCGCCAGCCGGTAGTTGTTCAGTTCCTTCAGTTGGTTTGTTCCCATACCGCCATATTGTTTGCGCCAGCGATAGAGCGTCTGCTCTGTAATCTGAGCCTGGCGGATGGCATCCCTTGGCCTCAAAGCACCTCAACTACGCGAAAATCTCTTCCGGCTTGTCAAAATAATCCCGATACCAGCTGACAAAAGCGGCCACCCCGTCTTCGATCGAGGTCTGTGGAGCATATCCCGTCAGTTCACGCAGCAGTGTGGCATCGGCCCAGGTGGCTGGCACGTCACCGGGTTGCATCGGCATCAGGTTCTGTGTCGCGGGCATGTCCAGCGCGGTTTCGATTGCGGTGATAAAGCGGGTTAGGGGCACGGCGTTGGAGTTGCCGATATTGACCACCCGAAATGGCGCCACCGGCGAGAGGCTGTCGTGCTCTGGGATCGCCGCCTTGGGCCGTTCGGGCACCGCGTCGATCAGCAGGCGAATGGCGCGCACCAGATCCTCGACATAGGTGAAATCGCGCCGCATATCGCCGTGGTTGTAGACGTCAATCGGCTGGCCTTCCAAGATCGCCTTGGTGAATTTGAACAGCGCCATATCGGGCCGTCCCCAGGGGCCATAGACGGTGAAAAACCGGAACATGGTGACGGGCAGGTCAAACAGATGGGCATAGCTGTGCGCCATCGCCTCGGTCGATTTCTTGGTGGCGGCATAGAACGACATCTGGTGGTCGGCGCGGTCGACCTCCACATAGGGCATCTGTTCGTTGGCCCCGTAAGCGGAGGAGGTTGACGCGAGCAGCATATGGCGCGGTGGATGGGTGCGCGCGGCTTCGAGCAACTCAAATGTGCCGACGATATTGCTTTCCAGATAGGCGCGCGGATTGTCGATCGAATAGCGCACCCCGGCCTGGGCGGCGAGGTGGATCACCACCTCGGGGCGTTCGCCCTCGAACAGTCCCATCAGCAGACCCGGGGTTTCGACCTTGTCATGCACCGCGCGATAGTCATCATACGCCAGCAACATCGCCTCGCGTGCCCGTTTCAGCTCGACGCTGTAATAATCCGACAGGCAGTCCACCCCGATGACGCGCCAGCCCTCGTCCAGAAGGGTCTTGCAGACAAAATGTCCGATAAATCCGGCGGACCCGGTGACAAGAGCAGTCGGCATGTGCGGTCTCCAAATTCAATGCAACGGGGAAATTTGCAGCCCCGCCACTAGCCCGTTGACCATGGGGGCGGGTCGTTGAAGCGCACCAGCCTGGCGCGCCGGGCGCATACGAACAAATGCTAACTATGCACGATCAATCAAATTGATCCAGTCAAGTGGGCAGGTCCGTAAGAAACCGAACTTCTCGCATTCTATTTATCAACTTCAAGTCGTCCATATAGATATCGGTCATTTCATCTACTAGCTCCTGATCCCAACCTGGTATATCAATTTCTTCCTCCACAACATCTTCTGAATAAAACCTATTTAGAAAAACCCTATAAATCCCCCTTCTTTGGCTTTCATTTAGCCATGGCCGATCACCTAGATACTGCTGAAGGCGCGTCATAGCAGCATCCTCTAGAGCGCCTTGAATAATATCCAACTCTCCACCGAAGCAAAACTCCTTCGGAAGGTCGGCGACTGCCCGCAGTATATTTGGCCAAATCACCGGGGTTTCTTCGTTGCACCAGACAGTCAATGGTGTCTCCGGATTCGCGTCCAATATATCAATAAGCACTGTTGACCAGCGGAGTGTGATTAAGTCAGAGCCGGAGAGGAACTCCTCCAAGGTTCTTTTCTTTTGCGATCTAAAGGCGGCGGGTATAAGCGTGGCAGGGTTTTGGATGCTGAGAAAAAACTCCAACTCATATTCCCGAAACAAGCTTCGTAAAGCTTGTGTATTTCGTGCTGCGTTAGGAAAAAAACATCCTTGGTTCAGCATCCATGCCGCTTCACCGATATAAGAGTGATCAGACAACACAATACGCGACGCTTGATGATCCCCGATCACCTGCTGTAGAAATAAGCTCCGTTGTTCCTCAGAAAGCTCTCCTTTAAGGAGATCATTGCGTGCCGTCTTAACTTGCTTCTGGTAGGTGCCGGGGCGCCGGATGAGTAAACCCTCGTCATCAAACAGCTGTGGGTCTTTTCGTAAGGACCACGCGATTTGCTCTCCGTTGGTAAATGGAGAGCCGATGTAGATCGCAATGGGTGAGGAGTACACTTAAGTCTTCCCTATTGTTTGTTGTGTGTCTGAAGAAATCATAAATACAAAGCTCTTCGGGAATCGCAACCACCATTTGGATTTGTCTCTTATTGCCTGTTGTCAGAGCTTTTCGGAGAGCTGAAGCCTTATCGGAACGGAGGCTCTGTGGCGGCCTGAGCCCCAAGTTTCCTCCATCTCGCGGAGTTTCCTTGGGGTTGGTTTGGTGACCTTGCGCGGCCAGTTTGTCCATCGTTTTTTGCTTATCAAACTCTCTGGGCGTCAGCCGGTAGTGGTTCACTTTCTCCTCAGCTGAGTGGTGCTTGCAGGCCTTGCGCTTGACGCCCCTGACCAGCTTGTCAGCAGCATATTTGGATGTTCCGGAATTCTTGTCCATCTTTGCTTCGATGAGCCAGAAACTCTCCTTTGCTCAAACACTAAACTTGTCAGGTGGATGCTGACCCCACACACTTGTAGTTGGATCTGTTAATTGGTACTGAGTTACTAAATAAAAGTGAAAAATACATGGAACTTTCTGCCCGTGACGCAGGGGATGAGGTGGTGGCGATGTCCCAATTGATTGAGCGCAGGGTTGGTTCTCAAACAATTGGTTCTGCTCGGATTTTGGATGCAATCCAAATTGGTAAGGATCAGTTTCAAGCATTTATCGCGGTGGGCACTTTGGTTAATCAGATCGCCGCTGGAAAGAACACCGAGATTACGGGCCTTCGCAGTATCGGCAATGGAGTGGTTGTTTCGGCCATTGCCTCTGGTCTACCGCATCTTAAGGTGGATGGGGAAGATGGGGCGCTTGCGATTAATGCAACAGAATGCGAAATTTTTGCCGGCCTAAATGTTGGATTTGCTACGCGGAATGGTGAGGCGGTGGAGGCGGTGCTCGACTGGCTAAGGTTCCATGCTGCGCGGCAAGGTATGCAGGCTGCCCTGATATTGGATCGCAGCCCACCCGGTCAGGCGAGTTCCTTTTTGAAAGAGCTTGCGGTTGGGCTGAAGCAAATTCCCGACATAAGTAAAGTGGTGCATCTAACATTTGATACACCACTCGGAGATCCAACGCTGCCTGCAGAATCTCATCCGTTTAATGCGCCTGACGGGCCTGGTAAGGACCGAATGGAGGTCCCCGCCGCTTCTCCATGGGAGGCGCCGCAACAGGAGTTACAGCTCTTTGAGTGGGCGCATCAACGGTTTTTGGGAGCGGCGAGGGCAGTGGCGCTGATCGACATTTGTGACCTAATGGTGCCTGTTGACGGGCGGCCCTCGGTCTTTGATCAGGCGGTGGAATCGACAACCGGAGCCATCACATTGGCCGGGCGCCATTGCTATCCTTGGCGGGTGCGCAAGGATGAGGCAGTGCATTTTGGCGACCATGTCTGCGTACAGTTTGATGCGTCGAAACTTCGTCGACGCTGGTGTGTAGCACCAGGCAAGCTTGAAGGGACATCCGTCTGGCGCTTGGCACGGATTGTCGGTGCCAACCCTAAACCCAATGAATGGGCTCCCTTTTATCGGTTCATGGCGTTACGTCACCGTACTGACACTATCTCGCGGATTGTGCCCAAAACCTCGTTGGTTGAAGATAAGGCCTTGCTGTCACTAGCTAAGAGCGAGTTTGGTAAGAAGCCGGTGCGAATGCCTGCGATTGATCAGCCCAAGATTGATGAGACCGCTCATCGTACCTGCATTATCACCTGCATGAAAAACGAAGGCCCGTTTATTCTGGAGTGGCTAGCCTATCACCGTTCGATCGGGGTTCAGGATGTCATTGTTTATACGAATGACTGCACTGATGGGACCGATGATCTGTTGGAATTGCTGCAAGAGAAGGGCCTTCTACAACATCGCGACAACCCATTCAAAGGCACCGGACTGAAACCCCAGCACGCTGCTTTGCAGGCTGGGGAAGAGGAAGATATTGTTAAGAATGCCGATTGGGTAATCTCCATGGATGTTGATGAATTCATCAACGTTAAGACCGGGAATGGCACCTTACCTGATCTGTATCGGGCGACAAATGGTGCCAACATGATCTCCTGCACTTGGCGCCTATTCGGCAACAGCGATGTGCATGAATACCGTGATGAACCGGTGATGGCTCAGTTCACTTGTTGTGCCGAGGAAATGACCCGCAAACCGCATCAGGCCTGGGGGTTCAAGACGCTGTTCCGAAATATCGGCCTATTCAAGAAATTGGGGGTTCATAGGCCCAAGGGGCTGAACCCGCAATTGTGGGCCGAAATCAAATGGGTCAACGGATCGGGAACTCCTCTGCCGCGCGACATGTTCCGTAATGCATGGAGATCAACCGCGCGGACTGTTGGCTATGATCTGGTGCAGCTCAATCATTACGCAGTACGTTCGGCTGAGAGCTTTCTGGTCAAACGCGATCGGGGGAGGGTGAACCATGTGGATCGAGACCAGGGATTGGCCTACTGGTTTCGGATGAATAACAACGCGGTAGAGGATCGGTCGATCCAACGCATGATCCCGGCAATGTTGGCTGAGATGGGGCGATTGTTAGCGGATCCAGAGATTGCAAAGGCGCATGCGCATTCCGTGGCTTGCCACCGGGACAAGATTGCAGAGTTGAAGTCAACAGAGAACTATTCTAAGTTTTATGCCGACCTAACCAGTGACCGGATGGAGCGGTTGGCTCGGATGCATCATGTATTTGGTGCCAACGTGTTTTTAGCCGGACCTGATGTCATTCCCGATGAGATTGTGAGGCATGGCCACTCTAAGGGCGTTTTCTTTACCGTGGACAAACCAGATACTGCGCATTGATGAGGAGTCAGACGTGTTTTCGGCGGCATAACGTGAATTTTTTTGAAAAGAATTGTCAACGGCTGTCGTTTCGGAAACAGTTGCGCCAGTTGATGCGGGATGTGTCTTAGTTATCGAGCAGAGGTGGAAAAATAATGACGAATCTTCCGGAAATCGCAAGTCTTTGGATTGGTGGGCGACTAAGCTGGCTGGAGCAACTCTGCTTGAAATCCTTCGCGGATGCAGGTCACCACACGACACTCTATAGCTACTCCCCAATCGACAACCTGCCTCAGGGTGTGCATGCTGGTGATGCTGCCGACATCTTTCCCTCAAAACCAATGTTGCGACACGCTCGCACCGGAAGCCCGGCCATCCATGCGGATATGTGGCGGTTGCACCTCTTGAAAAAGACGGACAAGATTTGGGTCGATTCAGATATGTATTGCCACCGAGCATTTGATTTCAAAAAGAAATCCGTGTTCGGTTGGGAAAAACCGGGGCTCATCTGCAACGCTGTGCTGGGTTTACCGAAAACCTCGAAAGCTCTGAATGCGATGCTGTCTTTTTTCGAGGATGAGTATGCAATTGCACCATGGTTGAAGGAAGAGCAGCAGGCCGAATTGCGGGCAGCCCGCGACGCCGGTCGCCCATTACATATGACCGAACAGCCTTGGGGATTTACTGGTCCAACCGCTGTGACTTGGTTTTTGAGGGAAACCGGTGAAATCCGCTATGCCGAACCAGAGGCTGCGTTCTATCCAATCTCGTTTCGGCACCGAAATCATATGATCAGGCCACGTTTTAACATCGAAGAGCAACTGTCGCCTGAGACAAAAGGCGTACATTTCTGGGCGCGCAGGATGAAACCACGCCTACAGGAGAAAGAAAATAACCGGCCCCGTTCCGGGAGCTATATGGCCAAGGTGATGGAAAAGCATGGGATTGATCCTGATGCGGCATTGATTCCTGCCAAACCGAACCGCCCTAAACTGACAACGGACAAGGTCTTGCCTGACGTTGCGGCCGTCAAGGTCGAGGGGGATCATTTGGATGTTTTGCTGGCTCATCTGAAAACAGATCGTCTTACTCGTATTGTGGACGTTGGGGCAAACCCACTTAGCCCCCCTCCTTATAGTGACCTTCTTGCCCGCAATGGTTGTGATGTCTACGGATTCGAACCGCAAACCGAAGCGTTTGAGAAATTGCAAAGCAGCAAGGGCGAGCGAGAAATCTATTTCCCTCATGCAGTAGGCGATGGAAGCGATGAAACCCTGTATGTCTATCGCGACAGTGGTCTGACCTCAATTTACAAACCCTATGAAGGCGCATTTCACTATCTGAAGCGCTCGCGTCGAAACATGAGGGTTGAGCAAGAAGTCGAGTTGAAAACCGTGCGGCTCGATGACATCGAAGATCTGCCACCATTTGACGTGCTGAAAATTGACGTGCAAGGAGCGGAAGAAAAAATCTTTCAGGGCGGAGAAACCAAGCTGAGTGAGGCTTTGGTGGTCATTCCCGAGACCCGCTTTTATCAGCTTTATGAAGGTGAACCCATGTTCGGCCCGGTTGATACCGAACTGCGTCGGCAAGGGTTCCAACTACACAAGTTCCTATTCCAAAAAACCAAAGTAATCGGAAACTCACAGATCGATAGATTGAAACGTACGCGCCATCGCAATCAGATCATTGACGGAGATGCGGTGTATATTCGAGATCCTGGGCGATCTGCCAGTTGGACCGACGGGCAGCTCAAGCATCTTGCCATTGCTGCGTCGGGCATCTTTGGAAGCCATGATTTGGTGCTGTACTGTCTAGACGAGCTAGTCCGGCGGCATGCTGTTGATCCCAAGCTACCAGCCATTTATGTCGACGCCTTGCCCGTTGAGCTGAAAAAGGACTGACGCCGGTCAGGAAAGGGAGCAGATGCGCTATTTCCACTTGCAAGATGGTGTGTTGAGGGAACGCAAGCGCCGCATTATTTTGGCTTATAAGGGCCGCTTGCGCAGCACCGGGTCACGCTATATGCGCTGCGATCAGTTGGCAGGATTTGCGCAGCAGTATTTTGGCGAGACCCACGAGGTCACAGCGATGGTCCTGCCGCATCCGCAACGCAAACCCTCGGTTTGGAAAAAATTCCTAAAATTGGCGCAAGATGCAGTTGTCGTCACGCTCAAGGGGTCACTGGATATCCTGTCCGACGAAGAGTTGGGCGAATTAAGGGAAGCAACAGTGGCACTTGGAATTGATCATGTAGACAGTTTCAAGGGGGGGGGGGTGTTTCAAACTGCCGACCTGCATATTGCCGCAAGCCGTGCTTCACAGGAGTTCATGCTAAAAAAGTGCAGCCGGATTGCTAAGCGCGATGGGTTTAAGATGCCGCGTATCGAGTTGGTGGATCACCATGCCGATGTGCGTGTGGTGCCCAGTGCGCACCCAACCGATCTCAACTTGAGAATCGCTTATATTGGTGACCTGAAAAACACTTATATTCCCAATGAGATCCAGTCGGATATGCTGAAATTCAGCGGTCAGGCGCAGTCTGATTTTGAAAAGACACTACTGGAAATTGATCGGGCACATCTGCATTATTGTGTGCGGCGGGAAACCAAGCTACGCCAGCCCAAACCGTTCACCAAGGGATTTACCGCCGCGCGAGCAGATCGCAATCTTATCTGCACCCCGATGGTGCATGATGCGGCCCGATTCCTAGGGGATGATTATCCGTACATGGCACTGGGTGATGATCGACAGGACATCATTAATATTGTGGAACATGCGCGAGGCAGTATCGGGTCTGCCGAATGGCAAGAAGGGTTGAGGCGTATTCGGGAGATGCATCACGCCGTGCTGCCCGAACGGGTAGCACAACAACTACTGGACGCGGTGGATCAGTTCTATTGATCAGAAGTCTCGGTCCAGATGTGTACCCTGCACTTCTGGACCTGTCGCGGTTTGATGCCGCTCCTTTGATAGCATTTACTGCAACAAAGGAGACCGACTATGGGACTGAAACGGACGGACGAATTCCGCCAGGATGCGGTGCGTATCGCGCTGACGAGTGGGCTTACGCGTAAACAGGTGGCTCACGATCTGGGTGTTGGCATGTCGACACTAACAAGTGGATCACGGCACACCGAGACACGGATGTGGTGTCGAAAGAGGATTTGAGCCTCGCGCAAGAGAATGACCGGCAACGACGCGAGAACCGCATCCTCAAGGAGGAGAGGGAGATCTTAAAAAAGCAACGCAGTTCTTCGCGGGCCAAAAGCCATGAGGTTTAGGTTCATCCACTGCCCGGCAGGGTCATGCGCAGCATGATCCCGAGAGGGGAAGAGCATACCGCGATTTCCCGACCAACCGTCTTTGCGAGGTCATGGATGTCAGTTCACGTGGTCTGCGGGCCTTCCGCAGTCGTCCCGCCAGCCGCAGGCAGCGGTCCGATCTGGTGACGCTGGCACATATCAAAGAGCAGTCGCGCCTGAGCTTGGGCAGTTACGGCAGGCCGCGAATGACCGAGGAACTGAAGGACGTCGGTGTCGATGTCGGGCACCGGCGCGTCGGTCGCTTGATGCGCGAAAACGGGATTACCAAACCTGCATGTCCTGTTTGTAGATCAAAAGGGGCAGTCAGAGGTGTTTGAGGGGTGATCGATTCATGCCTGAACATAGAAACTCACTGCTTATTTCAGTGATTTGTGTACCTATCGTGTACCTAAAACCAAACAAGGCCTCAGCAGTTTAATGCTAAGGCCTTGGTGTGGGGCGACACATAGTTTTGCCATTTACGCGCAGCTAAGTCATTGATTTTGAATCAACTGCATTTTCCTCGGCGCGCTAGTTTTACCTTTTGCGACTCAAAGGTTTTCCATCGCATCAGAGCAGCGTGATAGCTGCCATTCGCCTCGAGTGCGGAGAAAGCCCGGAAAGAGCCCAAAATTGCGGATGCTGCAAACTGTGTTAAAGTCGGCTTTTGGCAATCCAAACTCGAAGAAGGTAATTTGGTAGGATCTCACCTTTTCGGTGGAATGTCGGCGCTTGATCTCTTGTTTTGGGCGCAAGAAAGCAACGCCGAATATTTCCCGTCGGATGTGCTAAACTCAATCTTAAAGGGACTGTTGCATTAATTGGAAGATTTGGCCAGTTTCTGGCATTTGAGGCTGATCATGCCAATTAGATCCCCTTTCAAGAACCACCGTTTCCCACGCGACATCATCCTATGCGCGGTGCGCCGGTACCTGCGTTACCCGCTATCCTATCAGGATGTGGTAGATCTGCTCGCCGAGCGCGGGATCACCCTTGATCGGTCGACAGTGTACCGCTGGGTTCAGAAATTTGGACCGGAACTGAACAAACGCACCGAGAAACATTTGCGCCGATCCAGCTTGGACTGGCACGTGGATGAAACCTACATCCGCGTCGGCGGTAAGTGGCGCTACCTGTGGCAGGCTATTGATGCAAACGGCCAGATGGTGGATTTTCGCCTGACCGCACGGCGAGATGCGAAGGCAGCCAAAGTCTTTCTGAACAAGGCTATTGAGCGTGTCAGGCTCCATCGACCGATAACGATAGTAACGGACAAAGCCCATTCATATCGGCGGGTCATTCGCGAGATCAACCATCGCTACGATCCGCATTTTGACAGCATCAAGCACATAGATCGCAAGTGGAGGAACAATTTGATCGAGAGCGATCATGCAGCCATGAAACGGCTGCTCGGCTTTCGTCAGAGCTTTCGGTCCCTGCTATCAGCCAAGGCGACGTTCAGCGGGATCGAGACCATCAGAACAATCAAACGCGGCCACAGCCATCACAAACAACCAGGCGTTCAAGGCGAGATCCAGTTCATCAACCAGTTGTTCAATGCGGCGTGAAATGTAAGACGCCGTGGCGCGACATTGATCAAAACCAATTAACGCAACAATCCCGGGGATCCTAAGGTGGGCGGGCACGGGCAATTCGTGTCCGCTACCTTTTGAACTGAAACACGCAGGTTCACTTTTAGGCTTCGCACAGAACCAGTCCACGTATCCTGATGTTGCAGGAGCTATAATTAATTTTAGTGTAAATAAAATCTCGCCGTCTATGTTACCTTGCAAACATAAGTGTTGTTCCGTCAACTAAAACGACCGGATCGAATAACTTTTGCAAGAATGAGGACGAAATGAGCAATGCGACTGCGCAAGCTGCCGAGAAGCAAAAGGATCAACCAGCCCTGTTGGGAGCTGCAATCCGACATCGGCGAAAAGCAATGGGTAAAACACTGGTCGAGGTTGCCAAAGATGCCGAGCTGACGACGGGTTTCATATCGCAAGTCGAGCGCGGAATCAGCTCTCCGTCCTTGGCATCGTTACTGTCGATTGCTGCGTCCCTTCAAACAAGCATTGAACAATTGTTGAGTGTTCCAGAGGAATATAGTGAGTATATTCAAAAGGATAAGCGGCAAGCTTACTCGCTTGGGCTGAATGGAAGACTTTATGAGAAATTGGGCCCGGGGTTTGCAGGGGCGTTGTTCCATCCATCCATAATTCATCGCCCGCCAGGACATGTTTCGGAAAAGATGTGTCACGCGGGCGAAGTGTTTTGCTACGTGATGGAAGGTCAGATTGAATATCATCTGGGTGATGAGGTTCACGTTATGTCAGCGGGTGATACCATCCATCACGACACATCCAAACCCCACTATTCAAAAGTCATCAGTGATACAAAAACCGTCGAGATGTGGATCAGTTCAACGCCAATAAGAAGCATCCCTGAGTAGCCATATGCTGGAGGTCGAATAGCCATACTATAATTTATTTTAGTAATTATAAAAGTTCGTTTAATATGAGTTTGATTCCAAAGAATCGTTCAGGGAGGAACTCATCAATGAAACGACACCTACTGCTTGCGACTGCAATCATCTCGACGGCGATCGCTGCACCAGCCTTTTCCCAGGAACGCGGCGGCGTTTTGAACTTTGCGCGATATGACGGATCGAACTTAATCGACCCGATCTATGCCGACCGCAACCCCGACATCTGGATGGTCGGCAGCCTGTTTGATACGTTGCTGCGCCCCAGCGCTGACGGAAACTCGGTCGTTGCCGGTTTGGCCGAAGATCATTCGGTATCAGATGACGGCAAGACGGTTTCACTGACCCTGCGCGATGGCGTGGCCTTTGCGGACGGAACCCCTTTAACCGGCGAAGACGTTGTTTTTTCGCTGGATCGCGCGCGTGAACCTGATCAGAGCCCTTGGTCGGGACTGTTGGGGTCCATCGAAAGTGTTTCCGCTGAAGGCAATGCTATCACCATCAATTTGAACAATCCCGACCCTACCATTCTGTCGATGCTGGCCACGTTCACCACGGGTATTGTGTCGAAAGCTGTTTTTGATGCAGCCGAAGGCGCAACAGATCAGGAAAAATCCGCTGCAATATTTGCGTCAGGTGGTCCTGGTGTTGGTTCTGGCCCGTTTTATCTGTGCGGCTTTGAGCAAGGCACATCAATGGAGTTTTGCGCCAATGAAAATTACTGGCGTGACGGGACGGATGGAAAACCCTTACCCTATCTTGAAGGCGTAAACTTCCAGATCATCCCGGATGACGCGACGCGTATCCTGAAGCTGCAGTCTGGCGAAGTTGATGTGGCTGAGTTCATCCCGTTTTCGCGCGTGCCGGAACTGGACGCCGATCCGGCAATTGATATGAACCTGTTCCCGTCGACGCGGATTATCTATTCCCCGATCAATACGCGAGAAACACGTGCAGATGGCTCGCCCAACCCTCTGGCCGATGTGCGTGTGCGTCAGGCGATCAACTATGCCACCAACAAAGACGCGCTGATCGGGCTGGTTTTGCAGGGGGCAGGCAAGCCAATGACGTCGCCTTTAATGGCGGCGGCCACGCCCTTGGCCACCGATGCGGGTCCGCTTTATGGCTATGACTTGGAGAAGGCGCAGGCGTTGATTGCAGAAGCCGGGCTTGAGAAAGGCACAGAAATCACATTCACCACGTTGGCGGGGTCGGCAGATGACAGCACTATCTTTGCCGCACTTCAGCAAATGTGGGCACCGTTGGGTATTAACCTTGTTGTTGAACAAGTCGACGGCCCAACACGTGGTGCCAAGAACCGGTCGGGTGAATTTGACATTCACACCTATGGTTGGGTGAACGATGTGAACGATCCGAGTCAGGTGGTTGGCTGGTTGGGCTATACTCCGACGGCCAATGCGGTTGGCACGGGTTGGGATAACGCCGAATTCAACGCTCTTTATGAAGCTTCACAAACCGAGATCGATCCGGAGAAACGTGCACAGCAATACGCGGATATGCAGGCAATCTATGCCGAAGCAGCCCCCCTGTTGTTCATGTATGAAACGCCCTTCGCAGTAGCGGTTTCAGCGTCGGTTGATGGCTATGTCCAGACCCCGCTTGGCAACAACATCTTCGAAGAAGCGACCGTCAGCCGTTAAAATCTGACCCAGCACCGCCGGTATGATCCGGCGGTGCGCCTTTGTCTGGAAAGGATGGACGGTTGGCGACCCTTCAATACATTCTCAAACGCCTGTTCTTGATGATCCCCACGTTCTTTCTGGTGATGATCATCATCTTTGTGCTGGTGCGGTTTCTGCCTGGTGATCCGGCCATCGCGATTGCAGGGGATCGAGCATCCGATGCGGACCTAGAGGCGATCCGCGAACGGCTTGGCCTGAACGAACCGATGTTGGTGCAGTTCTGGTTGTTTGTGACCAATACGATCCAAGGTGATCTGGGCCGCTCAATCCTGATGCGCGCGCCGGTGACCGAGGTGATTTTCAACCGTCTGCCCACCACGGCCTTTCTGACGCTCTATGCGGTGGGGCTCTCGCTGCTGATTGCGGGGCCGTTGGCTTTTGTCGCGGCGTTAAATCGCGGGCGTTGGCCGGATGCGTTGATCCGCACAGTGTTTCAGGTCGGACTTTCCATGCCGGTCTTCTATATCGGTTTGATTTTGCTGACATTCCTTGCCGCCCAGCTGCGTTGGTTTCCAGTGGGAGGATATGGCGACACGTTTGGCGAACGGTTGTATCATCTGTTCTTACCGTCCATCGCCGTGGCGCTTTATACCTCTGCGATCATCATGCGGAACCTCAGATCCGCAATTATCGAGGTGCTGGATGCAGAATACGTCCAATTCGCCCGCGCCAAAGGTTTGCCCAACCGGTTGATCCTTGGTCGCCATGTGCTGCGCAATGCGTTGATTTCAACCGTGACCTTGTTGGGCCTGTCCATCGGCAACCTTATGAGCGGCACCCTTGTCACCGAAACTGTGTTTGCCGTGCCCGGTGTTGGCCGCCTGATGCTCGAGGCGATTTTTGCCCGTGATTATCCGCTGATTCAGGGGCTTACCCTAACCTTTGCCGTGCTGGTGTCGGTCGTCTTTTTGCTGACTGACCTGTTCCAAAGCACGCTTGATCCAAGGATGCGTCTGACATGAGCGACATATCCCTGAACCAGAGCGAAGCGACCGCCCCGAAAAAGACCCGCTTACAACTTGCCTTGCGCAAGCCCGGGTTTCTGATCGGTGTGGCCATTATCGGGTTTTCGAGTCTTCTGGCCATCGCGCCGGGGTTGTTTGCCCCCTATGACCCGAATTTCATCGACTATAACGCCGTGCGCCAGCCGCCCAGTTGGGCGCACCCGTTTGGCACCGACATGCTGGGGCGTGACAGCCTGAGCCGCGTGATTTCAGCCTATACGGTCAACATGCAAATGGCGGTTTTTGCCACCATCTTCGCGTTGGTCATTGGTGTTACCGTCGGCGCATTGGTCGGGTATTATCGGGGCGTGGCCGACATGATCTTTGGCCGCTTTGTCGATGCGATCATCACCTTTCCCTTCCTTGTGCTGGTCATTGCCGTCGTTGCCGTTCTGGGGCCGGGGCTGATCAATATGTATATCGCGATCACGATGGTGGGCTGGGTATACTACGCCCGCCTGATGCGCGCCGAGGTGATTGCCCAGATGGGCAATGATTATTCTGCCGCCGGAGTTGTTATGGGGTATTCCGACCGCCGCATCATCTTTCGCCATCTTTTGCCCAACGCAATCACGCCGGTTATCGTTTACTGGATGACCGATATGGCATTGGCGATCCTGCTTGGATCATCGCTTGGCTATCTGGGATTGGGAGCGCAACCGCCGCAAGCAGAATGGGGTGTGCTGATCGCCGAAGGGCGGAATTTCATCACAACCGCATGGTGGCTTAGCCTGATGCCCGGTGTGGCCATCGTTTTGACGGGTCTTGGATTTTCTTTGATCGGCGACGGCTTGGCCGACCTTTTGCGGCCGCGCGGGTGAGGGGGCAGATATGACAGATCAGAAGCCAATCCTTGAGGTCTGCAACCTATGCACCACGTTTCGTCGTGGCGGGGTTGCATTGCCAGCCGTGCGCGATGTCAGTTTTTCGGTCGGGCAGGGTGAAGTGCTTGGCCTTGTGGGCGAAAGCGGATCAGGAAAAAGCGTGACCCTGCGATCTATCCTTGGGTTGTCGCGCCGTTATGGAGAAGTGACGGGCGATGTGCGTTGGATGGGGCAAGACATTGCATCAATGCAAGAACGCAAGTTACGCCATATCCGTGGCCGTGAAATCGCAATGATTTTTCAGGAACCCATGACGTCGCTTAATCCGTTGCTGACTGTGGGGATGCAGCTGACCGAAACACTTAAGGCGCATACCGACTTAAACCGCGCCGCCCGTCGCGATCGTGCGATCGAGATGCTGGATCATGTTGGTATCCCATCGGCCGCGTCGCGGCTGGGTGAATTCCCGCATCAGTTTTCCGGCGGTATGCGCCAGCGTGTGATGATTGCCATTGCACTTGCGGCCAATCCGAAACTGTTGTTGGCGGACGAGCCAACAACGGCGCTTGATGTCACCATTCAGGCGCAAATTCTGGATTTGATCCTGACACTGGCCGACGAAATGCAAATGGGTGTGATCCTTGTTACGCATGATTTGGGCGTGGTGGCACAAACCTGCGAAAACGTCGCCGTTATGTATGCGGGGCGCGTGGTTGAACAAGGTGCGGTGCGTCAAGTTTTGGGTGCTCCGCGCCATCCCTATACGGTCGGATTGATGCGGTCGGTGCCGCAAAACGTGCCTCCACGCACACAGCTCTATTCTGTGCCCGGCACCCCACCCAGCCTTGAGGCTTTACCAGTTGGCTGCGCCTTTGCATCACGTTGTCAGAACCGGACGGAACACTGTTTGACCGCGCGGCCAAGCCTCGATGCTATCACGGACAATCGGCGTGTGGCGTGTTTCAACCCAGTTCCCGCTGAAAAGGCAGGTGCCGCATGAACGAGCCGGTGATGACAATCGAAAACCTTGGACTGGAGTTTCCGCTCGGGCGGACTTTGGTCGACGTGGTGCAAAGGCGTCCCGGACGCGTGGTGAATGCGTTGAACGGTGTCAGCCTTCAACTTCACAAGGGTGAAACCCTTGGTGTTGTTGGGGAAAGTGGCTGTGGGAAATCCACGCTCGCGCGCTGTATCGTGCGCCTGTATGAACCGCAACACGGGCAAATCCATTACCACGGGCAAGATATTTTCGAAGCCGAGGCCAAGAAGGATCGTAGCTATAATCGCCGCGTTCAGATGATGTTCCAAGATCCGTATTCATCGCTGAATCCGCGGATGACCACGGGGCAGATTCTGTCCGAAGCGCTGAAAGTGCATGATATGCGCGCCCCTGAAGATATCCCGGCGCGCGTCGCCGAGTTGTTGGAACTTGTGCGTCTGCCGCAGGATGCGGCGGACAAACTGCCACATGAATTTTCCGGCGGCCAAAGGCAACGTATCGCTATTGCACGGTCGTTGGCGGTGGAGCCTGAGGTTCTGATCGCTGACGAATTGGTCTCGGCGCTTGATGTATCGGTGCAGGCGCAGGTGGTTAACCTTCTGCTCGAACTGCAAGAGCGTCTGAATCTGACGATCCTTTTTGTTGCCCATGATCTGCGTCTGGTGCGCCATGTGTCCAATCGGGTGGCTGTGATCTATCTGGGGCGAATTGTTGAAATCGGTGACAGCGAAACGCTTTTTTCGCGCCCGTCACATCCGTATTCCCAAGCTCTGCTCAGCGCTGCGCCGTCATTGGACCCAGACGACAAAGGCAAAGCCATCCGGCTTGAAGGAGAGCTGCCATCGCCTTTGAACGTGCCTTCGGGCTGCCCGTTCCACGTGCGCTGTCGACACGCCACAGAATTATGCAAACGCGAGGTGCCCGCCCTTTTGACACGTGATGGCCGGGGCGAGGTGGCTTGCCACCATGTTGAAGAGATTAACCAAGATGCCTGACACCGCTTTCACCGGCCCCGCGCAACATATCGCTGCCTTGCGTGATGAAATGACAAAACGCGGGCTGGATGCGTTTATTTTGCCGCGATATGACGCCCATCAGGGTGAATATGTTGCCCCGCATGACCGGCGGCTGGCCTTTGTCACGGGGTTCACCGGTTCGGCCGGTGTGGCGATTGTGACTCAAGACATCGTCGCAGTATTTGTAGATGGGCGTTACAGCGTGCAGCTGGGAAATGAATGTTCTGGCCCGTTGTTTTCGCATCATCATTTGTTCGATGATCCGCCCGAAGATTGGTTGGGAAAAACCGCAAGGCAGGGGTGGCGCGTTGGCTATGATCCGATGCATGTGCCCCCTGCGTGGTTTGATCGTTTCAAGGCTGCGTGCGATCCGATAGAGGCCGCGTTGATTGCGCAAGATGACAATCCAGTGGATGCCGTCTGGCTGGATCAACCCGCTCCGCCGACTGCACAAATCACAGAATTTCCGCTTCAGTTTGCCGGCAAAAGCTGTGCGGCCAAATGTGATGATCTTGTCGCCCATATGAAAAAGGTTGATGCGGATTTCATCGTCGATACTCAACCCGACAACATTGCGTGGTTTTTGAACGTGCGCGGAGGAGATGTAGAGTTCAACCCATTGCCGCATTCGTTCCTTTTGGTGAGTAAGAACGGTGACATCACGTGGTTTGTGAACCGTGAGAAACTGAATATTTTTGATCGCAGCAGTTTACCTGACAATGTTGAGGTTTTGCAGCAAGCTGCCCTGCTTCCGACGCTGGGCGAACGAATCAGGGCTGGACATAACGTATTGATTGATCCTGATTTTTCACCTGTCGCCGTGCGCCAGATGATCGAAAAAACAGGTGCGCGCGTTGCCCCTGAACGCAGCACGTTGACAATTTCAAAAGCCCATAAAAACCCCACAGAAATCGAGGGACTACGCGCCTGCCACATACAGGATGGTGTCGCATGGACCGAATTCAGCGCTTGGTTGGCGCAAGAGGTGCCAGCCCGCGCCGCAGCAGGCAACCCCCTGTCCGAGCGCGAGGCCGAGGGCAAAATTCTCGAGCTTCGCAAGGCCCGCCCCGGTTTCCTGAGCGAAAGTTTCAATTCGATCTCGGCGGCGGCAGGAAATGCGGCGATGTGCCATTATGCCACCACGCCGGACCGCAATGCGCTGATATTGCCGGAAAATCCATATCTTCTGGACAGTGGCGGGCAATATGACACGGGCACAACCGACGCGACGCGCAGTTTCTCGTTTGGTCCGCGTCCTGAGGGGTATGACCGTGCCTATACCGCCGTGTTCAAGGCATTCTATGCGCTGGCGACCCTTCGATTTCCGCAAGGCACGCAGGGCCATCATATTGACGCGATTTGTCGCCGTCCGTTGTGGGATCTGGGTCTGGATTATGATCACGGCACGGGGCACGGCATCGGCCATCGCCTGTCGGTTCATGAACATCCCCAGCGGATCGGCAAGCCGGTCAGCCCTGTAGACCTGTCCCCCGGAATGGTGCTGTCGATTGAACCCGGATATTACAAAGCCGATCATTACGGCATTCGCATCGAAAACCTGTTCGACATTGTTCAGGAAGACGACGGGTTCATGTCATTCAGGAACATGACATTCGCCCCGATCCAAACCGACATGTTGATTATGGATGCATTGACCGTTGGGGAAAGGGTTTGGTTGGAGGCCTATCACAAAAAGGTAGTATATGAGCTATCGCCATACCTAACGGACCAAGCGAAAACGTGGCTTCTGTCTAAATAGGACTGTTGCGTTAATTGGTTTCAATCAAAGTCACCCGACGGTGATCGACCGTCCCGGCTCGACACTGGCGGACCTGCAACGCTTCATGAATGACCGGCTCAATGATGACCTGATTGAACTGGGCACAACCTCCAAGCGCCGTGCAATCCGAGATTTCTTCACCTATGACTTTCAGGATGACCCAAGCCTGCGCCCGTCCAAGAACGCCATCTCGCGCAAACTACAAAGTCTGTTCAACACCTTTGCCTTCGATGAGATGGTCAACAGTCCGCAGTCCATCGATTTGGAAAGAGCTATCAATGAAGGGCAGATTATCCTCTTTAACCTCTCTAAGGGCCGCTTGGGGGATGAGGCCAGCGAAGCCTTTGGCCGGTTGGTTGTTGCGTCCATTCAGGGGCTGGCGCTGCGGCGGGCGGATGTGCCTGAGCAAGACCGAAATCCCATCAATCTCTTCATTGACGAATGCCAGAACTACATTGCGCCTGCCACCATGCAGATCTTGGAGGAAGCCCGAAAATACGGTGTGAGCCTGACGCTGGCGCAGCAGGTGGTGGGGCGAGGCATGTCGTCAGAAATGCAGGCCGTTGTTCTGAACAACACCAATGTCAAAGTGGCGGGCCGCACGCCAGAGGATGACAAGATGGCAAAAATCCTCGGCAAGTCACAGGCCGATGTGCAGAACCTGCAAACGGGGCAGTTCTGGATGAAGGTGGGCAACGGCCATACCTTCCTGCTGAACGCCAATAGCGATCTTATTGGCGACAGCATCGCCATGTCGGATGATTGGTGGAACACGATCAAGCTGGAACAATTGGTGGCTTATCGCAGCTTTGAGGATGTGCCGGAAGCTGCAACAGTAACAGAAGATGTGCTAGTTGATAATGGCAAACCCATGCCATGGCCGTAGATCGACTGGGGCGGCGGGATCGGTTTGTCCGAACCCCAACCGGAAAACGCCTCTCGCTCACATCCCGCGATCAGGAAATTCTGCACTGGCTCTATCGGTATCGCTACTTGCGACAAGATCAGCTTGTGCAGATCTTTGCGCCAAAATCAGACAAGCGCTTCAATGAGCGGCTGGGCGATCTCTTCCACGAAACGGGCCTTATCAACCGCCCGCAGGTGCAGGCACCGCTCTTTGATGCCCGCTCAACGCCTATGCTCTATGAAATCACCCCAAAGGGCATCCGGTATCTGGAAAGCACTGGGGCGCTGCCACATCGCACCGTGACATTCTCAAAGCGACCGCGCGGCTCGTTCAGCCCGCACTTCCTGCACACGATGATGATCATCGAGAGCCTGCTGGAAATTGAACTGCAAACTCAAGATGAACCGAACCAACGCTTTGTGCCTGTTGACGAGATCTTGGCAAAAGCACCTAAGGAAACCCAATCAGTTCGCAACCCACTTGCCATCCCTGTGCGGATCAAAGGCAAAGCGATGCAGATCATCCCCGATGCGCTTTACGGTATCGAATATGATCAGGGTGATCAGAAAACCTATCGCTTCTGGGCGCTGGAATGTGAACGCAGCAGCCCCAAAAACCGCTCCACCCGCAAACTGTCCAGCACCGCCAAGAAAAAAGACCTCTACGCCGCGCTTCTTCGTGGGCGGGGTTTTAAGGAGCGGTGGGGGATACCAAACCTGCATATTAGGTTTGTGGATCGAAAGGAGCAGACTGAGGTGTTTGAGGGATGATCGACTCATGCCTGAACATAGAAACTCACTGCTTATTTCAGTGATTTGTGTACCTATCGTGTACCTAAAACTAAACAAGGCCTCAGCGAGTGAACGCTAAGGCCTTGGTTTTAATGGCGCTCTGGGGAGGATTCGAACCCCCGACCCCTTGATTCGTAGTCAAGTACTCTATCCAGCTGAGCTACCAGAGCGCGGTGAGGGGGATTTACTGAGTCTCGTCCGGGGGTGCAAGAGCGAAAACACAAAAAGTGGTGGTTTCTTCAAAAATATTTTCAGGAGAATGGGTGGCATGTTGGTCGCCAGACGTGCGCCAGCGTGAGGATGTAAGGTTAGTGCTTTTTTGCAACATTAGTGTGGATGGGCCATATTTTGTGTTTTTCCCCGTCATCGAGACTAGGAATTATGGCAAAATTGCGGTAATTCACTCGACAGAGCAACAAAATGGCCAAGAAAAACCAAGGCCAACATATTGAGGTAGGCGGTAGCATGCAGGCGATCAACTTTATCGTCCGTGACCATACTGGTTTTGTCCAGCATGGCGCACTTATTGAATCCGGTATTTCCGACAAACTTGTTTTGGGTGACGATGGGGCTGTGTCCCTGAATATTCGTCGCTCGGATGTGCGTGAATATCTTCGCGCGGGCGAAAACCTGGAACTTTATCTTGCAGATGGGCGAAAAATCGTTCTGGAGGGCTTTTTTGCCGAGAACGGTGTGCAGGAAAATCATCTGTATCTGAATGAAGACGGTGTGCTGATTGAAGCATCACTGGACGCCAGCGGGCAGGTGACTTTTACCGAGGTGACCTCCTGGGGTAAGTGGAGCCAGCTTGATGCGTTGATCTTCCCGGAAAGCCCGGTTGTGGCAGAGGCTGTCGTGGCGGCTGAAGGTGAAGAGGTTACGCAGGCAATTGGCCTTGGCCTTCTGGGGGCCGGTGGTGGTGCTGCCGCTGGTATCATTCCCGCAGCTGGGGCCCTGGCCGTTGGTGGGGCGGTACTTGGCGGCGGTGGCGATGGTGATGGCAATCAGGCCACCCAGGCAACTGTCGATGACCCGGATGTGCCCGTCTTTGTAGGCGGCGATGACGATGAGACTGTCACGATCACCGGGACCGGAACGCCGGGTGCAACGGTAGAGGTGACAATTGGTGACCGGACCGTCACGACAACGGTAGGAAAGGACGGCACCTGGGCTGCCGTGTTTGATGGCGATGATTTCCCGGATGATGGTGCCTATACGGTGACAGCGACAGTGACGGAGGAGGACGGAACCGTCCATACGCCGACCGGTCCAGAAGTGACAATCGATACGACGCCGCCTCTGGTTGATGTGACCTATGGCACCGTTTCAACCAATGTGGTTGTCAATGATGATGATCATTCCGATGGCGTTGAAATTTCGGGAACCGGAGAGCCGGGAGCCGCAATTGTTGTGGAAATTCAGGGGGCCATCCACTCCACCACTGTGAGTAAGGATGGCAGTTGGAGCGTCACGTTCGCGCCCGCTGAAATCCCGACCGGAGAATATGAAACCGCCGTGGTGATCAGCTCAAGCGACAGTTTTGGCAACACCACCACGATCACCGACACCCTGTCGGTTGACACCGAAACCAGCTTGACGCTGACCGAAAACGCAAAGCTGGCAGACAATCTGAGCACGTCCGCTGCGGATGCAAATGTCCTGACTCATCAGGAACTGAGCGGGCCGGATGGCGGCCTGACCCTGACCGGTGTCGCGGAAGCCGGGGCGACAATTTCTGTAAAGCTGGGTGAGGTCACCCGAACGGTTGTTGCGGATAGTGACGGCAACTGGAGTGCGGATTTCAGCGCAACGCAAATCCCTTCCGGTCGCTACGAGACCACAATGACCATCACCTCGACCGATATTCATGGCAACACGACCTCGATGGACCAGACCATTCTGGTGGACACGTTTGTCGGAGATCTGGCCCTGGTCACGCCGGTGGCTGGCGATGATGTGATCAACGCGTCGGAAATGGCGTCGGGCGCTGTGATCTCTGGTCAGGTCGAGGCCGGATCGACTGTCACGGTTGTGGTGGCGGGCGTGACCAAAACCGTCACAACGGATCCAGCTGGCGATGGCAGCTGGAGCGTCAGCTTCAGCGCCTCTGACCTGCCTGCGGGCACCAGTGATCAGACCGTGCAAGTCAGCGCAACTGATATGTATGGCAACAGCCACTCCCTGCCGGCCCATGGCATTCGGATCGACACCGAAGTGACCGATATGGATGTCACCAACGCGTATCTCGGCCAGGGCACGGGCGGCGAAGCGGTGGCGCTGGGCGGGGTCGACACCGTCAATGCCGAGGATTTGTCTGGTGGGATGACCTTCACCGGGACCACCGAAAAGGGGTCATCTGTCTGGGTGTCGCTGGATGCAACCAGCAACACCGATCCCGCCGCGACCTGGGTGCAGGCCAGTGTTGATCCAGTCACCGGGGAGTGGGAGGTGGACTTTGATGACAGCCAGATGCCCTCGGGTGAAGGCAGTGCAACCATTACCGTGCGGGCCCAGGATCTGGCAGGCAATGTCGGCTATACCTCGGATAGCTTTGACTTTGACACCGTGGCCCCGGAGGCCCCGGACGCAAATGTTTATCAAAATGACGCCGATGGGGCGATCAGCGGCATCTACAACCTTGATCCCAATGTCACGCTCGAAATGCTCAATGCCGATGGGACGGTTGGCGCGACCCCGGGGTTTGAGTTGAACAACTTCTACCCGAGCACCGGCCTGCCGGATGGATCCCGTCTGGTTCTGACCGAAACAGATGCCGCACAGAACAGCACCTCGACGCTGATTGTCACCGACAATGGCGGCACCCAGGTGGATCTCTCAGCAAGTGGTCTGTCAGACTATAACATTGAGGCGATTGACCTTCTGGAAAGCCTTGAGGCCAACACGATCACGATTTCGGAACAGCAGCTGCTGGCTCTGTCGGACAATTCCAATGCGCTCACCATCCATGGCGGCGTGCAGGATACGGTCATTGCCAATGGGGCGCAGGACACGGGGACGCAGGTGCAGATCGACGGGGCAGACTACAATGTCTACACCCTCGGGGATGCCGGTGGCACACTGTATATTCAGGAAGATATCCACGTAAATACAGTGATCTGATACAATTGAACGAAGGCCGCGGCGCCAAATGATCGCGGCCTCGATATAACAAACAAAAGACGAGGCAGAGCTTTGGTCTTCGTGCGGGACATAACACGCATCCCCTTGTTGGTCACTTTGGTGGCCAGCCTGAGTGGATGTATGGGGGATATCGGAGGGCGCTTCGGAGAGGGCGGTTTCCTGTCCGGCCTAACCGGTTCGGATGAGGTGACGCGTTCGGCGCCACGCAGCTTTGCGCCTCTTCCCGGAAAAACCCCCTCCGAAATCATTTCCAAACTTCAATTTCGTCAAAGCCTTCTGAAGGCCGGGACCTCTTACGATCAGGTGGCGCGCTCCGCGCTTGCCGCTTCTGCGCGTCCCGCCGAGGCCGAGCTGCGGGCGGCAAAGCTGCGCGCACGCGCTGCGGACAAGAACTGGCTGCCCACACTGGGGCCACGCGTTTCCCTGTCCAGTCTTGGTGACCTCGTGGCCAGCATCGTCGTGGACCAGGTGATTTTCGACAATGGACGCAAGGAAGCGGAACGAGAGTTTGCCCGGGCCGATGTCGAAGCGGCTGCGGTAAGTCTTTCCATCGACACCAATGACAGGGTCTCAACCGCGCTGGGGCTTTATCTCTCGGCGCAGGCCGCGCAGGAAAAAGCGGCTGCCGCAGGCCGGGCCCTTGGGGCAATGAGAGAGTTTGACCGGATCATGACAGCCCGCGTGAAAGGCGGGGTGTCGGATATTTCGGACCAAAGCGTGATCCGGGCCAAGCTGAGTGAGCTTCAGTCGCTTTACGACAGCGAAACCCTGAATGCCAAAACCGCCATGGCGGAACTCAAGGCGATGTCCGCCGAGGACATCTCAGGCCTGCGTGGTATTGATCATCTGCCGGCCCCTCAAGACGGGTTGCAACCGCTGACCGTCCTGCTGGCCACGGCCGAACTGGATCGGGACGTGGCGCAGGCCAAGATTGACCGTGCGGGTCTGCTGCCCGGACTGGGGGCACAGGCCGTGCTCTCCAAAGAAAGCAGCGCCGGGCTGGTGATGACCTCAGATCAGGGGTTTGGATTTGGCACGCTGGATAATCTGGCAGCCGTGAAAGCCGCGCGGGAAGGGGCCGAACGCCGGATCCTGCAGGCGCAGGAAGACAGCCGCCGCCGTCAGGCCGCCCTTGGACAGAAACTTGTGTCCCAGCAGGCCCGGGCCGCTCAGGCCAAGGATCTTGTTGGACAGGCGCGGGCCAATACCCAATTGTTCCAGCGCCAGTTTGATGCGGGGCAGCGCACCGTGATGGATGTTGTCGGCGTGGTTGAAAACCTCAATCGGCTGGAGCAGGAACAGGTCTCGGTGAGGTATGATATTGCCCGTACCGAAGTGGAAATTGCCCGCGAATTCGGGACTTTGGTTGACGGGGACGCGATATGAGCCAGCATCGTGATGGCGGTGAAAACGGCAAGATGCCGACCCTGTCTCCCACCATCTCTGGCGCCAAGCGGAAAATCTCCGGTCGACCGGTTAAGAATATTGCCCAGCCGGGGCCGCGCCCAAAGCGCAAGGTGAAACACGTGGCGACCCCAACGCCGGGACAGGCGGATGCCTCTCCCCCCGTGTCAAAGGCGCCGGCCACAGGCCCCCGGCCCAGGGTGGCGCTGTCGAAAAGCAAAAAACAATTGGCGTTCCAGGCTGTGCCGACCAATTCCGATCGGCCTGTCGACGGGGGAAATGGACCACAGATCAATCCCGTGGCAACCCCGCCGCCCGCGCAGCCCACACGCCCGGTTCCCGCACGTGATGACCGGCTCAAGGCCCGCGCGGATCTTGCCTCCGTCTATGCCGGCCTTCTGGGGCGCAAGGCCGTTCAGCACGATTTGATTGAAGCGATGCAGTCTGCGCTTGCCAAAGGGTGCAAAGATGCAAGTTTCCCCTTGTTGCAGGAGGCCTTGTCAAGCCTTGGGCTGGAGGCTGAGATTGAACCGGATCAAACGCTTGAGCCGGATAGATGGCCTGCGCTTGCCCTGATGACCAATGGCCAGGCTGTCATGGTGCTCTCGCAGGAAGGCGACCAGCTGCGTGTATATGAGGCGGGTGCAAATGGCGCTTCAATTGAGGTGGAACGCATGGAATTTTCCGCCGTGTTCACTGGCACGATTTTGCGGGCGGAAATACCGCTTTCCGACCTCGCCGCTCGCCATGCCCCGCGCCGGTTGCAGGACCATTGGTTCTGGGGGGAATTGCCCAAATTCAGACGCCATTTTGCCGATGTGGCGCTGGGGTCCTTTGTGGCCAATATGCTGGCCGTCGCGGTCGCGCTGTTTTCACTGCAGGTCTATGACCGTGTGATCCCGCACCAATCCACCGCCACGCTCTGGGTGCTGGCGGCGGGCGCTTTTGTTGCAATCCTGCTGGAGGCTGCGATCAAGGCAGCGCGGGCGCGCCTGATGGATGGGGCCGGGCGCAGGATTGAGCTGAATGTCCAGCGCCTGTTGATGGATCGCATTCTTGGAATGCGGTCGGACCGGCGTCCGGCCTCTCCGTCTTCGTTGTTTGCTACGATGCGCGAATTCGGATCCGTGCGCGAGTTTTTCACCGCGTCGTCGGTGGGGACACTCACGGATCTGCCATTCATCGTTTTGTTCCTTGTTCTGGTGGCGTCCATTGCTGGCAATGTGGTCTGGGTGCTGATTGCAGGTGGGATCTTGATGGTGCTGCCCGGGTTCTTTTTGCAAAAGCGGATGATTGCCATCTCGCAGGAGACGCAGGGGGCGTCGACCAAGGCGTCACGCCTGTTGCATGAAGCGATTTACGAACTCGACACGCTCAAGACCCAGCGCGGCGAGGATCGGGTGCGGCGGCTGTGGACCGAGCTCAATATGCTGTCTGCGGTGAAAAACAGCGAACAGCGGAAACTGACGGCATGGCTGACCTTCTGGTCGCAGGGGGTGCAGCAGGCCACCTATGTCTCCGCGGTCATTCTGGGCACCTACATGGTGTTCGCGGGGGAATTCACTGTGGGGTCGATTATTGCCGTGGGCATTCTGTCCGGTCGGACCCTTGCGCCCCTGACGCAGCTCTCGGGCACCTTGGCGCGCTGGTCCAATGTGAAATCCGCGCTTGATGGGCTGGATACGATTGCCGGGGCAGAGCAGGATGAGGCTGACGGGCGGACCTATCTGCGACGGGAGACCCTGCGTGGTGGATATGAAATCCGAGAAATGCGCTTTGCCTATGATGAGGACACAGCGGGTATCGACGTGCCCGGACTGGCGGTTGAACCGGGGCAGAAAATTGCGGTTCTGGGAGCGAACGGATCTGGAAAATCCACCTTTCTCAAGGTGCTGGCCGGGCTTTACACCCCGACGGCCGGTCGGGTGATGGTGGATGGTGTAGATATGTCCCAGATCGCGCCGCGCGATCTGCGCCGCTCCATCGGATATCTGGGGCAGGATGTGCGCCTGTTTGCAGGCACACTCCGGGACAACCTCAATCTCTCCATGCTGGAACGTGAAGATGATCGGTTATTGCAGGCCCTTGATTTCGCGGGGCTGGGGCCATTTGTGCGCGGTCATGCCAAGGGGTTGGATCTGGAAATTCGGGATATGGGAGAGGGGCTTTCGATCGGACAGCGCCAGTCGATCGGCTGGGCGCGGGTCTGGTTGCAGGACCCGCAGATCGTGTTGCTGGATGAACCAACGGCGGCGCTTGACCAGGTGCTGGAGCGCACCCTGATCAGCCGTTTGGAAACCTGGCTTGACGGGCGCACCGCCATTATCGCGACGCATAGAATGCCGATCATGGCGCTTACTGAGCGCACCTTGATCTTTCAAAATGGCCGCCTGACCGTGGATGGACCGCGAGATCAGGTTCTGGCTCATCTGAAATCGGCCGGGCAGGGGGCGGAGTGATGGCGTCACTGGATGCACAGTTTGAACAGGATCTGAAAGGTCCGTCGATGGTGATCTGGCTGTCGGCTTTTGCGGTGCTGGCGTTTGTCCTCTGGGCCTCTCTGGCCTGGGTGGACGAGATCGTGCGTGGCCAGGGCACGGTGATTTCATCGTCCCGCCCGCAAATCATCCAGAACCTTGAAGGCGGGATCCTTGCCGAACTTTTGGTCAAGGAAGGGGATGTGGTTGAGCCGGGGGATGTGCTTGCGCGGCTTTATGGAACCGAGTTCCAAACCTCGGTGGATGATATCCTGGATCAGATTGCGGCGCTCGATATCCGTCGCCTGCGCCTTGAGGCCGAGCTGGCCGGGCAATTTGATGTGGTGGTGCCGGAGGAGCTTGCTTCTCGTACGCCAGAGATCGTGGCATCCGAGCGGGCTTTGCTTGCCGCACGACAAAGCGATTATGTCAGTCGCCGGGAAGGTGCCAAGAAGGTTCTGGGGGAGGCGGATCGTGAATTGAAAGTCATGGAGGACCTCTATCGCGAAAACATTGTTGCGCTGATAGAGGTGACCAAGGTGCGCAAGGCCCAGTCGGATGCGGAAAACCGCTATAATCAGGTGGTGACCCAGACGGAACTGGACCGCGCACAGGAATATTCCGACACGCTCAAGGAATTGGCGACGCTGCGGCAGAACCTCAAACTGTCGCAAGACCAGTTGAACCGGACAGTCCTGACCAGCCCGATGCGCGGGATCGTGAACAATCTGGGCGTGACCACCATTGGCGGGGTCGTGCGACCGGGGGAAGAGATTTTCCAGATTATCCCATTGGACGAAGATGTTTTTGTCGAGGCGCAGATCAAGCCGGAGAACATCGCCAATGTCAAACGGGGGCAGGAAGCGACCGTCAAGCTATCCGCTTATGATTACACGATTTATGGGAGCCTGAAGGGCCGTGTCGACTTTATTTCCGCGGATACGTTTCAAGATGAACGTGACCCCAATGCGCAACCCCACTACCGGGTGAGTGTGCGTTTGGATCTGTCCAAACTGAGTGATCGGCAAAAGCAGATTGAAATGCGGCCCGGGATGATAGGGCAGGTGGAGTTGCACACTGGCGAAAAGACCATCCTGCAATATCTTCTGAAACCACTATACAAATCGCGTGAGGCCTTCCGCGAGCCGTGACTGCCCCGCGCTTCCGCGCCCTGCGGGGGCCGTGTGTTGGGTGCTCGCTTCGCTTGGGGAAGGGGCTCTGCCCCTCGGCTTGCAGCCTCACCCCGGGATATTTTTGACCAGAAAATAAGAAGACAGGCAGAAGGGATGTCGAGAGGGCTGAGGGGCTTGAGCCAATTTGCCTTGTTTCGCCCCGACACAACGTGTCGCTATTCAGGTCAGGATTTCCAGCGAGCCAATACGCCCTCTACGGATTGTGGTGTCTTCTCTTCGCCAGGTTTCGCGTTGCCAGGGGTGGCCAGCAATTGTGGTGCCGCAGCGGGCTGGGCGATCCCTGAAATCTGGTCGAAGGTCCCGCGTGCCTTGTTGTGAGGATGTGCGGGCGCTTCGGCCATCGACAGAACCGGCGCGGCGCAGGCGTCTGTTCCTTCCAGAAGGGCCGCCCATTCATCGCGGGATTTCTCGCGGAATTTGGCGGCGAAGGCAGCGCGCAACTGTGGCCACGCTTCGATATCCATTTGCGCGGGCAGGTCTGTCGCGTCCAACCCGATCCGCTCCAGCAGTTCGGCGTAGAACTTCGCCTCCAGGGCGCCCACTGACATGTGCCCACCACAAGCGCATTGATAAATCGTGTAAAAGGGGGCCCCGCCATCCAGAAGGTTCTGTTCTCGCTGATCTACCCACAGGTTGGCGCCATAAAGAGAGTAAGTCATTGCCATCAGATGCGCGGTGCCATCGGTAATTGCACAATCCACCACCTGCCCGCGGCCCGTGGTTTTAGCGGCATGAAGCGCGGCCAGCATTCCCGCCACGAGGTACATCGCACCCCCACCAAAATCCCCCAGCAGGTTCAGCGGCGGCACCGGGTGATCTCCGCCGATTGCGTGAAGAGCGCCGGTAATCGAGATATAGTTGATATCGTGCCCGGCCGCGTGGGCCAATGGTCCGGACTGTCCCCAGCCGGTCATGCGTCCGTAGACCAGTTGCGGGTTTTCAGAAAAGTCATCCGGCCCGAGCCCGAGCCGCTCCATCACTCCGGGGCGCATTCCTTCTATCAGCATGTCCGCCCTGCCAATCAGGGCATGTGCCATTTCGCGATCCTTTTCCGACTTCAGGTCCAGCGCCACGAAACCGCGCCCCCGGTTCAGCACGTCCACTTTCTGCGGAATAAGTGGCTTCAGATTGGGCCGCTCGATGCGCACCACATCCGCCCCCATATCCGCCAACCACATGGCGGCAAAAGGAGTGGGGCCAAGCCCCTGGATCTCAACCACTTTCACCCCGGACAGGGGACCGTTTGCCGTCATGTTCATCTCCTGGTCATGCTGCGGGTGCAAATATAGCAAAAGTCGAAAGGCTCACCGCATTTTTCTTGTCTGAAATATCCCGGGGTGAAGTCCTGCTCGCAGAGGGGGACGAGGGGCAGAGCCCCTTGCCCGGGTGCTTCGGGGAAGATGCGTGACTGTATGCCTCAGACATCAATCGAGCGCGCGATCAGTTCCTTCATGATTTCATTGGTCCCGCCATAAATCATCTGAACCCGGGCATCCGCATAGAGGCGCGCGATCGGGTATTCCATCATATAGCCGTAGCCACCAAACAGTTGCAGGCATTCATGCATGATTTCGTTTTGCACCTCGGTGCCCCAGTATTTCGCCATCGAGGCGGTTGGCGCGTCCAGAGTTCCATCTATCAGCCGCCCAATGCAGTCATTGACAAAGGCGCGCAACACTTCCGCCTTGGTCTTGCATTCAGCAAGCTTGAACCGAGTGTTCTGAAAATCCATCACACGCTGCCCAAACGCCTTACGCTCCTGCGTGTAGGCCACGGTCTGCTCGATCGCAAAATCAATCGCGCCAAGCGCCTGGATCGCAATCAGCAACCGTTCCCATGGGAGTTGTTTCATCAACTGGTAAAACCCTTGCCCTTCGTCGCTGCCCAAGAGATTGGTCAGGGGGACTTTCACATCCTGGTAAAAAAGCTCAGACGTGTCGTTCCCTTTCATACCCAGCTTCTTGAGGTTCTTGCCGCGGGTGAAGCCCTCGCATTTGTCTGGTTCCGCCACAATCAGGGAGATGCCTTTTGATCCGGCGTCGGGATCCGTTTTGCAAACTGTAATGATCAGGTCGGCCGCTTGGCCGTTGGTGATGAAGATCTTTGACCCGTTGATCTTGTATTGGTTTCCATCCTTTTCGGCCCGTGTGCGCACGGCCTGCAGGTCAGAGCCGGTTGAGGGTTCGGTCATGGCGATTGCGCCGACAATTTCTCCGGACGCGAGCCCCGGCAGCCAGCGACTTTTCTGTTCTTCGGTGCCATAGGTGGTGATGTAATGCACCACAATGGACTGGATGCCGTAGCCCCAGCCGCAGTCTCCGGTGCGGGTCTGTTCATAGATTGTGATGGCTTCGAACCCCATGTCACCGCCGGCGCCGCCATAGGCTTCGGGGATCGCGCCAGCCATGATGCCGTTCTCTCCCGCTTTGCGCCAGAACGAGCGGTCGACGATCCCGTTTTCTGTCCAGCGTTCGATATTGGGGGCAAGCTCTTCGTTGAAGAAGCGGTTGGCCATGTCTGCATACATATGGTGTTCGTCGCTGGCCCAAGCGGTGGAGGGGGTGAGGAGGGGCATGGTGCGCTCTTTGTTGCTGTCAGTTTTTTCAAACCTAACGCAGACCTGATGTCCCCGGCTTTCATAACGTGACGTTACAATTCCCCACCCGACGTCAGGGAAGTCGGGGATGCATACGGTGTAATTGGGCGACAATCGGCTGGGAAATGAAGATTTGGCTGCTTTGGGGATGTGAATTGTGATCCGATCAAGTATGGAAGGGGAAATGTTGTCAAAATGGATTGGGTATATGCGGGGGCGTATTGCAACTTCCTTGGTCACGGGGGTATTGACCACATTTCTGCCAGTGTCAGCCGGGGCTGAAGTGGGCACGGTTTCGACCTCTTACAATCTGTCCGGCGCGCCGGGTCTGGTGGATCTACCCACCGCCGAAGTGGCGCCGGATAGTGAGCTTTCTCTGTTCTTCAGTTTGTTCGGGACCCATTTCCGAGGCGGCATCGCTTTTCAGGTCACGCCACGCCTGTCCGCAGTTTTTCGATATACGAAGCTGGGGGGCTACGGGGGCAACCCTGGTGAAAACGACTATTTCGACCGCAGCTTCGATCTGCGGTATCGGTTGTTGAATGAAAGCCAATACTTGCCTGCCGTGTCGATTGGCCTGAATGACTTTATCGGAACCGGGCTTTATTCAAGCGAATATGTGGTCGCCACCAAATCCTTCATGGATGATCGCCTGCGTGTGACAGGCGGCGTGGGCTGGGGGCGCCTGGCTGGGCGCAACACGATCGGATCGCTTTTTGGTGACCGTCCTTCGCTTGATTTCGGGCCTGGCGGAAACCTCAGCTCCAACCAGTGGTTCCGGGGAGAGATGTCCCCGTTTGGCGGGGTGTCCTACAAGGTCAATGATAAGTTGACCTTCAAGGCGGAATACTCGCCCGATACCTATGCGCGGGAAACTGAGCGTGGGATTGTCGACCAGAAGACACCTCTCAATTTCATGTTGGACTACAACTGGTCCCCCACCACAAATCTCAGCCTGTTCTATCTGCACGGAGATATGATCGGCGGCCAGTTCAGTTTCAATTTCAACCCGCGCCGACCGGCTGCGCGCAGTGGCAACGAAACGGCGCCCCTGCCTGTCAAACCGCGCGGGGCCAGTGGCTGGGACCAGCAATGGATCACCGATCCTAGTGCCCGGCCCGATCTGCAGAAAGTTGTGTCGAAGGCGCTGAAGAAAGATGGTCAGCGACTGCAGGCGATGGCGCTTTCGGCGACCGAGGTTGAGGTGCAGCTGCAAAACCTGCGCTACCATTCTCCCGCTCAGGCGGTGGGTCGGGCGGCACGCCTTCTGACCCGCGCCATGCCAGCCTCGGTTGAGACATTCCGTATCACATTGGTGGATAATGGTGTGGCGCTGTCGACCGTGGCGTTGAAACGATCAGATGTCGAGGCGCTGGAGCATAGCTCTTCGGCGGCCATTTTTGATCGCGCTGAAATTACCGAGGCGCGCGGGCGTCCAGATATGGTGCCGACCCCTGGGATTTATCCGCATTTCACCTGGGGCATCACGCCCTATGCCGATCTGAGCATTTTTGACCCGGACAATCCGGTGCGTGCAGAGTTTGGCCTGAAGGCGAATGCGAAATATCAGGTCGCCCCGGGCTTTGTCCTGTCTGGTGCGGTGACGAAAGCGGTCTGGGGCAATATCGGCGGCGAGGATTTGGCGCCGTCCAATCTGCCCCGTGTGCGATCGGACGCAACCATCTATGCGCGTGAAGGTGACCCAGCCATCGAGCACCTGACCGCAGCCTGGTATGCGCGCCCGGGGGAAAACCTGTATGGCCGGGTTACAGTGGGCTATCTGGAAAAAATGTTCGGTGGGGTCTCGGCCGAACTGTTGTGGAAGCCGATGGACAGTTCGCTTGCCCTGGGGGCAGAACTGAACTGGGTGCAGAAACGAGATTATGATCTTTTGCTGGGGTTCCAGGATTACTCTACAGCGACGGGTCATGTGTCCGCCTATTACGATTTCGGAAACGGGTTTGACGCCAAGATTCATGCGGGGCGCTATCTGGCTGGTGACTGGGGCGGTACCCTCGCAGTGGACCGTGTGTTTGACAATGGCTGGCGCGTTGGCGGCTATGCCACCTTCACATCCGCCTCTGCCGAGGATTTCGGTGAGGGATCTTTTGATAAGGGGATCCGCTTTACCGTGCCGCTGGAATGGGCGCTGGGCCAACCCTCACGCGGCAGTTCAGTGACCGATATCCGTTCGCTTGCACGCGATGGTGGGGGGCGCCTGAACGTGGAGGGGCGCTTGTATGACTGGGTGAAAGAAGGTCACGGCAATGCCCTGGCCGGGCGTTGGGGGAAATTCTGGCGATGACGAAGACACGGAAAATCAACTGCGCGAGATCAGCTTTTGCAGTGGCAGCTGTTGCTGTGCTCGGCCTGTCGGCATGTGGATCGGATAAGTCGGCCACCCAGATGCCCCGGATCGCAGCGGAATATACCAAATCCATCGGTGTCGCGATCAAAGGGAAATGGGGTGGCAAGACACCCCAGACGGCGCCCGCCCCGAAGCTGGATCAGCAGGAGCTGATCAATGCGACGTTGAAAGCCACGCCCGGTCCAATTGCCTTTGTGACCCGCAACTCGGGAGCAATCGCGGCGATGAGCCCGGTTCAGGCGAATGCAAGCGCTGAGACCTGGATGAGTGCGGGTAAGCTGGCAGTTGTGTTCAAAGGCGGGATGATCATCAGCACCCGTGGGTTTGGCGATGATCTGATGGCGTCTGATCCGGGGCGTGCGCGTTCGGCGGTCAAGGCGCGCGGGCAAGCTCGTTACAGTCGGACCTATGAGCATCTGAACGGTTTGGGTCAGACAACGCGTTTCAAGGCCCAATGTGATCTGTCAGTCGAGAAACACATGCGCGTTGCGGTCGGTGAAATCGATCGCAACACAACCTTGATGAAAGAGCAATGCCGCTATTCGGGCGGGTTGTCTTTTGACAATCGCTATTGGGTCGATGCCGCCGGTCGCATCGTGCAATCCCATCAATGGGTCAGCCAGGGCGCTGGGCATTTGCTGGTGCAGCCCTTGCGGTAAGATCGCGACAGAGAAAACTTTGATTTGAATGGTCCCTTCGGGGGCCATTTTTTATAGCTTTCGAACTTTAGGTGTAAAAAAACGACGAGCCGCAGGACTCGTCGTTTCTGATCATCCAGAGAACTGGAAAATCTTTATCAGTCGTTCGAAGCAACTGCGATGATACCGGCCAGCAGAGCCAGACCCAGCAGAGCGCCGGTGGTGCCGTTCAGCGAAGAACCAGCTTCTTCAACAACAACCAGTTCCGGCTCAACAACGGTGTTTTCCAAGTTGCCAGCAACCAGCGGGGTTGCGGCGATCAGGCCAGCAGCGGCCAGAGCGATCACTTTTTTCATGAGTATTACTCCATAAGTTAATTACAAGGGCCGCGCCAAGCAGACGCGCCTTCCAGAGTTTTCTTGCATAGAACAAAATTGTTTGGAAGGTTGTTTTTGGCTAAGAGCGGAAGCCGGCCGTATCAGAGGCCGGATGTGGCAGGTTTGCAATAAAAATGCGCCAAATCAGGGGGGCAACCGGCAAAAATCTGCGTCAAGTAGACTTTTCCGCAGCGCGCGCCTTCAAGGCGACGCCCGATCCATTGCCCACCATATGGGCTTTGCGTATCAACAGATTCTTGCGATGTTTGGATGATGCCATCCAGCTTTCCACGGCAAGTTTGGCCAAAGTGGCATAGCTGTGGCGCGGGACCGGGGGGCATCCATATAGGCAATGCGGCACTGGCTCAGGTCAATATCCCGGGGCATCATCCCGTCTATGCGGTGCAGGCTGAACAGGCCGATATTCTCGGCACCGGTTTTGAAGCGAACACCAGCCCCCTTCAGCCGTGCCATCAGTGTTGTGCGTCTCTTGTGGGGCAGTTTGCGTGACTTTGCCATCCATTTGCTGTGGGCCAGGGCCTGTTTGGACATGCCGCTGACACCGTTCAGGGGCGGTAGGCCGTTTTTGCAACGCGCATAGTTTGATTGTCGGTGGCGGCAGCATCCAACAAAGCCCGGTTGATATTTGCCGCCGGAAGCGGGGCATTTGCGCCGACAACCTGCTGCGGGCGGCATCTGGCCTCGGCTGACACTGCTGCACTGGCCAGCAGCGCAATGGCAAGAAAAGTGGATTTCAACATGGGTCACCTGTCTCATGTGTGTGTCACGTTTCGCAAGGAATCATATGAAAGGGACATTCCTGTGGCGGACATTTGCGATGCCTTTTTCAAGGCCAGTTTGCAAATGTCCGCCCTTGATGCGGCCTCTCTGCCAGTTATTCCAAAGTATATGCGGTGGTGGTTGTCGTGTTTTAGGGAAACTTTTAGCCAAAGAGCCGAAATTATTAACTCAACCTTCAGGGTGGTCGTCTCTAGTGAACTGGTCCTTTCAGAGAGAGGGAGCGGTATTCGCATGGTTGCTGAAGGCTGGCCCAAAAGGGCTCCACGTGTCCGTGGAGGTATTTGTGGGCTGGTGAAGGCATTCCGTTTGGGGCGATCACATTGGGAGTGAAACATTGACGACGAAGAGGGTTTTTGATCTTGCCTTAGCCTGTCTGCTTTCGGCGCTTTTTGCGCCACTGATGCTGGTTTTGTGCGTGCTCGCAGTGCTTTACGATGGTCGTCCGTTCATTTACCGGTCAGTGCGAATGAAATCCGCTCGTCGCAAATTTCGTCTTTATAAAATTCGCACAATGTCGGTTGTGCACGAACGCTACAACCGAGGTGTGACCAGCGGTTATAAATCTGCCCGCATAACCCAGCTCGGATTTTTTTTGCGCAAATCACGTCTGGATGAACTGCCGCAGGTGATCAATGTCATTAAAGGGGATATCAGTTTTGTAGGCCCCCGGCCGCCTGAGCCGCGCTATGTGCGCGCGCGGCCTGATCTCTATCATCAGGTTCTGCAAGACCGCCCTGGCATCACTGGCTTGGCTTCGGTCGTGATCCATCGGTATGAGGAATGGCTGTTGAGTAAATGCTATTGCCCGCAGGAAACAGAAGAAGTCTATCTGCGCCGCTCCGTGCCTCGAAAAGCCCGAATAGATCTTTTGTATCAGAAACATAAGTCGATCCGACTTGATCTTTACATTCTGTATCTGACCGCAGCCATGTTCGTCCCATTGCCCGGGCGACGTGCGGGTAGGGTGTACCGACGGCTGCAATGGGGGCCACAGCTAACGCGGGCCACAGTAAAGCGTACCCGCGAAATGCGTCAGACTTCAACGGCCTGTGCGGATTGAGGACCAAGCTCGAACACCCGCTTGTAGCGGGCGATTTCCGCCTCCGGCCCCATCGCCTTGTTCGGGTTGTCTGAAAGTTTGACCGTCGGGCGACCATTGGCAGACACGGCCTTGCAGACCAGGGAAAATGGCGCCAGCGCATCGTCCGGGACCAGCCCTCGGAAGTCATTTGTCAACAGGGTGCCCCAACCGAAGCTCAGCTTTACACGGCCTCGGAACTGCTGATGCAGCTCAATGATTTTTGCACTGTCCAGCCCGTCCGAAAAGATCACCATTTTCTCGCGTGGGTCCTCGCCGCGTGAGGTCCACCAGTCGATTGCAATCTCTGCGCCTGCTGCGGGGTCTCCGCTGTCAATGCGAATCCCGGTCCATCCGGCCAGCCAATCCGGTGCGTGGTCCAGAAAACCCTGCGTGCCGTAAGTGTCGGGCAGGATGATACGCAGATTGCCGTCATGCTCCTCCTGCCAGTCGGCGAGGACATCATAAGGCGCCTGCCGCAATGTAGTGTCATCCTCTGCCAGTGCCGCATATACCATCGGGAGCTCATGGGCATTCGTGCCGATCGCCTCGATGTCGCGCTTCATGGCAATCCGGCAATTTGACGTGCCGACAAAACTGTCGCCCAACCCTTCGATCATCGCCTGCACACACCAGTCCTGCCACAGAAAGGAATGGCGGCGACGGGTGCCGAAATCTGCCAGTTTCAAGCCGTCAAGCTGTCGTATCTGTTCGATTTTTTCCCATATGCGGGTCATCGCGCGGGCATAAAGAACCTGCAGCTCAAACTTGCCCATTCCGCCCAGAACCGCGCGCCCCCGCAACTCCATCAAAACTGCGAGTGCAGGAATTTCCCACATCATCACCTCGGGCCAGCCGCCCTCAAAGGTCAGTTCATACTGATCACCAACCCGTTCCAGATGATAGGCAGGCAGGCGCAGGGTCTCAAACCATTCCATGAAATCCGGGCGAAACATCTGGCGTTTGCCATAAAACGTGTTGCCGCGCAGCCAGGTGCTTTCGCCACGTGAGAGGCTGAGCGACCGGATATGGTCCAGCTGCTCACGCAACTCGCCCTCGTCGATCAGCCGGGCCAGGGGCACGTGGGTGGACCGGTTGATCAGGCTGAACTCGACCCTGGTGTCGCGTTTGTTGCGAAACACTGACTGGCACATCAACAGTTTGTAGAAATCCGTGTCGATCAGCGACCGCACAATCGGGTCGACCTTGAAGCTGTGATTGTAAACGCGGGTGGCAATATCGACCATGGGCCCATCCAATAAGTTTTGATCAGGTTAAACCGGCATCTGACAGAAGGGAAAGGGGGGTTAGCGCAGCGTAACCCCTGCGGCCTGCATCTGATCGTGTGCAGCCTTCAGGGAGCCGTCAAGGTCGATCGCGCGACACAGGGTCGTGTCTACCGTGACATCAAAGCCGAGGCCAGCCCCGTCAATTGCGGAATAGGCCACGCAGAAATCGGTGGCCAGCCCAACCATCAGGATCTTTTCCACCCCCCGCGTGTGCAGATACCCTTCAAGCCCGGTGGGTGTGGTCCGGTCGTTTTCAAAAAAGGCCGAATAGCTGTCGATCTCGGGGCGGAACCCTTTTCGGATCACCATGTCGGCGGGGTCGGTTAGCAGCGCGGGATGAAAGGCTGCCCCTTCGCTGCCCTGCACGCAGTGATCCGGCCAGAGCACTTGTGGGCCATAGGGCATGTCGATGGTTTCAAACGGGGACTTGCCGTTATGCGATGACGCAAACGAGCTGTGCCCCGCCGGGTGCCAGTCCTGTGTGAAGACCCTGACCGGGAATTCCTCAAGCAGCGCGTTGATCGGTGTGACGATCTCGTTTCCGCCGGTCACGGCGAGCGCGCCTCCGGGGCAGAAATCATTTTGCAGGTCAATGACCAGAAGGGCGGTGTTGGCAGTCTGCATTTTGTTGCTCCGGGTGGTGCGTTTGGTCAAATTCTTGCGACTGGCGCCCGAAGGTCAAGCCAGAAACTGCCGGGCGGCTGCGACTGCGCGCTCCGTATACTCGATCAGGGCCGGGTCGCTCAGTTCGTGACGCGGCACGGCCCAGCCCATTGAGGCAAAGCGGCGCAACATGATGAACATGGGCAAAAGCTCTTCGGCTTCTGCGGAAAATGCGCGCAACTCGCGGTAGCCCGCGATGGCTGCATCGCGGATCTGGTCGGCGGCGGGTTCGTCTTCGTTCTGGCTCATCATCACGGCGAGTTCGTAAAGCCGGAAGCCAAAGCCCGCATCGTCAAAGTCGATCAGCATCAGCTCACCATCCTTGATGAAAACGTTTTCGCGCAGGGCATCTGCATGGATCAGGCCGAAATCGGCGCCGTTTTCCAGATAGGCCTGCGCGCGGTCCCAGGCCACGGCACGCGCGCGGTTGACCAGGTGACGATCGCTTTTGGACAGGGCGGGGCTTTCCCAGAAACGTCCCCAGAACGGGGCCTCCCCCAGCAGCCCATCCAGATCCCAGCGGTGGCGGGTAAACCCATCGGGCAGGGTCAGCGTGTCGGTGATATTATGCAGCCGGGCCAGTTCGCGGCCCAGCTTATGGTAAAGCGCGACCTGCTCGTTGATGGGCATGTCAAACGGCACCCCCCCGTCACCGATGGGCCGCCCGTCCACCCAGGTCACCATTGTTGCCAGGCGCCCGGTCGAGAGGGCAATCACAGCCTGTCCATCCTGGTTGGATATCGGGGCGGGCACCTCCATCCCTGCTTTCGACAGTGCACCCATCCAGTCGAGTTCGGAGCGGATCGCAGCGGCGGACATATAGCCGGGCCGATGCAGGCGCAGGGCGGCGCGATCTTTGCCGACCCGCACCTCATGCACCGCATTTTCGCGATCTTTGATCAGTCGCACATGCTGTGCACCCCAAGCTTTCAGCGCCTCTTTGAGCTCGCTCATACGGGCATATCCTTCAGTGCGGCGGACAAAGTGTCGACCAAAAGATCAGCCTGGTTGCGGTCAAAACACATCGGTGGGCGGATCTTGATTGCGTGATACTCGCGCCCCATTGAATGCAGGATCACGCCGCGATTTCGCATCTCTTCCACCAGCCTGCTGGTGAATTCCACGGCGGGGGTGAGCGCCCCATCAGTGACGAACTCCATCCCCAGAAACATCCCGGCGCCGCGCACGTCTGCGATATAGGGATGGTCAATCTGGCGCAGCAGATCCAGTGTGTATTCTCCGGTGTCGCGGGCATTTTCGACAAGGTTTTCCTCTTCCAGCACATCCAGTACGGCCATAGCCGCAGCGGCCGAGACCGGGTTGCCGCCGAAGGTATTGAAATAGCCAAAGGCATTGCGGAATTCGGCCAGAATTTCGGGCTTTGCCACGACCCCGGCCACCGGATGCCCATTGCCCATCGGCTTGCCCATCGTCACGATATCCGGCACCAGCCCAATACGTTCATGTCCCCAGAAATCATGACCGGTGCGGCCAAAACCAGGTTGCACCTCGTCTGCAATAATCACCCCGCCCGCGCGTTTTACCACAGCGACGGTTGGGTCAAGGAAGCCCTTGGGCAGGGTCGGGCAGCCTTCATTGGCAAAAAACGGGTCGAGGATCAGGGCAGAAAAACCATGACCGGTGGCTTCAAGCTCGTCGATGGCTTTCTGGACGCCAGCGGCAAAGGCTTGTGCGTGGGTGTCGTGTGACCCGCCAAGCGGTCGAAGATTGTCCGGGGCAGGCACGCGTTTTACCCAATCCACATGGCCACCAATGGGTGTTTTCTTGGCGGATAGATGCGACACCAGATCCGTGTTGCCGTGATAGGTGTTGTCGGTGCCGATAATGCCAGTCTTGCCCGTCACCGCGCGGGCCATGCGCAGGGCGATGTCATTGGCTTCGGACCCGGTGCACACCATGATCATGGCGCTCAGATCATGGCGCAATGTGGCGGTCAGCCGGTCTGCGTAGTCAAGGATACCTTCGTGAAGATAACGTGTGTGTGTGTTCAGTGTCAGTGCCTGTTTGGCAATCGCCTCGACCACTTTCGGGTGCGCATGACCTACATGCGGCACATTGTTGTAACAATCGAGCAGGCGGTTGCCATCGGCATCCCAGACCCAGGCCCCTTCTCCGCGCACCAGATGCACGGGATTGTCGTAAAACGTGGTCATATTGGGGCCAAGCCTTTGTTGGCGGCGGGCCAGAATTCTGGTGGTGGGGCTGAGGGTGTCGGACATCTATTCCTCCTGAACGGGGCCCCGGAGAGCCTTGACCTGCCCGCGCCTGTTCTTGGCGTCGAGGCGACGTTTCTTTGATCCTAATGTTGGGCGGGTGGCGATGCGGCGTTTCGGAGCAACGAGGGCCTTGCGGATCATCTCGGCCAGCCGTTCGGCGGCAATTTCACGGTTGCGCGCCTGTGATCTTGTATCTTCAACCCGAAGGATTAATGCGCCGTCCTGGGTCCATTTTCGCCCTGCAATACGTTTCAGTCGCGTTTTGGCGGCGGGGGTCAGGGCAGGGCTGCGTGCCGCTTCGAACCTGAGTTCAACGGCTGTTGAGACCTTGTTTACATTCTGTCCACCGGGACCTGAGGAGCGGGTGAAGCTCTCGGTCAGTTCCCAATCTTGCAGGGTTATTGTGTCAGTCACGCGGATCATGAGGGCACCCTAGCGGATTGGATCCAAAATGGAAGAGGTGACTTGATCGGTCAGGGAAATGAGGGCTTTCGGAGAAAACTAGAAAACTAGAAAACTAGAAAACTAGTTTTCTGGTTTTGTTGGGAAATGATGGCAGGGGATGCCCAAAAGAAAAGGGCCGTCCGCCTGTGGGACGACCCTTCGAGATTTTGGAGGTGGGGCCGGTTAGCCGGGCCTCAATCTGAAAACTGCCCGCCAACTTTGGCCCACGTGACCTTCCGAGGCTGCTCGGAAGGCGCGTGACCTAAACTGTCCCGGCACCTCGCTCCTTTGCATCTCTCGACATGGACACCTCCTTTCTCAATGTTAGCGATAATAGGATGGTGCCACATATTTGGTATTTGTCAAAACTTTTTACGCAACACTTGGTGAAAGTTTCGTGACAATGACCCGGAATGGGATCAACGCAACGAGGGCAAGCGTCAATTTTACAAGCCAGTCGGCAACGGCAAGTGAGACCCAAAGCGGCATTTCCGGACCAAACGTCAGGAAGGGGGCAGGTCCCCAGGCCCAGTTGATGGCGGCATCTGCGCCGGCACCAAAAAAGGTGATCGAGGCCGAAAATGCGATGGTGAAAAACAACACTGTATCAACCACCGACCCTATCAGGGTCGATGCCAGTGGTGCGCGCCACCATTTGCCGTCGCGCAGGCTGTTGAATACGGCAATGTCCAGCAATTGGGCCGTCAGGAAACCGGCGCCCGATGCCACTGCAACACGCAGCGGGACCGCAGCATATTCAAACCCCTCGCCCTGCAACATGATCTGACTGCCGATTAGCGAACAGATCACGCCGACGACAAAGCCAGCGAATACAACTTTGCGTGCCGGCCCCGCGCCATAGACACGGTTCATTACGTCGGTCACCAGGAAGGAAAGCGGGTATGTGAAGGCCCCCCAGGTGAGCAGCCCGTCAAGCAGGAGGAATTGAACAAGGATATTTGAGGCCACTACAACAGTGGCCATGGCGATTACGCCAGGTAGGATTCTGGTCATGTTTTTGATCCGTTTTATCAAGGTAGCGGCGACTCGGCCTCTGGGAAGCTGCCTATTGCATGGCCCCAAAAGCGGGCTGGGCATAGCGCTCGGTTGTCAACAATTCAAGTCCCAATTTTCAAATAAGGAATCCCTTACGTCAGCGCGCGCACGATCATGGGGCGTTGGACACCACGTATTCCACGATCTCGCTCACCTGGAAAAACTGGAAATTGTCATCCGAGATCATGGTGAGCCGAATCTGCTCCTGATCATCGCGCCACACGGCAATGCCTTCCAGATTGTCATGCACCCCCAGGCCAGAGCGCAGCAGCTCCACCTCGTTCTGCGGACCCGCAGGTCCCAGATCAAACCGGCGTACCCGGCTGGTAAAACCAAGGATGCCGGCAAGGTGGCGCTCCAGCAGGTAGAGCTTGCCATCCGGGCCAATATCGGCCCCCACCGGCAGATACGGACCGCGACGTGGGATGCTGAACCGTTTTAGCCATTGGTCGGCGCCACGTCGGAGTTCGTAGACCGGAAAATTTTCGGTGTCTCCGCTGCGCTCGGGCAACATGAAAAGCGTGCCTTGCGGGTCCACTGCGATCGCCTCAAGGGAGGAATTGACCTGCATCCTGTCGAAATCGGGGTGTTTCGGAAGGTTTTTGGACGGTTGCCCCAGTGTGGCATACGTCTGCACCCGATGCTTGGCTTCGAAGCTGACATAATTCTGCCCGTCCTCGGCAATTGCCAGCCCTTCGCTGTCATTGAAAAAGCGGGGGAGGGGATTACCCTTGTCGGTCCGTAGGCCTTCCGGGGCGGTCTGGCTTATGCCGGTGATCCGGCCGTTTTCATTGCGACTGATCTTTCCCTTGATGAAAAAGCCCCGGTCGGTGATTGCAGTGAAGCTGAGACCATCTTTGTCGAGCTCCAGCCCGGAGAACCCACCAAAATTTGGCCCTTCGCCTCGCATGCGGAAGGACTGCAGATAAGATGCCTTGCCCGCTGTCTGCGCTTCTCCGAACGCGGTGAGCAGGATCAGGAAAGCCGCTATTGTGAAGACAAGACCGCGCCGCATTGTGCTGGAAGATCCGAAAGAGTGAGGGGGCCACGCGGCTTGCGTGGTTTCGAAGGTTTAGGGGGCGGGGGAGGTGGATAAAGAATGTCCTGCACCCATTTTTCGGCATCCTTGCAGCCATCACCATTGGGAGGCGGGGCCTGATTTTCGCAGCCGCGCGCGCCCCTCGGGCATTTCAACCGCACGTGAAAATGATAGTGATGTCCCCACCAGGGTCGGATCTTGCGAAGCCACGCCCGATCCCCTTTTTCATCTTTGCACATCTGCACCTTGGCGCCAGGGAAGACAAAGATCCGTGCCACGCGAGGGTCTTGGGCTGCGGCCCTGAGGATATTGTGGTGCTGGCGTGTCCAGCTGCCATTCACATAGGCTCCCTTGGCCCGGCGCATTGAGATCGAGGAGATTTTTTCGCGCGCGGCCACGCTTAGATCCAGCCGGGTAGGTGGGAGCATCCAGATATCGGCATCCAGCCCGATCTGGTGGGAGCGGTGCCCCGATAACATCGGCCCGCCACGCGGCTGGCTCATGTCGCCAATATACAGCCCTTTCCAGCCCGTCTGGCGGGCGGCCTTTCGGGACAGGTCCTGAACAAAATCCACAAGCTCGGGGTGGCCCCAGTTTCGGTTGCGCGACAGGCGCATGGCCTGCCATGTCGGACCGGTCTGCGGCAATTGCACCGCGCCTGCCACACAGCCTTTGGCATAGGAGCCGTAAGAAGCCGCACGTTGGGCGGATCCTGCCTGGGCCTTGCCAAAAAGTTCTTTTGCAGGGGGTTCTGCCTGTGCCGGGCTGCTGAGGGTGGCCAGCAGGCCCAGAACAATCGCTGGCAGGGACAGGATGTGTTTGCTCATGATCAGGGCCTCATTCATGCTCGCCATCAGGTTTAACCCAGACCAGCAGGAAAAGTCCCAGCATGAACAGGGCGATCAGCGGGGTTACGCCGAGTTGCTGGCTACCGGTGAGGGCGGTCACCACCCCGATCGAAAAGGGTGCAATGAAGCTGGTGGCCTTGCCTGCGAGTGCATAAAGGCCAAACGCTTCGGTCATGCGTTCGGGGTTGGCCTGACGCACCATCATGGTGCGGCTGGCTGATTGAAGGGCCCCTCCGGCCGCGCCGATCACCGCACCGATGATGTAAAAGGCGATATCAGGTGCTGCGCTGTTTGCCCCCACCACCATGCCGAACACTTGTTCGCGCGAAATGAAAACCACGCTGACGGCCACCGCCGTCAGGGCAAGGATACAGAACAGGATCACGGGTTTGGGACCGAGCCGGTGATCTGCCTTACCGCCAAGCCAGGCAAATACCGCGCCGGTGATGATGGCCACGATGCCGAAAATACCGACATTGACCACACTCCATTCCAGAACACCTGCCGCATAAATCCCGCCAAAAGTATACATGCCGTTCAGCGCATCGCGGTAGAACATCGAGCTGCCGAGATAGGCAAACAGGCTTTGTGATTTGGGCAGCCTGCGCAGGGTTTGGCCAAGATCCAGTATGGCGTGTTTGATCATCTGCGGGTTGGGGTTGGTGTGCTTCGGATCGCGCACCCACAGGAAAAACGGCACCATGAACAGGGCATACCAGATGGCAGTCAGTGGCCCGACAAAGCGGGTGCCTTCGCGTTGATCCGGGTCGAACCCCAGCAGCGGCTCGATCCCGATCAGCGTGCGCCCCTCGGGGTTTTCCGCAAACAGTGTCAGCATGATCATAAGCGACAGCAGCCCGCCGATATACCCGAATGCCCAGCCATTTCCGGAAATCCGCCCGATCTCTTCGCGCGTGCCAAGGTCGGGCAGCATCGAGTTGGTAAAGATCGTGGCGAATTCCATGCCAATGAGGCCAATGGCGAAACTGGCAAAAATCCAGGTCAGATCCTCCATGCCGGGGATCGCAAACCAGATGCCGGCGGCCCCGATCACATACATGACCGAAAACAGCCAGATCCAGCGCAGCCGATTGCCGGATGTGTCGGCAATGGCACCCAGCACGGGAGCAAGCAATGCGATGCAGACACCGGCGAGGGCGACGGTGAACCCCCAGGTTGCCTGGGCTTCGGCGCCGTCACCGATCAGGGATTTCACGTATGGCCCGAAGACAAATGTCAGGATCAGCGTATTGTAAGGCTGGCTGGCCCAGTCAAACCAGAACCAGCCCCAGATACGCTTGCGCGCCGAAATCTCTGCCATGGTGTTGCCCCTGCTGTGCGGTGATATTGCCGTTTATGAAATGGATCAAACAGGGTTTGCCGGGACAGGGCAAGGTGGCCTGTGCGCTTTACGCCATGTTGGCGGCTGAATTTTCCGCCTGCGCTTCATGTGGGGACTGTTCCGGGGGCCATGGTCGCATTGCATCCGCGTCGATCCAGGCCTGCACCCAGGAGGGCAGTTGCGGTGGCCTGTCCACATGGCCCAAGGCCTCGCGCACACGATCTGTCGAAACGATCCCGTTCCGATCAGTTACCGCAGAGCGATAGACAATCTGGTTGGCGCAGTCATCGCCTTTCCACATGCTTTGCTCCACATAGAAAAAACGGTCATCCCACCCGACAAGGCGTGAATGCATCTCGACCCGTTCAAACATCTTGATCCGTTTGCGATACCGCACGCTGGCCCCCGCCATGGTCAGTCCCCAGCGGTTCTTGAGCAAGACCCGTGTCAGCCCGGTGCGCCGGGCCAGAGGGATGCGGCCCAGATCATACAGGGTCAGCGTGCGTCCGTTGTTCAGCTCGCGCCACAGGTCCAGATCCCAGGGCCAGCAGCGGTGATGGCTCACATGGGTGCCCGTGACCGGCAGGGGGGAGGCATTGGCATTTTTCGCCAACTCTTTGATCATGCGCAGGAAGGGATACATGGGGAGCTCCGTTTTTGATCTCTTGCCCATCGTGCGAACGCCGCGTCAACCAGAACCGCGCGTCACCCTTGCCCTTTTGATCTCATGACCCTAGATGGGATGAAGACCAAGAAAGGAACACCCATGCTGGCCCTGATCCAAACGCTGCTGTTTGTCATTCAAATCGCCTGGTATATCGTGATCGCCCATGTGGTGATGTCCTGGCTGATCAATTTCCAGGTGCTCAACCTGCGCCAACAGCTGGTGGCCCAGATCTGGTACGGGCTGGAGCGCCTGCTGGGGCCGGTCTATGCCAAGATCCGCAGCTTTCTGCCGGCAACCGGTGGGCTGGATCTGTCCCCGCTGGTGGTGATCATCGGTCTTTACGCCGCGCAACGCCTCTTGATGAATGCGGCGATGGGGATCTACTGAACAACGTCCTAACCCCCCTTGTTCTGAGCGCCGGGGTATGAGACTCTGCCCGTCATAAGAAACGAGCAGCTGCCCATATGCCCCGTGATCTGGACCTTTTGAAATCCGTGTTCGGATTTGATGGCTTTCGGCCTGGTCAGGCCGAGATTGTGGACGCCGTGGTCGCGGGGGAAAATACACTCGCCATCATGCCCACAGGTGGCGGAAAATCCCTTTGTTTTCAACTTCCTGCCCTGGTTCGCGACGGGGTGACGGTGGTGATCTCACCCCTGATTGCCCTGATGCGCGACCAGGTGCGCGCGCTGCAGGCGGCGGGGGTTGAGGCCGGGGCGCTCACCTCTGGCAATACCGAGGAAGAAAATGACGCCGTGTTTGCGGCGCTGTCTGACCGGCGGCTGAAACTTCTTTACATGGCGCCGGAGCGGCTGGCCTCTGGCGGCACCGTGAACCTGCTGCGACGTGCGGGAACCACGCTGATTGCGGTGGATGAGGCCCATTGCGTCAGTCAGTGGGGGCATGATTTCCGCCCGGATTACCTGCGTATTGGTGAACTCCGGCGCACACTGGATGTCCCGCTTGCCGCGTTCACCGCAACCGCGGATCAGGAAACCCGTGACGAGATTGTGCAAAAGCTGTTTGACGGCGACCCGCCGCGCAGCTTCCTGCACGGGTTTGATCGCCCCAATATCCATCTTGCCTTTGCCGCCAAGGACAATCCGCGCAAGCAAATCCTTGATTTCGCCGATGCTCGCCGCGGGCGGTCCGGCATTGTCTATTCCGGCACACGTGCCCGCACCGAAACTCTGGCAGGGGCTTTGCGGGATGCGGGGCATAGTGCCATCCACTATCATGGTGGGATGGAGGCCGATGACCGGCGAGAGGTCGAACGTCGTTTCCAACAGGAAGATGGGCTGATCGTGGTTGCCACGATTGCGTTCGGAATGGGGATTGATAAACCGGATATTCGCTGGGTGGCACATTCCGATCTGCCTAAATCCATTGAAGCATATTACCAGGAGATCGGCCGGGCGGGCCGGGACGGGGCCCCTGCCGAAACCCTTACCCTTTTTGGGCCCGATGACATCCGCCTGCGACGCAGCCAGATTGATGAAGGGCTGGCCTCGCCCGAACGCCGGGGGGCGGATCACGGGCGGCTCAATGCGCTTTTGGGGTTGGCCGAAGCTCATGGTTGCCGCCGCCAGCAACTGCTTGCCTATTTCGGGGAAACCTCCGAGCCCTGTGGCAATTGTGACCTCTGTGAACGTCCACCTGAGCTGTTTGATGGCACGGTAGATGTGATGAAGGCGCTCTCTGCCGCGTTGCGCACTGACGAAAGCTACGGGTCCGGGCATCTGATCGACATTCTGCGTGGGAATGCCACTGAACGGGTGCGCGAACGAGGACATGACAATCTGCCCACATTCGGCGTGGGGCGTGAACATGACAAACGGCTGTGGCAGGCCATTTTCCGACAGATGCTTGGGTTGGATCTGGTGCGACCGGATCCGGCGCGCCATGGGGCGTTGCGTATCACGCCCAAGGCGCATCCGGTGCTGCGCGGGGAAGAGCAGGTCCACCTGCGCCGCGATATGCTCAAGCCCTCCCGTCGTCCGGCAGCAAAGATGATGGTGTCCGAAGAGGACGCGCCGCTTCTTTCGGCTCTGAAGGCCAAGCGCCGCGCTTTGGCCGAGGCCGCCCGCGTGCCGGCTTACGTGGTTTTCACCGACCGCACCTTGATTGAAATGGCTGAGAAGCGACCGGGAAATCTGGATGAGATGGCGCGCATTGGCGGGGTGGGGGCGAAGAAGCTCGAAACCTACGGGGACGCGTTCTTGTCAGTCATTGCGGGGGATGCGCCCGAATTGCATCCGCAGCGTCGGAAACTCGCCGGCCGGAACGAGGCCGGGCTTTACGATCAGCTGGAAGAGGCCGCCGCCCGGTTGTTGCGGGGTGAAGATGGCTGCGGAAAATACATGACCCTGACACCGGGCACCCTGCGCCAGATTGCCGAGCGCAGACCCGGATCCCTTGCGGATCTTGCGCGGGTGCGGGGAATGAATGAGACCAAGGTGGAACGGTTCGGGCCGGTGTTTTTGGAAATTTTGATGGAGAATGTGTGATGCTGGTTGTGGTATCTCCCGCGAAACGTCTGGATGAAACAGCCCCCAAGGCTCAAGGTGGCAGCACGCCGCTCTATCTGGACCAGGCCAGCGAGCTTGCCCGCACGGCTGGCGCATTGACGGCGCAGGACCTTGAAAAACTCATGCATATTTCCCCCAAGCTTGGCGCGCTCAATGCGCAGCGATTTGCCGATTTCGGCTCGGGTCAGGGGGAGAAACAGGCGCTGGAAATGTTTGCGGGCGACACCTATGCAGGGTTGGATGGACCCAGTCTGGGAGAGGATGCGCGCCGTTATGCGCAGGATCACCTGTGCATCCTGTCCGGCCTTTACGGACTTTTGCGCCCCGAAGACCTGATTGCGCCACACCGCCTGGAAATGGGATCTCGGTTGAAAAATGCGCGGGGCAAGAACCTGTATGAGTTCTGGGGAGACCGCATCGCCGAGGCGATCAATGCACGGGCCGAGCAAACCCGCTCCTCTGTCTTGGTGAATTGCGCCTCGGTGGAATATTTTTCAGCGGCAAACCGGGATATCCTGATCCCCCGGGTGATCACGCCAAGCTTTTATGAAATGAAAAATGGCACGCCGAAAATTGTGTCCTTCTATGCCAAGAAAGCACGCGGGGCGATGGCACGATATGTGATGGAAAATCGGCTGACCGATCCCACGGATCTTAAGGGGTTTGATCTGGGCGGCTATCAGTATCACCCTGAAATGAGTGACGGCGACAGCCTGGTATTCCTGCGCGACGCTGAGGGTTGAGCAGGGGTTAATCCTCAAGAAGCGGTGGGCGGGCGTTGATTGGGCAATTGTCCCGGATTTCATCGATGATCAGTGGTTTCTTCAGAGGTTTGGTCAGGTGTTTGTCCAACCCGTGACGCAAGATCTCCTCGGCATCTCCCGCCATTGCGTGGGCGGTCAGGGCGACGACACGGGTATGCGGTAACCCTTGTTCAGCTTCGAGTTCGCGAATGCAGCGCGTGGCCTGTTTTCCGTCCATTTCCGGCATTGAGATGTCCATGAACACGAGGTCAGGCTGAAAGGATTTAAAGAGCTCCAGGGCTTCGCGGCCATTATTGGCAAATTTCAGATCAATATCGAGCGGCTTGACCAGCTTGGAAAATACCAACCGGTTGGTCCGGTTGTCTTCAGCTGCAAGCACCCGCATCTGGCGCAAGTCTTGAGCCGGCGCAGTGGGGGGCAGCGGGCAAGATTGTGAGGGGGCCTGTGAAGCGGTCTGGTCGTTCTGGACCGGAGAGGATGTTTGCTCGGGCTGTGGTTGGAGCCGTGGCAACGGTGCCACCGGCTGGTGCTGTAGATCCACTTGTTCGGGCGGGCGGGGGGAAACGTTTTGAGCAGGCTGATCGTCGCCATGCCCGATGGTATGCTCGGTTTCGGCGGCAGGGGGAGGAGAAGCCGGGTTCGCCTGTGGGGCAGTGATAAGCTCTGCCACGGCCTCAAGCGTGTCTTGCGCATTTGAGATGGCGGCAGGCTCTGCGGGGACTGATTTGAAGTCGATTTCCTGAAGTGTCTGGAACAGCTCTTGACGCAGGATTGGCATCGACAGGGTGCGGTCAATCCTGCAGGTGGTGGGGGTGGGGGCGGCTGCCTGATGATTTTGACCCTTTACCTGAATGACACGGACATTAGCCGAGGACAGGCTGTGCAGCATGGTGGGGGTTGCACGGGCAAGAAGCTCTTCCTGAACAAAGAGGACATGATGGCCGTTCAGTTCCGATGGGAGGGCGTCCGGGCTGGTGATCCGGTGAACCTCCAACCCCATCGCCTGCAGGCTTTTGTACAGGGTTGTCTGATGCAGCCCCGCATCCATCAACAATGTTGCAGTGGTTAGGCCCAGAGGAAGATTGGGGATTTCGACGTTCTGGACAACAGGAAGGGTCATGTGCAAGCCGAAACAGGACCCGTTTCCGTCCTCGCTTTCGACCCAGATTTCCCCATGCATCAGCTCGACCAGTTGCTTTGTGATCGCAAGCCCAAGGCCGGTGCCGTCAAAACGCCGGTTGCGCTCATCTTCGACCTGATTGAACTCACCAAAAATATGGGATTGCATTTCGGCAGGAATGCCGATGCCGCTGTCTTCGACGGTGATGTGAATTTTCTGTTTGGTGCCCCCATCGACGGGGACCCCCAGAACGCGGACCTGAACATGTCCTTCCGGGGTGAATTTTACCGCATTACCAATCAGGTTGGTCAGGATCTGACCAATGCGCACCGGGTCGCCCGTCAACAGGGTGGGGACAAACAGGTCAAAATCCACCGAGATCTCCAGGCCTTTCTCCTGCATGGAGGGCATGAGCAGCGTAACCACATCGTGCAGCTTGGCTTCCAGATCGAAAGGTTCGGTTTTCAGAACCAGCTTGGCGGCTTCGATCTTCGAATAATCCAGCACATCATTGATGATGGTCAGCAGGGCTTCGCCAGAATTCTTGATGGTCTGAACATAAAGCTGTTGCTCCTCGTCCAGCTCCCCTTCGGCCAATAGTTCTGCAATGGCAATCACCCCGTTCATGGGGGTTCTGATTTCGTGGCTCATATTTGCCAGAAAGGCAGACTTGGAGCGGTTTGCAGCTTCGGCCGTGAAGCGCGCCTCTTTCAGCTTGGCTTCATATTGAATCGTGTCGGTGATGTTCAGCCCCAGAGAAACCGTATCCCCATCCCCAGACCGGCGGTCGACCAGTTTGATATAGGTGCCGTCCCACAAGCGCACTGTGTGCGGTTCAAGCTTGGGTGCGCGCCAGCGGGTCAGCATCATGTCGCGCCAGGCCAGGGGACGCATGGTGCCGATATCGACGATGCCTTCATCCAGAACCGCGTGCAGGATCTCTACATAGGAAATGCCGGGGGTAATACATTCCAACCCGTCAAACGGTTTTAGATAGGCGGAATTGGCGGCAATCATGCATTCGTTCTGATCAAAAACCGCAAAGCCGTCTTCGATGGTTTCCAGGCTGTCCCACAGGCGCCTCTTGGCAATCACAACCTCTTCCGCTGCGCGTTCCAGATCGGCCTTGACCAATGAGTTTTCGGTGAGCGTTTCTTTCAGGTCCTCACGCGTTTCGACGATTTCTTCAGACAGATTGCGGGCATGAAGGGACAGCTTCCGGTTTGCGTCGGACAGCTCGGCCTGTTTCTGGGCCAATAGCCTCTCAGCGGCCATTCTGGCGCGCCGTTCCTGTGCCAGGACATCATCAATCTTCATACCCGCATCTCCGCATTCTGCGTTCCTGTCTGCCTGGCAGAATGGGATGAAGAGGGTGAACAGGGGCTTAACGGAATGAAGAAAATCGTCTGCAAAATGCAATCAATTTTCAGAGGTGACTTTTGGGGGTGCAGTTTCAGGCACAAATGAAAACCCCGGCACCGGAGAGGCCGGGCCGGGGTTCAATATGCGTTTTCAGGGGATGATCAGCTGTCGTCTTCGTCCGCATCATCACCCGAAGGCAGGTTGAAGAAGCTGTCTGCATCCAGAACTTCCTCTTTCTCTTCCTTGGGTTCATTGGACAGCGTGAACGTTTCCAGCCCTTCGATGGCCGATGGCATTTTCGGCTCTGCATCCATGGCAAGGCTCTGTTCGGTCGAAACCAGCTTGCGGCGCTCGTCATCAGACATTGCGTCCACCGATTTCGAGGCTTTCTGAACAGCGAGATCCAGTTCGGACTGTTTGCACAGGCCCAGGGCCACAGGGTCAATCGGCTCCATGTTCTGGATGTTCCAGTGGGTGCGTTCGCGGATCGACTGGATGGTCGGCTTGGTGGTGCCCACCAGTTTGGCGATCTGACCGTCGCTGAGTTCCGGGTGGAACTTCACCAGCCACAGAATCGAGTTCGGGCGGTCCTGACGCTTTGACAGCGGGGTATAGCGCGGGCCGCGGCGTTTCTCTTCGCCCACGGCTGCGGCGTAGAATTTCAGCTTCAGCTTGTGCAGCGGGTTGGCCTCGGCCTTTTCGATCTCGGACGGGTCAAGCTGGTTGTTGGCAACCGGGTCAAAGCCTTTCACGCCGGTGGCCACATCGCCATCGGCAATGCCCTGAACTTCCAGCTCGTGCAGTCCGCAGAAGTCAGCAATCTGTTTGAAGCTGATGGTGGTGTTGTCCACCAACCAGACGGCGGTGGCTTTTGCCATGATCGGTTTGTTCGACATTGGAACTCTCCTTTGAAAACACGTGGCCCGGATACGACTTTCCCGTGCCCTGGCTGGGCTGTCTGGTCTCACGGGGAGTTTTCCAGACCGGTTCTCGTTGTCGGGGAACTTGCGGTCTATATAAGGGAGAAAGGAAAAAGAGGGAAGAGCAAATGCGTAAGGCGGTTTTGGCAGGGGTGATCTGGGGGTTCTCAGTGCTGGGCCTTTGGGCAGATGGTGAGCCGTCCGGAGACTTTGATTATTACGTTCTGGCGTTAAGCTGGTCCCCAAACTGGTGTGCTGTCGAAGGGGATGCGCGGGGATCCGAACAATGTGATCCGTCGCGGGATTTAGGCTGGGTCGTGCATGGGTTGTGGCCGCAATATGAAGAGGGCTGGCCCAGCTATTGCCGGCACAGCTTTCGCGCCCCGTCGCGCGGCATGACCCGCGCGCAGGCGGATATTTTCGGCGACGGAGGGGCCGCCTGGTATCAGTGGAAGAAACACGGCACCTGTGCCGGGCTGGAACCCGCAGACTATTACGACACCGTGCGCCGGGCTTATGAAGCGGTGGAGAGACCGGAAATCCTGCGTAAGCTCGACAAACCGGTGCGGCTGCCTGCGAAAGTGATCGAGGACGCCTTTTTGCAGGCAAACCCGAAGTGGCAGGCCGATATGCTGACCATCACCTGCAAAGGGGATCGCATTCAGGAAGCGCGCCTGTGCCTGACCAAGGATCTTGAGCCGCGGGAATGTGGTCGGGACGTGCGTCGGGATTGTTCGCAGACACGTGCACTACTGGATCCGATCCGCTGATCTCGCGGGGGCTCCCGCGTCTTTCTTCCCGTAGGTTAGCAGGCTGGGGGATAGTTCTTATGCCTCGGGTGGGGATATTTTTGCCCAGAAAATAGAGCGATGCGAGAGAGATCGCCGCTGCCGCCTTGGGGCCCCCGCAGGGTTCATTTGCCTGTGTGCGGGCCGTGTGAGCCGGTCATGATACACTGGGAGCAAAGGCCGGGGTCCGGTCTTTGTGCTTAGATGCATGGGAGCCGGCCGGGTGGTAACACTGCGGGAGGAAGGCAAATGATCAAGACAATCGGAAACCCATTATCCTGGATGGCTCAGCATGTGGCCGACGCAGGGAATCATGTCCTTGAAAATATTGATCATATATCCTCGAAGGATGCGCCTCCGAAGCTCCGACCTCTGCATATGGCGGATCTGAATGCGGCACTGCGACTGGGGCCACGCTGTTGTTAGGTGCGCTTCCGCTGCTTTTGGGGCTGGTTGTGGTGCTGCCCATTCTGGGCCATGCCACCTGGCATCTCTATCGCAAGGCGGTGCAGAGGGGGGGATCTGAATATGGAGTAGGCGCTCTTGTAAGCGCCCTCCTCCCGGTCGGGTTCTACCCCACCTCCAGACAAATCTTCCCGATATGTTGACTGGTTTCCATGCGCGCGTGGGCGGCGTGGGCGTCTGCCAGCGGGAACACCTGATCGAGCACGGGCTTGACGGTGCCCTGGTCCAGAAGCGGCCAAACCTTTTCCAACAATTCCTCGGCGATCTTTGCCTTCGCAAGGTCGGATTGCGGGCGCAGGGTGGAGCCTGTCACGGTCAGGCGCTTGGCCATGATCTGCGCGAAATTGATTTCGGCCTTTGGGCCGGACAGGAAGGCAATGTGGACCATGCGGCCTTCGATGGCCAAGCAGCGGATGTTGCGGGCGATATAGTCGCCGCCAACCATGTCGAGGATCAGGTTGGCGCCCCCTTCCCCTTTCAGCACCTCGACAAAATCCTCGTCGCGGTAGTTGATTGCCCGCTCTGCGCCAAGGTCGGTGCAGACGGCGCATTTCTCATCGCTACCTGCCGTGGTGAAAACGCGCGCGCCAAAATGGCTGGCGAGCTGGATGGCGGTGGTGCCGATGCCGGAGGAGCCGCCATGGACCAGGAACCGCTCTCCAGCCTGCAGGCCGCCGCGCATGAAAACGTTAGACCATACGGTGAAGTATGTTTCTGGGAGGCAGGCTGCGTCTCGCATTTCCATCCCTTCGGGGATAGGCAGAGCGTGAGCGGCCGGGGTGGTGACATATTCGGCATAGCCGCCGCCCGGCAGAAGGGCGCAGACTTTATCACCTATATTCCAATTGGTTACACCTTCACCAATGGCCACAACCTCCCCGGATGCTTCCAGGCCGGGCAGGGGTGACGCGTTGGGGGGCGGGGCGTAATTGCCCGCGCGTTGAATGGCGTCGGGTCGGTTTACACCTGCGAAGGCCACCTTGATCAGGATCTCACCATACGCAGGCGTAGGGATTGGGGTGTCGATAAGTTTCAACACCTCGGGCCCACCGGGGGTCGAGATTTCCACCGCGCGCATCATGTCGGTCATTCAGGTGTCTCCATTCGGGGAAGAGGGCGCCCAGCGGCCCGGATATTTGGGGTTCATGTCTCGGGTGCCGGGGGCTTTGATCGTCTCAAGGATCTTCCCCGGACCGGCCATGAAGGATTTGAACAGCGGGTTCTTGCGCGCCTGCGCTTTCACCTTTTCAAACTGCATCACATTGTCGATGCGCCGGTCGAGGAAAGCCCAGGTGGCTGCATCGCCTTCGCTGTGATCCCCCAGCCAAAAGAGCACGGTTGAGGAGTAAACGGCGGAAAGCGTGGCGCGTTTTGTATACCAGTTCACGTCCTGCGAGCTGTCCCCCAGCGTGGCCCAGATTGCATCACAGGTCTCCCAAAGGGCGGCCGTGCCAACGCCTGCATTCTGGGGCAACGCGAAAAAGGCCATACCCTTGCGCACCATTTCCTTATCAGCCACCTGAAGCCGGAACTTCACCCCGGCGGCAATGCGGTCACGAAAGCGCATCTTGTCCAGATTGGCAGCTTCGAGCCTTGCGACCATCTCGGCGTCGCCTGCCTTGTGGTAGGCCAGCGCCAGATCCAGCGCCCCGCGCGGACACAGCGCCTGCAACTCGGCGTCAGGCACCCCCAACTCGTCCTGCGTTGCCTTCATCGTGGTCTCGGACCAGCCGTCAAAGGGGACATGGTTGAGGGCGGTGTCAAGGAAATCTGTTTTACTGATCATGATGTCGATCCGGGCCGGGGAATTTCTTGTCTACTTATACAGGTTCTGGGCGTGGGGGGTAGCATTCAGATTGTCACGTGTTGCCACCTGCAGCGGGTGGTTTGTCTGGACACGACTCACTTTCCCTGCTAAAGGGGCCGTTCCTGCAATTCTGCAAACACTAACTTAGAAAGGTGGTGACAACCACATGCAGGTTTCGGTTCGCGATAACAACGTAGACCAGGCGCTTCGTGCGCTGAAGAAGAAACTTCAGCGTGAAGGTGTCTTCCGCGAGATGAAGCTTCGGCAGCATTTCGAGAAGCCCTCCGAGAAGAAAGCCCGTGAGAAAGCGGAAGCTATTCGCCGTCAGCGCAAGCTGGCTCGGAAAAAAGCGCAACGTGAGGGTCTTCTTTAAGATCTGATCGTATTCGGTGGGGGAGTTGTCAATTCCTCGCCACGACGACCCCCGCAGCCTCGCTTCGGGGGTTTGTTGTTTTTAGAGTGCCCGGCCTTAAACCTGAGGCACGAATACCCTGCCATGCTTTGCGTTCTCGGGATATTCGCACCACATGATGTTTCAGGGAATAGGTCGGACGCTTTAAGGGGGTGGTTCGAAGTGTTTTGGCCCGTTTAGCCCCGTGTGGTGGGAAACCGGGGGTGCAGATCGTCGATGATAATGGTGTGGGCATGAGGGCCATCGCCGGCCAGATGTGGGTGATCTGGTGGCAGATCATCATGGCGATGTTCTACCGATTGTGACGAGTGCCGGGGCCAAAGGCGCACTGCCATCACGGCGCCCACCATCCCAAGGCCGGATAATATCAACGCGGCGCCGACAGCGCCCAGATGAAACATCAGCAGGCCAGAGAGCGGATAGGCCACCAGCCAGCAGGCGTGGGACAGGGTGAAATGCGCGGCAAAGAGTGCCGGGCGGTCCGTGCGATGGGCGGATCGCGACAGGACACGGCCAGCGGGGGTGAGGGTGGCGGAAAACCCAAAGCCGATGGCGCACCAGATCCCGGAGATCAGTACAAAATTGACCGGCAGGACAAGGCCGATCAGGCTGAACCCGGCAAGGGCTGAGAGGCTTATTCCTGCCCCCGCAAACATCACGGCGCGATCTTCGGTTTCTTTCAACAGCCGTGGCAGGGCAAGGGCCGCCACCATGGACCCTGTGCCGAAACTTCCGAGCACCAGACCCACCGCGCTGTCACCCAATCCCAGATCGGATTTCACCAATTGCACCGTGTTGACAAAGACCATGGCCCCGGTTGTCGAGCTGACCCAGCACAGGGCCAAAAGCCCGCGCAGGCGGGGGGTTTTCAGGTAAAGGCCAATGCCCCGCGTCGTGCGCTCCCAGATTGGGCGGGGCTTGCCCGGTTCCGGCGTGGGCAACAGGGTGGAAGCAACCAAAAGCCCCGATGCAATGAACCCCAGCGATGTGCCCAGAAACAGCGTGGCAAACCCGGTCAGTCCCAACAGGGCTGCCGCCAGAAGCGGGCTGAGCAGGGTTTCCAGATCCATTGCCAGGCGGGAAAGAGAAAGGGCGCGGGTGTAGTCTTCCTCATCTGGCAGCACATCCGGGATGGTTGCCTGAAAGGTCGGGGTGAACCCGGCTGAGGCGGATTGCAGCAGGAAGATCAGCACATAAATCTGCCAGATCTCGGTGACAAACGGCAGGCCTAACACCACCAGCGCACGGAACAGATCCAGCGTTACCAGGACCCGGCGGCGACTGATCCGTTCGGCCAGGGCCGCCGCGACCGGGGCAACCAGCACATAGGCGACCATCTTGATTGTCAAGGCGATGCCCAGCACCATCGCAGCCCGGTCCCCCGCCAGGTCATAGGCCAGAAGGCCAAGGGCCACCGTGGCCAGCCCGGTGCCGGTCAGTGCCACGATCTGGGCACCAAGCAAGTGGCGGTAGGTTCGGTTGTTCAGGATGCTGATCATCGATGTGCCCTGGGATCTGTCTGTCGCCTGAAATGGGAAGAGGGGGGATGTGTATCCCGAGGGGTGCCTCTCAGAGATATTTTGTGATTTCCCGGAAATCCTCCATATCCACCGGCGTGTCCGGATCCAGGCAATGGTCGATATGATCGTGGATCAACACTTTCTTCGCATTGGTGATGGCCTTTTCAACAGCATGTAATTGCTGGGCAATCTGGGTGCAGCTGGCCTCATCCTCAAGCATGGAGATGACTTTGGCCAGATGACCATGCGCACGCTTCAGTCGGGCGGTGATCTGTGGGTGGGACGGGTGGTGATGTTGATCAGTCATATCGAACCCTATCCCCCGGTGGGGGATGAAGTCAAATGCGGAACTTGTGAGGCGGAAAGGTTGCGAAGCGGTTCAAACTTCGCGCAGATGTTCCTGCAAGGCAGAAATCACTTCATCGGGATGCGTGTAAATCAGCCCATGCCCGGCGCCTTTGATCTCATATTTATAGCAGGCGCGGTTCCATTCGGTCAGTTTGCCCATAGCGGTGAGCGGGATGGGAATGTCGTTCTCACCCCAGACCGAAATCACCGCAATCGAGGTGGCCGCAATGGCACGGTGTTCGGCTTCCTGCGTTACGGACAGCATGTTGCGTTCCGATGACAGCACCGCGCGGACAGATCCCCGGATCTGGGTTTCCTGTTTCACGCGCGCGGGCAAGTCTGGGATTTGTGCGGTCGCCGCGTCAGGCTTGGCCGCCTGACAGATCACCCAGCCCCCGATGAGCCCCCACAGCCAGTTGCCGAATGCACCCCAGTCCCGGGCGCGGGCCAGCCAAGGTCCGGTGTGATAGATCATGCCTGCCGTGGCAAGAAGCATCAGGCGATCCACCCGGTGGGGATGGCGGGCGGTGAAGGCCGTGGCAATTGCGCCCCCCATCGAATAGCCCAAAAAGGATATCTCTCCATCAATCCGCAGCGCCTCAAGCAACTCTTCTAGCTGGGTCAGGAAAAAGGTTTCGTCCTGCTTGCCCTTCGGGCGATCGGAATACCCGCGCCCGTAAAGGTCATAGGTGAGAATGCGAAAGCCCATTTTGGCAAGCCCCGGGATCAGGGCGAAAAACACCCAGCTGGGGGTTGTCAGACCGTGGACCATAAGGATCAGCGGCCCGCGCTCTCGCCCGTGCCATTGGTAATGGGTCAGGCCGGAGGGCAGCTCCACAAAGCCGCCGGGTGCTTTGCGGCGCGCAACGCTGTCCATCACCGTCCGGGCACGTTCCAACACCCAGGGCGCAACTGCCAGATTGGCCAACATCCATAGAAGAAACAGTGCAAACCAGCTCACGCGTCGTCCCCTTCATGCCACAGCACGGGGAACCAGTCTTCGCGCAACCTCTGGCCCGAGGTCATGTTGTGGCCGGGGAACGGAGGAGAGGTGCGGCCGGGGCGTTCAACATAACGAGCATCATCCCCCATCCAGCGCAGGCTGAGCGCACGGCGGCGGGTTGCAGCCGTGTTGCCGCGCGCGCCATGAACGGTGCGAAAGTCAAACACCACCGCATCGCCGGGCTCCATTTCCCATTCCAGCACCGTCATGTCACCGGGATTGGCATCCGGGTCCGGCACCGGGATCCACTCCTGCTTGGCTTGGTAAAAATCGCTGTCATCGGCCCAGCTGACCGGGCGCACCATCTTGTCCCATTTGTGGCTGCCCGCGATGAACCGTAACGAGTTCTCGCGCACCGGATCCAGTGGAAGCCAGAAACTCGCCGTCTGTTCCCCTTCAACAAAGTAATAAGGCCCGTCCTGATGCCATGGCGTGGGTTTCGGTGTGCCGGGTTCCTTGACCAGCACATGGTCGTGGAAAAACTGTGCCGAGGTTGACCGCATCAGCCTGGCCGCAATTTGCGCCGCAGGACTGTTGCGCACGATGTTTTCAAACTCCGCAATCCGGGTCCAGTTTACGTAATCGTCGAAAAACCGCCCTTCGGTAACAGCATTTTCAGAGGCATATTCGCCGGGCTCCGCCATATTGCGTTCCACACCGTCACGCATCACCTCGACCCAGTCGTTCAGCGCGCCGGGGATCATGACCACACCATCGCGTTGATAGGCTTCGATCTGCTCTTCTGTAATCGTGACCATCGGATGTTACCTTTCCCGCCAGGCGCTGAGGATATAGCGGCTGGTCATCAGATCAAGATGCGCCCCGCCGCCGTTTTTGTAGAAGGTGATGTCGCCGGGCGCGCGGGTAAAGACACCTTTATCCGCATCATAAAGGTCGCCCAAAATATCGTCGCGCGAAATCACGCCACGTGCCAGCGGGTCCTTGAACTCGCCAATATGGTCAAGCACCGTATCGCGGCTGTCCATGAACAGGCGGGCACGGATCAGCATTTCGTCATCCACCTCGCGCATGTCCGGGCGATAGGCGCCGATCATGTCGATATGCTGGCCGGGGCGGGCCCATTTTCCAAAATGTATCGGATCTGTGGTCATGGTGGCAGACGTGATAATGTCCGCTTCGGCCCAGCCTTCCTCCAGGCTGGCCACTGCGCGCGTCTTGTCGTGGCTGTCGGCAAAGGCATTTGCCCCGTCAGGTGAGCGGTTCCAGATCAGGAAATGCGCTTCGGGAAACAGGGCGCCATAGGCCTCTCGCAGGCTGTGACCAACCGTGCCCGCGCCGCAGATCAGGATCACTTTACTGTCGGCCCGCGCCAGCAATCTGGCGCCCAAAACGGAATCGCCCGCAGTTTTCCATTTCGTGACAAGATGGAAGTTGAGCATAGCTTCAAGCGCACCTGTCACATCGTCATAAAGGTTAACCGCCCCGTGGATCATCGGTTCGCCACGTGCCGGGTTGCCGGGCATGATATTGGCGGTCTTTACCGCACTTCCCAGCCCGTCAATCCAGGCGGAGCGGGTCAGCATCGTGTCCGCATCGCGATACAGAAACGTGTCACCAATCTTGGCTTCGGGAAAGCTGTGACCAGCCAGAAGCGCGTCGGTCAATGCGCGCCAATTCAGCAGGGCATCGGCTTCAAACGGAATGATGTCAGGAGCGTTCGGATGGATCAAAGGTCGCTCTCCTCAATCAAGCCAAGTCGGATCAGGTGATCCGCCCAGGTACGCGGATCGTTGAACAGATGGGTCTGCCAGCCGCGTTCGGCGGCAGCGGCAATGTTTTCGGCGCGATCATCGGCAAACAGCAACCGTTCGGGGGAAAGACCACAATCCTCCTCAACCATCTGATAGATCTGCGCGCTGGGCTTGGTGACTTTCATGTGACCAGAGATGTAACGGCGGTCAAAATCCTGCAGGAACTCATAGTCCAGCTCAGATTGGGCAAAGGACCCGACGCCGAAATTCGACAAGGCAAAGACAGGCACCTGACGGCGTTTCAAGGCGCGCAACGTGGCGACGGAAAGGTCAATCCGTGGGCTGGCCAATTCACGCCAGCGATCATGCCACCAGCGAATTTCCTTTTCAAATTCAGGATATTGTGCGGCAGTTCCATAAATCGTGTCGCGGAAATCACCGCCCCGATCCATCAACTCATTCATGAAATGAAGGTCAACCGCGGCAAACATGGCGCGACGGCGATCTTCCCCGATCCAGCGGTCATAATGCTCTTCTGGCTGCCAGCGAATGAGCACGTTTCCAATGTCGAAAATAACCGCGTCCGGTCGCAAATCACTTTGTGTCATGATGGGACTTTAGCCAAGGGGCGCGGGTTTGCAAATGCGGATCATTCAGCCGCGTTGCAGGCGTGCGCTCCGTGGAACTCAACCAGGGCGGTCAGATCTTCGACCGGTGTTTGGTCTGCAATGAATGCATGCGCATTTCTGGCCAGATTGAAGATGGATCCGTCTGAGAAGAAGCTGGAATTGGTGACAAAAATCACCCGCGTATGTGGGGTGCGGAACTCGGCATAATCGGCAAGCGCCAATGCGTTTCCGTCTTTCAGATGCACATTCATGACAATCACGTCAACACGGGTCTGATCGAGCACACGAATGGCCGCATCTTCATCATGGGCGCGGATCACATCCACCCCCTGCCGTTCCAGAGAGCGGCTCCAGACCCCGGCCAGATCCTGGTTCGTTTCGACGATCAATACGCGCATGAAAACTCCTTGCCGCGTTGTGGCACAAACCGTTCAGATTCGCTAACAAATCTCTGGGAACAGTATTCCACATTGTTCCCGTTCCGGCGACAATCAAAGGGTTTGGGTCGGGGCAATCGGTGGATATATGCCAAGCAGGATTGTGTTTTGAGCGGATTTCCGGTTCAAGGCGGGAAGAGTATGAGGGAGAAACGCATGACAAGCTGGATCACAGTGTGTGACACATGCAAGCGCGAAGATTGGGATGAAACCACGTCAGGCGGCAAAACTGATGGAGAGAAGCTGGCGGATCTGGTGGAACAGGCCGCGATCGGCAGCGCACTCAAGGTGCGTCGCGTCTCCTGCCTGATGGGCTGTGACAACAGTTGTAACGTGACGGTGCAGGCCCATGGCAAACTGGCCTATACGATGGGGCGGTTTGATCCCACTCAGGATGCCGCCGAAGGCATCGTGGCCTATGCCCAGGGTCATGCAGAAAGCGAAAACGGCACTGTGCCCTATCGTCAGTGGCCGCAATCCGTGAAGGGTCATTTCGTCACCCGCCATCACCCGATCCCCGAGGAGTGAACCACGGGCATGACCAAGTTACGTGATCACGGGGGCGGGCTGGATGCAGCCATCGCCCAATATGGCGGCAAGCGCGTGGACTGGATCGACCTGTCCACCGGCATCAACCCGCACCCATATCCGCTGGGTGAAATCGGTGCCGAAGCCTGGACCGCGCTGCCCGACAAAGGCGCGTTTGAACGGCTTGAGGCCGCAGCGCGCGCATTCTGGAATGTGCCGGAGGGCGCGGATATCCTTGCAGCTCCCGGGGCCTCGGCTCTGATTGCCCGCATTCCAACCCTGCTGGGGGCAGGGCAGGCCGAGATCCCGACCCCTACCTATAATGAACATGCCGCCGCCTTTGAGGCCAATGGCTGGGAACTGACTGATGGGGGCGCGGCACAGGTGCTGGTGCATCCCAACAACCCCGATGGGCGGTTTTGGCTGGATCCGGACTGGTCCCGGCCTCTGACTGTGATTGATGAGAGTTTTTGCGACGTCACCCCGCAGATGAGCCATATATCGCGCGCCACTGAACCAGGCACGCTGATTTTGAAAAGTTTTGGCAAGTTCTGGGGCTTGGCCGGGTTGCGGCTTGGGTTTGTGATCGGTGATCGCGCCCTTATCGCCAAGCTGCGTGAAGCGGTTGGTCCGTGGCAGGTGTCGGGCCCCGCGCTTGAGATCGGCACCCGGGCGCTGCTGGATGTCGACTGGGCTGCAACCATGCGCCAGCGCCTTGCGGTTGATACCGCGCGGCTGGACGGGACGATGATGTATCATGGGGCCAAGCTGGTCGGGGGCACCACGCTGTTTCGGCTTTACGAGGTTGAGGACGCGCTGATGTGGCAAGACAAACTGGCCCGCGGTCATGTCTGGAGCCGCGTTTTCCCCTATTCGAAAACCTGGCTGCGTCTGGGGCTGCCCCCCTCCGGAGGCTGGACCCAATTGGAGGCTGCCCTGTGACCCTCGTTCTCGCCATGCTGCTGGATGCCATCTTTGGCGAGCCGGATTGGGCGTGGAAACGCCTGCCGCATCCGGCGGTGCTGATGGGGCGTCTGATCGGCTGGGCGGATGAGAGCTTTAACCGGGGTGAGGGGCGGATCCTGCGTGGCGCCGCGGTGATGCTTGTCTTATGTGTCGGGGCCGCGCTGCTGGGCTGGGCCGTGCCGCATCTGCCATTTGGCGGCCTGTGGGAAATGCTCCTGGCGGCGATCTTGATTGCGCAGAAGTCCCTTGCGCAGCATGTGCAGGCGGTGGCGGATGGAATGCGCCAGTCGCTGTTTCATGGCCGACAGGCCGTGTCGATGATTGTCGGACGCGACACATCCGAGATGCCCGCCCCGGCAATTGCCCGTGGGGCGATTGAATCGGCGGCCGAAAATTTCTCGGATGGGGTGGTGGCACCGATCTTCTGGTTCGCGGTTGCGGGCCTGCCTGGGTTGATGGTCTACAAGATGGTCAATACCGCTGACAGCATGATTGGGTATCGCACGGAAAAGCATGAGGAATTTGGCAAGTTTGCCGCCCGTCTGGATGATGTGTTGAATTGGGTTCCGGCGCGGCTCTCGGCGCTTGTCTTCATGCTTGCCCGTCGCAATTGGGCTGCCTGGGACATTATCCGTCGGGATGCCCCGCTGCATCGCTCGCCCAATGCGGGCTGGCCCGAGGCGGCGATGGCGGCAAGCCTGAACGTCGCGCTGTCGGGGCCGCGATCCTATGAAGGCGAATTGCGGGAGTTCCCTTGGGTGAATGAGGACGGGGCGCAGGAGATCGGCCCGAAAGAGGTGGATCAGGCGGTTCACATGCTCTGGTCCGCCTGGTGGGTGCTTTTGGCAATTGCAATATTCCTGGCGCTTGTCTGATCCGCTGAAACCGGTAGGCTGGCGCCATATAAGCGAGGAAAGATTTATGCGTATAATTCTGGCGACAGCCATTTTGGCTATTGGTTTGAGCAGCCCTGCGACCGCGATGGTGAAATGTGGCGGATCGTTTTCCAGCTTTGTCGCGGCAATGAAGAAAGAGGCCCGCTCAAAAGGCCATTCCAAGGCTGCTGTCGACACTTTTTTTGCGGGCGTAAGGCTGGATGCGGCCACGTTGAAGGCGGATCGCGCGCAGGGGATCTTTCAGAAATCCTTCCTTGATTTCTCGCAGGCATTGATCAGTCAGAACCGGATGGCGGTTGGACAGTCAAAACTGAAAAAACATGCTGCGATCTTTGACCAGATGGAACGCAGTTATGGTGTGAGCCGCGGTGTCTTGACCGCGTTCTGGGCCTTTGAAACCGATTACGGCGCGTTTCAGGGAAATTTCAACACGCTGAACTCGTTGATGACCCTGTCCCATGATTGCCGCCGTCCTGAATTGTTCCAGCCGCAGGTTTTTGCCGCTCTTGAACTGTTTGAACGCGGAAGCTTCAATCCGAAGACCTCCACCGGCGCTTGGGCGGGTGAGATCGGCATGGTCCAGATGTTGCCCGGTGACATTATCGAGGCCGGTGTGGATGGCAATGGCGATGGCAAGGTGGATCTGCGCCGGTCGCCCGCAGACGCGCTTCTGTCCGGCGCCAATATGCTGCGTCAGCTGGGCTGGCGGGCCAATGAACCCTGGGTGCAGGAAGTGACCCTTCCCAAGGATTTCGACTGGTCCAAAACCGGGTTGGGAACCCAGATGAAGGCGAGCCAGTGGGCGCGTTTGGGGGTCACGCCGCGTGCAGGCAAGCTCGCCGCAAACCTGCCGGCTTCGATCCTTTTGCCGCAGGGGCGCAAGGGGCCCGCGTTCATCGCCTATCCCAATTTCCGGGTCTATTTCGAATGGAACAAGAGCTTCACCTATGTGATGACGGCCGCCTATTTTGCCACCCGTCTGGAGGGCGCGCCTGTATACAAGGCCGGCAACCCGGATCCGGCACTGTCAGGTGCGCAGTTGAAGCAGTTGCAAAAGAAGCTGGCGGCGCGCGGGCATGACGTTGGCAAGATCGACGGGATCCTTGGGGCCAAGACACGGGTTGCGGTGCAAAAGGAGCAAAAACGCCTGGGACTGCCTGCAGATGCGTGGCCCACGGCTGCGCTTTTGTCGAAACTCTGATCGCGGGGCAGTTGCCAATAAAAAGCCCCGGTCGCATTGCCGGGCCTTTTGTTCTGGATCGGGTGTCTTACCAGTCGATGTGTTTTTCAAACTGGCCCATCACGCTCAGCCACATTTCGAAAACTTCGGCAAAGTCCTCGCGGGTGATGCCGTCCGCGCCGGTGTAGACGTCATATTCCACACGCGCATTGCCCTCATCGGTCAGATAGGCACGACCATATCGGTTTTCACGGTTCCAGACATTGATGGTGGCGATGGGGGTTTTCCCGTCAGTGGAATAGCCGGAGAAAAACTGGATGGCGTCGCAGGATTTGCCATCGTCACAGCCATAAAAATAAACCGCGAATTCGGTGCCATAATGCTTCATTTCAATCAGCGGATCGCCAACATTGTCGACATCCAGCTTGGCGGGGGCGCCCTCGTCTGCAAAGAAATTCATCAAGGATTGCGGGTCTGCGGCGGTGATGTTTTGTGCCAGCGCGCCGCCTGCAGTGAAAGCTGCCAAAGCAATTGCGCAAATCAATTTACTCATTGTCATCTGAACCTCCTGTATTTTCCGACAACCTAAAGCGTTTCGCGCCAAGCTTGCAACATAAGCTTGGCGCGAAACGCACTCGGAAATCCGCGGGGCAGATGCAATGCAAGCCGGAAAGACCCTGGGGTCAGGCCACCATCTCCTCGGCCTTTTTCAGATCAACACTGACCAGCTGGCTGACACCCTGTTCCGCCATGGTCACACCAAACAGGCGGTCCATGCGGCTCATGGTGACCGCGTGGTGGGTAATGGTCAGAAAGCGCGTGTCGGTGCGTCGGGTCATCTCGTCCAGAAGATCGCAGAACCGGGTGACATTGGCGTCGTCCAGCGGTGCGTCCACCTCGTCCAGCACACAGATCGGGGCCGGGTTGGCCAGGAAGACCGCAAAGATCAGTGCAATCGCAGTGAGGGTCTGTTCCCCCCCAGATAGCAGGCTGAGGGTCGACAGTTTCTTGCCCGGTGGCTGACACATGATCTCCAGCCCCGCATCCAGCGGATCATCGCTTTCAACCAGCACCAGCTTGGCCTCTCCGCCACCGAACAGATGGGTAAACAGGGTCGAGAAGCTGCCGTTCACCTCTTCAAATGCGGTCAGCAGGCGCTCGCGCCCCTCTTTGTTCAGGCTGGCAATGCCCGTGCGCAGCTTCTTGATTGCCTCTTCCAGATCTGTCTTTTCTTTCAAAAGAGTATCGTGTTCTTCCTGCACCTCGCGCGCATCCTCTTCGGCGCGCAGATTGACCGCGCCAAGGGCATCGCGTTGGCGTTTCAGGCGGTTCACATCATGTTCGATCTGTTCGGACGAGGGCATTTTTTCCGGGTCCGCATCCAATTGTTCAAGCAGGGCCTGCGGCGTGGTCTCCATGTCGTCTTCGATCCGTTCGGCAGCGTGGATCACGGTCTCGCGCGCGGCCTGCGCGCGTGCCTCGGCTGCGGCGCGGTGTTCCCGCGCTTCACCGGCCAGTCGCTCGGCATCGCGCTCGAGATTGGCGGCACTGCGTTCGCTGGTTTCCGCCTCAGCGAGCTTGTCGGCGGCGGATTTGCGGCGCTCCTCGGCGGTTTCGATCTGCTCGGTCAGTTCCTCGCGCTCGATCGCCAGCTCTTCCGGGGCGGCCTGCGCCTCCTCCAGTTCCTCTTCGCTTGCCAGCTTGCGTTCTTCCAACTCGGCGATGCGGCGTTCCGCCGTGTCCAGGCGATGCCGCCAGCCCGAGATCTCCTTGGTGATTTCCTGGCTGCGCTTGAGGCGTGCCTCACCTTCGCGACGCAATTCGTCCTGGGCGGACCGCTTTGCCATCATAGTCATCCGCGCGGCTTCAACGGCCATTTTGACCTGTTCCACTCCGGCACGGGCAGCTTCAAGATCGCCAAGACCCGCCACCGCTTTTTCCGCTTCCATCAGGCGGGTGCGGGCGGCTAGGGCTTCCTCTTCGTGGCGACGCACGGCAAGCCCCATATTTTCCAGTTTGCCTTCCGCGATATTGCGGTCCGCTTCGGCGCGCGACAATGCGCGGCCCGCATCGGACATGGCGCGGTCGGCATCACGGCGCGCGTCGCGGGCGCGTTTGTCGGCCTCAGCCGCATCTGACAGCATTGTCTTCAGGGCTTCGTGGGCCGCCCGCGCGCCTTCTGCACGCGCCGAGGCCTCTTCGAGGTCCTGCTTCAGTTTTTGCAGCCGGTTGAGCTGTTCCAGCCGCAGGGCGGCGGTCGAAGGCTGGTCCTCCGCCCCTGCGCGGTAGCCATCCCAGCGCCACAGATCCCCCTCCAGCGACACCAGCCGCTGACCGGGTTTCAGTGCTTCCTGTAGCCGCGCGGCATCTTCTGGTTCACACAGGCCGATCTGCCCGATCCGGCGTGTCAGAACCTGTGGGGCGGTCACGTAATTTGCCAGAGATTTCACACCCTCGGGCAGGGGCTGTGCCTGTGGATACGCCGGTAGCGTGGTCCAGCCAGACGCGGCATCCGCCCCCACCTCGGGTGCGCGCAAATCATCTGACAGGGCCGCGCCCAATGCCTTTTCATATCCCGATTGCACCCGCAGTTGATCCAGAAGCTGCGCCCCTTCGGCGGCGTCCCGTTCGACCAGACGCGCGAGGGCGGACACTTCGGCATGAAGCGCGTTGACCTCGCCCTCGGCAGAAGAGCGTGCAGCCCGGGCATCGGCCTCGCGCGATTGCGCTTCGGTGCGCGCCTCATCCGCAGCAGCCAGGGCGGCCTCGGCCTCTTCTGCGTTTTCGGCGGCCGTTTCGGCGGCGGCTTGTGCCAGTTCAAAATCTTCCGCAGCGCGGGTGACGGCCTCTTGGGCAAGGGTGACGGCCTCTTGCGCGCGCGCGGCCTCGGCCTCGCTTTTCTCCAGCGTTTTCTGATTGTCATCGCGCAACCGGTGGGCGGATTGGTGGCGGGCGGCAAGGCGGGCCACATCCTCGGTCAGTTGCGACAGATCGCCTTCGCGCTCTTGCAGGATGGCGGCGCTTTCGCGGGCCTGATCCATGGCCTGAGCAAGGGCATCATCCTGCCCTTCCGACGCTTTGCGGAGCTGTTCCTGCTCCCATTCCAGCCGTTCAATTGTCTCGCCAGCATCGCGGTTCAACCCGGCCTCGCGGTCGATATCCTTGCCCAGTTGCTCAATGCGACCGGTCAGGAGTTGAATGCGTTCAAGGGCCTGTGCCACTTGGTCGGAGAGCTGATCGCGGCTGATGGTCAGACGGCTGAGGATCGCGGCGGCCATGGCCTCTTCCTCGCGCAGGGCGGGCAGGGCGGCCTCAGCTTCTTCGCGGTCCTTGGTGGCCTTGCGGGCGTAGAGTTCTGCCTGACCGGCCTGTTTCAACCGCTCGGTCAGGATCTCTTCCGCCTCGTGACGGGCCAGGTCGGCCTCTTTCCAGCGCCGATACAAAAGCAGCCCCTCGGCGCGGCGCAGGTCATCGCCAATGGTGCGGTACCGCTGGGCCTGTCGGGCCTGTCGGGCCAGCTGCGCCAGCTGTGTGGCGAGCTGCTCAAGCACGTCCTCGACGCGGGCGAGGTTTGTTTCAGTGCCCTTGAGCTTCAACTCCGCCTCGTGACGGCGCTGGTAGAGACCTGAAATGCCAGCGGCCTCTTCCAGGATGCGGCGGCGTGCCTTGGGTTTGGCGTTGATCAGTTCGGAAATCTGCCCCTGCCGCACCAGGGCAGGTGAGTGGGCGCCGGTGGAGGCGTCTGCAAACAGCATCTGCACGTCCCGCGCACGGACATCCTTGCCATTGACCTTGTAGGCGGATCCGGCATCGCGGGTGATGCGCCGGATGATTTCCAGATTGTCACTGTCGTTGAACCCGGAGGGCGCAAGCCGTTCGGAATTGTCGAGTTGCAGTGAGACCTCGGCGAAGTTGCGCGCAGGCCGGGTGGCAGCCCCGGCAAAGATCACGTCCTCCATTCCGCCGCCACGCATCGCGGTGGGGCGGTTTTCCCCCATCACCCAGCGCAGGGCCTCAAGCAGGTTCGATTTGCCACAGCCATTTGGCCCGACCACGCCGGTCAGCCCGTCTGCAATCACCAGATCGGTCGGGTCAACAAAGCTTTTAAAGCCGTTCAGACGTAGTTTTGAAAACCGCAAGCGGCCTGCCTCAAATTGATTCTCGGGTGAAGTGAGTGTTCGTGTGCGGCGGGGGTCTGTCAACGGGTCCCACCTGAAACGGGCCAAAATCTGGTCGGGAAGGGGGAGTTATCCACAAGATATTGGTTTTGCTTTGTTCGGGCGTGCCCCCTTTCTGCCGTTTGCAGGCCCGTTGCGGTCGCAATCCTTCTTGACGAAAACTGGTCTTGCACGGCAGAACGGGCGGATATGGTTTCCCGGCGCATACCGATGTTCCAGGGAGAAAAGGGAATGTCGTGCGGGCGACCCAAGTCGGGGTCCAAATCGACAGCCGCCCCCGCGACTGTAGGCGGAGCGCAGGCGTTGATATGCCACTGGCGGGAACGCTGGGAAGGTGACGCCATGCCGAGATCCGCAAGCCAGGAGACCTGCCATATGCGACTTTTCATGTCCCGTCGGGGAGGACGGGCAACAGAGTAGAGACAAAAGATGCTGACCAAAATTCCCGCCACTGTTGTGACCGGTTTCCTGGGCGCAGGGAAAACCACCCTGATCCGCCATATGCTCGACAATGCCAATGGCAAACGCATCGCGCTGATCATCAACGAATTTGGTGATCTGGGCGTCGATGGTGACATCCTCAAGGGGTGCGGAGACGAGACCTGCACCGAAGACGATATCATGGAGCTGTCGAACGGGTGCATCTGCTGCACGGTGGCCGAAGATTTCATTCCGACGCTGGAGAAACTGTTGGACCGTGAAACCCCGCCGGACCACATCGTGATCGAAACCTCGGGGCTGGCCCTGCCACAACCTTTGGTGCGCGCGTTCCAGTGGCCGGAAATCTCTACCCGCGTGACTGTGGACGGTGTTGTGACAGTTGTGGATGGCAAGGCGGTGTCGGACGGGCAGTTCGCATCCAACCTTGATGCGGTCGAAGCGCAGCGCAAGATGGATGACAACCTGGATCATGAAACGCCGTTGTCAGAGCTGTTCAAGGATCAGGTGACCTGCGCCGACATGATCGTCGTGAACAAGGCCGACCTGCTGGGGGATGCCGAGGCTGACGCGCTGGTTGGCAAACTGGCCGCCGAAAGCCGCGATGGGGTGCAGGTTGTGCGCTCGATCATGGGGGCGTTGCCGGTTGAGGTGCTGCTGGGGCAGGGCATGGGGGCCGAAGATGACATGGACGCCCGCCTGTCGCTGCACGAAAAAGGCCATCATCACCACGACCACGATGATGATCATGATCACGATCATGACCATGATCACGAGGATGACCACCACCATGATGATCACCACCATCACCACGACCATGATGCGTTTGAAAGCTTTGTCGTGACCCGTGGCGAAGTGGCGGACCCGAAGGCCTTTGCCGAGAAGGTCGCCGATGTGATCCGGTCGAACAACATCCTGCGTCTGAAGGGATTTGCTGCGGTGGAAGGCAAGCCGATGCGCCTGACATTGCAGGCGGTCGGGCCCCGCGTTGACACCTATTTTGATCAGCCGTTTGGGGCGGACAGGCGCGAAACCCGCCTTGTGGTAATCGGCCAGTCCGGCCTTGATCGCGCCGCGATCGAAGAGGCCCTTTCGGCGTGAACATCGACGTTCCCCTCCGAATTGAACCGGGTGATCCACATCACCCGGAGGCCACGACGTTGCTTAAGGCCAGCCATGCGCTGATGGAGGAGCTGTTCCCGCCGGAGGACAATTTCTTTCTGGAGATCGACGATCTTTGTGCGCCCGAGATTTCGTTTTTCGTGGCGCGTGAAGGCGCGCGGATCCTCGGCACCGGGGCAATTGCGGATAAGGGAACGTATGGCGAGGTGAAATCCATGTTCGTCTCGCCCGATGCCCGTGGCAAAGGGGTGGGAGAGGCGTTGCTTTCGCAGCTTGAAGCCACTGCGCGTGCCAAGGGGCATCAGGCAATGAAGCTTGAGACCGGCAATGTGCTGCACGCAGCGCACAGGCTTTATGAATGCGCGGGGTTCACCCGATGTGGCCCCTTTGGCGACTATCCCGACGCGGCCAGCTCCATTTTCATGGAAAAACCGCTCTGATCGTGATGGGCGGGATTATTTCCCGCCCTCCGTCGCAGCCTGCTTATTGGCTGCCGCTTTCATCCGGGCCAGAAGCTCTGCCTTCTGGTCTTTGCGCTGATAGGGGTTTTTCTCGCTGCCACGTTCGTTATGTTCGCGGTGGCGGGGCGCACCCTTGGCGGGTTTGGGCGCTCCGGCGGCTTTGTAATCCATGGCTGAACCTTTCTGATTTTCGGGTGTCATGCCCGATCACGTGACATCATACAAGCAAGAGGCGGATCATGCATCTTCTCGCAGCGACACCGGGCGCAATTGATGACGGCAAAGAAGCGGTCGATCTGGGCCAGACACCCGCCGATCTGGTGGTAATCTCGGCCGCAGATACCGAGCTTGCGGGCCTGTCGGAGGCGCGATCCGCGATGGAGGCCCCGCCGAGCCTGCGCCTTGGCAACATGATGCACCTCACCCATCCCATGTCTGTGGATCTGCATATTGATGATTGCGCGTCCAAGTCCCGGCTGGTGATTGCCCGCGTGCTGGGCGGCGTGGGCTATTGGAAATATGGTGCCGAGCAATATTCCGCGCGTTTGCGCGAGGCGGGGGTCCCGCTGGTGCTTCTGCCCGGCGATGACAAACCCGATGCTGAACTGCGGGCGTTGTCCACCGTGTCGGACGAAGATTACGATGCGCTCTGGGCTTATCTGGTGGAGGGTGGACCGCAGAACTGCACACTCTTTCTCGATTATGCCAAAGCGATGCTGGACGGGGCTGAGAAACCAGAGGCCGCCAAGCCGCTGTTGCGGGCCGGGGTCTATTGGCCCGGTGCGGGCGTGTCCGACCTTGCCGCTGCACAGGCCGCGTGGAGCGAGGGGGCGCCGGTGGTGCCTGTTGTCTTCTATCGGGCGTTGGTGCAGGGGGCGGGGCTGAACCCGATCAATCGTCTGGTGAAATCGCTTTTGCGGCAGGGGCTGAACCCGTTGCCGATCTTTGTGGCGTCCCTGAAAGATCCGGTTTCAGTGGCGACACTGGAAAGCCTGTTCACCCAGGCCGCGCCAGATGTGATCCTGAACTGCACGTCATTTGCCGTGGGCTCGCCCCATCAGGATGAAGCGCATAAGAATACCAACCCGCTGGCCGCGCCCTTCTGCAATGACGCTCCGATCTTTCAGGTGGTGCTGGCCGCGTCCGGTGAGGCCGCATGGGAAGAGGGGCTTGCGGGCCTGTCTGCCCGTGACATCGCCATGAACGTGGCGCTGCCCGAAGTGGATGGCCGTATCCTGTCGCGTGCGATTTCCTTCAAGGGGGAGGCGTTTTTCGACGAGGCGACGGAATGCCCCATCGCGACCTACCGCGCGCGGGGGGACCGGGTGCAGTTTGTGGCAGAACTTGCCGCGGGCTGGGCACGTCTGCGCCGGGCTGAGGCAGGCGCGCGCAAAGTTGCGCTGATCATGGCAAACTATCCAAACAAGGACGGGCGCCTGGCCAATGGTGTTGGCCTTGATACCCCCGCCGCCGTGGTCCACGCGCTGGGATTGCTTGCGGATGAGGGTTATACGGTCACGAATGCGCCCGCCGACAGCGATGCCCTGATGCAATCTGTCATGGCAGGCCCCACCAACTGGCTGGTGGATCGGGCGGAACGGACAGGCGGTGTGCGCCTGTCGCTTGAGGATTACCTGACCCATTACAAAGCCCTCCCATGGGCGTTGCGCGAAGCGGTGGAAACCCGTTGGGGCACCCCGGAAAATGACCCGTTTTACGAGGGGGGCTTTGCACTTTCGGTGTTGGAATATGGAAATGTCGTCGTCGGTGTGCAGCCTGCGCGCGGCTATAATATCGACCCGACTGAAACCTATCACTCGCCCGATCTGGTCCCGCCACACAACTACCTCGCCTTCTATTTCTGGCTGCGCCACCAGCATCAGGCCCACGCGATTGTGCATATGGGCAAGCACGGGAACCTTGAATGGCTGCCCGGAAAATCCGTGGCGCTTTCCGAGGAATGCTGGCCCGAGGCCATCTTTGGCCCGCTGCCACATGTCTATCCGTTTATTGTCAATGACCCCGGCGAAGGCACCCAGGCCAAGCGCCGCGCACAGGCGGTGATCATCGACCACCTGACCCCGCCGCTCACACGCGCCGAAAGCTATGGTCCGCTGCGTGATCTTGAGGCGCTGGTCGATGAGTATTACGAGGCCGCCGGCGTGGACCCGCGCCGGATTGACCACCTCAAACGCGAGATCCTGTCGCTTACCTCCGTCACCGGGCTGGATCAGGATGCGGGCCTCACCGGTGAGGATGAGGAAAGCGATCTGGCCAAGCTTGACGCCTATCTGTGCGAGTTGAAAGAAGCGCAGATCCGCGATGGTTTGCATGTCTTTGGACAATCACCGTTGGGGGAGCTTGAGCGCGATCTGGCAATTGCCCTGCTGCGCGTGCCGCGTGGGGAAGGAAAAGCGGGGGATGCGTCCCTGATCCGGGCGCTCGCTGCGGATTGTGGCGTCGATATCGACCCGCTTGATTGCGATATGGCCGCTGCTTATGAGGGGCCGCGTCACAAGTTCCTGCAAGCGGCGGACACGGCCCCCTGGCGCAACAATGGTGACACGGTGGAGCGGCTGGAGAAACTTGCGCAGCTTGCCGTTGGATGGTCCGAGACCCCTGCGCATTTCAACGCCACCCGCCCGGTGCTGGAAACATTGCATGGGGTGGTTCTGCCTGCCGTGCGCGCCTGCGGTCCGGCAGAAGGAGAGGGGCTTCTCACCGCCCTCAAGGGGCAGTTCGTCGCCCCTGCGCCCTCCGGCGCGCCCACGCGGGGCCGTCTGGACACGCTTCCGACCGGGCGCAACTTCTTTTCGGTCGATAGCCGCGCGGTGCCGACGCCCACCGCCTGGGCGCTGGGCTGGAAATCCGCCAACCTGCTCATTGACAAACATCTGCAAACCCATGGGGATTGGCCACGCACCATGCTGGTCACCGCCTGGGGGACGGCAAATATGCGCACTGGAGGAGACGACATCGCGCAGGCAATGGCCCTTATGGGGGTGAAGCCGAAATGGGATAGCGCCAATCGTCGCGTGACCGGGTTTGAAGTGATCCCGGTGACTGCTCTCGGTCGCCCCCGCGTGGATGTGACGCTGCGCGTATCGGGTTTCTTCCGCGACGCCTTCCCGCAACTCATCGCGCTTTACGACAGTGCCGCACGGGCCGTGCAGGGGCAGGAAGAACCTGACGACATGAACCCGGCGGCTGCTCGGGTGCGGGCAGGCGAAAGCGCCCACCGCGTCTATGGATCGAAACCCGGTGCCTATGGGGCGGGGCTTCAGGCGATGATTGACGAGCGGCTTTGGGCTGACAAGGCTGATCTGGCGGATGCCTATCTCGAATGGGGGGGCTATGCCTATGGCGCTGCCACCGAAGGGGAGCGTGACCGTGCAGGGTTTGAGCAACGTCTGAGCCAGACCGAGGCGATTGTGCAAAACCAGGACAATCGTGAACACGATCTTCTGGACAGCGACGATTATTACCAGTTCGAAGGCGGTGCCGCCGCCGCCGTCTCCACGCTCCAAGGCAAAGACCGACCGATCTATCACAATGATCACTCCCGCCCGGAACGACCGGTCATCCGCACGCTGGAAGACGAAATCGGCCGGGTGGTGCGATCCCGAGTGGTGAACCCCAAATGGATCGAAGGGGTGAAGCGCCACGGCTATAAAGGCGCGTTCGAAATCGCCGCCACGGTGGATTACATGTTTGCCTTTGCCGCCACCACAGGCGCGGTTCGCAGTCACCATTTCGACCTCGTGCATGCCGCTTTCATCGAAGATGACGACACGCGGGAATTCATTCAGGAACACAACGCCCCGGCGCTGCAAGAGATCCTTGAACGCCTTAAGGAAGCGATGGATCGGGGCCTCTGGCAGCCGCGCTCCAACTCGGCCCGCGCCTCATTGGATGAGCTTGGCGGGACATCGGCATGACACCCCGCCTTGCCACGGCAGAAGACGCCAAATGGATCCTCGAATTGATCCAGCGCGTGTTTGCCGAGCATGACGGGCGCATTGATCCGCCAAGCTCCATGCACCGAATGGGGCGCGGATGTCGAAAGGCAGATAGCGGAAGGGGAGGTCTGGGTGATCAACCGCGCCGCCTGCCTGTTTCTGACGCCGCTTCCCGACGCGCTTTATCTCAGCAAACTGGCGGTGAGTGTCAGGGTGCGGGGGAAAGGGCTCGCCCGCAAACTGGTGGAGCAGGCCGGCATCCGCGCCATCGCGTTGGGCAAACCCTGCCTGCGATTGAAAACCCGCGTGGAGCTCAGCCAGAACCATAAAGCGTTCCGCGCCCTTGGATTTGACGAGGTTGGGGCATCATCCCACCCCGGCTTTGACCGCCCAACCTCCCTGAGTTTCGAAAAACGTCTCACTCCCTGACGTGGCTTGGATGAGGGCTCGGCGCAGAGCGCGCGCGGGATGCCCCCTGTTTACTTTCTGGTAAAAAATATCCCGGGGAGCGCCTGAAACAGGCGCAAAAACAGGATCAGCTCACAGCGGGAGCAACCCAAAGTGTGGCGCGGATGCTTGGCCGGATGTGGGGTCAGATCATTGCCGTGCCGCAATGGGGGTGCATTCGATATTTTGCAAAACCACGCGATCTTCATCCGCGCTCCATTCATCCTGCAGTTCGCAATCCAGATCTACACGGATCGGAGGGGGCACCGGAGGCAGGTCTCTGTTGCAATTCAACTGGGCGCGCTGAATGCCCTGATCCCCGCTCAGGCTTCCCTCTCGAATGGGGCATCCGGTGCTTTGTTCGATGGCGATCTTGGCACGTCGCAGGACCGAAGACACGCTGGGCAGGGCTTCGAAATTCACCCGGTAGCTTTCCACCCAATCCTCGCGCCGATGGATTTTGAACGTGGCCCCCTGCACGGTGGCCTCATATGTCCTGGTGTCCTTGCTGCGAAACTCCGGGCTGGGACTGTCACACCCTGCGAGCAGGGCGGATAGGGCAATGGGCAGCAGAGAGAGTGGACGAAGGGGCATGGCGGTGCTCGTGGCGGAGGTGTCGATGGGGATAGCGTCGGTGGTTTTGGTTAATCAATGGTTAAGCAACGAGCAAACAATGGAGCATCCGCTGAATTCTTACCGGTAAAATCTGATACCGGCAGCGTCTTTGATGTTGCGACCGCTTGTCACTTGCCAAGGCGGGAGACTCGGGTTAAACATATTCGTAAACGTGAATATGTAAGCGAAAAGGAATCGCGCCATGCAACTCTCCCGCCCAGCTGACAAATACAATCCACTCTACTTTCTGGCCTCGGTCGGGGCCGGAGGTCTGTCGGTGACCTTCTTCATGTATCTGATGTTCTGGGTGCCACATAAGGACCGTCCGGTGCCGATCTTCGAAGACCTGATTGCAGTGATGCAATCGGGGTCGATGGGATTGAAAATTGCTGTGATCGCTGCGTGGGCAGGGATCGCTGCCATGGTGTTTCTGAACCTGAAATATCTGGTCTGGAACCTCAACCAATTCTCGGCGTTCAAGAAAACCGACGCTTACGCAGCGCTGAAAAGCTCCAATGGCGAAACCACCATTCTGGCGATGCCGCTGGCGCTCGCCATGTCAGTCAACGGCATGTTTGTGGCGGGGCTGGTTTTTGTCCCCGGATTGTGGAGCATCGTCGAATATCTGTTTCCCCTGGCCATGCTGGCCTTTCTCGCCATTGGGATTGTCGCGCTTGCCTATATTGGGGATTTCCTGGGCCGCGTGTTGACCAAGGGGGGCGTGTTCGATGTGACCGCGCATAACAGTTTTGCCCAGATGCTGCCTGCGTTTGCACTGTCGATGGTGGCGGTGGGTTTTGCCGCCCCGGCCGCGATGAGCCATACCGCCGCCGTTGTGGCAATTTCTTTGGTTGGGTCGACATTTTTCGGAACCGCCGCAATCGTTTACGCTCTGGTCGCGCTGGTCACCGCATTCAACTCGATGCTGCATTACGGCACCTCGAAAGAAAGTGCGCCGACCCTGATGATCGTGATCCCGATCCTGACGGTTCTGGGCATCATGTTCATGCGTCAGACCCATGGCTTGCATGAGACGTTCAATGTTCATGTGACCCCGGCAGAAACCATGGTGTTTCTTGCCCGCCTCCTGACCATTCAGCTGCTGTTTGCCCTGCTGGGCCTGGCCGTGCTTGCCCGTCAGGGATATTGGAAAAGCTTCGTTTTCGGGGCTGAGACGTCGCCCGGCTCCTATGCCCTTGTCTGCCCCGGTGTGGCGCTGTCGGTGTTGACGCATTTCTTCCTGAATGCGGGGCTGGTGAAAGCGGGTGTGCTGGACAAGTTCTCGGCGCTCTACTGGGGCGGAACCGCCATTGCCCTTGTGCTGCAATTTGCAATGATCGCTCTGGTGCTGCGCCTGAACAAACAGCATTTCGACCGCAGTCAGGCTGTTGCGCAACCGGCGGAGTGACCGGACCAAAGAACTGGCTGGCGGGCGCTCCTTCGGGTGCCCGTTTTGCCTTTCGCACGCTTGCATTCCCCGCCCCAAACCGTGACAGTGGCAAGGCGAAGGATCAGATTTGTGAGCGCAATGCCCCAACTTGATGACATCACCGGACAATGCCTGTGTGGCAAATGCGGCTTTGCCTTTCATGGTGCGCCGTTCTTGCAGGTGGTGTGCCATTGCGACAGCTGTCGCCGCGCAACCGGTGCGGCGAGTGTTGGGTTCATGGGATTGAAAAACGGGCAATGGCGCTGGACCGGTGCGCGCCCTGCCCGTTACGAAAGCTCCCCCGGTGTGCAGCGGTTTTTCTGCCCAACCTGCGGGTCCGCCCTGGGCTTTGAGGGCAGCCACTATCCCGGACAGTTCTATGCGCTCGCCTGTGCCCTTGCAGATCCAACGCTGTTTGCGCCAACCGCGCATGTGCATCATGATGAAATTCTGCCCTGGGCAAGCCCGGCAGATGACCTGCCCCGCCACCTGCTCACCTCCGAACTGCTTTGAGGAAACACATGACTGACAAACCCGCAAAACCCCCTGTTGATCCTGAACGTCACGCAATGAAAATGGCCAAGAAAAAGGCCGCACGTGACAAGATTATGGCCACCAAGACCGACAAGAAGGGGCTGGTGATTGTGCATACCGGCAAGGGCAAGGGCAAAAGCTCGGCCGCGTTTGGTATGATCTTCCGCTGTATCGCCCATGACATGAAATGCGCCGTGGTGCAGTTCATCAAAGGTGGCATGGATTGCGGCGAGCGGGATCTGATCACCGCAAAATTTGGCGATATCTGCGAATTTCACACCATGGGCGAAGGCTTTACCTGGGAAACCCAGGACAAGACCCGGGACACTGAAATGGCTCAGGCCGCGTGGGAAAAATCCAAGGAGCTGATCCGCGACCCTGCCAACACGATGGTGCTTCTGGATGAGATCAATATTGCCATCCGTTATGGCTATGTGGATGCCGCTGAGGTCGCCACCTTCCTTGACGAGGAAAAACCCGAGATGACCCATGTGGTTCTGACCGGGCGCAATGCCGCGGATGAGGTGATCGAACTGGCTGATCTCGTGACCGAAATGGAACTGGTAAAACACCCGTTCCGTTCGGGCATCAAAGCGCAGATCGGCGTCGAATACTGATCTGCCTTTGGGGCGCGCGCCCGCTGGATATGAAAAGGAAACGCCATGCCAAGGTTTTACATGGCCTATCACATGGGTCAGACCGGGGCTGAACTGGCCGGGTCTGATCCGGATGTCCAATCTCAACGGCAGGCGCGGTTTCAACAGTGGATGCAGAAACATGCGGCCGTTTTGCTTGTGCCAATGCAGCCATTGGGGCCGCAATGGACCATATCGGAAGATGGCGCACAGGAAGGGTTTGCAGGCTCCATGATGGGATATTCTATCCTTGAGGCCCCGGATCTGGAAACTGCCAAAACCATTGCCGGCGACTGCCCCTTTTGTGAAATCGGAAACTTGCAGCTAGCACAAATGGTTGAGCTTCCGGCGCCTCCAAAGACCACGACCTGAACAGGTCTGGGTGGGGTGGGGCCGGGGGGACCGGGCCCCACCGCTCTTCACACTTTCCCCTTGGTTCAAATACTCCCGCCGGAGGCCCCCCAAGCCTGTCGACCAACCTGCCAACCAAAGCAAGAAAGGGCGCGGGAGCACCTTGCGGTCAGATCGCGTCCCGCAGCTTGGTCATCAGCGCGGTCAGGTTCTTTTCATATCGCGCACTGACCAGTCGCCCGCCATCGTCAAACTCTTCCCGACTGCCCGCCACGGCAATTTCCGGCCCAAGTATCAGACGAGGCTGAAAGGGTGTCATGGCTGCGACCAGCGAGGCCTGCGCGCGTTCGCCACCCGCCCGGCCGCTGGCGGCTGACATCACGACAACCGGTTTGCCCATCCAGGGTTGGGGCCGGGTCCGGCTGACCCAATCCAATGCGTTTTTCAGAACGCCGCTCAGCATTTTGTTATATTCCGGGGTCGAGATCAGGACCGCATCCGCAGACCTGATCTGCTCGGTCAGCACAACCACCGAGGCCGGGATCCCCTGAGCCTCTTCCAGATCCCCATCGTAAAGTGGCAGGTTCAGATCCGCTTCGATGAAATCGCATTCCCCAAACACCCGCGCCGCTTCGCGCAAAAGCATCCGGTTCGTCGACCCGCTGCGCAGTGCTCCGGGTAAGCCTAGTAACGTTACACCCATACCACTCTCCTGTTTTGCAGGCTGATCCTTGCGGCATATGCGCGCCAGATCAAGCCCAGCCTCAGCCCAGCGTGTTGGCGACTTCGATCAGATTGCCATCCGGGTCGCGCAGATAGAGTGACAGGATTGGTCCGGTCGCGCCACTGCGCCGCACGGGGCCCTCTTCAACAGGGATTGCCATCTGCTCCAGATGAGCTTGCCACTCCGCCAAATCCCGATCCGACAGGAAACAAAGATCCGCTGACCCCGGGGCAGGGGCCGCGGCCTTGGGATCAAAAGGCCTGTCCGCAGGATGAAGGTTGATTTTCTGACGGCCAAAACACAAGGCCCACCTTGTGCTGCCATCCGCCGGGTGAAACGACACCGCCCGCATCCCCATGACATCCTCGTAAAACCGGATCGTGTCTTGCAGGTTCGTCACGGTCAGGACAAGGTGATCTAAAGTGGACACGGTGGGCATCTGGTCTTCTCCGGCTGGATACACACAGGCTGACAGGAGGGCCGCCCCGATGCAAGAGCACCCCGACACCCAAAACACCTTTGCTGATCAAATGGATCCAGCCCGGGCCGCGGCACTGTTCACGGCGCTGGATCTTGGCCCGACCCCGACGGCAGGGGATCCTTTGCCCCCGTTCTTTCACCAGCTTTATTTCTGGGATGCGCAGCCGCCTTCTCATCTTGGTCGTGACGGCCATCCCCGCGTGGGGGGGCTGCTCCCGGATATGGGTCTGCCGCGTCGCATGTGGGCCGGTGGGCGACTTGCCTTTCACGCCCCGCTTCAGGCCGGGGAAGAGGCGCGCAAAACCACCATTGTAGAAAGCACGGACCAGAAGGAAGGGCGCAGCGGTCCGCTTGGGTTTGTCACTTTGCGGCATGAGATTTATCAGGGGCATGACCTCAAGGTGACCGAATGGCAGGATCTGGTATATCGCGAAGACCCTTCGCCGGACGCCCCGAAACCCAACCCGCAACCCGCCGCCGAGGATGAGGAAAGTGCCGAAAGCTGGCGATTTTCCTCGACCCTGCTGTTTCGCTATTCGGCCCTGACATTCAATGGGCACCGGATCCATTATGATCTCGATTATGCCCGTGAGGTCGAAGGGTATGACGGCCTGGTGGTGCATGGTCCGCTGCTGGCGCAGCTCCTGATGCTCAAGGCAACCCGCGAGCTTGGCCCGCTTGCGAGCTTTCGGTTCCGTGCCATGTCCCCGGTGATGCATACGCAAGGGGCAGGTGCTGTGGGTGCGGGGGCATGATGGCCGGTTGTGCATGTTGGCCGAAGCCGGGATTTAAAGGCTTGCCTCGACCCGGAACCGCTCCGGCACCCTGTCGGCCTCATCCAGTATGAGATCTGCCATGACATCGGCCACGTTCGGCGCCATGCCAAAGCCGATCTTGAAGCCGCCATTGACGATGAACTCCCCTTCACGCCCGGGCCATTGCCCCAGCATCGGCGCGCGTGAACGGGCGCGCGGGCGCAGGCCCGCCCAGCGTTCGATGATAGGAGCGGCGCGCAGAACAGGCAGTACCTCGGCGGCTTTCAGCAAGATCTCGTCAAGCTGTTCGTCGGTCTCGTCTGCTGAAACATAGTCGCGCTCAGAGGTGGATCCGACGGCCACCGTTCCGTTGTCATGGGGCACGATCAGCACCGGTCCCGCGGCAATCTGTGCCATGCCGCGCGCATCCAGCCCAAGCAAAGCTGCCTGTCCCTTGACCCCGTTTCCGACCTGCTTTTCGCGCTCGGCCGACAAGGCCTGAAGTCCCGCCAGCCCGGTGGCCCAGACCAGCTTCCCCTCCCTCGGGGCATCACCAATCACCACCTCGCCCCCAAGGGCCCGGATTGCGCCCGAAAGGGCATCACAGGCAGAGCGTGGGTGAATGCGCGCGCTGAGTGTGTCGTGGATTACCAGCCCGGTTTCAGAGCGCGGCGACCAGCCGTCCTGCGGGGCGACCTTGACCATCCATGTGGCTTTCCCCTGCCAACAGCTGCGCGCTGTTTCGGCCCGTTCGCGGGCCAGTTCCAATCCCCGTTCGGTGTCAATGGGTTGCAGGCGCCCGACGCGACCATAGCCGGTCGGCAGGCCGGACAGTTCTGTCGCTTGCTGCCAGAAGTTTTCGGCCATGATCAGGCTTTGAAACTGAAATTCCTTGATGTCGTTCCAGTTTTCCGGCGCATGCGGGGCCAACATCCCAACCACACCGCCAGAACAGCCCGCCCCAATCCCGGTGCGCTCAATCACCCGCACCTTCGCCCCGCGCAGGGCGCAGGCAAAGGCTGTGCTCAGTCCGAACACACCCGCCCCCATCACCGTCACATCAACTGTTGCCAAAGTGAGCATCCTTCCTCATTGTCGCGCAGTTACCCCCCTCATAGGCGATCAGATGAAACAGGACCAGACAGCAGAGCTTGAATGGAAAGACGGGGCGATCCCGGTGGCGACCCGGTTTGATGACCCGTATTTCAGCCTCGAGAATGGGCTGGATGAAACACGCCATGTGTTTTTGGCGGGAAACGACCTGCCCGCACGGTTCCGGCCGGGATTTCACATCGCCGAACTGGGGTTTGGCACCGGGTTGAATATGCTGGCCACGGTGATGGCCTGGCAGGGGGCTGGGGCGCCTGAACATACGCGTTTCACCTCGTTTGAAGCCTATCCGATGGCCGTCGAAGACATCGCGCGCGCGCTGGAGGCCTTTCCCGAGGCGCGCGCCCTTGCAGATCCGTTTCTTACGGCCTGGGGGCAGGGCAAACGGGTTTTTGATGTTCACGGGCTTGTGGTCGAGGTGATCGAAGGGGATGCGCGCGAAGAGCTTTCGCGCTGGTCCGGTGGCGCGGATGCCTGGTTCCTCGATGGGTTTTCCCCTGCGAAAAACCCGGAACTGTGGGGAGAGGAGCTGATGGCAGACGTGGCGCGTCATACCAACCCGAATGGCACGTTTGCGACATATACAGCAGCAGGTTTTGTTCGTCGCGCCCTAGACGCGGCGGGGTTTGCCGTGGAACGCTCGCCCGGTTATGGGCGAAAACGGCATATGAGCCGGGGGGCACTGCGCCTCTGATCATCGTAAGACCACAAAACGCGTAAGCGGGGCCAGCATGGAACAAAACACCCGATTGGGGATATGGCTGATGGTGGCCACAACCTTCGTGTTTGCGTTGCAGGACGGGATTTCGCGCCATCTGGCCGGGGAATATAATGTCTGGATGGTGGTGATGATCCGCTATTGGTTTTTTGCAGGCTTTGTGGTGTGGCTGACGCGGCGGTCAGGTGGCCTTCACCGAGTGCTGAAACCAAACAAACCCTTTCTGCAAGTCTTCCGCGGCGCCCTGTTGGCGTTGGAAATCTGCGTGACGGTTCTGGCTTTCACGTTGCTGGGCCTGGTGGAAAGTCACGCGGTTTTTGCCTGTTACCCGCTGCTGGTCGCGGCGCTGTCCGGTCCGGTGCTGGGAGAGCGTGTGGGCTGGCGGCGCTGGGCGGCGATCGGGGTAGGGTTCCTGGGCATATTGATCATCCTGAAGCCGGGGTTTGGCGTCTTTGCACCTGCGGCTGTGGTGCCGCTTCTGGGGGCAGGCATGTTTGCACTTTACGGTCTGCTCACCCGGTATGTGGCGCGGTTTGACAGCACCCAAACCAGTTTTTTCTGGACCGGTGTGACAGGTGCGGTGGTGATGACAGTGATTGGTGCCGGGTTCTGGGAACCAATGAGCCGGGGGGACTGGATCTGGATGGGCACGCTGTGCCTGAGCGGAGTGCTGGGGCATTGGCTCTTGATCAAATGCTATGAGGTGGCCGAAGCCAGCGCGGTCCAGCCTTTTGCTTACCTGCAACTTGTTTTCGTGGCCATTCTGGGGGTTGCGGTTTTTGATGAGCAGATCGAGCTGAACGTGATTTTCGGTGCTGTGGTGGTTGTGGCTGCAGGTGTGTTTACGCTCCAGCGCGCCCGTACAGCCAGTTAAAGACATGATCTCCTCATGACCGGGTAGGGACTTTTACTACCCAAAAGGGGCGTTGCCCCTCGGACCTGCGCTTTGCACAGGCCCTCACCCCAGGATATTTGGGACAAGAAAAATGCGCTTCTGGCTCCATTTTCTGGTTGGAAATATCCCGGGCAGAGCCCCTGATGTGCTTTGCAAACCCCGCACGTTTCCGGGGCTTTTCAAAATGCCCTATTGCTTCAGCTCTTTCGAGATGCGCAGGGGGGCGGTCTTGCCGGTCAGGCGGGCGCGGTAGATGGCCAGGCTTTCGGTGACACGCATCACGTAGTTGCGGGTCTCACGGAAAGGGATGTGCTCAATCCAGTCGACGATGTCGGTTTCGGGTGCTCGTGGATCACCGAACCGTTCGGACCAGCTGCGCGACCGGCCTGGTCCCGCGTTATAGCCAACCGCGATCAGCACAGGATTGCCGTCAAACTCTTCGATCAGCTTGGCAAGGTATTCAGATCCCAGCCGTGTGTTGTAGGCGGGGTCCTCGGTCAGGCGTGCTTTCGAATAGGACAGATCAAGGCGTTTCGCCATGTCTTTGGCCGTGCCGGGCATCAGTTGCATCAGTCCGCGGGCGCCGACGCCAGAGACAACCTCAGGATCAAATTCGCTTTCGCGGCGGGCAATGGCAAGTTCCAGCGCGCGCGGCACACCCGCATTTCCCCGTCCAATGTCTGGTGTTGGGAAATAGGGCCGATGCAGGATCCATCCCTGCCGCGCGGCATATTTGGCAATCATGATGCGCAGATGGGGTTCACTCATTTTTTCAGCCCACCCCGTCAAATGGCCGATTTCATCCCGATTCAGACGTTCGGCCAGGTGAACGGTGAAGCGTTCTGTCCAGTAAAGCTCACCTGCGGCTTGCAGCAGGCGTGCGGCCTGCATGACGGATGTGTTCCAGAAGGGTTGACTGGTGAAATCCCGATGGCGTTCCCGACCGGTCAGTGCCGGGTCCATGGGGAGACCGGCCTTTTCAGCGGCAAGCTGGCCATAGAAGCTGGTTTGATATTTCGCCCCCTCCGTATAGGCAGTCCGGGCTTTAGCGGACTTGCCCATGGCTTCATAGGTGCGGCCGATCCAATACCCTGCGCGGCCCAGCGAGATCGGCGTGAATACGCCACTGCGGAACCGTTTGAAATGATAAAGGGCGGTTTCCGGGTCGTTCAGCTTGCGCAGGGCGATATACCCTGCCAGCCATTCCAGATCATTGTAATGCTCCCCTTCTGAGAGCTGGTGCTGGGCGGCCAGTTGATAGGCCTGTCGGGCGTTGCCTTCGCGCATGGACCAACGGGCAAGCACCCGCCTCCAACTGCCCCAACGGTCGGGTTGTCCCAGCAGGGCCATGGATTTTGAACGCTCAAGCAACAGCTCGGCGGCATCCTGGTTGCGCCCTTTCACGGCGCGCCAGAGGAAACGCTCATAAGCCAGCCCCGGATCATTAGCCAACGCGGCAGGCACCGCTTCGATCAGAGCATCCACCCCGTTTTCACCACGACGCAGCGCAATGCGGGCGCGGGTCAGGGCGGCTTCTGCGCTGCTGAGCAGTGGCAGCATCCGGGTGGCATCGGTGCTGTTGCCACGCCAGAGCATATTGTCGGTCCGTTGCCAATGCAGCCCGCTCAGGGTTTGGCCGTAGCGGCTCACAAAGGCGTTGTGTTCGTCTTCGTCCATCGACAGGTTGCGCCAGGCATCTGAAATCACCTCGATTTCCGCCTTGCGCTGCTTTGCATTCAGGGCTTCCGCCAGCCGTAGTGCCCCCCGGCCGGTTTGTGGGGTCTGCGGGGCGAAGAAAGCGATGATTCTCTCTGGATCGGACCCGCGTGGGATGGTTTTTTCCGAACGTTTGCGCAGGAGTTTCAACCCCGGCCAGTCGGCGCGGCGGTCGAGAAACGCGACCGTATCAGAAAATTCTCCCTCACCTTGCCTGAGGCGGTGCCATTCGACAATGTCCGCCACCAACGGTCCGCCCTCCACGGCGCGCGCCCGGGCTGCGGGCCAATCGTCCATGCGGGCAAGGGCAATGGCGTCCTTCAACGCCTGAACAGAAGTGGCCTCCTGGGCCGTTGCCGGTGTGATCTGAAGCCATGTAAGGACCAGAAAGATCGTCATTATGTGGTAAATTCGCGCAGTCATGACGAAAACCTAGCGTCGCAGCGTGCCTGATCAACACACATTCTTGGCATTTGACCGGAACCCGGCTAGTTTCCGCCGCGTTTGCGGGGCGATTCAGAAACCACGCCCCGTGTGAATTGACGACTACAACAAAGGAGCGTGTCATGTTCAAAGGAAGTCTTCCTGCCCTGGTCACGCCGTTCAAGGACGGCGCAGTGGATTTTGACGCGCTCAAACGCATCGTGAACTGGCAGATCGACGAAGGGTCGAGCGGTCTGGTGCCGGTTGGGACGACGGGTGAAAGCCCCACGCTGAGCCATGAAGAGCATGAAGCGGTGATCGAAGCGGTGGTGGAAACCGCCGCTGGCCGTGTGCCGGTGATTGCCGGGGCGGGGTCGAACAATACCGTGGAAACGCTGCGCTTCATGGAACACGCCAAGCGAGTCGGTGCCAGTGCCGGTCTGGTGGTCACACCTTACTACAACAAACCAACCCAACGTGGGCTGATCCATCACTATCTTGCGGTGGCCGATGCGGTGGATCTGCCGATCGTGATCTACAACATTCCCGGTCGTTCGGTGGTGGACATGACCCCGGAAACCATGGGGGAGCTTGCCAGCCATCCGAATATCATCGGTGTGAAAGACGCCACTGGCGATCTGGCGCGGGTGAGCTTTCAGCGTATGACCTGTGGGGCAGATTTCTGCCAGCTGTCGGGAGAAGACGCCACGGCGCATGGGTTCAATGCCCAGGGCGGTCAGGGCTGCATCTCGGTCACGGCAAACGTTGCCCCGCGCCTCTGTGCGGATATGCAGGCGGCAACATTGCGGGGGGACTATGCCCAGGCGCTGGAGATTGCCGACAAGCTGATGCCTCTGCACAAGGCGATTTTCACTGAGCCCGGTCTGGTTGGCGCCAAATACGGTTTGTCGAAACTGGGTCTGTGCGGGCCGGATGTGCGCAGCCCGCTGACCGATCTGGAAGACAGCACCAAGGCGCTGATCGACGATGCGATGCGCCATGCAGGCCTGCTGGGCTGAACTGGTTCGTGACCACAGACGAAAGGCGCTCCAATCGGGGCGCCTTTTTTGTTGGGATCGCCACTGTGATTCCCGTTGCCACCTGTTCCTTGCTGCGGCTCTGTGGCAGGGTGCGATGACAGGTAAAGGAGTGCCCCATGTCCGATATTCGTGAAGGTGAAATCGCCCTGCCATTTGACCCGGCTGACGAGGCCGGCCCCTCGGTCGCCTTTATTGGGCGCGTTCACAGCCCGTGGGAAAAGGGCTCCGCGCCCGGCAATATTTCCGGTGCGCGGGAGCGGGGTGGGGAGTTCGCCATCGAACTGGACCCGCGCTATGTGCAGGGGCTGCAAGGTCTGGAGGTTGGGCGGCATATCATCGTGATGTATTGGATGGATCGCGGGCGGCGCGATTTGATTGTGCAATGCCCGCGCCACACAAATGGCCCTAGGGGTGTGTTTTCGCTGCGTTCACCGGTGCGGCCCAATCCGATTGCACTGGCGACGGTCCAGATCACGTCGATGGAAGGTGCACGGATCGGCATCGACGCGATCGACTGTTTCGATGGCACCCCGGTGGTGGATATCAAACCGTGGATTGCCAGCATTGATCAGCCACAGGAGAGCGCCGGGGGCTAGACACTGCGCGCGCCAGCCCCTACATCCGCTTTATGGCTAAGAAAAAACCTACCAAAGAAGATGGCAACTACAAGGTTATCGCGGAAAATCGCCGTGCGCGGTATGATTATGCGATTGAAGATGACATCGAATGCGGGATTGTCCTGCAAGGATCCGAGGTGAAATCCCTCAGGACCGGTGGGTCGAATATTGCCGAAAGCTATGCCGCGGTTGAGGATGGCGAGCTTTACCTGACCAACGCCTATATCGCGCCTTACAAACAGGCGATCACCTGGGGCCATCTGGAGCGGCGCAAACGCAAATTGCTGGCGTCCCGGCGCGAGATTGCCCGGATGTGGAAAGCCACCCAGCGCGAGGGGATGACCCTTGTGCCGATGGTCATGTATTTCAACCACAAGGGGCTGGTGAAGGTGAAGATCGGCATCGCCAAAGGTAAGAAGGCGCATGACAAACGCGCCACCGAAGCCAAGCGTGATTGGGGCCGCCAGAAACAACGCCTGCTGCGTCACGGGGAGTGAGGGGCTCTGCCCCTCGCGGTTTCACCGCTCACCCCGGGATATTTTTGACCAGAAAATGAGGGTCAGGTGAGGTCGAACCCCGCATAGGGAAGGAAGCTGACCAGATCGCCGGGGGTGATGTCCTGCGCATCATCCGACAGTTCCACCAGCCCTGTGGCCCAGGCGAGGCCCGAAATGCGGCCTGATCCCTCGGATTTGAACGCCTCCACCCGACCATCGGCGCCAATGCGCGCGCGCAGGTATTCGCGGCGCCCCGCCTTCTTCTTCTTGGCAAAACCGGCGGGTAGGGCGATGGGCATCGGATCGAGCCATTTCCCACCGGCAAGCACCGAAAAGGCGGGGCGGGCAAAGATCAAGGTGGTGACAAGGGCGGCCACCGGATTGCCCGGCAGGCCAAAGACCGGCGTGCCATTCCATTGTGCCAGGGCCAGGGGGCGTCCCGGTTTGATTGCGATGCGCCAGTGATGCAGCGATCCGGTGTCTCGTAAAAGGGCCGAGACGTGATCCTCGTCCCCTGCTGATGCCCCGCCTGAGGTCAGGATCACATCTGCCTTTTTGGCGCCACCATCGAAAGCCGCGCGCAAAGCGCCACGATCATCCGCAACATGGCCAAGATCCACCGGTGTGTATCCCCAGGTCTCGGCAAGGGACAGGAGCATGGGGCGGTTGGCATCATAGGTGCGCGCCACGTCCATCGTGGAGCCGGGGGCGGCGAGTTCATCGCCGGTTGACAAGACCCCCACGCGCAGTGGTTTGCGGGTCTCGACCTTGGCCAGACCAAGTGCGGAGAGGAGTGCGATATCCGGTGCGCGCAGTTTGTGACCGATTGGCAGCGCCAGATCACCGGCGTCCACATCCTCGCCTGCTGCACGGGCATTGGCCCCCGGTTTGGGGGCAGAGGGGAAGCTGACTGTCCCCGCATTGAGCGTCACATCCTCTTGCAGCACCACTGTATCCACGCCCTCTGGTAAAAGCGCGCCGGTCAGAATGCGGATGGCTTTGCCGGGGGGCACGGAACCGTCATACGGCCCCCCCGCTGCGGCGCGCCCGTCCACCAGTGGCAAGGTGATGGGGGTGTGGGTTGGCAGGCTGGCATGGGCAAAGCCATAGCCGTCGACGGCGGAGTTTGCGCCGGGTGGGTTGGCGCGCATCGCCATGTGGTCGCGCGCCAGAATGCGGCCCCGTGCCTTGTCGGTAGCAATGGTTTCCACGTCTGTGACCGGGCCAATCCGATCCCGCAACGTGGTGAGTGCGTCCTCCACCGGGGTCCAGTGAACACCGGGGGGCAGGGCAAAACAATCGTCCTTGAGGCCGGAGGGTTTCTGGGTCGGCCGGGGGGAGAGGCCGGTTTCCATGGCGATGAAATCGGCAATAGCTTTGGTGTCGTCCAGATCAAAAAGCGGGCAGGGCAGATCAGGTGGTATGTGGTCAGCCGCCACTGCGCGCACGGTGGGGGTGTCCCGAGCGATCAGTGGCTGGCCGGTTTCGGACCGGCAGGCTTCGATCTTGGGGTGGCTCGCCGACTTGAACCCTTCAACCAGCACGAGGTCACAGGGGCGAAGGCGCTTGACCAGGGCCTGCAGATCCGGCTTGGGAGTATCGCGCAACTCGTGCAGCTGGGCGATGCGGGTGTCACTGGCGAGCAGCACCTCCTGCGCACCGGCAAGGCGATGGCGATGGGTATCTGTGCCGGGGCGTTCCAGATCGACCCCGTGATGGGTGTGTTTGATGGTGGAGACCACAAGCCCGCGCGCGGTGAACTCGGCCACCAGCCGCTCGACCAGACCGGTTTTGCCGGAGTTCTTCCAACCTGTGACGCCAAAGATCGGGGGCATGTCAGGGGGCTCCTTTCAGAAGGGTCTCGGCTGTGGCCAGATCCTCGGGTGTGTTGACGTTGAAGAACGGATCAAAAGGCGTGGGGTCATAAGGCGCCAGTGCCGCCCCATGTTCATCGGTCCAGAGCACCACCTTGCGCAGCCCACGTTCAAGGGCCGTGCGCAGGTCGTCGCGCAGCGTCACGGGCCACAGCCCAAAGGTGGGCTGGCGCATGGGGCCGCGTTTGGGGGCATTGGTGGCGGCAAGCGCTATGGGCGCGTCTTCGGAGGTGGCAGCGGCGATCAGGCGGTTGGCCAGGTCGGTCGGGAAAAACGGTGTGTCGGCCGCGGCGGTCAGGATGTGGGTGGCGCCCTGATCCGCCGCCCAGTCCATACCCGCCAGAACGCCCGCCAGTGGGCCTGCAAAACCGTCAATGCTGTCGGGCAGAACTTGCAGCTCCGTATCGGCAAACCGGGACGCATCGCCATTGGCATTCAATGCCATGGCATCGACCTGCGGCGCGAGCCGGGTGATCACATGGTCCAGCAGGGTTTTGCCGCCCAGCACCAGCCGCCCTTTGTCGAGTTGCGTGTCTTCACTCCCCCCCATTCGGGTTGCAAGCCCACCGGCGAGGATCACCCCGTAAAGTTTCATGGCAGGACCTTTCGGGATTGGGCCGGAACATTGCGGTGTTCCGGCGGGAGCATTGTCGGGGATAGGACGGCGTTGGGAAAGCTCATGCGCTCCCCTTTCGCCGATGTTTTTTGTCCTCTGACGGGGCATGGGCCGGGTCCATGTCGCGGATCAGGCGATCGGCGCCAGACAGGCAGGTGAAGCGTTGCCCGCGCATCCTGCCGATCAGGGTCAAGCCGATCTCCTGCGCGATTTCCACCCCCCAGGCGGTAAATCCCGAGCGGGAGACCAGGGCGGGGATTCCCATCTGCGCGGTTTTGATCACCATCTCGGAGGTCAGTCGCCCGGTGGTGTAAAGGATCTTGTCCGCGCCCTCTATGCCCTCGGCCCGCATCCAGCCCGCCACCTTGTCGACCGCATTGTGCCGGCCGACGTCTTCCATATAAACCAAGGGGCGGTCGCCCTGGCACAACACCGTGCCGTGGATCGCTCCTGCTTCTAGGTAAAGGGACGGGGTGCGGTTGATCTTGTTGGCGAGCGCATAAAGCCATGAGGTGCGCAGTTCAGTCCTGGGCAATGTAAGCCCCTCAAGCCCCTCCATCATGTCGCCAAACACCGTGCCCACAGCGCAGCCAGACGTGCGGGTTTTGCGCGCCAGCTTGTCTTCGTAATCGGTTTCCGTGGCCGTGCGCACCACCACCGTGTCCAGATCCTCGTCATAATCGACGCGGGTGATCTGATCGTCGTCGCGCAGCATGCCCTGATTGCGCAGAAACCCGATGGCGAGGTAATCGGGGTAATCTCCGATTGTCATCGCGGTGACAATCTCACGGCTGTTGAGAAAGATGGTCAGCGGGCGCTCCTCAACCACATTGGTGCAAATCTCGGCGCCATGTTCATCCACCCCTTTCACAGCCCGCGTCAGGCCCTGCGCGGTTGGATCCGGGGCGATGATATAGTCCGTGGTCAGGGTTGATTGGGCCATCTGTCATCCTCAGGCTCAGATTATCGGGAACTTGCTCTTGCCCCCCAGTGGTTTGTCGGCAATTTAGGGGCTGATGAGCAAAACTGTCACCCCCAAAACCGCCTTTCTGCGCGGAGCGCGCGACGCGCTGCCCTTCCTTCTGGTGGTGGGGCCGTTTGCGTTGTTGTTCGGCGTGGTTGGCACCGAGGCCGGGCTGAACCTGGTCGAGGTGATGGGCTTTTCCGTGCTGGTCATCGCCGGGGCCTCGCAATTTGCAGCACTTCAGGTGATGAGCGAAAACGCCCCGACGCTGATTGTGATCCTGACGGCGCTGGCGGTCAACCTGCGCATGGCGATGTATTCGGCATCTCTTACCCCGTATCTGGGCAAAGCGCCGGTATGGCAACGGGCGATGGCGGCCTATTTCATGGTCGATCAGGCCTATACCCTGTCGCAGATCAAGTTCGAGATGGAACCGGATCTTTCTGTGCCGTCCCGGTTTGCCTATTATCTGGGAACGGTCGTTCCACTGGCGCCATTTTGGTATCTGCTCACCTATGTGGGGGCGGTGGCAGGCACGCAGATCCCGCCTGAATTTGCGCTGGATTTTGCCCTGCCGATCACCTTTATCGCGATGATTGCCCCGGCGCTGCGCACCCCGGCTCATGTTGCGGCCGCCGTCACATCGATCATCGTGGCCCTTCTGATGGCGTGGATGCCCTATGGAACGGGCCTTCTGGTGGCCGCTTCCCTAGCGATGATCGTCGGCGCGCAGGTTGAGCTTTTCCTGGAGCGGCGCGTGGCGCGGAAGGGGACAGGGCAGGGCAAAGGGGGGGGCGCGTCATGAGCTATTCTCATCTGTCGATCTGGGCGGTTATTTGCGGTCTGGCGGTGGGCAGTTTCCTGATCCGTTTCAGTTTCCTTGGTCTGATCGGGGACCGGCCGATGCCGGACTGGGTGCTGCGCCACCTGCGCTATACGCCGGTTGCAGTGTTGCCGGGGCTGGTTGCCCCGCTTGTGCTCTGGCCTGACGCGACCGGTGGTATGGTTGACCCGGCCCGACTGGCCGCAGCCCTGGTGACGCTGAGTGTGGGCTATTTTGGCAAAAATGTTCTGTTTGCAATCCTGAGCGGGGCACTGACGCTCTATGGGATGATCTACCTGCTGGGCTGATAGATCCGGTCAGCCCACGGGTGAGCACCGCTCGCATTTCTGCAGGCCGGCCAGCATATGTTCAATCCATTTGCGAAAGATCTGGTTGCAGATCAAAGGGTTGCACCAACGGGCCACCGCGCAGGGCGCTGGCGAAAAGGCCGGGGTGAGAAGGACGACCCCTTTGCCGGAAATCACGGTCTGTCCTTCAACCACTTGGGATCTGAATTTTCCAATGGGGATGCTGGGTTTTGTCTGCCCTGCAAGGCCCGCTGTGGACAGCCAGGCGTCCCACCACGGATCGGTTGGGGGCAGAATGGGCAGCTTCAAGATGTCAGATGGCGTCTCAGGCGGTGGCAATTGTCCAGCAGGCTGGGGCTGAGCAGGGAAATGGCCTGTCAGGGCCAAGCCGCGTATCATGTGTCCGGCAAAGCCCCCAAAGGCAGGCCATTTACCAGAATTTCGTAGTTTAGATGCGGGTCATCATCATAGATGATTTCCTGCTGCACACCGGGCTTGGTGGCGAAGTAATCGCTGAACTTCTTGGGGTTCCATGGGGTCGGGGCATCCTCAAAACCGGGAAGACGCTTCACGATGGCGCTGACGCTGCGGGTGCAATGGGCTTTGGGCACGGCCCCGTTCTGTTCGACCAGGCGAATGGCCAGCTCTGCCACCTCCGGGCTGACCACGATATCCTGGCGGATCACGTGGTAGGTGATCCGCGCGTGGTAGTCGATATAGAAGTCCACCACGCCGGGGGTGATGCCATAATGCACGTCATGGCGTTCGGGGATGCGTTCATGCCCCCAGGTGCCTGCGGGATCAAACAGCACGCGTTCATGCCCGTTGATCATCAGCGCTGAGTGAGCACCAAAACCGGTTCGGTTGGAAATCACCGTAAACAGGGTCAGGGTCGGGGGGCCATCCGCCCGGTAAGCCGCCTGACGGACCGCCGTGTCGCTGGCCCAGACATCATCGGCCCCACCACATGCGGTCAGCCCGCTAACTAATGCCAGCGCCAGAAAAATACTCCGCATCTTCACCCCTGATTTTGAACCGCTGAATGCGGTTTATGCACCTACCAGGGCAAGGAACACCAAAATCAGCAGGATTGCAATCGTCGACCGGACGCAGGTTTTGACGAAGCCTTCATAGGTTTTTTCCTGCGCGCTTGTGTCCATCGTGCCCATTTCATGCTCAGCCATGTTGTTTCCCTGTTATTTGAATCACACGTTAAGTTTTCGGATAGCGGATTTTCGGGAAGCTGTCACTATTTACTCCTGCATTTACTCCTGCGTGCAGGCGAAATTGCCGGACGGGCCGCGTCTGAGGCGGGGGAGCAATGTCGCAAACAGAACAGTTTATCACGCCCCGCGCTGCAAAGTTTGACCTTGAAAAGAACAGGAATGGGATAAGCGCATGAAAGTTGGGTTCATTGGATTGGGCAATGTCGGGGGGAAGCTGTCCGGCGCTCTGCTTAGAAACGGGATTGATCTGACGGTTCATGATCTGAACGCGGATCTGGTGGCGGGCAAAGTGGCGCAGGGTGCCAGATCCGCCGAGACCCCGGCCCGGATGATGCGTGATTGCGATGCGGTGATCACCTGCCTGCCCTCTCCTGCGGCATCAGATGCGGTGATGCGTGAAATGTTGCCAGAGGTCGGACCGGGCAAGATCTGGATGGAGATGTCGACCACGGATGAGGCCGAAGTGAAGCGGCTTGGGGCCAAGGTTATCGCTGCGGGAGGGGCCGCGGTGGATTGTCCGGTTTCGGGGGGATGCCATCGTGCGGACACGGGCAATATCTCGATCTTTGCGGGATGTGATCGTGCGACTTTTGACAGGATCTTTCCGCTGCTCACCACCATGGGGCGGCGGGTTCTGCATACGGGTGATCTTGGCTCTGCCTCGGTTCTCAAAGTGCTGACCAATTATCTTGCGACGGTGCATCTGGTGGCCAATGCCGAGGCGCTGGTCACGGCTAAGGCGGCGGGGATGGACCTCAATACCGCGTATGAGGCCATCAAGATCAGCTCGGGCAACTCGTTTTCACATGTCACGGAAAGCCAGGTGATCCTGAACGGATCGCGGGACATTTCTTTCACGATGGACCTTGTCAAAAAAGACATTGGTCTGTTTCAGGACATTGCCGACCGTCAGGGCGTGCCGCTTGAGATCAGCCCGCTTCTGGTGAAGATCTTTGATGATGGGATTGCGCGCTATGGCGAACGTGAATTGTCGCCCAATATCATCAAGCGGTTGGAAGAGGCGACCGGGCTGGACATCCGCGCACCGGGGTTTCCGGCGGAAATGGTGGATGATGAACCCGAGGAACCCGGGTATGAGGTTGTTCCCGCCGGACGGGACGCGCCGGCCCAGACGGATTGACAAACCAAGCCGGGATTGCAAGGGCTGGTCCGAATAATCCCGGAGCTGATGATGCCCTCCTCTGCTGTCCCTCATGTGCCCTTTTCGACCCTGTTTCGCGTTTTTCTGCGGATTGGGCTTTTGTCCTTTGGCGGTCCCGCAGCGCAGATTGCGCTGATGCACAAGGTGCTGGTGGAGGAAGAAGGCTGGCTGAGTGAGCGCCAATACCTCAATGCCCTCAGTTTCTGCATGTTGCTGCCCGGACCGGAGGCGATGCAGCTGGCCACCTATTCCGGCTGGCGCCTGCGTGGCGTGCCCGGGGGGCTGATGGCTGGGCTGTTATTTGTCCTTCCCGGTGCTGCGGTGATCTTTGCCCTCGCCGCCCTGTATGTGAGCTATGGTGATCTGCCGCTGGTGGCGCTGCTGTTTCTCGGTGTGAAATCGGCTGTGCTGATCATTGTGCTTGAGGCGCTGTTGAAAGTTGCCCGGCGCGCCCTTCAGGGGCAGGCGCATTGGGTGATTGCTGGACTGGCCTTTGCCGGGATCTTCTTTCTTGCGCTGCCTTTCCCGCTGATCGTGGTTGGGGCGGGTGTATATGGCGCGCTGACCGCCAGGGACCATGCGGTGGACGTCCCCTTGTCGCCACGCCAGGGTCGGCGGGGCACTCTGGCGACCATTGCGGTCTGGCTGATCCTCTGGCTGTTGCCCTTCTTTGCGCTCGACATGATTGCGGGATCGGATTTCCTGCCCCAGATCGGGGCGTTTTTTTCCAAGCTGGCCGTGGTCAGCTTTGGTGGCGCCTATGCCGTGCTTGCCTATATGGCGCAGGATGTGGTCACCGGGTTTGGCTGGCTGACAGCGGATGAGATGCTTGACAGTCTGGGGCTTGCGGAAACCACCCCCGGCCCGCTTATTCTGGTCACGCAGTTTGTAGGGTTTGTCGCCGGGTTTCGCGAGGCGGGGTTTGCCATGGCGTTTGCAGCCGCTGCGCTCACGCTTTGGGTGACGTTTGTGCCCTGTTTTTTATGGATCTTTGCGGGGGCTCCTTATATCGACCGGCTGGCGGCCCAGCCGCGCCTCAAGGGGGCCCTTTCCGCAATCACCGCTGCTGTGGTCGGGGTGATCCTGAACCTCTCGGTATGGTTTGGTCTCAACGTGCTGTTCCATGAGGTCACGCACAGCACCCTTGGCCCGATCACCCTCTGGATCCCGGATTTTGCCAGTCTCGACGGGCGTGCCCTGGGGTTGACGGCTTTATGTGCCGCCCTGATCCTGCGGCTGAAACTGGGCTTGGGCTGGGTCTTGATTATTGCCGCAACCGCCGCGGTTCTACTTGGCCAGTTGGGCTGAGGTTTACTCTTCTTTGGACCCGTCTTCCGGATCCTCATCCTGACTGTCTTCGAGTTCTGCCGCCAGTCGAAACCCAATCCGTTTTGGGGCTTCAGCCTCAATCGCGACAGGCAGGGCGCGCAGCATGACGGAAAGCTGGCTGACATGCTGGATCAGCTGCGTGCGCGCACCGGTCTGGTCGGTGCCGTAAAAGGTGATCACGTCGGGGTCAAAGAACCCGATGCCTTCGATGCGCAAGACCCCCGCGTCGCCACCGGTGAACCCCATCGCCACCTCATGTTCATTGTCCAGCTGTTCTTCGAAATTCTTGATATAGAGGATCAGGCGCTCATAAGCCCATTGAGCGGCGGATTTCTGCTCGACCGGAGTGGCGGCCATTTTTTTTGGCAGGGGTTGGTCCTCAACCACCACGGGCGCATCTTCGGAACATTTTGCGGCGTGTTTTCTGGGTTGAAAACGGGGCTTGGTGTTCGGGGCTTTGGTCATGATCCTCACTCGCGTCAAACTGAACCTTTCCGTTTTGCCACAGATGCGGGGGATCGTCACCTCGCATCTACGTGAAAGGTTTGAAAAGTGCGTGTGAATGAATTAGTTTGTCTGTGTTTAAAGGAACGCGTCATGTATCTTACCCAACTGCCAACCCAACGTCTGGTGATCCGTCATTGGGACGATGAGCTTGCTGATCCCGCTGGCCGGGCACGTATAGAGCGCGCGCTGGAGGGGTTGCTGTCGCCGGAAGGGCTGGCTGCCATGCCGGCCGAGATGCAGCTGGATCAGTCACGCACTGCCTTGCGGGCCTGGATTGAGAGCCGCGCGCAGGAACGTGATGTCTATCTGATCACCATCAGCACACCCGAACAGGGGTCCGGTCGTCTGGTCGGCCTGATGTTTCTCGTGGATCTGGCAGATGAAGGGGCCGTGGCGCAGATGCAGCTGGGGTACCTGTTGTCCGAACAGGACTGGGGGCAGGGATATGCCTTCGAAATGATGCGTGGCATGTTGGAAATCCTGCGAGAGGTGGAACCCGTGGCGGTTCTGGCAGGTGTGGGGCGCGACAATCCGGCTTCGGCCAAGCTGCTGGAGCAGGCAGGGTTCACCCGTGACGCCGGCCTGTCCGGTGACGGCGCCTGCATGTTCGTGCGCAGCTTTGCCTGACCCGTGTCGGTAACTAACCCCCGTAACTCACCGCCACCAGACCTCTAAATCAACCCGTGGTCTTGACCAGGTGCTGCGCGTCAGTCGCGCCGTTGCCAAAGCCACGCCCCATCGTCGCGCTTGATCCGGGTCACCCGGCCCTGGTGCAGCAGGTGGTTCAGATGCCCAACCGCTTCAACCAGCGCCAGCCCGTATTCCCCCGCCCCGATCTTGCGTTTGAATAGCGGCGGGAAACACGCGCCCGCGACCTGGGGCGTTTCCAGGAAGGCCTCAAGCCGGTCCAGAGCATGATGGTGGTTCTGGATCAACTGCCGCATCCGTGTTGGTAACCCGGTAAATGGCAGCTTGTGTCCGGGCAGAACCAATTGCGTGTCGGTGGCATAACCTGACAGGCGTTCGCAGGCCTCCAGCCAGTCGCCCACCGGGTCGGCCTCGGGTTCGGTCGCATAAACGCCAAGATTTGGGCTGATCGTTGCAAGCAGCTGATCGCCACCGATCACCAGCGCCCCGTCGGTCGACCAGAGGGTAGCGTGTTCCGGGGCATGGCCATTGCCAATATGCACCCGCCAGTCGCGTCCACCAAAGCGCAGCGTCGACCCTTCCTTGATGCGTTTGAACCCTAGCGGCATATCCGCAACGATATCGGCATAGTTGAAGGGCCGTTCGCTGCGACGTTTTTCCAGCACTTCCGGGTCCATCCCCGCCGCCTGCCAATAGGCAATCGTCTCATCGACCGGCACCATCTGCTCGTCCAGAAGCAACATGCGGGAAAATAGCCAGGCCGTGCGGGTGGTGACAAGCTCCGCCCCCATATCGCGCTGAAACCACCCGGCCAGCCCGACATGGTCGGGATGGTGATGGGTGACAATCACGCGTTTGACGGGTTTGCCCCCCAGCGGACCTGCGAGAAGTTTTTCCCAGATCCTCCGGGTTTTTCTGGTGTCAAACCCCGTGTCGATAAGGGTCCAGCCGCCGCCCTCTTCTTCAGGATCCTCAAATGCAAAAACATTCACATGATCCAGCGCCATCGGCAGGGGCAGTCGCATCCATAACGTGTTTTCTGCCACCTGCAGGGCTTCGCCCTCCCCCGGAGCATCGGGAAAGGGGAAGGTCAGGGGCGCGCTCATGAGGCGAGGTCGTCAGGTGTCAGCGCATAAAGCCCCGCCGCACCTGCGCGCGCTTGCGCAAATTGTGCCACGTGTTCCGGCAGCAGACGGTTGATGTGGAAACGGGCCAGTTCCGTGCGCGGGCCCCTGCCGCCTTCGGCAATGGCCGCCTTGAGATGGTAATGGGCCCCCAGCACCCGGGCAAAGCCCATCAGGAAAGGGACCGCCCCGGCAAAACGATCCTGCATGTCGGTCTGTTCCACCTGCCATTCGATCGTTTCGCGCAGGTCTTCCGCGGCAGACCAGACGGCTTCGGACATGTTCGGGAACAGGGCGCGGGCCCCTTCGGCCTGTGTTTCGATCTCTTCAAGCAGGCGGAAGGCCGCGTCGCCCCCGTCCATCATCTTGCGTCCCACGAGGTCCATGGCCTGAATTCCGTTGGTGCCTTCGTAAATCGCGGTCACACGCACGTCGCGCAGATATTGTGCGGCGCCGGTTTCCTCGATGAACCCCATGCCGCCATGCACCTGGATGCCCATATTCGAAACATTGATCCCGGTCTCAGTCCCATAGGCCTTGACGATCGGCGTCAGCAGGGCGGCACGTGCATTCCAGTCGGCATCCCCGGTGGCACGGCCCATGTCGATGGCTTTGGCCAGCGACATCGCCATGGCGCGGGCAGCAAACAGCTCGGCCTTCATCTGGGTGAGCATCCGGCGCACGTCAGCGAAATCGACGATGGTTCCATTGCCAGCATCCCCAAGCGGAGTGCGCCCCTGTTTGCGCTCAAGCGCATATTCAAGCGCCTGCTGGAACGCGCCTTCGCCCGTTCCATAGCCCTGAACGCCGACCCCAAGACGGGCATTGTTCATCATCGTGAACATGGCGGCCATGCCTTTGTGCGGCTCTCCGATCATCCAGCCGCGCGCGCCTTCAAACGACATCACCGCCGTGGGGCTGCCATGCAGGCCCATCTTGTGCTCAAGGCTGACCACCCGCAGGGAATTGCGCTCGCCGGGATTGCCATCGGCATCCGGGATCAGTTTCGGCACAAGGAACAGGGAAATCCCCTTGGTGCCCGCCACCCCGTCGGGCAGGCGTGCCAGCACCAGATGGCAGACATTCTCGGTGATGTCATTATCCCCCCAGGAGATAAAGATCTTCTGACCAGTCACCGAATAGGTGCCGTCGCCATTCTCCACCGCTTTTGAACTCAGCGCCCCGACATCCGACCCGGCCTGCGGTTCGGTCAGGTTCATCGTGCCCGCCCATTCGCCGGTGATCAGCTTGGGCAGATACAGTGATTTCAGCTCGTCCGAGGCATGATGTTCCAGCGCTTCGATCTGTCCCTGTGTCATCAGCGGGCAGAGTTGCAGCGACAGGCAGGCCGAGGACATCATGTCATTCACAGCCGTTTGCAGGGTCAGGGGAAGCCCCATGCCGCCATATTCCGGGTCCGCAGCCATGCCGATCCAGCCGCCTTCGGCAATGGCTTTGTAACCGCTGTCAAATCCCGGCGAGGTGCGAACGACACCGTTTTCCAGCTTGGCCGGGGTCAGATCACCGTTGCGATTGAGCGGGGCCAGAACCTCCTCGCACATCTTGCCCGCCTCTGACAAAACTGCCTGCGCCATGTCGGAAGGGGCTTCTGCGAACAGCTCGGTTTCAGCGATCTGGTCATAGCCGATCACATGGTCGAACAGGAATTGGAAATCTTCGGTGGGCGCGCGATAGGGCATTGTCCGTCCTTTTCAGGCTGGTAAGTAAGGGCTGATCTATCCCATACTGAACGCCACCCAAGCGCAAAAGGAAAACGCAGCGTCATGAATGCGCCAATCACAACTGAATTGCTGGCGGATACGGCCGAGGGCATCACGCGTGCGGCTGAGGTGTTGCGGGCGGGCGGGCTTGTCTCGTTCCCGACAGAAACGGTCTACGGGCTGGGGGGGGATGCCACCAATGACCATGCGGTGGCCCGGATCTTTGAAGCCAAGGGGCGGCCCAGCTTCAACCCGCTGATTGTGCATCTGCCGTCGGTTGAGGCCGTTTCGGAATATGCGGTGCTTGAGGGGATGATGCGCGATTTTGCCATGGCATTCTGGCCTGGCCCGCTGACGCTGGTGCTGCCGTTGAAGCCGGGTGGCCCGCTGTCGCCGCTGGTCTCAGCCGGGTTGCCCACCGTGGCGATCCGTGTGCCGGAACATGATCTGGCGCGCAAGCTTCTGGAAGAAACCGGTCGCCCGATTGCGGCGCCATCGGCCAACCCGTCGGGACGGATCAGCCCCTCTACCGCTCAGCATGTGATGGATGGGCTTCGGGGGCGGATTGATGCGGTGCTTGATGGCGGCACCTGTGCGGTTGGGCTGGAAAGCACGATTGTCGGCATTGACCCGGCGCCCGAGCTTACCCGGCCTGTTCTGCTGCGGCCCGGCGGCCTGCCGATCGAGGTTCTGGAACAGGCGATCCGTGGCCCTTTGGCAATGCATAAGGCGGGCGATGCCATTTCAGCGCCGGGGCAGCTCACCTCGCATTATGCCCCGAATGCCCGGATGCGGCTGAATGCCGAAACCCTGCCCCCCGGCGAACGCTTGCTGGGGTTCGGGCCGGTGGATGCCGCGTATAACCTCTCTGCGTCCGGGGACCTTGTTGAGGCGGCGGCCAATCTTTTTGCCATGTTGCACAGGTTGGATGGCGAAGGGGATGCGCCGATTGCAGTTTCCCCCATTCCTGACCATGGTCTGGGGCGCGCCATCAACGACCGGCTGCGCCGCGCCGCCGCGCCGCGCGACAGCTGAAACGCGGTTCCCGCTCTTGTCGGGTTTCAGGATGTCCGGGCGGTGTGCCCCGGATGGTGTGAGGATGTGAGGGGCCGCGCCATTTTTTGTAGGGCTGAAGGCCTCAGGCATGTCCCCCTTTTGAGGACAAAAGAAGCGGGTCAATGCCCAGCTTGGCCAGTGCGGCGGTCCATTTCCGATCATGATCGGGAGAGAAGACAATCGCACGGTCGGCCTCGACGGTCAGCCAGACATTTTGCTGCAGCTCCCCCTCCAGCTGGCCCGCCGCCCATCCTGCATAGCCCAGGGCCGCAAGGGCCTGTTTCGGTCCACTCCCCCTGGCGATATCTTCCAGGATGTCGCGGGTGGCCGTCATCGAAAACACGTCATCCACATGCAGGGTGGTTTCATTCCCGATGTAATCCTCGGAATGCAGGATAAATCCCCGCCCACCTTCCACCGGGCCGCCAAAAAACACGGCCTGTCCGTCGGTCAGTTCAGAGCCATCAATGTCGAGATGTGACAGCAGGTCGTCCAGCACCACATCGTCTGAGGGTTTGTTCACGATGATTCCCATCGCGCCGTCTTCGGAATGGGCACAGATATAGACCACCGAATGGTCAAATCGGGGGTCGTCAATGCCGGGCATGGCAATCAGGAGCTTGCCGCTGAGATCCGTTTCTCTATCCATGCTTAAAGCTTGGCCCCCAGATCGGGAAATGGCAAGGGGGGACCAATGCCGGGGGGGCTGTTCATGGTAACATCCCATCCCCGAAATGTGATTTCCCTTTGTGGGCAGAGATCTTATCTATAGGGCAGATGAGACACACGTTTACATATCTGGCCACCTGCCTGGCCCTGATCTCCGCCGCCCCTGCTTCTGCCGGGTCCGGCCTGCTATCTACCCCCGATGATATTGCCAGGATTGAGTTGCTGCCCGGCTGGCGCACGGCAACGGGGGAGTATATGGCTGCCTTGCGTATTGAACTGGCGGAAGGGTGGAAAACCTATTGGCGCGCGCCAGGCGACAGCGGCATTCCCCCCAGCTTTGATCTGAAAGCGTCGGAAAATGTTGGCCGTGTGGAGTTCCACTGGCCGGTGCCGGATGTCTTTGTTGACGGTGGGGTGCGGACCATTGGCTATAAAAAAGAGCTGGTGTTGCCCATGACAATCACGCCCGGGACGGCGGGGACACCCATAAAATTGTCAGGCGACCTGCAATTTGGGGTCTGCCTCGATATCTGCATGCCCATGCAGGCATCGCTGTCAATGGCGCTGCCAGCCGGGGCCGCAACGCAGAACCGTGCCATCAAGCAGAACCGTGCCATCAAAAAGGCGCTGCAGGCACGGCCCGACACGTCGCGCGAAGCGGGGGTGAAAAAGGCTGTCTGTTCCTTCGAACCTACCCGCGATGGTCTGCGCGTACGGGCAGAAATCTACATGCCACAGCTTGCCCCGAATGAAGTGGTGGTGTTGGAAACTGCCGATCCGGAAGTTTGGGTCGCCGAGGTGGACAGCCGACGCGAGGGTGGGCGGATCATCGCTGAAACCGATATCGTGCCCCCAAAAGGGAGCGCCTTTGCGCTGAACCGGTCCGAGTTGCGCTTTACCGTATTGGGGGGCGGGCGCGGCGTGGATATCCTGGGCTGCACCGGCGGCTGACCTGCGCCCCGGCCCAGAGTGACGTCGGATTGACGGGCCCGGCCTCTGTTGTCTGCTATTGTCGCAGGTGATGCCACCCTTTCAGCGTGGCATCCGGGTGCGGTGGTTTCAAACTAAATCCGTTTATCCGAGAACTGGGCTTAATGGTGCGTCTCTACCCCGCAGCATGTCCCTGATCGGACCTGCGTGAACACTCCTACAGACCCATTCGAGCGGGGAAGAGGAAACTGTAACCTTTCTTGTGAAAACCTCACCCTTGATCAAGCAAGCGTGAGAACCTGTTTCGGTCGCTATGAAACTGGCGCCGCAACCCTCATGTTGCCCTCAACACACTTGATCTGTGCGACATATTCGCGTGAAAGGATGACATGATGGCGATGGCTGAGGATGCGGAAGGGGTTTCCGTGAAACGAGATGAAACGAAACAGGAAACGTCCGGTGGCAGAGACCACCCGATGCTGAAGCGCCTGCCGTTGATTGCCATTCTGGTTGTGGCCCTCATCGGGGCTTTCACCTTGCGGGATTATCTGAGCTTTGAAGCTCTCGCCGCCAACCGTGAAGCTTTGATCAGCTTTCGTGATGCGAATTACCTGCTGGCCGTGCTGGTTTTTCTGGCCGCCTACGTGGTGATTGTCGGCTTTTCGTTTCCCGGTGCAACCATTGCAACGCTTACGGGGGGGTTCCTTTTTGGCACGTTTCCCGGTGTGGTTTTCAACATCACCGGCGCCACGCTGGGGGCTGTGGTGATCTTTCTCGCCGCCCGCTGGGGGCTGGGCGAAAAACTTGCCGCCAAAATGGAGGCTTCGGACGGGGCGGTGAAACAGATCAAGGGCGGGATTGACGACAATCAATGGTCGGTGCTGTTCCTCATTCGCCTTGTCCCGGCGGTGCCGTTTTTTGTTGCCAACCTGATCCCGGCTCTGGTTGGGGTGCCGCTCCACCGTTTTGTGATTTCGACCTTTGTGGGGATCATCCCCGGCGGTTTGGTCTACACCTCGGTTGGCGCCGGGCTGGGAGAGGTGTTTGCCCGTGGTGAAACCCCTGATCTTGGTATTATCTTTGAGCCGCATATCCTTCTGCCCATCCTTGGCCTCGTGGCGCTTGCTGCCCTGCCGGTGGTACTCAAAACTCTGAAGAAAGGCCAGAAAACATGAACCGTATCAAGGCTGATATCTGTGTGATCGGGGCGGGGTCCGGCGGGCTGAGCGTGGCCGCAGGGGCGGTGCAGATGGGCGCGTCCGTGGTGCTGCTTGAAGGGCACAAGATGGGCGGGGATTGCCTGAATTATGGCTGTGTCCCCTCCAAGGCGCTGTTGCATGCCGGTCATAAAGGCATGGCGTGGAAAGCGGCGCATGACCATGTGCGCGACACGATTGCAACCATTGAACCCCATGACAGCGTTGAGCGGTTTTCGGGGCTTGGTGTGCAGGTGATCAGCGAATATGGCACCTTCATTTCGCGCAGCGAAGTGCAGGCGGGTGAGACGATCATCAAGGCGCGCCGTTTCGTGATCTCAACCGGGTCCTCGCCGCTGGTGCCGCCGATCCCGGGGCTGGATCAGGTGCCGCATCTGACCAATGAACAGATTTTTGATCTCGAGGATAAACCCGAACATCTTCTGATCATTGGCGGTGGCCCGATCGGGCTTGAAATGGCGCAGGCCCATCGGCGTCTGGGCTGTGAGGTGACGGTGATCGAAGGGGCAAAGGCGCTGGGCAAGGATGACCCGGAACTGGCTGCACAGGTGCTGGATGCGCTGCGCGCTGATGGAATTGCCATCGAAGAAGAAGCTCTTGCCGCCGAAATCAGGGGGGAGCAGGGGGCAATTGAAGTCGAGGTTCAGGATGGTCGCGTCTTCAGGGGCTCTCACCTGTTGGTTGCCGTTGGGCGCAAGCCGAATATCGACAGGCTGGATCTGGACAAGGCCGGGGTAGAGGTCACGCGGGCGGGGGTGAAGGTCGATGACGGGCTGCGCACGTCGAACCGCAGGATCTATGCGATTGGTGATGTGGCTGGCGGGCTGCAATTCACCCATGTGGCAGGCTATCATGCAGGCGTCATTATCAGATCCATGCTGTTTGGGCTGCCGTCCCTGGCGAAAACAAGCCACATCCCATGGGCCACCTATACCAGCCCCGAACTGGCGCAGGTCGGCCTGACCGAAGCACAGGCCCGTGCCCAACATGGCGAGCGGCTGGAAGTGGCGCGGTTTGATTTTGCCGGCAATGATCGCGCGTTGGCCACCCAACAGGCCAAGGGGTTGATCAAAGTTATGGTGGTCAAGGGCCGCCCTGTCGGGGTCTCTATCGTCGGTCCCGGCGCTGGCGAAATGATCACGCTCTGGTCGCTGGCGCTGGCCAATCGTCTGAAGATGAGCCAGATTGCAGGTATGATTGCCCCCTATCCAACCATGGCCGAAGTGTCGAAACGTGCTGCAGGGGCCTATTTCTCGCCGCGACTTTTTGATAATCCTAGGGTCAAACAGGTGGTTGGCCTTGTGCAACGCTGGCTGCCCTGAGTTTGAACGAGGTCCCTGGTGCTCAACTCCCTTTCTGGCCGTTTCCTGATCCTGACCGTGGCATTTGTCATGCTGGCCGAAGTGCTGATCTTCGTGCCCTCTGTCGCCCGGTTTCGCGAGGATTATCTGCTGGCACGGCTGGAACGGGCGCAGATCGCATCGCTGGTCCTGCTGGCAGATGACATGATCGACCCCGCGCTGGAGGCAGAGCTTCTGGAAAACGCGGATGTGTTCAACGTGGTTCTCCGGCGCGATGAAATGCGGGAACTGGTGTTGGCGTCAGCCATGCCCCAGCCGGTGGATGTGACCTTTGACCTTCGCATGGAAAGCTCTCTTGGCTTGATGCGCGCCGCGCTTGCCCGCCTGTTGAACCCGGAGCCACAGGTGATCCGGGTGATCGGACAGCCTGTGCGCATGGGCGGAGAGCTGATCGAGGTGACGATGAACACCGTCGATCTTCGCAATGCGATGATTGATTATGGCAAGAATATCGCCCTCCTTTCCGCCGTGATTTCGGCCATCACCGCCAGCCTGCTGTTCCTTGCAGTGCGTTTCCTGATGGTGCGCCCGATCCGCGAGGTGGTGGGCAATATGAAAGCCTATGCGCAATCCCCCGAAGATACGCGCCGTATCATGCGCCCACATACGGGCCTGACGGAATTGCACGAGGCCGAGGTGGCACTTCAGTCTCTCCAGACGGAACTCACCCATGCGCTGAAACAGAAGGAACGGCTTGCGCAATTGGGCGGGGCCGTGGCGCGCATCTCACATGATCTGCGCAATATCCTTACCACGGCGCAGCTGTTTGCCGACCGGATGGAAAGCAGTCAGGACCCGATGGTCAAACGGGTGGGGCCAAAACTGATGAACTCGATCTCGCGTGCGGTCAGCCTGTGCGAAAACACCCTTGCCTTCGGGAAGGCCGAAGAACCTGCGCCAAGGCTGGAGCGGGTTGAACTGGCACGGCTTGTGGATGACATTTTCGCCAGCGAGCGACTGGCATCGGGGGAGCACGCGCTCAGCTTTGCAGAAGATGTGCCCGCCGGGTTGGTGGTGCGAGCCGATCCTGAACAGCTCTATCGCGTTTTGTCGAACCTCGTGCGCAATGCCCGACAGGCGATTGTGGCCAGCGGCAAGGAAGGCGAAATTGGCCTTCTGGCGCGCGACAATGGGGATCACTGGCGGATCGATTTGCGCGATACCGGGCCGGGCCTGCCGCTGTCGACCCGTGAAAATCTGTTCCAACCTTTTGCGGGATCCAACAGAAAAGGTGGGTCAGGGCTGGGATTGGCCATTTCGGCAGAACTGATCCGCGGGCACGGCGGCAGTCTGACATTGGAAAAGACCGGCGGCGAGGGCACCCATTTTCGGATCATCCTGCCCAAAGAGATTGCCAGCGCGTCGGATGAGGACGCGTCCGGGTAGGGGCAATTTATGCTCAGGCCGAAAGCCGGACCCGGGGGGCGCTTGGTCGGAACTGAAACGGCGCAGGATCGCGACTGCCGGTTGGGCGGCAGTTTTTCAGAAGCATCTCTTCGAACGCCGCAAAAATCCGCTGCATATGGGGGGGCTTGTAAGGGAAAGTGGTGTCGCAATCCATGTCATGCACGATCAGCGCGTTATCCGCTTCGAAGACCACCAGATTGCCCTGCGCATCCTCGGCACAGTCGATGCCGAAATACCCCAGTCCGATCCCGTCGGTGATAGCCCTGAGCGCATGTTTGTGGCGCGTGGCGAAATCATCGCGGAAGTGATCCATGAACCGGGCTTCTTCACGACGCTTGTCTGCGCAGGCCTCCATTCCCGCATTCAGATACCAGATGTCCCAATGTGTGGCGATGGCCATGTGACAGGGGAAGGGCTGACCATCGACAAACACCACCCGGTATTTGCGAAACTGCCCGTCGCATGGGGTGGCGTAGTGAATGTATTCTGACAGGAAAAACGCAGGCTCCGGGTGGTTCACGAGGTAGGAGATCAGCGCCTCACGCGAGGGGATATTGGCAAGTCCTTTGCCCGCATGTGACCCGCAGGGACGGATGACAATCGGATAGCCGCCCAGCGCGGAGAGCATCTGATCTTCGGTTTCGTTCATCAACGCGGTCACCAATTCATCCAGCGTCACACGTTTGGTCTGTGGAAAGCGAAGCCCGGGCACATAAGAAAACCTTTGCCCAAGCTGATGACGTTCAAGCATGAGCTGAGCGCCGGGCAGGTTCAGAACCGTGCTGCCAGCCGAAGCAGCCAGCCGTCGCACCTGGCCAAAGATCGGATCTGTCGTGGCGGTGTCTGCCGGGATGGCGCAGAAGGCGACGTCATGGTCGGGCAGATCCAGATGCGTGCCGTCAGAGGCATGCGGGTAATAGGTGATGATCTCGAAATCCGACCGCTGCAAAAGGAACTCGACCGGTGTATTGGCCCCCATGTGGCCCGGTTTGGCAAAGACCAGCACCCGGTGTTTCGCACGCTCGCCCTGATTGGTGACAAAGGCGCGCTGACGCGAGAGGGCTTTGGCCTGCCATTCCAGGCCCAACGGCTGATTGCCCTGTAACTGTTCGATCACGGACAGGTCCATCAATGCCCCTTCGCAGGGGCCTTCGCTCAGGCATTGGCGGAGCAATCGTGTCTGAACCGGGGTCAGATCCTGCCCCTGATAGGCCATCTTTGTCAGGTTCGCGAGGCCGATACGTGTTTGCGGTTCCATTCTGGCTCCTCTCCGTGATTCCCGGTCAGGATGAGAGGATTTGATTAAAAAACCGTGCGTATTGGTGGAAATTGCACCCGTCTACAGGTCCAGCTCAATCACCCCGCCCGCGTCACGGGCGCGGCTTTGACACAGGATCATCGCCCCTTCGCGCTGGGCGTTGGACAGCACGAAATCCCGATGCTCCACATCCCCTGCGATGACCCCGCATTTGCACACGCCACAGATCCCGTCCGAACATTTCACATCCACATGCACGCCATTGGCATTCAGAATGTCTGCGGCGGTCTGATCTTCGGGCACGGTAAAGGCGCGCCCATCCCTGAGTTTCAGCGTGAACGGGTGGTTTTCGTAATCCGGCAGGTCCGGCACCGAGAAATATTCCAGATGCCGGGCCTCTTGCGGGAAACCCTGCGCCTCGGCGGCCCGCATCACCGCATCCATATAGGCCTCCGATCCGCAGCAATAGACATGCCAGCCGGGCTGATAGCCGGACAGGGTGGTGTTGAAATCCGCCCGTGTGCCCTGATCGGAAAAATGCAGATGCACCCGATCCGCCCAGGGCGCACTGGTCAGGTCATTCACAAACCCGGCATCTGCGGCGCGCGAGCAGGAGTAATGCAGCGAAAAATCCCGCCCCAGCGCGTGCAGCCGGTGGGCAAAGGCAATCATCGGTGTGATGCCGATCCCGCCCCCCATCAGCAGGGTTCTGGTCGCGGTCTCATCCAATTCGAAATGGTTGATCGGTTTCGAGATGAACAGTTTGCGTCCCGGTACAAAGATGCGGTGCAGAAGGGCCGAGCCACCACGCCCGGTGTCTTCGCGCAATACGCCGATCTGATAGCTGGTGTGGTCGGCGGGATCGCCGGACAGGGAATACTGACGCAGAAATTCCGGGCTGACGAGCACGTCCAGATGGCCGCCTGCGCTCCACCCCGGCAAAGGCGCGCCATCGGGGCGGATGAATTCGTATTTCGTGACCCTGTCGGTCATTTTCTCGACTTTTGAAACCTGCACTTCGATCACCGGCGCGTCCCCATCGATGGTAAAGCGATGGATCATCGACAGATCGCCCGCCGCTTTGCGGGTGCGGTATTCATCGGGCGAGATCAGGGCTTCATAAGCGGCAATCCCTGCCTCGCGATCCATCGGAAACGGATAGGGATAAGGCGGCGGCGACAGGTTAGCGGGGTAGGCGGCAAGGGTCTGATCTTCAGGCCTGAGGTCAATTTCGCGGTTGAGCCCCCGCCGGTTGACTGGGTTTTCGGTGGGGTGATACCCCCCGTCCTCGGCCAGTTCCAGATCCCACCACCATGTCTTGACCGGGTTGATCTCACCATTCCCGACCGCGTCGTCCAGTTTGGCCAAGGCCGGGGCGGCTGCGGGGAAACGGGATGCGGCCCAGCGAAACGGGGCCTGTGCAAACAGTCCTTCAAGGTTCCACGGGCAGGTTTTCATGCAACGCCCGCACATCGCCCCGCCGGGGTTGGTCACGCGGTATGTGGTGCATTTCTGCGCGTCGGACTTCCAGACCTCATAACCATTGAACATCTTTTTCGACCCGGCGGAGATCGCACCGGAGGGGCATTCGCGGGCACATTTGTTGCAGGCTTCACAAAAGGCCTGCAGGCCAAAATCAATCGGTTTGTCATGTCCCATTGGCATATCGGTTGTGACCACGCCGGATTTCAGGCGCGGGCCGAGATAGGGGTTCAGGACCACGTCGCCGATCCGCGCCACCTCACCCAGCCCGGCCAGAAGTAGGAGCGGTGGTTGCAGCACGGTTCCGTCCATCACCGTATGGGCCTTGGCCGAATAGCCAAGGTTGCGGATCTGCTGGGCGATGACCCCACCGATGAGGGCGAAGCGCAGATAGGCGCACATCGACTGGCTGACGGCAATCCAGTCATCCCCGGAGGCGCCTTCCATCGTCTCGAACCCCTGATCGACAATCATGGAAATGGCATTGTCATGGGGGGGATGGATCTCGGCCCCGGTTGCGTCATGGGAATACCAGCACCAGTCCGGGCAGCGGGAGGTGCCCGCAGCGTCGATGCCAAGGAAATAGCTCGCTGCCCGCAGATTGTCGGCGTTGCGGCTGGCATCCTTGGGGCGGGACCCGTCTGCTGTGGCGCCATCCTGCAGGGGCACAAACGCCCCCAGCAACCGGCGTTGGGCAAAACTTGGCCCGGATTTGCGCACGTAGTGACCGCCCTTTGAGGCCTCCTGCAGCGGTTTTCCCATATCGCCGAACTGACTGCGGGCGAACATGTCGGACCGTTTCGGCACCCGCGCCACGTTGGGCTCATCAATATAGGTTGTCGGGTTGTCCACGCGCTTGAGGCGTTCAAACGGGTGCGGTCCCATATGGTAGTCTCGGTGCGCATAGGGATCACGGGTCAGGGCCGATTTCGCATGCCCCTTGCCCGGCCCGGTGCCGCCCAGCCACCATGCGGGGCCGGAGGTGGCGTGCCACGGCTGCTCGGCCATGGGCGCAAGGGGGGCGTCATGCGCCAGGTCCATATCCGTGGTCACCACGGCGACCCCAAAGCGGTTGCCCAGCCATGGCGCGACCAACTCACCGTTTTCCGCGACCGCAAGCCCCGAGGTCACGGCCAGCTGGTTCAGATCCACATCGGTTGACATCGGGCTGTGCGCCATCGCGTCAAAGCCCAGAAGGCGGATGTAATTGGCGATCACCACGGCGGTTTCCGTGCTGCGCAAACAGGCGCGGTGGTCCTGGGCATCAAGGATCCAGTCCGACCCGCGCTCAGCAGGGTGCGGATCGCGCATGTGTTCAACCAGAAACACGATGGCGTTGGGGTGTGACGCCCTGCGGGGCGCGCGGTCCATCGACGCCTTGAGATCGGCCATGATCACGTCGATCCCTGCGGCCAGCGTGCGGATCTCGCGGGTTTTCAGGGCGTCGGAAAGGCGGGGGATGTCGGGGTTCTGGCGGGGGGGCGACAGGCGCGCACCGTCCGGCACCGGACCAATGCCGACCATTGAGGTGTCGAGGTAATAGCCAAAGGCTTTCAAATGGTTGGCGCGCTCCTGAAGATCCTCGGGGATGCGCCCGCGCACGGGGGTCACATCCCCATCCCGGATCGCATCCATCATCGCCTGAAATTCGCCCATGGCATTGACGATGCTTTCGGGATGTTCCGGTCGGTGAAAGGACAAGGGGGCCATGGAGGGCACGGCGGAAAGATCGGCCTGATCGGTCCGTTTCAGCCGTTCCAACGGGTAAGGTCCAAAGTGAACGGGGCGCTTTTTGTCCGAGAAAATTTTCATCAGCTGTCCTTGTCTTCCGGGGCAACAGGCGTGGCCTTCCCGCGATAGGCGGTGGTGTAGCGGTCGGGCAGGTCTTCGTCGCCATAGACACCAATCAGCACGCCAACCTGTTCGGATCCGCCTTTGCGACGCGCAAGGATCTGGTTGTCACTGACCGTGGTGCGTTGCGACATGCGTCTGGCCCAGTGATGCAGGTGGTCATACATTTGGGTGATGATCTCGAAATGGTCTTTGCTTGCGCCCAGATCGGTCAGTTCGTCGGGGTCGGTTTTCAGATCAAACAACATCGGGCGGAACCCGCCTTCGTCGCCCCCTTCCGCATGGATCAGTTTCCACCGGTCGGTGACCACCATGAACAGACGGCAATCGCGGGGGGGAAGCCCAAGCCGGTCGGCCATGGGGGATGTGGAATAATCATATTCGCTGATCGCAAACTCGCGCCACGCCACGTCGTCACCGTGCAGGAGCGGCACAAGCGAGCGTCCTTCGAGGATATGATCGGCCACATCCCCACCGGCCATGTCCACAAATGTGGGGGCAAGGTCGATCTGCTCAACCAGCCTGTCCGATACCGTGCCGCGCATGGCATCCGCCTGTGGGCGGGGATCGGCGATGATCAGCGGCACCCGGACGGCGGGATCGTGGAAGAAATCCTTTTCCCCCATCCAGTGATCGCCCATGTAATCGCCATGATCCGAGGTGAGCACAATCACCGTGTTCCCGGCCTGCCCGCTCTCATCAAGGTAATCGAGGATCCGTCCCAGATGGTCGTCACATTGCTTGATCAGACCCATATAGGCGGGGATCACCACGTCGCGCACCTCGTCACGGGAAAAGGCGGCAGAGAGCTGGCCCTGCAGATAGGCGTCAAATACCGGATGCGCCTGTTGCCGTTCCTTTTCCGCACGCACCACGGGCTGGATATCTTCGATCCCATAGAGGTCGTGATAGGGGGGCGGCACGATATAGGGCCAGTGCGGTTTGATATAGGATAGGTGCGCGCACCACGGTCCGTCGCCCTTTCGGGTCTGCATGAATTCAATCGCCCGGTCGGTAAGCCACGGGGTTTCACTGTCTTCTTCGCGGATATTGGCGGGCTTGCCCGCGTGCATCATCAGGAAACCGGAGGCAATATCCCCGGCGTCATCAATTCCGGCATTCGCGTGATCATGCCAGGGATTGTGATCGGTATACCCTTTGTCGCGCAGATATGCGTTATAGGGGGAGCGTTTTGGGTCATAGAACCCATCTGGCCCCTCGGCCCAAAGCCCGTCATCGCGGATCCAGACGTCAAACCCACATTCACCGATACGGGTGCCAATGACCGAATCGGATGCCAGCCCCAGCCGCGCCATGCCCTCGGCATCCGCCTTCATATGGGTCTTGCCAATCAGCCAGCACCCCATGCCGGCGCCGCGCAGGTGATCGCCCATGGTCAGTTCACCGACCTTGAGCGGAAAGTTGTTGAAGGCCGCCCCATGGGACGAAACATAGCGCCCGGTATAGGTGCTCATCCGGCTGGAGCCGCAGACGGGGGACTGGCAATAGGCGCGGTCAAACCGCACCCCGCGCGCCGCCACCCGATCAAAGTTTGGCGTTTCCAGCGTCTTGTGACCGGCACAGCCCAGGTAATCAAAGCGCAGCTGGTCATACATGATGAACAGAATATTCGGGGCGGCGGGGGCCATCGCGGCACTCCTTGTTCATTGCGGATGCGACGATTTGAGCATGTGAAAAAGCCTCTGGAAAGCCAAATTGGATCCAATCGGGAAAAACATGATTTGGTTTTTGTCCGATCGGGTCGTTCCCGGCGCCCTTGATGCCGTGTTTTTCATTGCGAGCAGATGAGCTGCGGCCTATACCCGGTTCCTGACGAAGCCCATTCGGGCCAGAGAGGTTGGCTGTCGGACATCGACCCAGATAGGGGATGGAACGCAGCATCGTCGAAGCAGCGTAACGGGCGTCGTCCCTTTGCGCGTATCGGTGTCTCTTCCCTGTGCCCCAGATTTGCGAAAGGACACATGATGTCGAGAACCCTTCTTTTGTCTACTGCAGCGATCAGCCTGACCGCTGCCCCCGCCATGGCCCATATCGGCCACGTCGGAGAAGTGGCCGGACATGGCCACTGGGGGGCAATCATCCTTCTGGGCGCCGCGGCGGCCGTAGGGCTTTGGGGGGCCTTGAAAGGGGCAAAAGGCACCGAGAAAGCCAAGGCGGATGACGCTGGCGAAGAGGCCACCGAAGAGGGTGGCGAAGAGGAACTGGTCGGAGCCTGAACGGATGAAAACCCAGCTGGATACGCAAGGTAAGAAAATCGGCGTGATGATCTGCGGTCACGGCTCTCGCAGCCAGGCCGCGGTGGATGAATTCAAGGTGCTGGCAGAGAAGCTGCCCGCGATGCTGCCCGATGACTGGATGGTTGATTACGGCTATCTGGAATTTGCCAATCCGGTGATCCGGGTGGGTTTGGACAATCTGCGTGAGGCGGGGTGTGACCGCATTCTGGCCGTGCCGGGGATGCTCTTTGCGGCGATGCATTCGAAAAACGACATCCCCACCGTGCTCAATACCTATGCCACCAAACATGGTATCGACGTCAGCTATGGGCGGGAATTGGGCGTGGACCCCAAGATGGTTGCCGCCGCCGGTGCGCGCATCCGTGACGCGGTGGAGGCTGCCAATGCCGAACATGGCGAGGTGCCGCTTGAAGAAACCTGCCTGGTGGTGATCGGACGCGGCGCGTCTGACCCGGATGCCAATGCCAACGTGTCGAAAATCGCGCGTCTGCTGCAAGAAGGTATGGGTTTTGGCTGGCTTGAAGTGGGTTATTCCGGTGTGACCTTCCCGCTGGTGGAACCGTGCCTGACCCACACCGCCAAGCTGGGTTACAAGCGTGTCATCGTCTTCCCGTATTTCCTGTTCACGGGCATCCTGATCGACCGGATCTATGGCTTCACCGATCAGGTGGCCGCACGTCATCCTGACATCCAGTTCGTGAAAGCCGGTTATCTGAACGACCACGAGAAGGTGCTGGAAACCTTTGCCGAGCGGATCACCGAACAGGTCGGCGCCATGCCGCCGCCCAATTGCGGCACCTGCGGCTATCGTGATCAGATCCTGGCACTGGATGACCCGAAAATTGCGGCGATCTCGGCTGCGGATCGTGCCAAGCACCCGGCCTTTTCCGACACCCCCCCACCCACCTGCGTGATGTGTAAATACCGGGTTGAGGTGCTGGGTTTTGAAAGTGAACTGGGTGCGGTGCAGGAAAGCCATCACCACCATGTGGAAGGGCAGGGGGCCAACGCGCCCGGCTCAACGGTCGAGACCTGTTCGCTCTGCGATCATTTCTGCACCGGGGCGTGCCGTCTGGATATGGATCACCACCATCACCACCACCATGATCATGGGCACAGCCATGACCATGATCACTCTCACGGCCACGATCATTCACACGATCACGCCCATGACCACACCCATGATCACGGGCATCACCACCACCATCATCACGATCACGACCATGATCACCACCACCCGGAATACCCCCATGCAAAACACCCGCATGGTCCGGAATCGGCGCGGGTCAAATAAACATGCGGCCTCCTTTGCAGTATGAACGTGATCCGATGGCGATCTATGCCGAGAGCTTTGCGACACTCCGCCGTGAAGCCCGGTTGGAGCGGTTCCCCGGTGGCATGGCCGCGCTGGCCACCCGCGTGATCCACGCCTGCGGCATGGTCGAAGTGGCGGATCGTCTGGCTTTTTCACAAAACGCCTATGACGCGGGCCATGAAGCCCTGAAATCCGGCGCGCCGATCTTTTGTGACTGCGAAATGGTGGGCGCGGGGATTATTCGCCGCTATCTGCCCGCCGAGAATGAGGTGATTGTCACCCTGAACGATCCGCGCACCCCGCCGCTTGCCAAAGAAATTGGCAACACGCGGTCGGCGGCTGCGGTTGAGTTATGGGCCGACAAGCTGGAAGGCGCCGTGGTGGCCGTGGGCAACGCGCCCACAGCACTTTTCCACCTGTTGGAGCTGATCGACGCGGGCGGGCCGAAACCCGCCGTGATCCTCGGCTTCCCGGTGGGGTTTGTCGGCGCTGCCGAAAGCAAAGCCGAGCTCGCCGCCAACCCGCGCGGCTGCGAATTTGTCGCCCTGCGCGGGCGCCGTGGCGGATCGGCCATCGCTTCGGCGGCCGTGAACGCTCTGGCTGCGGGCCTGCCGGAGGAAAAGGCATGACCGAGATTAGCGCGTGGTTCACAAACTATGTCCGCTTTCTGGACGTACAGGACCACGCGGGCGCCAAAAAAATTGGCGATTATTTCCTTTGCCCATGCTGCCAACTTCCTACCTTGGAAGAACGCGCGACCTATGAAATATGTCAGGTATGTTGGTGGGAAGACGACGGTCAGGATGAAGCCACGGCAGATCAGGTCACGGGTGGACCTAATGGCAGACATTCATTAACGCGAGCCAGAGAAAACTTCGGCCTTCACATGCATATGTACGATCCGGAAGCTGCAATTGATGTGGTTCATAAGCCTTCGAAAAGAAGGTTGGAAATGCTCCAGTATCTTGAAGACATTCGTTCAGAGCGAGCACAGTTTTCATTAGAACGTTTTCGGGAGTTAGTGGAGGCGCTATGACCCAATCTTGGTTGCATATCATCGGCATCGGCGAAGACGGGCTGGATGGTCTGACTCCGGCCACCCGCGCGGTGATCGAAGCTGCCGATGTGATCGTCGGGGGCAAACGCCACCACGAGATGCTGGACACCAAAGCCGAGCGCCTCGCATGGCCCTCTCCTTTTGACGCCCTGATCGGCGAGCTGGACGCACGGCGTGGGCAGACCGTGGCCGTGCTTGCCTCTGGGGATCCGCTCTGGTTTTCAGTAGGAGCCAAGATCGGGCGTCACCTTGATCCGGCTGAGATCGTTTATCACCCGCAGGTCGGGGCCTTCCAGCTGGCGGCGGCGCGGATGGGCTGGTCGATGGCGGATCTCGAAACGCTCACCGTGCATGGTCGCCCGGTTGAGCAGATGATTGCCTTCATTCAGCCCGATGCGCGCCTGTTGATCCTGACCACCGGGGCGGAAACACCCGAACAGATCGCCAGGTTCCTGACCGAGCGTGGCTTTGGCAAATCGCGCATGACCGTGCTCGCACATATGGGTGGCGAGAAAGAAGCGCGGTTTGATGGGTTGGCCGAAAGCTGGGACCATGACGTGCCCGCCTTCAACACGCTGGCGGTGGACTGTATCGCCGCCCCGGATGCGGCGCTGCTGCCCCGCGTGCCGGGTCTGGCGGATGAGCTGTTTCAATCCGACGGCACCATGACCAAGCAAGAGGTGCGCGCGGTTACGATTGCAAAACTCATGCCGATGCGTGGCGCTTTGCTGTGGGATATTGGCACCGGTTGCGGTTCGGTTGCGGTCGAATGGATGCGCGGTGCGCGCTATGCCCGTGCCATCGGGATCGAACCCAAACCCGAACGTCGTGCCATGGCCGCTGCCAACGCGCTGGCGCTGGGTGTTCCGCGTCTGGAGCTTGTCGACGGTATGGTCCCCGCCGCGCTGGAGGGCCTCGACGCGCCCGACGCTGTGTTCATCGGCGGTGGTCTGACCGAAGAAACGTTCGATGCTGCCTGGGCGGCGCTGCGCCCGCTGGGGCGTCTGGTTGCCAATGCGGTCACCATCGAAAGTGAGATGTGCCTGACCGCGCTGCACAAGAAACACGGTGGCCAACTGGTGAAACTCTCGGTGGAACGTGCCGAAGCCCTCGGGCCGCTGTCCGGCTGGAAACCGCTGCGCCCGGTCACACAATGGAGCCTGATCAAAAGATGAACGGAACCCTTTACGGGATCGGCCTCGGCCCGGGCGACCCCGAGCTGATGACGCTGAAGGCCGCACGGCTGATTGCGGCGGCCAAGGTGGTGGCCTATCCGGCTTTGGAATGTGGCAACAGCTTTGCGCGTTCGATCGCCGCGGATCTGATCGCCGAGGGCACAGATGAGATCCGTATCCCGGTGCCGATGACGGTTGAGCGCGCCCCGGCGCAGGCCGCCTATGACGCGGGTGCGGCACAGATCGCTGAGCGTCTGGCGGCGGGCGACGATGTGGTGGTGCTGTGTGAGGGTGACCCGTTTTTCTACGGCTCGTTCATGTATCTCTTTGCCCGTCTGTCGGATCGCTTCGACTGCGAGATCGTGCCCGGCGTGACCTCGATCACCACCGTGGCCGCCCGGGCGCAGCGCCCGCTGGTGGCGCGCAACGAACGCCTGACCGTGCTGCCCGGCCCGCTGGACGAAGCTGAACTTCGGTCGCGGATTGAAGGCGCAGAGTCGGTGGCGATCATGAAGGTTGGCCGCCATCTTGCAAAAATTCGTGCGGTGATTGCCGATCTCGGCCTCACCGACAAAGCCACTTACGTGGAACGCGCCAGTCTGCCTGAAGAAGTGGTGCTGCCCCTGTCCGAGGCCCCCGAAAAGGCGCCCTATTTCTCGATGATCCTGCTTGCGAAAGGAACCGATCCATGGCTGTAACGCCTGTTGTAATTTGCCTGAATGCCTCTGGAGAGCCTCTGGCCCATAAGGTTGCCGCCCTGTTGGGGGCTCAGGTCCATGGGCGTGAAGGTCGTGTGGAAAAAGCTGATGCGTTTTTCCCAAATGCGCTGGATCATGTGCGGATGCTGTTTGCGGCCGGCACGCCGGTTGTGGGTGTCTGTGCCGCCGGTATCCTGATCCGCGCGGTTGCCCCCATTCTGGCCAATAAGCTGGCGGAACCGCCCGTCGTGGCCGTGGCCGATGACGGATCCTCCGTGTTGCCGCTTTTGGGCGGGCATCGTGGCGCCAACCGTCTGGCCAGCCAGATTGCCGCTGAAATCGGCGCAACCGCCGCCGTGACCACCGCAGGCGACGTGTCAATGGGCGTGGCGCTGGACGAGCCGCCGGTTGGCTATCGTCTGGCCAATCAGAAAGACGCCAAAGAAGCCATGGCAGAGCTCTTGTCCGGCGCTGGCGTGTCCATCGTGGGTGAGAATATCTTCGACATCGAAGACGCAGGTGGCTCGGTCGAGCTGGTTGTGTCAGAAGCGCCGGTTGAAACCGGCCCGACCCGTCTGGCCTATCACCCGCAACGTTTCGCATTGGGCGTGGGCTGTGCGCGCAACGCAGATCCAGAAGAGCTGTGGCAGAACGTGTCCGAGCAACTGGCCGCCGCAAATATTGCCCCCGAAGCGATTGCCTGTGTGACCTCGCTGGACCTGAAAGCAGACGAACTGGCGATGAACCAACTGGCCCGCCGTCTGGGCGTGCCGTTCCGCGTGTTCACGGCAGAAGAACTGGAGGCCGAAACCGCGCGTCTGGCCAACCCCTCAGACGTGGTGTTTGAGGAAGTCGGCTGTCATGGCGTGTCGGAAGGCGCGGCGCTGGCTGCGGCTGGTCCGGATGCCGAACTGGTTGTTCCCAAGGTCAAAACCGCCAACACCACCTGCGCCATCGCCCGTGCGCCCGAACCGATTACCGAGATGCGCGGCCGTTCCCGTGGCAAGCTGTCCATCGTCTCAATCGGGCCGGGTCAGCACACATGGCGCACACCGGAAGCGAGCCACCTGCTGCAAGAAGCCGAGGAGCTGGTGGGCTATGGCCTCTATATCGATCTGATCGGCCCGCTGGCCGCGGGCAAAACCCGGTCCGACTTCCCGCTGGGCGGCGAAGAAGACCGCTGCCGTTACGCGCTGGAACAAGCGGGCAAGGGCAAGAACGTGGCGCTGGTCTGCTCGGGCGATGCGGGCATCTACGCCATGGGCGCGCTGGTCTATGAACTTCTGGACCGCACTGCCGAAGAAAAGGGCGTGACCGATGCCGCGCGTCGGGTCGAAGTGGTGTCCACCCCCGGCGTGTCCGCGCTGCAGGGGGCAGCCGCCCGTGCAGGCGCCCCGCTGGGCCATGACTTCTGCGCCATTTCGCTGTCGGATCTGCTGACCCACCGCGAGGATATCGTGAAGCGTCTGCATGCCGCCGCCGAGGGCGACTTCGTGATCGCCTTCTACAACCCCGTCTCGATGAAGCGCCGCACCCTGCTGGCCGAAGCCCGCGACATCCTGTTGAAGCACCGCCCGGCGGACACGCCCGTCATGCTGGCGTCCAACCTCGGTCGCCCGACAGAGAACATCCGCTATCGTCGTCTGGACGAGTTGCAGGTGGACGAGGTCGATATGCTGACCGTGGTGCTGGTGGGATCCTCGAACTCGCGCCTTGCACAACTGGGCGAAGGCCCGCGTATGTTTACCCCGCGCGGCTATGCCCGCCGCATTGATGGAGACCTGTCATGACCGTCTATTTCATTGGGGCAGGCCCCGGCGACCCCGAGCTTCTGACCCTGAAAGCGCAGCGCATCATTGGCGAATGCCCGGTGTGTCTGTATGCGGGATCTTTGGTCCCGCCGCAGGTTGTGGCTTGCGCACCCGAAGGGGCAAAGGTCATGGACACCGCGCCCATGACGCTGGACGACACCCACGCTGAAATCAAGGCCGCCCACGCGCGCGGTGAAGATGTGGCCCGTGTGCATTCCGGTGACCCTTCGCTTTATGGGGCGATTGCCGAACAGATCCGCCGCCTGAAAGCAGACGGGATCGACTACAAGGTCATCCCGGGTGTGCCCGCCTACGCAGCCGCCGCGGCGGCACTGGGGCAGGAACTCACCATCCCCGAGATTGCCCAGTCGATTGTGCTCACGCGCATGTCGATGCAGTCGACCTCGATGCCCGAAGGGGAAACGCTGGAGAATTTTGCCAAGACCGGGGCCACGCTCGCCATTCACCTCGCCGTGCGCAATATGCGTGAGATTGAGCGCGTGCTGACCCCTTATTATGGGGCGGAGTGTCCGGTGGTGGTGGCCTATCGCGTGGGCTGGCCAGACGAGATGCTGATCCGTGGCACCATTGCCGATATCCGCAAGAAAGTGCGGGCTGAAAAGATCACCCGCACCGCGCTGATCCTCGTGGGCCCCGCCCTTAACTCCGCGCGCGATTTCAAGGATAGCGCGCTTTATGATCCCTCCATCCCACATGTGCTGCGCCCTGTGGTGGGTGTGGATCTGGTGGAAGATAACAACACCTGATTGGGTCAGGCTTTGAAATGCAAAAAACGGCGCGGGCATGCCTGCGCCGTTTCTGGTTGCGGGCTTTGATGCAACGCGTTGTGGATAATTTGAAAAAATTCCCAATCTGACAAAAGGTTAACTTGACCGTTACATATCTCGTGCCATGATTAACCATCCGCGATGGGAGATGGAACATGCTGGAATTTTTGCCTCAGGAAGTGCGCGACGGCCTGGAAGCCGCCCGCAAGCGCGATCTGAAAAAGAAATCACGCCTGCGTATACGGGTGAATGAAGAAGTGTTTCCCGTGTTGAAATTCTGGGAAACCGGCTTTTCCCTGGACGTCGCACGTGCCCCGCATCTGCGTGGGCTGGTTGACCTCTATGATGGCACCCGCCACCTCTATCAATGCCTGATCGTCGCTTCGGAAGAAGAGGATGGCCAGATGAAATATGAATTCAAGCGCAAGGCCGAGGCCCACGACAACGTCCCGCTGGATTTTGCGCGCGAGGACAACGCGCCTGTTGGGCTGATCACCAAAGAAGCGTAGCATTGCTATAGGCGCAGCAAGCCCCCCGCCTTGGTATCCAATCGTAAAGACCTACCATGAGTTCACTTCAAAAAGCCCGAAGCTTGCGCCCGTGGTTGGTCTCTGTGGTTGTGATAAGGCCGGGGGAAATGCACTCTGAAATCCTGCTTCTGAAACGTGTGGCCAAACCGGCCGGGGTCTGGTGTCAGGTGGCTGGCAAGATCGAGTCGGGCGAAACCGCTTGGGCTGCAGCGTTGCGCGAGTTGAAAGAAGAAACCGGTCTGAGCCCGTTGGCCTTTTACAACGCCGATATCTGCGAACAATTCTATGAACCCTGGACCGATCAGATCGTGATCGCACCTGTCTTTGTGGCAATTGTCCCCAAGGGGGCTGAGGTGCGGCTCAACAACGAACATTCAGATTACGCCTGGCTTTCAAGCGAACAGGCCGTTTCCCGCGTCAGCTTTCCCGGCCAGAAACGCATGCTGCGCGAGGTGGATCTCACCTTCCTTCAATCGAACCCGGATCCGCTCCTGCAAATCCCGCTCTCCTGATTTTCCTTGCTCAAATACCTTGGGGTGAATGCGCGTATGCGCAGAGGGGCAAAGCCCCTTCGGGTTCACATCATGCGCCCTCAAACGCCGGATCAGGGCCGAATTTCCACCTCGGTCCCATCCGGCGTAATGGACCACAATTCCTCAATTTCCGCGTCCGACACGGCAATACAGCCTGCGGTCCAGTCTCCGGGTAAGGTGACAAACCGCCCCGCGCCGTTGGGTTGTCCATGGATGAAGATGTCACCGCCGGGGCTTTTCCCCATTGCCGTTGCGCGCGAGATATCCTCTGGCTGCGGGTAATCAATGCCCAGTGACAGATGATATGCGCTGCTTGGATTGCGGCGATTGATGTGAAACAGACCTTCCGGGGTCTTGCCATCACCTTCGACCTCCTTGTCGCCTTCCGGGGTAAATCCCAGGGCAATCCGATAGGTTCGCAGGGCTTCGCCCTCCCGGAACACAGTCATTTTTCGCGCAGCTTTCTCCACCAAAATCCGGTCGATCTGTCCGGAAATCGGTTCCATCAGCGGGGGGGCGGGTGGGGGCGCGAACCTGTCCCACAGGATCACCCCGATCAGGGCAATCACCGCAAGAAGGGTCAGGCGCGAAAAGAGGCGGGCGAGATGGCGCATGACGCCAAGCTCGCGCGGGACCTTGATCAGTGCAAGCAGGTTCCGGACCGGCTGTCATGCACGGGCAGGGATTTGCCGAGTGGGGCGGGCTGGGTCGCCGGGCTTATTGCAGATCCGCAAACGCGCGTTGCAGGCGCGACACGGCCTCTTCCACCCGTGCGCTTTGGGTGGCGAGGTTGACACGTTGGAACCCCTCTCCGCCGGTGCCAAAGCTCGGGCCGGGGCTGACGGCAATCCGGGCCTTATCCCGAATGCGGGCAATCACCTCGTCATGGGGCATGCCGGTGCCGGAAAAATCGACCCAGGCCAGATATGTCGACTGCAGCGGCAGCGACCGCACACCGGGGATGGCATTCACACCCGTGTCGAAAATCTCACGGTTGCGGGTCAGATGCACCAGCTGCTGATCCACCCAGTCCGCCCCTTCCGGTGAATAGGCGGCTGTGATCATGTCCACCGACAGCATCGCCGCGCCATAGTCCAGTGCCGACAGGCGCTTGCGCATGGTCTGGCGCAGATCAGGGTCGGGGATGATCATGTTGCCGGTTCGCTGCCCGGCGATGTTAAAGGTCTTTGATGCGGCTGACAGGGTGATCAGGCGGGGCAGGGCTTCGGGGGCGGCCACGGCTGTGGGCATATGGGTATGCCCTTCATAGACCAGATCCTGATGGATTTCGTCCGAGACAAGCATCAAATCATTGCGCGCGGCAAAATTCGCCACATCCCTCAGTTCCTCGGCGGTCCAGACCCGGCCCGAAGGGTTCTGCGGCGAGCAGAAGATGATCATGCGCTCATCGCCGGTCAGGCGCGATTGCGCATCCTCCAGATCCAGAACATAGGTGTCACCGTCGCGTACCAGCGGGCATTCCACCACCTTGCGCCCGTTCTTGCTGATCTTCAGTGCAAATTCGTGATAGACTGGGGTGAAGATCACCACCCCGTCACCCGGTTCCGTCCAGGTTTGCAGGCAGAGCGCAATGGCGTTTCCCAACCCTTGTGAGGTGAGCACCCAATCCGGGTCCACGTCCCAGTTGTGCCGGGTTTTCATCCACCATGCCACGGCATTCAGGTAATCGGGATGGTCCCAGGAATAGCCAAATACGCCGTGATCCGCGGCCTTGCGAATGGCCTCGATCACACAAGGCGCAGTGGCAAAGTCGCTGTCGGCTGTCCACATTGCCAACCCATCCTCGGCCGGCACACCGAAAAGCTGCTCCATCTTGTCCCATTTCGAGCAATGGGTGCCGCGACGATCAATCATCGTGTCAAAAGCGTTGGGAGCGGTCTGTGCGGTGGTCATCGCGGGATATCCATTGTCTGGTTTTCTGTTCCGAGGCACGTTAAATCGTTTCGCGCCAAGCTTGCAACAAAAGCTTGGCGCGAACTGCACGGAACCCATTGATGTTGTGGGCGTTTCGAAACACCTGCGTTTCAAGCTAATTTCGAAACGCTTGAGCGGCTTTCAACAGCTGCGCAAGAGGGGGCGGGCCGAGGAAAGGCCTGAAAAGGGTTGTTTCTGTCCGATGTCAGGTCAATTGCCCCTCACCCGGCCATTGCACGCCAGCCCGGCTTGCCCTAAATCCCCCTTATGACACTGCGTAATATTCTCATTCACCCTGATCCGCGTCTGAAGAAAGTCGCCGATGCCGTCCCGGACCTCTCGGACGAGCTGCGCGTGCTGGCACAGGACATGCTGGAAACCATGTATGACGCGCCGGGCATCGGCCTGGCCGCGCCGCAGATCGGCATCCTGCAACGGTTGATCGTGATGGATTGCGTGCGGGATGACGACGAACCCGCTCAGCCAACCGTGATGTTCAACCCCGAGATCATCCGCGCTTCGGACGAGTTGAATGTCTATGAAGAAGGCTGCCTGTCAATCCCGGATCAGTTCGCAGAAGTGACCCGCCCGAAAGAGGTTGGGGTGCGCTGGCTGGATATGGATGGCAATGTGCAGGAGCGGGATTTTGACGGGTTGTGGGCGACCTGTGTTCAGCACGAGATCGACCACCTTGACGGCAAGCTGTTCATCGACTACCTCAAGCCGCTCAAACGTCAGATGATCACGCGCAAAATGCAGAAGCTGAAACGCGATATCGCGCGGGGCAAGGCCTGAGCATGGCCGTGACCTCGCACCGACCCTATGTGATGTGGCCGAACAAGGTGCTGCGCAGTGTTGCGGCCCCTGTTTCTGAGATCACCGATGAGATCAGCGCCATCTGGGATGAGATGATCTTTGCAATGGATGCGATGCCTGGCGTCGGGCTGGCCGCGCCACAGCTTGGGATCCCCCTTCGGCTGGCGGTTGTGGATGCGTCGGATGAACGGGGGCAGGCGATCCGCATGGCCAATCCCGAGATCCTGCATGCCTCGACCCAGTTGCGCACCCATCAGGAAGGCAGTCCGAACCTGCCCGGAATCTGGGCGGAAATCGACCGGCCGCGGGCGGTCACGGTAAGATTTATGAACGCGGCAGGAGAGGTGGAGGAGCGCGATTTCGTGCATCTCTGGGCCACCTCGGTGCAGCACCAGATCGACCACCTCAACGGTAAAATGTATTTTGACCACCTGTCGAAGATGAAGCGGGACATGCTGGTGCGAAAGTCGAAAAAGCTCCGCTGACGGCGTGTTGCGCCCCGACCTTATCGCCTGCCCGATCTTGCCGCCTGAAGGAGAGAAACAATGCGCGTAATCTTCATGGGAACCCCGGAGTTTTCCGTCCCTGTTCTTGAGGCGCTGGTCGAGGCTGGTCATGACATTGTCGCGGTTTATTGCCAGCCCCCACGCCCGGCGGGCCGGGGCAAGAAAGACCGCCCTACGCCGGTGCACGCGCGGGCATTGGAACTGGGGCTTGAGGTGCGCCATCCGGTGTCGCTGAAAGGGGCGCAGGAACAAAATGACTTTGCCGCATTGAACGCGGATGTTGCAGTTGTGGTGGCTTACGGATTGATCTTGCCGCAGGCGGTTCTGGATGCCCCTCAGAATGGGTGTTTGAATATTCACGCATCGCTTTTGCCGCGCTGGCGTGGGGCTGCGCCGATCCACCGGGCAATCATGGCTGGGGATGCGGAAACTGGAATTTGCATTATGCAAATGGAAGCTGGTCTGGATACGGGGCCGGTTCTTTTGCGGGAAGTTATCCCCATTGGGGATGAGGAGACCACGCAGCAATTGCATGACCGCCTTGCACCTCTGGGGGCGCAGATGATCGTTAAGGCGCTGTCTCAATTGGATAAACTCACGCCGGAAGTGCAGCCGGAAGAGGGGGTTATCTATGCGGAAAAGATCCTGAAGGAAGAGGCGCGCGTGAATTGGACCCGCCCGGCCATAGAGGTGGATCGCCTGATCCGCGGCCTTTCGCCGTTTCCCGGTGCAAAATGCGAGATGAATGGCGAGCAGGTAAAACTGCTGTCGTCGCGATTGGCTGATGGGCAGGGCGCGCCCGGGCAGATTTTGAACGGTTTGACCATCGCCTGTGGTGAAGGGGCGGTGGAGATTACCCGCGCCCAGCGCCCCGGCAAGAAGCCGATGCAAGCTGCCGATTTCCTGAGAGGCGTGGAGCTTCCTGAAAAACTGGGTTGATGATCCGGTTCCGAGGCCAAGATTTTTAAAAACTAGAAAACTAGTTTTCAGAGTGTGTCTTTAAGACGGGGCACCTTCCCCCCATATATCCGTTATGAGCATATTGTTTCTGATCATTTTCGGTATTGCCGCTGGGTTCATTGCCACGCGTTTGATGGGGGTTCAGGCAGATGTTCCGACCACCATTGCTATTGGGGTGCTTGGTGCCTTGGTTGGTGGGTTGATCCTGCGCGGGTTGGCCGCACTTTTTGGGATGGCGGCTGGATTTGTCGGCGCGATCCTAGGGGCTTTGGTCGTGTTGTGGGTTTATAAGACCTATTTCAGGCAATGATCTGGATCGGACCACTCTGAAAGTGTGTCGGGATACAGTTTAAATACACGGTTATTCCGAAACACCTTAACGCAGGTTAACTGGGGGTTAACCATCGTTGAGACATTCTGGCGGTATGTTTTTCAAGGCCCCCCTCCGCGCCAGTCTGACATTGGCTCTGGTTGTGCTGATCAGTCTGCTGCAGGCGCCTGCAGCCATGTCCGGCGCATGGCCACGCGAAAAGGGGACGTTTTTTGTCGCCATGTCGGGCAGTCAGGAATGGGGCAATTGGCTGACCTATCCCACCCTGTCCACCTATCTCGAATATGGGCTGACCGATCAGTGGACACTGGGCGGCAAGGTTGAGGGCAATATTTACGTCGATTATTCCAACTATACGGGTATGGAGATGTCCATCAGCGATGCCGAACTTTTTGCGCGCTGGCATTTCCCACCCGGGGGGGCATGGCAAAAAGCCTTGGGATTTACGCTTGCTGACTTGCAGGAAGATCACCTGACATTTGTCCCGAGCTTTCATATCGGACGTGGGTTTGAGACGCGGTTTGGTGGCGGGTGGCTTGATGCTTCGGCCAGGATCGAATTGGCGGCAGAGGGGAAGGGGGCAGCTTTCGGTGTGATTGCCCAGGCCGGGCTGAAGCCACATGATCGGTTCCTGGCAATGATGTCGGTGGATGCGTTTGCCGACCCGCACAATGTCTATGTCAAACTGCTGCCGTCTGTTGCCTGGGAATACAGTGCTGGCCGACATGTGCAGGTTGAATGGAGCGAAGAGGTTGCTCCGCAATCATCCGGTAAACTCAATATCGGGATCTGGATGGAGTTTTGATGGGGCTGAACGCTTGCGGTAACGTGATTGCCAGCGGGCAAGTGGTCACTTTTTGAACGGGGCCATGCCCGCTCGGGCCAGCTCATCCGCGCGCTCGTTTTCCGGGTGGCCTGCATGGCCCTTGACCCACTGCCAGGTGACATGGTGGCGGGCCTGTGCCGCGTCCAGCCGTTGCCACAGATCGACATTTTTCACCGGCTTTTTCGAGGCGGTTTTCCACCCGTTCTTTTTCCAGCCGAAAATCCAGCCGGTCACGCCGTTCTTCACGTACTGGCTGTCGGTCACGACGGTGATCGCGCAGGGCTTGCCCAAGGTTTCCAGCGCCATGATCGCCGCCATCAACTCCATCTGGTTGTTGGTGGTCAGCGCCTCACCGCCCTTGAGTTCACGTTCCTTGACAACTGTGCCCCCCTCCTTGGCTTGCAGCAGCGCGCCCCAGCCTCCGGGGCCGGGATTGCCAGAACAGGCACCATCGGTATAGGCAAAAAACTCGGCCATCTGCGTGATCCCTTTCCTCAGCTTCGTGCGTGGATGACAATCCATTCGGACGACCAGCCGTCCAGACCGGCACCCGTTCCCAGAATGCGGGTGATGGGTGTAAACCCCGCCAAGGTCAACAGCTGATCCAGTTCGTCAGGCTGATAATAGCTGTAAAACCGCCCCAGACGATCACGGTTCTCTCCATCGCCGAGCTTCATCCCGATATGCAGTATTCCTTCGGCTGTCAGGAGGCGTTGCAGGCGGATCAGCATGTTCGGAAACGCCGACCGGGGCAGGTGCAGCAAACTGAAATTCGCAAAAATCCCGTGGTAGCAATTGGAGCCGGTGATTTCGTGAAACAGGGCCTGGCGGGCTGGCACGCCCCGCGCGATGGCTCGGGTCACCATGGCTGAGGAGCCATCAACGGCATCGACCTTAAGCCCGTGCTCCAACATGGTTTTTGCGGCCAGTCCGGGGCCGCATCCCAGATCCAGCACGCGCCCACCCGCAGGCATGGCGGCGATGAAATCCTTCAGGCCAGGTGTGTCTTTTGCCACCACCCGAGCCTCATATTCAGCCGATTGGGTGTTGTAAACGCTGAGGGTCTGGGGATCTTCTGACAAGGCTCGCCCTCTGTCTTATGCGGGTTCTCGCAAGACGCGGGGCACTTTGAACTCGATGTTTTCCTGAGCGGTTTCAACCAGCTCGACCTGCACGTTGAAACGATCCTGAAAGGCGGTGATCACCTCGTCGACCAGAACTTGCGGGGCCGAGGCCCCCGCAGTAAGGCCCACGGCCCGGACCCCTTCGAGCGAACGCCAGTCAATCTCTGACGCGCGTTGCACCAGCATGGAAAAGGCGCAGCCATTGGCCTTGGCGACCTCAACCAGCCGGCGTGAGTTGGAGCTGTTCGGCGCCCCGATCACCAGAAGAGCGTCCACTTTTGGCGCCACCGCCTTGACCGCGTGCTGGCGGTTGGTTGTGGCATAGCAGATGTCTTCCTTATGCGGCCCGATGATGGCTGGAAAACGGTCACGTAGGGCGGCGACAATGCCGGCGGTGTCATCCACTGACAGGGTGGTCTGGGTGATATAGGCCAGCTGTTCGGGATCACGCGGTTCCAGCGTGGCCACGTCTTCGGCGGTTTCGACCAGAAGCACTTCGCCGTCGGGCAATTGCCCCATTGTGCCGATGGTTTCCGGGTGGCCCGCGTGACCGATCATCACCATTTGCAACCCGTTTTCAAAATGCCGTTCCGCCTCGATATGCACCTTGCTCACCAGCGGGCAGGTGGCGTCGACATAGACCATTTCGCGCCGGGTCGCCTCTTCGGGCACGGATTTGGCCACCCCATGGGCGGAAAAGATCACCGGGCGATCATCGGGGCAATCTTCCAGTTCTTCGACAAAGACCGCGCCTTTTGCCCGCAGCCCGTCCACGACGAATTTATTGTGCACGATTTCATGGCGCACATAAATCGGCGCGCCCCATTTCTCGATCGCCATTTCGACGATCTTGATGGCGCGATCAACGCCTGCGCAAAACCCGTTGGGGGCGGCGAGGTAGAGGGTGAGGTCTGGCTTGGTGTCTGTGGTCATGGTGGCGCTCGTCCGGTTTGGCGGTGGGGGTGCGGGGCCGCCCGCTGTTGCGTCCCCCGCAGTTGCGTCCGTTGTGCCGCAATTCCCCGGTGCAGGAAAGGGGCAACAAAAAAGCCGAGGCGCTGGCCCCGGCTTTTTGTTGAATTCGTATCGGATCAGTCCTCGCCCGGCTCATCACGATCAAATTCGCGTGGGGGGCGGCCGATCACGTCTTTCAGCTCGTCCAGTTCGATGAAATTATCGGTCTGGCGGCGCAGTTCATCGGAAATCATCGGCGGCTGGCTGCGGATGGTCGAAACGACCGAAACGCGCACGCCTTTACGTTGCAGGGCGGCCACGAGCGGTTTGAAATCCCCATCCCCGGAGAACAGAACCGCGTGGTCGATGTGATCCGCCAATTCCAGCGCATCCACAGTCAGCTCAATGTCCATATTGCCTTTGACCTTCCGGCGACCCATCGAGTCCGTGTATTCCTTGGCCGGTTTGGTCACCATGGAGAAGCCGTTGTAATGCAGCCAATCCACCAGCGGCCGGATCGGCGAATACTCGTCATTCTCCAAAAGGGCGGTGTAGTAGAACGCGCGCAGAAGTTTGCCGCGGCGCATGAATTCCTGGCGAAGAAGTTTGTAATCGATGTCAAACCCGAGAGATTTTGCAGCCGCATACAGGTTCGAACCATCGATGAACAGCGCAAGCCGTTCGTCGCGATAAAACATTTAATGTCCTTTCCAATTTTACTTCGCCAACAATTCCGTGAGTGATAATGTGAGTAGCTGTCAACGAAGTATGATGTGCAATCTAAGGTAAGAATCGGACGCTGCAAGGAGCACTTTTGGATAAGTATAGCATAAAACGCCTTGTGGCGCTTGGAAGTAACACCAGTTCCGATCTGGCATTATCTCATGGGTTGGTTCGGGATGCTATTTTGCAACTAGAAGGCGAAGGAATCCGAATCAATGCAATCAGCCGATTCTACCGCACGCCCTGTTTCCCGGCGGGCGCGGGACCGGATTTCGTCAATGCAGCGATCGAGGTGCAAAGCCCGTTGTCAGACCGCGCGTTGCTGGATCTGTTTCACGAGGTGGAGGCCATGTTCGGTCGAACGCGCCCTTCGCGCTGGGCGCCACGCAGCCTGGATATTGATCTGCTGGCCAGCGGAGAGACAGTTGCGCCGAACCCGGAGGTACTGCGTGAATGGATCGAGCTGCCGCTTGAGGTGCAGAAACGTGAGGCGCCTGACCGGTTGATCTTGCCCCATCCGCGGCTGCAGGACCGGGGGTTCGTGCTGATTCCCTTGCTGGATATCGCACCCGACTGGTGCCACCCGTTGCTGGGAAAGACCGTGACGGAGCTTTGTGAGGCGCTGTCGGACGCTGAAAAAGCCGAAATTGTGCCAATTGAACTTGGCTGAGCCCCTGTCACCCCCACTTTCGGCTTGTAAAGCGGCAGGCCACCCCCTAAACAGGCGGTTCACATCCCCTTGCAAGGAATGGAGCTACACATGGCCCGCGTTACGGTCGAAGATTGCGTTGATAAGGTCCCGAACCGGTTTGAACTGGTAATGCTCGCGTCGCATCGCGCCCGCGAGATCTCGGCAGGCGCCGAAATCACGGTGGATCGCGACAACGACAAAAACCCTGTTGTTTCCCTGCGTGAGATTGCAGAAGAGACCCAGACCGCCGACGAACTGCGCGAGCGGATGATCGAAAGCCACCAGACCCAGATCGAAGTGGACGAACCGGAAGAAGACCAGATGGCGCTTCTGATGGGGGCCGAGGCCGCCGACAAGCCGGAAGACGACGATATGTCGGAAGAAAAGCTGCTGCGCGCATTGATGGAAGCGCAAGGCCAGGGCTGATTGCGGTCTTACGGGGTTACGGGGTAGACATCGGTGGCGAGCTGGCAAGAAGAGCTTGAACATCTCGAGATTGATGGCCTGATCGACAGGATCGCCACTTATAATCCGAAATCCAATTCGAAACTGATCCGCGCGGCGTTTGAATTCGGCGCACAGGAACATTACGGCCAGTATCGCCATTCGGGTGATCCCTATTTCACCCATCCGTTCGAAGTGGCGGAAATCCTGGCGGATATGCAGCTGGATGATGCAACCATCATCACAGCCCTCTTGCATGACACGATCGAAGACACCGGCGCGACCTATACTGCGGTGGCCGAAAAGTTTGGCCGCGAGGTGGCCGAACTGGTGGATGGCGTGACCAAGCTCACCAATCTGCAGCTGTCCAGCTCTGAGACCAAACAGGCGGAGAATTTCCGCAAGCTGTTCATGGCAATGTCAAAGGACATGCGGGTCATTCTGGTCAAGCTGGCCGACCGTCTGCACAATATGCGCACGATCCGTGCGATGCGCCCGGACAAACAGGTGCAGAAATCCCGCGAAACCATGGATATCTACGCGCCGCTGGCCGGTCGCATGGGGATGCAATGGATGCGTGAAGAGCTGGAGGATCTGGCGTTTCATGTGCTCAATCCCGAAGGGCGCAGCTCGATCATGCGCCGCTTCCTGCGGCTGCAGAAGGAAAGCGGTGATGTGATCGAGAAGATCACCGGTGACCTGCGCCACGAACTGGCTGTGGCCGGCGTCCAGGCGGAAGCCTTTGGCCGGGCGAAGAAACCCTTTTCGATCTGGCGCAAGATGCAAGAGAAGGATCAGGGGTTTTCGCGCCTTTCTGACATCTACGGCTTTCGCGTGGTCACGCTGGATGAGGCGGATTGCTATCGTGTGCTGGGGGTGGTGCACCAGCGCTGGCGCGCCATTCCGGGCCGGTTCAAGGATTACATCAGCCAACCGAAATCCAACGGCTATCGCTCGATCCACACCACGGTGTCGGGGCGCGATGGCAAACGGGTTGAGGTACAGATCCGCACCCAGCAGATGCACGAAGTTGCCGAAACCGGGGTGGCGGCGCATTGGTCCTACCGGGACGGGCAGCGGGTGGAAAACCCCTTTGCCGTGGACCCGGCAAAATGGATTGCCTCTCTGACCGAACGGTTTGAAACCGCCGATGATCATGATGAGTTCCTCGAGCATGTGAAGCTCGAAATGTATTCGGACCAGGTGTTCTGTTTCACCCCCAAGGGGGAAGTGGTGAAACTGCCGCGCGGTGCGACGCCGCTTGATTTTGCCTATGCCATTCACACCCGGATCGGGGACTGCTGCGTCGGCGCCAAGGTGGATGGCATCCGTGTGCCGCTCTGGAGCCGCCTCAAGAACGGTCAGTCGGTGGTGATCATGACCGCCGAGGGGCAGACACCGCAGGCCACTTGGATCGACATCGTGGTCACCGGGCGCGCCAAGGCCGCCATTCGCAAATCCCTGCGCAGCGAAGACCGCGAGCGGTTTGTCCGTCTGGGTCGTGAGCTGGCCCGTGTTGCCTTTGAAAGTGCCGGACGCAAAGTGACCGATCGCGCCCTGATGACGGCTGCCAAGCAGCTGCGGCTCGACAGTGAGGTCGAGCTTCTGGCGCGGCTTGGATCGGCTGAGCTGCAAGCCCGGGACGTGCTGCATATCCTGTATCCGGAAGCCAGCGAATCCGAAGACATGATCGATGGTGACGCGGTTGTCGTGGGGCTGGAAACCGGGCAGGCCTTCAAGCGCGCGCAATGCTGTCAGGCGGTGCCGGGGGAACGGATCGTCGGCATCACCTATCGGGGCAAAGGGGTGCTGGTGCATGCCATTGACTGTGACGCATTGGGTGAGCTGGAGGATGAGAGCTCGCGCTGGGTTGACCTGCAATGGGCACCGGGAAACCACCCGCCGATCCACACTGTCAGCCTGAAAATGACCATTTCCAATGATGCAGGGGTGCTTGGGCGCATTTGCACGTTGATCGGTGAGCAGAAGGCCAATATCTCGGACCTGAAGTTCCTTGATCGCAAACCGGATTTCTACCGCCTGCTTGTGGATGTGGATTTACGGGATATTGAACATTTGCATGCCGTTATGCTGGTGCTCGAAGCGGACAGCGATGTGGCCTCTATCAAACGTTACAGGGATCTTGATCGCAAGCCCTGATGCGGCCGCCGCCATCTTAAACCGCCAGCCTGAAAGGGGCCCGCCTTGTTCAAAAGAAACCCACGCTCCTACCTGCGGATTGTGGCAGAGTTCTTTTACCCGCGCGGGGGGTGGTATCGGGCGGCACGTTATGTGATCCACCGCGTGCGTCGCCTGCCGGATCCGGCACATCGGATATCCCGTGGGATTGCGGCGGGGGTGTTCACCTGCTTTACGCCGCTGTTCGGGTTGCATTTTGTCATCGCGGCCACGCTTGCCTGGATCATGCGCGGCAATATTCTGGCAGCGCTTCTGGCAACCTTTGTGGGCAACCCTCTGACCTTCCCGCTGATCGCAGAGCTGTCCCTCAGCCTGGGCAACACCATGCTGGGATCACCGCAAAGCATTCACCTGCCCGCAGTCATGTCCGCTTTCGGCGGGGCCACCAGTGATATCGGATCAAATTTCTTTGCCATCTTCACCGGGGCCGATTGGGACTGGTCGCAGTTCAACTATTTCTATCACCGGGTGTTTCTGCCCTATTTGGTGGGGGGGATTGCGCCGGGTGTTCTGGCCGGGCTGGTGGGCTACTTCCTGTCGAACCCGCTGATCCACGCCTATCAGCGCCGCCGGATCAAGAAGCTCAGGGCAAGATATGAAAAACGGCTGGCCGAACGGATTTCCCGGGCTGGCGATAAGGGCGAAATCAGGTAACACTTGGCGCGAATCCAGATTGAGGAGCGCGACATGTCCGACGCAAGCAGCAAACTACGCCTTGGCGTGAATATCGACCACGTAGCCACCCTGCGCAATGCGCGTGGCGGGACCTATCCCGACCCGGTGCGCGCCGCCCTTCTGGCGCAGGAGGCCGGGGCCGATGGAATCACCGCCCATCTGCGAGAAGACCGTCGCCATATTCTGGACGATGATATTGGCGCTTTGATGGATGTGCTGTCGATCCCGCTGAATTTCGAAATGGCCGCGACCGATGAAATGCAGGCAATTGCGCTGAAACACCAGCCGCACGCAGTCTGCATCGTGCCGGAAAAACGTGAAGAGCTGACCACCGAAGGCGGGCTTGAGGTTGCGGCGCAGGACAACCGCCTGGCGGAATATATCGCGCCGCTGCGCGATGCGGGGTCGCGGATCTCGCTGTTTATCGGTGCCGAAGAGGCGCAGATCCGCGCCGCTGCCCGGATCGGGGCGCCGGTGGTCGAGCTGCATACCGGCGCCTATTGCGATTTCCACAATGAAGGCCGGTTTGAAGAACGCGACGCCGAGCTTGCCCGCCTGCGCGAGGGCGCGCAGCTTGCCCATTCCCTTGGGCTTGAGGTGCATATGGGCCATGGTCTGACCTATGAAACGGTGATGCCGATAGCCGAAATGCCCGAGGTGATGGAGCTCAATATCGGTCATTTTCTGATCGGTGAAGCGATTTTCCGCGGCCTGTCCGAGGCGATGGCCGAGATGCGCAAACTGATGGATCGGGCGCGCGCGTGACCGGGTTTGAACTGCTCCTGATCTGGTTCGGCTGGGTCTTGGCCGGGGCGTCCCCGGGTCCAGCAACCCTTGGCATTGCGGCCACCGCTATGAACCAGGGGCGCACAAAGGCGCTTGCCTTTGCGGCCGGTATCCTGACGGGGGGCGCCTTCTGGGGGCTCGCCGCTGCCTTTGGCATGGGGGCCCTGATGCTGGCCCATGTCTGGCTTTTCTCCGTGATCAAATACGCAGGCGCAGCCTATCTGCTTTACCTTGCGCTGAAATCGCTCAGATCGGCGTTTTCGCACAAAGAGCTGATCGACGGAGCAATTGCTGGCGGGTCACATTTCTCAGCGTTCAGAAAAGGGGCGTTGGTCCATCTGACCAATCCCAAGGCGATCCTGTCCTGGGGGGCGGTGTTTTCCATCATCCTGCCGCCCTCCGCATCCTTGTCCCAGATCATCGGCATGTTCGGTTTTCTCTATAGCGGTGGCATTCTGGTCTTTATCGGCTATGCCTTGCTGTTTTCGACCCCTGCCGCCGTGCGGGTCTATCGGTCCGCTCGCCGCGGGTTTGAGCTGGCGTTTGCCGGGCTGTTTGGTGCGGCAGGGCTGAAAATCCTGACGGTGCGGCCAGAATGATTTTGGGAATTGGAACAGACCTTGCGAATATTGATCGCATTCAGGCCACGCTGGAGCGGTTCGGGGATCGCTTCCGCAACCGCGTCTTTACTGAACGAGAGCTGGCCAAGGCTGCAAGGCGCCGCGATGAGGCGGGCACGCTGGCCAAGCGCTGGGCCGCGAAAGAAGCGTGTTCCAAGGCGCTGGGCACCGGGCTTTCCATGGGGATCTCATGGCGCGACATGGCGGTGTCGAACCTTGGCACCGGGCAACCGGTGATGGAGGTCACGGGCTGGGCCAGGGAACGTCTGGATGAGATGACGCCTGAGGGGCATGAGGCCATCCTGCACCTCACCCTTACCGATGATCATCCCTGGGCGCAGGCCTTTGTTGTGATCGAAGCGCGGCCGACAGCTGGTGTGCCCTCCGGCGAAACTTGACTCTTTTCCCCTTAGCGACCACAACGCCCCCAACCAATTTACAGGCAGGACCACATGGCCGAGAAAAAACCCGATGGCATCTTTGAGACCATCAAGACCATCTTTTGGGCGCTGATCATCGCGGGTGTCTTCCGCACCCTGTTCTTTCAGCCATTCTGGATCCCGACCGGGTCGATGAAAGACACCCTGCTGATCGGCGATTTCCTCTTTGTGAACAAGATGGCTTATGGCTATTCCAAATACTCCTGCCCGTTTGGCATCTGCCCGATTTCCGGTCGGATCCTGGGGTCAGAGCCGGAGCGCGGGGATGTGGTGGTGTTTCGCCATCCGACCCTTGGCACCGACTATGTAAAACGCCTGATTGGCCTGCCGGGGGACAAGATCCAGATCAAGAACGGGATTGTCTTCATCAACGGGGTCGCAGCACCGCAGGAACCCGATGGGATCTTTACCGAAATCAAGGCCTCCCAGGGCCGGTTTGCAACCGTGCCGCGCTGTTCAAATGCGCCGGTTGGTCTGGGCGGTGTCTGCGAGAAACAGCGCAGCATCGAAACCCTTCCCAATGGCGTGAAACACAGCGTACTGAACGTGGGGACGGGTCGTCTGGACAACACCAATGTGTTCACCGTGCCGGATGGAAATTTCTTCTTCATGGGGGACAACCGCGACAACTCGACCGACAGCCGTGTCAGCCAGAATGCTGGCGGAGTGGGCATGGTGCCGTTTGAGTATCTTTTGGGACGGGCGGATCGCATCATGTTCTCGGCGGCGGGCAAACGGCTGGTTTATTTCTGGACCTGGCGGTCTGATCGTTTCTTCAAGGCAATCGAGTGAAACTGGCGGCGGATCTCCGGGCCTTCGAAGGTCGCATCGGGCATGAGTTCAAAGACCCCGAGCTGCTGATCCGTGCGCTTACGCATGGGTCGATCTCGTCGCGCACCCGGCCGGACAACCAGCGGCTGGAGTTTCTGGGGGACCGGGTGCTGGGCCTTGTGCTGGCCGAGCGCCTGCTGAAAGATGACCCCGAGGCTGCGGAAGGTGTGCTGGCGCCGCGCTACAACGCCTTGGTGCGCAAGGAATGCTGCGCGGATGTGGCCCGCGAAGTGGGCCTTGGTGATGTGCTGAAACTTGGCCGGTCCGAGCAGAAGACCGGCGGGCGGCGCAAGCAGGCGCTTTTGGGCGACGCGATGGAAGCCGTGATCGCCGCGGTCTATCGTGACGCCGGGTTCGAGGTTGCCCGCGATATGGTGCTGCGCCTCTGGGGGGAGCGTATCGGCAAGGTCGAGGCGGATGCACGCGATGCCAAGACCTCGTTGCAGGAATGGGCACAGGCCAGAAAACTGGCCCCGCCAAAATATGTCGAGATTGCACGCGAAGGGCCGGATCACGCACCGGAATTCACCATCGAAGCGCAGCTTGAGAACGGCAAGACGGCGCAGGCCCGCGCCAATTCGAAACGCATGGCCGAACAGGCCGCTGCCAAAGCGCTTTTGACGGCGCTGGAAAGTTCAAAATGACCAAAGCTGGATTTGTCGCCCTGATCGGCGAGCCGAATGCCGGGAAATCGACGCTGACCAACCGGATGGTGGGGGCAAAAGTGTCGATTGTGACCCATAAGGTGCAGACCACCCGCGCGCGTATTCGCGGGGTTGCGATCGAGGGCGGTACGCAGATCGTCTTTGTGGATACGCCGGGCCTCTTTCGTCCGCGCAGACGTCTGGACCGCGCCATGGTTGCCGCGGCCTGGGGTGGCGCGGCGGATGCGGATATCGTTGTGCTTCTGGTCGAGGCGCATCGTGGCGTGACCGAAGGGGTGGAAAAGATCCTTGAAGGTCTGGAAGAGATTGCGCAAGGCCGCACCGTGGCGCTGGCGATCAACAAGATCGACAAGGTAAAATCCGAAGTGCTTCTGGCGCTGACCCAAGACCTCAATGAACGGTATGATTTCGCGGAAACCTTCATGATTTCGGCCGAGAAAGGCCACGGGGTTGTTGCGCTGCGCGAATGGTTGGCGGGCGCGCTGCCGGACGGGCCGTGGCTCTACCCCGAAGATCAGATTGCCGATCTGCCGATGCGGATGATCGCGGCTGAGATGACCCGTGAAAAACTGACCCTGCGCCTGCATCAGGAATTGCCCTATCAGATGACGGTGGAGACCGAGAACTGGGAAGAGCGCAAGGACGGATCGGCCCGTGTGGATCAGGTGATTTACGTGATGCGGGACGGGCACAAGGGGATTGTGCTGGGCAAGCGCGGTGAGACCATCAAAGCGGTGAGCCAGGCGGCGCGTGCGGAGCTGGAAGAGTTCATGGGACGCAAGGTGCATCTGTTTTTGCAGGTGAAGGTGCGTCCGAACTGGCTTGAGGAAAAAGAGCGCTACTCTGAGATGGGGCTTGATTTCAAGGACGGCAACGCGTGACGCGGCTGACCGCGGATGTCTGGGTCTCGGCTTATCTGACCCGCCTCCGCCTTGCGGGCATACCTGCGTTTGTAACCCGGAAAGGGGACGTGACCGCGGGGGCCGTTCTGGTCAAACTGAACACGCTGGACGGCCGGGCCGTCGCGTATCAGCGCAGTTTTGATCTGATGACCGGTGAACGTGCCTGGGTGGTGCTGTCGGAAGGAGAGGAGCGGGATGTGGACGCCGCTCTTGCCCGTCAGAAGAGTTTTGATCCTGACCTTTGGGTAATTGAAGTGGAAGATAAATCCGGGCGGCATCTGTTGGATGAGCCGGGATTGATCGACTGAGGGATCGCCCCAACGGAGTTTGCGCCCGACCTGCCCAGCCCTGCGGGCTGGGCTGTCCGGTCACGGGGGGCCTCGCTCCGCTCGGCCATGCCTCCGGCGGGGATATTTCTGACCAGAAAATAAGGTAGTCGTGAAGAAAGAGGGATTGCCTTTGCGGTCAGTCGATCTCATCTTCCCAACAGGAGGATACGTGATGGACTGGCGGGATGAAGGGGCGCTTCTATCTGTGCGCAAGCATGGTGAAACCTCTGCCATCATTGATGTATTCACCGAAGGTCACGGCCGTCATGCGGGTGTGGTGCGAGGGGGGGTAAGTCGCAAGATGACTCCGATCCTGCAACCCGGTGCGCAGCTTGATGTCACCTGGCGGGCGCGACTGGAAGAGCATATCGGCAGTTTCACCGTGGAGCCGGTCCGGGCGCGTGCGCAGATCTGGTCTGACCGGGCGGCCTTGGCGGGTCTGAATGCCATCACCTCCCTGTTGTCCTACGCCCTGCCCGAGCGCGAACCCCATCCGGTTCTTTATGACCGGACGCAATCCATGTTGAACCTGCTGGGCACCAATCCGGCCTGGCCGGTGGCCTATCTCAAGTGGGAGTTGGCGCTTTTGGAAGAATTGGGGTTCGGGCTTGATCTGAGCAGCTGTGCCGTGACCGGGACGCGTGATGATCTGTGTTTCGTATCCCCCAGAACCGGACGCGCCGTGTCATTGGCCGGGGCAGGGGAATGGGCGGATCGTCTGTTGCCACTTCCAGCGGACATGCTGGGGCGGGGACAGGGGCGTCTTGCGGATGTTCTTGAAGGGTTGAGCACAACCGGATATTTCCTTGTGCACCGTCTGGCCGCTTCGCTTGGAGATCGCCCACTGCCCGATGCGCGGGCGCGACTGGTGGACCGGCTGCAGAGGGATCTGCGGGATCTGGGGCGGAATGCTGACGTTTGAGCGTCTGCGCTTGATCAGGGGCTTGCCACAAACAGCATGTCACGCCCGGCATCATTGTTCAGCAGCAAAGTGTCGCCTGACACTTCAGCCAGGCTCATGGCTTTGAGCGCGCTGAAATAGGCGGTTTCAGCTGCAAGCTCGGGGCAGGCTCTCCGGGATGCAATGATGTTTCCGAGCTCAAACCACGGATATGGAACCGTCACCTTGGCGGAATAGCTGTTACAGGGCGCCTGGCCGGAAACCTGCCCGCGGGGGTCGAGCTTTAAGCTGGCGCGGGCTGGGGCGGGCCCCCCGTCAAGTTCTTGCCAGACCCAGGTGGTTTTTTCCGGGGCATAGCCGGACAGGGTTTCGTCATTGCAGGCGGCCAGGATCAGAAGCGACATGGCCAGGACGTTCATTGGTCTCATTCTTCGGTTCCAATACGTATCAGGTCACCTAAGCGTCCCGCAGGGCCAGAAGAGCGGCGAGCAGCGTGCTTATCGCGTTGCGATTGTCGATCTTATCCGTGGCGGAAAGGGTGCCCAGGCCGATATAGGCACCATAGATGATCCGGGCGAAATCGGGGTTGGTCAGGTCCAGCTCAACCAGGATCTCATTAAGGTAGTCGAGGCGCTTTTGATCCACGCGAGCAACGGCCCGGGCCACGTCGGGATGGCCCAGTGCCCAGGCCCGGATGGCAGGCTCGGTGACGTCTCCGCCATGGGTGGCATCATTTGCGGTGGCAATCTCTCCCAACAGGTAGAGGCGTCGCACCGGGTCGGGTTCAGTGGCCAGCCCATCCGTGATGGCGTCCACGGCGCGATGTTCCCATAGCTGGATCATCTGAGTGTGAAAATCCGACAGGTCTTTGAAATGCCAGTAGAAAGACCCTTTGGTCGTGCCTAGCTCACGCGCCAGTGGTTCTGCTTTCAGGGCCTTGACCCCTTGACGTGCCAGGGCACGAAAGCCTGCCATTATCCAGTCTTCACTGCTCAGCCGGTTTCGTTTTTCCGTCATTGCCTCACCATACGATAGCGTACTGAAGAGTATTGGCAGTGATTAGCATACGCAAGCGTATGGAGTGAGAAAATGTGAGGAACCGATGAAAAGGTCTATGATTTTGGCGGCCGTCCTGATGGGGCTGACCACCGGAGTGCATGTTCTGGCTGGAGGGCCGGACATTCACCTGCCGATACAGTCCAGCAACCTGCCCGCGGATTTGCGGGCGATATCGGCCGTTCTCTGGCACGCCGTGACCGTCAACCTTACTCTGTTCACCTTGTCACTGGCCTGGATGGTGCGTCATGAAAACAGGGGGCTTGGCGTGCTGCTGGTTGGGGTGCTGCTCGGGTATGCGGGGCTATTCCTGTATTACGGAGCGACGATCCTCGGAACGCTTTGGGTGATGCCTCAATGGGTGATTTTTCTGCTGATCCCGGCAGTGATGCTGTTTGGAATGAGGGGACGCGCATGACTGGCTTGCTGATTGCGCTCCTGTCTGCCATCGCGGTGTTGCATCTGATCTGGGCCCTGGGCTTCAACTGGCCGATCCGGGACGAGATCGCGTTGGCAAAGGCGGTGGTGGGCGCAAAGGGAATTACCCGGATGCCCCCGAGATGGGCAAGTGCGCTGGTGGCCTGTGCCCTTTTTGGGGCCACCCTGTTGGTGGCCATGCTGGCAAATCTCATGCCCGTCTCGCTTCCCTCCGGGCTGACGACGGTCGCGGGTTGGGGCATGGTGGGTGTCTTTGCGCTGCGAGGAGGGGTCAGTTATCTGCCTGTCTGGCGCAGGCATCAAGAAGCCCGCTTTGACCGGTTGAACAGGATTCTCTACGGCCCGCTTTGCCTGCTGATCGCGGTGCTGACAGCGGCGCATATATGAAAGGGCCACCTTGTGGGCGGCCCTTGTGCTTAAGGTCATAAGATTCTGAGATTGCGCTCGGGCAGCTTTATCCCAGCAGGCGGCGGGCAATCACCTGCGCCTGAATTTCGGCAGCGCCTTCGAAAATGTTCAGGATGCGCGCGTCACACAGGACCCGGCTGATCTGATATTCCAAGGCAAACCCGTTGCCGCCGTGGATCTGCAGCGCGTTGTCGGCACAGGCCCAGGCGATGCGTGCGCCCAAGAGCTTGGCCATGCCCGCTTCGAGGTCGCAACGCTGGTCGTGGTCCTTTTCCCAGGCCGAGAAATAGGTCAGCTGACGCGCCACCATGATCTCAACCGCCATCATGGCAAGCTTGTTGGCCACACGTGGGAAATTGATCAGGGATTTGCCGAACTGCTTGCGGTCTTCGGCGTATTGCATGCCGATTTCCAGCGCGTTCTGAGCGACACCAATGGCGCGCGCGGCGGTCTGGATCCGGGCCGCTTCGAAGGTCTTCATCAGCTGTTTGAAGCCCTGACCCTCAACCCCGCCGAGCAGATTTTCACCCTTCACCTTGAACCCGTCAAAGCCCAGTTCAAATTCCTTCATGCCGCGATAGCCCAGCACCTCGATCTCACCGCCGGTCATACCTTCGGTCGGGAACGGGTTCGCGTCGTCACCGGGGGTCTTTTCCGCCAGGAACATCGACAATCCGCGGTGATCGGTGCTGTTGGGATCGGTGCGTGCCAAGAGCGTCATCACATGGGTGCGGGCCGCGTGGGTGATCCAGGTCTTGTTGCCGGTCACCTCGTAATCGCCCTCGGCGTTCTTCACCGCACGGGTGCGCAGGCTGCCAAGGTCGGATCCGGTGTTGGGTTCGGTGAAGACGGCTGTGGGCAGGATCTCGGCTGATGAGATCTTGGGCAACCACTGTTCCTTCTGTTCATCCGTGCCACCTGCAAGGATCAGCTCAGCGGCAATCTCGGAGCGGGTGCCCAGCGAGCCGACGCCAATATACCCGCGTGACAGCTCTTCCGAGACCACCACCATCGAGGCTTTCGACAGGCCAAGCCCACCATATTCTTCGGGGATGGTCAGGCCGAATACACCCATCTCCGCCAGCTCTTCGAGGATCTCCAGCGGGATGTAATCGTCTTTCAGGTGCCAGTCATGGGCATTGGGGGCGACGCGTTCGTCGGCATAGCGCCGGAACTGCTCGCGGATCATCTCCAGCTCTTCATCCAGACCGGTGGCGCCGAATGTTGCGTGACCCGCATTGTCCCGCATCAATTCAACCAAGCGGGTGCGGGCGGTCTGAGAGTTGCCACCGGCCACCAGCGTGTTGATTGCGTCGGTGTTCAGAGCAGCACCGTCCACCCCCATATCGGCCAGACGGGCCATTTCGTTCTGGCTCATCATCATGCCGCCCTTGATCTGGGCAAGATATTCGCCAAAGGCAATTTGCAGGATCAGGGTTTCCATCTCGCCAAGCTGACCAGCCTCGTTCAGGCGGGTGGCCCAGGCGTTCATTTGGCGCAGGCTTTCCGTATAGGTGGCGAGCCAGGACAGGGCGTGGGCTGCGGCCTGATGCTCTTCCAGCTTGGCACCAGAGATGCGGTCGCCCTCGCTCACCATCTCACGAACCGATGTCCTGGCGGTCTCGAACACGGTTTCCACCGGGGCAATGGCCGCGCCGGTGAGGGTCAGAATATTGTCGATCAGGGCGCTCATCTTACTGTCTCCTGTCAAAGGGGCCCGGATTCGGACCCGCAAAAAAGCTCTCGCCCCCCGGATAGCCATTTTGCAGTTGCAGCGCAATAAAAATGCGCACACATCACCGTATTCGAACAATTATAACGCGGCGATAGGGCGCATGACGCCCCCTTCCTGTTCCTGTAAGACGGGAGGCAAAGATTTTCTGGAGTTCAAGATGGGTATTTTGGCAGAGCTGTCCCCCTGGGTCCTGTCCCTGGCAGTTTTCGTGACACTGGCGGCGGGGTTTGTGAAAGGTGCGGTCGGGTTCGCCATGCCGCTGATCATGATCTCGGGGCTGGCCACGGTGCTGCCGGCGGAAACCGCGCTGGCGGCGCTGATCCTGCCCACGGTGCTGACCAATGTGCAGCAAAGCCTACGTCAGGGGCCTGCCGCAGCCTGGGGCACGATCGGCAAGTTCAAGATCTTCCTGATCGCCTTTCTTGTCCTGATCGCCTTTTCCGCCCAATTGGTGCGGGTGCTGCCGCAAAACTGGCTGTTCATTGCAATTGGCGGGCCGATTGTCCTGTTTTGCCTGATGCAATTGCGGGGCTGGTCCCCCAACCTGAAGGCGGAAAACAGGCTGCGGGATGAAGGGATTGTCGGCGCGATAGCCGGGTTTATCGGCGGGTTGTCCGGGGTGTGGGGGCCGCCCACCGTGGCGTATCTGACCGCCATTCACACCCCCAAGGCCGAGCAGATGCGTGTGCAGGGGGTGATCTACGGGGTTGGCGCTCTGGCCCTTCTGGTGGCACATCTGAAATCAGGTGTGTTCAGTCTTCACACGGCTCCCCTTTCTGCCCTGATGCTGGTCCCGGCAGGGATTGGCATGGTGATTGGCGGGCGTTTTCACGATGCGATGCCGCAAAAGACCTTCAAGCGGGTGACATTGGTGATTCTCACCGTGGCGGGGGTGAACCTGATCCGTAAGGGGCTGATGGGCTGACGCTTAGGTGTCGCCAAGGATCGCGGGCCACATTGCTGCATTGCGGCGGGCAAATATCGCCGTATGTCCCACCTGTTTCAGGCCGAAATCTGCGGGCCCGAGCACAACATGTTCATGGGAGCAGGACGGATATCTCTGCGCCAGTTGGGCCACCACATGCGGCGGAACCGCGCCATCATCGCTGAGCGCCACCGTGCGCAGCGGGCAATTTGGACCTGTGGTCGGAATGGGGCCAAGCTCTGCCACGTCGAAACCGGGGGTGGTGCACCAGCGTTTCCATTGGCGAAAGACCGGGCCGGGAATGTCGCTGCCCAGGCCGGAAACCCGTCCGGGAAGGTATCCCCACATGGCCAGGGCCAGCGGCCCGACACCATACCAAAGGGCCCTCACCAGGGCCTGATACGGCCAGGGGTGATCGCGGGTGTGCACAGGTCCGGAACAGACCGCAATGATCCGGGAAATCTCGTCCGACCGGCTTTGGCGCGCGCTCATCAGGCCGCCAAGGGAATGTCCGATCACCCAGATCGGAGCGCCATGCGCCCGCGCCGACAGCCAGTCGCGGGCGGCTTGTTGATCCTCGATGCCCCAGTCCTGCATGGTTGCGGTGACGCGATGGATCGGCGTGCGCGCCGAGGCCCCAAAGCCGCGATAATCATATGTCAGACAACTTACCTGCTGCTCCTGTGCCAGCCAGTTGGCGAAATGCCGGTAGAAGGGATGCGGCACGCCGGTTGCCCCGTGCAGCACCGCCACGGCGTGGGGGCGGGACGCTTCGTGCCATGTGCCCTGCAACGCTGGTGAGCCGGGGATCAGGACGGGCTGGCTGGTGTCGGTGAGATCGCGCATGGGGACAGATCAGCGCAGGTTCTGCGGTTTGGTAAAGTCTGACCGCGCGTCAGGTCAGGCAACGTCAAGGCGTTTCGGGATAAACTTGAAACGCATTAACCAGCGGTGCGGGCTGTAGGGAAGGGATCGCGAAACGAAAACCGCCCCACGTTGCACGGGGAACGCGGGGCGGTGATTTTCAAATGATCTGCAGGGGGTTAGCCCAGGGCAACCGCTTTCACATCATCGTCAATATCGGCCTCATACTGGGTGAAGTTCTTGGCAAACATCTCAACCAGTTTCTGGGCTTGGGCGTCATAGGCCTGGGCATCATCCCAAGTGCGGCGCGGGTCAAGAAGCAGATCAGCTACGCCCGAAACCTTGACCGGAACTTCGAAGCCGAAGTTTTCATCCTTACGGAATTCCGCATCTGCCAGCGAGCCGTCGAGGGCGGCGGTCAGTAGGGTGCGGGTGGCGCGGATCGGCATACGCGATCCGGTGCCATAGGCGCCACCGGTCCAACCGGTGTTGACCAGCCAGCAGGTCGCCCCATGAGAGGCCATCTTGTCACGTAGAAGCGCACCATACTCGGCCGGGCGGCGCGGCATGAAGGGCGCACCAAAGCAGGTCGAGAAAGTGGGTTCCGGTTCGGTCACGCCTTTCTCGGTGCCAGCCACTTTCGAGGTGAAGCCAGACAGGAAATGATACATCGCCTGTGCCGGGGTCAGGCGGGCAATCGGAGGCAGCACGCCGAACGCATCACAGGTCAGCATGATGATGTTCTTCGGATGTCCGCCAACGGCCGAACTCGACGCGTTCGAGATGTAGTGCAGCGGATAGGCGCAGCGCATATTCGCGGTCAGCGAGTCGTCTTTGAAGTCGAGATCAAAGGTTTCCTCGTCAAACACCATGTTTTCGATCACGGTGGCGAATTTCTCGGTGGTGGCATAGATTTCCGGTTCGGCTTCAGCCGACAGGTTGATCGTCTTGGCGTAGCAGCCTCCTTCGAAGTTGAAGGTGCCTGTGTCCGACCAGCCATGTTCGTCATCGCCGATCAGTGTGCGGTCAGGATCAGCCGACAGGGTGGTCTTGCCGGTGCCCGACAGGCCAAAGAAGATTGCGGTGTCGACCGGGTTGCCGGTGGCGTGGTTGGCCGAGCAATGCATCGGCATGATGCCTTTTTCGGGCAGCATGTAGTTCAGCAGGGTGAAGACCGATTTCTTGTTCTCACCCGCGTATTCCGTACCGCCAATCAGGATCAGCTTGCGGTCGAAGTTCAGCGCGATCACGGTTTCCGAACGACAGCCGTGGCGCTCAGGGTTCGCGTTGAAGCTAGGGCAGTTGATGATGGTGAACTCGGGTTCAAACTCATCCAGCTCGTCGCGGTCGGGGCGGCGCAGCAGATGACGGATAAAGAGGTTATGCCAGGCCAGTTCGGTGACCATGCGCACGTCCAGGCGATGTGCGGGGTCCGCGCCACCAAACAGGTCCTGCACGAAGTAGTCGCCGCCCTTCATATGCTCCAGCATGTCTTGGTAAAGCACATCGAATTTGGTCGGGTCCATCGGCGGGTTGTTCTCCCACCAGATATGCTCCTCGACGCTGGGGGTTTTCACAACAAACTTGTCCTTGGGCGAGCGGCCCGTGTGTTTGCCCGTCGTGACCAGGAAGGCGCCGCCTTTGCCCAGCTTGCCTTCGTCGCGCTTCAGCGCGGCTTCGACAAGGGCCGGCTCCATCAGGTTGTAATAGACATTGCCCAGCCCGGTGATACCTTGATCTTCCAAGCGGCGTGCCGGGTTTACCCGTCCAGTGGTCATAGAATTCGCTCCTGTCGCCGGTCCAGAGATCCCCCGGCGTATCTGTTCCACATGTAAGCGCGTGGTCTGTCCTGACCCGATCCGCGGGCCGGGCCACGCGCGCCACCCTCATGTGAACGAGCGTGGTGTGGCGGCTATAGCATGGGGGAAATGAAAGGGAACAGGGCGCAATTGGCTCGTTAGCGCAACCAAACGCTTGTTTGCGCAAACTGTCGCAGAATTGCCCGCCAGGTCGCCTTCCGTAGGGTGAGACATATTCGCCATGTTTTTACACTTTCGCGGTTTTATTGATGCATGTGCGAAAGCCGATTCGCAGTTCTCTGTTGATTCTCAAGGCCGAAAACGGGATTATGGCAAGAATAAGACAAAGCAAAACAACATTCACGAGCAGCACAAGGAGACCTCTGTAATGTCGAGGATCGCTCTTGTTGACGACGACCGTAATATTCTGACGTCGGTGTCGATCACTCTTGAGGCGGAAGGCTTCGAGGTGGAAACCTATAATGATGGGCAATCCGCTTTGGATGCCTTTACCAAGCGCATGCCCGACATGGCCGTGCTGGATATCAAGATGCCTCGCATGGATGGGATGGATCTGCTGCAGCGCCTGCGCCAGAAAACCTCGACCCTGCCGGTCATTTTCCTGACATCCAAAGATGACGAGATTGATGAGGTTCTTGGCCTGCGTATGGGGGCCGATGACTATGTGACCAAACCGTTTTCCCAACGTCTGCTGGTGGAACGCATCCGGGCGCTTCTGCGTCGTCAGGAAGTGCGGGCAAAGGATGATGAAGGGGATGTCGAGGAAAGCAAGATCCTCGAACGCGGTGAGCTGACCATGGATCCCTTGCGCCACGCGGTGACATGGAAGGGCAATGATGTCTCGCTGACCGTGACCGAGTTCCTGCTGCTGCAGGCGCTGGCCTCGCGTCCGGGCTTTGTGAAAAGCCGGGATCAGCTGATGGATGTGGCCTATGATGATCAGGTCTATGTGGATGACCGGACCATCGACAGCCATATCAAGCGCCTGCGCAAGAAAATGCGTATGGCAGACAAGGATTTTGCGGCGATCGAAACCCTCTACGGGATCGGCTACCGCTATAACGAGGAATAAATCCCTGCCCGTGGGGCTGGGGTTGGACCAGGCGGACAGAACAGAGACTGGGGAAGAATTTGCGCGATACCAAAGTGTCATCAGGCTCGGATGTGGTTATCGGTGAAGATTGGGTTGGCCCCCAGAACACCGTCGAAGCCGAGCTGCGCGATGGACGGGCCAAGCGGGGATTGATTTCCATCAATCGTTCACCGCTTGCCCGCAAGATTATCATTTTCAACCTTCTGGGTCTGCTGGTGCTGGTGGCGGGGGTGCTCTATCTCAACCCGTTCCGCGACAGCCTTGTGCTGCAGCGCGAACGCGGTCTGGTGGTTGAGGCCGAGCTGATTGCCAATGTCTTCGAAGCGCAGATGCAAGAGGGCACAATCCTTTCAGCAGGGCTGGATGTCACCGGAACACTGGCTTCTCTCAGCCTACCCGAAGGTGTAGAAGCCTTTGTTTTTGATCGAGAAAAAAACCTGTTGGGAAATGTTGTCGGACAGGCCCGCATTGTGCCCGGCCCCGTGAACGGGCTTGCTTCAGGGCCCCGTTCAACCATTATCACCGATATGCTGAACAGTCTCTGGGACAGTGTTTCATCGGTTCTGGCAAGCGGGGAAAAATCCAAACCGCTCGATCGTGAGGCGCTGGTCCGGGCCCTGCTGGACAAATCCCTGACCGGGAGAACGCAGATTGCCCCGGGGGCAAAAAGTGATGTCGGGATGGTGTTTTCGGTTGCGGCCCCGATCCTGAAGGACGGGGTGACACTTGGCGCCGTTGCGGTTTCATCCGCAGATGGGGAACTTGATTTTCTGGTGCGCAGTGAGCGGGAGCAACTGCTGCAGATGTTTGTGATTGCCATTCTAGTTTCGATCGGGTTGAGCTTGGTTCTGGCCTCGACCATCGCCAACCCGCTGTCAGATCTGGCCACGGCCGCCGAGCTGGGGCGCGACAAGAATGCGCGTAAGGTCAATCCGGGCCGGGTGCGTATTCCGGACCTGTCCGGTCGCCCCGATGAAATCGGGCGGCTATCCGGTGCGCTGCGCGGCATGGTGGCGGCCCTTTATGACCGGATCGATTCAAACGAACAATTTGCCGCTGATGTCGCCCATGAAATCAAGAACCCGCTTGCGTCTCTGCGCTCTGCCATCGGGACGCTTCGGGTGGCCAAAAAGGATGAGCACCGCGTCAAACTGCTGGATGTGATTGAGCATGATGTGCGTCGGCTGGACCGTCTGGTCAGTGACATCTCCAACGCTTCACGGCTGGACAGCGAGCTTGTGAAGGAAGAGGAAGAACCATTCAACCTTCTGAAAATGCTTGGGAACCTCACACAGTATCTCGGCGATGAAGCGGTTGATAAAGGGGTGGATTTCATTTCCGATCTGCCGCCGGAACCGATTGTGATCAATGGGCTTGAGGCGCGTCTGGCACAGGTTTTTGTCAATCTGATCACCAATGCGCTCAGCTTCTGTGAAGAAGGGGATGCGATCCGGGTGTGGGTCCGCAGGCGTGCCAACCGGGTGTTGGTTGTGGTCGAAGACACCGGTCCGGGTATTCCCGAACAGGCCCTGACGAAAGTGTTCAAGCGGTTCTACTCCGAACGTCCGGAAAGCCAGTTTGGTAACAACTCAGGCCTTGGCCTGGCGATTTCCAAGCAGATTGTCGAGGCGCATGGTGGGGTGATCTGGGCGGAAAACATTCGCCCAACCGATGCAGACATCACTTCTGAGCCCCTGGGTGCACGTTTTGTGGTCGGGCTTCCGGTGTGAGTGAGGCCGCCACGCAGGGTTCCCTGACTGGTGCGGTTCTGACCCCGGACGCGCGCGGCTATGTGCCCGCGACCACGGTTGCGATTGATGGCAGGGGGGTGATGCTGATTGGCCCGTCCGGGAGCGGAAAATCCGCGCTGGCTCTTCAGCTTATTTCCTACGGGGCGATGCTGGTATCTGATGACCTGACCCGTGTTGCGGCCACGCCGGGTGGACTTACGGCCCATGCCCCAGATCACATGGCAGGAAAGATGGAAGCGCGTGGGGTCGGACTGATCCGGGTGCCCCACGCAATCTCTGCCCCTTTGGCCTGGGTGGTGGACCTGTCCCGGACCGAAGATCAGCGCCTGCCGCCATCGCGCCCGGTCACAATCGTGGCAAAATACCCGCTTGCCACCCTTTGGCGGGTTGACGCGCCGCATTTTCCAAGTGCCTTATTTTACATGGTAAAACTCGGTGTCCATAATGAAGACGATGGTTGACGCGACAGATCCTGCGCAACGCGATCCCAGCCCCCCCAGTGTTGTTCTGGTGACCGGCCCGTCGGGGGCAGGACGCAGCACGGCCGTGCGGGTTCTGGAGGATGTGGGGTATGAGGTGATCGACAACCTGCCGCTGTCCCTTGTGAACCGCGTTTTGACCGGCCCGGCGCTGACCCACCCGATTGCGCTTGGGGTGGATGCGCGCAACCGGGACTTCTCGACCGAGATGATGGTTGACGTGATTGAAACGCTGCGCAGCGACCCACGTTATCACATGGAGCTGTTATATCTGGATTGCACCGATGACGTGCTGGTGCGCCGTTATTCCGAAACCCGTCGCAGGCACCCGCTTGCCCCTGCAGACACGCCGCTTGATGGCATTCGGGTTGAGAAGCGCCTGCTGGAACCGGTGCGCGGGCGGGCGGATGTCCTGATAGATACGGCAGACCTGTCGCCTCATGACCTCAAAGAGGAACTGCTTCGGTGGTTGTCTGTTTCGGGAACGGATCGGCTGGCGGTTTCTGTTCAATCTTTCAGCTATAAGCGGGGGGTGCCGCGCGGGCTGGACCTGGTCTTTGATGCGCGCTTCCTGCGCAACCCGCATTGGGATCCCGACTTGCGCGCCCTGACCGGGCAGGATGACCGCGTGCTGAACTATGTCGCGCAGGATGCGCGGTTTGCTCCGTTTTTCGACAAGATTTCGGATCTGGCAGAATTCCTGCTGCCAGCCTATGGCGAGGAGGGAAAAGCGCATCTGGCCATTGGTATTGGCTGCACCGGGGGAAAGCACCGCTCGGTCGCCCTGACGGAAAAGCTGGCAAAGGCACTTGCACATAAGGGCTGGCAGGTGTCAATTAGGCATCGGGAACTTGAGCGTCAGCCCACGGGGCAGGCGATGGACAATTTGGGGAAAGAGGCGTGATCGGAATTGTGATCGTCGCACATGGTGGGTTGGCTGGCGAGTATCTGGCCGCGGTTGAACATGTGGTCGGCCAGCAGGATGGTGTGGCCGCCATTGCGACAACGGCCGAGCTGGATCGAGCCGCAAAGCAGAATGAGATTTGCCTGGCGGCTGATCGGGTTGATCAGGGCGATGGCGTGGTTGTCGTCGTGGATATGTTCGGGGGGTCGCCTTCCAACCTCTCCCTGCCAGCCTGTTGCAAATCGGATCGGCGGATCCTTTATGGGGCTAACCTGCCGATGCTGGTGAAACTGGCAAAATCGCGCCATTTGCCAGTCGAACGCGCAACGGAAATGGCCCTGACAGCAGGGCGCAAATATATTGATTGTATCAACGCGGGTCAGGGGACATCGACATGAGCAATAGCCGGGTTCTTGAGATCATCAACGTCAAGGGGCTGCATGCACGCGCCTCTGCGAAATTCGTTGAAACGGTTGAGGCGCATGATGCCCATGCGCGGGTTGAAAAGGATGGGCTTGAGGCCGAGGGAGACTCGATCATGGGGCTGTTGATGCTGGCCGCGTCTCAGGGCACCAGCATCCAGGTGGATACATCCGGACCGGAAGCCGCCAAGCTGCTTGATGCGCTCGACACGCTTGTTGCGGACAAGTTTGGTGAGGGAATGTAACAACGCATTTCTTCGGATGTGTTCAAAACCAATGGTGATCCTGTTTGACCTCTGATCGAGACGCATATGACGATGACGGGGCGCAGGCCCATTATGACCGTCGCGGTCTGACATACGCAAATTCCTTCAACAACCCGCTGCAGGCGGTGGCCATCCGGGCAATTGAATGGATGACCGGAAAGCTTGCGATCATCCGAATGGTGCGCAAGGTCGAAAAGCAGGGTGTTCCCAAAGGGCAGGCCTTCTGGCGCGCCTGCCTTGATGTGATGGGAATTGATGTTCAGACCCCTGTCGAGGAGCTCGCGCATATCCCGCTGGATGGGCCGGTTGTGGTGGTTGCCAATCACCCGCATGGGCTGGTGGATGGAATGGTGCTGGCCCAGCTGATTGGGCAACGGCGCGATGATTACCGCATTCTGACCCGGTCGGTTCTGGATGGGATTGACGAAGTCGCGTCGAGCTACATGATCCCGGTGCCTTTTCCCCACGATCCCGAAGCGCAACGCAAGATGGTGGAAATGCGCGCAAAAACAATGGATTGGCTGAAAGAAGGTGGGCTGGTGACGCTGTTCCCTTCCGGTGTTGTCGCGTCCAGTGACACGCTCTGGGGGCCGCCGGTTGAACGGGACTGGAACGTGTTTACCGCCCAGTTGATCCGCCGGTCGGGGGCCAAGGTTGTGCCCATTTATTTCCCCGGTGCCAATTCGCGCTGGTACCAGATCGCCAACCGCCTGTCCCCGACGCTGCGCCAGGGGCTTTTGTTGCGCGAGATTGTCAAAAGCTGCAACAAGCCGCAGCGCCCGGTTGTCGGGCCTGTTCTGACCGAGGCGCAGATGGCCATGTTGTCTGAGGATCCGCGCGGCTTCATGTCCTGGTTGCGCGACCATACCCTGAACTTGAAACGCTGACCGGACGTAGGGAAGTTAAGGGAAAAGTCAGACCTTCCCCCTAGTTAGGATGGTAAACTCTCGTTTCGGAGGCCGTCCAGATATGTCCGTGTTTGACTTTGGAAACCTGAAAGTTTCGCGTGCCATTTTTCTCGTTCCCGTTGTCCCGTTGCTTGTGGCACTGGCGTTCTCTACCATCCTTGTTCTGGAAAAAGTGAATGAAGCAAGGCAGTTGGACAGGCTCAGTCAGCTGATTTCACCAATTGCGCTGATCACGCAGGCCGTGCATGAGCAGCAGAAAGAGCGTGGTGCGACATCCGTGTTTCTGTCCTCCGGTGGCAAGGAGTTCAAACAGGAGCTTGCAGATCAACGCCTAAAGACAGATTCGCGCCATGCTGAGATTCTGACCTTTGTGGCGCAAAATGATCTTGGCGCAATTGATGCTGCATTCTGGGACCAGCTTTCCGGCTATCAGGCATGGTTTCAGGATATCGCCTCGACACGTGAAAAGGTTGATCAGCTTGCGATCTCCGCCAAATCCGCCATTGAGCTGTACACAAATCTCAACACCGACATGCTGGATCTGGTGCAGCGTGTTTCTCTGATCAGCGATGATAAACGCATAGCGGATGAGACCCTGGCGTTCGTGCATCTTCTCAAAGGCAAGGAAGCCGCCGGGATCGAGCGGGCGGTGGGCTCCGGTGGATTTGCCGCAGGTCACTTTGATATTGAGCGGGCGGGCCGGTTGAAGGGATTGATCGAAGCGCAAGCCGTCAATTTTGACAATTTCCGCTTCATGGCCACCCCCGCCGCTCTCGCGGCTTATGAAAAGATGCAGGGGTCCGAGGTGGTGCAAAAAGTGGAGCGGATGCGGAATATCGCCTTGGGGCAGGAGGGCGCAGGAAATCTGGGTGGTTTTACCGGAGGGGATTTCTTCAACCTCCAGACGGAACGTATCAATCAATTGAAAAACATTGAGAATTTGATCTCGGATGAGTTGCAGATTTTGATGGCGCAACAAAAGGGTGCCACAGATAAGCGCCTTATCGTGCTTGCGCTGGCGTCGCTCGGGGCAATCGGCCTGGCGCTGATGATATCGGTCTATTTTGCGGGGCAGATCCGTCGTGGTTTCGGTCAGTTGGTCATAACCGCCCGAGAACTCGCCGACGGAAATCTTGAAATTGAGTTTCCCCCTGTTCAGACAAATGAGTTTGGAGAGGTCATGGCCACGTTGGATGTGTTTCGACACAACAGCATCGAACGTCGCGCTATGGCCATCCGTGAAGCAAAGGAACGCGAAGCACGTATTGAGATGCAGCGCCGCGAGCAGGAGCGAGAAGCGGAACTGGCCCGTCAGGATGCAGAGCGTGAATGCCGGATTGCGCAGAAGCGTGAAGAGCAGTTGCAACGTGAAATGCAGGTCGCGGAGGAGATCGCGACCGTTGTCAACGCCTGTGCCTGGGGGAAGTTCGACCGGCGGCTGGATCCCTCGCAGATGGAGGGCGCTTTTGCCGAGATTGGGACCGGGCTGAACCGGGTGTGTGATGTGACAGAAAAAGGTCTGAACCAGATCAGCCATGCGCTTGCGGCATTGGCAGGGGGGGACCTGACCTATCAAATGACTGGTGATTACGATGGTGTGTTTGCAGAAATTCAAGCGCAGGTAAACTCGTCCATTACCCGCCTCTCAGCCAGCTTTGCGCGGGTGCGGGACAGTGGATCGGTGATCAGCGGTTCTACTCAGGAAATCGCCGGTGCGACCCAGGACCTCGCCATTCGCACGGAACGTACTGCGGCGACGCTTGAAGAAACCACCTCTGCCATCAAAACTTTGTCGCAGTCGGTCACAGGCACGGCTGGTCTGGCAGCTGAGGTGAACGCCGCTGCGATGTCAGCCAATGATAAAGTCCGCTCCGGCAATGAGCTGGTGCAGTCGACGGTCTCTGCCATTCGCGAAATTCAAACCTCGTCCGGCGCGATAGGAGCGGCCATCAGGCTGATCGACGACATTACGTTCCAAACCAACCTTCTTGCATTGAATGCCGGTGTCGAAGCCGCCCGCGCAGGTGAAGCTGGTCGGGGATTTGCCGTTGTCGCGTCTGAGGTCCGTGATCTGGCTGCCCGGTCTTCCAGGGCGGCTGGAGAGATTTCCGAACTGGTAAAACGCAGTGAAGAAGAAGTGGACCGTGGTGTGGCAATGGTGGACCGGACCGGTGCTGCGCTTCAGTCTATTGCAGAAGCGGTCTCCGAGATTGTCGAGCGGATTGATGAAATTGCAAAATCAGCGGCGGATCAATCGGTGAGCATTCAAGAAATCACTGTTGCAGCAGAGCAGCTTGATCAGGTTACGCAGCAGAACGCGGCCATGTTCGAACAGGCAAGTTCCAGTGGCGTGTCACTGCGTATGGAATCCGAAAACCTGGATGGGATTATTGCCACATTCAGGATTGCGGAGCATTTTCAAAGCCAAAATGGGGGGCAGCAGCCCACCAAAGCAGCGTAACCAGCAGGGCCCGCCCATTGGGTGTTGATGGGGCCTGATGTGTCGTTGTGTGGCTGTGCGCAATCCCCACTTAAAGCGTTTCGAGATTAACTTGAGACACAAGTTGATTTCGAAACGCTGGCAACATCAGTAGGTTTCGAGCGCTTCGCCTCATTATTGTGTCTCAATAATTAAGTCGAAACACTTTAAGGGCGGTTGCAGTCTGGGAGGATTCATCAGTGATGCGGGGGACCTTCGTACGAAGGATGGCATTGCTGCAAGCCTCTCTCCGCTCCGGTACTGGGGGCAAGTTTTGCGTCGGGACACGTGGGGTTGTTTTCAAAACAAGGATAGCGGCCCGAACCCAATCTGTCCGATACGCAGCCATCGCGCCACATAATTATCGTCTGGATAGGCTGATTTTATAAGGGTTGGTCCGTGACGTCGGTTTCTCCGAGATAGTTTAATATCTGGTTACCAGTTTAGATCGAATTCTCAGGTTAGCAAAATTTCAAGAGCTTTGGGCGAATCTCTTCTTGGGTGAAAAAATGGAGTGGGTGAAATGGCCTATCAAAGCCTTGGCGAAGCGTCGCTTGAGTATTTTCCATGCCGTTATGGGGCGTCGAAGATTTTGTTTCGCGGACCGCAGCGTTCGCTGGATGGAGCGTATGTAGCGGCTCTCGGAGGAAGTGAAACTTATGGGAAATTTGTGCAATATCCCTATCCGGACCTCATGGAAGGCCTGTTGGGAATGCCGGTGGCCAATTTCGGATGCATGAATGCAGGGGTCGATGTGTTTGCCCATGATCAGACCATTCTGGATGCCTGCAACCATGCAAAGAGGACGGTTCTTCAGGTGCCTGGTGCGGTGAACCTGTCCAATCGGCTCTATGCTGTCCATCCCCGCCGTAATGATCGCTTCCTGCGCGCATCCAACCTTCTGAAAGCGATTTATCGTGAGGTTGATTTTACTGAGTTCAATTTTACGCGCCATATGCTGCAAACCCTTCAGGAGATTTCTGTAGAGAAATTTGCCATGGTCGAAATGGAGTTGAAGGAAGCATGGGTCGGGCGAATGAAATCACTGGTGGCGCGCATTGAAAGTCCGCTGATCCTGCTGTGGCTTTCTGAACGCGCCATTTCTGAAACCTGCCCGCATGGTGTGCTTGGACCGGATCCGGCAATGGTGGACGAGGACATGATCAACGAGGTGCGCCCCTTTGTGCAGGACATTGTCGAGGTGAAAGTTTCATCGCAGGATATCACAATCGGGCGCGAGGATCTGATTTTCCCGGAAATGGACGCGGCGGCTGCTCAGTGCATGCTGGGGGCTGTTGCCCATGACCTTGCCGCCGATGCGCTGGTCAGTTGCATTCGCGCGCATCCCTGACGGAGCTTAGTTGCACATCAAAAAAGGCCCGCCATTTGGCGGGCCTTTCTATTTGGTTCGAAAGCTGGATCAGCCGAGTTTTTCGGTCAGGGCCGGAACAGCTTCGAAGAGGTCGGCCACCAGACCGAAGTCAGCCACCTGGAAGATCGGTGCTTCTTCGTCTTTGTTGATAGCAACGATGATCTTCGAGTCCTTCATCCCAGCCAAGTGCTGGATGGCGCCCGAAATGCCCACGGCGATGTACAGTTCGGGGGCGACAACCTTGCCGGTCTGGCCGACCTGCAGGTCGTTGGGGGCATAGCCCGAGTCAACGGCTGCCCGCGAGGCGCCAACGGCTGCGTTCAGCTTGTCGGCTAGGGTTTCGATCAGTTTGAAATCCTCTTCCGAGCCAACGCCACGGCCACCTGATACGACAACGCCAGCCGAGGTCAGCTCGGGGCGGTCGCTTTCGGCAACCTTGTCTTCAACCCATTCGGACAGGCCGGGGTTGTCCGCGACGGACACGGTTTCGACAGCCGCCGAACCGCCTTCGCCTGCCGCTTCGAAGGTCGAGGTGCGGAAGGTGATGACCTTTTTCGCATCCGACGATTTCACGGTCTGCATGGCGTTGCCGGCATAGATCGGGCGCACGAACGTGTTGCCGTCCACCACTTCGGTGGCATCCGAGATCACCATCACGTCCAGAAGAGCGGCCACGCGGGGCATCACGTTCTTGGCGTCGGTGGTGGCTGGGGCCACGATGTGGTCGTAATCGCCAGCCAGCGACACGATCAGGGCTGCGGTCGATTCTGCCAGGCGGTGACCCAGCGATGCGTCTTCGGCAACCAGAACCTTGGCCACGCCATCGATCTTGGCGGCGGCTTCACCGGCGGCGGCGGCGGTGCCACCAGCGGCCAGAACGGTCACATCACCCAGTGCCTTGGCAGCGGTGACGGCCTTGGCGGTGGCGTCCAGCGCCAGTTCGCCATTGTTGACTTCTGCGAGAAGAAGAACAGCCATTATACAGCCCCCGCTTCTTTGAGTTTCTCAACCAGTTCGTCGACCGAACCCACAATGATGCCAGCGGCGCGGGCAGCAGGTTCTTCGGTCTTGACGATTTCCAGACGGGGCGACACGTCAACGCCGTAATCGGCGGCGGTTTTCTCGTCCAGCGGTTTTTTCTTTGCCTTCATGATGTTCGGCAGCGACGCATAGCGCGGCTCGTTCAGGCGCAGGTCCACGGTGACGATGGTCGGCATGTTGACCTTGATGGTCTGTAGACCGCCGTCCACTTCGCGGGTCACAACAGCCTTGTCGCCGTCGATGTCCAGCTCGGAGGCAAAGGTGCCTTGCGACCAGCCCAGGAGCGCCGACAGCATCTGGCCGGTGGCGTTCATGTCATTGTCGATGGCCTGTTTGCCGGCGAGAACCAGACCAGGCTGCTCTTCTTCAACAACTTTGGCCAGGATCTTGGCAACGGCCAGCGGCTCGATATCCTGATGCACATCTTCGGCTGCCACAACCAGGATGGCGCGATCCGCCCCCATGGCCAGCGCCGTGCGCAGGGTTTCCTGAGCTTGCTTCACGCCGATCGAAACGACCACAATCTCTTCTGCCTTGCCGGCTTCTTTCAGGCGAATGGCCTCTTCGACGGCAATCTCGTCAAAGGGGTTCATCGACATTTTCACGTTGGCAAGATCGACACCGGTCCCATCCGCTTTTACACGAACTTTCACATTATAGTCGATCACGCGCTTAACAGGTACAAGCACCTTCATTGGCGTGTCTCTCCCAGTTATGCCCCGAAGGGCGGTCATGCTCTCGCGACACGTTTAACGAGTCGTGGCTGTCAAAAACAGCGCAAAATCGTCACGTCTTGTTCCAAGGACGCCGCGTTTTTTGTTTTTTGGGGGGATTCTCTACGAGAATGTTTCGAAGACCCTAGGGCGTAGACTCATAAGAGCCAAATGACTGTTGCGGCGATGAGGGCTGCTGCCAAGAAGGTTTGTTGGCATCGAAATGTTCGCAGGCTGAGTTGTCGCCAGTCCTTCAGTCGGTTGAACATGCGCTCGACGATGTTGCGGGTTTTGTAGAGGTCTGCGTCATATTCGAATTGCATTTTGCGGTTCTTGCGCGGTGGGATGCGGGCGGTTGCATGGCGTTGCACGAGCCAATCGCGCAGATGGTTTGCGTCGTAACCTCGGTCTGCAATGACTGTGCGGCCTTTGGTGATATATGACTCAAGGCATTGATTCGCATGGGTAATATCGGCTCGATGTCTGAGGTCAGATGCAGATGGACCGGCTTGCCACTGCCATCGCACACCAGATGCAGCTTTGAATTCAACCCGCCTTTTGTCTTGCCGATATCCCGTCCTTCGCCGGTGTTTTTGGGGCACCATTGGCTGCGATGCGATGCGTTTTGACATGGCTGGAGTCGATCATCAGCGTGGAAAGATCTGCCGTCTCCCGCGCCAAAGTTTCGAACACATGCTCGAAAACGCCGGCTTCAGACCATCGTTTCCAGCGGTTGTAGAGCGTCTTGGCGGGGCCATATTCCGGCGGCACATCGGACCAGCGATAGCCTCGCTGAATGCAGAAAATGATGCCCGATAACACGCGCCGGTCGTCGACACGCGGAACACCGCGCGGCTTTCTGGGCAGCAAGGGCCTGATTTTATTGTACTGTTCTTCGGTGAGCCAGAAATGTCAAAGATATGGAACCCTCCTAAGTCCACATCTTGAAACACATCAACGTTTATAGGTCTACGCCCTAAAGAGTGAGATCAGAATTCGTAGGAAACAATACGAGAATCCACCAAAAGAGTTCTCATTCAAGATGTTGCATAAAAGTATCCGTCCGGTAAAGGAGCGCACCGGATTAGAAACCTTTGATTGAGACAGAATAGTCTGGAAGAATGAGGCCCGCGTCCTCAACGTTTTCGCTGTATGCAAAATCCCGGCTTACAGAGGCGATGTATGTATCAGTGAACTGACCGGCTGTTTCACCGTTGCTTGATCGGTGGGCCTGCAAATCTTCCGCTTCGAACCGACTGTTCAGAAAGTTGGCTCGGCCAATGCCCAAGAACTCACAAGCAAAAGCATTCATGCGCGACATGAGCTTTGACTGCCGGTACGTCACAAATGCTGTGAACTCAGGTGTATCAAGGTAGAGAACGCCGAAATACTCACCCGCTGGGCGGCTCTTTATCAATGCACACAGGAGCAGGGTTTGGCGAAAGCTCATCAACACGCCCTTTCAGCGAGGAGTGCAAATCGCCACAGCATCAATCCCTCAATCCGATTGATTTTGTGATCCGGCAGACGTTCCAGCCCCCATGTGAGCCATGCCTCAGCATCAATGCCGTTCATTTTGGCGGTCTCGATGAGGGTATAGGCGATGGCAGCGGCCTTGCCGCCGCCAACGGAGCCCATGAACAGGTAGTTTTTGCGACCCAAGGCGATGGGACGGATCGAGCGTTCACATATGTTGTTGTCCAGTTCCAAGCTCCCATCGCTCAGATAGGACGGATGATCCGGCGCACGACAAAGCGACCGGGGATATATTCCAGCTCCTCAGTGACGTCCTCGCCCACCTGACGCAGGGGGCCGCCGCAATCATTGCAGTCTTCAGCGGGGTCGTCAGGCAAGGATTTGATCGCATCCAACATGGGCGATCTATACCGGAATGCCCCGATCGATGGAACGCAAAACAGCGCCAAAGCCCATGTTTTATGGGGTCTTGATCACCCTGCCGTCAGTGGCTTCCAGGTCTTTTGCGGCATACGCCAATCCCCCCCTTCCAGCAGCATCGACAGCTGAGACGGGCTCAGGCTGACCTTACCATCCTTCGCCGCAGGCCAGACAAACCGCCCGCGTTCCAGCCGCTTGCTGAACAGGCAGGCTCCTTGGGGCTCCGCCCGTTCTTGCCTCAAACTGTCCACTGGACAGTTTGCCACGTTCCGTGGACCGGCGCGAACTCCCACCAGATGATCTTCAGCAGATCACCCCGGCGGCCAGCCACACCCGTGTATTGCTTGGCACCGGGATCATGGCATCAGCCCTTCGACCAGAGACATCACCGCCGACAGCGCAGTGTTGCCTTCCACCAATATCCGCCGACCATCAGACAGCGTGATGTCCACGCGCTGAACCGAAAGTGGCGCACCGGAAACTGTCGGTGGCGAAGGCAATCGCGACGCGATTGGGGATGAGGCAACGCCTTCGATCTCAACGGGCAGAAACTCGGCAACCTCCGCCTCGGCATCCGCATCATCCGGGGCAAACAGAGGATCACGCAGCCACTTATGGATCAGATTGGCGTTCATCGCGTAACGCCGCGCCACTTGCGCAACCGCCCCCCTGACGCCCGCGCCTGAGCACAGATCGAAACCTTCTCTTCGTCCGACCAAAACCGCTTCTTCCCGCCCTTCTTCGCCCCCATAACCCGCCTCATAATGTCCACTATCGATGGTGGACACCATCAACACACTCTATCCCACGTCAGAGCAGGGACACCGGACGCATACGCTTAAAAGCGATAACGGTACACCACAAAGGCGGTAGCAATGTGGGAAGCCGCTTCATGTCTGGACGTCGTATATAAAAATTGAGAGAGCAGTGGCTAGGTGTTCAGTCCCAAGGTGTGATGGTCTACGGATCTGTGGCCATCAAAAGGAAACTCTATGGGACAAGTTCTTCACGGGAGCGGCAAGACTACGCACGCCGTCCGAGCTCTCATACAGCGATCGAAAGCTTTGAACGCGGCGTTGAGCCGGGAGCTTGGCATCAACGTTAAGACCGTGGCCAAGTGGCGCAAACGCGATCATATTCATGATGCCGCGATGGGGCCAAGGACGTGCACTCAACGGTTCTCAGCATGGAAGATGAAGCTGTTATCGTTGCATTCCGGCGGCACACGCTATTGCCGCTGGATGACTGTCTCTACGCCCTGCAGCCGACCATCCCACACCTGACACGGTCATCGCTACACAGGTGCCTACAGAGGCATGGGATCAGCCGATTGCCGGCGGTCAAGGGCGACAAGCCCAAGAAGAAATTCAAGCGATACCCAACCGGGTATTTCCACATGGACATTGCTGAAGTGCGCACCTGCGAAGGCAAAATCCGACTATTCGCAGCCATCGACCGTATGTCGAAGTTTGCTATGTCGAACTTCATGAGCGCGCTGGCAAGATGTTGCGCAATTTGATCGCAGCAGGGCCCTACAAAATCCACACGATCCTGACGGACAATGGCATCCAGTTCACCAATCGCATGCAGGACACATCAGCTTTTGATCACATCTTCAGCCGGGTTTGCCGTGAGAATGAAATTGAACAACGCCTGACAAAGGGGAACCATCCCTGGACGAACGGACAGGTCGAACGCATGAACCGAACGATCAAGGAGGCGACAGTTAAGCGGGACCATTACGACACCCATTCTCAGCTCGAAGCGCACATCACCGACTTCATCGCAGCTTACAACTACGCAAGACGCTTGAAGACACTGCACGGCCTCACGCCGTTCGAATACATCTGCAAAATCTGGACGTCAGAGCCGGAGCGATTCAATTCAAACCCAACCCATCACACTTTGGGACTAGGTTTTGTTGACGTTCAGGATTCATAAATCGTGTGAGTTCTGATTCAAGGTTGCACACAACAGGAGAGCAGCCTTGCCCCGTTTTATTTTCCACCTATTGGAGATAAACCACCGGCTTCCAGCCGGTCCGCTTCAGCGACTCTCTTGATGATCTCTCCTCATCATCCGCGCACACGCGATTTTACCACAGGTTCCACGTCGTGTGGGTCACAAAATACCGCTACAAGGTGTTGCAGGGTCCTATGCGTGAGCGGATCCGAGAGATCATACGCCAGACGTGCGATGAAATGGGCGTTCACATCGTGCGCGGTGTGCTGGCGCGAGACCATGTCCACATGTTCCTGTCGATCCCGCCGAAACTGTCGCTGTCGGATGTCATGCAGAGGATCAAGGGCCGTTCCTCCCGCCGCATCCAGATGGAATTTCCCGAACTGCGCAAACGCTACTGGGGCAGGCGCTTTTGGGCGCGTGGGTACTTTTCCACCACTTCGGGCAATGTCTCCGACGACATCATCATGCAGTATCTGGAATTACATTCCTCCAAATGATGCTACCGGCGTCAGCCGGTAGTCATTCACTCTGAACGACGCCCAATGGGCGATCATTGAGCCGCATTGCCTTGGCAAATCGACAGACCCCGGCCAGACCGGGCGCGACCCGCGTCTGTTCGTGGAGGCCGTCCTTTGGGTGGTTCGAACCGGTGCGCAGTGGCGTGACCCGCCGGGTGATTTTGGCAATTGGAATTCGGTGTTCAAGCGGTTTCGCCGCTGGGTCAAGGCTGACGCTTTTTATCGAATGTTCAAGGCTTTGGCTGCCAGTTCGGATTTCGAATACGCGATGATCGACGGTACCATCGTCAAGGTTCACCGCGCGGGCCAGGGCGCAAAAGGGGGCCTCAGAGCCAGGCCATAGGCAAGTCGCACGGCGGTATCTCCACCAAAATACTGGCCATGACTGACGCGCTTGGAAACCTCGCCGACTTCTGCTTGTTGCCAGGCCAGGCTCACGACCTGCGCGGTGTGCCAGATTTGCTGAATGGGCTGGACGCGGGTCACATGTTGGCCGACCGTGCCTTCGATGCGGATTGGCTGCGCCATGCCCTGTCCAAGCGCGATATCGCACCCGTGATCCCGCCACGAAAGAAGAGAAAGCACCCGGCAAGCTACGATGAGGAAATGTACAAATGGCGGCATCTGGTCGAAAACTTCTTCCAGAAGATCAAGGATTACAGGGGTATAGCAACGCGCTACTGCAAAACAGACACCAGCTTTAAGGCCTTCATATCCATCGCAGCGACAATCCTATGGCTCAAGGGAACGTCAACAAACCCTAAACACCTAAGTTTGGTTTGCATTTTCTCAATTTCACCGATTGGCCCCCGGCACCCACAGCACATCCGCTTTGCCGCCGTCATTCGCCACACGCGCCGCAACAAAACACCAATCTGACAGGCGGTTGAGGTATTTGACCGCCACCGGGTTCACCTCTTCGACACTGGCGAGCTCTGTCGCAAGGCGTTCGGCGCGGCGGCTGACCGTGCGGACCATGTGAAGATGGGCGGCGAGGGGGGACCCCCCGGGCAGGATGAAGCTGCGCAAGGGATCGAGTGCCTTGTTCATCACGTCGATCTCGGCCTCCAACCGGTCCACCTGCTCTTGCGCCATGCGCAGCGGTGGATATTCGGCCTCGGCGTCTTTGGTCATCTCGGGTCGGCAAAGATCGGCACCAAGATCAAACAGGTCGTTTTGGATGCGGGCAAGGGCGGCGTCCACGTCGTCTCTGGCATGCAGTCGGGCCAGACCAATCGCTGCGTTGGTCTCATCCACGGTGCCATAAGCACTTATGCGCGGATCATGTTTGGCCCGCCGCGTGCCATCCCCCAACGCGGTTTCACCCTTGTCACCCGTGCGTGTGTATATCTTGTTCAGAACGACCATCAGTTGCCTCCTCTCATCCAGATAAACAGAAGAATAAGCGCAATGGCCACGGCCTGTGCGTAGATCCGGTACCGCATGAAGCGGTTGGAATGCTTTTGCGCCACCTTCCCGCCCGCGCCGAATGTGCCAATACCCATCAGCAGGATGATCAGCACAGCGGCCACAGCAATGACGACAAGGACAAAAAGCGGATCTTCAAACATTTGGAACTCCTGTTGACTGGCAATTGGATAGCGCGCACCTGAGTAAAAAGCGAGGGGGCGTTTGTCGTGTCCCGCCAGGGGCTTTGCCCCTCTTGCCCCTTGTGGGGGCAATTCACCCCAGGATATTTCAGGCAAGAGGAAGATGCAGATGCTCTTTTCCTCTTGCGGCAAATATCCCGGGGTGAGCCGCGCAGGCGGCGAGGGGCAGCGCCCCTTTCTGTTCAGCCGTTTGGGGTGACCCGATCAAGCATCCGCGTCGACATCAACCGCCGGGCCGTCCCGGCGATATGGGTGGCGCGGGTCACGTAATAACGTGGGCGGGGACGGGGGTGTTCCAGTGCATGGATCAGTTTTTCGGTAACGGCAGAAGGGGGCAGTTCGAACCGGTCAGGCGTGCCGCTGTCATCATAAAGCCGGGTGCGCAATTTGCGATAAAGGCCCGCGCGGGCGCTGTTTTCCCAGTCGATCCAGCGCTCAAACGGGGCTCGGGAATTTTCGCGGATACGGGTTGTGATCGGGCCGGGTTCTATCAGTGCGATATGGATCCCGGTGCCGCGCATTTCCAGCCGCAACGTGTCGGTCAGCCCTTCCAGGGCGAACTTGGTTGAGCTGTAAGCGCCGCGCCAGGGCAGGGCGGTCAGGCCCAGCACGGAGGAGTTGTTGACCACGCGCCCGTGGCCTTGCGCGCGCATCACGGGAAGCGCCAGACGGGTCAGGTGATGGTATCCAAAAACATTGACCTCATAGATTTCGCGCAGGGCGTCGGTCGGCACGTCCTCAACAGCGCCGGGAATGGCATAAGCCCCGTTGTTGAAAAGCGCATCAAGGCGGCCATTCGTCCGGGCCAATACGGCGTCCATTGCCGCCTCGATTGACGCGGTGCTGGAATAGTCGAGCTGCAGGCTCTCAAGCCCCTCTTCGGTCAGGCGCTCGACATCCTTTTGTTGTCGGCAGGTGGCAAAGACGCGCCAGCCGCGTTTGGCAAGGGAATGCGCCGCGTCATATCCGATGCCCGACGAGCATCCGGTGATAAGCAGGGATTTCTGTGTCATGAGGGAGAGTTGGCAAGGACGGGGGGGCGCGTCAACAGGAAATCAAAAAAATTATCGGAAGGGAAGCGGCGCGCGTTCCCTCCCGTTCTTGCGAAATTGGAGTAACTTGAAACATCGCAGAACACTTAAAGCGTTTCGATTTATTATTGAGACACAATACTGAGGCAAAACGCTCGAAACCTACTGATGTTGCGGGCGTTTCGAAATCAACTTGTGTTTCAAGTTAATCTCGAAACGCTTTAGCACGTTGATATCTTTGGGGGCAGGCCGTGTTTGTGCTTTAGCGGTTGGCTGACAGGAATTTTGCCGCCATAAAACCGCGCTGGCCGGTCTCGATGACCATGATCTGGGTCCAGCCCGGGGCCGCGGTGCCCATGTCCAGAACTTCCATGCCGCGTGTCACACGCCCCAGTTTGCCGTGGCGGGTAGAGGGGCCGGCACGCAGGTTCACGGCGCTGGCGGTCACGAATTTCGGGACAGATGTGCCGGAAATCTGCGCCGCAGCGGCCACTTTGACGATTTCAGCCTCAGCCGTTTTTGCCATCTCACGCGCGGCGGCCATCGCACGGCCGACTTCGCTATCGGGATTCGGAGGGGTGATTTTTGTTTTTGGCTTGACCTTTGCCACCACGGCAGCAGGGACCGGGTCGGCTGCATTTGCTGTCGGGGCAATAAAGGCCGCTGTCTTGAGAGATGCCGAAACCGGCTCGATTGTGGCCGCTTCGATTTTTGGTTCAAGGCCCAGACGATCGGCTGGCAAGCCTTCGTCGCGTCCAAAATGCGCCATGGCCAGCCCCAAGGTGCCAACGGTCAAGAAAGTCAGTTTGAAAATACCCATTACATGCCCCCCAATAATTTGGGTGAATTACTACAATGCGCTTTAAAAAAGGTTACGGGGAAAGTATGACGTCATTCCCCTTAAGCAGCTTTACCCTTACCTCAGCACTCGATACACAATCAGTATGACAGATTTGACCGAAAATCACAACGAGAAGAGCCAGTCGATTTCCGAGCCACTGCGCCGGGCCATTGGTGAACGTTACCTTACTTACGCGCTGTCGACGATCATGCACCGCGCGCTGCCGGATGCACGTGACGGGCTGAAACCAGTGCATCGTCGCATCCTTTACGCGATGTCACGTCTGAAGCTGTCCTCTACGGGCAAGTTCCTGAAATCGGCCAAGATTTCAGGCGACACCATGGGGGATTTCCACCCGCATGGCGATGCGGCGATCTATGATGCGATGGCGCGTCTGGCACAGGATTTTGCCGTGCGATATCCGCTGGTCGACGGGCAGGGCAACTTTGGCAATATCGACGGCGACAACCCGGCAGCCAGTCGTTACACCGAGGCGCGGATGACCTTCATCGCCGAGGCAATGTTGCAGGGGCTTGATGAAAACGCGGTTGATTTTCGGGACAATTACGATGGGCGCCTGACCGAGCCGGTGGTGCTGCCGGCAGAGTTTCCGAACCTGCTGGCCAATGGGGCGGCAGGCATCGCCGTGGGCATGGCCACCAATATCCCGCCGCATAATATTTCAGAGCTGATCGACGCCTGCCTGCACATGATCAAGGTGCCGGATGTGCGCGATGATACGCTTTTGAACTACGTTCCGGGCCCGGATTTCCCCACTGGCGGCGTGATTGTCGAGCCGCGCGAAAACATCGCAAACGCCTATCGCACCGGGCGCGGGTCGTTCCGGCTGCGCTGCAAGTGGGAGATCGAGGATCTGGGCCGCGGTCAATGGCAGGTCATTGTCACCGAGATCCCCTATCAGGTGCAGAAATCCAAGCTGATCGAAAAGATCGCTGAGGTGATCCAGACCAAGAAAGTGCCGATTCTGGCGGATATCCGTGACGAATCCGCAGATGACATCCGAATCGTTCTGGAACCCAAATCCAAAAACGTGGATCCCGAGCTGCTGATGAACATGATGTTCCGCAATTCGGATCTGGAAACCCGTTTTTCGCTGAACATGAACGTGCTGATTGACGGGGTCACGCCCAAGGTCTGCTCGATGAAAGAGGTGCTGCGCGCCTTTCTCGATCACCGGCGTGACGTGTTGGGGCGGCGGTCGCGCCACCGGATGGCCAAGATCGACCACCGTCTTGAGGTGCTTGAGGGCTTCATCATTGCCTTTCTCAACCTCGACCGCGTGATTGATATCATCCGCTATGACGACGACCCGAAGGCCGCCCTGATGCGAGAGGTCTGGGGGGGCACGTTCCCGCGTGCCATGTCCGAGGCGGATTACGTCCCGCCCGCACCCGGCGACGGCGAACTGACCGAGGTGCAGGCCGAAGCCATCCTGAATATGCGCCTGCGCAGCTTGCGCCGTCTGGAAGAGGTTGAGCTGGTCAAGGAACGCGACAAGCTGATGGAAGAGCGCGCCGGGCTTGAGGATCTGCTCGCGTCGGAAGATCTGCAATGGGACAAGATTGCCGAGCAGTTAAAACTGGCGAAAAAGACCTTTGGCAAGGATCACGAAGGGGGCGCGCGGCGCACCCGGTTTGCCGAAGCGGCAGAGGTTGAAGACGTGCCGCTTGAGGCGATGATCGAACGCGAACCGATCACCGTGGTCTGCTCCAAGATGGGGTGGATCCGCGCCATGTCGGGCCATATCGACCTGAAACGTGACCTCAAGTTCAAAGATGGCGACGGGCCGCGTTTCACCTTCCACGCGGAAACCACTGACCGGCTGCTGGTGTTTGATAGCAATGGCAAGTTCTTCACCCTGTCGGCGGCCAACCTGCCCGGTGGGCGTGGCATGGGCGAACCCCTGCGCCTGATGGTGGATCTGCCCAACGAGGCCGAGATTGTTGACCTCTTCATTCATCGCCCGGGTGCCAAGCTGATTGTGGCCTCGAATGAGGGCAACGGGTTTGTGGTCAATGAGGATGACGTTCTGGCCCAGACCCGCACCGGCAAACAGGTGCTGAATGTGGGGGATGGGCATGCGCAGGTCTGTGTGCCGGTGACCGGGGACCACGTTGCGGTGGTGTCGGAAAACCGCAAGCTTCTGGTCTTCCCTCTGGATGAGCTGAACGAAATGACCCGTGGCAAGGGGGTCCGCCTGCAGAAATACAATTCCGCCCGTGGCAAACAGGGGGTGTTTGAGCTGGATGGCGGCCTGTCCGACATCAAGAGCTTTTCCCTTGAAGAGGGTCTGTCCTGGCCCGCTGCAGGGGAACGCACCCGCACCGAAACCGACCTATCGCCCTGGCTTGGCAAACGGGCAGGGGTGGGCAAAGCCCCGCCACACGGTTTCCCCCGCAACAACAAGTTCGAGTGACACATGGCGCCCCGTATCTTACCAGTATCTTACGCGGGGCGCGGTATGCCCCTGTTTTTCCTGGCCCTGAAAACCGGCTTTCTGACCGTGTTGACGCTGGGTATCTATCGCTTCTGGGCGCGCACCCGGATCCGGCGCTATTTTTGGAGCGCAATCCGCCCCGGCGGGGTGCCGCTGGAATATGTGGGCGACCCGATTGAAAAGCTGATGGGTTTTTTGGTCGCGGTGGTGATCATGGCGTTTTACATCGGCATCGTGAACCTGCTCCTGATGTATTTCAGTTTTGCGCTGTTTCAGGGCAACGAGGCAGCCTATGTGCTCAGCTTTGTCGGGCTTGTGCCGCTTTACTTCTTTGCCGCCTATCGCGCGCGCCGCTATGTGCTGGCGCGCACCCGCTGGCGCGGCATCCGGTTCGGGATGGACGAAGGCGCCTGGGGCTATTCCTGGCGCGCCATGGTGCATTGGGGGCTGAGCATCGTGACCCTGGGGCTGAGTTTCCCACTTACCCGCTTATGGTTGGAAAAATACCTCACCCATCACAGCTTCTTCGGGGATCAGCGCCTTGAGCAGGGGGGCGGGCGTTTCCTGCTCTACGGGGCGATGAAACATGTCTATTACCCGGTGATCCTCAGCGTGGTGGCGATCGGTGTGGCCGCAGCGGTTGACAATCCCTGGTGGTTTGCCCTGCTGGCCCTGACCAGCCCATGGGCAATTTATGGCTGGGCCTTCTGGAAAGCTGACAGTTTCCGGCGGCTGATCGAGGCCAAGAAACTGGGCACCCTGGGTTTTCGCGCCCGACCGCGCGCGGGACGCGTTCTTGGGATCTATCTTCTGGGCGGGGTCATCCTGAACCTCGTGCTGACCGGGCTGATGGTTATCCTGGCCACACTGGCCTTCCTGTTTCTTGGCGGGGCCGACCTGATGGACCCGGAGCAGTTGGAACAGTTGGAGAATTTGGGCGGGATGGGGGCCGTCTCCGCACCGCTGCTGATTGGGGCCTATTTCACGATTTTCCTGGTGACGGGTGCCGCCTCGCAGGCCATCTTTGCCCTGCCTCTCGCGCGTCACTTCGCCGAAGTGACCGAGTTGATTGACCCCGGCCAGCTGCGCCAGATCCGCCAGCGGGACCGTGATGAATTTGCCGAAGCCGAAGGCTTTGCCGATGCGCTTGATGTGGGGGCTGCGATATGAGTGAGACCCCTATCGACTTTGATGGCTTTGCCGATTTTGCCCACGGTCATCGTGCGGTCCTGACGCGCGTGGGGGTGCGGCGGGCTCCGACCGGGCTTGAACTGCACCTGCCGGAAGGCGCGCCCCTGTTCTGGCCCTGGGCCGAGTTGCGCGCCCTGCGGGATCAGGCGGATCGGGACGGGCTTGTTCTGTTTTGCAAAGGGGACATGGTCTCGCGTCTGTTCCTGCGCGATGCAGAGCTTGTCGACCATGTGCGCCGCTCTGCGCCCGCGCTGGGCAGGCGCGCGACAAAACTTCCCCTCGGCAGGCTTGCACTTCGGGCCTCGGGCGCGGTGGCCTCGGTTGCGGCGATCATCTTTGTGCTGGTGCCGCTGATGGCGGCGCAACTGGCCGAAATCCTGCCGCCTGATGGCGAAAAGGCGCTGGGCGACAGCACGCTGGCGCAGATCCGCGAGGTGCTGGGGGAGGCGGATCTTGAGGTGCGCACCTGTCAGGGCCCCGAAGGTCAGGCCGCGCTGGCCGGTCTGCGGGATCGTCTGCTGCCGGAAGAGGCCTTGCCATACCCGGTGGATATCCATGTGTTCGACCACGATCTGGTCAATGCATTTGCCCTGCCGGGGGGGCATGTGATTCTGTTCCGTGGCCTGATTGACGAGGCGCGCAATCCGGATGAGGTGACGGCGGTTCTGGCCCATGAAATCGGTCATGTGGTGAACCGGGACCCAACCCGCGATGCGTTGCGGTCGGCCGGGTCGATCGGGGTGCTGGGGTTGCTCTTTGGTGATTTTGCGGGCGGAACGGTTGTGCTGTTTATGGCCAACCAGCTGATCAATGCCAGCTATAGCCAGGCTGCGGAAACCGCGGCGGATGAATACGCCCATCAAGTGTTGACGCGCGAAGGGATTTCCCCCGCGGCGCTGGGCAGCTTTTTCGAGCGGTTGAAGGAAGAATATGGGGACGCCGAAGGGTTGATCGCGCATCTGAGTTCCCACCCGCAGCTCGAAAAACGGATCCTGGCGGCGGGGGCTGCGGTTGCGGCGGATACACAATACACCCCCTCCCTGACGCCGGTGGAATGGCGCGGTTTGCAGGCGATCTGCCGCGAGGAGGGCACGGATTATGAGCCCTTGAATGAAACGGATGACGAAACGGATGGTGATGCGGATGAAGGGGCAGAGACCCCGGAGCGGGACATCGACGAAGCAACCGGTCGGCAACAGGAGTTCAAGCATAAGTAAGCCTGCGGGAATGCCCCCTTTTTGTCCCTGATCCCGTGAAAAGGGCGGATTGGCTGACACCCTGTCTCAACAGTTTCGGCTTTCAGCACCGATGAATGCAGGGAAGGCTTGATTTTCCGGCCTCAACCAAGTAACGAGCGCGCGATGATGAACCTAAGGGGCTGTTTCGGTCCCTCCAAGTACAAGGCAAGGCGTAATGGCTAAGGAAAAGTTTGAACGCGGTAAACCGCACGTAAACATCGGCACCATTGGTCACGTTGACCACGGCAAGACGACACTGACCGCAGCGATCACCAAGTATTTTGGTGACTTCAAAGCCTACGACCAGATCGACGGCGCGCCGGAAGAGAAAGCCCGCGGGATCACCATCTCGACCGCGCACGTTGAGTATGAGACCGACGCGCGTCACTACGCCCACGTTGACTGCCCGGGTCACGCTGACTACGTGAAGAACATGATCACCGGCGCCGCGCAGATGGACGGTGGTATCCTGGTTGTGAACGCAGCTGACGGCCCGATGCCGCAGACCCGCGAGCACATCCTGCTGGCGCGTCAGGTTGGTGTGCCTGCTCTGGTTGTCTTCATGAACAAAGTTGACCAGGTTGACGACGAAGAGCTGCTTGAGCTGGTTGAAATGGAAGTTCGTGAACTGATGAACGAATACGACTTCCCGGGCGACGACATGCCGATCATCGCGGGTTCCGCGCTGGCCGCCATGGAAGGCCGTGATCCGGAAATCGGTGAGAACAAGATCCGCGAACTGATGGCCGCTGTTGACGACTACATCCCGACCCCGGATCGTCCGATTGACGGTGACTTCCTGCTGCCGATCGAAGACGTGTTCTCGATCTCGGGCCGTGGTACCGTTGTGACCGGTCGTGTGGAACGTGGCGTGATCAACGTTGGCGACTCGATCGAAATCGTTGGCCTGAAAGACACCCAGACCACCACCTGTACCGGTGTTGAAATGTTCCGCAAACTGCTGGATCGCGGTGAAGCTGGTGACAACGTTGGCGTTCTGCTGCGCGGTATCGACCGTGAGAAAGTTGAGCGTGGCCAGGTTCTGTGTAAGCCGGGTTCGGTTAACCCGCACACCAAGTTCGAAGCTGAGGTCTACATCCTGACCAAGGAAGAAGGCGGCCGTCACACCCCGTTCTTCGCGAACTACCGTCCGCAATTCTACTTCCGCACCACCGACGTGACCGGCACCGTTCAGCTGCCGGAAGGCACCGAAATGGTGATGCCGGGCGACAACCTGAAGTTCAACGTTGAACTGATCGCGCCGATCGCAATGGAAGAAAAACTGCGCTTCGCCATCCGCGAAGGCGGCCGCACCGTCGGCTCCGGCGTTGTGTCGAAAATCGTTGAGTAAGATTAAATTCCCCTCGGGAATTTGACCTGGCGGCAGGTGAATTGCGCAGCAAATCACCGAGAGCCTGATCGACGAAAGAATAGAAGGGCCGCTCATTGAGCGGCCCTTTTCTTATTTGGTCACAGGAACGCAATGTTAACTCTCTTGAGGATAGAAATGTCTCAAAAAGGGCCTGTTTGCGATGGTGCGTTTTTCTCAGGATTTTTTGTGGGCGGCGGGTCTTGGTTTCCTGGCGTTTCATCTGGCGTTCCGCGCGCACTATGAATTTGTATGGACCGATCTCTACGACATGCATCCTTTGCTGGAACTGTTATGGGCAGGACCAGTCTTGATTGCCGCCTGTTATGTGCAAGTCGTCCTGCATCTGTGGTTCGCGTGGTGGCGGACAGGGGCGCATGCGGCGCATATTGTCGCCGCAGCGCTGGTTTTTGGGGTTTACTGGACCACGTCTTACCCGGTGCTCACGGCAGCAATGTGGCGCATGGGGCAGTTCCCGGAGTATCGCGTGTTCATTTTTAGCTATATGTCAGATGGCGGGTGGCCACCGGAAAGATGGCCTATGCAACAGTGACCTCGAAGCTTGGTTTGTTCCAGAAAGTTAGGATTGGATAGGCGTAAGTTACTTCAAAGATGACCTTTGTCTTTCCATACCATTCGCCGAGGCTAAATTGCCAATCGCCGTCGCCATTTGAGGCAACTGCGGTTGATGGGCCTTGCAGGTCTGGAGCAACTGCAATTTTAATCCCATAGTCATTATCAGAACTTGTTGCGGCTGTTGTCCAAGAGACGGTGTACGTTTGCCCCTTCTCAATTTCCAAGTCCATTTCCAAGATCTTATAGTTACCCGCTGATCCTGATTCTACGGAACCAGAGGCCGTTCCCTTGCACTGGAGGGATGTCTTGCGAACGGCCTTGGAAATTGCACTGTGCAGCGACTTACCTTTAAATTCGTATTGCATGTCTTTTCTCCTACATTGGAGACAGACATAAGCTTCATGTGTTCATGTGTTCATGTGTTCATGTGTTCATGTGGTGTTCAATTGTAGTGCTCTCCGTTAATTGGTCGGTAAGTGAACTGGTCCGGGTTCAGTTGTTGCGATTTTCACCACGCACCCCCTTGCGCCCCCGTTCGACTTGTCGTAATCCAACACCCGGCCTTAGGGGTATAGCTCAGTTGGTAGAGCGACGGTCTCCAAAACCGTAGGTCGCGGGTTCGAACCCTGCTGCCCCTGCCATTTCCCTTCATCGGTGATATTTTCAACCTGCCGCGTGCTATGATGCAGGCAATTGCGTGCTCTGTGCACGGGTGGGCTTGAAAATCCCGCACGCTTTGCGTATTTCACCGCCTGACCCTTTAAGTCTGAGAGAAAACATGACCAATCCGCTTCAATTCATCCAGCAAGTGCGCGCTGAGGTTTCCAAGGTTGTCTGGCCGAGCCGCCGTGAGGTGCTGCTGACCACGGCTATGGTCTTTGTGCTGGCCTCGCTGACGGCCCTGTTCTTTTCGGTGGTGGATCTGGGGATCCGCAGCGCACTGACCGCTGTTCTGGGCATGTTTAGCTGATCGTTTCGCCGGACCTTTGGTTCTGCGAAACTTCGGGTGCCCTCTTGAATTCCCTTGATTTCACGGGTAGTCCGGGCGCTATAACAGATAGGGGCGTGCGGCGAATCAAGTTGCACGCCGCTTTTTTATTCCCGGTCGTCTGACCCCGCAGGTGAAGGCGGTGACGGGAGGATATGGGCGGTTTCCGCCCCAACGTGATGATATTGAGACGAGGCTGAAATGGCGAAACGCTGGTATTCGGTAAGTGTGCTGTCGAACTTCGAAAAGAAGATCGCCGAACAGATTCGTTCGGAAGTGATCGAGAAGGGTCTTGAGGACCAGATCGACGAAGTGCTGGTGCCGACCGAAGAAGTGATCGAAGTGCGTCGCGGCAAGAAAGTGACCTCGGAACGCCGCTTCATGCCGGGGTATGTTCTGGTTCACATGGAAATGTCGGATGAGGGCTATCACCTGATCAACTCGATCAACCGCGTCACCGGCTTCCTTGGTCCGCAGGGCCGCCCGATGCCGATGCGCGATGCAGAGGTGCAAGGTATTCTGGGACGTGCCGAGGAAGGCAATGCCGAGGCGCCGAAACTGCTGATCAGCTTTGAAGTGGGTGAGAAGGTCAATGTGACCGACGGTCCGTTTGAAGGCTTTGATGGCACTGTCGAAGAGGTGGACGAGGACGGGCAGCGCCTCAAGGTTTCCGTTTCGATCTTTGGCCGCGCCACCCCGGTGGAACTGGAATACACTCAGGTGTCGAAACAGGCCTGATCAGTCAGGGGCGTCTGGTTGGCATCAGGTTTGCACCAGGTTTGTGTTTGGCAGACGAACAAGAGTTACGAGGCAGGTGGCGACACCTGCCTTTTTCATTTGGGGGGGCGGTAGGGCAGGCTGTGCATTGCCTGGCTTCAATTCCCACCCGGTTTTTCCCAAAATCACTTGCGTCCTGTCCGTGATCAGTGTATCGGCACCCATCGCGTCCCGGATCCCGCATCCGGGCGTGTTCTTTTGCGTGGAAGGGAAAGGGTCGCGGCCCGGCACCGGACCACGGCAATGAAAGGCAAGGGGACGCGTCCCTGAGCTGTTGTTAAAGGAGAAGCCAAATGGCTAAAAAAGTAGCTGGCACCATGAAACTGCAGGTTCCTGCAGGTCAAGCCAACCCGTCGCCGCCCGTCGGCCCCGCGCTGGGTCAGCGCGGCATCAACATCATGGAATTCTGCAAGGCCTTCAACGCGAAGACCCAGGAACTGGATGCTGGCGCCCCGTGCCCGACCGTGATCACCTATTATCAGGACAAGTCCTTCACCATGGACATCAAGACGCCGCCCGCGTCCTATTTCCTGAAAAAAGCTGCCAAGCTGAAATCCGGTGCCAATACCCCGGGTCGTGAGACCGTGGGTTCGGTGACCGCCGCTCAGGTGAAAGAAATCGCCGAAGCGAAAATGAAAGATCTGAACGCGAACGACATCGACGCCGCAATGCAGATCATCCTGGGCTCTGCCCGCTCCATGGGCATCGAGGTGAAGTAAGATGGCGAAACTGGGTAAACGCACCAAAGCCGCTCGCGAAGCATTCGCCGGCAAAGAAAACCTGACCGTGGAAGATGCTGTTGCTCTGGTGAAGGGCAATGCTTCGGCCAAGTTTGACGAAACCGTGGAAATCGCCCTGAACCTGGGCGTTGACACCCGTCACGCAGACCAGATGGTGCGCGGTGTGGTTGGCCTGCCGAACGGCACCGGCAAAACCATGCGCGTTGCTGTCTTCGCCCGTGGCCCGAAAGCTGAAGAAGCTCAGGCCGCTGGGGCAGACATCGTTGGCGCCGAAGACCTCATGGAGTCGATCCAGGGCGGCAACATCGATTTCGATCGCTGCATTGCAACCCCGGACATGATGCCGGTTGTTGGTCGCCTGGGTAAGATCCTCGGCCCGCGCAACCTGATGCCGAACCCCAAGGTTGGCACCGTGACCATGGATGTGAAAGCCGCCGTGGAAGCCGCCAAAGGTGGTGAAGTGCAGTTCAAAGCCGAAAAAGGCGGTGTTGTGCACGCAGGCGTTGGCAAAGTGTCCTTCGACGAAGCCAAGCTGGTTGAAAACGTGCGCGCCTTTGTGGGTGCTGTTCAAAAAGCCAAGCCGTCGGGTGCCAAAGGCGCCTACATGAAAAAGGTTGTTCTGACCTCGACCATGGGCCCGAGCGTTACGCTCGACATTGATAACGCAACCGGCAACTAAAACATGTCGCGCAAAACCGGGCACCGGATTTGCGCGGCTTGGATATGCAAAATCAAGAAGTTGGACAAGAAGTTGGAGTGGGCCGCGTGTCCGCGACGCTCTCTGAGCCACGCGAAGTTATGATTAAGGGCGTCCTTCCGGGCGCCCTTTTTTGTCCCCCCCCCCCCAGACAGGTCAGGACTTTTTCGTGACCAGCACCCGGGCGGATTTCGGGGTGAATTCCTCATCCAACGCCTGTACGTCCCCATAGGCCTGAAGCTCGGCCATCGTGCGTTCATATGTCCGTTTGCGGACGTCCAGGATGATCTGCCCGCCTGGCTTCACGGAGTCACGGAAGAAGGCGGCATAGGTGCTCCAGGGGTAGTGGAACCCGCAGGAAATGAAGCTTACGGCCATATCCTGATTTTTCACCTTTTCCACGGAGCTTTTGAGTGGGTTAATCGTCGTAATCTTGCTTTTGGCAACGCCATTGTCGGTCAGGAACTTTTTGGCGACATCAAGGTTCGAGTAGGCAGAGCCTCTTTCCTTAAAGCCGAAATGACGATCTTCCGAGCTTTCCAGATCAATCAGGGTCAGTTTGCATTTGAAGTCCCGCGCGAGAAACAGGTCAAAGATTGCATAGCCACACCCGATATCCGTCACGGCTTTTGGAGGGGAGCTCTCAAGCACCGGCTTGAGTTCTTGATATTCGAGATGAATGAAGGCGATCGCACGTCGAATAAGCGTTTTGGCTCCCATTTCCTCGATGACTTCAAGAAGAGGGGCGTCATTCCCGTTTGACCATTTCCTGATAAGTTGATGTCGCTGTGGGTGGTCCATGATGATTGCGGACCGTTGAAGGATCAGGTTCAGCACGTCTGTTTGTGAGAAGGCTGAGATGTTCAGGGACGCAATGGTGTCTGTGTCTGCGGCCTGTACTGCGGTGTCGAAAGAAATCATCGGATCTGCCTGTTTTGATGTGTTCTCTTGGAGGCCTGTGTGAACACTATTATGTGAAAATAATGGTAAACGGTGGGGCAGTCCTGTCAATAAAGCGTTTCGGGATAAGCCGCGACACATAATTTATTCCGAAACGCCCACGACATTGATATCTCTTGCGGCCTTTCGATTTTCCCTGATGTCAGGTTGGGGCGTATCGCGCAAAACGGGGCACTGGTTTTGCGTTCCGCGGACATGCAAAATCAAGAACTCAAGTGGGTCGCGTGAATGGAATAAACGCGACGCGCTCTGAAACTGAACTGCTTTAGTTGAGTGTTGATATGGTGGGGCGTGTGCGATCCAGTCAAATGCCAGGTCGGCCTGGGTGACGGGCGGTTTGTGAATGATTCTGTATGTGCTATGGTCGGCGAAAGCTTCCAATCCGCATATGTCTTGCGAATTGCATTATGGGGGTTGGAAAACCAGCCCGAACCCTCTAGAGACACACTTGCAACCCAGCGTGCGATTCGTCGTGCGCTGTTTTGTGTTTCGTCCGAGACGGTGGGTGACCCCGGCGGATCAGATGCGGGCCAGCCGAGGTTGGCCCTCATGGGATGCGCAAGGATCATAATTCCTGCCTGAGACGGGAAATGGACAAAAGAATTCTCTTGGCTGGCTCAGCCCTGGGGCGATTTTGCGAAGGACCCGTAAAGGACCCGATTGCCGGGTTTTCTCATGAAAATCTGGTGAAATATGAGCCGGGGGGCTTGCCCCCCATACTTGGAGTGAAACTGTGGATAGAGCACAAAAAGAGAAGCTGGTCGACGAACTCGGCCAAATCTTTGAAAGCTCTGGCGTTGTAGTGGTTGCCCACTACACGGGTATGACAGTTGCTGAAATGCAAGACCTGCGTTCGCAAATGCGCGAAGCTGGCGGGTCGGTGCGTGTTGCCAAGAACAGGCTCGCCAAAATCGCTCTGGAAGGTAAGCCGGCCGCTTCGATCGCCGACCTCCTTTCGGGCATGACCGTTCTTGCCTATTCCGAAGATCCTGTGGCTGCTGCCAAGGTGATGGACGCATACGCCAAGACCAACGACAAGTTGGAAATCCTTGGTGGTGCAATGGGCGAGACCGCTCTGGATCTGGCTGGTGTGAAAGCCGTTGCCGCTATGCCGTCGCGTGAAGAGCTTATCGCTTCGATCGTGGGCTGCATTGGCGCACCTGCTTCGAACATCGCTGGGGCCATTGGCGCACCTGCTTCGAACATCGCATCCATTCTCTCGACCATCGAAGAGAAAGCTGCATAAGCAAACTGAAATCCCCGTGTCTGGATACCCCTTACACGTTGGAACACATCTAAATCGAACGGAAACAGTAAAATGGCTGATCTGAAAGCACTCGCCGAAAGCATCGTTGGTCTGACCCTGCTGGAAGCACAAGAACTGAAAACCATCCTCAAAGACGAGTACGGCATCGAGCCGGCTGCTGGTGGCGCTGTTGTTATGGCCGCTGCTGGCGACGCTGGTGGCGCCGCTGAGGAAGAAAAAACCGAATTCGACGTCGTTCTGAAGAACGCCGGCGCTTCGAAAATCAACGTGATCAAAGAAGTTCGCGGCATCACCGGTCTTGGCCTGAAAGAAGCCAAAGAGCTGGTCGAAGCTGGCGGCAAGATCAAAGAAGGCGTGGACAAAGCCGAAGCAGAAGACATCAAAGGCAAGCTGGAAGCAGCTGGCGCCGAAGTCGAACTGGCCTAAGCTTTACGCTTTTAAGGGCGCATATGCCCTTGCAAATACTGGCTGGGCCCGGAGAGATCCGGGTCCAGCCGAACCTGTCTTGGAGAGGGGCCTTCGGGGCCTCGTGAAAACGGCCTGATCGTCCGCGATGCAGGCCCCTCTCCTGGGAAAGGTTCGGACGGGAGGAAACCTTTGGGACGGTTTCCATGAATTGGTCCACCCCCCAATCTCGGACGAGGCGTCACCGGGGACCCGACGGTCGGCGCATCAGTTGAGAACATGAAAGGTAGTTACCGGATGGCGCAGACCTATCTTGGCCAAAAACGCTTGCGTAAATACTACGGTAAAATCCGTGAAGTATTGGAGATGCCGAACCTGATCGAGGTTCAGAAAGCATCCTACGATCTTTTCCTCAAATCCGGCGATCAGCCCCAGCCGATGGACGGCGAAGGCATCAACGCCGTGTTCCAGTCGGTTTTCCCGATCAAGGATTTCAACGAAACCGCCATTCTCGAGTTCGTGAAATACGAACTGGAAACGCCGAAATTCGACGTGGAAGAATGCCAGCAGCGTGACCTGACCTATTCGGCGCCGCTGAAGGTGACCCTGCGTCTGATCGTATTTGATATCGACGAAGATACAGGTGCGAAGTCGGTTAAAGACATCAAGGAACAAGACGTGTTCATGGGCGATATGCCCCTGATGACGCCGAACGGCACCTTTGTCGTGAACGGCACCGAGCGTGTGATCGTGTCTCAGATGCACCGTTCGCCGGGCGTGTTCTTTGACCATGACAAAGGCAAGACCCACTCCTCGGGCAAACTTCTTTTTGCCTGCCGCATCATTCCCTATCGCGGCTCCTGGCTCGATTTCGAATTCGACGCCAAGGACATCGTCTTTGCCCGTATCGACCGTCGCCGCAAACTGCCTGTGACCACCCTGCTTTATGCGCTGGGTCTGGACCAGGAAGGTATCTGTGACGCCTATTACGACACCGTCAACTACAAGCTCGACAAGAACAAGGGGTGGGTTACCAAGTTCTTCCCCGAGCGTGTGGCCGGCACCCGTCCGACCCAGGATCTGGTCGATGCTGCCTCTGGCGAAGTCATTGCCGAAGCTGGTAAAAAGATCACCCCGCGTGCCGTCAAGAAACTGATGGAATCGGGCGAAGTCACCAACCTTCTGGTGCCGTTTGACAGCATCGTTGGCCGCTATGTCGCCCGTGACATCATCAACGAAGAAACCGGCGCGATCTATGTGGAAGCCGGTGACGAGCTGACGCTGGAATATGACAAGGATGGCGAACTGATCGGTGGCTCGCTGAAAGAGCTGCTGGATGCCGGTTTCACCGAGATCCCGGTGCTGGATATCGATAATATCAACGTCGGTCCCTACATCCGCAACACCATGGCCGCGGACAAGAACATGGGTCGCGAAACCGCGCTTATGGATATCTATCGCGTCATGCGCCCGGGTGAGCCGCCCACGGTGGAAGCCGCGTCTGCCCTCTTCGACACGCTGTTCTTCGATTCAGAGCGCTACGACCTGTCGGCCGTTGGTCGCGTGAAGATGAACATGCGTCTTGACCTGGATGCCGAAGACACCCAGCGCACGCTCCGCCGCGAAGACATCATCGCCTGCATCAAGGCGCTGGTGGAGCTGCGTGACGGCAAGGGTGACATCGACGATATCGACCACCTGGGCAACCGTCGTGTGCGCTCGGTCGGTGAGCTGATGGAAAACCAGTATCGCGTGGGTCTCCTGCGCATGGAACGTGCGATCAAGGAACGCATGTCCTCGGTCGAGATCGACACCGTGATGCCGCAGGACCTGATCAACGCGAAACCGGCGGCTGCTGCGGTGCGCGAATTCTTCGGCTCCTCGCAGCTGTCGCAATTCATGGACCAGACCAACCCGCTGTCGGAAGTCACCCATAAACGCCGTCTCTCGGCGCTTGGGCCGGGCGGTCTGACCCGCGAACGTGCAGGTTTTGAGGTGCGTGACGTTCACGCAACCCACTATGGCCGCATGTGTCCGATTGAAACGCCGGAAGGGCCGAACATCGGTCTGATCAACTCGCTGGCCACCTTTGCCCGCGTGAACAAATACGGTTTCATCGAAACCCCGTATCGTAAGGTTGTGGACGGCAAGGTCACCGATGAGGTGAACTACATGTCTGCCACCGAAGAGATGCGTCATACCGTGGCTCAGGCCAACGCGCATCTGGATGCGGATGGTCGTTTCGAGAACGATCTGGTGAACACCCGGAAATCGGGCGAATACACCATGGCGCAGCGCGAAAGCGTTGACCTGATCGACGTGTCGCCAAAACAGCTGGTATCAGTGGCGGCCTCGCTCATCCCGTTCCTTGAAAACGACGACGCCAACCGTGCTCTGATGGGCTCGAACATGCAACGTCAGGCCGTGCCGCTCCTGCGGGCCGAAGCTCCGTTTGTGGGCACCGGTATCGAAGGCAAGGTTGCGATCGACTCAGGCGCGGCCATTCAGGCCAAACGCGGCGGCGTGATCGACCAGGTGGATGCCACCCGGATCGTTGTGCGCGCCACCGAAGACCTGGCCCTGGGCGACGCTGGTGTGGACATCTATCGTCTGCGCAAGTTCCAGCGCTCGAACCAGAACACCTGTATCAACCAGCGTCCGCTGGTGAAGGTGGGCGACAAAGTGTCGAAAGGCGAAGTGATCGCTGACGGCCCGTCGACCGATATGGGCGAACTGGCTCTGGGTAAAAACGTGGTTGTCGCGTTCATGCCCTGGAACGGCTACAACTACGAAGACTCGATCCTGATTTCTGAGCGCATCGCGCGTGACGACGTGTTCACTTCGGTCCATATCGAAGAGTTCGAAGTCGCTGCCCGTGACACCAAGCTTGGGCCGGAAGAAATCACCCGCGACATTCCGAATGTCGGTGAAGAAGCGCTGCGCAACCTCGACGAGGCCGGCATCGTTTACATCGGTGCGGATGTGGAGCCGGGCGACATTCTGGTTGGTAAGATCACCCCCAAAGGCGAAAGCCCGATGACGCCGGAGGAGAAACTCCTGCGCGCCATCTTCGGCGAAAAAGCCTCGGACGTGCGCGACACCTCGCTGCGTGTGAAACCGGGTGACTTCGGCACCGTTGTGGAAGTGCGTGTCTTCAACCGTCATGGTGTGGAAAAAGACGAACGTGCCCTGCAGATCGAGCGTGAAGAGGTCGAAAGCCTTGCCCGCGACCGCGATGACGAGCTGAACATCCTTGAGCGCAACATCTATGCGCGCCTCAAGGGCATGATCCTCGGCAAAGTGGCTGTGAAAGGTCCGAAAGGTGTGAAAGCCGGTTCGACCATCACCGAAGAACTGCTTGAAACCCTGTCGCGCGGTCAGTGGTGGCAGCTCGCCCTTGAGGACGAGGATGACGCCAAGATCGTGGAAGCCCTGAACGAACAGTTCGAGACCCAGAAACGTGCGCTTGAGCACCGTTTTGAAGACAAGGTCGAGAAAGTGCGTCGTGGCGACGATCTGCCGCCGGGTGTGATGAAGATGGTCAAAGTCTTCATCGCCGTGAAGCGTAAGCTTCAGCCGGGTGACAAGATGGCCGGTCGTCACGGGAACAAAGGTGTTATTTCCAAGGTTGTGCCGATGGAAGACATGCCGTTCCTCGCAGACGGGACCCCGGTTGACTTCTGTCTGAACCCGCTTGGCGTGCCGTCGCGGATGAACGTTGGTCAGATCCTTGAAACCCACATGGGTTGGGCCGCACGCGGTCTGGGTCTGAACGTGGATGAAGCCCTGGGTGAATACCGCCGGTCCGGCGACCTGACCCCGGTGCGCGAAGCCATGCGCATCGCCTATGGCGACGATGTCTATGAAGAAGGCATTGTGGGCATGGACGAAGATGAGCTGGTGGATGCCGCAGGCAATGTCACCCGTGGTGTGCCGATTGCAACGCCGGTCTTCGACGGTGCGAAAGAGGCTGACGTGAACGACGCGCTGACCCGCGCCGGTTTCGACACCTCGGGCCAGTCGGTTCTGTTTGACGGTCGCACCGGTGAACAGTTCTCGCGCAAGGTGACGGTGGGTGTGAAATACCTGCTGAAACTGCACCACCTCGTGGATGACAAGATCCACGCGCGTTCGACCGGGCCGTACTCGCTTGTTACCCAGCAGCCGCTGGGCGGTAAGGCGCAGTTCGGTGGCCAGCGCTTCGGTGAGATGGAGGTCTGGGCTCTGGAAGCATATGGCGCGGCTTACACGCTGCAAGAGATGCTGACGGTGAAATCGGATGACGTTGCTGGCCGGACGAAAGTCTATGAAAGCATCGTCAAAGGCGAGGACAATTTCGAAGCTGGCGTGCCGGAATCGTTCAACGTTCTTGTCAAAGAAGTCCGCGGCCTCGGCCTCAACATGGAACTCCTGGATGCGGAGGGGGAGGAGTAAGGCGCCCGCCTTACCCCTCCCACCCTTCCCCTTAGAAAAAGGAACGCAAAATGAACCAGGAATTGACAACCAACCCGTTCAACCCGCTGACCCCGCCGAAGGTTTTCGACGAAATCAAGGTGTCGCTGGCCAGCCCGGAACGGATCCTGTCTTGGTCCTATGGTGAGATCAAGAAACCCGAAACCATCAACTACCGCACGTTCAAACCCGAACGTGACGGCCTGTTCTGTGCGCGTATCTTTGGCCCGATCAAAGATTATGAATGCCTTTGCGGCAAATATAAGCGCATGAAATATCGCGGCGTTGTCTGCGAGAAATGTGGTGTTGAAGTTACCCTTCAAAAGGTCCGCCGCGAGCGTATGGGCCACATCGAACTGGCCGCCCCCGTGGCACATATCTGGTTCCTCAAGTCGCTGCCGTCGCGCATCGGCCTGATGCTGGACATGACGCTCCGTGATCTGGAACGCATTCTTTATTTCGAAAACTACGTGGTGATCGAACCGGGCCTCACCGACCTCACCTACGGTCAGCTGATGACCGAAGAAGAGTTCATGGATGCCCAGGACACTTACGGCATGGACGCCTTCACCGCCAATATCGGTGCGGAAGCCATCCGTGAGATGCTGAGCCAGATTGATCTGGAAGCCGAAGCCGAGCAGCTGCGCGCTGACCTGGCTGAAGCCACCGGCGAGCTGAAGCCCAAGAAGATCATCAAGCGTCTGAAGATCGTTGAATCGTTCCTTGAATCGGGCAACCGCCCCGAGTGGATGATCATGACCGTTGTGCCGGTGATCCCGCCAGAGCTGCGCCCGCTGGTGCCGCTGGATGGGGGCCGTTTCGCGACCTCGGATCTCAATGATCTCTATCGCCGCGTGATCAACCGGAACAACCGTCTGAAGCGCCTGATCGAACTGCGTGCGCCCGATATCATCGTGCGCAACGAAAAGCGGATGCTGCAGGAATCTGTGGATGCGCTGTTCGACAACGGCCGCCGTGGCCGCGTGATCACCGGCGCCAACAAGCGTCCGCTGAAATCGCTTTCCGACATGCTGAAGGGTAAGCAGGGTCGCTTCCGTCAGAACCTTTTGGGAAAACGCGTCGACTTCTCGGGTCGTTCGGTCATTGTGACCGGCCCGGAACTCAAGCTGCACCAATGTGGTCTGCCGAAGAAGATGGCGCTCGAACTGTTCAAGCCGTTCATCTATTCACGTCTCGAAGCCAAAGGCCTGTCTTCCACCGTGAAGCAAGCCAAGAAGCTGGTGGAAAAAGAGCGTCCCGAAGTGTGGGATATCCTTGATGAGGTGATCCGCGAACACCCGGTCATGCTGAACCGTGCGCCCACGCTGCACCGTCTTGGCATCCAGGCGTTTGAGCCGATCCTGATCGAAGGCAAAGCGATCCAGCTGCACCCGCTTGTCTGTTCTGCGTTCAACGCTGACTTCGACGGCGACCAGATGGCTGTTCACGTGCCGCTCTCGCTGGAAGCCCAGCTGGAAGCCCGTGTGCTGATGATGTCGACCAACAACGTGCTGTCGCCCGCCAACGGCGCGCCGATCATCGTTCCGTCGCAGGACATGATCCTTGGCCTCTACTACATTTCGATGGAGCGTGAGGGCATGAAAGGCGAAGGCATGATCTTTGCCGACGTGGATGAGGTGATCCACGCGCTTGACGCTGGTGAAGTGCATCTGCACGCCAAGGTCACTGCCCGCATTCCGCAGGTGGATGCCGAAGGCAACACCGTGATGGTGCGCTTTGAAACCACGCCAGGCCGGGTCCGTCTTGGTGCTCTGCTGCCGCAGAACAACAAGGCCCCGTTTGAGCTGGTGAACCGTCTTCTGCGGAAGAAGGAAGTGCAGCAGGTCATCGACACCGTCTACCGTTACTGTGGCCAGAAAGAGTCGGTTATCTTCTGTGACCAGATCATGTCCATGGGCTTCAAAGAAGCGTTCAAGGCTGGCATCTCGTTCGGTAAAGACGACATGGTTATCCCCGACAACAAGTGGGAACTCGTCGACGAAACCCGTGACCAGGTGAAGGGGTTCGAACAGCAGTATATGGACGGTCTCATCACCCTTGGCGAGAAATACAACAAGGTGGTCGATGCCTGGTCGAAATGTAACGACAAGGTCACCGACGCGATGATGGGCACCATCTCGGCCAATAAGCGCGACGAAAATGGCGCCGAAATGGAACCGAACTCGGTTTACATGATGGCCCACTCCGGTGCGCGTGGTTCTGTCACCCAGATGAAACAGCTGGGCGGGATGCGCGGCCTGATGGCGAAACCGTCGGGTGAGATTATCGAAACGCCGATTATCTCGAACTTTAAAGAAGGTCTGACCGTGCTCGAGTACTTCAACTCGACCCACGGTGCCCGTAAGGGTCTGTCGGATACCGCTCTGAAAACCGCAAACTCCGGTTACCTGACCCGTCGTCTGGTGGACGTGGCACAAGACTGCATCGTGCGCGAAGTGGATTGTGGCACCGAAAACGCGATCACCGTGGAAGCGGCCGTGAATGACGGTGAAGTTGTGTCGTCGCTGGGCGAACGTGTTCTGGGGCGCGTGGCGGCCGACGACATGATCAAGCCGGGCACGGACGAGGTGATGGTCGCCAAAGGCGAGCTGATCGACGAACGCAAGGCCGATATGATCGAAGAAAGCGGCATCGCTGCCGTGCGCATTCGCAGCCCGCTGACCTGTGAGGCAGAAGAAGGCGTCTGCGCCAACTGCTATGGCCGTGACCTGGCCCGCGGCACCCGCGTGAACGTGGGTGAAGCCGTCGGCATCATCGCAGCCCAGTCGATCGGTGAACCCGGCACGCAGCTGACCATGCGGACCTTCCACATCGGTGGGGTTGCACAAGGTGGCCAGCAGTCGTTCCAGGAAGCCAACCAGGAAGGCAAGATCGAGTATCGCAACGCCAATATCCTGGAAGATCGCCACGGCGACACCATTGTCATGGGCCGCAACATGGTTGTTGCCATTGTCGATGACAACGGCGTGGAACGGGCGGCCTTCAAACCGGGCTATGGTGCGAAACTGTTTGTCAAGAACGGGGCCACTGTGTCGCGTGGTGACAAGCTGTTTGAATGGGACCCGTTCACCCTTCCGGTGATCGCCGAGAAAGATGGTAAGGCCAAGTTCCTCGACCTGACCTCCGGGATCTCGGTGCGGGACGAAACCGATGATGCCACCGGCATGACGCAGAAAATCGTGACCGACTGGCGTGCTGCGCCGAAGGGCAACGAGCTGAAGCCGGAAATCATCGTGGTGGACGAAAACGGCGAACCCGTGCGCAATGATGCGGGCAACCCGGTTGCCTACACTATGTCGGTGGATGCCATTCTGTCGGTCGAAGATGGTCAGTCGGTGAAAGCCGGTGACATCGTCGCGCGTATCCCGCGCGAAGGGTCGAAGACCAAGGACATCACCGGTGGTCTGCCGCGTGTTGCCGAACTTTTCGAAGCCCGTCGTCCGAAAGATCACGCGATCATCGCTGAGATTGATGGTTACGTGCGCTTTGGCCGCGACTACAAGAACAAGCGTCGCATCTCGATCGAGCCGGCTGATGAGGGCCAAGAGGCCGTCGAATACATGGTGCCCAAGGGCAAGCACATTCCGGTTGCGGAAGGTGACTTCATCCAGAAGGGCGAATATCTGATGGACGGTAACCCCGCACCGCACGATATTCTGGCTGTTATGGGTGTTGAGGCCCTGGCCAACTACATGATCGACGAAGTTCAGGACGTGTATCGTCTGCAGGGCGTGAAGATCAACGACAAGCATATTGAAGTGATCGTGCGCCAGATGTTGCAGAAGTGGGAGATCTCGGATTCGGGTGAGACCACGCTGCTCAAGGGCGAACATGTGGACAAGGCCGAGTTTGACGCGGCAAACGAGAAAGCATCGCGCGAAGGGCGTCGCCTGGCATCGGGTGAACCGATCCTGCTTGGCATCACCAAAGCGTCGCTGCAGACCCGGTCGTTCATTTCGGCCGCCTCGTTCCAGGAGACCACCCGCGTTCTGACCGAGGCATCGGTCCAGGGCAAACGCGACAAGCTGGTTGGCCTCAAGGAAAACGTCATCGTTGGTCGCCTGATCCCGGCCGGGACCGGTGGGGCCACCCAGGACGTGCGCCGCGTGGCCCAGGCCCGCGACAACAAGGTGATCGAAGAGGCCCGCGCCGAGGCCGAACAGGCCGCGATGCTGGTCGCACCGGTCGAGGACGCTGCGTCTGTATTCGGTTCGGATGTCGAGGAAGATGATCTCGGCCTGATCGACACCCCGGAAATGGGTGGCGACGAGCAGCCCTGATCTGGGTGATCCAACCTGAAAACATGCAAAAAGCCCCGCCTTTCGGTGGGGCTTTTTCTATGGGGGATGTGTCCCCTCCGAGGGCCGCGCTCGTTTGCGTAAGGGGGACGGGCCGGGGGCGGTGGCGGGCGTGAAGAGGGGCGCTGCCCCTCGCGGCGAGGCCGCTCACCCCGAGGTATTTGAGGCAAGAAAAAGGAGGCGCGGGGAAGGTCATCTCCGACCGGGCGCGGTGGGCAGGATCTGTCGTGATTGGGCTGGCGTGCAAGGGGTGGATTGTTAAAGCGCTTCCATATTACGTTGAAACTTCGTGATGTGGAAACGCTGCGCATGCTGCAAGGATGGTGGGCGTTTCCAGTTATTGCTGTGATCCAACAAGAACTGGAAACGCTTTAACAGTCTGAGAAAGGATCGTGTAATGGCCCTGAGCGACAATATGAAAGGCGCGGTGTTCATGACCGCGGCGATGACCTGCTACACGCTGAACGACGTGTGTGTGAAGCTGATGCTGGACGGGATGCCGCTGGGGCAGACCGTGACACTGCGCGGGGTGATTGCGGTGGCTTTGATGTATGTCGTCGGGCGCTATCTGGGGGTCCTTCGCTTCAACCTGCCCTGGCGTGAATGGATGTTGATCGGTTTGCGCGCCGGGGCCGAAATCACTGTGACCTACTGTTTTCTGACGGCTCTTTACAACATGCCGATTGCCAATGTGACAGCGATCATACAGGCCGTGCCGCTGACGGTGGCGCTGGCGGCCTGGGCGGTTTTGGGGGAGCCGCTTGGCTGGCGGCGCCTTGTGGCTATCCTTGTGGGATTTGTTGGTGTCTTGTTGATTGTCCAGCCGGGGGGTGAGGGGTTTTCGGTCTGGTCGATTTATGCGCTGGCGGCGGTGGCGCTGATCACATTGCGCGACCTGATCGTGCGGCGGATGGATCCGGCGACCCCGTCCACGACGGTGGCGTTCCTGACCGCCATTGCCATCACTGTGGGATTTTCGGTTCTGTCCATCGGTGAGGACTGGGCCGGGGTGGATGCGGCTTCGGCGGGCCTGTTGGTTTTGGCGGCAGGGTTCATCACCATGGGATATCTGCTGTCGGTTATGGTGATGCGGGTGGGGGATATTGGGTTCATCGCGCCGTTTCGCTATGCGGGGCTGGTGGTGGCGCTGATCACCGGGCTGTTGATTTTTGGCGACTGGCCGGGTGGGGTCACGCTGCTGGGAGCGGCGATTGTGGTGGGCACGGGATTGTTCACCCTATATCGCGAGCGGTTGGCGGGCCGTCAGCTGTGCAAACGGGGGCAGGGCGGTGTGACGGCGGCCAATTAGGGGCATGCTGTTGACAGGGGGGGCGACTCTGTTTATACGCGCGAGCATCCAGCAAAGGGGAAGACCCCTGCGCACTTACAGGAATTGTGGGATCAAGACCGGAACTGCTTTGAAGAACCGGCCCTCTGTGAACCAACCGCGACGTTTGCCTCGGTAAGGAAACGCTCGCGGATTTTCGCTTTGTGAGGATCGTCATGATCCTGTCATGCGAAGAAGATTTAACCGCGTGGGGCCTTGGCCTTGCGTAGACGAAGTTGAGAAACGGGAAACGAGCCCTATGCCAACGATCCAACAGCTGATCCGCAAACCGCGTCAGCCCAAAGTCAAGCGTTCCAAGTCGCAGCACCTGGAATCTTGCCCCCAAAAGCGCGGTGTTTGCACCCGCGTTTACACCACGACCCCGAGAAAGCCGAACTCGGCTATGCGTAAAGTTGCGAAGGTTCGCCTGACCAACGGTTTCGAGGTGATCTCCTACATCCCCGGTGAAAGCCACAACCTGCAAGAGCACTCGGTTGTTCTGATCCGTGGCGGTCGTGTGAAAGACCTTCCGGGTGTCCGTTATCACATTCTGCGTGGTGTGTTGGATACCCAAGGCGTCAAAGACCGTAAGCAACGTCGTTCGAAATACGGCGCCAAGCGTCCGAAGTAAGGAGAGTCTGATATGTCTCGTCGTCACGCCGCTGAGAAGCGCCAAGTACTGCCCGACGCCAAATATGGTGATGTAGTTCTTTCGAAATTCATGAACAACCTGATGATCGACGGCAAAAAGTCGGTCGCAGAGAAAATTGTCTACAATGCGCTGGATCGCATCGAAGACAAAGTCAAGCGTGCCCCGGTGGAGCTGTTCCACGAAGCGCTCGACAACATCAAACCCTCGGTTGAGGTTCGTTCGCGCCGCGTTGGTGGTGCAACCTACCAGGTTCCGGTTGAAGTGCGCCCCGAGCGCCGCGAAGCCCTGGCCATCCGCTGGTTGATCAAAGCGGCCCGTGCCCGCAATGAAAACACCATGGAAGAGCGCCTTGCAGGTGAACTTCTGGATGCCGTGAACTCGCGCGGTACTGCTGTTAAGAAACGCGAAGACACCCATAAAATGGCCGACGCCAACAAAGCGTTCAGCCATTATCGCTGGTAACGCCAAGGAAGGACGAACACCATGGCACGCGAATATCCGCTCGAGCTGTACCGCAACTTCGGTATTATGGCTCACATCGATGCAGGTAAAACCACCTGTTCCGAGCGTATCCTTTACTACACCGGCAAGTCCCACAACATTGGTGAGGTGCACGATGGTGCAGCCACCATGGACTGGATGGAGCAGGAGCAGGAACGCGGGATCACCATCACCTCGGCTGCGACCACCACCTTCTGGGAACGCACCGAAGACGGTGAAACCGCTCAGACGCCCAAGCACCGCATGAACATCATCGACACCCCCGGCCACGTTGACTTCACCATTGAAGTTGAGCGTTCGCTGGCGGTTCTCGACGGTGCCGTCTGTGTTCTGGACGCCAATGCCGGTGTTGAGCCGCAAACCGAAACCGTGTGGCGTCAGGCTGACCGCTACAAGGTTCCGCGCATGGTGTTCGTCAACAAGATGGACAAGATCGGCGCAGACTTCTTCAACTGCGTTCGCATGATCGAAGACCGCACCGGCGCCCGCGCCGTTCCGGTTGGCATTCCGATCGGTGCAGAAACCGAGCTGGAAGGCCTGATCGACCTGGTCAACATGGAAGAATGGCTGTGGCAGGGTGAAGACCTTGGCGCATCGTGGATCAAAGCACCGATCCGTGACAGCCTGTCGGACATGGCCAACGAGTGGCGCGAGAAGATGATCGAAGCCGCCGTCGAACAAGACGACGACGCCATGGAAGCCTATCTGGAAGGCAACGAGCCCGATGCAGACACCCTGCGCAAACTGCTGCGCAAAGGTACTCTGGCACTGGACTTCGTTCCGGTTCTGGGTGGGTCCGCCTTCAAGAACAAAGGCGTTCAGCCGCTGCTCAACGCTGTGATCGACTATCTGCCCAGCCCGCTGGACGTTGTGGATTACATGGGCTTCAAACCCGGTGACGAAACCGAAACCCGTAACATTGCCCGTCGTGCAGACGACGACATGGCGTTCTCGGCTCTGGCGTTCAAAATCATGAACGACCCCTTCGTTGGCTCGCTGACCTTTACCCGCGTCTATTCGGGTGTCCTGAACAAGGGCGACACGCTCCTGAACTCGACCAAAGGTAAGAAAGAGCGCGTTGGTCGTATGATGATGATGCACTCGAACGACCGTGAGGAAATCACCGAAGCGTTCGCAGGCGACATCATCGCGCTGGCAGGTCTAAAAGACACCACCACCGGTGACACGCTGTGTGCCGCCAACGACCCGGTGGTTCTGGAAACCATGACCTTCCCGGATCCGGTGATCGAGATCGCGGTTGAGCCGAAAACCAAGGCTGACCAAGAGAAAATGTCGCAAGGTCTGGGCCGTCTGGCTGCTGAAGACCCGTCCTTCCGTGTGGAAACTGACATCGAAAGCGGTCAGACCATTATGAAGGGCATGGGCGAACTTCACCTCGACATCCTGGTGGACCGCCTGAAGCGCGAGTTTAAAGTGGAAGCCAACATCGGTGCCCCGCAGGTTGCCTATCGCGAGACCATCTCGAAAGCGATCGAGCACACCTACACCCACAAGAAACAGTCGGGTGGTTCGGGTCAGTATGCTGAAGTCAAAATGGAAATCATGCCGACTGAAGCAGGCGAAGGCTATTCGTTCGAAAGCCGCATCGTTGGTGGTGCCGTTCCGAAGGAATACATCCCGGGTGTTGAAAAAGGCATCAACTCGGTTATGGATAGCGGCCCGCTGGCCGGCTTCCCCGTGATCGACTTCAAGGTTGCCCTGATCGACGGTAAGTTCCACGACGTGGACTCCTCGGTTCTCGCCTTCGAAATCGCTGCCCGTATGTGTATGCGTGAAGGCATGCGTTTGGCTGGCGCCAAACTGCTGGAACCGATCATGAAAGTGGAAGTGATCACGCCTGAAGAGTACACCGGTGGCATCATCGGCGACCTCACTTCGCGTCGTGGTCAGGTGTCTGGTCAAGAGCCGCGCGGCAACGCGATTGCAATCGATGCAAACGTGCCGCTGGCGAACATGTTTGGCTACATCAACACCCTGCGCTCCATGTCTTCGGGTCGTGCGCAGTTCACCATGCAGTTCTCGCATTACGATCCGGTTCCGCAGAACATCTCGGACGAAATTCAGGCGAAATACGCGTAAGCGTTTTTCCCACACAGAAAACCGGGCGGGGGCGGCCCCGTCCGGACCAATTTAAAAGGAGGCCATCATGGCTAAGGAAAAGTTTGAACGCGGTAAACCGCACGTAAACATCGGCACCATTGGTCACGTTGACCACGGCAAGACGACACTGACCGCAGCGATCACCAAGTATTTTGGTGACTTCAAAGCCTACGACCAGATCGACGGCGCGCCGGAAGAGAAAGCCCGCGGGATCACCATCTCGACCGCGCACGTTGAGTATGAGACCGACGCGCGTCACTACGCCCACGTTGACTGCCCGGGTCACGCTGACTACGTGAAGAACATGATCACCGGCGCCGCGCAGATGGACGGTGGTATCCTGGTTGTGAACGCAGCTGACGGCCCGATGCCGCAGACCCGCGAGCACATCCTGCTGGCGCGTCAGGTTGGTGTGCCTGCTCTGGTTGTCTTCATGAACAAAGTTGACCAGGTTGACGACGAAGAGCTGCTTGAGCTGGTTGAAATGGAAGTTCGTGAACTGATGAACGAATACGACTTCCCGGGCGACGACATGCCGATCATCGCGGGTTCCGCGCTGGCCGCCATGGAAGGCCGTGATCCGGAAATCGGTGAGAACAAGATCCGCGAACTGATGGCCGCTGTTGACGACTACATCCCGACCCCGGATCGTCCGATTGACGGTGACTTCCTGCTGCCGATCGAAGACGTGTTCTCGATCTCGGGCCGTGGTACCGTTGTGACCGGTCGTGTGGAACGTGGCGTGATCAACGTTGGCGACTCGATCGAAATCGTTGGCCTGAAAGACACCCAGACCACCACCTGTACCGGTGTTGAAATGTTCCGCAAACTGCTGGATCGCGGTGAAGCTGGTGACAACGTTGGCGTTCTGCTGCGCGGTATCGACCGTGAGAAAGTTGAGCGTGGCCAGGTTCTGTGTAAGCCGGGTTCGGTTAACCCGCACACCAAGTTCGAAGCTGAGGTCTACATCCTGACCAAGGAAGAAGGCGGCCGTCACACCCCGTTCTTCGCGAACTACCGTCCGCAATTCTACTTCCGCACCACCGACGTGACCGGCACCGTTCAGCTGCCGGAAGGCACCGAAATGGTGATGCCGGGCGACAACCTGAAGTTCAACGTTGAACTGATCGCGCCGATCGCAATGGAAGAAAAACTGCGCTTCGCCATCCGCGAAGGCGGCCGCACCGTTGGGTCCGGCGTTGTGTCGAAAATCGTTGAGTAAGGTTAAATTTCCTCGGGAAATTTGATCTGGCGACAGGCGATTTGGCGGAAACGCCAAATCTGCCGAGAGCTTTAATTAGCGTCAGCTAATGTTCAGATGGAAAAGGCCGCCTCCGGGCGGCCTTTTTTATTTGAATTCCACGATCCCGAGACACACCACCAAACCAGTGTCGAAAATCGTTGAGTGGGTGGCAGGTGAATTGCTTGCAAATCGCCGAGAACCCACCCCGTGCTGCGCATGTGCCGGGGGCCCGTATATATGGGAAATTCATGTGACGATTTAGGCTCTATCAGTTTCTATGCGTAGATGGAGATATCGCTCGTCTATGGGGATCTCCCCTTCGGGTGATTCAATTTGGAGCCTGTTGGACAGAAAAGGGTTTAACCCCACTGTCTATGAGCGGAATGCAAGCAACAAGGAGAAGAAGGTAGATGTTGGCATTGCGCACAGGATTACAAAGGATGCCTATAGCCTGACCGACAAAGACAAAGACGATATCCTTTTGGTTGCAGGGGGCACGGATTACATAGCTGTCGTGCCCGATTTGGTTGCAGAAGCGTATACTGCAGAGGTCGCATTTTGGGACCACTTGGCACGTGACCTGCAAGACGTCTCGTCGAATTGGATTGGGTTGAAACAACGCCACAAGCTATTCACCTTGTAGGGGGTAAAGGTCGTCATTTAGGGAGCTGGAATAGGCCTTTTCTTCTTGCCACATCCCCCAAACCCCCGTATATCGCGCGGGTTCGCATTGTGAATTTGCAATGGGGAAGATTCGGTTTTGCCTGATGGCGAGCGGATATAGCCCTGAATTCACATTGGGTTCGACGAGGGCAGGGGGAATGAGCCACCTGTCGTCCTATCAACTCCTAGCCTGAAAGGGCGAATGCTATGCAAGGCCAAAACATTCGTATCCGTCTGAAGGCGTTTGACTATCGCGTGCTGGATGCCTCCACGCAAGAGATCGTCAACACCGCCAAACGGACTGGTGCACAGGTTCGCGGGCCCATCCCGCTGCCGAACAAGATTGAGAAATTCACGGTTCTCCGTGGTCCTCACATCGACAAGAAATCCCGCGATCAGTTCGAGATCCGTACGCACAAGCGTCTGCTCGACATCGTTGACCCGACCCCGCAGACCGTGGACGCGCTGATGAAGCTCGACCTGGCTGCTGGCGTTGACGTCCAGATTTCGGTTTAAGGAGGGTATCTAAGATGCGCTCTGGTGTAATCGCTAAAAAGGTTGGCATGACCCGCCTTTTCATGGAAGACGGCAAACAGATCCCTGTGACCGTTCTTCAACTGGACAATCTGCAAGTTGTTGCTCAGCGCACCATCGAAACTGACGGCTATACCGCCGTTCAGCTGGGTGCCGGGGAAGCAAAAGCAAAACGCACCTCCCAGCCGATGCGCGGTGTCTATGCCAAAGCTGGCGTGGCCCCCAAGCGCAAGCTGGTGGAATTCCGCGTTCCCGCCGAAAACCTGATCGAAGTGGGCGCCGAAATCTCGGCTGAGCACTTTGTCGAAGGTCAGAAAGTGGACGTGGCAGGCACTTCGATCGGTAAAGGTTTTGCCGGTGCCATGAAGCGTCACAACTTTGGTGGTCTGCGCGCCACCCACGGTGTGTCGATCAGCCACCGTTCGCACGGTTCGACCGGTCAGTGTCAAGACCCGGGCCGCGTGTTCAAAGGCAAGAAAATGGCCGGCCACATGGGGGCCGTCCGTGTGACCACTCAGAACCTCGAGGTTGTGAAAACCGATGCCGACCGTGGCCTCGTTTTCATCAAGGGCGCTGTGCCCGGCTCAAAAGGTGGCTGGGTCACCGTAAAAGACGCCGTGAAAAAGAAGCTGCCCGAGAACGTTCCGTTCCCGGCTGCTCTGAAAACTGCTGCAACCGAAGCTCCCGCCGAGGAAGCTCCTGCGGAAGGTGGTGAAGCATGAAACTTGACGTGATCAAACTCGATGGCGGCAAAGCCGGTTCGGTTGAACTGGACGAAGCCCTCTTTGGTCTGGAGCCGCGCGCGGACATCCTGCACCGTGTGGTTCGCTGGCAGCGCAACAATGCGCAAGCTGGCACCCACAAGGTGAAGACCCGCTCGGAAACCTCCTACTCGACCAAGAAGATCTATCGCCAAAAAGGCACCGGCGGCGCCCGCCACGGTGACCGTAACGCGCCGATCTTCCGCAAAGGTGGTATCTACAAAGGTCCGACGCCGCGTTCGCACGGCCACGACCTGCCGAAGAAATTCCGCAAGCTGGGTCTGAAGCACGCCCTGTCCGCCAAGCTGAAAGCTGGTGAACTGGTTGTGATCGACGAAGCCGCTTCGGAAGGCAAGACCGCCGCCCTGGCCAAGCAGGTCAAGGACCTGGGCTGGAAACGTGCTCTGGTGATCGACGGTGCCGAGATCAACGAAGGCTTTGCACGCGCTGCAAAGAACATCGAAGGCCTCGACATTCTGCCGACCATTGGCGCCAACGTCTATGACATCCTGAAGCGTGACACCCTGGTGATCACCAAAGCAGGTGTCGAAGCTCTGGAGGCTCGCCTGAAATGACCGCTAAAGCAGAACTCTACGACGTGATCCGCAAGCCGATCATCACCGAGAAAGCAACGCTGGCATCGGAAAACGGTGCTTATGTTTTCGAAGTGGCAATCGACGCGAACAAACCGTCGATCAAAGAAGCCGTTGAAGCCCTGTTCGACGTGAAGGTGAAAGCCGTGAACACGACGATCACCAAGGGTAAAGTCAAACGCTTCCGCGGTCAGATCGGTAAGCGTAAAGACGTCAAGAAAGCCTATGTGACCCTCGAAGAGGGCAACGCAATCGACGTATCCACCGGTCTCTGATCCGGCGGCCGATTGTAGGCTCATGAACTGAAAAAGCCCCTCGCGATTGCGGGGGGCTTTTTTTGTTGGAGAGTTTTCACCCCGCAGAATTACCCCCGCCCGGACGCAGGTGCGCAGCACCCCGGGCAGAGCCCGACCGCCCCCATGGGCGGGCTCTTTTGCCATGTTGCGGGCGCTTATGAGCATGAGAGTATGTGGTTGGGTCAGTGGAGCCATTGCCAGTGTCGCACCGCCCGCCCGCGGTCTGGCACTGCCCTTGTGGCGTGTGAGCTTTTGGATGCCTTTCCAAAGCACCTATCCTTTGCAATGTTTTCGATTGCATTCGTAGGAAAAATATTGGGGAGAGTTTGAGTGGTTATTGAAGATGAGATTGACTTTACTGAGGCTTCAGAAATGTCTCACAAGGTGAGAAGCTACGTTGAAAGTAGTTTTGAGCACGAATTGCCGGGAGAAGGAGATCGGCTATTTGTTGATAGGCCAATTGAACGGGGCAATATGCTGAATTTTTGGCCTTATGAGGTGCATGGTAATCACTGTAGGGGGTATTGTGATGCAGCGCGTTTGGTCGGTAGTCAAATCCTGTTGGGTCCATATCAATCAGATCACATGGTTATGCCTCTGGCATTCTTGTATCACCACGCCCTTGAGCTTTCGTTGAAGTGCGGGATCTATGAAGCTGAAAGGGCCAATGGGAGGACCGCGAGAGAGGCCTTCGACTTGGTGTACGGTGAAGAGTCTAAGTATGGGCATAGCTTGAAGAAGTTGTGGCAGAAATACAGGTGCGTTATGTTTCGTTTTTCGGAGCATCAGCCGGATTACAAAATGAGAATGAATGCCGCCGAAAAACTGATAGAAGAGTTTGATGGCTTTGGGAAAAGCGGCTTCCTCTTCCGGTATCAGCGCGACAGGAAAGCGGCGAAGTCTTATCTGCTCGAAGAGCAAACGGAGGAAGCGCCTTATAGGCGGCCGAACGCGACAATGATGAATGTGCGCGTGTTTGTCAGCAGCGCGGAAAAGCTTTTAAATTTAATTTCTGGATTACAAGACGATATTCCTGACGCCCTATAGACACCTTCCCCCAACCCCGCTATATCCGCACAGTCGAGAGGCCACAGATTCGTTCTGCGGCCTTTTGATATTTGGAATTCGGGGACCTCGTGGTGCGGTGTAAGCCAGATCAAAAGGGCCCTTTAACCTGGTCACCTGTTCAGCCAATGGCGTTCAGGGGGCTTTACCTACCAGGTGGTGACCTCGGGCAAACTCGGGGCATCGCCAAGCTAACGGAAGACAGAAAGCATGGCACTTAAGTCGTACAAACCGACGACGCCGGGCCAGCGTGGGCTGGTTCTGATCGACCGTTCGGAGCTGTGGAAAGGTCGTCCGGTCAAATCCCTTACCGAGGGTTTGACCAAGTCGGGCGGCCGGAACAACACCGGACGGATCACCTCTCGCCGCCGTGGTGGCGGGGCAAAGCGTCTCTATCGTATCGTTGATTTCAAGCGCAACAAGTTTGACATCGCCGCCACTGTTGAGCGGATCGAATACGACCCCAACCGCACCGCATTCATCGCCCTCGTGAAATACGAAGACGGTGAGCAAGCGTATATCCTGGCCCCGCAGCGTCTTGCTGTTGGCGATCAGATCATCGCAAGCGCAAAAGCCGACATCAAGCCGGGCAACGCAATGCCGTTCTCGGGCATGCCGATCGGTACCATCATCCACAACATCGAGATGAAACCGGGCAAAGGCGGCCAGATCGCCCGCGCAGCCGGCACCTACGCTCAGTTTGTTGGTCGTGACGGTGGCTACGCTCAGATCCGCCTGTCGTCGGGCGAACTGCGTCTTGTGCGTCAGGAATGCATGGCCACCGTTGGTGCCGTGTCGAACCCCGACAACTCGAACCAAAACTACGGTAAAGCCGGTCGTATGCGCCACAAAGGCATCCGCCCGTCGGTTCGTGGTGTTGTTATGAACCCGGTTGATCACCCCCATGGTGGTGGTGAAGGTCGCACCTCGGGTGGTCGTCACCCGGTTACCCCCTGGGGTAAGCCGACCAAGGGTGCCCGCACTCGCAACAAGAACAAGGCGTCGTCGAAGCTCATCATCCGCTCGCGTCACGCCAAGAAGAAGGGTCGTTAAGATATGGCACGTTCTGTCTGGAAAGGCCCTTTTGTTGACGCTTACGTCCTCAAAAAAGCCGAAAAAACCCGTGAATCGGGTAAAAACGAGGTCATCAAGATCTGGTCGCGTCGTTCGACCATTCTGCCCCAGTTCGTGGGTCTGACCTTTGGCGTCTACAACGGTCAAAAGCACGTTCCCGTGTCGGTGACCGAAGAAATGATCGGCCAGAAGTTCGGTGAATATTCGCCGACCCGTACCTATTACGGTCACGCGGCTGACAAGAAAGCGAAGAGGAAGTAAGCCATGGGTAAGGATAAAAATCCCCGCCGCGTGGCCGCCAACGAAGCTATGGCCAAAACCCGCATGCTTCGCACAAGCCCGCAGAAACTGAACCTGGTTGCTGGCATGATCCGCGGCAAGAAGGTTGATCGCGCTCTGACCGATCTGACCTTCTCGAACAAGCGTATCGCCCAAGACGTGAAGAAATGCCTTCAGTCGGCCATCGCCAATGCTGAAAACAACCACAACCTGGACGTCGATGAACTGATCGTCGCCGAGGCCTATGTGGGCAAGAACCTGACCATGAAACGCGGTCGTCCGCGCGCCCGTGGTCGTTTCGGCAAAATCATCAAACCGTTCTCGGAACTCACCATCAAGGTGCGTCAAGTTGAGGAGCAAGCCTAATGGGTCAGAAGGTAAATCCGATTGGCATGCGTCTTCAGGTCAACCGCACCTGGGACAGCCGCTGGTATGCAGACACGAAAGATTACGGGGATCTTCTTCTGGAAGACCTGAAAATTCGTGACTTCATCAAGACCGAATGCAAGCAGGCCGGTATCGCTCGTGTGATCATCGAACGTCCGCACAAAAAGTGCCGCGTGACGATCCACACCGCCCGTCCGGGTGTCATCATTGGCAAGAAAGGCGCAGACATCGAAACCCTGCGCAAGAAAATCGCCAAGATGACCGACAGCGAACTGCACCTCAACATCGTTGAAGTGCGCAAGCCCGAGCTGGACGCCGCCCTCGTGTCGGAATCGATCGCTCAGCAGCTGGAACGTCGTGTGTCGTTCCGTCGTGCCATGAAACGTGGCGTGCAGAACGCCATGCGCATGGGCGCCCTGGGCATCCGTGTAAACGTTGCTGGCCGTCTGGGTGGTGCTGAGATTGCACGTACCGAATGGTACCGCGAAGGTCGTGTGCCGCTGCACACCCTGCGCGCCGACATCGACTACGCACATGCAGAAGCAATGACGCCTTACGGCATCATCGGTATCAAAACCTGGATCTTCAAAGGCGAAATCATGGAGCACGATCCGTCGGCTCGTGATCGTCGCCAAGCTGAGCTCCAGGAAGGTCCCGCGCCCCGTGGCGCTGGCGGCCGTCGCTAAGGAGACCTGAAAGATGCTTCAACCAAAGCGTACTAAATTCCGCAAGATGCACAAAGGCCGGATCAAGGGTGAGGCCAAAGGCGGCTCTGACCTGAACTTCGGTTCCTATGGCCTGAAAGCCCTGCAGCCCGAGCGTGTGACTGCACGTCAGATCGAAGCTGCACGTCGTGCCATGACGCGTCACATGAAACGTCAGGGCCGTGTTTGGATCCGTATCTTCCCGGACACCCCGGTGACCGCCAAGCCCATCGAAGTTCGTATGGGTAAAGGTAAAGGTTCCGTGGACCGCTGGACCTGCAAAGTGAAGCCGGGCCGCGTGATGTTCGAAATCGACGGTGTGTCGGATGAAGTGGCCCGCGAAGCCCTGCGCCTCGCTGCCATGAAACTGCCGATCAAATCGCGGGTCGTGCAACGCGAAGACTGGTAAGTCGTAATTTGCCTTTGGCAAATTATTGGCAACAGGACGAGGCGATTGCTTGCAATCGCCGCTCCGCCAACCGGTAGAAAGATAGAAGGCCCTGCCAGTGGCGGGGCCTTTTCGTTGTCGGCAATAGGGCGAGGCTGTTGACTACAGCTGTCGGTAGGTGTGGCTTAAAGGGGAGTCTTTAAATAGCAGCGTTCCGCCGCAGGGCCCGCAAGCCAAAAGCCCTTGATCATTATGGCCTATGGCAAAAGTTTCGCATCGGTAGGATAGGCGGATGCTTTTCCTACTAGCTTCGCATCGGGTTTCCTCAGCGTCACTTCGCGGATCTTCTTCAACCCATGTGCTTTCCGGTTTGGTATTATTGGCTGTGGGGCTGTGGGTGGGAAAATTTAAGTCAAGCTGATCTATTGTTGAGGTGTCGACTTCGTGAGCTGTATGCTCCACCTTCGGAAAAACCTGCTTGTGCGCAGAAAAAAATGTTGACTCTTGTTGTTTCTTTGATATTATATTCAATAGGCGTTCTCCGTTTTTTTGTCAGAGAGCGTATATATGCCATTGTTCTGCGTTTGTCAAGAGTTCTCTTGACTCAGGTTCCTGTGCTGTGCCATATCTGGGATGCTTCATTGAATATCTATGGGGCCTGTGTTTGGTGCGTAGCTCCCGATTGGCCCCTACCGCAGCAGCTGATCCATCAATCCAATCACCTCCAGCACCTTGAACGTGGTCGGATCGGCGCGGTAGATCAGCTCGCCTACACGGTAATAGCTGTGACGGCGATCGAGGCGATAGCGGTCATAGTCGTCGAAAACGAAATACTCATATTCGTCCAGCCGGTCCCCGACCTTGGGCTTGGCCAATCCGGGCGGCACGCAGGGCGGGTTCTTTTTGGCAAGCCCCGGCGGGCAACCACCAGCACCATACCCTTTCGCCTTGCCATGCCCCTTGCCATTTCCGGCAAGCGAAGCGGTGGCCATAAGGGGGAGCAGAGCAAGGATCAGGGCGGCTTTAAGGGGGGCTTTCATGGTCATTCCCGTCATGCTGAGTGTTTGAACGCGTATTTGCTGATGCGTTTGTTGAACATGATGCTATCCACGCCGCCAGTGTTATCCAATATCAGCGGGGGCCAGCGCGGCAACTTGCCGGTTTCTGCGCCCGAAAAGCAAAACCGCGCCGAGTGGGCGCGGTGCGTCGTTTCTCGCAGAGAGATGGCGCGGCCCGCGAGGTTCCTTCGGAAATTCGCGACACCGCGTTCAGGTAGTCATCTTATGACCACTTGTAATTAAAGCTCACCGACAGGCGTTCTTCTTCGCCGGTGTTTTGCATCACCTCATGTCTGAGCCAGCTTTCCCAGAGGAGAATGTCCCCCTCGGCGGGGCGTTTGGTGATGAAGGGTTGCAGATCCTCGCGTGCGTTTTTGCGGCGCGGGGGGGCGGCCATCATGCGCGCGTGGCGCGGGTCTTCGTAACGCAGCGCGCCGGCACCCTCGGGCAGCGCCAGATAGGTGGTGCCGGAAATCACCGAATGCGGGTGGATATGGGCCGAGTGGTATCCGCCCGGCGGCAGGATGTTGATCCAGATGTCCTCCAGCACCAATTCGCGCTCATCCAGATTGAACTCCAGATCCTCGGCAAAGGCGGCGACGTGTTTATCAAGGCTGTCGACCAGATCCTTGAAGATCGGGAACCGCCAGGGAAGGTCGGTCAGGGAGGCGTAGGAGGTGTAGCCGGGATAGCCCTCGGCCTCACACCATTCCTGCCCCGCCTCGTCATCCTCGGCGATGGAATAGCAGCTGTCATAAAGCTCATCCTGGTCAATGGCGGGGCCATGTTCGGACAGTTGAGCGTGGTAAAGGCGGGTCACGAAGAGAGAGGATATATTGGCCATGGCCCCTCATACTGAACCGGGCCAGGACTGGCGAGAGATTTTTGTGTGCTGACCGGGCGACGATTTGGCGCAAAGGGGGCCGGGAGGTTGGTCTGGTGAGGGCGGGTGCGGCCCGATACATTAGGTCTGTTGCTGTGATGTAGGAGGTGCGGATGAGGTCTGAGTCATTGAACGGAAAGCAGGTCGCAGGCCTTGCGACTATCATCGGGCTTGTGCTTCTTGCGCTTTGGGTCGCGCCCAGGAACACCACCACACCCGGACTGGAAATCGCCCTGTTGCAGGGCGGGGAAGAGGTGGAGCTTGTGCCGCGAAGCCCCGGATCCTCGGTGATGCGGGGGCATTTGGCGCGGCAGCAGTTTCATGTCGCTGTCACCGATCCGGCGCAGGTGTTCGGGGCGGAGGACCCGTATCTTTATATCATGATGTTCCGTGCGCCCGGGTTTGTGATGGAGACACGGCAAGGCCTGCGGGTGGGGTGCAACAACAGTACGGTTGCAGAGGCAAGCGAGGATCTGCTGAAGGTTCAAACGCTTGGAACCTTTTTCCTGCCTGGGCATGCGGCGGCAGATTATCCCACCGGGGATGAATGGCTGATCGAGGCCGCCCCGGATTGTTATGAATTGCCGGATGGTAGCCGGGGCGGCATCTCGTTCTATGCTGCTTTCGGTGAGCGGTTCCGGCCCCATGGCAATTATGCCTATTCCAAACCCGTGTCCTACCTTCTCTTTTGCGAAAACAATCTGCTCTACGGTCAAAAGCTGTTGCCGCAGGGCAGTTGGATGCTGCTTGTGGGGCGCGGCGATGGGGAGGCGGACATGATAGAGGTCGTGTTCGAGGGGTAAGGTCGGCTACGGGGGCAGGAAAGTGGTATTGGAAGGGTAGGGCGAGGGAGAGTAGGTTTTCGTGATTGCGTGTGCGTTGTTTTCCGCGGCATCTTCTGGCTGAGGCCAAACTAAAGCTGGCTGCCGAATGCGAAAACCCGATCGAAGTGCAGATCTGGATCGACTACGGAACGTGCGCGTAAATCCCCAAACTTTCCCTTGCCTCCACCCCCTATCCCCCCTATAGAGGCGCATCGCGCGGATTCCGGTGACGGGATTCGTGTGTATTGAATATTCACCCACCAGGTTAAGGGTTACCTGTCGACATAAGGACAGCGCTCTCTGGTGCAAGGAAAGGACAAGGCGAAATGAACGCCAAGGAACTTCGTGAGAAGTCGCCGGAAGAGCTGCGTGCTGCTCTGGCTGACCTGAAGAAAGAAGCCTTCAACCTGCGTTTCCAGCAGGCCACCGGCGCCCTCGAAAACACCGCTCAGATGCGCAAAGCACGCCGCAACGCGGCCCGTGTTAAAACCATTCTGACCGAAAAAGCTGCAGCAGCAGCTGAATAAGAGGAGCCAAGAGCATGCCCAAGCGTATCCTGCAAGGTGTTGTGACCAGCGCCGCCAACGAACAGACCGTCACCGTTTCGGTGGAACGTCGTTTCAAGCACCCGCTGCTGCACAAGACCGTTCGTAAGTCGAAGAAATATCGCGCTCACGACGAAAAGAATGCCTATAAGGCTGGCGACATCGTCCGCATCATCGAATGCGCGCCGAAGTCGAAAACCAAGCGTTGGGAAGTTCTGGAAGGCTAAGTCTAACTTACCTTCCCGGACGACTTAACAAGTCGAAACCCTGGGGGTTCCGCCATGCATCGGCGCCCCAAAGGTCGGGAGAAACCACATGATCCAGATGCAAACCAATCTGGATGTAGCTGACAACAGCGGCGCACGTCGCGTTCAGTGCATCAAGGTTCTGGGTGGTTCCAAGCGTAAATACGCATCCGTTGGCGACATCATTGTCGTCTCGGTTAAGGAAGCCATCCCGCGCGGTCGCGTGAAAAAAGGGGACGTCCGCAAGGCCGTCGTCGTGCGCACCGCCAAAGAGGTCCGTCGTGAAGACGGCACCGCCATCCGCTTCGACCGCAATGCGGCCGTTATTCTGAACAACAACAACGAGCCCGTTGGCACCCGTATCTTCGGACCGGTTGTTCGCGAACTGCGCGCGAAGAACTTCATGAAGATCATCTCGCTGGCTCCGGAGGTGCTGTAAGATGGCTGCTAAGCTGAAAAAAGGCGACAAGGTTGTCGTTCTGGCCGGCAAGGACAAGGGCAAGCAGGGCGAAATCGCTTCTGTTGATCCGAAGGCTGGCAAAGCCGTTGTTGACGGCGTGAACATGGCCATCCGCCACACCCGCCAGTCGCAAACTTCGCAAGGTGGTCGCATCCCGAAAGCGATGCCGATCGACCTGTCGAACCTGGCAATTCTTGACAAGAACGGCAAAGCGACCCGTGTTGGCTTCCGCGAGGAAGACGGCAAGAAAGTGCGTTTCGCCAAGTCGACCGGGGAGGCAATCTGATGGCTGACTATACCCCTCGTCTGAAAGCTGCCTACAAGGACAGCATCCGTGCCGCTCTGAAAGAAGAGTTCGGCTACAAGAACGACATGCAGATCCCCAAGCTGGACAAGATCGTTCTGAACATCGGTTGCGGTGCCGAGGCTGTAAAAGACTCGAAAAAAGCCAAGTCGGCCGTGGCTGACCTGACCGCTATCGCCGGTCAACAGGCTCTGACGACCAAAGCCAAGAAATCCATCGCTGGTTTCCGTGTCCGTGAGGACATGCCGCTGGGTGCGAAAGTGACCCTGCGCGGTGACCGGATGTATGAATTCCTGGACCGTCTGATCACCATCGCGATGCCCCGTATCCGTGACTTCCGCGGTGTTTCGGGCAAATCGTTCGACGGTCGCGGCAACTATGCCACCGGCCTGAAAGAACACATCGTGTTCCCGGAAATCGACTTTGATAAAGTTGATGAAACCTGGGGCATGGACATCGTGATTGCCACCACCGCGAACACCGACGCGGAAGCAAAGAGCCTGTTGAAGCACTTCAACATGCCCTTCAACAGCTGATCCGCGGGAAGGAAAAGACATGGCTAAAAAAGCAATGATCGAACGCGAGAAGAAGCGTCAGGCGCTGGTGGAGAAATATGCCGCCAAACGTGCCGCGCTGAAAGAGATCGCAAACGATGAATCGCAGTCGATGGAAGAGCGTTTCAAAGCGCGTCTGAAACTGGCTAAACTGCCGCGCAACTCGTCGGCCACCCGCTTGCACAATCGTTGCCAGCTGACCGGTCGTCCGCACGCTTACTATCGTAAGCTGAAAGTATCGCGGATCGCACTGCGGGAACTGGGCTCGAACGGCCAGATCCCCGGTCTGGTGAAATCGAGCTGGTAAGGGAGAGAAGATATGAACGATCCTATCGGCGATATGCTCACCCGTATCCGCAACGCCCAAATGCGTGGTAAATCCACTGTTTCGACCCCCGCGTCGAAACTGCGCGGCTGGGTTCTGGATGTGCTTTCTGACGAAGGCTACATCCGCGGCTATGAGGCTGGCACTGATGTCAACGGTCACCCGACCCTTGAAATCAGCCTGAAATATTTTGATGGCACCCCGGTTATCCGCGAACTGAAACGGGTTTCGACACCCGGTCGTCGCGTATACATGGGCGTGAAAGACATCCCGCAAGTCCGTCAGGGCCTGGGTGTGTCGATCGTGTCCACTCCGAAAGGTGTGATGTCGGATGCAAGCGCACGCGCAGCCAATGTTGGCGGCGAAGTGCTCTGCACCGTATTCTAAGGAGGTCTGGAATGTCTCGTATTGGTAAAAAACCGGTCGAGCTGCCCGCAGGCGTTACCGCCAGCGTGTCGGGTCAGACCGTCGAAGTGAAGGGCCCGAAAGGCACCCGCAGCTTCACCGCCACTGATGATGTGACCATCTCTGTTGAAGACAATGCCGTTTCGGTTGAGCCGCGCGGCTCGTCCAAACGTGCACGTCAGCAATGGGGTATGTCGCGCACCATGGTTCAGAATATGGTGACCGGCGTGACCGAAGGCTTCAAGAAAGAGCTGGAAATCAACGGTGTTGGTTATCGTGCTCAGATGCAGGGCAACACCCTGAAACTGAACCTCGGCTACTCGCATGACGTTGAATTCGAAGCTCCGGAGGGCGTCACCGTGACCGCTCCGAAGCAGACGGTAATCATCGTTGAGGGCATTGATCAACAACTCGTCGGCCAGACCGCGGCCAATATCCGCGAATGGCGTAAGCCTGAGCCCTACAAAGGCAAAGGTATCAAATATAAAGACGAGTTCATCTTCCGCAAGGAAGGTAAGAAGAAGTAAGGACCAGACAGATGGCAAACAGCAAACGGACCCTGTTCCTCAAGCGCCGCCTGCGCGTCCGGAACAAACTTCGCAAGCACAATGTTGGCAAGCTGCGCCTGTCGGTGCACCGCTCCAACAAAAACATCTCGGTGCAGATCATCGACGACGCTCAGGGCAAAACCCTGGCCGCCGCATCCTCGATGGAAAAAGACCTGGGTGTTTTCGGCAAGAACAACGTGGAAGCCGCTGCCAAAGTGGGCGCCGCCATTGCCGAACGTGCGAAAAAAGCCGGTGTCGAAGAATGCTACTTCGACCGCGGTGGCTTCCTGTTCCACGGCAAAGTGAAGGCCCTGGCCGACGCTGCGCGTGAAGGTGGCCTGAAGTTCTAAGACTTGTGGAGGGCATCGGGTTTCCCGGTGCCCCCCCGATGATCCGGGGGCGATTGGTTCGCTGATCGCCCACCAGGATTGAATTCTACCGGCGCCAAGCCCCTGCAATATGGGCGCGCCACATGAAAGGAATGCCAAATGGCAGAACGTGAAAATCGCCGTGGCCGTGGCCGCCGCGAAGAAGAAGCACCGGAATTTGCCGATCGCCTTGTCGCGATCAACCGCGTGTCGAAAACCGTAAAAGGTGGTAAGCGCTTTGGCTTCGCCGCTCTCGTGGTTGTTGGCGACCAAAAAGGCCGCGTCGGCTTTGGTAAGGGTAAAGCGAAAGAAGTGCCCGAAGCCATCCGCAAAGCCACCGAGCAAGCCAAGCGCCAAATGATCCGCGTGCCGCTGCGCGAAGGCCGCACCCTGCACCACGACATCGAAGGTCGTCACGGTGCCGGCAAGGTGATCATGCGCACCGCCCCGGAAGGTACCGGTATTATTGCTGGTGGTCCGATGCGTGCCGTGTTCGAAATGCTGGGCATCAAGGACGTTGTGTCGAAGTCGATCGGCTCGCAGAACCCCTACAACATGATCCGTGCGACCATCGACGGCCTGCAAAAAGAAGCAAGCCCGCGTCAAATCGCACAGCGTCGTGGTAAAAAAGTGGCTGACATCCTGGGCAACAAAGACGCTGCCCCGGCTGAAGCTGCTGACGCGTAAGGAGATCTGACCAATGGCTAAAACCATCGTTGTAAAACAGATCGGTAGCCCGATCCGTCGCCCCTCGAAACAGCGCCAGACGCTGATCGGCCTGGGCCTCAACAAAATGCACAAAACCCGCGAACTCGAAGACACCCCCGCCGTGCGCGGCATGGTGAACTCGATCCCGCACATGGTGAAGATCATCGAAGAGAAAGGCTAAGCCTCGGCTTAGACCCCTTCTTGAAGATTTGAAGCACCCCGGTCAGAAATGGCCGGGGTGTTTTGTTAGCCGTTACCCTTGGGGTCTGGTTTGCCGTGTGTATCGCTGTCGATGATCTGACCACGTTTGTGGACTGACCCATCTCGTGATGCGTGTTCACGTACCTCACCTCCGCCAGAGTTGACTGCGAGGCCTTTTGCAATTTCTTGGATCTCAGCCTTGGTTCCTGCGCGAGCAGAGGCTCTCTGCCCCCCTGCTTTTTGGGCTTTCCAACCTTTGCTGTCTTTTGAGATGTGGTAATCGGGCATATCGTACTCCTGATCTGATCTTTATACCATATATGGTGTTTGAGCTTGTCAATTTCAATGCAGCGCGGGGAGTGAGTTGCTAAGTGCCCGCTACCCAATCGTTTTCTGGTTAGACTGGGCTGCACCTGATTGAATTGCCTTTCGCCGCGTCACTGTGCGACAGCGCCCGACCCTCCCCACGGGAGGGCGCTTTTGACACCTCTCAAATTGTCACGACGTAGTGGTGGAAGCATCGGCTTGGCTCAATGTTCTGCATTGATGCGCCATCCCAGGGTCGGGCGCTGCCCTCTGTTTCGCGGGGCATTAACCACTCCTCACATCCCCCTCTCGTCGTCACCCAGCATGAACACTTCCCCGCCACGCTTCCCTTGGGGACGAGAGGCGTGAGACATGAGCACAACTGACATTATTGGGTTGCTCCGGCCCGTTCTGCCAAAGCCGGAATAAGATGACCGGGACGGCAAGCATCGCTGACTGCGGCCATATCGCAAGCCTCGGGGTGCTATGTGATCTGTATGACATTGCCATGACGCGACCCATGCACTCACTGCAACCCGGGGCTTCGAAGACTCGAATGGTTATCTAACATGTTCAGCCTTATGACAGGCGCAACAGACAACTTCTTTAGGGACTCACCGATATGGCCGTGATCACCGCACCCGTTGGCTTTGCCGCCGTTCTCTTCGCCACCATCGGCACTACGATCTTTGGGGCCGCCAAGAAATTCCTCGCGTCGGAACCGACCCCGACCTGGACCGAATACATGCACAAGTGCAACTGCGAGAAGTAATCTCGCGCGACATTTGAACTGCTTCTGATGACCCGGCTTTATGCCGGGTTTTTCTTTCATAGGATCCCCAAAGCGTTTCGAGAGTATATTGGAACGAGGCACAGAGATGAAACAACCGTGGCGTATAAGACCTGAGGACGTTTCCAGATAAACTGGGATCCAACTAAGTTTGCAATGTGTTAATCAGGGTGTAGTCGCAGGCGTAGTTCTTCTCAATAAGTTGCCTGAGCTCTTTACTTTCAAAGGCTTTTGCTCCCGGTGCTTGACCCGTGTTGCGAAACAGCTGTGCCAGGTCGCCTGCGCGCATGTCCACCTGGCTGGATTGCAGATTTGAATACTCCGTTCGGTTCTGCGGTCTGGAAAAATACCTCTCCGTGAGTTCGGCCCCCAGTAGATCCTGCATTTTGGGCAATAGCCCCCCCATCTCGATCGCATGGTCATAGGGCAGATCAAGAAGCCGGCTGGCCTGAGGGCGGACATGTTTGTCGCGCTGGGAAAAGGGGGGAATGCAATACCGGGTTACAAAATCGCGAAAACTCGTGTCATCGGGATGTTACCCGGTGGCGCTCTGATAACGTTGAAAAATATCCTCATGCCCCTTGCGGGCCACGAATTTGTTCAAATAGGCCGACACCAGTCGTCCATAAGGGTCGCGATAAACAAACAGGCGGGTGTGACACTGATCGAGCTGTCTGCGGGTTTTGATCCGATGGTATTTGTTCATGAAACGCATTGGACGCAGACCAGTCTCAACGAAATCGGCCCGCTTTGAAGTCTCACAGATCAGCGTTTTGAAAGCCGTGCAGGCATTCTTGCGAATGTAAGCATAGGCAAACCGCTTACCATTTGCCTTAAACCAATAATGTTCAACCCTGTTCAGTTGAAACCAGTACGGCAGAGAAATGGCTGGGTGGTGCATGTTCATTCTTTCTTAGCTCTCTGATCGAGGTTACCTTCTTTATCCTCTGCATGCCGCTTTGTCAGCATCTATGCTTGCTGGTGGACACCAGAAAGGCGTGGAAGAAGGTTGCAGTGCAAAGCGACTTGTTCTATACGCGCCCGGTGGCCCTGAATGGGTCCAGAATCAAAATCAAGAAACGCCGTGTTTGGCCCCTTTACGCTTCGTGGGTCAGTTCCGGCAAAGGAGAAGCGACATGAAACTTCATGAACTGCGCGACAATCCCGGCGCAACCAAACCCCGCAAACGCATTGGCCGTGGTCCCGGCTCGGGCACCGGTAAAACCGGTGGTCGTGGTATCAAAGGTCAAAAATCGCGTTCGGGTGTGGCCATCAATGGTTACGAAGGCGGCCAAATGCCGCTCTACCAACGCCTGCCGAAGCGTGGCTTCAACAAGCCGAACCGCAAGGCATTTGCCGTTGTAAACCTGGGCCTGATCCAGAAATTCATTGACGCTGGCAAGCTGGATGCAGCCGACATCACCGAGGGCAGCCTGGTGGCTTCGGGCCTGGTGCGCCGCAAACTGGACGGTATCCGCGTTCTGGCCAAAGGCGAACTGACCGCCAAAGCGTCGATCACCGTGACCGGTGCGTCGAAATCGGCTGTTGAAGCTGTTGAGAAAGCCGGTGGTAAGCTCACCGTGGCCGCTCCGGCAGCAGCTGAATAAGACCTTGTGAGGGGCGTGAAACCCCCTTACATGTCTTTCTACGTTTTCAAGCGCCGCCGGAGCCGGGAACGGTCCGGCGGTGTTTTTACTTGATGAGGGGGCCTTATGGCATCTGCAGCAGAACAAATGGCGGCAAATATGAGCTGGGGCGCTTTCGGCAAAGCGACCGAGCTGCGCCAACGCATCTTTTTCACCATCGGCTTGCTGATCATTTACCGTATCGGCACCTATATTCCGGTCCCCGGCATTGACGCGGGCGCCCTGCGCGACTTCATGGAACAGGCGCAATCGGGCATCGCGGGCGTGCTGGGCATGTTCACCGGCGGCGCATTGTCGCGGATGGGTGTCTTTGCCCTTGGCATCATGCCCTACATCTCTGCCTCGATCATCATCCAGCTGCTCAGCTCGATGTGGGAGCCGCTCAAGCAGCTCAAGAAAGAGGGTGAGCAGGGCCGCAAAAAGATCAACCAATATACCCGTTATGGCACCGTTCTGCTGGCCACCGGGCAGGCCTTTGCCCTGGCCAATTCGCTGCAGGCTGGTGAGCTTGTGACGACGCCGGGCCTTTATTTCCTCGCCTCCTGCGTGATCACCCTGGTGGGCGGCACCATGTTCCTGATGTGGCTGGGCGAACAGATCACCGCGCGCGGCATCGGCAACGGCATCTCGCTGATCATCTTTGTCGGTATCGTGGCCGAGATCCCCGCCGCTCTGGCGCAGTTCCTTGCCTCTGGCCGTTCGGGGGCCATCAGCCCCGCCGTGATCATCGGTGTGATGGTGATGGTTGTCGTCGTGATTGCCTTTGTGGTGTTCATGGAACGGGCGCTGCGCAAGGTCCATATCATGTATCCGCGCCGCAATGTGGGCATGAAAGTCTATGAGGCCAACAGCTCGCACCTGCCGATCAAGGTGAACCCCGCAGGCGTGATCCCGGCCATCTTTGCCTCGGCACTCCTGCTGCTGCCAACCACGATCTCGACCTTCTCCAGCGGCCAGACCGGCCCGATCATGTCGACGATCCAGGCCTATTTCGGCCCCGGTCAACCGCTTTACCTGCTGTTCTTTACCGTGATGATCGTGTTCTTCACCTTCTTCTATACCAAAGAGGTGGCGTTCAAACCGGATGAAGTGGCCGAGAACCTGAAGCAGCAGGGCGGATCCATTCCGGGCATTCAACCGGGCAAGAAGACCGCAGCCGCGCTGGACTATATCGTGACCCGCATCCTGGTGCTGGGCGCGGGGTATCTGGCCCTGGTCGGCCTTCTGCCGGAAGTGCTGCGCAGCCAACTGGCCATCCCGTTCTATTTCGGCGGCACCTCGGTTCTGATTGTTGTGTCGGTCACCATGGACACGATCCAACAGGTTCAGTCCCACATGCTGGCGCACCAGTATGAAGGGCTGATCGAGAAATCCCAACTGCGGGGCAAAAAACGCAAGAAAAAAGGACCAGCCAGACGATGAACATCATTCTTCTCGGACCACCCGGCGCCGGTAAAGGCACCCAAGCACAAATTCTGGTAGAGGGGCGGGACATGATCCAGCTCTCCACCGGGGACATGCTGCGCGAGGCCAAAAGCTCGGGTTCCGAGATGGGTCTCAAGGTTGCCGCCATCATGGATGCCGGTGGGCTTGTGACCGATGAGATCGTGATTGGCCTGATCAAGGAAAAGCTGCAGGGCGACAAGAAGGGGGGCTTCATCTTTGACGGCTTCCCGCGCACCCTGCCGCAGGCCGACGCGCTGGCCGCGCTTCTGGAAGAGCAGGGCGAGACCCTTGATATGGTCATCGAGATGCAGGTGGATGACGAAACGCTGGTCAAGCGGATCGTGAACCGCGCTGCCGAGGCTGTCGCCGCCGGCAAAGAAGCCCGCGCCGATGACAATGAAGAAAGCGTGCGCTTCCGCCTGATGGAATACTACAAAAAGACCGCACCGCTGATTGGCTATTACTGGGCAAAGGGCAACCTGAAATCCATCGACGGTCTTGGCGCGATCGACGAGGTGAAATCCTCAATCGGGGTCTGCTGGACGGCTGATCCCTCTGTATGACCAATTTCTAAACGCCGTGCTTTATGCGCGGCGTTTTTCGTTGCTATTCTCAATGAAAATGATACTTAAAAACACGCATAAATAGAAAAGAAGGGGTATCTCCTGTGCTGGGTCAAAGCTTGAAATGTGAATATTCTGTTAGTGAAGCTATTGGTCAAATTCTGATTTGGGTGCTGTTGACACTCATAACGTTTGGGCTGGCTTTGTTTGTTGCGCCCTATTATCTGCTAAAAGGCCCGATCAATCGTTCTTTTGTTGTGGACCGGGAGGGTTCGAAGATATCGCGACTAAGTGTTGAAGTTAACTTTGGCGATATTCTTGGACATGCACTTGTTTGGCTTTTGCTATCCATTGTCACATTGGGATTGGCGTACATCATCTACTGGCCAGCAGTTGTGAAGCGGCTTCTGAATGCTGTGAAAATGGTGGAATTGTAAATTGTTGAATATGGGGCAGGGTGAACTATTGACCTTTCCCCTAAACCCTTCTAATCCACCTCATCCCTTATGGGAATCGGTGTGTCAGCGGGGTCGCGCCCCAACGCCACCGGATCAGAGTTTCAGCAAGGGCCCGCAGGAAAAATCCCCGCGGGCTTTGGTTGTGAAAAAAGGTTCCGGAACTACGGAACCGCAACGAAAAGGAAAGTGACACTTGGCACGTATCGCCGGCGTAAACCTCCCGACCCACAAACGGGTCCCGATCGCCCTGACTTATATCACCGGAATTGGCCACACCTCGGCTGAGTCCATCTGCGAAGCCCTCAACATCGACCGCACCCGTCGTCTGAACGAACTGTCGGATGCTGAAGTTCTGGCCATCCGCGAGCATATCGACGCCAACTTCAATGTTGAAGGCGACCTGCGCCGCGAAGTGCAGATGAACATCAAGCGCCTGATGGATCTGGGCTGCTACCGTGGCCTGCGTCACCGTCGCAACCTGCCGGTTCGCGGTCAGCGCACCCACACCAACGCTCGCACCCGCAAAGGCCCCGCAAAGGCCATTGCCGGCAAGAAGAAGTAAGGGAGGGTTAGACCAATGGCTCGTGATAAGACCCGCATGAAGCGCAAAGAGCGCAAGAACATCGCGTCGGGCGTTGCCCACGTGAACTCCTCGTTCAACAACACCAAGATCCTGATCTCGGACGTGCAAGGCAACGCCATTTCGTGGTCGTCGGCTGGCACCATGGGGTTCAAAGGCTCGCGCAAGTCGACCCCGTATGCTGCCCAGATGGCTGCGGAAGACGCTGGCAAGAAAGCCCAGGAACATGGCGTGAAAACCCTGGAAGTCGAAGTTCAAGGCCCCGGTTCGGGTCGTGAATCGGCTCTGCGCGCCCTGGCTGCAGTCGGTTTCAACATCACCTCGATCCGTGACGTGACCCCGATCGCCCACAACGGCTGCCGCCCGCCGAAGCGCCGCCGCGTGTAATCGCAAAAAATTTCGCCGGGGAGCAGGTTTTCTGCCCCCCGGCTTTTGTCGTTTTTCAACCTCGGGCGTCCTGCCTTAACGGAACATGGGGCAAGGACTGGAATGGAGGGACACATGATCCATAAGAATTGGGCAGAACTGATCAAGCCGACCCAGCTGGACGTGAAGCCGGGCAATGACCCCGCACGTCAGGCCACCGTTGTGGCGGAACCGCTGGAGCGTGGCTTTGGTCTGACCCTTGGCAACGCGCTGCGCCGCGTTCTGATGTCGTCGCTGCAAGGTGCCGCCATCACTTCGGTTCAGATTGACAACGTTCTGCATGAGTTCAGCTCGATCGCCGGTGTGCGCGAAGACGTGACCGACGTGATCCTGAACCTCAAAGGTGTGGCCCTGTCGATGGAAGTGGAAGGCCCCAAGCGCCTGTCGATTTCCGCCAAGGGCCCGATGGTTGTAACCGCTGGTGACATCTCGGAATCGAATGGTATCGAGGTCCTCAACAAGGACCACGTGATCTGCCACCTCGACGATGGCGCTGACCTGTTCATGGAACTGACCGTCAACACCGGCAAAGGCTATGTCGCTGCCGACAAGAACAAGCCGGAAGACGCGCCGATTGGCCTCATTCCGGTGGATGCGATCTATTCGCCGGTCAAAAAAGTGTCCTACGACGTGCAGCCGACCCGTGAAGGTCAGGTGCTCGACTATGACAAACTGACCCTGAAGCTGGAAACCGACGGGTCCGTGACCCCGGATGACGCCGTGGCATACGCTGCCCGCATCCTGCAGGACCAGCTGTCGATCTTCGTGAACTTCGACGAGCCGGAAGCCGCTGGTCGCCAGGACGAAGATGATGGTCTCGAGTTCAACCCGCTTCTCCTGAAGAAAGTGGACGAGCTGGAACTGTCGGTGCGGTCGGCAAACTGCCTGAAGAACGACAACATCGTTTACATTGGCGATCTGATCCAGAAAACCGAAGCCGAGATGCTGCGCACCCCGAACTTCGGCCGCAAGTCGCTGAACGAAATCAAAGAAGTGCTTTCGGGCATGGGTCTGCACCTTGGCATGGATGTCGAGGAATGGCCGCCTGAGAACATCGAAGAGCTGGCGAAGAAATTCGAAGACCAGTTCTGATCCGCGGAGCATTCCCAGCAAAAGTGGATACCGGTTTTGCGGTTCGGGAATGCGACCAACGATTATTGACAAGTTTCCGGGGGCGGCGTAAAGCGGCCCCCGAAATGCTCGCAATAGCGAGGAACATCCGGGCAATCCTGCCCCAAGGAGAGGGACCGACACGCATCGGTTCACAGACAAAGCATCGCTCATTCAAGAGCACCAAATGAAGGATTAAGAAAATGCGTCACGCTCGTGGTTACCGCCGCCTGAACCGCACCCATGAACACCGTAAAGCCATGTTCGCAAACATGGCCGGTTCGCTGATCGAACACGAACAGATCAAAACCACCCTGCCGAAAGCCAAAGAACTGCGCCCGATCATCGAGAAAATGATCACGCTGGCGAAACGTGGCGATCTGCACGCCCGCCGTCAGGCTGCTGCCCGTCTGAAACAAGACCAGCACGTGGCCAAACTGTTCGACGTTCTCGGCCCGCGTTTTGCCGAACGTAACGGTGGCTATGTCCGCGTTCTGAAAGCTGGCTTCCGCTATGGTGACATGGCGCCGATGGCCATCATCGAATTCGTTGACCGCGATGTCGACGCCAAAGGCGCAGCTGACCGCGCCCGCCTGGAAGCCGAAGAAGTGGCTGCCGAGGAATAAAGACCGATCCGGAGTAACCGGATCTCGTCGAAAAACCCCGCCTTTGGCGGGGTTTTTTTTATGCTTGCGGGCAAGGGGCCGGCACGTATTGTGTCTGTGGCGCTCGGCGAGAATTCGCCAGTGTTATCAAGCGCCTGCCCAGAGGGGTGATGATTTTCAAACCAGTAATCGGACCAAGGCTTTCATTTTACAATGGAAAGGCGAGGGAGAATTGCGGTAAAGTCGCCCATAAGTTGTTTGACAAACCCTTTCTTTACAAAAATATACGTCCAACCATTATGCAGAAAGCCAAATGAGATGAACGATGTAAACGGATTGGATCAGGGTCTTTCGCGCCTGACGGAGCTGTCCCCCAAAGGTTACGCTTTGGGGTTGCACATTCGGTATGCCTCGGCCCATCTGATGATACAGACCTATGACGCAAGCTGGACCGAGGTCTACACCGAAAAGGGCTATATGCTGGGCGATCCCACCGTGTTCTGGGGCTTTGGAGAAGAAGGGGCGATTCGCTGGAGTGAGATTGAACTGCCTGACCCCCATGGCATTCTGGATCAGGCCAAGGCCCATGGTCTGACCTATGGTCTGACCGTGTCCTACGGGCCCACATCCTCGCGCACCATTGGTGGGTTTGCCCGCAGTGATCGGGAATTTTCCGACGAAGAAATCCGCCAGATCCAGGATATCGTTCAGGAACTGCACGAAAAATCCATCCCGCCGGAACAGCTTACCTCGGCGCAGCGCATGGCCCTTCGCCTGATTGCCAAAGGCTCACGCCACGCAGAGGCCGCAGCCCTTCTGGGGATTTCCGAAAGTGCGCTGAAGGCCCGGCTGCGCTCGGCGCGCGAACGCCTGTTTGTGCGCACCACCGCCGAGGCGGTGCAGCGGGCGCAGGAATATAACCTGCTGTAACCGGACCTGAGTAGCGCCCCTCTGCCCGATTTGCAGGCCGGTTTTCAGGGCGGGTTTCAGGACGGGGCGATTTGGCCTTTTCTCCCCTGCATGGGGGGCATAGTCTCACCCTATGAGCGACCTTTTCGACACGCCTTCCGATCCAGATGCGCCCCCCTCCGCGCAGTCCGAAACCCTTGCGCCGCGCCCGCTGGCGGACCGGCTGCGTCCGCGATCTTTGGGTGAGGTGATCGGACAGGAGCAGGTGCTGGGACCGGAGGCCCCGCTGGGGGTGATGCTGGCGGCAAAGGCGCTGGGGTCGCTGATCCTTTGGGGCCCGCCCGGCGTGGGCAAAACCACCATCGCGCGGCTGCTGGCCCATGAGACCAACCTGCATTTCGTCCAGATCAGCGCGATTTTCTCTGGTGTGCCCGAGCTGCGCAAAGTGTTCGAGGCGGCAAAGATCCGGCGCCAGAACGGGCAGGGCACGCTGCTTTTTGTCGATGAAATCCACCGCTTCAACAAGGCGCAGCAGGACGGGTTCCTGCCACATATGGAGGATGGCACGATCCTGCTGGTCGGGGCCACCACGGAAAACCCGTCCTTCGAACTCAATGCCGCGGTCCTGTCACGGTCACAGGTGCTGGTGCTGACCCGGTTGTCCCTTGCTGACCTGGAGCGGCTGGCGCAACGGGCGGAAAAGGAACTGGATCGCGCTCTGCCGCTGGACGGACCCGCGCGTGAGGCGCTTTTGGAAATGGCCGACGGGGACGGGCGGGCGCTTTTGAACCTGATTGAGCAGGTGATGGCCTGGAAACCGCCCGCCGAGGGCGGCAAGCTCAACACCGATCAGTTGTCAAAGCGCCTGATGAAACGCGCCGCCATCTATGACAAATCCGGCGACGAACATTACAACCTGATTTCCGCCCTGCACAAATCCATTCGCGGATCCGACCCGGATGCGGCCCTTTACTGGCTGGCCCGGATGCTGGAGGGCGGCGAAGATCCGCGCTACCTTGCCCGCCGCCTGACCATGATGTCGACCGAGGATATCGGCCTTGCCGATCCGCAGGCCAACACCGTGTGCCTGAATGCCTGGCAGACCTATGAGCGTCTGGGCAGCCCCGAGGGAGAGCTGGCGCTGGCCAATGCCGCCGTCTATCTGGCCCTCGCCCCGAAATCCAATGCGGTCTATGTGGGCATCAAGGCGGCGCGCCGGGCGGCGAAGAAAACCGGCTCGGAACCCCCGCCGAAACACATCCTCAACGCGCCAACCGCACTGATGGAAGATCAGGGCTATGGGGCGGGCTATGAATATGATCACGACGCGCCGGACGGGTTTTCGGGCCAGAACTATTTCCCGGATGGGATGAAGCGTGGCGTTTACTATCTGCCGGTCGAGCGCGGGTTTGAGCGTGAACTCAAGCGCCGGTCCGATTATTTCGCCAAGCTGCGGGGCAAGCGAAACCGGGACTAGGGGCGCTGCCATGCGACCCGCGGGAAAGGTATGACCGGAAAACAAGGCCAGAGCATAAGGAGCATCGCGTGATGAAGCCCGTAACCCCAGACACACTGCCCGAGGGTATTGTTTGGCGGCGGATCTGGGATCCGGCGCTGCGTGTGTTTCACTGGCTTTTTGCCGGGGCGGTCCTTCTGGCATGGGGCCTGGGCAAATGGGGCCCGGCGGTCATGACAGTGCATTACTACGTGGGCTATCTGGTGATTGGCCTTCTGGTGTTTCGCCTGATCTGGGGGCTGGTTGGGCCGGCCCCCGCCCGGTTCACCCACTTCCTGTTTGGTCCGGCGACCACATTGCGTTACCTGACGCGCTTGCCCAAGCGGCAGCCAAGCTATTGGCCCGGCCACAACCCGCTTGGCGCTCTGTCCGTATTTGCGCTTCTGGGCCTCGTGGGGCTGCAGGTGGCCTCTGGCCTGTTTTCCGACCCGGATGATTATCTGAATGTCGGGCCGCTTGCCGGTCTGGTCGAGTTTGAAACCGCCCGCTGGGCCAATGGTTGGCATCACCGGCTGTCGACCCTGCTGGCGGTGATCGTCGGCCTGCATGTGGGGGCGGTTCTGTTTTACCGGATCTGGAAGCGCGAGGATCTGGTGCGCCCGATGATCACCGGCAAAAAAGCGGTGCGAAAGGATGGCACACCCCCTGCGCAATAAAGCGGTTCGGGATAAACTTGAGACACATGGTTATTCCGAAACGCCCACGCCATTGAGGCCTCTTGCAGCGGCCCTGTGTCAGGTTAAAACCGAAACGCTTCAGGCCCGCTCCTTGCGCAAAACATCTGTTGCGCTTGACAACAGGGCGCGCGCGGCGCAGTCAGGCCCCATGATGACACATCTTCTTCAAGTGGCCCTTGGCGGGGCAATCGGCGCCTCCATGCGCTATCTGACCAATGTCGGTGCAATGCGCGCCTTTGGACCGGGGTTCCCTTCGGGCACCATGGTGGTGAACGTGCTGGGCGCGTTCCTGATGGGCGTGCTGATGGTAACTATTGCCAAGAAAGGCGGCCAGCATCTGGCACCTTTCCTGATGACCGGCGTGCTTGGCGGCTTCACCACCTTCTCGGCATTCTCACTCGACGCGCTGACGCTCTATGAACGCGGCGAACACGGGCTGGCACTGGGCTATGTGCTGGCCTCGGTCGGCCTGTCGCTGGCGGCGATTGTGGCGGGGGTCTTTGCCACCCGTATGGTGCTGGCATGAGCGGCGTGCAGAAGATCACCATCGGCCCGGGCGAGGCCGAGCAGCGTCTGGATCGCTGGGTCAAGCGGCTCTTTCCCCATGTGGGGCAGGGGCGGATCGAAAAGGGCTGCCGCAAGGGCGAGTTCCGCGTGGATGGCGCCAAGGCCAAACCCTCGACCCGCGTGGGGCCGGGCACGGAGGTGCGCCTCCCGCCGCTGCCATTGCCGGAAGAGGGCGACGCGCGTCCCGCCGCCAAGCCCAAGGCGAAACCCAAGGTGAGTGACGCCGACGCGAAGATGATCCAGTCCTGTGTGATCTATCGCGATGACCACATTCTGGCGATCAACAAGCCGCCCGGCCTGCCCACACAAGGCGGGTCGAAACAGAAACGCCATGTGGACGGGCTCGCGGAAGCGCTGAAGTTCGACTACGAGGAAAAGCCACGTCTGGTGCATCGACTGGATAAGGACACCTCGGGTGTGCTGCTTCTGGCGCGCACGCAGGCGGCGGCCTCGGGGCTGACCGCTGCGATCCGCCACAAGGAAACCCGCAAGATTTACTGGGCGGTGGTGGCTGGCGTGCCTGTGCCCTATCTGGGCGAGATCCGCTTTGGTCTGGTCAAGGCCGGCGGTGGCGGGTCCGGTCAGGGCGAGAAAATGCACGCCGTGCATCCGCGCGACATGTCGACCACCCCCGGTGCCAAACGCGCGCACACGCTGTATGCCACGCTGTTTCGCGTGGCGTCCCGTGCCGCCTGGGTGGCGATGGAGCCGATCACCGGCCGCACCCACCAGCTGCGCGCCCATATGGCCGAAATTGGCCACCCGATCATTGGCGATGGCAAATATGGCGGCTCTGGACAGGAAAACCTTGGCGATGGCTGGGGCGCGATGATGGGCGGGGTGATCTCGAAAAAACTGCACCTGCACGCGCGCTCGATGAGCTTTCAGCATCCGGTGACCAAGAAACCGATCACCGTGACCGCAGACCTGCCGGATCATATGGCGCAGACCTTTGACACGCTGGGCTGGACCCCGGATCTTGCCGCCGATGACCCGTTTGAGGCGCTGTGAGCGGGATGACCTTCACAGACGGCTCAAGAGATGAGCGCACCGCGTGGGGCGAAGCCACACGGCGCCCGACCCTCCCCCCGGGAGGGCGCATTTCTGCTGTCGCTGCATATATGACCGCTTTGCCGGATGGGACCTGTGCCCCTCTCATGGACGACATGATGCGCCCACCCAGGGTCGGGCGCCGTGTGGAGGACCAACATGTCTGACCTGAAACTCGTCGTCTTTGATGTCGACGGCACGCTGATCGACAGTCAGGATTTCATCGTCGAAGCCATGTCGCGGGCCTTTGCAGAGATGGGGGTTGCAATCCCGACCCGCAAAGAGATCCTGTCGATTGTCGGCCTGTCGCTGCATGATGCCATTGCCACGCTGGTGCCAGCCATGCCGGAACCGGATGTGGCGCGCGCGGCTGAGGGCTACAAGGACATGTTCATCAAGCTGCGCGCGGAAAAAGGCGGTGAGGCCGCCGCGCCGATGTATCCCGGTGCCCGCGCGGTGCTGGAACAGTTGCATGCGCGCGACGAGGTGCTGCTTGGGGTCGCCACCGGCAAGGCAAAGCGCGGTCTGGATCACGCCTATCAGGCGCATGATATCGGGCATTTCTTCCTGACCAGCCAGACCGCCGACAACCACCCGTCAAAACCGCACCCATCGATGCTGCATGCCACCCTGGCCGAGACCGGGGCCGATGCGCAGCGGGCGGTGATGATTGGTGACACCACATTTGATATCGCCATGGGGGTCGCCGCCGGTTTCCGCACGATCGGTGTGACCTGGGGCTATCATGACACGCAACAATTGCTGGCGGCAGGTGCGGATCTGCTGATCGACAGTTATGACGCGCTGATACCGGCGCTTGAGACATTATGGGGGATGGAATGAGCGGTTGGGCTGCGAAACGTTTTTGGAAACAGGCAGAGGTGGCAGAGGTCGAGGGCGGGTTTTCCGTCATCCTTGACGGGCGTGCCATCAAGACCCCGGCCAAAACCCCTTTCGTCGTGCCAACCCGCGTGATGGCCGAGGCGATCGCCGCTGAATGGGACGCGCAGGGGGACAAGATCGACCCCAACACCATGCCGGTCACCCGCACCGCCAACTCGGCCATCGACAAGGTGGCCACGCAATTTGCCGAGGTGGCCGATATGATGGCGGCCTATGGCGACAGTGATCTGCTCTGTTACCGCGCCACCCACCCGCAGGAGCTGATCGACCGTCAGGCGGCAAAATGGGACCCGGTTCTGGACTGGGCCGCAACCGCGCTTGAGGCGCGACTCACACCGGTTTCCGGGGTGATTCACGCCCCCCAGGATGCGGCTGCGATCGCGCGTCTGACCGGGCGGGTGCACCGGTTTACCCCGTTTGAGCTGGCGGCCTTTCACGATCTTGTCGGCATTTCCGGCTCACTTGTGCTGGCATTTGCGGTCACCGAGGGACATCTGGAGGCGGAAGAGGCGTGGAACCTGTCCCGGCTGGATGAAAAATGGCAAGAAGAACAATGGGGCGAAGATGAAGAGGCCACGGCGCAGGCTGACATCAAACGTGGTGAATTCCTCCATGCTTCGCGGTTTTTCCGACTTTGCGCCGGATAAATCCGTCACCTTGACGAAAGCGCCCGCAACCGCTGCGTTAGTGTCTGACAGAACTTGTCGCCTTCCCCAGGGTCACCCATCTATAATTTCGATGTAACCCTTGACGAAAACTGATGAATTCGCCCAAACTCCCCCCACGCTGGGAGGGGGAGTGCCCTTTCGCAACCATATCCACGGCCGCAAAGGCCGTAAAAATGCGCCCCATAAAAGGGGTGAAACTCAGGAAGAGGTAAACATGAAAAAAACCGTATTTCTTGGCGCACTGACCATCGCCGGTCTCGCCGCTGGCGCTTCTGCCGCAGCAACCCTTGATGATGTCAAGGCCCGCGGCAAGCTGAACTGTGGCGTTGCAAGTGGCGTTCCGGGCTTCGCTGCGCCGGATGCAAACGGTCGTTGGGAAGGCTTTGACGTTTCGGTCTGTCGCGCGGTGGCTGCTGCGGTTCTGGGTGATTCGGATGCTGTGGAATTTGTGCCGACCACCGGCAAAACCCGCTTTACCGCTCTTGCCTCGGGCGAGATCGACATGCTGGCGCGCAACACCACCTGGACGCTGTCGCGTGACGCGGACCTGAAGTTCACCTTTATTGGCGTGAACTACTATGACGGTCAGGGTTTTATGGTGAACAAGGATCTGGGCGTAAGCTCGGCCAAGGAGCTTGATGGCGCCACCGTCTGCATTCAGACCGGCACCACCACCGAGCTGAACCTGGCCGATTTCTTCCGTGCCAACAACATGACCTATGAACCGGTGCCGATCGAAACCCAGGCCGAAGCGCTGCAACAGTATAACGCACGTTCCTGTGACGTTTACACCACCGACGCGTCGGGTCTGGCTGCGGCCCGTTCGACCTTCGAAGATCCGACCTCGTCGATCATCCTGCCGGAAATCATTTCGAAAGAGCCGCTGGGCCCGCTGGTCCGCCACGGCGACAACGAATGGGGTGACGTGGTGCGCTGGACGCTGAACGCGCTGATCACCGCAGAAGAGTTCGGCATCACCTCGACCAACGTGGCTGAACTGTCCTCGGCTCCGGGTGACAACCCGGAAATCAACCGCCTGCTGGGCACCGAAGGCAGCCTGGGCGAGATGCTCGGCCTTGACGCTGACTGGGCGCGCCGCGCCATTGCATCGGTTGGCAACTACGGCGAAGTCTTTGCCAAGAACATCGGCGAAGACACCCCGATTGGTCTGGCTCGTGGCCTGAACGCACAGTGGCGTGATGGCGGCCTGATCTACTCGCCGCCCTTCCGTTAAGAACACCCGAAAAAGGGCGTGGGAAACCGCGCCCTTTTTCCCTCTCAATCGACTGCACTCTGGCCCGCGCGCAAAAGACGCGCCCTTCAAGATAATCGCCAGAGGCAATGGGATGTCCTAAATGACCACTACACCTGACCTGCAGCCTCAGGCGTCTTTCCGCCTGTCCATGCTGCTATATGACAGCCGATACCGTTCGATGACGATCCAGATCATCGCGCTGATTGGCTTCCTGACCCTTCTGGGTTGGCTGTTTTCAAACACCGCCAGCAACCTTGCTGACCTTGGCAAAGAACCCAGCTTCCGTTTTCTGGGCGAGCCGGCCGGCTATGACATCAACCAGCGCCTGTTGGAATATACCAACCGCGACACCCATTTGCGTGCGGCCCTGATGGGGCTTCTCAACACGCTGCTGGTGGCTGTGCTGGGCTGTATCACGGCCACGATCCTTGGGGTTGTCATCGGCGTTCTGCGCCTGTCGCCCAACTGGATCGTCGCGCGTCTGTCGGCGGTTTATGTTGAGGGTTTCCGCAACGTGCCGGTCCTGCTGTGGATCGTGTTCACCATGGCGATCCTGATCGAAACCCTTCCGGCGCCGCGGGCGTTCAAAATCGGTGAGGCAACCATGTCGCTGTTTGACAGCGTGGCGCTGACCAACCGGGGCATCTATATCCCTGAGCCGCTGTTTTACAACACGCTGGGCAATATCCACCTGTTTGGCACATCCAGCCTGCGCTTTGACATCAGCATCGACCTGCTGGTGCTGGCGGCAGTGTTCATTGGCGGGTTGTTTGTCTCGTCGCGCATCAAACGCCGCGCAGATCGCATTCAGGAAGCGTCCGGTGATCGCCCGACCACCTGGTATTGGCGTCTGGGTGTGGTGTTTGTGCCAACCATCTCTGTTCTGGTGATGCTGGGCTTCCATCTTGGATATCCCGAGTTGAAGGGCTTCAACTTCAAGGGCGGCATCTATATGCGTAACTCCTTGATCGCCCTGTGGCTGGCGCTGTCGCTTTACACGGCGGCCTTCATCGCGGAAATCGTGCGGGCCGGTATTCTGGCCGTGTCGAAAGGCCAGACCGAAGCCGCAAGCGCACTGGGGCTGCGTCCGAACCGGACCATGAACCTGGTGATCCTGCCGCAGGCGCTGCGCGTGATCATCCCGCCGCTGATTTCAAACTACCTGAACCTCACCAAGAACTCGTCACTGGCGATTGCGGTGGGATACATGGACATTACGGGCACATTGGGTGGCATCACCATGAACCAGACCGGGCGAGAGCTTGAGACGGTTCTTCTGTTGATGCTGGTCTACCTCGCCATCTCGCTGACCATTTCGGCGGTGATGAACTGGTACAATGAAGCCGTGAAGCTGAAGGAGCGCTGATATGTCCGATATGTCTTATGTCCGCTCTGAAATGTTGCCCGAACGTGCGCCGCCCGCCTCCTCTGTCGGGGTGATCGGCTGGATGCGGGCCAACCTGTTCAGCTCGGTTCTGAATGCCATCCTGTCGATTGTGTCACTGGCCTTTGTGGTCTGGATTATCTCGGCCCTGCTGGGCTGGGCAATTGCGCCCACCTGGTCCGGGACCTCGGTCAATAATTGTCGTGAACTGACGGGGGGCGGTCATGTCGCCTGTTGGGGCGTGATCCGGGAACGCTGGGTGCAGCTTCTGTTCGGGTTCTACCCGCCCGCAGAATACTGGCGCCCGATCCTGGCCTTTGCGCTGTTGTTCGTGGCGGTGACGCCGGTGCTGTTTTCGATGATCTCGCGCCGGATGAACTGGGTGCTTCTCTGCGTCGTTCTTGGCATTGCGGCGCTTTACCTTGGTGGTCTGGCTGGCGGAATTGCCGGTCTGGCCCTGCTCGCCACCGGTGCCATCATTGGCTACAAGGCGCTGTCGACCGACAAGGATGCCCGCGCGGCCGAGATTGAAGCGGGGGCGAAACGCCTGCCCAATCCGCTCATTTTCACCGCGATCTTCCCCTTCCTCACACCGTGGCTCCTTTGGGGGGGCAGCCTGTGGCTGCCAATCGCGGCAGCCCTTGGATTTGTGATTGGCTTCTTTGCCTACAAATACCTGGCGGCCGCCCTGGGCAGCCTGACCGGGTTGATCCTGTCGGTGCTTGTTGTGCTGGGCTGGTGGCTGTTCATGGCGATGCCATTTGGCAACGCGATGGCTGCGATCATTCCGCTGGATCTGGTCAAAGTGGTCAGCCGAGACTTTGGTGGCTTCATGCTGTCCATCACAATCGGTGTGGTGGCCATCGGATGCTCGCTGCCAATCGGCATCGTGCTGGCCCTTGGGCGTCAGTCGGATCTGTTCATCGTGAAAACCCTCTGCGTGGGGTTCATCGAGTTCATCCGGGGCGTGCCGCTGATCACCCTCCTGTTCGTTGCCTCGACGCTTCTGAACATCTTCTTGCCGCCGGGGACGGATTTCGACATCATCCTGCGGGTTCTGATCATGGTCACCCTGTTTGCCTCTGCCTATATGGCCGAGGTGATCCGGGGCGGTCTCGCGGCGCTGCCGCGCGGTCAGTATGAGGCCGCAGATGCGCTGGGTCTGGATTACTGGAAGGCCCAACGGCTGATCATCATGCCGCAGGCCCTCAAGATCTCGATCCCGGGCATCGTGTCGACCTTCATCGGCGTCTTCAAGGACACGACGCTGGTGTCGATCATCGGCCTTCTTGACCCGCTGGGTCTGTCGAACTCGATCCGTGCAGATGCGAACTGGATTGGTCTGGTATGGGAGCTTTACGGCTTCATCGCCATCCTGTTCTTCGTCTTCTGTTTCTCCATGTCGCGCTACTCGATGTATCTCGAACGTCGTCTGCGCACGGACCACCGTTAAAGGAGTAAGTAATGTCTTCTATTACTCTCGACCGTCACGCTGACCGATCGGCCATGAAAGTGTCCGATGAGGTTGCCATTGAAATCCGCGGCATGAATAAGTGGTATGGTGCTTTCCACGTGCTGCGCGACATTGATCTGACCGTCTATCAGGGCGAGCGGATCGTGATCGCGGGGCCGTCAGGGTCGGGCAAATCGACCCTGATCCGCTGCATCAACCGCCTGGAAGAACACCAGGAAGGACAGATCATCGTGGACGGGACCGAGCTCACCTCGGACCTGAAAAACGTCGACAAGGTGCGCTCAGAGGTGGGGATGTGCTTTCAGCACTTCAACCTCTTCCCGCATCTGACCATCCTGGAAAACTGCACGCTGGCCCCGATCTGGGTGCGCAAGACGCCCCGTAAAGAGGCCGAAGAGCGCGCGATGCATTTCCTTGAGAAGGTGAAGATCCCTGATCAGGCCCATAAATATCCGGGCATGTTGTCGGGCGGTCAGCAGCAGCGTGTGGCCATCGCCCGCTCGCTGTGCATGATGCCGCGCATCATGCTGTTTGACGAACCCACCTCGGCGCTCGACCCTGAGATGATCAAGGAAGTGCTGGAAACCATGGTGGAACTGGCCGAAGAGGGCATGACCATGCTCTGCGTGACCCACGAAATGGGTTTCGCCAAAGAGGTCGCCAACCGCGTGATCTTCATGGATGCGGGCCAGATCGTGGAACAGAACGAACCGGAAGAGTTCTTCAACAACCCGCAATCGGAACGCACCAAACTGTTCCTCAGCCAGATCCTCTGATCATTGCTGAAATGAGAATGGAAACGCCCCGGCCTGTGTTGTCGGGGCGTTTTCTTTTGGCCGGGAGTGTTCCGCCCCGCCATCATCCGCCTGCGGCGGCCTCTTTGCGGGGCGGGGTGGCCTCGCTTCGCTCGGCAATTTTCTTGCCTCCGGCGGAGGTATTTGGTGCAAGAAAAAGAAATCAAGCATTAACCAAAATCTGCCAGCATGATCATACGGTACAGGTGGAGGCGCCGATGACCGTGCAAGGAAAAGAGACAGGATCTCTTGGAGGAAGGGGGGGCTCCGGCGCCCTCTTTTTCTTGCTAAAAATACCTCGGGGTGAGCCTCGCAGAGGCGAGGGGCAGCGCCCCTCCCTCCAAGTTTCATAGATTGCGTGGGGAAGACGTTATGCCGGGAAACGCCGGCAACCAGCTCTCCCGCCGATCTGTCCAAAGCTCGTAATCTGGTGTGAACTGGCTGGGCTGATCCAGTGCGCCGAGGTGAAGCTCTATCTCATCGCCCGTTCTTGCAAAGACCGAGGAGCCGCAGGTGGGGCAGAAATGCCGCCCCTGATAGGTGCTGGTTTGCCCATCAATCTGTACCGTATCTTGGTGGAAAATGGCCGCTGCATAGAAGAGCGCGCCGTGATGCTTGCGGCAGTCAAGGCAATGGCAGATGCCCACTCGAAGGGGGCTTCCCGTCGCCGTGAAACGGATTTTGCCACAGAGGCAGCCGCCGGAGTGAGTGTCCATCTGGGTCTCCTTTCTGGCGACAGGCCCGGTCTTCTGACGCGTTTAGATCAGATCTCGTGGCACCACGAACCCATCCACTGTGCCACTGTGCCAGGTCACATCCGACCAGCTGTCCACGTCAAACCGGATCACCGCGGTGGCGGTGGTGGGGTAATGGTGAAACCGCTCATGGGCAGGGGGTGTGGCCACCAGCCGCCGGGCGAGATAGGCCGTGCCGGGATTGTGGGCAATCATCATTACGGTCCGGCCGCTGGCCCCCTTCAGCTCTTCCAGCATCTGGTCCGGGTCCGCCAGATACAGGCTTTCGCGATACTCGGCCTCGGGTCCGCCCACCAGTTTATCCGCGATATAGGCCCAGGTTTCGCGCGTGCGTTTCGCGTTGGAACTCAGCACCTGATCCGGGATATGCCCGCGTTCGGCCAGCCAGCGCCCGATGGCCTTGGCCGACGCTTCGCCGCGTTTGTTGAGTGGGCGCTCATGATCGTCCAGACTGGGGTCGCTCCAGCTTGATTTCGCGTGGCGGGTCAGGATCAGGGTCAGGCTCATTGGGGATGAAACGCTTTCATGTGGAAGTGGGATTGTTCACGCAGCCTGCCATAGGTTTGTGACAAAGGGCAAACAACTCGCACCATACACCCCCCTTCGAGGCAGGTTTTTCCTGCCTCCGTGTCGAGATAGGCATGGCACCGCGGCAGGTCATAGCCGTCCTGGGTCAGGGCCGCGACCGGGCAGGCGGTTGTGCAGGGGGCAGGGCATGTCTGGCAGGGAGAGCCAGAGGTCTCCGGCTTGGGCAAGGGGCGCTCCCCGGCAAGGCGAATGGCGCCGCGAAAACTGACCCAAAGACCGGCCCGCTCATGCACCAGCAGGGTGACAGGCGAAGGCCAGGCGCGCCCGCTTTCCTGCGCCCAGCGAAAAAAGGGCGGGTAAGGGGGCCCGTCCGAGGGGAAAACCGCCTGTCCACCCCAGGCCTTTGCCAACTCCCCGATCATGCGCTTTGACCAGCGATCCAATGGGTCTGGCGCCCCGTCCAGATACTCGGAAGAAGAGGAAAACTGCGCCCAGAACCCCGGCTCATGCGGACCAAGCAAAACGATTGTCTCCCCCGCATCGTGCAGCATCCCGAACACTTCCAGCTGCATTTCTTCAGCGGCAGGCGCCCAGCTCATTTGTCCCGAAACGGGAGCATCAGGCTCCACCCCAATTGCGCTGGACGGTCGTCCTGCCACTCTAGCCCGATGGTCATCTTGTCATGGCCATCCTGCGGTTGGTCCGTATAGGTCCCGAAGATACGATCCCAGATCGACAGGCAGAACCCGTAATTGCTGTCCGCCTCATGACGATGCACGGAATGATGCACCCGGTGCATGTCCGGCGTCACCAATCCCCACCGCACCACCCGGTCCACCGCCAGCGGCAGGCGCATATTCGCATGGTTGAACATGGCGGATCCATTCAGGATCACCTCAAACAGCACCACCCCCCAGGCCGGGGCTCCAATCAGATACACCACCCCGATTTTGATCACCATCGACGCGGCAATTTCGACCGGATGAAACCTGAGCGCCGTGGACACATCAATATCACGATCCGCATGATGCACCCGATGCAGCCGCCACAACACAGGAACCTTGTGAAACACCATGTGCTGGAACCAGATCGCAAAATCCAGGATCAGCACCGCCAGCAAAACCGAAACGCCCCCCGGAAGCGCCAGCCAGTTCAGAAGACCCCAGCCATTTGCCGCCGCGTCCAGGGCCGCCCCGACCGCCAGAAGTGGCAAAAACACCGCCATGGCCCGCACCGTCAGCGCATCTATCACGATGATCAGGATATTGGTGGTCCAGCGCCGCGCCCGCGTCTGAACCCGCTTGCGGCGCGGAACCAGGGTTTCGATGCCGGTAAACAGCGCAAAAAGGCCAAGAAAGGCGGCCAGTCGTATCAGGGCTTCATATTCCATGCCGCAACCCTACGCCGTCCCCGAGCGGTGACAAGTCACATTGCCGCGACAGAGGGCCCCCACGCCCCGCGCCCGCTTTCTTCTGGGGAAAAATACTCCGGGGTGAGGGCAAAGCCCGAGGGGCAGCGCCCCTTTTCCCGCGTCTTTCCCGCAATCACGCCCGGATCATCGAGCCCGCACCATGATCGGTATACAGCTCCAGCAGACAGGCATTCGGGGCGCGCCCATCCAGAATGACCACAGCGCGCACACCGCCCTCGACAGCCGCCAGGGCTGTTTCGGTCTTGGGGATCATCCCCCCCGCGATCACCCCCTCGGCAATCAACTCACGAATGTGATCCGCAGTCAGTTCGGTCAGAACCTCCCCATCTGCGCCCTTCACCCCCTCGATATCGGTCAAAAGCAAAAGCCGGTCCGCCTTCAGCGCCGCCGCAATTGCCCCCGCCATCGTGTCGCCGTTAATGTTGAAGGTTTCTCCCTTCCGGCCCGCTCCCAAAGGCGCGATCACCGGGATCGTCTCTGCCGCGGCAAGGTCACGTAAAATCGTGGCATCCACCTCGGAAGGTGTGCCGACAAACCCAAGATCCGGGTTGGTCTGGTCACATGTTACCAGACCCGCATCCTTGCCCGACAGGCCAACCGCCTTGCCACCTTCTGCATTGATCGCCTGCACAATGCGCTTGTTCACAACACCCGACAGAACCATTTCGACCACTTCCACCGTGGCTGCATCGGTCACCCGCTTGCCGTTCACCCAGTCGCTTTTGATATCCAGCTTCTCGAGCATCGCATTGATCATCGGCCCGCCGCCATGCACCACCACCGGGTTCACCCCCACATGGCGCATCAGCACGATGTCGCGGGCAAAACTGGCCATCTCCTCGTCGCTGCCCATGGCATTGCCGCCAAATTTGATGACAACCGTGGCCCCCGCATATCGTTGCAGATAGGGCAGGGCCTGGGAAAGTGTGCGGGCGGTGGCGATCCAATCGCGGTTCATATTCTGGGTCTTCATCCTACTGTCCTCATTCCCTTTCGTGTTAAGCCCTGCGCGCCCCGCTGCCAAGAGGCATTGCGCCTTTCCGTGTCCCTGCTAGGGTGGGCGCAATTCTCCCATGCCCCTTAAGGAGCTCCCGATGAGTGACGACCGTAAAACCCTGCTTCTGACCGGGGCCAGCCGCGGCATCGGCCACGCCACCGTGCGCAAGTTCAACCGCGAAGGCTGGCGGGTGATCACCTGTTCCCGCCAACCTTTCCCCGAGGAATGCCCCTGGGGCGGGGGGCGCGAAAACCATGTGGTCATCGACCTCTCGGATCCGGCTGACACCATCAATGCGGTGGGCTTGATCCAGGAAAAACTGAACGGTCGGCTGGATGCGCTGGTGAACAATGCAGGCATTTCCCCCAAGGGACCGGGGGGCGCACGGCTCAGCACGCTCAACACCGACCTTCTGGACTGGGGGAAAGTGTTTCATGTGAATTTCTTCGCCTCGGTGGTGCTTGCGCGCGGGCTGAAAGAGGAGCTTGCCGCAGCCAAGGGCGCGGTGGTCAATGTCACCTCGATTGCCGGCTCGCGCGTGCACCCCTTTGCCGGTGCCGCCTACGCCACCTCCAAGGCCGCCCTGGCCGCGCTCACCCGCGAAATGGCCCATGACTTTGGCCCGCTCGGTGTGCGCGTAAATGCCATTGCGCCGGGCGAAGTGGAAACCGCGATCCTCTCGCCGGGCACGGAGAAGATTGTCGAGAAACTGCCGATGCGGCGTCTGGGCCAACCTGATGAGGTGGCGAACGCGATCTACTTCCTCTGCTCCGATGCCAGCTCCTATATCTCCGGCACCGAGATCGAGGTGAACGGCGCCCAGCATGTCTGATCAGGCCGCGTGACAGCTCCTACCGGGACAGGTTTGAGGACGAAAAACTTTAAACTTTTCGAATCTGACCCGGTGAAAGTTGCAACTTTCCCCTTTTGGGACTGCAAAAACTTTAAAGTTTTGCCGCCCGCGCCGCTCGGGGCGTTGCCTCAGAACCAACTGGTTTTTTCTGATCAAAACGACCTGTCAGGGTGGGCTCAGTCGAGCCCCGCAATGATCGCGCGCAGGGTGGCAATGCCATCCCCTTTTTCCGATGAGGTCAGAACCAGTTCGGGATAGGCGGCGGGGTGTTTCGACAGGGCCTTGCGAACCTGCTCCAGCACCTTGGCGCGATCCTTTTCCTTCACCTTGTCTGCCTTGGTCATAACCACTTGAAAAGTAACGGCAGATTTGTCGAGAAGGGTCATGATCTCATCGTCGACCTTCTTCACGCCATGCCGTGAATCGATCAATACAAAGGCCCGGCGCAGGTTGGCCCGTCCCGACAGATAGGATTTCAGCAGGCGCTGCCACTTTTCGACCACAGCCACCGGCGCATTGGCAAAGCCATAGCCTGGAAGGTCAACCAGATAGGGTCCGTCCGTGGTGGTGAAGAAGTTGATTTCCTGCGTGCGGCCCGGTGTGTTTGAGGCGCGCGCCAGCTTGACCCGACCAGTCAAGGCATTGATAAGGCTTGATTTTCCAACGTTTGATCGGCCTGCAAAGCAGACCTCAAGCCGGTCCGGGTCGGGCAGGCCGGACATGGCAACCACGCCTTTCAGAAACTCGGTCTGACCCGCAAAAAGCTTGCGCCCCCGTTCGCGCATCAACTCATCCGGCTCCTCGGCCATCGGAAAAGGCAGTTGTGTCATTCCAGAACCTCGATCTTGTCGTCCACGGTGATCTCACCGCCCTTGGTCACCACCGCATGAACCCCCATTTCCTGGATGCCCCAGCCATCGCGCAGCGCGCCAAGAGTGTTGGCATCCCGCTCTCCGGTGCGTGTGCTGGCTTCGGTCATGCGGCAGCGGGTGATTTCCTTGCGGATGTAAAATTCGGCATTGCCGATGCGAATATGTTTGCCAACCCAGCCACGTTCTTCCCAAGGGAAAAGGCCAGATACCAACAAGTTACCTCGCCAGCGCAGCGGCGACAACTCGCGCCCGATCCGGCTGCAAATAGCCTGGTGGCTGGCCAGGTTCATCAGCGAAAGTGACACGGTCTGACTGTCTGTCATTGCGTTCTTTGCCTTGATGATCCGTGCCGGTTTTGGCCGCCCTTCCGGGGTAAGGTGTTGAACCCATTTGATAAACCGCGTTTGATCTTCTGATTTGTCCGGGTTGATCGTCAGGCCGGGCATCTTCGGATGGGTCAGGGTCACGGTTCCGGTCGGCAGATCGAAATGGGCTTCCATGGCTTGCAGCAGGGGCACCCCGGCGCCGCGCGAAAAGTTGCGGCATTCCTCCCAACCATCTGCATTTTCGGCCAGTTTGGCGGCCTCATGGAGCACCCCCCATTGCCGATCAAAAGGTAAAGCGCGACCCGGTTCGAGCCGCGCTTTTACCATTGCTTCACGCCCATGTGCCTTGATCGGGTGGCGCCAGATTTGGGCAATGTGCCCGGTCATCCGGCGTCCTTTGCCCGGCGCTTAAAGCTTTTCAGAACATTGCCCAGCACATCCGGTTTGTGGCCGTGACTGCGCATGATCAGATATTGCTGGGTAAACGTGATCGTGTTGTTGGCGATCCAGTAGAGCACGAGGCCCGAGGCAAAGCGGCCCAGCATGAACATGAACACCCAAGGCATCCAGGCAAAAATCATCGCCTGAGTCTGGTCGGTGGGTGCCGGGTTCAGCTTTTGTTGCAACCACATCGAGATCCCCAGCAAGATCGGCAAGATGCCCAGCGAGATGATGGCCAGCAGGCTGTCGGGACCGGGTGCCGCAAAGGGCAGCAGTCCAAACAGGTTCAGAATGGACGTGGGATCCGGTGCGGAGAGATCTTGAATCCAGCCAATCCAGGCTGCGTGGCGCAGCTCAAGCGTGACAAAGATCACTTTGTAGAGCGAGAAGAAGATCGGAATTTGCAGCAGGATCGGCAAGCAGCCAGAGGCTGGATTGACCTTTTCGCGCTTGTAAAGTTCCATCATGCCCTGTTGGATCTTCTGGCGATCATCGCCAGCGCGTTCCTTGAGCTTCTCCATCTCGGGCTGAAGTTCTTTCATCTTTGCCATTGAGACATAAGATTTATACGCAAGCGGGAACAGCACGGCCTTGATCACCAGGGTCAGGCCGATAATGGCCCAGCCCATATTGCCGATGACACCGTTCAGCCAGTGCAGAAGGGCAAAGATCGGTTTGGTCAGGAAGAAGAACCAACCCCAGTCGATGGAGTCGAGGAAACGGTAAATACCCTCTTCATTCTGATAATTCCGGATGGTTTCCCACTCTTTGGCACCGGCAAACAGGCGGGTTTCCACCGAAGCGGTTGCCCCGGGTGCCACCTCCATGACAGGCAGGCGAACCTGTGTCTGATAGATATCTGATTTTTCGGCATAGCGTGTGGCCGAGGTAAAGGGTTGCCCTGATGCCGGGATGAGCGTGGTCATCCAGTAGTGATCGGTAAACCCGATCCAGCCATTTTCCGTGACCTCGACAAGTTCGGCACGCGCCCCTTCGCGAGGATCAAAATCCAAGTCGGAAACATCGCTGTAGTCGGTTTCAAGCAATTCAGAATCAGTCTGGCTAACGATCCCTTCGTGGAGAATGAAGAACCCTTTCAGATCCTTCGGTTCGCCATGGCGCGCAAGCATGCCATATGGGGCGACGCGGCTGGGAACCGTGCCTGTATTTTCTACGGTTTGCGTAACCGTAAACATGTATTTGTCATCAACCGCCACTGTGCGTCGGAAGATCAGACCCTTACCATTCTCCCACCGCAGCGTAACCGGGGTGTCAACTGTGAGCTTGCTTCCGCTTTCCACGCTCCAGATCGTGGAGGGGCCGGGAACATCTTCGGGAGCGGTTTGTCCACCCGGGGTCCATCCGTAAAGCGCGTAATAAGCACCTGCATCTCCGGTCGGACGCAGAAGGGTCACGATCGGGCTCTCCTTCGACAGCTCCGTGCGGTAGGATTTCAGACGTAGATCATCCAGTCGGCCCCCCAGAAGAGAGATTGATCCTTCCAGGTTAGGGGTGTCGATGTTTACCCTGGCAACTTCCGCAAGCTGCTCGGTGACGTCCTGAGTGGTTTTCCCCGGCGCGGTTGTTGCGTCTTCAACGGTAGACGGGGGGGACAGTTCCGCTGCGGTCTGTGATTGGGTGCCGACGATGGGTTCAGGGTCGGCCGGAGGGAACATGATCAACCATCCGGTGATCACGAGAAAGCTGAGTACTGTTGCCAGGATCAGGTTCTTGTTCTGGTCGTCCATAAAGCCCACCGCTCTTGTAATATTAGGTCAGAGTGGTTCAAGCGGGCTTGAAGCAAAAGGTCAAGCAGTTTTCCAGCCTGATGCCGAGGAATAGCTAAGCGCGTTTGGGCAGGATTGTTGATGCGGCCACCTTTTCCTCCAAAGTTTGCAGCCAACCGATTGTCGCATCAAAGGGCATGGGTTTTGCAATTGAATAGCCCTGGACATGGGCACAGCCAAGCTGAGCGAGCATTGCATGCTCTCCGTGGGTCTCTACACCTTCCGCAATTGCCTCCAAGCCAAGGCGTTCCGACATGGTGAGGATGGCGGCAATCATGCTTTGCTGGTCACGATCAGTATCAACATGCGTTACGAATGAGCGGTCAATCTTGATCCGGCTTACGTCAAAGCGGCGAATGCTGGAAATGGAGGCATGCCCGGTTCCAAAATCATCCAGATCCACCCCGCATCCCAATTTGGAGAATGAAGCAATATTGTGGGAGGTTATGTCGTCGTCGGTTTGGGCCACAACCGTTTCGAGGATTTCGACGGTCAGGCGGCTAGGTTCCAGATCAAAGCGGTCCAGTTCCCATTTCACCTTTTCGAAAAGCCGCGGGTTGCGTAACTCGTCGGCGGAAAAATTGACGGAAATCGACGGGACGCGAATGCCCAGCTTGTCCCAATCTTTGAGAGCGGTCAGGGAATGGTAGAGCATGACTTCCCCGAGGCGCTCGGACAAGCCTGCCTGAACAAGTGCGGGAAGGAAAGCGCAGGGGGCAATCAGTCCCTTATCGGGGTGGTTCCAGCGTGCAAGGGCTTCAAACCCGGACAATTCGCCGGTGTCGGTTGACAACTGGGGCTGGAACCACGGGACGATCTGCCCTTCATTGAGTGCCGTCAGGATTTCTTTCACCGAGTGTTCTGATCCAGCGACGCGTGCGCGATCGCCCTTGGTGAAGGCGCGGATTGATCCTGGGCCCGAGAAAATGGCCTCCTGCAGGGCGCTTTCCGCCGCATTCAGAATGGATTCTCCGCTGCGTTTCGGCGCGCGGGAGGGCAGTGCGAACCCCACGGACAGCGTGCAATGAACCTGAACATTCTCGATGAGAAATGGCGTGTCAAATGCGGCTTGCAGGCGGCCTGAAAGCTGGATGAGAGTCTCCAGATCGACCCGGCGGGATTTGTCCAGACACATGCCAAAGCGCGCATTGCCGAGATAGGCCAGCATATCAGTGCTGCGCAGAACACCAACAATGCGTTCGCTACAGGCTTGCAGCAACCGTTCTGCTAAGGCGTCGCCAAGGTTTTTCCGCGCATTGTCGAAATCATCCACCTCAACGGCGACACAGGCCTTGTCCGGGATATTTTCATTGCTCAGGGCATGGTCGAGGGATTTGACCAGCCGGTCCCGCACCGGCAGGTTGGTGATTGCATCGGTTGGGCCAGCATTCACGCTTGGCGCCGGTTGGGTCACAATCCCCATCAGAAGAAGAAGGCTGGGAAAAATCACTGCAAAAAGGACCAGAAGCCCTTCCCCCCCGAACCAGAACGCACCGAGGGCCACCGCAGGCAGAAAGGCGGCCAGTTGAGGTCCGAGCATCACCGCGCGCGCAGCATGTTTTACATTACGGAACCAATTTGAGTTGCCGGAGGCAGCCATACGTCTTCATCCTCTTTGCACGAGGCGGAACTGCCCCGACACGGATAAGGTAGGCACTTGAAGTCAACTGAACGTTAATGGCTTGGAAAAATTTAGGTCTAATTTTCAACGCTATCCGGCAGGTTTCGCGAAAGCCCTGCAAAATCGAACAATTGCGGGTCCAGAAGGTGGCTTGGGCGCGTGTTCATCAGGGCTTTGAACATGATCTGGCGGCGTCCGGGGAAATTCTTCTCCCACTGATCAATGATTCCCTTAACCTGCTGGCGCTGCAACCCGTCCTGCGATCCGCAGAGGTCACACGGGATGATCGGGTAGTTCATCTGGGTGGCGAATTTCTCGCAGTCTTCTTCTGCCACATGGGCCAGCGGACGGTAGACAAACAGATCGCCCTCTTCATTGACCAGTTTGGGCGGCATGGTTGCAAGCCGTCCCCCGTGGAACAGGTTCATGAAAAACGTTTCCAGAATGTCGTCGCGATGATGGCCGAGCACCACGGCGGAACATCCCTCCTCCCGCGCGATCCGGTAGAGGTTTCCGCGCCTCAGCCGCGAACAGAGTGAGCAGAATGTGCGTCCCTGCGGGATCTTATCCATCACGATCGAGAAGGTGTCTTCGTATTCGATGCGATGGGGGACATCCATTTTAGCAAGGAATTCCGGCAGCACCGTGGCCGGAAAATTCGGCTGTCCCTGATCCAGATTGCACGCCAGAAGCTCCACCGGCAGAACGCCGCGCCATTTCAATTCGTAAAGCGCGGCCAGCATCGTATAGCTGTCCTTGCCGCCAGACAGGCAGACCAGCCATTTGGCCCCGCGCTCCACCATGCCATACTGGTCGATCGCTTCGCGCACATTGCGAATGATCCGCTTGCGCAGCTTCTTGAATTCGGTGGTGGAAGGGGCGCCGGCAAAAAGCGGGTGGATGTCATCAAGCGTATCAGTCATGCTCCGCCTTTAGGGGCTTTTGCGCAGGGAAACAAGGGGGATCGGGGCGACACCAGATGGTCTCGCCCCGTGGGGTCACCAGAAAATATCCCTGCCGGAAGCGGGCGGATAAAGGTCCTTTACCTCCGGCAGGCCCATGTCCTTTGCAAGGTGGGGAGAGCGCGGAGTCTGGCGATGGCGACGCGGCAGGGGCGCGCCTGTAAACAATGCCGCGCGCAGAACACGCCAGCGACCGTGGCGTTTGATCAGCGCGGCGATGACCTGAGCCATCGGGTTGCCCTGGCGGCGCGGTAAGTTGGGAGAGGTGGTCATGTCATATTCCTTGTTCATTGGGATGATTCGTGGGCAGCTTGCGACCTCAAGCCCCCTTCAGCTCAAGCGGAAGTGGGCTGGGCTGGTGACGAAAACGGTTCTCAGGCCGCAAGCCATCGGCCGGCACAGTGGAAACCGTGCCGGAGAGTGGGAATTGCGCGGGAAGGGGCATTTTGCCCCGGTGGATTACATCATGAGATCTCGAAACCCTGGGGGCGGGTCATGCGGCGGCAGGCCCACGTCGCGACGCAGGTGGTTGCTGAGTTCCTCTCCGCGTGGCCGCTTACGCAGCCGTGCAAGCAGGTTCGTCACCAGCACGCGTGTGACGCGTCCGGCGCCATGTTCGGTGACGAGATCGTCAATCAGGTCCTGAAGCCGGATCGCTCCGGTGTGAAAATTACTGTCCATCATGGTTTTATGACCGGCTGGTGCCGGGTCCCTTTATTTGGACATGGCGCCAAGGGAGCTTGGATCGCCATGCGGTTGGGTAGGAAAATTTGTGACAGAGAGTGCAATCGGCTGAGCGCAGGCGCAGGGATTGGTCTGTGATCACAAAATGTTAGAGACAACCGGTTTTGAGAGACGACACCCGTGTGGGGGCCTGATGTTCAAATACCGGAAAGGGTGGTTCGTCGTGCGGTCGCGTTTACGACGCGAAGACGGTCCAGAAGCCCGCGGCAAAGCCTTTTGGATGTGCGGCAAAGGCGGCACGATCGGCGGCTCGGAGGGTCGATGCGTTGATATTGGTCATGTAGCCCCTCCTTCTTGTTTGCTGTTTCGGGTGAGGCCGTTTTAGCGCAAGAGGGACTTCAAACAAGCTTGCTTGCGAAGAATATTCAACCTGTGGCGGAAAGGGCACTTAAAGCGTTTCGGTTTTAACCTGACACAGGGCAAAACCGAAGCGCTGCAAGAGATATCAATGTCGTGGGCGTTTCGGAATAGATATGTGTCTCAAGTTAATCCCGAAACGCTTTAGGCCGGATCACGAATGGTCACATCCGGACCGGTCGGGACGCCCGTGGGGGACAGGGTCGTAGCCGCAGGACCCCCAGGGATTGCAGCGGGCGATGCGTTTGGCAGCCAGCCAGCTGCCCCTGATGGCGCCGTGCTTTTCCAGGGCTTCAAGCGCATAGGCCGAACAGGTGGGTTGATAGCGGCAATTGAACCCGACCCAGGGGGAGAAGATCAGCCGGTAGGCCCGGATGGGCAGGGCGGCAAGATGGGCAAGCGGGGTCATTGACGGGGCCTCTGGGTTGGATTCTAGTTTTCTAGTTTTCTAGTTTTCTAGTTTTTCGGCTTTGGTTTTGGCTTCGGGCGGGGCGCGCGCGGGGTGTGGACCTCTTTCAACGCGCGAATCAGATCTTCCACCAGGTCATTATAGGGGCGGGTGGCGGTGGCGTCCTTGCGGCCGATAAGCACATAGTCCCAGCCCGGCTTGCCATGGGTGGGCAGCACCTCGCGGGCAATGGCACGCAGGCGCCGCTTGGCGCGGTTGCGGGCCACGGCATTGCCGACTTTCTTCGAGCATGTATAGCCAATGCGTGGGCCTTCGCCGGCCGGTTCGTCGTCCCGCCGGCGCCGGGCCTGCAGCAGAAAGGCCGGCTGGGGCGCGCGACGCGCACGGGCTGCGGACAGAAAATCGCGCCTTTGGGTCAATGTGGTCAGCATATCATCCCCTCATGTGCAAAAACCGCCGCAGGCATGGGCCTCGGCGGTCTGCATCTTATCTTGTCCGGCGCAGTCACGGAAATCCGGTGATCTGCGGTCAAAGCTTATGCGCTCAGCGACTTCCGGCCACGCGCACGACGCGCGTTCAGGATTTTGCGGCCAGCTTTGGTGGCCATGCGCGAGCGGAAGCCGTGACGGCGTTTGCGAACCAGGTTCGAGGGTTGATAGGTGCGTTTCATCGCCCGTCTCCGTTTGGGCCCGGTTCCGTCTCTCGTCCCCGCGCTCTGATCACTCAGATCAAGCAGTCGACGATCTCTTGCTACGGATTCGGGCAAGTGTCTATTCGAAGCCCGGTCTATAGGCGGCATTTCAAACTAAGTCAAATGGGAAAGAGCAGCAAATTGACCTCTCTCATCTGCCCTGTTCCACCTGCGGGCGTGGGGGGAATGCCATGCCGGGTCTTTGCAGGCAAGGCATATTCCCGCCATTTGTGTTAAACTGGGGTGGTTTCGGGGGTGAAGGGGGAAAAATCGTGTTATAAAATGACCTCGATCTTGCCTTAGATCTTGCCGGACAACGCCTTTGGGGGAAGTAAAATGGAATGGATTGCTGTCGAGGTGAAGGGGCGCATTCTGCGAATGTGGCCCAATGGGGGGGATGAGATTCGCCGCACTCTGGATGCCGGGGTGACGCTGGAATCCCTTGTGCCCGAGATTGAACATACGGTGTCACTGCAGCCACATACCCGCATTCTGGCCACCGGGGTGCGGGCCGGGGCCCCGCTCAGCGTGCCATGTGCTCTGGCCGCCCCCCGTCATGTGCCGCATGTGGATCCGCGTCTTTATCTTGCCCCTGCGGTCAAACAGGAAAACCCTGCCGGGCTGATCGGCTATGAGGTGGTGCGGCTGGCCGGGCTATTGGCGCAGGATCCCAAATTCGACGGGGTGGCCTGCCTGATCGGCGAACAGACGGTCTGGGCACAGATCAGCGCCGAAGAGATTGTCAGCTTTCAGGCTGCCGCGACGGTGCGGCTGGCGGGGCTGCTTGGGGTCACGTCAAGTGTTGGCGAGGGATTTGAGCACACGCTGTCTGATATTATCGCCCGCCCGCAGAAACTTGCCAGCAAGATCGCGAGCCTTGAGGCCGCCAGAACCCTTGGGTTGGTGTCGGAGGCTGAGGCCGCGTCCCAGCTGACCGGCGCCCTGGTGGGTGCCGAACTTGCCGCGATGCGCCCTTACTGGCTGGGGCAGCGGGTGGCGCTGATCGGCAATGCCCGCTCGACCAATGTCTATGAAAAGGCATTGTCGGCGCAGGGGGTGGCCTGTGACACCTATCTGGGGGCAGATCTGGCGCTGAAAGGGCTGCGCCCCTATGCCACGGAACCCGCCTGAAGGCCGCCAAACCGAAACGTTTTAAATGCCACAGAAAAGAAAGGACCGCGCTTTTGAGGCGCGGCCCTTCTGAGGTTTCGATCTGGCTGGCTTTCCAACCCGGCTGACTGTCCAGTTTGGTGGGATCAATAGCTGTATTCGGCGTAGATCCGTTTCAAGTCACCTTTCCAGTCGCCGTGGTAATGCTCCAACAACTCATCCGCAGGCGTTTTTCCTTCTTCCACACTGTCTTGCAGTGCGTTGAGGAAGTGGCGTTCATCCGGCACCATGCCGCCGATCCCCGGGCGGGCCCGGTTTTTAAGCCCCTGTTTGGCGATCTCGACGGTTTCGCGGGCCAGATCAATGATCTTCACGCCGTTTGCTTCACCTTGCAGCCCATCGACTGAGGCCGCCACGCGCAGGGCTTCGCGGGTCTCTGCATCCCAGCCCTTGGCCAGATCCCAGGCCGCATCCAGGCTGTCCTGACAATACATCAGACCCACCCAATAGGCGGGCAGGGCACAGATACGACGCCACGGGCCGCCATCCGCGCCGCGCATTTCCATATATTGCTTGATCCGCACTTCGGGAAAGGCGGTGGTCAGGTGGTCGGCCCAATCGGACAGGGTAGGTGTTTCACCCGGCAGGGCGGGCAGCTTTCCTTGCATGAAATCGCGAAACGACATGCCCAAAGCATTGATGTATTTCCCGTCGCGATAGACAAAATACATCGGCACATCGAGCGCATATTGCACGTAACGCTCAAACCCCATCCCCTCTTCAAACACGAAAGGCAGCATCCCGGTGCGCGACGCATCCAGATCGCGCCAGATGCGCGAGCGCCAGCTTTTGTGCCCGTTCGGTTTGCCTTCGAAAAACGGCGAGTTGGCAAAAAGTGCCGTGGCCACCGGCTGCAACGCCAGCCCGACGCGGAACTTCTGCACCATGTCAGCCTCAGACGCGAAATCGAGGTTCACCTGCACGGTGCAGGTGCGATACATCATCTGTTTGCCATGGGTGCCGACCGTGTCCATATAGTCGGTCATCAGCTTGTAGCGCCCTTTCGGCATCACCGGCATCTGCGCGTGGGGCCATTCCGGGGCCGCCCCCAGGCCAATGAAGCGCACACCGATTTTATCCGCAATCTGCTGCACTTCGTGCAGGTGTTCATTCACCTCGTCGCAGGTCTGGTGGATGGTATCGAGTGGTGCGCCAGACAGTTCAAACTGTCCGCCGGGTTCGAGCGAGATATTGGCACCGTTGCGTTTCAGGCCAATCAGGTTGCCGCTTTCGCGCACCTCTTCCCAACCGAACCCATCGCGCAGCCCTTCCAGCATATGCAGGATCGACCGGTCGCCCGCGTAAGGCAGTGGTTTGAGCGTGTCCTGACAATAGCCGAACTTCTCATGCTCGGTGCCGATCTTCCACGCCTCGCGCGGTTTGCAGCCGTCTTCCAGGAACTGGGCCAGCTGCGTGTGGTCGGTGATCGGGCCGCCGCCGGATTGGGGGATGGACATGAAGGGCACTCCTCGCGCGTATCTCGGATCCGCATTAGGTGGGGGAAACGCGGGGCGGTGTCAATGCAGGGGGACGACCTTGCGCGACCAGATCACGACTCTGTCAGGACTGGCTGTTGCGTTGCGCGCATCAATGGCGGCGTTGACGGCCCGGATGGCGGCGGAAATGTCGATATCCGGCAGCACGGCCATGGCGTCAAACAGCTGTTCCGATCCTTCGGCAGAAACCGGAATGGTCAAAAGCTCCATCCCGGTGCGAAAGCGCCAGACCGGCAGCCCTGCCATGTCCCGCGCAATGCTGATTTCGTGGATCAGGTCAAGCGAGGCAAACCCTCCGCCGACCGGCGCCAGATAAATCACCTGACGCTCGTCGACCTGCACCACACCAACGCCCCCGGTTCCGATGCGGATGCGCGCCCGTTGCACCCCCTGCCAAGCGACCGCCGCGCCGATCAGGGTCAGCGCGACACCCATCCATTTCAACAGGCCCAGCGACCCGATCGCCCACCACAGGCCAAGGGCAGACCCCCCCGCCCCGATCAGGGCTTCGCGATAGCGCAGGATCTGGGCCTGTGCGTCGGGGCGGATCATGGGCGGGCTCCGATCGTGACGGGGGTCGACAGGATGGCGAGCGTATAGTCCCCGATCCGTTCAAACCCGATGGCTTCATAGGCGCGACAGGCGGCATCCCCGCTGGCAAAAAGAATTGCGGTCTTGACCCCGCCGGCGCGCGCCTCTTTCAGATGGGCGGCCACGACCCGGCGCGCAAGCCCCCGTCCGCGCGCTTCGGGCGGGGTATAGACCCCACCGATCTGCACCATGTCGGGCAAGTGTGCGTTGAAGGCGGTCATGGCGGCCGGGGTGCCCTCTTCGATCAACAGGCGCACATGGCCCGTGGCAATGGTGGTGTCCACGCGGTCCGCAATCACCTGTGTCAGCGCCGCATCATCCGCGGCACCCAAGGCCTCGATATGGTAGGCGCGAAACCAGCGGGTCAGGAGCGCAGCGTCATGCGGCTCTGGTTTGCGGATCTCAGCTGCCCCCGGATCTCGCAATTGATCCAGTTGCAGGCGATAGAGCGGCTCCACCCGGTTCAGATCATAGGCGGCGTCTTCGAGGGCCAGCACCGCCTTCATCCCGTCGACCAGTTTCGCCGCGCCGTTCAGCCCGGCCACCTGCTGCCCCTGCATCGCATCATGAAACCCTTGCCAGAATATCGCCCCTTCCCCGCAGGCATTGAGGAAACCTGCGTTGGAGCGGGAGAACACGCCACTGATCTTGCTGTCTTTATCTTCAACCCAGAACTTTGCCGCATGGGGGTGCTCGGATCCGGTCAACCCAAAGTGCGCCAGCCCCGCCCGCATGAACATGGTGGTTTCGGCGTGGCGTGACAGGAACTGCATCATGGCCGCTTCGTCACCGGGGCGGGCCGGGCGGATCATGTCTTGTCGTCCTTGAGCGGATGCCAGGGGGACATGTCTTTTATCGGGCCAGAGGATGTGGGAGGGGATGTGGCAGGGGATGTGGGACGGATAATTCCCTCATAAGGTGCGCTGACCGGTTCGAACCTATTGGGCGTGAGATGGGCAATCAGGCGGGGCGTTCCTCTGGGCGCTTGGCGAAACAGGTCGCCATCTTTTGCAAACAGCACCTCTCCCCGATGGGCCTCGGCCCAGCCATCGTGCAAATCCTGCCCCCCGTCCGGCCCTTCCAGCCTGTGGGTTTCCCAGTAAATCTGTCCCTGCGGGCCTTTTTCGGTCAAAGACGCGGTAAAGCGTTTGTGCAGGGTCCAGCCCGCGATGACCGGCCGGGACAGGTGCCATGTCTCTGTGCGCAGCCAGCCCGATCCGGTGGTGTCCTGTGCCTCAAGCGTCCAGCCGTCACGCTGAAGCCGTGGCAGGTAAAGCACCGCGTCTTCGCCCATTGAGGGCACAAGATGGGCGGGCGGCTGCATCACCCGTGAAAGCGTGCAGCCGGGATGATGCTGATCCGCTTGCGGTATGCATGGCCCGCTCTGATCCACCCAGTATCGCTTGTTGTCGAGAAACACGCCGCCCCCGTTCCATGCCCCGCCATGCGGCAGCAGGGCCAGCGCGGTGAAATACGGCGGGCGGCTGATTGCGGTGTAACTGTCGAGGGGTGGTTTGTGCGGGGCCGCGAAATAGATCAGGTGCCGCCCGTCCGGGGACAGATCCCCGCGCCGTTCATACACGCGGTGTTTCAGCCACTGGCCCGGCGTCACCTTGTCCGTCTCGAGATCCCAGCGCAGCATCTGCACATGTCGTGAGGGGCCGCGCCGAAACAGAACCGCCACCGGGGCCGCGCGGGCGAGGATGCCGAAAATGCGGGCCGGGGCAGATGTGTCCGCCGGGGGGCTCACCCCCAATCCCCCAGATGTTGCTGCCAGATGGTCAGTGCGGCCACGGCAGCGGTGTCGGCGCGCAGGATGCGGGGGCCAAGGCTGACCGCGTGCCCCATGTCGCGCAGCTTGGCGCGCTCGGCTTCGGAAAACCCGCCTTCGGGGCCAATGAAAATGGCCCATTTGTCGCCGCCGACCTCGCCCAGCACCTCTTTGGCGCCCACCAGCGCCTCGTCACAGAACATGATCTGGCGGTCTTCCGGCCAGATGGTCAGGAGTTTATCGAGCCGTTCCAGTTCGCGCAGTTCGGGCACATAGGTGCCGCCGCATTGCTCAGTGGCCTCAACCGCATGGGCCTGCAGCCGGTCGCGGCGGATCCGTTCTGAATTGGTAAAGGCGGTTTGCATCGGCTGGATCACCGCAGCCCCCATTTCAGCAGCTTTTTCCACGATGAAATCGGTGCGCGCCTTTTTGATCGGCGCAAAGCACAGCCAGAGGTCCGGTGGCAGTTGCAAGGGTTTTGTCTGGCGCTGGCACAGCAGCACGCCTTTGCGTTTCCCTGCCTCGACCACTTCGGCGGTAAACTCGCCATCCCGCCCGTTGAACAGGGCGACCAGATCGCCCGCGCCCATGCGCATGACGTTGAAAAGATAGTTCGCCTGATCGCGATCCATCAAAACGGTTTGCCCCTTGCCCAGAGGCTGCTCTACAAAGAGTCGAACTTTTGCCTGTTTCATGAGCGAACCCTATGACCCAACGTGACGAACTTCCAGAGCAAACCGGCCAGGTGGCGGACGCTTATACGGGCAATTGGGTGGATCATCTGGCCCCCGCCTGGTCGCGCCCTTATCTGCGCCTGTCCCGTGCGGACCGGCCGATTGGCACCTGGCTTTTGCTGATCCCCTGCTGGTGGGGGCTGTTGCTGGCCATTGGGCATTCAGGCCGGTTTGGACCCTTTGATCTGTGGATTGCGCTGGGCTGCGCCATTGGTTCTTTCCTGATGCGCGGGGCGGGCTGCACCTGGAATGATATCACCGACCGCAAGTTTGATGCCGCGGTTGAGCGCACCCGCAGCCGCCCGATCCCCTCGGGACAGGTGAGTGTGCGTGGGGCGGTGATCTGGATGGGATTGCAGGCGCTGATTTCGCTGGGGATCCTGCTGACCTTCAATATGGCGGCCATTGTCATGGGGTTTGTCGCGGTGATCCCGGTGCTGGTTTATCCCTTTGCCAAACGGTTTACCTGGTGGCCGCAGGCCTTTCTGGGCATTGCCTTCAACTGGGGCGCGCTTCTGGCCTGGGTGGCGCATCGCGGCAGCCTCGAATGGCCAGCGGTTGCGCTTTATCTCGCCGGGATCAGCTGGACCCTTTTTTACGACACGATCTATGCCCATCAGGACAAGGAAGATGACGCGCTGATCGGGGTGAAATCCACCGCGCGCCTGTTTGGGGAGAAAACCCACAAATGGTTGATTCTGTTCATGATCCTTACCATCGTGATGATGGCGCTGGCCATGGTGCAGGCGTTGGGTGAACGCAACGCCCTGTCGCTGGTGGTGGCGCTGGGAGGGGCCTGGGCGATGGGGTGGCATATGGCATGGCAGATGCGGATGCTTGATATCGATAATACCGAAACCTGCCTGCGACTTTTTCGCTCAAACCGCGATACCGGCCTGATTCCTGTGCTGTTTCTTGCCATTTCTGCGCTGCTGTGATTGCACCACCGGCGGCGGTCGCCTAAGACGATTGCAGTGATTGACCTCTTCCATTGGACCCGGAACCGGATAATGCGCCTTGCCCCCTCGTTTTTGGCCCCCGGCCTGTTTGCCGCTGCTGCCCTGCTGTCACTTGTCGGCGCACGGGTGGCTGTGTCGACCATTGAAACCCTGTCAGCAGAAGGGGTGCGGGACGAATTCCTGTTGCGGGGGTTTGAGTGGGTCGAGGTTGAGGCAGATGGTCTTGAGGTTGTGCTTTCCGGCATCGCCCCGGACGAGGTGGCCCGCCTTCGCGCCGTTTCGGCCGCCGGCACGGTGATCGACAGCGGGCGGGTGATCGACAATATGCAGGTCGCCGCCACCGAAGATATCGCCCCGCCGCGATTTTCTCTGGAAATCCTGCGCAATGATGCGGGTATTTCTCTGATCGGCCTGATCCCGGCCAGTTCCGACCGGGACCGGTTGAAAGAGCGTATCAAGGATATTGCCGGACGCACCCATGTCACCGACCTTATGGGGACCGCCGATTATACCACCCCCGCAAACTGGGATGAGGTGCTGGACTTTGCCGTGACCGCGCTTGAAACGCTGCCGCGCGCCAAAATCTCGATGGATGCCAAACGTGTCTCGATCACGGCCGTGTCCGACAGTGCAAAGCAGAAGGCCGGGTGGGAACGTGAGCTGAAACGTGAGGCCCCACGCAACCTGTTGCTGTTGATGGATATTTCGGCGCCGCGCCCGGTGATCACCCCCTTTACCCTGCGCTTCCTGATCGAAGAGGGGACCCCGCGCTTTGACGCCTGTTCGGCCCATGACCAGATCGGGCGCGCCAAGATTGCCGCCGCCGCCGCGCAGGCCGGGATCGAAGGGGAGATAGACTGTACAATTGGCCTTGGGGTGCCGTCTCCTGACTGGCCCGAGGCCGTCAATGCCGGCATCCAGGCTGTCAGCAAGTTTGGCGGCGGTTCCGTTACGTTCTCGGATGCGGATGTGACCCTTGTGGCCCCCGCGGGCACCAAACAGGCGGTGTTTGACCGGGTCGTGGGAGAGCTTGAGGCCGATCTGCCCCAGCTCTATTCCCTGCATTCGGTCCTGCCGGAAATTGTCAAGATTGATGGCTCGGGAGACGGCGAAGACGGCCCGCCCGAGTTTGTGGCCACCCTCAGCCCCGAAGGGCTGGTGCAATTGCGCGGGCGCATGACCGATGACCTGCAACGTGCCGCCGCTGAAAGCTATGCCAAGGCCGCCTTTGGTGTGTCACGGGTTTATGAAGCCACCCGGCTTGACCCGGACCTGCCGGAAGGCTGGCCCATCCGTGTGCTGGCCGGGCTTGAGGTGCTGGGGTATCTCGCCAATGGGGCGGTTGTGGTGCAGCCAGACGTGGTGGATGTGCGTGGCAATACCGGGGACCCGGAAGCCAGCGCCACCATCTCGCGCATCCTGGCCGAAAAGCTTGGGGCGTCGCAGAACTATCAGATCAATGTGACCTATCAGGAAAAACTCGACCCGCAACTGGGCTTGCCCAGCCCGCAGGAATGCGTGGCGGCCATCAACGGCTTCCTGACGGACAGCAAGATCAGTTTCGCGCCGGGGTCCGCCAATATCGAAGCCTCCGCCGGGGATACGCTTGACAAGATCGCCGAACAGCTGCGCGCCTGCGAGGATGTGCGGATGGAAATCGCAGGGTATACCGACAGTCAGGGGCGTGAAGAAATGAACCGGGCGTTGTCGCAAAGCCGCGCTCAGGCCGTTCTGACCGCGCTGCTGGGCCGGCGGGTGCTGACGTCAAACCTGTCCGCCAAAGGGTATGGCGAAGACGATCCGATCGCGGATAATGGCACCGAAGAGGGGCGCGAGGCGAACCGTCGGATCGAATTCCGCCTGCTGGATCTGCCCTCCGATGAGGCTGTCCCGTCTGGCCCGGACGAAGCCACCCCGACCGGATCGGCGGAGGCCAGCACCGAGGATACAGATCCGTCCGATCCTGCCGTTGAAACAGACGCACAGCCTGATAAGGCAGAGGTCCAGGACCGCTCCGATGCCGGGCAGGCCGAGGATCAGAAAACCGCCCCCGCCGCCAGCGATTACGCCGGCCCCGCCACTCTGGTTCAAACACCGGGAACAGAAGACCCCCGTCCCGCTCCGCGCCCCGACACAGTCGACCCCGCGGATGCCGCGTCGCAATAAGCCACAAGGAGTCTGCGGATGAACCGCACCGAATTTATCATCGTCACCGCGATTATCCTCTTTGCCGCATTTGCACTTGGATGGTTTGCCCATTGGATCATCCATCGCTTTGCCAAGGTTACCGGCAATGAGATGGGGGAAATTGACCGTATGGCGCAGCAATTGCACGAAGCGGAAGAAACCCGCGATCAGGCCATCACCTATCTGCAGAGCCGTGAGGCGGAACTGACCAATCAACACCAGCAGACCGAGGCCGAACTGCGCGCCGCCATGGATGGCCTGCGGGATGCACGGCAAGAGGCCGAAGAACTCCGCGCCTATATCGACCGCATTCAGGGCGAGGCCTGAGCCCCCACAGCCGGGCAGGGCGTCTTCCCGACCGGCCGCCCCGACCGACTGCACTGACCCGTATGCATCGGGCGCACGTGCCGAAGGTCTCAGCTTTCGTCGATCTCGTCGCCGGGGCGCACGGTGCGGTAGATCCCTTCCGGCAGATCCAGCGCTGCGACCAGATCGGTGATCTGCGTCATCGACAGGGTGATTTTCTGCACCTCGTCCGTGCGCGGATCCCATTGTTCGACGGTCACACAACTGGCAAAGGCCGTAATGGTGACATCTTCCTTCAGGGGTGTTTCGCCTTCATCAACGAGGGTGACGACCGTGGCGTCAAATTCATGCTCGATTGTAAACATGATCCCAGCCTAAAGCGTTTCGGGATGAATTTGAAACACCTGTTTGTTCCGAACCGCCCACAACATTGACATCTCTTACGGCCATTGCTGTGCGCCAAACCCCTGTTTGACCGAGGTCAAGGTGGGATGAGAGGTCCCCCGGCACACTTGGGGGTGGAGGATAGACCTATGAAGGATACAATCAGACAAGGCTTTGCCTATCACGCTGACCTGGTCGAGCGGATGGCCGCAACCCAGGGGTTGAACCTGACAGAAGAACTCGAAGCCGGGCGGATCAGCTTTACCGGGCTGGATGACGCGGTGCATCGCTGCATGCAATGTTCGGACCCGGAAGGGTGCCAGCTTTGGCTCGACAATCATGAAGGGGGATCCCACTCTTCCCCGGAAATCTGCCAGAACCGCGGGCTTTTCAAACGGCTGGGCTAGCCCCCTCCGCAGACCGGGATTATAGTATGTCCCATGGCGCGGATGAAGATGCAGCAATTTACCGGATTTCTCACGGATCGGGGATCGAAATATGCGGTGACGGGTGGGCCTGTCACAACGCGCGATGACGTGCGAGATTTCCTCAAGCAACTGACCAAAAACAAAAAATTCGCCAAGGCAACCCATAACACCTGGGGGGCTATCCTTGAGGATGGCCCGCAGAAGGGGGATGATGGCGAAAGCGGCGCGGGCATGGTGATCGTGCGTATGCTGGAGCGCGCGGGGTTAAGCGATCACATCATCGTGGTGACGCGCTGGTATGGCGGCGTCAAGCTGGGCGGAGACAGGTTTCGCCGGGTGCAGGATGCGGTGGAGCACTATCTGGAAAGGCGGGATGGCTGATGTGGGCACGGGTGCAAATGGAACTGGCCCGCTTTTGGGATCGTTGCCGTTGGTCATGGCAGGGATGGTGTGACGGTTGGCGCAATGAAAAATCCGTGCGCCAATGGGTTTATGCCTGGATCCTGTCCTCGGGACTGGCATTCGTGCTGGATCTCAGCACGGTGGAACGCGCGCTGATTCTCTCGCTTGGCTTTCTGGTGATTGCTGCTGAACTGATCAATACGGCGATTGAACGCGCCGTGGATCTGGTCACGCAAGACCATCACGAGCTTGCCGGCCGGGCCAAGGATGCCGCCAGTGCCTTTGTCGGCTTGACGGCAATTGCGGTTGGGATTGCCTGGTTGGTGATCCTGCTGGGCTGACCCCCGCGCCAAATCCGGGTTTTCCGCGCAAAAGGCTCAGCCCGCTTCTTCTTCCAGATGCAGCTTCATATCCAGCAGCACATGTTGCAAGGCGAGGGTTTCGCGCAGCAGACGTTTTGCCTCGTTTATGGTGATCACACCGTCCTCTATGGATTGCTGATACTCTGCCATCAGCATTGCAAACCTTTGAGAAAGCGCAATAACATCCGCATTCACACCGCCCGAGGGACGGTTCTTCCGCTCGGCGTCATAAGACAGGGTAATCCCCTTCAACTCGGCCAATGCCCCGGTCACATGCGGGTATTTCGACGCTTCTTCCAAAGACGCCACAGCATCAATTGGCATGAAGCGATCGCTATGTTCGTCACTGTCGGAATAATAGCGCCCCAAAGTGGCCTTGGATTTGCCGGTCAGTTCGCATGCGGCTTCCAAGCCGACATCTTTCACCAATGCTTCGGTGTGTTTCTTCAAGTAGCTGCCAATGCTTGCCATGCTTTTAACCTCATGCTGTGGCCCAATACACGGGCCACGGGGAATTCCACCTTCCTTTTCCCATTATTCTGGCGCCAAGGGAATGGCTTTTATGAAGTTGTAGAGTGAAGGGTAAATGGTTTTGGTGCGCAAGCGCTGAAACAGGTGGGGGCCTAGGCAATTTCCTGGGAAATTCGGAAGCTTTTCCGAAGCTCGAAATGAGTGGTGCGTGTGAGTGATGAGGTCTGTTCCATCCCCAAGGCACAATGTGCTACTGACCTCGGGTGTTGGTGTCACTGTTTCGCCCCCATACTGCTTTTCCTTTGCGCCGCCCGCCGGGTGGCTGAAAGGGTGTGGGGAATAGTCTGCGGTTCGACATGTGGGCAGATTGCCGGTTGAACCGGTCTGGTCCGCAGCGTATTTCAGGACCATGGCAAAACTGTACTTCCACTATTCAACCATGAATGCGGGGAAATCCACCCTGCTTCTGCAGGCGTCGTATAACTATAACGAACGCAATATGCAGACCTATCTCCTGACGGCAAAGCTCGATCACAGGGCAGGTGAGGCGCGGATTGGATCGCGGATCGGGATCGGGGCCAAAGCAGATACGTTTGAGGCCGGAGAAGACCTTTTCGCCAAGATCAAGACACGGCTGGAGGCTGCTCCCTGTGCCTGTATCTTTATTGATGAGGCCCAGTTTCTGGAGCACGAACAGGTATGGCAACTGGCCCGTGCGGTGGATGATCTTGATGTGCCCATCATGTGCTACGGGCTGCGGGTGGATTTTCAGGGCAACCTGTTTCCCGGCTCCGCCACCCTGCTGGCCCTGGCCGATGAAATGCGCGAGGCGCGCACCATCTGCCACTGTGGCAAGAAGGCGACGATGGTGGTGCGGCAGGACGAAACCGGCAAGGTGCTGGTGGACGGGGCCCAGGTGCAGATCGGCGGAAACGAAACCTATGTGTCTCTTTGCCGCCGCCATTGGCGCGAAGCGGTGGGCGATCAGGCGGATCGCTGAGACGTTTCTGATCCGCGCCGCGCGGGCGCCCCTCACACAGGGGTAAGAAGCGCATCCCCCCGGGCAAAAGCCTCCAGATTATCCAATGCCAACATGCCCATGTCGGTGCGCACCTCCAGCGTGGCGGTGCCAAGATGGGGCAGCAGGGTTACGTTTTCAAAGCGCATCAACGCCTCCGGCACCGCAGGCTCGAACTCATAGACATCCAGCCCCGCCCCGCCGATGGACCGGGCGTCCAGCGCGGCAATCAAGGCCTGTTCATCCACCACTTCCCCGCGTGAGATGTTGACCATCAGCGCATGGGGCTGCATGGAGGCAAAGGTCTCGGCCCCGATCAGGTGATGCGTTTCGGCACTCCCCGGCGTGGCAATGACCAGAATGTCACAGCTGCGGGCAACCTCCGATATGCTCTGCATCTGCCGGGCCGGGAAATCGACCGGCTTGGGGGAGCGGTTGAAATACACGACCTTCATGCCAAAGCCAAAATGACAGCGCCGGGCAATGGCCTGCCCGATCCGTCCCATGCCGATGATCCCCACGGTTTTTCCGGTCACGTGCAGGCCCAGCATCTGGGTTGGATGCCAGCCCTCCCACGCGCCAGCCCGAACCAGACGCTCCCCTTCACCGGCGCGTCGGGCGGTCATCAGGATCAGTGTCATGGCGGTGTCGGCGGTGGCATCGGTCACCGCGCCGGGAGTGTTGCTGACCGCAACCCCGTGGCGCCGAGCGGCCTCAACGTCGATGTGATTGTAGCCCACCCCGAAATTGGCAAGCAGCCGCGCGCGGCTTTCTCCCGCCTCGGCAAACACTTCAGCCGTGTAAAGATCGCCCAGCGTGGGCAGGACCAGATCGAATTCACGCAACGAGGTGACCATCTCGGCCATCCCCATCGCGCTGGTGTCGTGGCGCAAGGTGACGTCAAATCCCGCCCGGGCCCGATCCAGAACCGCATCGGGAAGCGGGCGAGAGATAAAGAGGCTCAGCATAGGCGTGCCCCATCCGGGGTGTCTTTGTCCGGCGTGATCAACCCGACATTGCCCTGCGCATCATAAAGCCCAAGGATCAGCACCTCTGACCGCATCGGGCCAATTTGACGCGGTGGGAAATTCACCACCCCCAGCACCGATTTTCCAACCAGCTCTTCGGGCGTGTAGTGCTGGGTGATCTGGGCTGAGCTTTTGCGCTCCCCCACATCCGGCCCAAAATCAACCCAGAGCCTGATGGCCGGTTTGCGCGCCTCGGGGAAAGGTTCAGCACGCAGAACCGTGCCTTTGCGTATGTCGATTTTCATGAAATCATCAAACGTGATTTCAGGTGTGAGATCAGCCATTTGCAAGCTCCCTTGACCGGTCCGCTGCCGCTTTCACCGCGCGGGTGAGCAGCGCGGGGAAGCCATTGTCTTCCTCCATCAAAACCGCAAGGGCCGCCGCCGTGGTCCCACCGGGAGAGGTCACGTTTACACGCAATTGCGCCGGGGTCTCCTCGGCCTCTTGCGCAAGCGCCCCCGCGCCCGCCACCGTGGCCCGGGCCAGTTGCATGGCCAGATCCTCAGGCAGACCCTGCGCAGCCCCCGCCGCGGCCAGTGTCTCGATCAGGTGGAAAACATAGGCCGGGCCGGACCCGGAAAGGGCGGTGACCGCGTCCATTTGCACTTCTCCGTCCAGACGCACCACCTGGCCCACCGCAGATAACAGCATCTCGGCCAGGTCCATTTGGGCCGCATCTGCCATCGCGTTGCCGCAGATTGCGGTGATGCCACGGGCAATCGCCGCCGGCGTGTTGGGCATGGCGCGGATGATCGGGGTGCGCTCGCCAAGCAGGGCTTCATAAGTGGCAATCGGCGTGCCTGCGGCCACGGACAGAAACAGCGTATCCCCATTGCCGAACGAGGCCAGCTCGGGCAGGGCGTCGGTCATCATCTGCGGCTTCACCGCAATCAGCACAATGGCGGGGTTTGCAGGCAGCGGTTGGTTCAGGTTGAGGCCGTCCAGCCCTTTCAGCCAGTCCGACGGGTAAGGATCCTGCACCCAGACCGACCGGGCTGGCAGCCCTTGCCCCAGCCAGCCTTCCAGCATCGCCGACCCCATCTTGCCACAGCCAAGCAGCACCAGTCCGCGCGTTTTCAGATCATCCATCCGTTTCCCTCCCGAATTCTGGCCGAAATGAAAGCGTTTGAGGCCAGCGTGAAACACAGTTTGATACCGAAACGTCCATGGCATCAACAGGTTCCGCGCGTTTTGGGCAAATCAAGTGGATCAGGTGTGCCTCGACACGCTTTGGTTGACTTGCTCAAGACAGGACAATGCCGGGCCGCAATCGGCAACCTGTGCGCAAACCGTGCTGCGGGGCTTATTTTCTGGTTGGAAATATCCTGGGGTGAGCCTCGAAGAGGCGAGGGGCAAAGCCCCTTCTGCCGGTCACCTGTTTCAGGCAACAAAAAACGGCCCCGAAAGACCGAATTTTGCTGGGAGAACTGCTCGTTTCTCGTATTCCTTTTGCCCCTGTTTTGCCCGGCCTAAGCGGTCTCAGGCCCGCCCATAGGCATCGGCAATGGCCACCTGCAGGGCGTTTTCTACCGTGTGATCCCCCCAGGAAACCAGTTGGAAGGCGGGGTAGAACCGCTCGGACGTGGCCACCGCCGTGGCGATCAGGTGGTCAATCTGTTCGGGGGACGCCGTCCCGCCGCCGGTCAGGGCCAGCCCGTAGCGCCACACCATCAGCCGCTGTTCGTGCCAGTAGGAAAAGGCCCCCTTCCAGCACTGATCGTTGATACTGTTCAACGCTTCATAGATTTTCGGCAGCTTGTCCTCGGGCGGTTCCATTTCAAAGCTGCAGATCAGCCGCAGGGTTTCGTCATAATCGGACCAGGCCAGCGTGATCGAGTAGTTGCGCCACTGTCCCTCGACCGCCATGGCGATCTGGTCATCGGCCACCCGGTCAAACTCCCAGGCGTGGTGCTCGGCGATATATTCGACAATGTCGATCGGATGCATGTCGTCGGTTTCAAGGTAATGCTCGGTGGCAGCCATGCGCGTACCCTTCTTAGTGTCAGATCCGCGCTGGCATCGCCCCAATGATGCGGTGCAGATCTCGTTGCCTGTACTAGGTTCGGCGGTCTTCGGGCCGTTTCCTTACTAGATATGGTGTCTGCTTTGGGGTAACCTGTAAAGAGGAACTTGTGAAATAACCTCACTTGTCCACAGAAATCTGTGGCTTCTCCACAGAGCGGGGAGGCTTTGTCCACGGGATCGGTTCAGCATGTTGAAAACGGTGCTGGCACAAGGCGTTTTGCTGCCGATTGAGGGCAAAGACAGGGATGCAAGGCGGCCTCATGCTTGACCTTTGCGGGCCGACCCCCCACTTTGCCAGTCAGAATGAGGGGGAAGTGGCAACTGCTGGCCTCTCCCTTACAAAAAACGCAAGCAAACGAGCAAGAACCGGAGTGCCCCTTGGCCCGCACCGCCCCCTTTTCCCGCTATGAATGGATGATCGCCTGGCGCTATCTGCGCGCGCGTCGCACCGAAGGCGGGGTCAGCACGATGACATGGATCAGCCTGATTGGCATCACGCTGGCCGTGGCCGCGCTGATCATCACCCTTGCCGTGCGCACCGGGTTCCGGGACGAATTCGTCGACACGATCCTTGGGGCCAATTCCCATGTCACCGTGTTTTCCCAGACCCATGTGAACGATCAGGGGCAGGTCACCCGCGAGATCCGGGATTTTGACGCCTGGGCTGAGCGCATTGGCGCACTCCCCGGCGTGACCCGCGCAGCCCCGCTGATCAAGGGGCAGGTGATGGCCAACAAGGGGCAAAACAATGCCGGTGTTGAGATCTTTGGCACCCGTTATGAGGACCTTCTGACCATTCCCCGCATCGCACGGCCGGAAAGCCATCTGGGCGATATTTCGCAGTTTCCAAACGGGATTGCGATCGGGTCGGGTGTGGCGCAGGAGCTGGGGGTGACCACCGGTGACAAGATCAAGATCATTTCGCCCAACGGGGTGAAAACCGCCTTTGGCACCAGTCCTCGGGTGAATGTCTATGAGGTCACGTATATCTTTACGGCCGGTCGCTGGGACATTGACCGCACCCGTGTCTATCTGCCCTTTGCCGAGGCGCAGAGCTTTTTCAACCGCGAAGGCACCGCAGATGAGATCGAGGTGATGGTCGAGGAGCCGGAAGCGGTGGATGAGCTGTTTTTGCCGATCATGCAGGCCGTGCAGGAACCCTCAACCACCTGGACCTGGCGTGACCGGTCCGGGGCGTTTTTGAATGCGCTTGATATGGAAGACAACGTGATGTTCATCATCCTGTCGGTGCTGGTGCTGATCGCGTCGATGAACATCACCTCGGGCCTGATCATGCTGGTCAAGAACAAGGGGCGTGACATTGGCATTCTGCGCACCATGGGGCTGACCGAAGGGGCGGTCTTGCGGGTGTTTTTCCTCTGTGGTTCGCTCACTGGTGTGGTGGGCACCATTGCGGGGGTGATCCTTGGCTGCCTGTTTGCGATCAATATCGACAGCGTGTTTTCGCTGGTGAATTACCTTTCCGGCGGGGGGGCATGGGATCCGCAGATCCGTGGCATTTATCGCCTGCCGGCCAAGCTTGAGTTCTGGGATGTCTTCTCTGCGGTGGCCCTGTCGCTGACGCTCAGCTTTGTTGTTACCCTGTTTCCTGCCCGCAAGGCAGCACGAATGAACCCGGTAGAGGCGCTGCGTTATGAGTGATCCCGTTCTTGAACTTACCGGCCTGGAAAAGACCTTCAATCCCGCAACCCCCGGCGAAATCCGCGTGCTGTGCGGTGCCGACCTGACCCTTGCCAGAGGTGAGGTGGTGGCACTGGTTGCGCCCTCCGGTTCCGGCAAATCCACACTTCTGCATATTGCCGGGCTTTTGGATGGGGCGGACGCCGGACAGGTGAAGATCTGCGGGCAGGACATGACCCGCGCCGCTGACCGCAAACGCACCGAAATGCGCCGGGATCGGGTGGGGTTTGTCTATCAGTTCCACCACTTGCTGCCGGAGTTTACCGCATTGGAAAACGTGGTTCTGCCGCAGCTCGCTGCGGGGGTGTCTGACCGCGCGGCCCGGGCGCGGGCGCAGGATCTGCTGGCACGTGTGGGCGTGGCGGAGCGCGCGGATCACCGTCCGGCGGAAATGTCCGGCGGTGAGCAGCAACGTGTTGCCTTTTGTCGGGCGCTGGCCAATGGCCCCGCGATCTTGCTGGCGGATGAACCCACCGGCAATCTCGACCCTTCCACCTCGGACACCGTGTTTGCCGCCCTGATGGAACTGGTGCGGGACACGGGCCTGTCGGCGCTTATCGCCACGCATAACCTTGAACTGGCCGCCCGGATGGACCGGGTATTGCGGCTGGAAGATGGGGTGATTGCCGAGGTTGGTTGAAGCGTTTCAGGAGCGGCCTGAAGCACCCGTCTATCCTGAAATACCCTCGGTATTGGCCTTGTCTGCCGCCTGATATTCTGCACATTCCGGATGCAGGCATGAGGGCAGATGGCTTTGAAACTTCGTTTTCAAAACCTCCTGAATCTCTGCCGCCAGATCGCTCGGGCACTCGTCAAGGCTTTGAATGCAGCCGAATTGGCTCGCCTCTTGGCGCAGGTCGTCAAACCATGTGCGGCTTGGGCTTTCTTCCGGGTGGAAATAGGCCAGGGAGGCGGGCGCTTGGGCCGGAGTCCGATACTGGTTGAGCTCTAGATGATAGGCCAGCGACAAAGCTGCAAATTGCTCGGAGCTGCGAAATCTATGCTGGATTTGAGATTGCAGAATATCGGGGTTTTGGGCGAAAAACTCTGAGAAAACCGAGCGTCGTGCCGGTCGGGGCCAGTGATCATAGCGAAAATACCGACCTTTCACCCCGGCAAGAGCGGCGGATCGGTTCTGAATCACCCGGAAGTTTGCCTTCACCGGCTTGCGCCGCAATCCGAGCCGTCGCAGCCTTTCCTGAACCCGCGCTTTGAACGCGGCCAGTTCCGGTCGCACCCACTCCCCATGCAGCACAGGTGCCTCGTCCTTGAAAAAATGCGTCGGGCCGAGAGGTTCGTTTATGAAGAAATCATCATTGAAGGACACGAAATTCTCTGTCAGCCCTTCAATGCGCCAAAGCATGGTTTCGATGGTGCGGGAATTGAAGCTCGGCAAAACATCTTCATGCCCCCGGAAAATCTCACGATGATCGACGAGGCGAATGCGATCCGGTGCGCATAGGCCTTCATCGCTGAAATTCTTCAGAAACGCGGGGCTTTGATTGTCCGTCACCACATGGATGGTGCGAATGAAAGGGGCATATTTCAGGATCGAGGCAATGCAGAAATACACCTCGTTCTGACTGTCAAACCGCGTATCCGACGTTGCCGAGGTGTGAAGGTTCGTTTGCTTGCCCTGATAGGCCAGACGTTTGGCCTTGTGGTCGGGATCATTCCCATCGACCCAGGTTATGACCGCGTCAATATGTGGTGGTGTCTGCAACAATATGTTCCTTTTAAAGCCGTCGCAAAAAAGAGGCTGCCAACCTATTATACAATTCAAAATTGTGTCAGTCACGAAAGACTGGGGGCAAAAATTCCGTTTGTGCGGGGCCTCAGGCCCGGGTCACATGTCAATGACATGCACTGACATTCATGTGAGGGACGGATCCGGTAGATTGATCCTTGCCCAAACGGTGCTATGCCGGTGTCATGTTGACCCGTATTCTTTTTCTCTCGGCCCTTCTGGGGATGGTTGTGGTGCCCGCCAAGGCCGGCCCGATCCGGCTGGACGATTGGAAGACCCACTGGTTTGCCTCGTTCTTTTCGCGGGTGACGTTTGAAGGAGCGCCAGATCGCATGGCGGTGGATGCGGATGGGTCCGTGTCGATCACCTATAAACTCCTGCCCATATCCGAACAGGGGGCAAGCAGGGCGTCATGGACATGGTCCGTGGCGAAATCTGTCCCGCCCACGGATCTGACCCGCAAAGGCGGGGATGATCGCAATCTGGCGCTTTACTTTGCTTTCCTGCCCAAAGATCAGGCCGATCAGGCGGCGCGGCAGAGCCTGCGCAAGCTTTTGAAAAACCCCGATGGCCGGGTGCTGGTTTACGTGCATGGCGGCGCGCATAAACGTGGCAGTCTCCTGCCTTCGCCTTACCTTGGGGCCCGCGGCAAAACCGTGGTTCTGCGCCCGTCAGGGGAAGGGGCAGCAACGGAGAGCATCAACCTCGCCGCTGACTATAAGCGCGCCTTTGGTGGGACGCCGGGGGCCTTGGTCGCACTGGCCCTGTCCGCGGATAGTGACGATACGGACGCCGAGATGATGGGGGTGATCGAAGGGCTGCGGTTGGAGTAGCTTCGCCAATCGCAAACGCCCCGTCCGGACGAAGGCCGGACAGCGCCCGACCCTCCCCACGGGAGGGCGCTTTTGCGACGTATCAGCTATGCAGGTAGTTTTCGGGTGTGGTGAGCGAATTGCGCCACGAGAGCGAAACGAGCACCCACCCAGGGTCGGGCGCCTAAACTAGGCGATCATTGCAGGCTGGTCACTTATCGCTCTTCGGTACAGCAGTACAATCATTGCCTTTAAAAGTTGCATCTTTGATGCGCCCGCTTGCGAGCACAAACGTCGTTTCACAGTAGGTCGAAATGTTTTGACCGGGAGTGCCGCCATAAGAATTGGTGTAAGCTACGTTGCCATACACAGTGGTTGTGTAGGTTGGCTGAGTGCCAGGTATGTAAACGCTACCTCTTCGAACGTAACTAATATATTGGTTGCCGCCGCTTCTGTAGGATTTGTCAGGAACGCCCCATTGTGCGATCAACTCTTGCTCTGAGCTGCCTTTCCAGTCGTTTACAAGTTGTTGGTAGCCTTCAGTTGTTGGAATGCAAGCGCTAACTGACGCGGAAATGGTCGCGAAAACAGCCCATTTGAACTTCATCTCGAATCTCGTCTTTTGGTTCATTTCGAGATATGTTTAATCGCCTCAATGGTGTTTTCAACTTCAAACATCCAAATCCTCAGCGAACTTGGCGTTCTCCTGAATATACTGGAACCTTAGCTCGGGTTTCTTGCCCATCAGCTGTTCGACCAGGGTTGCGGTTTCGCCCGGTTCGTCCTCGTCGATGGTCACGCGGATCAGGGTGCGTGAGTCCGGGTCCATCGTGGTTTCTTTCAGGTCCTTCGCGTCCATCTCACCCAGACCCTTAAAGCGCGAGACGTCGATCTTGCCCTTGCCGCCAAGGCCCTTTTCCAACCACGCATCGCGCTCGGCCTCGTCAATGCAATAGACCCGCTTGGCGCCTTGGGTCAGGCGAAACAGCGGCGGGCAGGCCAGATAGAGGTGGCCTGCGTCGATCATCGGCCGCATCTGGGTGAAGAAAAACGTCATCAGAAGCGCCGCGATATGCGCCCCGTCGACGTCCGCGTCGGTCATGATGATGATCTTGTCATAGCGCAGATCATCCACGTTGAACCGCGTGCCCAGCCCGACACCAAGCGCCTGTGTCAGGTCGCTGATCTCGGCATTGGTGCCAAGTTTCGAGCTCGCCGCGCCCAGCACGTTCAGGATCTTACCGCGCAAGGGCAGCAGCGCCTGTGTCTTGCGGTTGCGCGCCATCTTGGCTGATCCGCCAGCCGAGTCGCCCTCGACGATAAACAGCTCGGTCCCTTCGCGGTTGGTGGCGGAACAATCCACCAGCTTGCCGGGCAGGCGCAGTTTCTTGGTGGCGGTTTTGCGCTGGGTCTCTTTTTCCTGCCGACGGCGCAGACGCTCTTCGGCGCGCAGCACAAGGAAATCGAGGATCGCACCCGCGGATTTCGTATCCGCCGCCAGCCAGTTGTCAAAATGGTCGCGCACGGATTGTTCCACCATCTTGGCGGCGGCTTCGGTTGACAGGCGATCCTTGGTCTGGCCGACAAAGGCCGGGTCGGCAATGAAACAGCTGACCAGCGCACAGCCCCCCGCCAGCAGGTCATCACGGGTGATGTTCGCGGCCTTCTTGTTGCCCACCAGTTCGCCATAGGCCTTGATCCCCTTCAGGATCGCGGCCCAGAACCCGGTGACATGGGTGCCGCCTTCGGGGGTGGGCACGGTGTTACAATAGGATTGGATGTAACCGTCGCGCGAAGGCGTCCAGTTGATCGCCCATTCGACATATCCCGGCTCGCCAAATTTCTCACGAAACTCGACCTTGCCCGCGAAGGGCGCCTCGGCATAGACCGACGCCTTGCCAAGAGTTTCCTTCAGATAATCGGCCAGGCCACCGGGGAAGTGAAAGCTGGCTTCGGTGGGCGTTTCGCCATCGTCGATATGGGATTTCCAGCGGATTTCGACACCGGAAAACAGATAGGCTTTGGAGCGCGCCAGGGTGAACAGGCGCTTTGGCTTGAAACGGTGCTTGCCGAAGATCTGTTCATCGGCGTGAAATGTCACCTCGGTGCCGCGGCGATTGGGGGCCGCGCCGATCTTTTCCACCGGGCCCAGCGGCAATCCGCGTGAAAAGCGTTGCTCATACAGCTCTTTGTTCTTGGCGACCTTGACCACCATGCTCTCAGAGAGGGCGTTCACGACCGACGAGCCCACGCCATGCAGGCCACCCGAGGTCTGATAGGCTTTGCCGGAAAATTTGCCGCCCGCGTGCAGGGTGCACAGGATCACCTCAAGCGCCGATTTGTCGGGAAATTTCGGGTGCGGATCAATGGGGATGCCGCGCCCGTTGTCGCGGATGGTGACCGCGTAATCGGCGTGCAGTTCGATCTCGATCCGGTTGGCATGCCCGGCCACGGCCTCGTCCATCGAGTTGTCGAGGATCTCCGCCACCATATGGTGCAGCGCACGTTCATCCGTGCCACCGATATACATGCCCGGACGCTGGCGCACAGGCTCCAGCCCCTCCAGCACTTCGATCGAGGATGCATCATAGGTATCTTGGCCTGCGTTGGCTGTGTGCCCGGCCAGAAGGTCTTCGCTCATGGATATGCCGCCTTGAAAAGCTGTTCTGCTCGTTGGTGTTTTATTATGGCCGAGGCATCGAACGGGGGGAAGCCCTGACGGGAAAATCGGCTGAATTAGCTGTGCATAAGTTTTCCACAGGGGCCGCGCCGCTTTTGGCTTGTGAAAAACTGGGGTGATTGTAATGTGGGGTAAAACGTGAACAAAGGGGTGGCATATGTCGCAGGGGTTCAGTCTGAAAGATCAGCTGATCAATGCCGGGAAGGTCGAGATGTTCGCCGGTTGGCTGTCTGATGCGCTGCCCGGATTTGACGCGGCGGGTTTTCAGGCGCAGGTGATGGGGCAATTGCCGGCGCTGGAGCTCAAGGCGCGGATCCTGTGGATTGCCGAAGTGTTGGAGGATCACCTGCCAAAGGCGTTCCCCGCCGCAGCAGAGGTGATCCACAATGCGTTGCCGCCTGAGCTGGACCCGTCGAAGAGCGACGATGACTTTGGTGATTTCATTATCGACCCGTTCGGGCAGTTCGTGGCGCGCAACGGGCTTGAGGATCTCGATGTTTCCTTGCCGCTGCTCCATGCGCTGACCCGCCGGTTTTCGATGGAATTTGCCATCCGTCCGTTCCTGATCCGTCACAAGGGTCGGATGCAGACTGTGCTGGCTGGCTGGGCGCAGGATGAGAACTACCACGTGCGCCGCCTGGCGTCTGAGGGTGCGCGCCCGAAGCTGCCCTGGGGGCAGCGGATCGGGTGGGCGGAACATGAGACGATCCGGATCCTTGATACGCTCCACGCCGATCCGACCCGCTATGTGACCCGTTCGGTGGCCAATCATCTGAATGACATTGCCAAGACCGACCCGGAGCTGGTGGTCGCAACACTCACGCGGTGGCGGCAAGAGGCGCGGCAGAACGCAAAAGAGTTGGGCTGGATGACCCGCCATGCCTGCCGGACGCTGGTCAAACAGGGCCATCCCGGCGCGCTGGATCTGCTGGGCTATCGCAGCGATGCCAAGGTGACGATGGGACCGATCCAGCTTGCGCCCGCGCATTCTCAGGTGCCGATTGATACGGCGCTGAAGTTCCGGTTTGACCTGACCGTGGATCACGACACCACCCTGCTGGTTGACTATGTGATCCAGTTTCAGCGCGCGGGCGGCAAACTGTCCGAGAAAGTGTTCAAGCTGAAAACCCTGTCCCTGAAAGCCGGGCAGCGGGTGACCTTGCAGAAATCCCATCATTTCAAGGGAAATGCCACGACCTTTCGCCTCTATCCCGGCGCCCATCAGCTAAGCGTGCAGGTGAATGGTCGCAGGCTCGGCACAGCCCAGTTCACCCTGGTCTGAAATATCCTGATCTGACCCCGGTCAGGCGAACGGGTCTTGCGGATAGGTGACCCCGGCCAGATACAGCCCCTCGGGCGGGCAGACCGGGCCACAGGCGGGGCGGGAACGTGCCTCAAGGGCGGCGGTCACATCATCCGGGGTCCAGGCCCCCGCGCCAACCCGTTCCAGCGTACCCATGAATGAGCGCACCTGATTGTGCAGGAACGAGCGTGCGCGCACGTGAAAGCGATACTCCACCTCATTTGGGCGGATCACCTCTTCCACCCGCAACTCATCCAGCGTCTTCACCGGGCTTTCCGCCTGACAGATTGACGAGCGGAACGTGGTGAAATCATGCCGCCCGATCAGCCGGTCAGCCCCGGCCTGCATCATGGCCGCATCCAGCGGATGTTTGATATGCCAGGCCAGCCCCCGATCATGGGTCAGGGGCGCGCGTCGTGAGATCAGCCGAAACAGGTACCGCCGCTCGGTGGCGGAAAACCGGGCGTGAAACGCATCCCTCACCTGTGCGCAATCGACAATCGCCACCCGCGCCTCTCTGAGGTGGTGGTTCAGCGCCTCCGACAGGCGAAACGGATCCCAATCCCGCTCCATGTCACAATGGGCCACCTGACCCAGGCCATGGACCCCGGCATCGGTGCGCCCTGCCGCCGCAATCGTATGCGCGCGCGGCTCCAGACGTGCAAGCGCCGCCTCAATCGCCCCCTGCACCGAGGGCTGATCTTTCTGGCGCTGCCATCCGGCATATCCCGCGCCATGATATTCGACTTTCAACGCAAATCTGGGCATGGCTTCGCATACCGCGCCCGGCGCCGCCCCACAAGCCTGCGTTTATCCTGTCGGAAATATCCCGGGCACACATGCCGCGCGGGGGCCGCGCCCCTCTGCCGGGGACAGGTTGCGCCAACTTCCCCCCCAGTTCCCCCCTAGCGAAACCCCGCCCTCCGCCTTATCTCTTTGTCAAACAACAAGGAGAACACCGTGGGGCTCGGGGATATTGCAGACAGCATTTCACGCCAGATCGAGGCGGTGGGTGATGCCACATCCGAGGCACTGTTTGAACCGGTGATCCGGCTGGGCGTGACCGGGCTCAGCCGTGCGGGCAAGACCGTGTTCATCACCTCGCTGGTGGCCAACCTCATGAACCGGGCGCGAATGACCGGGTTGACCGCCGCCACCACGGGCCGGATCCAGACCGCGTTCCTGCAGCCCCAGCCAGATGATCTGGTCCCCCGGTTCGACTATGAAACACATCTGGCGGCCATGACCGGCCCGGATCCGGTCTGGCCCGCCTCGACCCGCGCCATATCCGAGCTGCGCCTGTCGTTTCGCGTGCAGCCATCGGGGCTTCTGGGCGGGCTGCGAGGCCCGCGCACGGTGCATCTGGACATTGTCGACTATCCCGGCGAATGGCTGCTGGACCTTGCGCTTCTGGATCAAAGCTTTGCCGACTGGTCTGTCGACACGCTGGCACGGGTGGACGGGCGCGAGCAGGCGGCGGATTTCCTTGCCCGCATGAGTGCGACAGACAGCGCCGAGGCCCTTGACGAACCCCATGCCAAAACTCTGGCCGAGAGCTTTGCCACCTATCTCAGACAGGCGCGTGAGGACGGGTTTTCCGACTGCACCCCCGGCCGCTTTTTGCTGCCGGGCGACATGGAGGGCTCTCCCGCGCTGACATTCGCGCCGCTGCCCCCGCGCGCCAAACCGCCGCGCGGGTCGCTGTATCGTGAGTTTGAGCGCCGGTTCGAAGCTTATAAGGCGCGGGTGGTGAAACCCTTTTTCCGTGACCATTTTGCCCGGATCGACCGGCAGGTGGTGCTGGTGGATGTGCTGGGGGCAATCCATGCGGGACCCGCAGCGCTTGAGGATCTGCGCCGGGCAATGGCCGATATCCTCTCCGCGTTTCGCCCGGGGTCCAATGCGTTCCTCAGCCAGCTTTTCCTCGGGCGCCGGGTCGAGCGGATCCTGTTTGCCGCAACCAAGGCCGATCACCTGCACCATTCCCAGCATCCGCACCTGACCGCCATCACCGAGGCGCTGTTGCGCGAGGCGAGGGATCGGGCCGATTTTGCCGGTGCCAAAACCGCGGCCATGGCGATTGCCGCCCTGCGCACCACGGTGGAAGAGCGGATTGATCATCAGGGGCAGGTGCTGGATTGTGTGCGTGGGCGGCTGCTGGAGACGGGAAAGTCGGCCGCTTTTTATCCCGGCGCGTTGCCCGAAGACCCGGCGCGGCTCTTGTCGCCTGCCCGCAATGGCGCCGAAAGCTGGCTGGATGCAGATTATCAGATCATGCGCTTTGCCCCGGCTGATATCAGCCTGAAGCCGGGCGAAGGCCCGCCCCATATCCGGCTTGATCGCGCAGCCGAGTTCCTCATCGGGGACCGGCTATGAAGATCACACCCGCAACGCCCGACCAGGCCCCCGCCATTGCCAATATCCTCAGCCAGTGGAATGCGGCCACGCCCTGGATGCCCCGGGTGCATTCCCGCGCGTCGGAAAAGGAATTTGCAGCCAGGCTGGTGGCGCGTGGCTGGGTTAGCGTGGCGCAGGAGCAGGGCCGGGTGCTTGGGTTTGTGGCGCGTGCGCGGGGCGACATCCATGCGCTTTACGTCGCCCCTCATGCGCGGGGGCGGGGAATTGGCGGCGCGTTGGTGGACCATGCCAAACAGGCAAGCAACCGGCTGACCCTTTATACCTTTGTCGCCAACGAAGCCGCCCAGCGGTTCTATCTGCGCAAGGGGTTTCACGAAGTGGCCCGTGGCGATGGCCGGGACAATGACGAAACCCTGCCTGATATCCGATATGAATGGAGTAAGCCGCAATGACCGACCACAAAAATGCAGGCCCCGTTCTGATCGAACTGGAGGATGCGCCGACACACAGCCCCGCCGAGGTGCCTCCGGTGCCGGATGCGCCCCAGCCCGACCCCACCGGGGCCGCCATGCAGGCGGTGGTGTCGGTTGCATCCCGCAGCCCGTCCCGACTGGGCCGGTGGTTCTGGTCGCTGTTCATGGCATTGGCGGGGTTTGGGCTGTCTGTTGCCGCTTATGATTTCATCACCGGGCTGATCACGCGCAACCTCTGGCTGGGCACCGTGGCCATGGCGCTTCTGGCGGCCTTTCTTTTGGTGGGGGCGCTTCTGGGCCTCAGCGAAATGCTCGCCCTGGTGCGGTTGCGCCGGGTGGATCACCTGCAGGGGGAGGTGGCCCGCGCACTTGCCCATCAGGATCTTGGCGAAGCGCGCGCGGTGGTGGCGCGACTGACCCGGTTCTATCGTGGCCGGGACGAGATGAAATGGGCACTTGATCGCCTCAGCGCGCGCGAAGCGGATGCGTTTGACGCCGACACGCTGCTGGCGCTTGCGGAAAATGAGCTGATGGCCCCTCTGGATCAGGCCGCCCTGCGCGAGATCGAGGCCGCCGCACGTCAGGTGGCCACCGTGACCGCCATTGTTCCGGTCGCACTTGCCGATGTGGTGGCGGCGCTGACCGGAAATATCCGCATGATCCGCCGCGTGGCCGAGATTTATGGCGGGCGCGCCGGCACTCTGGGCAGCTGGCGCCTTTTGCGCGCGGTCATGACCCATCTTGTTGCAACCGGCGCCGTGGCCGTCGGGGACGATCTGTTGGGGTCTTTGGCGGGCGGCGGGATCTTGTCAAAACTGTCGCGCCGGTTCGGCGAAGGGGTGGTCAATGGGGCGCTGACCGCCCGTGTTGGCGTCGCCGCGATGGAGGTGTGCCGCCCCTTGCCCTTCACTGCGCAAAAACGCCCGCAGGTGACGGTTATCGTGAAACGTGCCCTTGTGGGGCTTTTCAGCCAGAAAGACTGAGCCGCGATGCTTTGGCCTTTTGCTACGGGTTTTCCTCAATGGTGCTTTGCCATTGGGCCGGATAGGCTGACTGCGAATCTCACAGGAGCATGTGATGGAATCGGTTTTGGTATTGATTGCATTGATTTATGGATTGGGCCTGCCGGTGGGTGTGGTCTATCTGCTGGTCAGAACTGCACGTCTGGGACGCGAGAACATTGATCTCGGCCTCCGCGTTCGGTCTGCTGAACAGCAGTTGGAGGCGCTGGAGAGCAGGGCGCAGAACGACCCCCTGGAGGGGGGAACAGCCGCGACCGGGCAGCCCCGTCAAGCCGGATTGCAAGAGGCGACTCCCGGTTCAACAGTCAAGCCACAGTCTGCATCTGGACCCGCATCAGAGACCACATCACAGGCTGCATCACGGGCTCCCTGGGGAGATCCCAAAGTGGCAGGGCGCGCCCCGGCGTCCGGTGCAACGCCTCCCTCACCCACCAAAGCTGCGCGTCAAACGGACACTGTAAAGCCGGGTCTGCCCGCGCAAAAACCTGCCCCGCGCACGCCTTCGGCCTTTGACCGGATGATGGGGCAGCTGGGCAGCTGGCTTGTGCAGAACTGGGTCTATGCCGTGGCCGCGGTGTCGCTGGCGCTGGCCGGGATTTTCCTTGTGCAATACGGGATCGAAGCCGGGCTGTTGCCGCCCACCGCACGGGTGCTGGCCGCCCTTGGTTTCGGTGCCCTGCTGATTGGCGCAGGTGAGTATCTGCGCAAACGCTGGGGGGACGGCGAAGACAGCCCCGCCGCCTTCCTGCCTTCTGTCTTTTCCGGGGCAGGGATCGTAACCCTGTTTGCCGGGCTTCTGGCCGCGCGCCACATGTATGATCTGATCGGGCCAACCACGTTGTTTGCCGGGCTGCTATTGGTTGCGGCCGGGGCCATTGTGCTGGGGTGGCTGACCGGGCCGCTTTTGTCCGTGCTGGGCATTGTCGGGGCTTTTGTCACCCCGTTTCTTCTTGGGGGAAGCTCTGACGCGTCTCCGGTGGTGGCCCATCTTGGGCTGGTCACGTTGGTGGGGCTGGCAATTGATACCTATCGCCGCTGGAAGTGGCTGTCGGCGCTGTCGATCATCCTGGGGCAGATCCTGCTGGTCGTGCTGGTGCGCTTTGCGGATGTGGACCCGGAATGGGTGATCGGCTCGGCGCTGATCTTGCCATTTGCCGCGGTGATCGTCATGGGGTGGCGCGTTCTGCCCCGCCTGCCGGGGGCGGCGCTTCTGCCACATCTGGTCACGACGAAATCGCTGCGCGGCCTGCCGCGTCGCATGCTGCTTTTGCAGGGGCTGATGGCGGCAAGTGTGGTCTGGCTGATGCTGTCCTCGACGGCTGGCAGCGCCGAGTTCTGGCTGTCGGTTGGGGCTTTGGCGCTCCTGTCCGGGGGGATGGCCATCTGGGCGCGGCGTTGTGTGGCGATGGAGGATCTGCCGATCCTGCCCGCCATCGGAATGCTGATCACCGCCGCGATGCAGCCCGTGCTCTACCTGGATGTCTGGCAGGCGTTCATCGTGCCGGTCGGACAGGGGGCCTTGGCAAACGGGATCGAGCGCGGGGTTGAGAGTGACCTGCGTCTGGCCCCGGCCTATCTGCTTGCCCTCGCCGTGGGGGTGGGGATCATTGCCGCCTGGCGCAGCCTGACCAGCGATGGTCACAAACGTGTCTGGGCCTTTGCATCTGCCATCTTCGCCCCGGCCATGCTGGTGGTGCTGGAGCTGACATGGGTGCCTGCCAACCAGATCGGGGCCTTCCGCTGGGCGCTGGTGGTGCTGGCGGTGGCCGCGCTGATGGTGATCAAGCTGGAACGGTTTGCACGCGCCGGTGACAAGGACCGGATGCGGCTGTCGCTTGCCCTGATTTCGGCGCTTGGCCTGATCAGCTTTGCCCTGATGCTGGTGCTGTCGCCCTCGGCGCTGACCGTGGCGCTGGCGCTGACCGTGCTGGTCACGGTCGAGATTGACCGGCGGTTCGATCTGCCGCTGCTGGAATGGTTTGCCGTGGTTGGCACCATTCTGGTCTCGGCCCGGCTGGTGCTGGACCCGGGTCTGCCCTGGGCGGATGATGCGCCGATCCGCAGCGTGAGCTTCGCCTTTGCGGGGTCGATCCTGCCGCTGGCGGCGGCCTGGTGGCTCGGCAAGGACCGCAATCGGTTCAAGGCCCTGGTCACGCTGGAAAGTGCCGCCCTGTCGCTGACGGCCATTTTTGCCGCCCTCTTGCTGGACCGTGCGATCGAAACGGCCACGGGTGTGCAATATGAACAGCATTGGGGCGATGGGCTGAATGCGCTGATCTGGATGCTGGTTGGCGCGGTGCAGCTGTGGCGGCTGCAACTGGGCGGGCGTTTGGCCACGCTGCGACTTGGTCTGGCGGCAATCTATGGCGTGTTGGCGCTTGGCTATCTGGCGCGTGCGCTGCTGGTGGACAACCCGTTCACCACCTATGGCGAGGTGATCCACGGCTGGCCGGGGCTGAGCACCCTTGGCGTGGCCTATGCGCTGCCCGCGTTGCTTTTGCTGGGCGTGGCGCGTGGGATGTCGCACCTGCCGGGAAAAGCCCGCCTTGGGTTCGCGCTTGGCGGGGCGGGGCTTCTGGCCTTCTGGGCCGTGGCCGAGATTGCCCATTTCTGGCGCGGCCCCGAACTTGCGGGCCAACCGATGCGCCAGCCTGAGCTTTACACCTACACGGTTGCCCTTCTGCTGGTCGGAGCGGGCCTGCTTTATCAGGCGATTGCACGCGGATCCGATCTGATGCGCCGGGTGGCCATGGGGGTGATCGCCCTGACCTCTGCCAAGGTTTTCCTGGTGGATGCGGCCGGGTTGGACGGGCTGATGCGGGTCTTTTCCTTCCTTGCGCTGGGCTTGTCGCTGGTGGCTCTGGCATGGCTCAACCGCTGGGCCGCAAACCGGGGGAAGGGTGACGGGGATGCTCCCAAACCGGGACCTGATCCGTGATGCGCCAAGACCGGAGGCGGGTTCTGGTATTGGGGGCGTATGGGCTGATCGGCGCGCATATTGCCCGCCACCTCAGCGCCGCGGGCTATCAGGTGACCGGGCTGGGGCGCAACCGCGCAACCGCGCAGCGCATCCTGCCGGATCTGGCGTGGCAGATTGCCGATTTGCGGGATCTGACGGCGCCATCCGACTGGGCTGATCTGCTAGAAGACTGTGACGCGGTGGTGAATTGTGCCGGCGCGTTGCAGGATGGTGGCGAAGATGACCTGTCGGCGGTGCATCACAGGATGCTTGCCGCGTTGTCTGAGGCAACCGCGCGCCATGATGTATCCATTGTGCAGATCTCTGCCGCCGGGGTGTGCCCGGATGCCAGCACCGCCTTTTTCCGGTCAAAAGCGGCTGGGGATGCGGCTCTTCTCGCCTCGGCCGCCCCGGTCTGGATCCTGCGCCCCGGTCTGGTCATCGCGCAGCAGGCCTATGGCGGCACCATGCTCTTGCGGATGCTCGCGGCGGTGCCGTTTGTGCAGCCGCTGGCCCTTGGTAAAACGCCGGTGCAATCTGTTGGCATTGACGATCTTGCCCGTGCGGTTGAGGCCGCACTGGCCGGGGAATTGCCCGAGGGGGAGGTGTTTGATCTGGTTGAAGACACGCCTCGTCCTTTGCGCGAGGTTGTTGCGGCCCATCGAAGCTGGCTGGGCTTCCCGCCCGCCCGAATGTCGCTGCCCGTGCCTGCGATCCTGCTTCCTCTGGTCGGGCGTTGTGCCGATGGCCTCGGGCGGCTGGGCTGGCGTTCGCCCCTGCGCAGCACCGCCCTTGAGGTTCTGAAAGACGGGATCACTGGCGATCCGGCGGCCTTTCAGGCGGCGGGTGGGACGGTTGCCTCCTTGCCTGCGGTTCTGGCGTCGATACCGGTCGGGGCAGAGCACCGGATGCAGGCGCGCCTGTCGCTGCTGATGCCTGTCCTTCTGGTGGGCCTGTCGCTTTTCTGGATTGTGTCCGGTGTGATGGGGGTGGTTTCTCTGACCGCGGCGGCACAGGTTCTGACCGATGCGGGGTGGGCGCTGTGGCCCGCGAAGCTCTCCGTTCTTTTCTGGGCGGTGGTTGATGTAGCACTGGGGATGGCGCTTTGGGTCCGGCGCTGGGCCGGGCTGGCCTGTTGGGGGATGATTTCCGTCAGTGTGATCTATCTGCTCTCGGCAAGTTTTGTCACCCCAGAGCTTTGGGTCGATCCGCTGGGGCCGCTGGTCAAGGTGATCCCGGTGATTCTGGCCGCGCTGACCCTGCGGGTGATGTTGGAGAGCCGCTGATGGAAGGTGTGGTGGACGGGCTGCTATTGCTGCGATGGGCCCATATCCTTGGGGCCACGGTGCTGATGGGCACGGGGGCGGGGATTGCGTTTTTCATGGTGATTGCCCAGCGGTCGCGGGACCCGGCCCTGATTGCCCATGTGGCGGGGATCGTGGTGTTGGCCGACATGGTCTTCACCGCGACCGCTGCGGTGGTGCAACCGATCACCGGCATGTTTTTGGCATGGGGATTGGGGTGGAGCCTGTGGGAGCCATGGTTGCTGACCGGTATCGGGCTTTATCTTTTTGTTGGCCTGTTCTGGCTGCCGGTGGTCTGGATCCAGATCCGGCTGCGGGATTTGGCGAAGGGGGCTGCGCGGGAAGGGGCAGAGCTGCCGGACCAATACCACCGCCTTTATCGCATCTGGTTTACCTGTGGCTGGCCCGCTTTTGTGGCGATGCTGGCGATTTTCTGGGTGATGCTGGCGCGGCCTGACTTGTGGTGAAAGGGGCGCTGCCCCTCGGACTGCGTCCTCACCCCGAGGTATTTTTCGCAAGAAAAAGACGCTGTCAGAACAGGCTGGGCGGGGTGGATTTTGGCCGGTGGAGGTCTTCGATACCCAACCGCAGCCCACGCCCGATCCGGTGGGCCAGTGCAATCCATGGGCGGGCGGTTTGCGGGGCAAGCTCTTCGGTGACCACCTCTTCGAACAGCGCAAGCCACGGGTCGAAATGCTCTGCCATCACATTGCCCGCCTGCATATGGGCGCGCATCGGGTTGCCGTCATAGCCCGGCTCGCGCAGGATGGCCCCGCGCCAGAACCGTGAAATCAGCGCGATATGGTCCTGCCATTCCGGATCCCCGGTGCCAACATGGCCGTTGAAGATCGGACCCAGTTCGGGGTGGGTGCGGATCCGGGCGTAAAACCGGGTCAGCACCTGATCGATCTCTTCCCCTGTGATGTCGAAAAGCTGCATTGGGTTGGGCATGGTGGGGTTGGGCATCGTGAGGGTCCGGGTTTTGTCTGGGTTTCCTGACTAAATTAGTCGGGTCGCGGCGGGCTGCCAAGCGGTGAAAGCAGGACAATTGCGCGCAGGGTGCCATGGTATCATGGCTTTACGAAGCCCGCACGCGGCCCTATAACGCCCCCATGATGCACCATCAGGCGATCATCATTATTCGAATTATCTGCCCGGCGCTCGCGAACTGAGACGCCGGGACAAGGCGTATGGACCTGCCGCGCCGCTCCTTCCCCAGACAGACGAACAGTTTCCGAAAAGGACCGGACACATGTGTGCCGACACCCCAGAATACAAAGACACCCTGAGCCTTCCCGAAACCGATTTCCCGATGCGTGCAGGCCTGCCCAAGCGCGAGCCGGGCTGGCTTGATCGTTGGAACGAGATCGGCGTCTATGATCGTCTGCGCGAGAAGGGCAAGGCCGAAAATCGCCCGCCCTTCGTGCTGCATGACGGCCCCCCCTATGCCAACGGCCACCTGCATATCGGCCACGCGCTGAACAAGATCCTCAAGGACATGATCGTGCGCTCGCACCAGATGATGGGATATGATGCGCGGTATGTGCCGGGCTGGGATTGCCACGGTCTGCCGATCGAATGGAAGATCGAAGAGCAATACCGCAAGAAGGGCAAGAACAAGGACGATGTGGATGTCGTCGACTTCCGTCAGGAATGCCGCAAGTTCGCCGAGGGCTGGATCGACATCCAGCGCGAAGAATTCAAGCGGCTGGGCATCACCGGCAATTGGGCTGACCCCTATCTGACCATGAATTTCCATGCGGAAGCGGTGATTGCCGAGGAATTCATGAAGTTCCTGATGAACGGCACGCTTTATCAGGGGTCCAAACCCGTGATGTGGTCGCCGGTCGAAAAGACCGCGCTGGCCGAGGCCGAGATCGAGTATCACGATCATAAATCGCACACGATCTGGGTGCCGTTCTCGTTTGCCAAGGCCGAAGGTGATCTGGCCGGGGCCCGCGTGGTGATCTGGACCACCACCCCCTGGACGATCCCGTCGAACAAGGCGGTCGCCTATAACGATAAGGTGGCCTATGGGCTTTACCGCGTTGATGCGACCGAAGAGGAAAGCTGGACCAATCCGGGCGACCTCTACCTCTTTGCGGACACGCTGGCTGAGGATGCACTGGGCAAGTCCCGCGTGACCGGGTTCACCCGCGTGCGGGATGTGGCGGCCAGCGAGTTTGCAGGCGCAATCCTCAAACACCCCTTTGCCGGCCTCGACGGCGCAGACGGCTTCTGGGACTATGACGTGCCGATGATTGATGGCGATCACGTGACGGACGATGCCGGGACCGGTTTTGTGCACACCGCGCCCAGCCACGGTGCTGATGACTATGAATGTTTCGTCAAGCGCAACTGGATCGACCGGATGACCCATAATGTGGGTGAGGAATCGGAGTTCCTGCCCCATGTGCCGTTCTTTGCAGGCCTTCAGGTCTTTGACCGCAAGGGCAAAGAGGGCAAGGCCAACAACGCCGTGATCGCCAAACTGGTTGAGGCCGGTGGCATCATCGCCCGTGGCCGCGTGACGCACAGCTATCCGCATTCGTGGCGTTCGAAAGCGCCGATCGTGTTCCGTAACACGCCGCAGTGGTTTGCATCCGTGGACCGCGAGGTTGGTGACGGGCAGGACGAGATGGGCAAAACCATCCGCACCCGCGCGCTCAATTCAATCGACAAGCTTGTGAAATGGTGGCCGCAGGCGGGCCGCAACCGCCTCTATTCGATGATCGAAGCGCGTCCTGACTGGGTGCTGTCGCGTCAACGTGCCTGGGGTGTGCCGCTGACCTGTTTCGTGAAAAAAGGCGCGTTGCCGACGGACCCGGATTTCCTGCTGCGTGATGCTGAGGTGAACGCGCGGATTTCGGCGGCGTTTGAGGCCGAAGGGGCTGACGCCTGGTATAAGCAGGGCGCCAAGGAAGCCTTTATCGGCAATGCGGCAGACCCGGCGGAATATGAGCAGGTCTTCGACGTGCTCGACGTATGGTTTGACAGTGGCTCGACCCACTCCTTTGTGCTGCGCGACCGCGAAGATGGCGCTGAGGATGGCATTGCTGACGTGTATCTGGAAGGCACCGACCAGCACCGCGGTTGGTTCCACTCGTCGCTGCTGCAGGCCTGTGGCACGAAAGGCCGCGCGCCCTATAAGAACGTGATCACCCACGGGTTCACGCTGGATGCGAAGGGCATGAAAATGTCCAAATCACTGGGCAACACCATCGCGCCGGAACAGGTGATCAAGCAATATGGTGCGGATATCCTGCGCCTGTGGGTCGCGCAATCGGACTACTCGGTGGATCTGCGCATCGGGGACGAGATCCTGAAAGGTGTGGCCGACAGCTATCGCCGCCTGCGCAACACGATGCGTTTCATGCTGGGCAACCTGCATGGGTTTGATGAGGGAGAGCGCGTGGATGTGGCAGATATGCCCGAGCTGGAACGCTGGGTGCTGCACCGTCTGGCGGAACTCGATCACACCGTGCGCGCAGGCTACAAGACGTTCGATTTCCAGGGCGTGTTCTCGGCCGTGTTCAACTTTGCCACCGTGGATCTGTCGAGCTTCTATTTCGACATCCGCAAAGACGCGCTTTATTGCGACGGCGAAGACAGTCTGAACCGCCGTGCCGCGCGCACCGTGCTGGACATCCTGTTCCACCGCCTGACCACCTGGCTCGCGCCGGTCCTGTGTTTCACCATGGAAGAGGTCTGGCTGGAACGCTTCCCGGGGGATGACAGCTCGGTCCACATGATCGACCTGCCGGACACGCCCGCCGATTGGCTGGATGAGCCGCTGGCTGCAAAATGGGCCGGTATCCGCCGCGTGCGCCGCGTGGTCACCGCCGCGCTGGAAATCCAGCGCCGCGACAAGGTGATCGGCGCGTCACTGGAGGCGGCGCCGGTGGTGCATGTGCGGGACGCTGATGTGCTGGATGCGCTGAAAACCGTGACGTTTGAAGATGTGGCCATCACCTCGCAGATCGTGCTGACACATGACCCGCTGCCCGCCGAAGCCTTCCGCCTGCCGGAAGTCGAGGGCGTGGGCGTGGTGTTTGAAAAAGCCGCGGGCGAGAAATGCGGCCGCTGCTGGAAGATCCTGCCGGATGTGGGCAAACATGACCATCCAGACACCTGTGGCCGCTGCAACAGTGCGCTGGGGTGATTGTTGCCATCTGACACAATCAAGGGCGTGCTGCGGCGCGCCCTTTTTTATTGCCTGTTATGGCCTTTCATTGTCGTGCGGAGCCGCGCTTGCGGCGCGGCACTTTTGAAAGCTCACGTCGTGAGCCGGTTGGGGGCGCTGCCCCCGGCCCATCTTCCAGATGGGCTCCCCCCGAAGTATTTTGAGCAAGAAGAAGATCTGCGCCCTCATTTTCTGGTCAGAAATATCCTGGGGTGAGGGTGCCCTCGAAGAGGGGGCGAGGGGCAAAGCCTCTATTCGCAAGCTTCGGATTGCTGATGGCGGTTTTGTAGGGCAGGGTGGGGGCATGTTGCAGATCACATGTCCTTCTCCGGTCGGCCCGCTTGTTGTTACAGAAGAAAGCGGAGCGATCACACGGCTGACCTGGGGAGAGGCTCCTGACCAGGGGGTGAGCCCGCTGTTGCGAGAGGCGCAGGCGCAGCTTGTCTCTTATTTCGACGGGCGGCTGCGTCAATTCGATTTGCCCCTGCGTGTCAGGGGATCTGACTTTCAGCGGGCGGTTTGTGCGGCCATGTCGTCCATCCCTTATGGCGAGACCATGACCTATGGCGAAATTGCTGCGCTGACCGGCAATTCCGCGCAGGCGATCGGAAATGCCTGTGGCGCCAACCCGATCCCGATCCTCATTCCCTGCCATCGCGTGCTGGGGGCCGGTGGCAGGCTTGTCGGGTTTTCCGGCGCGGGCGGGATTGAGACAAAAGTTCAGCTGTTGCGTCTTGAAGGTGCTGCGGGATTGCTTATCTGATCTCTTTGGCCTGCGTATAAAGACGGGCAGATGGGGAAGACAGGAGTGATCATGGCCGAGATCCTGAAGGTCAGCGGGCTGACCAAGACCTATGATGGCGGGCACCAGGCGCTGAAAGGCGTGGATCTTTCGATTGAAGAAGGTGAGATCCTGGCCCTGCTTGGTCCAAATGGGGCTGGGAAAACAACTCTTATTTCAATAATTTGCGGGATTGCCACGGCGAGTTCGGGGACAATTTCCGTGGCCGGGCATGACCATATTCATGAATTTCGGGCGGCGCGGGGCCTGATTGGGCTGGTGCCACAGGAAATCAATCTGGAACCGTTTGAGACGGTGATGAATACGGTGCGGTTTTCGCGTGGGTTGTTTGGCAAGCCACGTGATGACGCGCGGATTGAGGAGATCCTGAAACTGCTCTCTCTTTATGACAAGCGCAACAACCGCATCATGACCCTGTCAGGCGGCATGAAACGTCGGGTGCTGATCGCCAAGGCCCTGTGCCATGACCCGCGGATCCTGTTTCTGGATGAACCCACGGCGGGCGTGGATGTGGAACTGCGCAAGGACATGTGGGAGATCGTGGCGCGTCTGAAAGAGACCGGCGTGACCATCATCCTCACCACCCATTACATCGAAGAGGCCGAGGCGATGGCCGACCGGATCGGGGTGATTTCCAAGGGGGAAATCCTGCTGATCGAAGAGAAGGACGCGCTGATCAAACGGCTGGGGCGCAAGGAATTACATATCGAGCTTTCGGATCCGATCGAGGAATTGCCGCCCTCGCTGGCGGGCAAGGGGGTGACCATGGAAAATGGCCACCTGATCTACACCTATAACACGCAGGCCAACAGCACCGGGATTACCGGCCTCTTGGCGGATCTGCGCGCGGCCGGGCTGCATATGGTGGACCTGTCGACCAAGCAAAGCTCGCTTGAAGAGATCTTTGTCGATCTCGTGAAGGAGGATGCGGCATGAACTGGAATGCAATTGCAGCCATCTATCGCTTTGAAATGGCGCGGGCATTTCGCACTTTGGCGCAGTCGGTCATATCCCCGGTCCTGTCCACCTCGCTTTATTTCGTGGTGTTTGGCGCGGCCATCGGGTCGCGGATCGACCAGGTCGAGGGGGTGAGCTATGGCGCCTTCATCGTGCCGGGCCTGATCATGCTGACGGTGCTGACGCAGGCCACGACAAACGCGAGTTTCGGGATCTATTTCCCGAAATTCATCGGCACGGTTTACGAGCTCCTCTCGGCGCCGGTGTCTTTTGTCGAGATTGTGATCGGCTATGTGGGAGCGGCTGCGACCAAGGCGCTGATGATCGGGTTGATCATCTTTGCCACCGCGCATTTCTTTGTTGATCTGACCATTGCGCACCCGATCTGGATGATCACGTTTCTGGTGATGACCTGTCTCAGTTTTTCTTTGCTCGGGTTCATCATCGGGATCTGGGCGAAAAACTTTGAACAACTTCAACTGGTGCCGCTTTTGGTGATCACGCCTCTCGTATTCCTTGGCGGCTCTTTTTACTCGATCTCGATGCTGCCGCCGGTTTGGCAGACCATCACGCTGTTCAACCCGGTGGTCTATCTGATCTCCGGCTTCCGCTGGGCGTTTTTTGACGTGGCTGACGTGTCGGTGGTCTGGTCGGTGGTGGCCATTGTCGGGTTCATGAGCGCGTGTCTCCTGGCCATTGGCTGGATTTTCCGCACCGGCTGGCGGCTGCGCAGTTGATCCCGGTGTTCGATCCAGGAAATATCACTGACGGGGAGAAACCCCCCGTCTCAACCCTTGAGACCAACCCGCAGGCAGATTACATCACCCCCATGGTAAAGCTGATCCCCTTCCTGAAACGCCCGCCCACGGTTGCGGTGATCCGCCTGCAGGGCATGATCGCCAGCGGCAATCGCGGGCAGCTGAACGATGTCTCCATGGCCCCCGCGATCGAGCGCGCCTTTCGCAAGGGGAAACCCAGCGCGGTGGCGCTGGTGATCAATTCTCCGGGCGGCTCGCCGGTGCAATCCAGCCTGATCGCCGCCCGCATCCGCCGGTTGGCAGCGGAAAAAAATGTGCCAGTGGTGGCCTTTGTCGAAGATGTGGCCGCCTCGGGCGGCTATTGGCTGGCGACGGCGGCGGATGAGATCTTGGTGGATGAAAACTCGGTTGTCGGCTCCATCGGCGTGATCTCGGCGGGCTTTGGTCTGACGGGCCTGATCGAGAAGCTGGGCGTGGACCGGCGGGTTTACACGGCGGGCAGATCCAAATCACAGCTGGACCCGTTCCGCCCGGAAAACCCCGAAGATGTCGAACGCCTGAAAAGGCTGCTTGACGATATCCACGTGAATTTCAAGACCCAGGTGGAAACCCGCCGGGCTGGCAAATTGCCGGAAGGCGAAGACCTGTTTACCGGCGAGATCTGGCTGGGGCGCAAGGCCATCGAGAAAGGGCTGGTGGACGGGATCGGCCATCTGGTGCCCGCAATGAAGGCGCGGTTTGGCGACAAGGTGCGCTTCCGTGTCTATGGCGTCCGACGCGGGATCCTGTCCCGCTTTGGCCTGCGCCTGATGAATGACGCGATCACCCAGATCGAGGAGCGCGCGGAATATGCGCGGTTTGGCCTTTAAATGGTGATCAAGATTGTTGTCCTCTTTCTGGTGGCGATGGGGGTGCTGGCCATGTTCGGCAAGCTCCGCTATCCCGGTCAGAACCGCGTGGACGCAATGAAATGCCCCCGATGCGGGCGGTTTCTTCTAGGTAAATCCGCCCGGAAGAACGGATGTGAGTGTAGGGGAAAGGGCTGAGCCTTGGATCTGATTTTCGCGGCCCTTGGCCTCATTATTCTTTTGCTCGCAGGCGACAGTCTGGTGCGGGGCGCCGTGAACCTGTCGCTGCGCCTTGGCGTGCCTGCGCTGATCGTGTCGCTGACCATTGTGGCGTTCGGCACCTCTGCGCCCGAGCTTTTGATTTCGGTGCAGGCCATTCATGAAGGTGTGCCCGGTCTGGCGCTGGGCAATGTGGTGGGGTCAAATACTGCCAATATCCTTCTGGTGCTGGGGGTGCCCGCCCTTATGCGCGGGCTGTCGACCGGTTCGTGTGACACACGCAAAAGCTATAAACAGATGATGGCGGCCTCGGTCCTGTTTTTCATCCTCTGCTTTAATGGCATCATCACCTGGGTGCAGGGCGCGATCCTGCTGTCGGTGCTGGGGCTGATTCTCTATTCGGCCTTTGGCGAGGCGATGTGCCATCGCCGCGCCTGCAAGGAAAATCAGGCAGAGCCCTGTGACGAGGATGAAGAGGTCGAAGGGGCGGACCCCGACATGGCCTGGTGGAAGGTGATCCTGTTCCTGATCCTTGGATTGATCGGCCTGCCTCTCGGGGCGGATCTGCTGGTGGATGCCTCCACAAATATCGCCCGCACCATGGGGGTCTCTGAAACCGTGATCGGCCTGACCCTTGTGGCCCTTGGCACATCCCTGCCCGAACTGGCCACCACCGTGATGGCGGCCCTGCGCAATCAGGCCGAGGTGGCGCTGGGCAATGTGATCGGTTCGAACATGTTCAACCTGCTGGCCATTATCGGTGTGGCGTCCTTTGTGGGGCCGATCCCGGTTGAGCCGGGCATCCTTCAGTTCGATATCTGGGTGATGCTGGCCGTGTCCGCACTGCTTGCACCCTTCGTGTTCTGGAAATGGCATATGGGCCGGATCTGGGGCGGTATTCTGACATTGCTTTATCTGGTCTACGTGTCGATAGTGCTGACCCATTAACCCCTTGCAGGAGTGCGCGATGACAGAGCGGATGACAAAACGGGCTTTGGTCACCGGGGCAGGGGCCCGGCTTGGTCGCGCAATGGCGTTGGAACTGGCGCGTCAGGGATATGACGTGGCGGTGCATTATGCGGCCTCTGCCAGTGGGGCGGAAGAGACCGCCGCGATGATCCGCGACCTTGGCCGGAACGCGGTGACGCTTCAGGCGGATCTGCTGGATATGCGGGCGGCAGAAATGCTGGTCCCGCAGGCGGCCGAGGCATTGGGCGGCCCGCTTTCTACGCTGGTCAACAATGCGTCGGTGTTTGAATACGACACTATTTCGACCGCCACGCAAGACAGCTGGGACCGTCATATCAATTCCAACCTGCGGGCCCCGTTTTTTATGATCCAGTCTTTTGCCGCACAGGTGCCAGAGGCGGTGATGGATGAAAATGGGGAACCCGTCGCGCGCGCCGTGGTGGTGAATATGCTGGATCAGAGGATCAAGAAACTGACCCCGGAATTCATGACCTACACGCTGGCCAAAGCCGGGCTTTGGACCCTCACCCAGACAGCAGCCCAGGGGCTTGCACCCCATGTGCGGGTCAACGGAATTGCGCCGGGACCCACCCTGATCGGGCACCGCCAGTCCGAGGCACATTTTGCAGCGCAACGTGCGGGCACGGTGCTGGGGCGTGGTGCGGGAACCATGGATATCGTGGCCGCGTTTTCCTACCTTCTGAACGCGCCGTCGGTGACCGGTCAGGTGATTGCCGTGGATGGCGGCCAGCATCTTGGCTGGAAAACGCCGGATATTCGCGGGGTCGAAAAGTAACCTCAAGCGGTTCGACTTTCACCTGTGACAGAGAAAAATCGAATCGCAGCAAGAGAGATCAATGTCGAGGGCGTTTCGGAAGAAACATGTGTTCCAAGTTTATTCCGAAACGCTTTAGGGAAGGCGAAACTGTACGAGCGGTCCAAAGTTGTGCACCTGTTCAATTCTTCCCTAGTGGCAACTATCTTTTTTGTAATGAAATCAAAACATTACAAAATGTTCATATTTTTTTCATTAAATATCAGTCACTTAGAAAAGTGCCTAAAAAATAGGCAAGCTAAAGGGGAGGGTGTAAAATAAGGGAAATCCCTGCAGTCTCGCAGGTAATCCTCAGACTTATCCACAGATTTTGTGGGCATGTTTTCCCTTGCCTCTCGCACGGTAAGATTGCAGTCAGCAAAAGATTCGCACAGGACACCATGGATCAGGATCGTACGTCAGACAGTGCCACCAACCGGCCCGATGTCACCCCCGCCCCCGACGCCAAACCCAGGCCGGCCGGGCATGAGGTGATCCAGTCATATCTGCGCCTGCTGGACGGGTCGCCGGGTGTCTATCGCATGCTCGATGAAAAGGGGCGGGTGCTTTATGTGGGCAAGGCGCGAAACCTGAAAAAACGGGTGTCGAACTATGCCAAGCCCAGCGGGCACTCTGCGCGGATCGCACGGATGATCAGCCAGACCGCCTCGATGATGTTTCTGACCACCAGGACAGAGACCGAGGCGCTGCTCCTGGAGCAGAACCTGATCAAACAATTGAAACCGCATTTCAACGTGCTCCTGCGCGATGACAAAAGCTTTCCGAACATTCTCGTCACGGATCATGACTTCCCGATGATCAAGAAACATCGCGGTGCGCGGAAAGAAAAAGGGCAGTATTTCGGCCCCTTTGCCAGCGCGGATGCGGTGAACCGCACGCTGAACCAGCTGCAGCGCGTGTTCCTTTTGCGCAATTGCTCGGATGCGATGTTTGCCAGTCGCACCCGGCCTTGCCTGCAATTCCAGATCAAACGCTGTGCGGGCCCCTGCGTGGATCGCATCTCGAAAGAGGATTATGCCGGGCTGGTCAGCGAGGCGCAGGATTTCCTGTCCGGGCGCACCACCAAGATGCAGGGCGATCTGGCGGCCGAGATGCAGGCGGCGTCAGAGGCGATGCAGTTTGAAAAGGCCGCGGTCCTGCGCGACCGGATCAAGGCCCTTACCCAGGTGCAGCAATCGCAGGGCATCAACCCGCGCGGCGTGGGGGAGGCGGATGTGATCGCACTGCATATGGATGGCGGACAGGCCTGTGTGCAGGTCTTTTTCATTCGCGCCCATCAGAACTGGGGCAATCGTGATTTCTATCCGCGCGTGGGCAATGGGCGTGATGCGGTCAGTGCGGGGGAGGTTTTGCAGGCGTTTGTCGGACAGTTTTACGACCAGAAAGAGCCGCCACGCCTGATCCTCCTGTCAGATCCGCTGGATGATCAGGACCTGATGGAAGAGGCGCTGAGTGAGAAGCTGGGCCGCAAGGTTGAAATTGCCGTGCCGTTGCGGGGCGAAAAATCCGAACTTGTCGCCGGGGCGCAGCGCAATGCCCGCGAAAGCCTGGGCCGCAGGATGGCGGAAAGCGCCACACAGGCGCGGCTCTTGAAAGGGCTGGCCGAGGCGTTTGACCTCGACACCCCGCCCGCCCGGATCGAGGTCTATGACAACTCGCATATCCAGGGGGCACATGCGGTGGGGGCAATGATTGTTGCCGGTCCCGAAGGGTTTTTGAAAAGCCAGTATCGCAAATTCAACATCAAGGGGGAGGAGCTCACGCCGGGGGATGATTTCGGCATGATGAAAGAGGTGCTGAACAGACGGTTCAAACGGTTGCTCAAGGAAGATCCCGACCGGCAGGAGGGGCATTGGCCGGACCTTTTGCTGATTGATGGCGGGGCCGGGCAGGTCAGCGCGGTCCATGAGATCATGCAGGAGATGGGGGTGACCGACATTCCGATGGTCGGGGTGGCAAAAGGTGTGGATCGGGATCATGGCAAGGAAGAATTTCACCGCATCGGACAGCGCCCCTTCGCGCTTGGGCGCACCGACCCGGTGCTCTATTTCATCCAGCGCATGCGGGATGAGGCACACCGGTTTGCCATTGGCACCCACCGGGCCAAACGCGCCAAGGCACAGGGGGCAACGCCGCTGGATGAGGTGCCGGGTGTGGGGGCGGCCCGCAAGCGCGCGCTTCTGGCGCATTTCGGCTCTGCCAAGGCCGTGTCGCGCGCGGGGCTTGAGGACCTCAAAGCTGTTGATGGAATTTCAGAAAGTCTGGCCGAAACCATCTATGCCTTCTTCCATGACCGGTCGTGACGCGTTAAGGGTTATGCCATGAGATGGACACTTCCCAATATCCTGACCGTTGCCCGGCTGATCGCAGCCCCGCTGGTCCCCGTGATGTTCCTCTATTTCGCCCGGCCCTGGGCGGATTGGTATGCGATGATCCTGTTTATCGTCGCCTCGATCACCGATTACCTTGATGGGTATCTGGCGCGGGCCTGGAAATTGGAAAGCCTGTTTGGCGCCGCGATGGATCCGATTGCCGACAAGGCGATGGTGCTGATCGCGCTTCTGGTGATCAATGGCTATGCGGGCATGACCCCATGGATCCTTCTGCCCTCTGCGCTGATCATCTACCGCGAGGTGTTCGTGTCCGGCCTGCGAGAGACCCTTGGCGACAAGGCCCGTGCGCTGAAAGTGACCAATCTGGCCAAGTGGAAAACCACCGTGCAGATGGTGGCCATCGCGGTTCTGTTTTCGACCGGGATTTTCGAACACAGCCTGCTGGAGCGCACCATTGGTATGGATGACGCCATTGTCGCTGAGATCTTTGCCGGCACTTTTCCCGATGATCTGGGCTTGAATTTCTATGCGACCGGTCTCGTCTGGTCGACCTATATCGGTGTGTCACTTCTATGGATCGCCGGGATCCTGACCATGATCACTGGCTGGGATTACTTCCGAAAGGCGCTGCCCTTCCTGCGTGAGGAGCCTGAAAATGGTTGAAGTCATGTATTTTGCCTGGGTGCGCGAACGGGTGGGGGAGCCGCGCGAACAGGTCGACACCAACGCCGCAACTGTGGCGGAGCTGGTCGAGGAACTGCGCGCGCGGGAGCCGCGTTACGCCGAAGCGTTCAAAGATCTTTCCGCCCTGCGGGTGGCGCTCGATCAGGAGCTGGCGGATTTCGACGCACCGCTCGACGGCGTGCGCGAAGTGGCGTTTTTCCCGCCCATGACAGGCGGTTGATATGACTGTCCGTGTTCAGAACGAAGAATTTGACCCCAGCGACGAACTCCGTGGGTTTGGGCGCGGTCGCAGTGATGTGGGCGCCGTGGTCAGCTTTACCGGGGTGGTGCGGGATGATGATGGGTCGCTCGACCGGATGGAAATCGAACATTATCCCGGCATGACCGAAAAGGCGATTGCCGCTATGGTGGATCAGGCGTCCGGACGTTGGCAACTGGCAGATTGCCTTGTCATCCATCGGCATGGGCCGATGCGCCCCGGAGACCAGATCATGATGGTGGCCACCGCCGCCAAACACCGGGTGGCCGCGTTCGAGGCGGCAGAGTTTCTGATGGATTACCTGAAATCCCGCGCGCCCTTCTGGAAAAAAGAGTTCACGCGGGCTGGGGCAACGTCATGGGTGGATGCCAAGGTCAATGATGAAGAGGCGCTGAAGCGCTGGTCGGAATAAGTTGGTCGGAATAATCAGGGCGGCCCGCTTCTGGCCATCCGCTGGCTATCCGAAGGGGGGCTTTTGCACGTGGGCCCGCGAACGTTCTCACCTGAGTTTCAAGCTTCGTACACCACCCGCAGGCGGGGCTGTTTTTCGCGCTTCAGAGTGGCATCCGCATCCAGTTCCCGGATCGGCGTATCATCGTCCGGGATCTCGCCTTTCTGCAGCAGGTCCAGAAAGCGACCGCAACATACCCGCAGGAACGAGGCGAAACTGCCCTCGGTATGATCGGCGTCGATCGCTTCGAAATACAGCGTGTTGACCAGCTGCTCAGTATTCATTCCGTCCCGGCGGGCAATCCGCTCCAGTACGTCCCAGTAGAAATTCTCGATCTCAAGCGACAAAAGCGCCCCGTCCACGCGGAACACACGGGTGTTGCTTTCCCAAAAGGATGTGTCAGCTCCGACAAACAGACGGCACATGGGGGGACCTCCGACCTGAAACTAAAAATCATGTCTCTCGACTGGTGACATTTTACACCAAACTGTTTGCAAAGCGACCGGAGAAATCTGCTTTTACGCTAGGGCGTTTTCCGACCCGGAAACGGAAGGGATAAATAGGGGCAAGATCATCGCGGATCGGGCCGCCACCGGCCCGGCGTCAGCTGCGCTCGGGAATGATCTGTTGCGCAATCCCCGCCCCCAACAGGTAGATCGAGGTCAGAACCAGCCCCCAATGGGCCCAGCTTTCCGGATGGAACTCCACCCAGGCGGCCCAGCCAGCAAAAAAGGTCCAGGCCAGTGCCACCGGAAGGCTGACGCTCCGCCAGCGTTTTGTCCGGGTCGGGTGGATGAATTTCAGCGGAAAGAACATGGCGATGGCAAGGGTGACTACAAGCCCCAGCATCAGCCAGAAACTGGGCTCGGTGGCGAACAGGACAATGATCAGCATATTCCAGCAACCGGGGAAGCCGGAAAAGGAATTGTCCTTTGTTTTCATGCGTGTGTCCGCAAAATACACAACCGAGGTGAAGGTGATCACAATGATCGCCGCCCAGCCGGTCCAGCCGGGCATCAGCCCCGATTTGAACAGCGCATAGGCCGGGATGAACACATAGGTCAGATAGTCGATGATCAGATCCATCAACACCCCGTCATATTGCGGGGCATTGACCTTGACATCGTAATGGCGCGCCAGAGGTCCATCGACCCCGTCCACGGCAAAGGCCACGACAAGCCAGACAAACATCAGCCCCCATTTCTCATCCACCGCTGCCAGCATCGCCAGCATGGCGAAAACGGCACCAGTGGCGGTGAGCAGATGGACGAGCAGGGCTTTTGTACGAATATCCATGCGGCCCTTGTGCCGGAAAAGCGGGCTGGAAGAAAGGGGGAAGGTTGAGATTGTATTAGTCTGATGAGCGGGCGGCCGAACGGGCAGATGGGCGAGCCCGTGGGTGGGTCGCCTCATAAACCTCCATCAGGCGGGTGGTGTCGACCGCCGTATAGGCCTGGGTGGTCGACAAAGAGGCATGGCCCAGAAGTTCCTGAATGGCGCGCAGATCCCCGCCCGCATTCAGAAGATGTGTGGCAAAGCTGTGACGCATCGCATGTGGTGTGGCGCTGGCAGGCAGGCCGAGTTGCAGGCGGGTCTGCTCCATCACTTTCTGCACCTGCCTTGGCCGCAAAGCCCCCCCGAGCACCGCCCGAAACAGCGGTGCCTCCGGCGTTTCCGCATGGGGGGAAAGGCGGCGATAGGTTTCCACCGCGTGGCGGGCGGCTGGCAGCACCGGCACCAGCCGTTCCTTGCCGCCCTTGCCGTGGATCCGCAGCACCTCGGCCAGCGGGGCGTCTGCTGCGGTCAGGGAAAGGGCTTCGGAAATCCGCAAACCGCAGCCATAAAGCAGGGTGATCACGGCAATGTCCCGTGCCCCGACCCAGTCCTGGCGGGCCTGGTCGCCAACCAGATCCAGCACCGCTTTCGCGGCCTCCGCTGGCAACGGTCGGGGCAGTTTTTTGGAAAATTTCGGGCTGCGCACGGACAGTATGGCGGTGGCATCAAACCCGTCCCGGTCGGACAGCCAGCGATAGAAACTTTTCACCGCAGACAGCGCGCGGGCCAGCGACCGTGCCGCAACGCCGCGCCCGCGTTCATGCGCCATCCAGGCACGCATGTCCGACAGGGTGACATTGGCAAGGGCGGCCCGTCCCTGCGGTCCGCCCAGATGTGTGGCCATGAAGGACAGAAAGCCGATCAGGTCGGTCTGATAGGCCGAAATCGTGTTGTCGGAAGCCCCGTCCAGAGCCCGTTTGTGGGTCAAAAACCCCTCCAGCGCGTCCCGCGCACCGGGGGAGATCATGACCGCAGGGTCACTCACGACAGCCAGCGGCGCATTGCCCGTTCAAACACCCCGCCGAAGAATTGAAGAAGATCGGTGCCTTGCCCCGGTTTGAACTGATGCGGGTCCTCGGCCCCTAACACCAGCATACCGGGCAGACGACCATGGCCCAGATCAAGGCGGATGCAGGCCTCGGACCGCACCCAATAACCGCTTTCGCCGTATATGGCCGGATTTTGTTCCTGGATCTGACGTAGGAACACGGTGCGGCCGGATTGGTCATGCGATGTGCCGAGGTAGTCGTCGATGAAGCCGGGCTGGGCTGTGGCCAGCACCTGGCCCAGTTTCTGCACGGCTGCGTTCTTTTCGCTCTGCACCGTTTCCAGCACCAGTCGCACCGCGTCGACGCGCAAAATGTCCGCCACTTCGCCGCCAAGATCCATCATGAAATCTTCGAAATCTGCCGGATCCAGCATGCGCAGCACGGCGCGATGGATCAGGTTCATCCCTGCGAGGTTCTCATAAGCGGCGGCAATGACGGAGCGATGGGTGTCTTCCAGCCGGTCCAGCCGGGTCTCCAGCCGTTCCATTGCAACACCGCGCAAATCCACGATATTTGATCCCATCGCGCGTTCATTCGCAGCAATCAGCGCGTGCATAAGATCCTGATCATCCAGAATAACTTCGGGTCGAGAGATCAATGCCTCTCGCAAATCATCCGCAATGGAAAGAGAAGTCGCCATCACTGCCTCAGGTATTTTTGTTTATCTTTTCCCGTGTGTATACACGAAACGCACGGCCATTACCGCATGTTTTTGGTTAAAATACCGTAAAAGCGGCAGGGCCGTGGCCCCACCGCGACATGTTTTTCGATCCCGGTCTCAGAGGATCTTGATCTCCGCCGCAGCGATATCGGCCAGGAACGCGTCCAGACCCTTGTCGGTTAGCACGTGTTTTGCCATCGCCTGAATGACCGACGGGGGCGCGGTGGCCACGTCTGCGCCGACAATTGCGCAATCCTTCATGTGATTCACATTGCGCACCGAGGCAGCGAGGATCTGGGTTTCGAACCCGTAATTGTCATAGATGGTGCGAATATCTGCAATCAGCTCCATCCCGTCCAGCGCGATGTCATCCAGTCGGCCAATGAAGGGCGAGATGAAGGTGGCGCCGGCCTTGGCCGCCAGCAGTGCCTGATTGGGCGAGAAGCAAAGGGTGACATTCACCATGGTGCCTTCGTCCGACAGGGTTTTACAGGCTTTCAGCCCGTCCCAGGTCAGCGGCACTTTCACGGCGATATTGTCTGCGATCTGCGCCAGTTTGCGGCCTTCGGCGATCATGGTCTCTGCGTCGGTGGCGGTAACTTCTGCTGACACCGGGCCATCGGTGATGGTGCAGATTTCCTTGGTGACTTCGATAATGTCACGGCCCGATTTCTTGATGATCGAGGGGTTGGTGGTCACGCCGTCCAGCATGCCGGTGGCGGCAAGTTCCTTGATGGCGTCGATGTCGGCGGTATCGGCAAAGAATTTCATGCACGTTTCCTTAAGGTGGTTTGGCCCGGACCTCTGGGCCGGGTGGCTTGTTCTTGCCGCTCTCATAGCGCAGAAAGGGACGGGCAGAAACCCCTCACGGCAACCGGGACAAGGGCAGGTGATCCCCATGAGCATGGATGTGCGGCATTTCAGGGAAGGTGAACGGGTTGGCGTGCTGACCACCCAGCCACTTGACCGTCTCCTGACCTATCGTGCGCCGGAAGGGGGATGTGTCCAGGGCGCCTATGTCGAGGTGCCTCTGGGGCCACGCAAGGTGCTGGGTGTGGTCTGGGGGGCAGGCGAGGGGGGCTTTGACGCGGCCAAGCTGCGCAAGGTCACCAAGGTGATTGATGTGGCGCCGATGCGGCTCGAGATGGTGCAGTTCCTGACCCGTGTGGGGGATTATACGATCACGCCGATGAACCATATGTTGCGGCTGGCCACCCGCGCGCCGGGGTTGATGGATCCGCCCTCCATGCGCAAGGTGCTGCGCGCCTCCGGGTTTCGCCCCAACCGGCTGACCGATGCCCGCGCCAGGGTGCTTGCCGCGATGGATGACAATCCGGGGGCGGCGTTCACGCAGGCAGAACTGGCGGGGCTTGCGGATGTGTCGGCCTCGGTGGTGAAAGGCATGGTCAAACTGGGGGCGCTGCGTGAAGAAGATGCGCCGCGCGATTTGCCTTATCCCTTTCTGGATCCGCTCAAACCCGGCAAGACCCTGACCGAGGATCAGGCGGCAGCGGCCCGCCAGCTGTGTGACGGGGTGACGTCTGGCCGCTATGGCACCACGCTTTTGCGGGGCGTGACCGGGGCGGGCAAGACCGAAGTTTACATGGAGGCGGTGGCGGCGTGCCTGAAAAAGGGCCGTCAGGCGCTGGTGCTCTTGCCGGAAATCGCGCTGACATCCGAGTTTCTCAAACGGGTCGAGGAACGCTTTGGCGCGCGCCCTGCCGAATGGCATTCCGGCGTGACCATGACCGAACGCAGGCGCTGCTGGCGCATGGTGGGCGAAGGGGAGGCGCAGCTGGTGGTGGGCGCCCGGTCCGCCCTGTTCCTGCCGTTTCGAGACCTTGGCCTGATCATCGTCGATGAAGAACATGACAATTCCTACAAACAGGAAGACGGGGTGCTTTACTCGGCCCGCGACATGGCGGTGCTGCGCGCCTCGATCGTGGAGGCACAGGTGGTGCTGGCCTCGGCCACACCGTCGCTGGAAACCTGGGCCAATGCGCAAGCGGGCAAGTATAAACGCATTGACCTGACCAGCCGCTATGGCCCTGCCGTCCTGCCCGAGATGCGGGCGATCGACATGCGCAGCGAAGAGCTTGCGTCAAACTCCTGGATCTCGCCTGCACTCAGGGGGGCGGTGATGCGGCGGCTGGCAAAAGGTGAGCAATCGCTTCTGTTCATCAACCGTCGCGGTTATGCGCCGGTCACGATCTGCCGGGCCTGTGGGCACCAGATCGGCTGTGATCATTGCGATGCGCGCATGGTCGAACACCGGTTCCAGAAACGCTTGGTCTGCCACCAATGTGGTGAGACGAAACCGATGCCGGAGGTCTGTCCGGACTGTGAGGTTGAGGGCAAGCTTGCACCCGTGGGGCCGGGGGTGGAGCGGCTGGCGGAAGAGGTCACCGCCACCTTCCCCGAGGCGCGGATCGCGGTGCTGTCGTCGGACCTGTTTGGCTCTGCGCGGGCGCTGAAGGCCGAGATCGAGCGGATTGCGGCGGGCGAGGCCGATATCATTATCGGCACGCAATTGGTGGCCAAGGGGCATAATTTTCCCAAACTCACGCTGGTGGGCGTGATTGATGCGGATCTTGGCCTGCAAGGGTCCGATTTGCGCGCCGCCGAACGCTCGTTCCAGCTGATCCGCCAAGTGGCTGGCCGCGCCGGGCGATCAGAAGCACGCGGCACTGCGCTTTTGCAAACCTTCCAGCCCGAACACCCGGTGATCCGCGCAATCCTGTCAGGCGATGAAGAGAAATTCTGGAGCGCCGAAGCGGGCGAGCGCCGCCATGCCGGAGTGCCCCCCTATGGGCGCATGGCCGGGATTGTGCTGTCGGGCACGGACGTGCAGGCGGTGTTTGACCTTGGCGCTGATATGGCGCGGCGCACCCAGCCGCTGCAGGAAATCGGTGCGCAGCTTTATGGCCCCGCGCCCGCGCCCATCGCCCGCGTGCGGGGACGGCATCGGGTGCGGCTCCTGATCAAGGCGGATAAAACAGCGCCTATTCAGAACGCGATCCGCAAATGGCTCACCCAGTTTCCGGTCAAAGGCGACCTGCGCATTCAGGTCGATATCGATCCGCAGAGCTTTTATTGAGGGCAACCGCAGGCCGCAGAACGGTTGCCGGGGGGGAAGGGGCTTTGCCCCTCGGCCCCGCTTTGGCAGCGGGTCCTCACCCCAGGATATTTGTGGCCAGAAAATAAGGGAAAGGACGCCCTTATTCCGCTGGCTGCGCCACGCTGCCGCCTTTGGGCTGATCGACCAGATAATCGGTGATGATTGCCCCGACCCATATGCACAGGAGCGCAAGCCAGGTGGTGGCGACGAAGATCGACCCGCCGGTCACGCCTGCGCCAATCGCACAACCGCCCGCGAGCATTCCGCCAAACCCCATCATCACCGCGCCCGTCATCGACCGGCGCATCACGGCTTCGCCCTCATAGCCCTGGAACTTGAACTCGCCGGAAAGGTAACTTGCGGCAAAGGCGCCGATCACCACGCCGGGCACAAGGCCCACGTCAAATTCCAAAACCGGGTCCGAGGTGAGGAAAAACATCAGCGTATTGGCGGAGGGGCCGGTGAAGGTGGCGGAGGTCACGGTGACCGGGGCAAAGGCCGCTTGCGACAGCTGGAAGGTCAGCACCCAGCCCAGCGCCACCGCAAAGCCCACGCCGGAGCCGAAGATCAGCCGCCGTGCGCCAAGGTTTGAGCGTCGCGCCAGCGCCAGCACCGCCGTGCACAGCCCCAGCAAAAGGCCGAACCATTCCGGCAGGCCCACCAGCGTCAGCAGGTTCACATTGGTGCCGCCCTTGGTCATCCAGAGCGACGCCAGCCAGGTGCGGGTATCCGCCAGATAGCCGTGCAGCGACATCTGCGCCACGATCGCCATCAGCATCCCCGACATGACCGTTCGCAGGTTCCCGGTGGAGGCCAGCACCATGCCGACCCCAAACATCAGCCCGCCAATGATTGCGCCCGACCAGCTGCCGGTCACCGCCATCATCCGAGCGTCTTCCGTGCGCAAGAGCCCAAGCATCGCGGCCCCCTGCACCCAGATCACGGCGGTTGAGAAGGTCAGAAGCCTGATCGCCACGCTGGAGGACATGGTCCGCCGGGCAAATTCCACCGTGGCCGCCCGCAGACAAAATCGCGACCGCTGGGCCGCCACGCCAAACACGGTCCCGGTGATCAGGCCGAACAGCGCGGCAGTGGGGCGTTCTCCGATACGGTCCATCAGGGGAACAATGTTGATCATGGTGGCGGCGAGACCTCTGTTGCGCGGGTTTGGGCGAGTTTACGGGACGGGGGGCTGATACTTTGACTTATATCATAGAGAAATTGCGTTTGGTGAATGTGTTTTTATGTTGGCGCTAACCGAAAACGCGCGTATGGCGGGGTCATGAGACACACCACCCTGACCCTCGATGCAGCGCGTGCGCTGCCATTCTGGCGCCGCCCCGTCTTTTTGCTTCTGCTGATGACGGCGGCCATGCCGCTTGCGTTTTCAACCTGGCTTGCGCTCTTGAATAATTTCGTGATCGGTGAGGCGGGGTTCACCGGGGTGGAGATCGGCTGGTTGCACACGGTGCGCGAGATCCCGGGATTTCTGGCGATTGGGGTGATTGCACTTTTATGGATCATGCGGGAGCAGACCCTGGCGGTGGGCGCGCTTGCGCTTTTGGGGGCGGCGACGGCGATCACCGCGTGGTTCCCGAGCTTCTCGGGCCTGCTGATCGTGACCATGCTCAGCTCGGTCGGGTTCCATTATTACGAGACCATTGCGCAATCATTGCAGCTGCAGTGGATCGACAAGAAACGTGCGCCACAGATGCTGGGCTGGATCACCGCCGTGGGGTCGGGGGCATCGCTTCTGGCCTATGGGTTTCTGGTGCTGACCTGGAAGACACTCGGGCTGAGCTACAATTTCGTTTACATGCTGTCCGGCGGCCTGACCCTGGCCATCGCGATCTTCTGCTGGTTTGCCTATCCGAGGTTTGAAAGCCCCGAGCCGCAGCTCAAGACCTTTGTGCTGCGCCGTCGCTATTGGCTCTATTACGCGCTGCAATTCATGGCGGGGGCGCGGCGTCAGATCTTTGTCGTGTTTGCGGCATTCATGATGGTGGAGCGGTTCGGCTTTGAAGTGCACGAGGTGACGGCGCTCTTTCTGATCAACTATGTGGCCAATATGGTCTTTGCCCCCTTGATGGGAAAAGCGGTCTCGGTCTGGGGAGAGCGCCGCGCCTTGGTGTTTGAATATGTCGGGCTGGTGGGCGTGTTTCTGGCCTATGGCGGGATCTATTATTTCGGTTGGGGGGTGATGCTGGCCATGGGGCTGTATGTTCTGGATCACCTGTTTTTTGCCCTTGCTTTTGCGCTGAAGACCTATTTCCAGAAAATCGCGGATCCGCAGGATATTGCACCGACCGCAGCCGTGGCCTTCACCATCAACCATATTGCCGCCGTGTTCCTGCCGGCGCTTCTGGGCTATCTCTGGGTGATCTCGCCCGGGGCGGTGTTTGCGTTGGCGGCGGGTATGGCCATGGTGTCCCTGACCCTTGCACTCCTGATCCCGCGCCACCCGGAAAAAGGTCACGAGACCGTGTTTGCCGGCCCTCTTGCCAAGGCGGCAGAGTAGCCCCACCTTTGGGGCAGAACAGGAGGATGCGCGATGCTCTTTGGCAAACAGAAGAAACTGACCATGGTGGACGAAACAACGGCTCTTCCGGGGCGCGACACGGCGCTGTCCTTTGGGGAGACCCATCATGTTTTTGGCCGTCCTTTGACATTGGATGTGCCCGAGGGCCACGAGGTCGCCCTGTTTGGCATGGGGTGTTACTGGGGCGTCGAGCGGATCTTCTGGCAGCAACCCGGCGTCTGGCTGACCATGGTCGGCAATGCCGGGGGATTTACACCCAATCCCACCTATGACGAACTCTGCACCGGCCAGACCGGACACACCGAAGTGGTGCGTGTTGTCTATGACCCAACCAAGACGAGCTATGAGGCGTTGCTGAAAGTGTTTTGGGAAAATCACGACCCAACCCAGGGGATGCGGCAGGGCAACGATATGGGGACGCAATACCGCTCGGCCATCTATGCAACAACCGATGCCCAGCTGGACGCAGCGCGCCTCTCGGCCGCAGAATTTGCCCCGCGCCTCGCCGCGCAGGGATTTGGTGCGATCACCACGGAAATCGCCCGGGCAGGGGCCTTTTACCCGGCTGAAGCCTATCATCAGCAATACCTGTCAAAGACCCCCGGGGGCTATTGCGGGATTGGCGGCACCGGTGTGACCTGCCCGATTGGGACCGGAGCCTGAGCGGATAAGTGCGCGCCTTAGCCGACCTGTGCAGGTTGAAGGCATTGTTCGGCAATGGCCTCGCTTCGCTCGGAAGGGGCTTTGCCCCTCTGCTGGCGCATTCACCCCAGGATATTTGTCGCAAGAGGAAAAGACGGGTTGTGCTCTTCTTCTTGCCATAAATATCCTTGCCGAAGGCCAGAAGGGGGCCGAGCGACGCGAGGCAGGTCTCTGTCTGCGGTGTCTTGTAAGGGGCATGATGGGCGGGAGCGCTTGACCCTCTGCCTTTCCGGGGCTAGGCCCATGGCATATGTTGCCTGCAAACCCTATCGAAAGACCTGATCATGCCCACCTGGACTGCTCTTACCACCCTCTCTGGCCAAGAGGCCGCTGAAGCGCTGGGCGCTGCGATGGAGGCCCTCACCCCTGAACCGACCGGGATTGGTGTGTTCGAGGTGGAAGATGACAGTGGCTTGTGGGAAGTGGGCGGCTATTTCACCGAAGCGCCTGATGCGGCCGGGTTGGCACTTTTGGCATCCATGCATGGGGCGAAGGATTTCATCGTCTCGGAACTGCCGGAAACCGATTGGGTGGCACATGTGAAACGTGAGCTGGCCCCGGTCGAGGCAGGGCGGTTCTTTGTATACGGCGCCCATGATGCCGACCAGTTGCCCGCGGAGAAGATCGGCCTGCTGATCGAGGCGGCCATGGCGTTTGGGACCGGGCATCACGGAACCACTTTGGGCTGTTTGCGTGCGCTTGATGGGTTGGCAGACAAGGGGTTCGTGGGCGAGAGCGTGGCGGATATCGGCTGTGGCACCGCCGTGCTTGGGATGGCTGCGGCCAAGATCTGGCCCAACCCGGTGCTGGCCTCGGATATCGACGAAGTTGCGGTGGATGTGGCGCGGGCCAATGTCACGGCCAATGACCTTGACGGGAAGGTCAATTGTGTGGAAGCCGCTGGTTTTGACGCGCCCGAACTGCGGGATGCGGCACCTTTTGATCTGGTCTTTGCCAATATTCTAAAGGGCCCGCTGATTGGTCTGGCACCTGATATGGCAGAAGCGATTCGCCCCGGCGGCTATGCGATTCTCTCTGGAATCCTGAACCCTCAAGCCGATGAGGTGATCTCTGTTTATCAAGAAAACGGGTTCAATCTTGTCTCACGGGATGAGATTGTTGACTGGACCACGCTAACCTTAACGAAAATGCAGTGAGATTGTGGCGGCAACAGTCTGTTTCCTCGTGAATATCAGTCAAATTTGCTATTATTGTGAAGTATCTTGTTGGTGGGGGCCAACCTGAGGATATTGACATGGCTGACGCAAATTACGCGAAATTCAGCAAGCGCATGCGTGATATTGAAACGCGCCATCGCAAGATGTCGCGCGGATATGTGCAATTGGTTGAGCGCGACGGGCTTTTGGTGCCTGCGTCGCGCAGTGGTGGCTTGCGCCGTGGTTTTCCACTGCGTGGGCTGGCGGTCGCCTTGGCGCTGTTTCTGGTGTTCAAGGCCTTTCTTATGGTCCAGCTTGGCGCAACAACCTACGAGACGCGCGTGGCAAAACTGGCTGCGGGCACCGGGGTAGAGCAGGCCGGGGCCTGGGTGATGGCGACCGATCCGATTTCACAGTGGATCGCTGGCCGGATGCGCACCCTGTTCTGACACTTCTGCACCTATGCGGTGTGCGGTCGCCGAAAGCGACAAGCCCTTGCGGCCGTTCGGTCGGGGGGCTTTTTGTTGTTTAAAGTGTGTCGCCTTATTATTGAGACACAATAATGAGGCGAAACGCTTATGGGGTGTGACCTGAGGGCGGCGCGGACACCCTCGGATGCTCCGGCCCTTATGGATCACTCATAAATTGGCGGAGAGGCATAGGCCACCAGCCCAAGCTTGCGGGCGGTGTCCATGGTCAGAATATCACTGTTGAACTTTGGGCTTTGAAAGGCCCGGATCGCGGCCCGTGTCGGGGCATCCAATGTGCTGCTGACAGGGCCGTCAAAAAAGCCGCGCGCCTGCAGGGCCCGCTGAAGCGAGGCAATGAACTCGGGTGTGAAACTCGGCGGGCAGGGCACTTCGAAATAATAGGTCTGCCCCCCTGCGGTGATCGCCTGACGGGTGATGGTTTCATAACGCGGCGGGGTGATGATCGTGTTGCCATCCGGGGCAAAGACGGCGGGTGCGACCTGTTTGCTTTCTGTGATCGTTTCGATCGCGGCGGGCGTGGTATCCTTGCCGTAGCAGGCCCCGATCCGCCCGCCTTTCGGTCGTTCGCCGGGGGCAAGCAGGATGGCGCCTTCGGGCAGTTTGGTTGCCTCGGGCGCGGCAGAGGTGCAGCCTGTCAGGACCAGCCCCAGAAAGGCAATGGGGAGTGGAAAGGAAAGAAGGCGCATGGGGTCTGCTCTTATCTGATTGCGGCTCTGATTGCGGCCATTTTCCGGGCAGCCTAGCGGTATTTTCCCGCCGCCGGTAGCCCGCTCTTTGTCCGGGTGCAGGCTCGGCAGAAGGATGCTGCCGCCTCGATGTCACTTTTCCCGCTGGTTTTGTCATTGATGGGTCGAAATTGCGTCTCACACCGCTTATATCGGCAAATTGAAGCGGTTCGGGACAGCCTGCGCAACAGGCCCCCCCCGATCCGCCCGTGAAACTGAAATCTTTTATCGCGCGCAGGGGTTTGCCTGTTTCTGGATGACATCGGCGCGCTTTGGGAAAGACCCGCTATAGCAACTGGAGAGAGCCATATGGCAAAGATCACCTATATCGAGCATAACGGCACTGAGCATGTCGTGGATGTGGCCGCTGGCCTGACCGTGATGGAAGGCGCGCGCGACAATAACGTGCCCGGTATCGAAGCGGATTGCGGCGGCGCCTGTGCCTGCTCCACCTGCCATGTTTATGTGGATGAAGCCTGGGTCGAGAAGGTGCCGGCCAAGGATGCGATGGAAGAGGATATGCTCGACTTCGCCTATGAGCCCGATCCCAATCGTTCGCGCCTGACCTGCCAGTTGAAAGTCACCGATGCGCTGGATGGGCTGGTGGTGCATCTGCCGGAAAAACAGATCTGATGACCGGCGGGGTAGGGCACGCGCCGCGCCTGCCTGCCCGCCTGCCCGCCCGCCTGTGGCGCGGCTGCGCGCGCGGCGCTGTGCTGGCTTTTGCGCTGGTGGCAGGGGGGCTTTCCCCGGATGTCGCCGTGGCAGAGATCACCGGCGCGGCCTATGGCGCCCCGACCACGGCCTATGGCCACGGGGTGGTGCCGGGGGGCGAATATCAGGGCATTGAGTTTACGCTTGATGGCACCCGAAAGATCGGGAATGCGGTTCTGGGGGGTGTTTATGAAGACACGTCCCCACGGCTGATTGATGTCACGGGGGATGGCAAACCCGAAGTGATCACCGTGGTGTCCTATTTCGACAAGGGCTCGGCGCTTCGCATCTGGGGCGAACGCGCGGCACCGGATCATCCGAAGGGCTCCGAAATGGTTGTGCTGGCCGAAACGGCCCCGATCGGAAAGCGGCATCGCTGGCTTGCGGTCATCGGGGCGGCCGACCTTGATGGCGATGGTCATATCGAGATCGCCTATATCGACCGGCCGCATCTTGCGAAAACCCTGCGGATCTGGCGCCTTGAACAAACGGCGCGCGGGGGGCGGCTTGTTGAGGTCGCCTCCAAAACTGGGCTGACCAATCATCGGATCGGGCAGGAGTTCATCACCGGTGGCATTCGGGAATGCGGAGCGGGGCCGGAGATCATCACCGTGGATGCGGGCTGGCAGAACGTCATGGCGACGCGGTTTGAGGCGGGGCAGATCAAGAGCCGCCGGCTTGGACCGTTCTCAGGGCGAGGCGCGGTTCACGCGGCGCTTTCCTGTCAGGGCTAAACGCGTCTGGGCCGTGCAAAAGCACCTGTTTCTTCCGAACTGTCCCGGATCTTGGCCCCAGATCTTGGCCCCGGACCCTGGCATGATGTGCCATCTGTCGGGTGCCCTTCTGCCGGAGGATCCCTGAGATCTGGATTTATGGCGTCGCCGTGTGCCCTGTCCGCCGCTGCGAGAGGATCAGGGCAAAAGCGGCCACTCCAATCGGCACAAGGCTGGCGATGACCAGCAGATTTGCACCACTCCATCCGATCCAGGCCATAACGACCCCCGGCAGGAACGCCCCCAGCATGGCAAAGACCCCGATCGAGACGTCATTTACGGCCTGAACCGACAGCGCATGATCCCGTGGGGCGCTCTGGGCCACCAGATACGAGCCTCCGACATAGGTCATGTTCCAGCCGATCCCCAGCAGAACCAGCGTGGTCTTGATGGTTGGGATGGACAATGGATAGAGGGCAGCCGCTGCCGAAGACCCGACAAGCAACAGGGTGCCAATCAGGCAGACCGCCATCGCGCCAATGCCTGAAATGATCCTGCCCATGAAAAGCGACGGGACAAACATGGCCAGAACATGCCACTGGATGGAAACGGAGATCTCCTGAAAGAAACAGCCCAGATCATCGAGGATCAGTGATGCGGAAATCATCAGAAGGTTCATCGAGCCATACCCTGTCGCGGCGCAGGCCATGCCAAAGGCCAGTTTGGGGGTGCGCAGTGCTGCGCGCAGGTCTGCTAGCCGGAACTTCCGGGGGGATGTTTCCGGCCAGGGCAGGGGGGGCAGCACCACCAGGGCAATGATCACAACCGACAGCACCGCGATGCCCAGGTAAGAGGAGGCGAAGAGGTTTGTCGAAAACAGAGCCTGGCGTGACAGGAGCGGGCCGATAAGGGCGGCCGCCGTTCCGCCAAAGACCACCAGCGACATGGCCTGCGCCTTGCGCGCCGCCGGGGCCACCTCAAGTGCGGCAAAACGATAGAAATTCACATTTGCCAGGTTGATCCCCAGAAACGCATGGGACAGGCACAGCAGCACGGGATCCGACCAGATCACAGCCAGATAGCCCAGAGCGCCGCCAATGACACCGGAAAACGCCGCGAGAACAAAGACCGGCTTGCGCCCGAAACGCTCCATCAATGCCGCCGAAGGGTAGGTGGCCAGCAAGAGGGCCAGAAACTGGATCCCGTAGGGCACAGTTGACAGGCCGCCCGTCCAGCCGATCTCTTGCGCAATCAGTGCCGACACCGTGACCGAGATCACGGCGGAACTGAGGCCAAGCCCATTGCCAAGAGCAAGGCTGATGACCGGGAAGAAGGAGGTGATGTTTTTGAATGCCGCTTTATGCAATTTGCCGCTCCCCCTGATTTTTCGCCTCTGTTGAGGCCAGAAGCGCCGAGGCGAGGTAGGATTCCCCACTGTCATACGCAAGTGTTGCGACGAGCGCGTCAGGGTTTGCCCTGGCGATGCGTTTGGCGGCGGCGTAATTGGCACCGCTGGTCATGCCCGGAAAGAACCCGATATCTTTTGCCATTTCGCTCTGGCCGAAATGCGCCTCGGAAGGGGAGATGGTCTGGGTCTGTTCAACCAGCGAAAGGTCGAGGAAAGGCGGCACCACCCCCACGGCAAATCCCTCCAGCGGATGATCGACAAACCTGTCTGTTGCCAGGTCGCAACCCTCGGGCATCACCAGATGGGTGGACAGCGTGCTGAAATTGGCGCGCAGGCTGGTTGCAATGCCGGTAAAGCTTGCCCCGGTTCCGGCGCCTTTCACAAGGATAAGCCGTTGTCCCGGCGCCAAAACCCGCGCAATCTGGGCGCTGAAATCCGGGCCGGTTTCCTCCAGATGTGCCTTCAGATTGGCCCGGTTGGCGAATTGATCCGTGAAGACCCATTTGTCTGGTTCCTCCGCTCTCATCTGCGCGATGACCTCTTTGGGGCTTTTGCCAAGACGCAGCGCATCTTCCCCCACAAGGCGGGCGCCATACCGTTGGCAGAGCAGGCGTTTGACCGGCGAAAACGAGAGCCCGATGACCAGATCCACACCGATATCATAGCGCGCCGCCTCAAACGCGAGGCTCACCCCCAGATTCCCCCCCGATTTTTCCAAGATCCGCTTTGGCCCACCAGGGGTGAGTTGGCCCGAGGTGAGGGCCTCTTGCAGGATGTGCCGCGCGGCCCGCGCCTTGTGTGACCCCCCAGGCTGAAGGGCTTCCATCTTGACGATGATGTTTTCAAACTGTCGAACCGGGGTCTTAGGCCACATGAGAGGGTGCCTCGTTCAGATATGTGGAAAAGCTGCCCGTTGGGATCTGCGGCTTCACGGTCGTATCGGGGACAACGTCGCGGGTGATCAGGGACCAGGGGCAAATGAAGCAATCATCGCCGATGTGAACATCCCCTAAAACCCGGGCAAAAGCTCCGATCTCACAGGTGGCGCCGATCACCGTATTGGTCCCATGATCCAGCACAAACCGTTTGCCGATCGTGGCCGCGGGATGGATCTCCACGCCGGTCAGGCTGCGGGCAAAATGGCTGATCGCCATGGCGTCACGGGTATGTTCACCCGATTTGGCGTCCGACCAGAGCGCATGGGCGATCCGGTAGCACAGGGTTGCGATAAACGGCGAATGGGGCACCAGGGCAAATGCGGGTTGCCCCTCAAGAGAGGGATCTTTTTGCACATAGGCACACAGGTCTTCCGCCAGAACAGGCAATACATCAGCGCGTACGGACAGCGCATGTTCACAGGTAGATTTCTGCAGCCGTGAGTTGTTTGGCGCCCTGTCCCCCACTGGAAATAGCTCATGAATGGTTTTCTCTAAAAAATGGTCAACGTTCATGGGTTTCCTCACAGATGGAACCAAAATTAATGGTCCCTCATTTGCCTGTGGAAATGTATGCGTCAATCGAATAAATGTCTTCAAGACAATAATAGGTGGAACGGGAGGGCGCGGCGAGCATGTGGGTGCCAAAGCTGGAAACGGACCTGACAAAGCATGACGCTATTGTCATGGCACTGAAAAAATCCATTGAAAACGGGGAATTGCTTGCAGGGGACAGGCTTCCTGCTCAGCGCCAGCTAGCCTATGCGCTTGGTGTGAACCTGTCAACGGTGACGCGGGCCTTTACAGAGGCGACCCAGCAGGGTCTCCTTCAGGGCGAAACGGGCAGAGGGACCTTCATCAGCCCATCCAGCAAATCCGCCCAGCTGTTTGCGCGCAATGCAAGCTGTCGGGATATGCTTGACCTCAGCAAGATCTCACCACCTGAAATTGATCATGACAGTTTGCGCCGCCTCTTGCTGGAATGTGCCGAAACGGGCAAGGACCTGTTCGGATATGCCATGCCAGAGCAGATCCGGCAGGCCTGCAATGCCGCCCGGGACTGGCTGGCCTGGAGAGGCTATGACCTTGCCTGCGGAGAGATTGCGCTGACCGCCGGGGCCCAGGCCGCTTTGCAGGCGGTGTTGGGAAATGTGATGGGGCCGGGTCAGACGCTGCTGACCGAGGAATTCACCTTCCCCGGGCTCAGGACCATTGCCCAGTCCATGGGGTTGCGATTGCAAGGGGTGGCCTGTGACCAGCAGGGGCTCAGGCCAGATGATCTGGCGGCAGTGTGCAAACGGGTGAAGGCCAAGACGCTGGTGATCACGCCAAATATCCAGAACCCGACAGGAACCATCATGGGGGTGTCCCGCCGGGCCCGGATCGCAGAGCTGGTGGCGGAGTTTGGCCTGACCGTTGTGGAAGATGATGTGTATGGCAGCTACTCCGGCATGCCGCCTTTTGTCAGCGCGCTCCCCCGTGGCCATATCCTGATCTCGAGCCTGTCCAAATGCCTGTCCCCGGCCCTGCGCTTTGGCTTCGTGGCCGGGCAGCACCCGGCTGTCAGCAGCCTGCAGGCAAACCCGGCGCTGACAAGCTGGCTCACCTCTCCGCTTCCCCTGATCATGACCACACAGATGATCTGCAACAAAGATGCGATGCGGATCGCCGACCGCCAGTCCGAAATCGTCCGTGCGCGCTGGGCGGTCCTTCGACGGATTTTTCCTAATATTCAGGCGCACCCGGCAACCCATCTCTGGCTAGAGGTCGAGAATGAGGGGCAGTTCATACAAAAGGCGCGGGATGCGGGCATCGAAGTTGTCGCCTCAGACCATTTTGCCACATCGCGGACAGAGCGCAATTACATCCGCTGCTCCCTCACATCCGTGCGCAGCATTGCAGAATTGGCACATGGGTTTGACACCCTGAAACAGCTCGGCGCAAGGGTGCCGGGAAATGCGCCGGGCTAAAGCGTTTCGGGATAAACTTGACACACATGTTTCTTCCGAAACGCCCACGACATTGATATCTCTTGCAGCGTTTCAGTTTTGCCCAGTGTTTTTGCCCTGTGTCAGGTTAAAACCGAAACGCTTTAAAGGCTCCGGGTTGCCCAGCGGGTGGCCGCCTCCCCTTTCTCTTTCCCTTGTTCCAAATATCCCGGGGTGAGCGAGCTCGTCTCGCGAGGGGCAGCGCCCCTTTTCAGGCTCACGCAGTGAGCCACCAAAAGCACCGAGCCTCAGCGAGGCCCCCTCAAAAGAAACGCCCCGCAACCAGATGGCGCGGGGCGAGTTCCACCATGGGATGCCACGGCGGTGATATCACGACGATATCAACGTGACGGTCTTGATGGTCGTCAGAGCGCACGCCAGCCGATATCGGACCGATAGAAGCCCTCTGGCCAGTCGATCCCGTCGATCATCGCATAGGCACGGTCGCGGGCCTCCTGCAGGCTGTCGCCCCGGGCCGTCACGTTCAGGACACGTCCACCCGTGGCGGTGATCCTGCCGTCCTTCTCGGTGGTGCCTGCGTGAAACACCATGTTCTTGCTGTCTTCGGGCAGGCTGTCCAAGCCTTTGATCACTGTGCCTTTTTCGTAAGATCCGGGATAGCCGTTGGCCGCATAAACAACGGTGATCGCGTGATCATGCGCCCAGTTGACCTGAGCGTCCTCCAGCCGTTCCTCGGCACAGGCCAGCAGCAGATCCAGCGCCTGCGCGCCAAGGCGCATCATCAGCACCTGACATTCCGGGTCCCCAAAGCGGACGTTGTATTCCACCAGGCGCGGCTGGCCGTCCTTGATCATCAGCCCTGCATACAGAACGCCCTGATAAGGCGTGCCGCGCTTGGCCATCTCGGCCACGGTGGGGATCACAATCTCGTCCATCGCCCGGTTGGCAATCTCATCGGTCAGCACCGGGGCAGGTGAATAGGCGCCCATGCCGCCGGTATTCGGCCCGCTGTCGCCTTCGCCAACCCGCTTGTGGTCCTGCGCCGTGCCCACGGCCAGGGCGGTTTTGCCGTCACACAGGATGAAATACGAGGCCTCCTCGCCTTCCATGAACTCCTCGATCACCACTTCGGCGCCCGCGCCGCCAAAGGCACCGCCGAACATGTCGTCGATGGCGTCCAGCGCTTCCTGTTCGGTCATCGCCACGATCACGCCCTTGCCGGCGGCCAACCCGTCGGCCTTGACCACAATCGGGGCGCCCTGCTTGCGGATATAGGCCTTGGCAGAGCCCGGATCGGTGAAATGGCCATAGGCCGCGGTGGGGGCGCCTGCGGCGTCACAGATTTCCTTGGTAAAGCTTTTCGAGGCTTCCAGCTTCGCCGCTTCCGCCGAGGGGCCAAACACCTTGATGCCCGCCTCGCGCAGGCGATCCGCCACCCCGGCGGCCAGCGGCGCTTCGGGGCCAACAATCACGAAGTCGATGCTGTTTTCCTGGGCGAATTCAACCACCACACCACCATCTTCGATATTGATCGAGGCGCATTCCGCAATCGCCGCCATGCCGGCATTGCCGGGGGCCGCGATCAGCCGGTCACATTTCGGGTTCTGTTTGACCGCCCATGCCAGCGCATGTTCACGCCCGCCGCTGCCAAGAATAAGGATGTTCATCTGTGCCCCCTGGTGTCGCGTCTGATATGGGTTGGGGCATAGCGGGCCGCGTCCATGGAAACAAGCCTGTTGCGGCGCTATCATCTGAGGAAAATTTTGCCAGTGCCTCTGTCTGTGCCTTTGCCCGTGCCTGTGCCTGTGCCTGTGCCTGAGCTGGGCGCGACCGGGAACGCCCCGGCAGGGCGGCGCTTTCTTTTCCGCTCATCTGGCCCCTCATCTGGCGCCAAAGCGTTTCGACGTCAGCCTGAGACAGGGAAACGCCGAAACGCCGCAAGAGATATCGCTGTCATGCGCGTTTCGGAACAAACATCTGTTTCAAGTTCATCCCGAAACGCTTTAAGGTCGGGACAACATCGTTACGCGCACTCGGGATCCCCTCATGTCCGACCTGATCGACGACCCCATGCCGGGTCAGAACACGCCTGAATATACCGTCGCCGAAATCTCGGGTGCGGTGAAAAAGACCATCGAAGGGGCGTTTGGGCGTATTCGCGTGCGAGGAGAGGTGGGCCGTGTGTTCAAAGCCCGCTCCGGGCACCTTTATTACGACATCAAGGATGACGGCAATGTCCTGTCCTGCACCACCTGGAAAGGGCAGGCCGCACGCCTGTCCGTGCAGCCAGAGGAAGGGATGGAGGTGATTGTCACCGGCAAACTCACCGCCTTTGGCGCCCAGTCCAAATATAACATGAACGTGGACGAGGTGGTCGTGGCGGGCGAAGGCGCGCTGATGGCCATGCTGGAGAAGCGCAAAAAGAAACTGGCCGCCGAAGGGTTGTTCGACGAGGCGCGCAAACAGAAAATCCCGTTCCTGCCCGAAGTGATCGGGGTGGTGACCTCACCGTCCGGGGCTGTCATCCGGGACATCCTGCACCGGCTGCGTGACCGGTTTCCCCGCAAGGTGCTGATCTGGCCGGTGGCGGTGCAGGGCGCGGCCTGTGCCCCCGAAGTGACCCGCGCGATCGAAGGGTTCAACCGGTTGACACCGGGCGGCGCATTGCCCCGCCCCGATCTGCTGATCGTCGCGCGTGGCGGTGGTTCGATCGAGGACCTCTGGGGGTTCAATGAAGAAGAGGTGGCGCGGGCGGCAAGCGCCTCACAGATCCCGCTGATCTCAGCCGTGGGGCATGAAACGGATACAACACTGATCGACTACGTGTCCGACCTGCGTGCGCCCACACCGACCGCTGCGGCTGAACATGCCGTGCCGGTGCGGCTGGAGCTTTTGGCCTGGGTCGAAGAGGCCGGTGCCCGCCTGTCCCGCGCCATCGGACAGGGGGTGACGCAACGCGGCCAGCGCCTGCGCGATCTGTCCCGCGCGCTGCCGCGCCCCGAGACGCTTCTGGACGCGCCGCGTCAACGGTTGGACCGGGCAGAGAAGGACCTGCCCGCGGCGCTCCGCTCCGTCACGCAACACCGCAAGGTGCAATTGACACAGGTGGCGGCGGGGCTGCGCCCGCAATCCCTGTCGGGGATGGTTGCCACCAAGCGGGAGGAGCTGCGCAAGATTGGCGCCCGCCTGCCCCCCGCCCTGTCACGGGCCAATGCTGAGAAACGCCGCGATTTTCAACGCGTTTCCGGTCGCCTGAGCGCGGGGCGCATTCAACAGGAAACCACCCGCAAACAGGGGGAGTTGAGTGAACTATCCACCCGCCTGACCCGCGCTTTCGAGATGAGCATCTCGCGCCAGCGGGACCGGCTGGGGGCGTTGGATCGGATGCACCAGACACTCGGCTATACCGAAACACTCCGGCGCGGCTATGCCGTGGTGCGCGCTGAGGGGGCGCTGGTGACAAGTGTCGCTGCTGCCCGGTCGGGAAAATCTTTGGAGATCGAGTTTGCTGACGGGCGCTTCCCTCTGGATACTCCCCCCTCGGATAAACCACCGTCCAAATCCACCTCTAAATCCGCGTCACAAAAAACGAGCGCCCCGGCCAAGCCGCGCAAGGTGGGCCCGGAACAGGGCTCACTGTTTTAACGCGAAAGGGGGAGGGGGCGCTGCCCCCGGCTTCGCCTCCCCCGGGATATTTAAGGCAAGAGGAAAAGCGGGGTGGAAACCCTTTTTTCTTGCTGAAAATACCTCGGGGTGAGCCTCAAAGAGGCGAGGGGCAGAGCCCCTTATAAGGGCGATGGGATCAGCGTTTGGAGCCACGCGGCGCAGTGGGTTTTGCCGAGGGTTTTGCTGTGGATTTCGCGGAAGGCTTTCCGGATGCTCTGCCGCTGGGGGCGCCTTTGGGGCGGGTCCCCGGTCTGGCCCCGGCTTTTGCGCTGCCTTTGCCTTTGAAGGCCGGTTTGGTCGCGGATTGCCCGCTTCGCGCATCGGCGCGTTCCTTGGCGCGGTCGGTTTTTTGGGTCAGGGCAGCGGCTTTGCCTTTGCGGCGGCGCACCGGGGGGCGTGTTTCGCTTTCCCCGTCCAGACCCAGCTGATCGCGCAGGACGCGGCGGCGCACTTCTTCGACCTCACCTTGTTTCAGTGTGCCCAGCTGAAAGGGGCCATAGCTGACACGCAGGAGCCGGTTCACGGTCAGCCCGACCGCTTCCATGGCCCGGCGAATTTCGCGGTTCTTGCCTTCGCGCAGGGCCACGGTCAGCCAGGCGTTTGAGCCTTGTTGCCGGTCGATCGAGACGGTCATGGGCTGAAAACGCTCCCCATCAAGGGTGATGCCTTTTCGAAGCGGCGCGATCATGTCGTCGGTGGGTTCCCCTTTGACGCGCACGCGGTATTTGCGCACCCAGCCGGTTGATGGCAGTTCCAGCTTGCGCTTGATCTCACCGTCATTTGTCAGGAGCAGCAACCCTTCGGAATTAAGGTCGAGGCGGCCCACGCTCATGACCCGGGGCATGTCCTCGGGCAGGGCGTCGAAGACGGTTTCGCGGCCCTTTTCATCCCGTGCGGTTGTGACGAGGCCGGTGGGTTTGTGATACAGCCAGAGGCGCGCGGGTTCAGGGTCTGCCAGTGCCTTGCCATCGACAATGATGCGCTCCTTGCCAGTGACGTTCAGGGCGGGGCTGGTGATGACCTTGCCATTCACGCTGACCCGACCGGCTTCGATCATGCGCTCCGCTTCGCGGCGGCTGGCCACGCCGGCACGGGCCAGGACTTTGGCGATACGATCCCCCGATTTGGGGGTGGCGGGGGTATTTTGCGGCTCTTTGCTCATACCTTGCCATAGCCTGCGCGGCCACAAAGGGCCAGATGGAAATGACAACAGGTGCCGTTGGAAGGGCGTGGGGGGCTTGGCAATGGGGCAAATGACGGGCATCAAGGCCCTATGAGCCCGTTCACGTCCCATATGCACACCGCCCTTGAAGAGGCGCGCGCCGCAGAACTGCGCGGTGAGGTGCCGGTTGGGGCCGTTATTGTCGCCCCAACAGGTGAGGTGATTGCGCGGGCTGGCAATCGGACCCGTGAACTCAACGACCCTTCCGCCCATGCCGAGATGCTGGCCATCCGCTCAGCCTGTGCCGCGGTGGGATCCGAACGCCTGCCAGAACACGATCTTTTTGTCACGCTGGAGCCTTGCCCGATGTGTGCTGCGGTGATTTCAGCCGCCCGGATCAGGCGTGTCTATTACGGTGCGGCGGATCCGAAATCCGGGGGGGTGGCGCAAGGTCCGCGGATCTTTTTGCACCCGCAATGCCATCATGTGCCAGAGGTCTATGACGGGATTGCCGAAGCGGAATGTGCCGCACTGCTGACGGCCTTTTTCCAAAAGATGCGGGATTGAGATGGATCTGGCGCTGGCAATTTTGCCTATTCTGCTCACGCTCCTGACCGGCTATGCGCTGGTTCGGTTTGGGATGATCCCGCGCGAACACTGGCCCGCAATTGAGGCGCTTTCCTTTCGCCTGCTGATCCCGGTGATCCTGTTGCGGATCATTTCGACCGTGGATTTCTCGGCCGCCAGCATGGGCCCTTTTGCGCTGTTGCTGATCGGCGTGGTCAGTCTCGCGGGGGCGGGGGTGTTGGGGCTGCGCCTGTTGCCGCAGACCCTGCTGCCCAACCCCGCCTTCACCACGTTGTTCCAGACAACCACCCGCTGGAACGGCTTTGTCGGGCTGGCGGCGGCTGAATTGTTTCTCGGAGCGGAAGGGGTGGGCCTAATCGCCCTGGCCATGGCGGTGCTGGTGGCCCCGTTGAACGTGGTGAATGTGGCGATCCTCGCCGGGTTCGGGCCGGGCAAGGCCTCTGTGAAAAAGATTGCACTTGGAATTGTGAAAAACCCACTGGTGCAGGGGGGCGCACTGGGGCTTGCGTTGAACCTTGGTGGCATAGCGATCCCGAAACCGATTGACGATACGCTTGAGTTGATTGGCCGGGCCGGGCTGGGGGTTGGTATTCTGGCCATCGGGGCGGGGATTTCCTTCCGGCGCCTGCTTGTGCCCCATTTGCGCATCATCATCGGGGTGCTGCTGCGCCCCGGCCTGACCGTGGGGCTGCTGCTGTTGCTGGCCCCCCTGTTCAGCCTGACCGCAGAACAGACCTTGGCGGGGATCTTTGTCTTTGGGGTGTCCTGTGCCACCAACGGCTATGTCGTCGCCCGCCAGATGGGAGGGGACGCCGATCTGTATGCGGATGTGATGACCTGGCAGACCCTGCTATCGATGCTGGTTCTTCCGGGAATGGCGGTCTGGCTTCTGCCCTGATGTGGGCCTTGCCCGCGGTGATTGCCGCGCCCAATGCTCAGGGGCTCTGCCCCTCGACCTTCGGTCTCACCCCGAGGTATTTTGCGCAAGAAAAAAGACCCGATCCGCTTTTCCCCTTGGCCCAAATATCCTGGGGTGAGCGGCAAAGCCGCGAGGGGCAAAGCCCCTTTCCGAGCGGTGTGGTGGGCGGGGACGCAGCAATTTGTGCTGCAATTTACGATATGTACTCCTGACGTGCCCCCTGCATGACGCGACCCCTGCGCCAAACGCGCTGGTTTGACCCCAGACGCGACGCTGCAATGCCTTACCTGCCTGCTCAAGTCCTTGTCGGATAGGGTGTGTCCGCGTCGGGGGCCGCGATGATTTCCGTGCGCCCGCCCGCGTCTTCCACCTCTGCCGCAAGGATGTGCAGGATGCTATAGGTGTCGCTCCCCGCCTCAAGGCTCTGATAATGCCACGGAAACTGCGCAAATATCCCGAGGAAGTCCTGATCCAGCTCGCTGTCCCAGTTTTCGGCCACCATCCGGGCAACAGGAGTAAGATCCGGCCCGGGGTCGATGATCCATAGCTGGAAATACCCTTCATATGGCCTCGCCGTGTCCGGCGGCGATCTGTTCCAGCCTAGTTTTCTCAGAAACCGGAAGATCATAGCGTGATGGGCTCCAGCACCTCGGGTTCGATCACATCAACCCCGGGCAGGCCATCGCGCAGGGCGTCTGCGGATTGTTCCAGCAGGGGAAAGGTGCGGTAGTGGCACGGGATCACGGTTTGGAAGTTGAAATACCGTCTGGCGGCATAGGCGGCGCGGGTCATGTCCATGGTAAAATGCCCCCCGGCGCAGAGGATGCCGATATCGGGCCTGTGCAGGTCCCCCATCCATTCCATATCCGCCATGATATCCGTGTCGCCGGACAGATAGATCACACGGCCTTCGCCCTGGATCATATAGCCTGCTTCCGCCCCGGTATAAATCGGCCCGTTGGCCCCGGCCATGGACGAGCTGTGCGCCGCGTTCACCATGGTTACCTTCGCGCCGCCCAGATCCACCGTGCCGCCCTTGTTGACCCCAACCACGGAGATCTCGTGCTTGCCTTCCCACCAGTTCATCAGGTCATAGATGCCCACGCAGGGAATGCCCAGCTCGCGGCAGATATCCAGCGTGTCCCCGGTGTGGTCCCCATGCCCATGGGTCAAAAGCACATGGGTTGCGCCGGCAAGGGCCTCGGCGCGACGCTCCTCGGGAAATATCGGGTTGCCGGTCAGCCATGGATCCACCAGCAGCACGGCTTTTTCAATTTCTATCCGAAATCCGGAATGTCCCAGCCAGGTGATTTTCATCGGCCTCGTCCTCCCATAAGGGCCCGGTTCGGGCCGTCGCCCATCGAGTAGCGCCTGATCGCGTCCTGTCACCTGTTTAACCTGCCGCACCCCCGCCCGCCCCCCCGTCTTTCACTGGCGCTTGCCCCTTGGGGCTGCACGGGCTAAACGGGGCGATAACATTACATGCGAAATCATCGGGGGCACCCCATGTCGATCGACATCGAAACCGCGCGCAAGGTTGCGCATCTGGCCCGGATCCGGGTGGAAGAAGACCGCCTGCCGGAGCTGGCAGAAAACTTCAACGCCATCTTGGGCTTTATCGAACAGCTGAACGAAGTGGACGTGGACGGGGTTGAACCGATGACCTCGGTCACGCCGCAGCGCCTGAAACGCCGCGAAGATGTGGTGACCGATGGCGATATGCCCGAGAAAATCCTGTCCAATGCCCCAGATGCCCGTGAAGGCTTCTTTGCCGTGCCGAAGGTGGTTGAATAATGACTGAGCTGAACAAACTGACCATTGCCGACGCCCGGGATGCCCTGCGCAAGGGTGATCTGACCTCGGTGGAGCTGACCGAAGCCTGCCTGACCGCGATCGAAGGCGCGGATGCGCTGGGCGCTTTTGTGCATAACACACCGGATCTGGCACGCGCGCAGGCCAAGGCTGCGGATGCGCGTCTGCAGGCTGGCGACGCGCCGGATATGTGCGGTATCCCGTTGGGGATCAAGGACCTTTTCTGCACCAAAGGTGTGCCGTCACAGGCGGCGTCAAACATCCTTAAAGGGTTCACGCCGGAATACGAATCGACCGTCAGCCAGAACCTTCTGGACAATGGCACCGTGATGCTGGGCAAGCTCAATATGGACGAGTTCGCCATGGGCTCCTCCAATGAAACGTCGTGTTACGGCAACGCGGTGAACCCGTGGCGCCGGGGCAACGAAGATACGCCGCTTACGCCGGGCGGCAGCTCGGGCGGGTCGGCCTCTGCCGTGGCTGCGGATCTCTGTCTGGCGGCCACCGGCACCGATACCGGCGGCTCGATCCGCCAGCCCGCTGCCTTCACCGGCATCACCGGCATCAAACCCACCTACGGCCGCTGCTCGCGCTGGGGTGTGGTGGCCTTTGCCTCGTCGCTCGATCAGGCGGGTCCGATGACCAAATCGGTGCGCGACGCCGCGATCATGCTGGAAGCCATGTGTGGCCATGACGCGAAGGATTCGACCAGCGCCGATCTGCCTGTGCCGAATTTCGAAGCGATGCTGACCGGCGACATCAAGGGCAAGAAGATCGGTATCCCGAAAGAATACCACATGGACGGGATGCCCGATGAGATCGAGGCGCTCTGGTCCAAAGGTGCCGACATGCTGCGTGACGCAGGGGCCGAGATTGTCGATATCTCGCTGCCGCACACCAAATATGCGCTGCCCGCCTATTACGTGATTGCGCCGGCGGAAGCCTCGTCAAACCTCGCGCGCTATGACGGGGTGAAATACGGTCACCGTGCCACGCTGGAAAGCGGCGAAGGCATCAATGACATGTATGAAAAGACCCGCGCCGAAGGGTTCGGTCCCGAGGTGCAGCGCCGTGTGATGGTTGGCACCTATGTGCTGTCGGCCGGTTTCTATGACGCCTATTACAACCGTGCCCGCCGGGTGCGCGCGCTGATCAAGAAAGACTTTGATGATGTGTTCGCCGCTGGCGTCGACGCAATCCTGACCCCGGCCACGCCCTCTGCGGCCTTTGGCCTGGGCGAGATGAAGGACGCGGATCCGGTCAAGATGTATCTCAACGATGTCTTCACCGTGACCGTGAACCTGGCCGGTCTGCCGGGCATCTCAATCCCCGCCGGGCTGGACGCTCAGGGCCTGCCGCTTGGCCTGCAGCTGATCGGTCGTCCGTGGGAAGAGGGCGATCTGCTGAATATCGCCCATGAGGTCGAAGCCCGCGCTGGCTTTGTGGCAAAGCCGGAGAAATGGTGGTAAACCACCACGGGTTTTACGGATGAGCTAAGCAAAGGACGGCCAAGATGCGTATTTTCTCGAAACCAGTTTCGGTTGCGGTTTCCATGGTGGTGCTGACCGCCTGTGTTGATACGCGTATGCCCGACAGCGCGGCCCATCTGCCGAAAAGCCCGTTTGACGGAGGGGCGCCGCTTTCGGCAATGATCGAAGGCAGCGCAGTGTCGAGCCAGCCGCTGGAGGCCTCAGCGCCGATCCCGGCTGCTGCGCCCGATGCGCCCACCTCAGCCGCAACCGGCAATGCCGGGATTTCGGATGAACAGGACTTCCAGGCCGTTTCGTCCCGGGAAACCATCGAAAGCGACGCGGCGCGCCGTGCGGCCAATCAGGCACAATATCAGCAGATCGAACCGACCGCCCTGCCATCACGCCCGCGCGGCCTGGGGGTCTCCATTGTCGAGTTTGCGCTGTCGACCAAAAACCAGGTGGGGCAGTCGCTCTATAAACGGTTCAGCCTCGGTGGGCAGAGCCGCTATGAGCGCAATTGCGCAAGCTATGGATCCACCGATGCTGCCCAGCAGGCGTTCCTGAGCTCCGGCGGTCCCGAGAAGGATCGCTATGGTATCGACCCGGATGGCGATGGCTTTGCCTGTGGCTGGGATCCGGCGCCGTTCCGCAAGGTGCGCGCAGCCCAAGGCGCCGCGCCTGCCCCCCAGGCTGCGGTCAGCGCATCGGATCTGGCCGCTGCCGGGATCACCGGGGAGCCTTCGGGGGCTCCGGCCCTGCCTACACTTGTGCCGGGTGAGACGCTGAACATTTCGACTGAGTGAGCGCGGCCAGATGTCTGGTCGCGACGGGCCCGCCCCCCGGATCATTCCGCATCCTTCCCCCAATTTTGGCCCAAGACGCGATGGGCTGCACCCGTCGCTGATCGTGCTGCATTACACGGCCATGGACAGCGCAAAATCCGCGCTGGATCGGCTGTGTTCGCCAGAATATGAAGTCTCCGCCCACTATCTGATCTGCCGCAAAGGCCAGATCTATCAGATGGTCGCCGAAGAGATGCGCGCCTGGCATGCCGGGGCAGGGGAATGGGCCGGGGTGCAGGATATCAACTCCCGCTCGATCGGCATCGAACTCGACAATGATGGTGCCTCGCCCTTTTCCGAGCCGCAGATGAGTGCGCTGGAGGCGCTCCTGCGCGGGGTCATGGCGCGTTGGGACATTTCCCCCCAGGCGGTGATCGGTCACAGCGACATGGCACCGGGGCGCAAGATGGATCCGGGGCGGCGCTTTGACTGGGCGCGCCTTGCCCATCGCGGGCTGGCTGCCCGGTCCGGGGCCACACCCGCGTCGCAGGACATCTCCCCCGACGGGTTTCGCACCTGCGCCCACCGCGCGGGATATCCGGCCAATATAGATGACGCCACGCTTCTGGCTGCCGTGCGCCTGCGCCACCGGCCCTGGGCAAACGGGCCGCTCTCCGCGGAAGATTTCGCCGCGCTTCCGGTTTGAACCTTTTCCTTTTTTCTTGCTCCAAATACCTCGGGGTGAGCCTCAAAGAGGCGAGGGGCAGCGCCCCTTATCCTCTTTATGCTTGACGCTCCCGCCCGCTGTTCCTATCCCATCCCCCACGCGGATGGCCGGATGACCGCGGGTGACTGTCAGGGCGTGCCCAGGCGTGACGCGAGGAAAGTCCGGACTCCATAAGGCAACGGTGCCGGGTAACGCCCGGCGGGGGCAACCCCAGGGACAGCGCCACAGAGAAAAGACGGCCCTGCATGTCGGGGTCAGGGTGAAACGGTGGGGTAAGAGCCCACCGCGCGACTGGCAACAGAAGCGGCACGGCAAGCCCCACCGGGAGCAATGCCAAATAGGAATCGCTAGGGGGCAACCCCGGGGCTGCCTTGGCCCTTCGCAGATTCGGGTTGGCAGCTTGAGCGCCCTGGCAACAGGTCGCCTAGAGGAATGGTCATCCAGGGTGGAAACACCTGGACAAAATCCGGCTTACAGGCCGTCCGCGTATATTTGCCCGATTCTTTTTGGGCCACATGACCTCCCGCGCCTTTTCTCCCTTCGGTCGACAGGCTTGGGCCTGGCTCACGGTGTGAGCCTGTGAGGATTTGCGCCGCTGCGCGCCGCGCAAGGGGGCTCTGCCCCCGGCTTTCAGCCTCCCCCGGGATATTTTTGACCAGAAAATGGGAGGGAGAAGTGTTTTCACCACTTTTGCCGGGCTTTGTGGTTGACTCACCCGCTGTGGTCGCTAAAAGGCGGGTTCCAGAGATACACCCGGGCACCCGCCCGTGCCCGATGAGGAGCTATTGATATGGCGAAGCCGACCACGATCAAGATCCGCCTGAACTCGACTGCGGATACCGGCCACTTTTACGTGACCAAGAAAAACGCACGCACCATGACCGAGAAAATGGTTGTGCGTAAGTATGACCCCGTTGCCCGCAAGCACGTGGAATACAAGGAAGGCAAGATCAAGTAAGATCTTCCCTTTCTACGCAAGAGGCCGTCCCCTGGGGCGGCTTTTTTGTTTTGGTGGTCCCTTCCCGTTTGGGAAGGTGGAGGTGGTTCATGGCGGGCATCTGGGCGTTTGCCGGTGCAGTATTTGGGGCGGTGCTCTGGATTTTCGGGGGGCTGGCCGGGGTGCAATCCGTGCCGGTGCTTGGCGCTTTTCTTCTGGCGCCTGCTTTGTTTGTCGGGTTTCTGACCGGCGTTCCCATGATCGAGATGGGGCGGGGGGTATTGGCGTTTGCGTTTCTGCTGACGGTCTCTTTCTGGGCCTTTCTGTTCTGGGGCATTGCGCGCGGGTTTGGGCGCTGACCGTGTCGGTTTTGCCTGCCCCCGGAAAAGGCCAAAACATCATGAAAAGGGCCTGAGGGGCCTTTGCCAACCGGGCAAATCCGGGTGAAATGGCCCCTCGTTACTGATGCATGATCTGGGCGGCCACGCGTTCCCCCATCAATTGATAGGTGTTGGGACCGGGGTGAAACCCGTCTTCGGCCCACATTTCCGGCGTCATCGGCACATCAAACGGCATGTAATCGACCCTGAGTTCTGCCGCCTGCTGCGCCAGTGCCCGATCAAATCTCCGTGCCTGAAGCCCAAGAAACCATCGCAGCGGTTGCGGCAGGAGGGGGAAGGCCCCCAAAGGGGGAATGCCTGCGACAATCACCCGTTTCGCCCCCCAATCTTCGCGCAGATGGCGGTATAGCTCGGCGCGACACCTGAGCAGGTATTTCAGCGGGGTCTGGGTTGTAATGTCGTTGACCCCCAGCACCACCAGCGCCACATCCACATATTCAGGCACCTGCGATTTCAGCAGCGGCAGGGTGCTGCGGGTGGTGTTCCCGGTTCTGGCGATCAGGTGCCAATGCACGGTGTAGGACGCGCCAAGCGCCTGGGCCAATTGCCCGGACAGGGCCTGATGCTGGGTTGGTGCCCCCACACCTGCCGCAGAGGAATCGCCGGTCAGAAGCAGGTTCAGCGCCGGTCCCCGCCCGAACACGCCGGACCGATGGCCGGGTGGTTCGGGAAGCACCCGGGCGGTTTTGCGCACTTTCAGCGCCTGCCAGGTCAGCAGTGGGCTGAGCAGGAGTTTGGCGGTGTTTTCGATGAAACTGTGCACGCGTCTATACCTCATTGCCGCATGTCGGGACTGGTCTGGGCCACGCATGGGGGCGAAAAAAAAGGGGCCGATCTTGGTGACCGGCCCCTTTCCTTATTCTGTCATCTGGCCCGTTCGGACCGCTGCAATATCACTCGCGATTGCCGAGGAATTGCAGCAGGAACATGAACAGGTTGATGAAGTCGAGATAGAGGCTCAGCGCGCCCATGATGGCGGATTTTGCCAGCCACTCGCTGTCCATCGCATGGGCGTGGGCCAGATAGTCGGTCTTGATCTTCTGCGTGTCATAGGCGGTGAGGCCTGCAAAGATCAGAACACCGATCACCGATACGGCGAACTGGATCATCGACGAGCCGATGAAGATATTCACGATCGAGGCGATGATGATGCCGATCAGGCCCATCATCAGGAACGCGCCCATCGGGCCAAGGTCACGCTTGGTGGTGTAGCCATACAGGCTTAGACCCGCAAACGCGATCGCGGTGATCAGGAAGGTCTGGGCAATCGAAATGCCAGTAAAGACCGCAAAGATATAAGAGATCGAGATGCCCATCACGGTCGAGAACGCGTAGAAGAACAGCTGGGCGCCCGCAGCGGACAGGCGGTTGATGGCCGCACCAAAGGCAAAGACCATGATCAGCGGCGCAAACATCACGATGTAGCGGGTGAACCCGGTGAACAGGGTTTCCACCATCGCGGCATTGCTGCCCACGGCCCAAGCGGCTGCGAAGGTCAGCAACAGACCTACCGACATGGTGCCATACACCTTGTTCATATGGGCGCGCAGCCCCGCGTCGATCTCGGCACGTGAGCCTACGCCCGCGCGGATCGTTTCAAATTCAGCCATATTTGCCTCCACAAAAACACTTTCTGGCGGCCCCAAATGAAAACCGCCCTTGACCTTAATATCGGCAAGGGCGGCTGGGTTTTCAAGGGGATTGGTTGGTCTTTACTGTGTTAATTTCAGGGACCCATCCGCCCCTGCAACATGTCACAGGTTTAAAGCGTTTCGGGATAAACCTGGAACACATGGTTAGTCCGAAACGCCCACGACATTGAGATCTCTTGCAGCGTTTCGGTTTTGCCCTGTCTCAGGTGAAGGTCGAAACGCTTTAGCACACCCAATGTGCGGGAACGTCCCAGATCGGCTTTTGCGCTTCATTCAGCGCCTGATCGCGGGTTACGCCAATATCTTCCAGCCGGGTTGCGCTCATTTCCGACAGCAACTGGCGTTCACGGCGGATCTGCAGGGCGTGGGTCATCCAGCGCAGAGCCGAAAAGAACCCTTTGCGGTCGGAGGTTGAGGGGCAGGTGTGGGTTTGAACAAAAGCGGTCATCTTTTCTACTCCTTTCTTGAAACGGATCATTCGACCCGCTAGCATCACATTTCGTGATTGTTATGACTTATTCTGTTAGATAATAAAAACGAATGTTTGTGGTGTGAAATATCAAGGAGGGTGATGTGCCGAGAAATTTGGACATGACCGCATTGCGCAGCTTCGCCACCGTGGCGGATGCGGGCGGGGTGACGCGGGCGGCCGGGCTTTTGAACCTGACGCAATCTGCCGTGTCGATGCAGCTGAAGCGGCTTGAGGAAAGCCTGGGGCGCGGGTTGCTGGATCGGTCCGGGCGTGGGGTGGCGCTGACTGCGGATGGCGAACAGCTTTTGGGGTATGCCCGCCGGATGCTCAACCTGAATGACGAGGTGTTTTTGCGCCTCACCGACCACGCCTATGAGGGTGAGATTGTTCTGGGGGTGCCGTCAGATGTGGTTTATCCGGCCATTCCCAAGGTGCTGAAAGCCTTTCATGCGGAATATCCGCGCATGAAGGTGCAGCTGATTTCCTCTTACACCAGCCGGTTGAAAGCCATGTTCGCGCGCGGTGAATGCGACATCATCCTGACCACCGAGGATACGCTGGATGGCGGCGGTGAGACCCTGATCACGCTGCCGCTGGTCTGGGTGGGGGCGCCCGGTGGGGGGGCGTGGAAAATGCGCCCGCTGCGGCTGGCGTTTCAGCATGGCTGCATCTTTCGCACCAGCGCGCAGAAGGCGCTGGATGATGTGGGGATCGCCTGGGAAATGGCGGTCGAGAGCGATTCGACCCGCACGATCGAGGCGTCCCTGTCTGCCGACCTCGCGGTTCACGCGGTGATCGAGGGCACAACCTCGGCCCAACTGGAGGTGATCGACCACGGCGGCGCATTGCCCGAGCTCAAGACCACCAATGTGAACATGTATACCGCCGAGAGCACCAAGGATCAGGCGTCCAACGATCTGGTCACGCTGATTCGCACCGCGTTTAAGGATTTGTGAGGGGGCGTTTTCTGCACCTCTACGCATTTTGCAGATCACAAGTAAGGAAGCTAGCATGGTTCGGCTTACCGTCTATCTCGACACCTCGTCTTGGAACCATCTTTCCAGCGGGCAGATGTCGTCCTTGCGGCAGATCATTAGCAAGTCGGATACTTGCATTCCTTGCTATTCTACTCATAGCATCGAAGAGCTTCTTGGGGTGTGTGACGAAGAAAAACGAGTCGAATTGGACCTACAACTTGATGTGGTCGGTGCCAGATACATTGAGGCAATTTCTGACACCGTAGGTGGTATGCCTGCGGGCTGCGAGATAACTGTCAAGAGTCGTGAGGAGCGCAGCCAAATCTACGAGGATATGCGGAAATTCTCATCCACCGGCGGCTTCGGTCTTGGTGATTTTCTTCAAAAGCTCATTGGCGGAATTGATTCGACATCCTTTGAGGGCATATTCAAGATGGGACTGACAGACATTGAACGGCTACTTGATTTTGATGTTTCTGAATTTCCTCTCGAATTAGCGGCAATGGTCACGAGCGCGGCGGAAGTGAAGAAAGAGCAGGCGCGCAAAGCGCAGTGCGATCTTCTGGAACACTTAAACCGAAAGGAAGGTATTCGGATGCCACAGTTAGATCCTGCCCGGATCAACAACTTTACTGGCGCAGGGGCTATTGAGCGGATCTTTGAAGCGGCAGAAGTCCACGAAGACACCTCTAATATGGTTGAGGCATTTCTTGCGGGGCCGCCCCGCATATCGTCAAAGCGCATTGAGGCGCACCTTGGCACACCAAGTTGGGAGCAAGTTTATCGGCTCGCGCAGCTTTTGTTCTTGCTTGGATATTGGAGGGAGTCGAAGCATCGGAAGGATACGGAGAGAGCGCGGATAGATTTTGCCGGTGGACAAGCCGACATTTGCCACATCGCAAATGCATCCTTCTGCAGTGTTTTCCATACGTCAGATAAGCCACAGGCCCGCCTCGCAGCAGCTGTCTATGACCACCTTAATGTCCCGACGATGGTTCTGCTTTACACGCCAAAGACCGATGATGAAGTAACGCTGTACACACCAACGAACATTCAGGTAATGGATGGGTAAAGCCCTTTTTTTGGCAGGGAGGATAGTGAGGCTATACCCAGATGAGGTGAGCCGCGTCGTCATTTTAGGTGCCGAAGGAAGTCAGCTTAATTCAGTTTGAGGACTTTGCTTATGAGCGCAGCATCGCTTTCGCTGGCTCAAAGCGGCCACCCGCCTCACGCCTCCCCCATCGTCACCACAACCTTGCCGGTTGATTTGCGCGCCCGCAGAAGTTCCAGCGCGTCGAGCGCCTGATCCAGCGGGAAGGTCTGGCCCACATGGGGTGTCAGCTTGCCCTCCGCGTGCCACTGAAAGAGCTGCTTCAGGCTGTCCACCACCACTTCAGGCGCAAATTTCAGGTAACCGCCCCAGTAAAGCCCAATCGCGGTGATGTTTTTCACCAGCATGTGGTTGGGTTTCAGGTTGGGGATGTCGCCCGAGGCAAAGCCGATGAACAGGAACCGCCCGTCCGGGTTCATCGTGCGAAAGGCGGCTTCGCCCTGCGTGCCGCCCACCGCGTCGTACACCACATCTGCCCCGCCCAGTGATTTCACCACCTCGCGGATGTCTTCGCTGTCGCTGTCGATCACATGGTCAGCCCCGGCCTTTTTGCAGATATCAAGCTTATCGGCCCCGCGCGCACAGGCAATCACGGTGGCGCCCATCAGCTTGCCGATTTCAACTGCGGTCAGGCCAACGCCCCCGGCGGCCCCCAGCACCAGCAGGGTCTCTCCCGGTTGCAACCGCGCCTTGTAGTCCAGCGCGAGGTGGCTGGTGCCATATGCAATTTGAAACGCCGCGGCGTCGGTGAAGCTCATCCCTTCCGACAGGGGGGCGCAGCGCCCTGCGTCAAAATTTCCCACCTCGGCCAGGCCGCCATGGCCGGAAAAAACGGCCACCCGGTCGCCGGTTTTCAGATTGGTCACACCCGGCCCCACCTTGGTGATGATCCCGGCAGGCTCCATCCCCAGAATGGTGGGCAGGTCAGGTTTTTCCTGATATTTCCCGCGTGACATCAGCAGATCCGCAAAATTCAGCCCGCAGGCGCGGATTTCGACCTGAACCTGCCCGTCTGCCGGCGCAGAGAGGGGCTGGGCTTCGATCAGCTGGGGGTGGCCGGCATGATCGGTGATCTGAACAGCGCGCATGGAAGTCCTCTTATCCTGTTTGGCGCAACCTAACGGATCGGGGGTAAGGGGGGAACGGGGGATTGTTGGGGAATGGGGGATTGTTCCTTTGTCAGGTCCGGGTGGATTAAAAAAATAAATAAAACTTTGCATTTTGCAAAACATGCATAGGTTGCATTTCGATATTGGAAACTATCAGCATATTTTCCCTGTTTTTAAAGGTGATTGATGCATATCCCTTTTGGCAGCAGCGCCATGAGTTGTGTCGTCTACCCAAAAAGACAGGTTGTGGTTGTGTCCTCCAGTATGGTTTTTGATCAATACACAATCAAAGTAACGAAAAGTAACGAGGAGCACGCTGATGAAGCATCCTGTGGATGTACATGTTGGTAAGCGTATTCGGCACCGTCGCTGGATGGTCGGAATGACACAGCAGCAACTGGCCGAAAAAGTTGGTATCAAGTTCCAACAGATCCAGAAATATGAAACGGGTATGAACCGTGTTTCTGCATCGCGCCTTTGGGATATTTCCAATGCGCTTTCGGTGCCGATCAGCTTCTATTTCGAAGGTCTGGAAGGCACTGCAGCAAGTGAAGGTGAACAGAACCTGCCCAGCGATATCCTTGCGGATAAAGAAGCGCTGGAACTGGTGCGCAGCTATTATTCCATCCCGGAAAACCAGCGCCGCCGCCTGTTCGAACTGGCCCGCGTCCTGTCCGACGCCGCCTGATCCTTGCACGGAACTTGACGCGGACTGTCCCGCCACGTTACGCGACTGTCAAAGACAATCGCCAAAAGGCCGGACCCGATGCTGACCGACAAGACGCAACAAGAACTGACATGTGTCGCCGAGGCGCTGGCCGATGCGGCACGTGACGCCATCCTGCCCTATTTTCGGGCGGATGGGCTGAACGCTGACAACAAGTTGGATGATGGCTTTGACCCGGTAACAGAAGGTGACCGGGCGGCCGAGCAGGCAATGCGCGCATTGCTGGCAGAGCGGCGTCCGCAGGATGCCATTCTGGGCGAGGAATTTGGCCTCGAGACCGGCACCAGCGGATTGACCTGGGTGCTGGATCCCATTGATGGCACACGTGGTTTCCTGTCCGGAACACCCACCTGGGGTGTGCTGATCGCCGTAGGGGATGACAGCGGCCCGAAACTGGGTGTGATCGACCAACCCTATATCAAAGAACGGTTTTTTGGCTGTGGCAACACCGCTTGGGTGGATGGCCCCATGGGGCGCCGCCCCCTGCGCACCCGCGCGGCCCGCCCCCTGAATGAGGCCACTATCCTCACCACCTTTCCGGAAGTGGGCGACAAGGCCGAAGAGGCCGCGTTCCACACCCTTGCCCGCCAATGTCGTCTGACCCGATACGGTATGGATTGCTATGGCTATGCGCTGGTGGCCGCCGGACAGGTGGATCTTGTGGTCGAGGCAGGGCTGCAGGCCTATGACATCCAGGCGCCATTGGCGGTGGTCGAGGCGGCCGGGGGTGTCGTCAGCAACTGGCAGGGCGGTCCGGCCCATCAGGGGGGGCAGGTCATTGCCGCCGCCAATGCCGACATCCACGCCGCCGCGCTTGCGATCCTCACCCGGAGCTGACCCGATCAAAGTCTGATCACCGGGTTTTCGTGCCCACGCCGCCACCTGTCTGGGGCGGCCCCGCCTGCCGGGCACCCGGCCCATCCACCAATGGTGACCTCCCTTCCAATCCTGCCCGGGTCCTCTCCGGGTCTGTCCCCTTGAACAGCGGGTGTTGTCCGGGCATGATCCCTTGGTGGATCGTGTCCTTTGCCCTTTCTGGCGGTCTGCCATGTTGTCTCACCGAAACGGGTCAAAAGGAGGCAACATGGACTATCTCATCAAAAACGCACATCTTGTCCTGACCATGGACAATGGGAACGGCCCCTGCGGGCGGGAGCTGTCCGGGGTCGATATCCGCATATACCAGGGGGTGATCACCGACATCGGCAAGGATCTGGGCCGCGGCGGAGAGGTGGTCCTGGCAGAGAACGCCCTCGTGACGCCCGGCCTCGTGAACACACATCACCACCTCTACCAAACCCTGACCCGGGCGGTTCCGGGCGGGCAGGATGCGTTGCTGTTTGGGTGGCTGCAAACCCTTTACCCGATCTGGGCGCGATTCGGTCCCGAGGAGATGCGGATCAGCGCCATGGCCGGGCTGGCGGAGCTGGCCCTCTCGGGCTGTTCGCTCTCTTCCGATCACCTCTACCTCTATCCCAACGGGTCCCGGCTGGATGATACAATTGAAGCAGCACAGGAGGTGGGGCTGCGGTTCCACCCCACCCGTGGCGCAATGTCGATCGGTGAAAGTGACGGGGGGCTGCCCCCAGATCAGCTGGTGGAACCAGAAGACGTGATCCTGAACGACTGTATCCGCGTGATCGACCAGTTCCATGACGCGTCCGATGGCGCGATGATCCGGGTTGGCGTGGCGCCGTGCTCGCCCTTTTCGGTCAGCCGGGAACTGATGCGGGACGCGGCCGTGCTGGCCCGTGACAAGCAGGTCATGATGCATACCCACCTGGCGGAAAATGACGAAGATATTGCCTATTCCAAAGCCCGGTTCGGCTGCCGCCCGGGCCAATATGCAGAAGAGCTCGGCTGGGTGGGAGAGGATGTGTGGCACGCCCATTGCGTGAAACTGGACGGGCAGGAGATTGACCTCTTTGCCCGGACCCGAACCGGGATCGCCCATTGCCCCTGTTCCAATTGCAGGCTTGGGTCAGGCATCGCCCCGGTGCGCCAGATGCTGGATGCGGGGGCGAAACTTGGCCTCGGCGTGGATGGGTCGGCCTCCAATGACCGGGGCAACCTGCTGGATGAGGCGCGCCAGGCGATGCTGATGCAGCGGGCGGTGCGCGGGGCCGACCAGATGTCCGCGCGCGAGGTGCTGCGCCTTGCCACCCGTGGCGGCGCCGAGGTGCTGGGGCGGCATGATTGCGGTCAGATCGCCATCGGCAAACGGGCAGATATCGCAATCTGGGACCTCACCACCCTGGAAAGCGCCGGCAGTTGGGATCCCGCCGCCCTGCTGCTGGCCGGCCCGCGAAACGTGCGTGATCTTTTTGTCGAAGGGCGGCAGGTGGTGCGTGATGGCCAGCTTTGCACAATTGATCTGCCCGCGCTGGTTGAGGCGCAAAACCGTCTGGCCCGCGCGCTGATGGGGTGAGCAAGGCAGGGGGCTTTGCCCCCGAGCCTGCGGCTCTTCCCCAAAGCGTTTCGACTTTAACCTAAAGCGTTCCGCCAAAAATCTGAAACACTGGTTTGTGGCGGAACGCGCGAAACGCTCGTATGTTGCGCCGCGCCCCGCCTTATCCCTGCTTCAGGGATAAGGCGGGATGCTTTGAGACAGGGAAAAGTCGAAACGCCGTAAGAGATCTCAATGTCGTAAGCGTTTCGGAATAAACATGAGGCTCAAGTGTATCCCGAAACGCCCACCCTCCCTACAAGATGCGCGGCGTTTCTACATCACGCTGTTTGGGCATAATATCGACACGCGTTAGGGCAGGCGCGCCCTTTTTTCTTGCCTGAAATACCTCGGGGTGAGCCTCATAGAGGCGAGGGGCAGCGCCCCTGAACGCGCGGTTTTCACCGTCAGTATAGTTTGCGCCCCCCGGCCCAGACCGAGGTGACGGCCCGGTCATCCCCCATCATGATGGTGGGAAACAGGGCTTGCCACAGATCCTCGGCGCGGGCCGCCCGCTGGGCAATGGCGGGGGTTGAGGACAGGTCGATCACCGCAAGGTCCGCCTCATATCCCGGTGCCAGTGTGCCAATCACATCCCCCATCAAAAGCGACTGGGCCGAGCCCGCGGTTGCCAGCCACCAAAGCTGCGCCGGGTGCAGGGCCGTGCCTGACAGTTGGCCGACTTCATAGGCCGCCGCCATGGTGCGCAGCATCGAAAAGCTTGATCCGCCGCCGGTGTCGGTGGCCAGTCCGATCCGCTGTCCGGTGGCCATCAGGCCCGCCATGTCGAACAGGCCGGACCCGATGAACATATTTGATGTGGGGCAATGAATGAGGCTTGCCCTCATCTCGTGCAACCGGTCGCGTTCGCGTTCGGTCAGGTGGATGGCATGGCCAAACAGCGCCCCTTCGCGCGCCAATCCGAATTTTTCGTACACATCCAGATAGTCGCGGCTGTCGGGAAACAGGTCCTGTACCCAGGCGATTTCCTCGTGCTGTTCCGAGATATGGGTCTGCATCAGCAGGTCGGGATGTTCGCGCCACAATGTGCCAAGCGCATCGAGCTGTTCGGGTGTTGAGGTGGGGGCGAAACGCGGTGTGATCACGTAGGACAGGCGATCCACCCCGTGCCATTTCTCCAGCAACGCCTTGCTGTCCTCATAGGCGGATTGGGCGGTGTCGGTCAGCGTGTCGGGGGCGTTGCGGTCCATGCAGGTCTTGCCGCCAAACACCCGCAACCCGCGGTTTTGAGCGGCGGTGAAATAGGCGTCCACACTTTCGGGATGGATGGTGCAATAGCTGACCGTCGTGGTGGTGCCGGCGGCGGTGACAAGGTCGAAATAGGTTTCGGCAATCCCCTGCGCATGGGCCCGGTCGGAAAAACGGCTTTCTTCGGGAAAGGTATAGCTGTTCAGCCAGTCAATCAGGCGCTTGCCCCATGAGGCGATAATGGCGGTTTGCGGGTAATGCGCATGGGCGTCGATAAACCCCGGGGAAATCAGGGCGTTACCATAGTCTGTCACCTGGGCCTGCGGATAGTGTGCGCGCATGTCATCCGCGGGACCTACGGCGATGATCCTCCCTGCATCAATAACCACGCCACCCCGGGCGTGATGGCGCGTGGCCTCGTCCGGGCGGGTGGTGAACGGGTTCTCGGTAAAGGTCAGGGTCTGGCCCAGAAGAAGCTGCATGACGGCGCCTATTGTTAACAATTTGCACCCGCCAGCCTACGCATGGAAATTTAATATCGCAACGCCTTTGTCCGGTTCACTTGCCCGGCCCCTTGCCCTATGGTCGGGCCGAACGCGCAAGCAGGAGGGCCGCAGATGCTGGACGATCAGATCACAGATGATGTGCAGCCCGAAGACGGGGATTATGAGATCAATCGCGGCGTGTTTGGTTCGGTCAAGGACGCGTTGCAGGCGGATAATGCGGCCGCGCTTGCCATGGCGCTGGCGCCCCTGCACCCTGCTGACATCGCCGACCTCATGGAGCAGCTTTCCTCGGATGACCGCGAGGATTTCGTGCGCCTGTATGGCAGCGAATTTGATGGCGAGGTTCTGTCCGAACTGGATGAGGGGCTGCGCGAAGACATTATCTCCTACATGGCGCCCGAGGTCTTTGCCGAGGCGGTGCGCGAACTGGAAACCGATGATGTCGTCGACCTGATCGAAGACCTTGATGAGCCGCATACCGAAGCCGCGCTCAAGGCGCTGGATGATGACGACCGGGTGGTGGTGGAGCAGTCTCTCTCCTATCCCGAGGAATCCGCGGGTCGTCTGATGCAGCGCGAGCTGGTGGTGGCGCCCGAACACTGGAATGTCGGGCAAACCATTGATTTCCTGCGCAATCAGGATGACCTGCCGGAACAGTTTTACCACGTGATCCTGGTGGATCCGCGCATGCGCCCCACCGGTTATGTGACCCTTGGCCGCCTGATGGGCAGCCCACGCGCCACCGCGATGACCGAGATCACAGAAGAGAGTTTCCGCACCATTCCCGTGTTGCAGGACGAAGGGGACGTGGCCTATGCGTTCAACCAATACCACCTGATTTCCGCGCCTGTCGTGGATGAAGATGACCGTCTGGTCGGTGTGATCACCATCGACGACGCCATGGCAATCCTGGATGAAGAGCACGAAGAAGACATCCTGCGACTGGCCGGTGTGGGCGAGGAAAGCTCACTTTCCGACCGGGTGATTGACACCACCAAACGCCGCTTTCCCTGGCTGGCGGTGAACCTGGTGACCTCGATCCTGGCATCGCTGGTGATTGCCCAGTTCGACAAGGTGATTGCGCAATTTGTGGCGCTCGCCGTCCTGATGCCGATTGTGGCCTCGATGGGGGGCAATGCGGGGACGCAATCGCTGACGGTTGCGGTGCGCGCGCTGGCCACCAAGGACCTGACCACCAGCAACGTCTGGCGGGTGATCCGGCGCGAGGCGATTGTGGGGCTGGTCAACGGGGTGATATTTGCGGTCGTTATGGGGGTCGTCGGGGTACTCTGGTTTGGCACACCAATGCTTGGTGTCGTCATCGGCGTTGCGATGGTCGTGAACCTTGTGGTGGCCGGGCTGGCGGGCGTTATGATCCCGGTGACGCTGGAACGGCTCGATATCGACCCGGCGCTGGCCTCGGGTGCGTTCGTGACAACCGTCACCGATGTGGTTGGCTTCTTCGCTTTCCTTGGCCTCGCAGCCGTGGTGCTTCTGTAACCCGACCCTGATTCTGAGACTGCCATGACCAATTTGACCGACTTGAAAGCCGCAGCCCGCAAAGCGGCCTTTGCCCGCCGTAAAACCGCCCATAACGAGGCGCGTTCGGCCCTGGGGGTGGCACATCTGATTGGCGAGCTGACCGCCCATAAAGGCAAACCCATCTCCGGCTATATGCCGATCCGGACCGAGATCAACCCGCTGCCCGCCATGGCCGCCCTCGCGGCCTGGTCCACCCTTGGCGTGCCCTATATCGAAGCTGCGGGCCAGCCGCTGAAATTCGCCAAATGGCGCCCGGACAGTGATCTGGTCGAAGGCCCCTTCGGGGCGCAGGTGCCCGCCACGCTTGAGTTCTTCGAGCCGGAAGTGGTGATTGTCCCCCTCGTGGCCTTCGATCGAAACGGTGGGCGCCTCGGCTATGGCGGCGGATTTTATGACCGCACCCTGGAAGGGCTGCGCGCCAAACGCCCGACGCTCGCGATCGGCTATGCCTATGCAGCACAAGAGGCTGAAAACCTGCCGCTTGAACCGACGGACCAGCCGCTCGACATGATCGTCACCGATGACGGCGTGATCCGCTTTTGATCTGAGGCTCAGGGCAGGGGCGCCGCTGGGGCGCCTCCGCGTTGCTCCGCCGCCGCGACCGGTGGCTCACGTTGTGAGCCTGCCAGGGGCGCTGCCCCTCGCGAGACAAGCTCGCTCACCCCGGGATATTTTCGGCAAGAGGAAAAGAGCACCTGTCATCTTCCTCTTGCCCCAAATATCCTGGGGGAGAGCCGCAGGCTCGGGGGCAAAGCCCCCGGCGCGGCGCGCAGCGGCGCAGGTAGGAATGAACCGAGCGCAGCGAGGCCACGCCCAAGCCTGTCGCCCGACAGGGCGTAAGGGCGCGGGAGCGCGTGGTGATCAGAGCGGCCAGAAGAGCAGGATTGCGGGGATCGAAACCGCCACCACCAGAAGTTCCAGTGGCAGGCCCATACGCCAGTAATCGCCGAAACGATACCCTCCGGGTCCAAGGATCAGCGTGTTGTTTTTGTGACCGATCGGGGTGAGGAAGGCGCAGCTTGCGGCCACGGCCACGGCCATCAGGAACGGGTCGGGGTTCTTGCCCAGGGCGTCTGCCATCTGGATGCCGACAGGTGCGGCGACAATTGTGGTGGCCGTATTGTTCAGCACATCCGAAAGCGTCATGGTCACCACCATCAAGACGGTCAATACCGCCCAGGCGGGCAGGCCCTGCGTGATCCCCACCAATGTTCCGGCGATCAGCTCGGTCCCGCCGGATGTTTCCAGCGCGGCGCCCAGCGGGATCATGGAGCCCAGCAACACGACGACGGGCCATTCGATATGGTCATAGATGTCGGCGAGGGGCAGGATTTTCATCAGCACATAGCCAATCACCACCAGCCCGAGCGCCACCGGCAGGTAAACCAGCCCGAAGCTTGCCGCTGCAACCGCACCCGCAAACAGGCCAATGGCCCACCAGACCTTTTCATCCTGCGTCACGGTCAGGCCACGTTCCGCCAGCGGCAGGCAGCCCAGCCATTCGATCACATCCGCCTCTTTGCCTGCGGGCACAAGCAGGAGCAGGATGTCGCCCGGCATAATCTCGGTCTTACGCACCTGTTTGGTGATCTGTTTGCCCGCACGCGAAATTCCCATCAAGACCGTGCTGCGCCGCCAGCCCAGCCCGATGGCCTGTGCGGTTTTCCTGGCAATGCGGGCGGTTTCCGGCACCACGACTTCGATTTTCGAAAGCCCCGCCCCTTCGGCGGTCAGCTTCTCTTGCCGCGCCTCTTCGGCAAAGGCCAGGCCAAGGGCGGTGCGAAATTCATCCAGCGCCTCGGGGCGGGCCTCAAGCACAAGCGCATCCCCCGCCGCCAGCATCGTGTTGCGTTGGGTGCCATAGCGGCGCTTGCCGTCCCGCACCAGGCCAAGGATGGCGACATCGTTTTTTTCGGCCGCCTCCAGCAGCTCTTTCAGGCGTTTGCCGATATGTTTGCTGTCTTCCGGCACGGTCAGTTCCGCGACATAGTTCCCGGCGTCCCCCATCGGATCACGGGCGGCCTCGCTGCTGTCGGGTTGCGGGATCAGGCGCCAGCCGACAAGTGCCACGAAGATCAGGCCGGCCAGGGCGGTTACGCCCCCCACCGGGGCAAAGTCGAACATGTGAAACGGCTCGCCCATGGCGTCGCCACGAATGGACGCGATGATGATATTGGGCGGTGTGCCGATCAGCGTGACCATGCCGCCAAGGATCGTGGCAAAGGATAAAGGCATCAAAGACAGGCCCGGTGCGCGCCCCGCCTTTCGCGCCGTCTGCATGTCCACGGGCATCAACAGCGCAAGGGCCGCCACGTTGTTCATGAACGCCGACAGCACCCCGCCAACCGCGCCCATCAGCGTGATATGTGCGCCCAGCGAGCGGCTTGCATCCACCAGCGTGCGGGTGATCAGGAACACAGCGCCCGAGCGCACCAGCCCGGCCGAAACCACAAGCACCAGCGCCACCACCAGCGTGGCCGGGTGGCCAAAGCCGGAAAAGGCATCTTTGGTGGGCACCACCCCCAGCACCACCCCCAGCATCAGGGCGGCAAAAGCCACGAGGTCATAGCGGAACCGGCCCCATAACAGCAGGGCAAAGACGGCGGCGAAAAGCGAAAAGAGAATGATCTGATCTGTGGTCATGCTCTAGGGATACTGTGCATTGACCTCGGGGGGAAGTTCTGACCACGGGGAAAATGCGCGTCGGGTCGGCATGTTAGCCAAACAGAACCGGGTAAAGCGACGCCACCAGAAGGGCAGCCATGGTCACGTTGAAGGCAGCAAGCCGGGCCGGGTTGGTCAGGACGCGGCGGATCTGTTGGCCCAGCAGGGTCCAGACCGATACGGAGGGCAGGTTCACCGCACCGAAAATCAGCGCCACCACCAGCACCGCCTGCAAGGTCCGATCCGGCGCATAGGCTGAAATCGCGGTCAGCGCCATGGCCCAGGCCTTGGGATTGACCCACTGAAAGGCCGCAGCCTGCAGAAATGTCATCGGGGTGGCACCCGCCTGTCCCGCTCCCTGTCCTGCTCCTTTACCCGGGGCGCCAGCATGTGCGATTTTCCAGGCAAGCCACAGAAGATAGGCCACCGACAGGCCCTTCAGCACCGTGTAGCTCACCGGAACCGCGTCAAACACCTGCATCAGCCCCGCGCCCACCAGCACAATCATCACGGTGAAACCGATGCCAATCCCCAGCATATGCGGGATGGTGCGGTGAAAGCCGAAATTCGCCCCGGAGGACATCAGCATCAGGTTGTTCGGCCCCGGCGTGATCGAGGACACGAAGGCAAAGGCGAGGAAGGCGGTGAAGAGGTCAAGTGTCATGAAGGCATCCCGTGGGCATCCTGTTGTCCTCTCAAGTGTTGGGCAATTCAGGCGCTTTGGAATTGCAAAATTGTGCATTCTGCCGCTATCTTCACAATCAATGACGAGTTTTGACCACATCAACCGCAAGATATTGCGCGAACTATCCCGTGACGGGCGCCTGCCCAATACCGAGCTTGCCGATCGCGTGGGCCTGTCGCCCTCTGCCTGCCTGCGCCGGGTGCAGGAGCTGGAACGGGCAGGGGTGATCAAGGGCTATCGCGCCGTGCTGGACCCGGTGGCGATGGGCCACGGCTTCGCCGCCTATGTGACCGTGGGGCTGAACACCCATACCAAGGCAGCACAGGATGCGTTTGAACGGGCCATGACCCGGTATGACGAGGTGCGCGAGTGCCACAATATCACCGGCACTGTGGAATATCTGCTCAGGGTCGAGACTGAGGATCTTGCGAGCTACAAGCTCTTTCACACCGAAAAGCTCGGCACGCTGCCACAGGTGCAGCAGATCGTGACCCATGTGGTGATGGGCTCCCCCAAGGATGAGCGGGCGTGAGTGGCGACGAGTACACCGCCGCAACGCGCAATTGCCAGGCTCGCAACTGGCCCGAAACTGGCTCAAACCTCCGGATCATCCTGTGCCGCGGGCAAGGATATTGGGGATGAAAAGAAAAGCGCCGCTCTCTTTTTCGGGCTCTTTTTCTTGTCAGAAATATCCCGGGGTGAGGACGTAGTCCGAGGGGCAGAGCCCCTGATCCGAGCATCGCGAGGCCACCGATAGCGGGCTTGAGCCTGCTCGAAAGCCCCCCTTGCCCCCCGGCCACCGCATGGGGTAATGAACGCGTCAACTGATACAGACATGCATGAATTACGGAGGTCGCCATGGCTGGCCACTCAAAATGGGCAAATATCCAACACCGCAAAGGTCGCCAGGACGCCGCCCGCTCGAAACTCTTTTCCAAGCTTGCCAAGGAAATCACCGTGGCCGCCAAGATGGGCGACCCGGACCCGGACAAGAACCCGCGCCTGCGCATGGCGGTGAAGGAAGCCAAGTCGCAATCGGTGCCGAAGGACGTGATCGACCGCGCGATCAAGAAGGCGATCGGTGGCGAGGCCGAGAATTACGACGAAATCCGCTATGAAGGCTATGGGCCCAACGGTGTGGCGGTGATCGTTGAGGCGATGACCGACAACAAGAACCGCACCGCGTCGACCGTGCGCTCGACCTTTTCGAAAAACGGCGGCAACCTGGGCGAAACCGGCTCGGTCGGTTTCATGTTCGACCGCAAGGGCGAAGTGATCTATCCCGCCTCGGTGGGGGATGCTGACACCGTGATGGAAGCGGCGATTGAAGCCGGGGCCGAGGATTGCGAAAGCGATGAGGAAAACCACCGCATCACCTGTGCTGATACCGACCTGAACGAAGTGGCCACCGCGCTGGAAGCCGCGCTGGGCGAGTCGGAATCGACCAAGCTGATCTGGCAGCCGAACATCACCACCGAACTGGATCTGGAAAGCATGCAGAAGCTGATGAAGCTGGTGGATGCGCTTGAAGATGACGATGACGTGCAGCGCGTCACCACCAATTTCGAAGCCTCGGACGAGGTGCTGGCGCAGCTCTAAGCCGCCTCAGATCAAAGATGAAAACCCCGGCCATTGGCCGGGGTTTTTTGTTTGGTGGCAGGGCTGGTCCCAGGGCATGTCCGAACCAACAAAGTGTTTGGGGAAACCTGAAGCACAAAGAGGCTCCTGGCGCCTGAAACGCGGATATCCCTTCCGGCGGTGCGTATTTGATCTGAGGCATGAAGTGGCGCCAAAAGACAGCCACTTCAACAGGTTGCGTGCACTCAGAGCAAAGCCAGAGCGTCAGGTTGCTGGTGAGGCGTCACAGGTGGCCTGTGCGAAATCCCCTGAATATCCACCGTCTTCAAGCCTGTGCTGGGTCTGCCTGATCTGATCCAGAAGCGCGACCGCGTCGGGATCTTCCGACCCTTGCCCGAAACGCTCGAAATTCACCAGCTCCTTCAGCGGCAGACGCGGACGCCAGCCCGCGGATTGCAGCTCGGGCCGGTCAAAGAAATGTGACACATAGCCAAGGCACAGATAGGCCACGGGGACCACGCGGTCGGGAATGTTGAGCACCTCCCGCAGGCGGGTGTGGTCCAGAATACTGACCCAGCCAAGCCCCAGCCCTTCGGCGCGCGCGGCCAGCCACAGGTTCTGCACCGCGCAGACGCTGCTATAGACATCCATGACCGGTTCATGGGTGCGCCCGATCACCACGGGCCCGGCGCGGTCCTTGTCGCAGGTGATGCAGATATTGACCGGGCTTTCCAGGATCCCTTCCAGTTTCAGCCGGCGATAGGTGTCGCGGTTGGCGCTTTCGAACATCTCTGCCGCTTCCCCATGGGCGGTTTCGAACAAATCATGGACCTTGCGCTTGGTGTCGTCCTCACGGATCACGACAAAATTCCAGGGCTGCATGAACCCCACCGAGGGCGCGTAATGCGCAGCCATCAGCACGCGGGTCAGCACGTCATCCGGGATCGGATCGGGCCGGAACTGTCCGCGCACATCGCGCCGGGTAAAGATGGTCTTGTAAAGCGCCTCGCGCTCTGCCGTGTCAAAACAATTGTCAAAAGATGTTTGTGGGTTGGCCATATCCATATCATTCCCCTTGATGGATGTCCTTGCCCCGTTGTCCACACGGCGCAGTATGATTTTCAGGCCGGTCTTCTGACTCAGGTTCCTCCCGACCGCGTCCTTCCCAGAGCGAGCTCCAGTGGATCGTTGCGGCCAGTCCCCCTTACAGCGTTGGGCACGTGGCAGGTTTGCACTGCCTTTCCGATTCTCCGCCTCCGTCGCCAACCCCTTGCGCGGTCGGCCGCATCAGCAGCACCTGAAAATGATGTGTGCCGGGGCCTCCCCGGCGGGTCCGTTGTAGGAAGCCCGCTCTCCGCAGGCAATCCGTTTTTCGACCAGATGCGCCGCGAAAACGCCGCGGCGGCGGATCACTCCTCGACCAGACCACTGACATAAAGCGCGACGGCGTTGATCTCCAGCTCGGTCAGGTTCTTGGCCACCGAGTGCATGATCGCACTGTCATTGGTGCGCGACCGATCCTCAAACGCCATCAGCTGTTCCACCACGTAATAGCGGTGCTGGCCGGCCAGACGCGGCAGGGAGGCATCGCCTGCTGCAAACTCCCCGTGGCAATCGGCGCAGGGCGGGATTTTGGTATACTCATTGCCCTCGTGATAAATGTAATATCCAACCGCCTCCAGCGCCTGTTTCGACGAGCGCACCCGGTGTTTGAGCCCAGGCTGCGCCGAGTAATATTGCGCCAGAGCCGTGATCTGCGCGTCCGACAGGTTTTCGGCCATGCCGTTCATGATGTCGCTTTCCCGTGTGCCGTCGCGGAAATTGCGCAGCTGTTTCTCGATATAGTCGCGGTTCTGTGCGGCGAGGCGCGGATACATCCGGCTCGACGCCTCACCCTCTGCGCCATGGCAATGCGAACAGACATCATTGCGCAGCTCGGTGATATCCGTGGTGCCCTCAGCCCAGAGTGGCGATGTGGCGAGCGTGAACGCGGTAAAGAGGATAGGCATCAGACGCATGGGGGCTCCTGTTGGCAGGTTTTGCGCGCAGGCGGCGCGGGGTGATGCAAACATAGCGGCCGGACCGGCCGGGGGCAGGCCGCAAATTGCCACACCACTGCGCGGGGCGCGCGGGATGGGGCGCGGGATGGTGTGGCGGCGGGGCGGGCGGCACGGGTTTCCCTTGCCAAGCCGGGTGCAATCCGATCATGTCCCCCCATGACGCGCAACAGCCCCGCCCCCGATACGGCACAAAACCGACCGCAAAACAGGGCCCTGTCCGGCATCCTGTGGATGCTGGCCGCAGGGCTGATGTTTGTGGCAATGAATGCAATGGTGAAACATGTGGGGCAGAGCCTGCCCTCGACCCAGGCTGCGTTTTTGCGCTTTCTGTTCGGGCTGATCTTCGTGGCCCCCGCGCTGGGGCGCATCGCGCAGACGCGGTTTGACCGGCGCAGCTGGACCCTGTTTCTGGCGCGGGCGGTGGTGCATACGATGGCGGTGCTGTGCTGGTTTTACGCCATGACCCAGATCACCGTGGCCGAGGTGACGGCGATGAACTACCTCAACCCGATCTACGTCATGCTGGGGGCGGCCCTCTTCTTGGGGGAGAGTGTTTCGTGGCGACGGATGAGTGCGGTGGGGGTGGCCTTCCTCGGCGTTCTGGTGATCCTGCGCCCGGGGGTACGAGAGCTTGGCCCGGGGCATCTTGCGATGATTTTTACCGCAATCGGACTGGGAGGGTCCTACCTGATTGCAAAGCGGCTGTCGTCGATCACCTCGGCAGCGGTGGTGGTGGCGATGATGTCGCTGACCGTGACCGTGGCCCTGGCGCCCTTTGCCTGGATGGTCTGGGTCACGCCCAGCGGGATACAGCTGGCCTGGCTGGTGGCGGTGGCGGGCTTTGCCACCGGCGGTCACTATGCCATGTCGCGCGCCTTTGCCGAGGCCCCTGTGTCAGTTACCCAGCCGGTGGCATTCCTGCAGATCATCTGGGCGGTGATCATGGGATATGCGCTTTTTGACGAACCGGTGGATGGATGGGTGATCGCCGGTGCCGCGATGATCATGTCCGCGGTTAGCTATATCACCTGGCGCGAAGCGATGCTGAAACGGCGCAGTTCTCAGGCCGGCGTCACGCCCACCTGATCTCGGCATCCCCCGCTCGGCCCGACCAGAAGGGGCACCTGAGGTGCGCTTGATGCCTCGCCACCGGCTGCGCCGCTGGCTCAGGCAAAAGGGGCGCTGCCCCTCGCGAGACAAGCTCGCTCACCCCGGGATATTTTCGGCAAGAGGAAAAGAGTATCTGCCATCTTCCTCTTGCCAAAAATATCCTAAAGCGTTTCGGGAGAAACTTGAGGCACATGTTTCTTCCGAAGCGCCCATGACATTGATAGCTCTTGCGGCGTTTCGGTTTTTCCTTGTCTCAGGTGAAAACCGAAACGCTTCGGGGGCAAAGCCCCCAGCGTCCGCCAGAATGGAAAACGGGGCCGCCCTTGCCGCCCCGTCAGTTTGAATATGGTCTGCTTGAAAATGGCCTGCGATCACTCGGCCCAGCTGACCCCGGTCAGGTCATTGGCCTGGGTCGGCGCGTTTTCCCACAAGCCCTGGATCTTGGCGTTTGCCACCCCGGTTTTGGCCAGTTGGAACAGGTATCCGTTCACGTAATCCTCGGCGATGATCTGTTGCATTTCGGCAAGCAGCCCTGCCCGCTGATCCGGGTCTGAGGTCAGGTCGAGTTTGGCGTTCAGCTCCTGGAACTCCGGGCGATCATACTGGAAGTAATAGTCCGGCCGCGCATAGATGCCGATATCGGCGGGTTCGGTATGGCTGACGATGGTCAGGTCGAAATCCTTGCCCTTGAACACCTGTTCGATCCATTGCGCCCATTCGAGATTGGTGATCTCGGTTTCGATCCCCACCGCGCGCAGCTGGGCGGCGATGATTTCGCCACCGCGCCGTGCATAGGTCGGCGGGGGCAGCATCAGGCGCAGTTTCACCCCGTCGGGGGCTGCTTCGGCCAGCAATTGCCTGGACAGGTCCGGGTCGAAGGATGAGTTCGCGGTCAGGTCCACATAGGCGGGTTGATGCGGGGCGTAGTGGGTTCCGATCGGGGTGCCATAGCCGAACATCGCGCCGTCGATGATGTCTTGCCGGTTGATGGCATGGGCAATGGCCTTGCGGATGCGGATGTCATCCAGCAGGGGCGCCTTGTTGTTGGTCGACAGGATCGTCTCGCCCTCGGTTGACCCGACGATCACGGTGAACCGTGGGTCTGCCTCGAACTGTGCGAGTGTTTCCGGGGCCGGGAAGTTGGGAAACGCGTCCACATCCCCTGCCATCATCGCGGCGAAGGCGGCGTTCGGGTCCGAGATGAATTTGAACGTGGCTTTGGCCAGCGCGGGTTGCGTGCCCCAGTAATCCGGGTTGCGTTCAAGCGTCACGTGATCGCCCTTGGCCCAGTTGCCAAAGGTGAACGGGCCGGTGCCGACCGGGTGGGTGGCGGCCTGCCCGATGCTTTCCGGCGCGACGATCACCGCATCCCCCCAGGCCATGTTGAAGGGAAAGTTGCCATTGGGTTTGGCCAGCGTCACCTGAACCGTCAGCGGATCCAGCGCCGCCACGCTTTCAATACCGGCAAACAGGGCCTTCTGCGCGTTGGTGCTGTCTTCGGCGCGGGCACGATCCAGTGTGAAAACCACGTCATCCGCGTTCATCTCACTGCCATCGTGAAAGCGCACATCGGGCCGGAGTTTGAACGTATAGACCATGCCGTCTTCGCTCACCTCCCAGCTTTCGGCCAGGCCGGGGCGCACCGACCCATCCGGGCCAAACCGTGTCAGCCCTTCGAACAGATTGGCATAGACCACCTCGTCAATGGCCGCGGCCGCACCGCTGGTCGGGTCGAGGTTGGGGGGCTCGAGCACCATGCCGAGACTGATCGTGTCATTGCCCGCAAGCGCCGTGCCCGCCATCAGGGCCAAAACGCAAGGGGCGGCGAAAAGGGTGGATTTGCGAAAACTCATGGCTGTCCTCCTTTGTGGACTGTCACTGTTGCCCCCATGAAACGCGAAGGGGTGGGGGCATGGCAAGGGGGAGCTGTGCGCAAACCAGACCTTTGATTTTCTGCGATGCAGCATGTATATTGCGCCGAATGTGGGGCGATGACCCCGCGTGTCTTGTTCCGGGGAGGGGATATATGTCCGCCAGCAGCCACCAAACGGCCCTGACGCCGTCTGACATTCGCGCCATGAAAGGTGGTGCGCCCATTGTCACTCTGACGGCTTACACCACGCCGATGGCGCAGATGATGAACGACCATGTGGATGTGGTTTTGGTTGGGGACAGCCTGGGCATGGTGCTGCACGGGTTGCCTGATACGCTGGGTGTCACGATGGAGATGATGTGCCTGCATGGCGCCGCCGTGCGCCGGGGGCTCACCCGCCCGATGCTGGTGATCGACATGCCGTTTGGGTCTTACGAAGAAAGCCCCGAACAGGCGTTTCGCAATGCAGCAACGATCATGCGCGAAACCGGCGCGGATGCGGTGAAGCTCGAGGGGGGCGTGACCATGGCCGAAACCATTGCCTTTCTCACCTCGCGGTCCATTCCGGTGATGGCCCATATCGGCCTCACACCGCAGGCGATCAATACGCTGGGTGGCTACAAGGTGCAGGGCCGCGGCGAAGACCGTGACCGCGTCATGGCGGATGCGCGCGCGGTGGAAAAGGCCGGCGCCTTTTCCGTGGTGCTGGAAAAGACCCCAAAGGGCCTGTCGGATGAGATCACGGAGGCGCTGTCGATCCCGACCATCGGTATCGGCGCCTCTGCCGGGTGCGACGGGCAGGTGCTTGTCGTGGACGACATGCTGGGGCTGTTCACCGCCTTCAAACCCAAATTCGTCAAACGTTTCGGCACTTTGGGCGTTGACGGGGAAGAGGCGATCAAGGCATACGCCGCCGAAGTGCGCGCGCGGATCTTCCCCGCGCCGGAACATGTCTTTGCTGACGAGGTGCCGCAGAAATGAACGCTGATATGATCGCTGGTGTACCCTTGCTGCGCCGCAAGGATGAGCTGCGCGCCCTGCGTCGCAAGTGGATTTTTGCCGGAGAAAAAGTGGCGGTGGTGCCGACCATGGGCGCGCTTCATGCAGGGCATCTGTCGCTGGTTGAAGCTGCCAAAAAAGGCGCAGACCGGGTGATCGTGACGATCTTTGTAAACCCGAAACAGTTCAACAATCCCGATGATCTGGACAAATATCCGCGCACCGAAATGGAAGACGCGGCCAAGCTTGCCCCTTATGGGATCGACGCGCTTTATGTGCCCACGCCTGACCAGATCTACCCTGACGGGTTTGCGACCAATGTGCGGGTTTCCGGCCTGACCGAAGATCTGGAAGGCGCCCATCGCCCCGGCCATTTCGACGGTGTGGCAACCGTGGTGTCAAAACTGTTTTTGCAATCGCGTGCGGATGTCGCCTATTTCGGGCAGAAGGATTATCAACAGCTTCTTCTGGTCACCCGCCTGTCGCAGGATCTGGATATCGAAACCGAGGTGGTGGGCTGTCCGACGGTGCGCGAAGAGGATGGGCTGGCCATGTCGTCGCGCAATGTGCGGCTCACCCCCGAGGAGCGCGCGATTGCCCCGGCGATGAAGCGCGAGATGGACCGGGCGGCGCAAGCGATTCGCAACGGGGCCGAGATCCGCGTGGTGCTGGACAGCGCAAAGCAGCAGATCGAAAATGCGGGCTACAGCGCGGTGGAATATCTGGAACTGCGTGATGCCGAAACGCTGACGCCGGTCACCGACCTCAGCCGTCCCACCCGCCTGCTGGCGGCGGCGATGCTGGGGGATGTTCGGCTGATTGATAACATCGCGGTGTGATGGGATCGGCGGGGCCGGGGCCTCGCCTGCGACCCGGTGCTTCTAATGGCCTCGCGTTGCTCGGACATTATGGGTTGCGCCGCTGCGCGTCGCGATGAGGGGCTCTGCCCCTCGCGAGGCAAGCTCGCTCACCCCGGGATATTTTTGACCAGAAAAAATGAAGCCGGAGAGTGGCGGATCTTGGCGGCGTGAGCGCAGGATTTGTGGGCTGTAAAACTTTAAACTTTTACTTTTCGGGCGCGTGAAAGTTTAAATTTTCGATTTTCCGAGGGTGAAAACTTTAAACTTTCACAACAGCAGCTCCGCGAGCACGAGGGCCATGACGCCCGCACTGTCCACCATGTCATCGACCCCCACCCATTCATCCGGCTGGTGTGCCAGATCGAGGATCCCCGGCCCGTAGGCGATGCAGTTTTTCAGCCGGCCGATGCGGTCGATATGTTTCTGATCATAGGTGCCGGGGCTGACCACATAGGCGGGGTGCTGCCCCAGCACTTTTTCGATCGCGGCGGCGGTGGATTTGACCACCGGCGCGTCCTGATCGGTCATGGTCGGGATCACCTCATGCATGTCGGTGAGCGTGTATTCAAACGCGGGCCGTTCCGCTTTGATCTTGTCGAGCATCCGGTGGATTTCGGCTTTTACCTCAGTGATATCCTCTTCGATCAGGAAGCGGCGATCAATCACGATGCGGCAGCGGTCGGCCACGCAAGGTGCTGGAAATCCAGTGAAATCCGGGTTTTGTTCCGGTTCGCCCCCATGAATTGAATTGATGTTCAATGTGGATTGCTTTGCCCCTTCGGGCACCACTGGCATGTCGGTGCGTTTGCTGGCCAACAGCGGAAAGAGGTGGCGTTCCATCTCTTCCAGCACCGCGCCCATATGGCGGATTGCGCTGTCCCCTAAGAAAGGCATTGAGCCATGGGCAATGCGGCCTTTGGTTTCAATCTCGGCCCACCAGACACCGCGATGGCCCAGGCAGATCCGGTCCTTGTTCAGGGGTTCCGGGATGATCACATGCTGGACCCGATCGGGGTCGAAATAGCCCTGTTCGGCCAGGTGCGCGACCCCGCCATAGCCGCCGCTTTCCTCATCCGCCGTGGCCGAGATTTCGACGGCGCCCGCGTGGTCCGGGTACAGGTCGACAAACACCTCTGCCGCGATGATGGAGGCCGCCAATCCGCCCTTCATATCGCAGGCGCCGCGGCCATAGATCCGTCCGTTTTCGAGCGCACCGCCAAACGGGTCTTTGGTCCAGCCATGCCCCACCTCAACCACGTCGTGATGTGAGTTGAAATGAACGCAGTCTCCGGGTGCCCCCCCCTCGTGTCGGGCAATCACATTCCAGCGCGGATAGGCGGTGCTGTCACCGGGGGCGCCTTGCGCCCGGATCATCTCGATCTTGAAGCCCCGCTTGCCCAGCCTTTCCGCCAAGTAACTGCAAATACGGCGATAATCGCGCCCGGGAGGGTTCAGGGTCGGGATGCGGATCAGGTCCTGGGTCAGGGAAATCAGCTCTTCCCGACGGGCTGAGATTTCTTGCAAAAGCGGAGTGTCAGCGGTGTTGGTCATGACAAGACGTTAGGGGGGATCTTCGGGGCACACAATGGTTTTGCACGGATTGAGGACGGGTTGCACGCGGGGGGCGGAACGCCGGAATTTCCCCCTAAAGATGTGCGTTTTGCCTAGGTCCGATCTTGAAATCGCGCTACACTCGACCCAACTGAATGTTATGCTGATTAACTTTCGCCCCATGCAATTTTAAAAGGGGCGACAGATGGGAAAGATTGACGGGAGGGCACATGTCCAAATTTGAAACGCAGCTCAAGGAAAGCCAGGCACAAGTGGCTGAGGCGCAATCGAAGATTTCCGAGCTGACCACGCGGATCGAAGCCGCGCGCGCCAAGATGAAATCGGGTGAGGACGTGTCGATTGATATCGAGAACGCGACGCTGGATGACGTGCATGCGCATACCGAGGCAATGAATGCGAATATTGCTGAGCTGATCATGGGGCTGGATGATGTGACCGCCGGATTTAGCTCGGAATTTGAACAGCTTAGATCCAAGACGGCCTGGGAAGGTTTTATCGGGATTTTCGCCAAGGGAAAATCCGAGGCGATGCGGCAGGAACGTCTGCGCTCGGCCTCTATTGATGACAAGCTGCAGGAGCTGATTGGCCAGTCCGACACGATTGTGCGCCTGCTGGAAGGGCAGCTGAATGTGCTCAATGAGCAGAAGGGTAAGGTGGAAGGCAACCTGACCGAGACGCTGGATGAGCGCGAATTCACGGTGGGGGAACTGGAAACCGTGCGCGCTGAGATCCTCGGTATGGATCCGAAAATCATCGAACTGGAAAACAAGATCGCCAATGAGGTCGACGCCGCCGCGCGCACCGCTCTGGAAACCGAACTTGCCGATTTGAACAAGCAATACAATGCCTTGGTTCAGGACGAGCAGGTGAAGCTGGCGAAGTCGCAGACGCTGGAGCGTTATATCGAGAAGGGCAAGACCTGGGTCGACTCTCTGCAAAACCAGGCGGCCACGCAGATGGTGCTGATCAACAAGCTGCAGACAGACACCAAGCAGCGGGTGGTGCTTTACGATGCGCTGACCAAATCGCTGAAAACCGCGCAGCAGCAGGACATTGCGCACAGGATCAACGAAATTGGCGTTGAAACCGACAAGGAAGCGCAGGCTGCGATGGCGGCGATAGGCACGGCCACGAACCAGCGTATGGCCGACATGATGGAAGCCCACGAAGATCAGATGGTCTTTGCCCGTGAGGTGCTGGAAGCCAAGGCCAAGGCGGATGAGCGCTTTGCCCGCCGGTTTGCGGCGATTGTCGAGAAACATGACAAGAATGCGTATGGGCAATAAGCGCAAAGAGCAGACAAAAGCGACTTGGCGAATACTCTTCTTGGCGCTTTTGTCGTTGCTTGTACTATTCTTTCTTGTTTCCGCAGTTTTAGTCAGTGTCAGCTTTGTTAGCGAGACTGCAATAAATTGGGAACTGATAGGGCTTCTATTCTATTCCGTGGTTGTTATGCCCGTTGGAACAGCATTTTCGTTTTGGTTAATGTTCACGATCTGGTTCCCAATATGTATTTGGATATTCTGGCACTATTTTCGTTTCGTTTCTTTGTTGTTGCCGTTGCCTCCTCTCAAGCGTTTAAGGGACGCCATACATCAAGGTTTGCTTAGTGATACAACTTGGATGCTGAGTGGTGGGGAAGGATCATTTGCACATAAAATTCGAAGTAAGTTGGTGGCCTCAGACGCAAAGGTGATCCGTGATTGACGAAATCAAATCCACCGAACGGGCCAGTGCTGGCTTTGCGCCGCGGGACCATGCGGAACTGACCGACACGGCGATCACCCGGCGTTACTTTGCCAAGTTCGACGCCATTACCGGTCACCTTGCGCGTGTTGCAGGGCAGATGGAAGCCGAGGGGCGGATGGGGCGGGATGAGGTTCAGGTCTTGGCGGAATATCTCGTCAAGCTGGGTTTCACCTTTAAGGCACTGGCAAACAAATATCATTTCTCGGGCGGGGCCAATGGTCTAACCGCGCAGGCGCTTACCTTTGATCGGGTTGAAAGCGGGTTTCCGGTCGCGGCGGAACTCATGCAGATGGCGGCGGATGCGGCGCAGGCATCCGGGCATCTGGCGGGATTGCCCTCCACCGACAAACTGAAATCCGAAATGGTGAGCCAGATTGTGGGTGAGCTGACCAAGCCCGTTAAGCTGCAATACAGCCTGTCTCAGCGGCTTTATTACGAAGAACTGGCCAAGGGGCAGCTTTTCTGGCCGCAGATGCACCCGGATGTGATCTGGCGTCGCAATGAAGGTGAGGGGCGACACACCCGGCGTCATTATTTGCTGCATTGGGCGGTCTATGACAGTGAGGTGAACCTGCCGACCATCTATCTGATGGAGGTCGAGGACACTGGTAAATATGCGCTGCCCAAGGATGATGAACGCTGGCCGCAGGTGGGGGCGCATCTGATGGCGCAGTCGATGGCGGGGCTGAAGCTGGTGACAATCGCCACCGGGTTTGACCGCGACTTTGACAACCTGCACCCGAAACGGCTGCGGCGGTTTCATATTGGCCCGATGTACAGCCATACGTTCACGCGCCAAATTGGCCCGCTGCGTGAGGTGTTGGACGAGGCAAAATCGCCACCCGGCGAAGATTGGGCGCTGGCCTGGACGCTGGAAGAGTTGGAAAGCCGGGAGGTGAAAGAAGAGCGGTCGGGCTGGTTCGGCACCGTGGAGCGTGAGGTGTTTCAGCTTGACCCCTTTGTCGGACGCGGGGCCGACCTTGGGGCCACCCGGATGGAACGCGCGATTATTCTGCCGGAGCGCCCCTTTCAGGTGCTTGCTGAAAAGAACCCGCCGGGCTTTCGCGATGTGCGGAAATTTGTGGTGCGTCCGGGTGGGCAGGTTCTGAGTTACCGATGATTGATCAAGCTGGGGGCGCTGCCCCCAGACCCCCGGAGTATTTCTGCCAAGAAGAGGGGGAGTGAGAGGAGAGAGTTATGTCGATGCCAGCTGATCTGATGGAGCTTCGCGAGGAAGAAATCCGGGCGCATTACGCCGCAGCTGCCGGGCTGCTGGAGGGGCTTGATCACACGCCGCGCATTGCCCGGCCGAAAGAGCTGCCATCGGCGCCAGAGCGGTCAAGTGGGATTGGCACAAGGCGGCGGTTTCGATCCACCACGCCGGGTTTGGTGACGCGATCGACGGCGCGGCCTGAAGGGGTGCATCTGGTGGCGCGGATCGAGGGCGCGGACGGGGACGACCCGTTGGTGTCCCCGAAGCAGGCGACGGTGTTGCATGCCTTGCGCCGGGCGATTGCGATTGCTCTGGCAGTGGGGGAAGGGTTTGCCGAGGTGACGGAGCTGGCCGCGTTGAAACGGGCCAATCTGCAGGGCGCGTTGGGGGCGGACAAGAAGGCGGCGTTTGCCGAGCTTTTGGCCGCGGAGAGCCTTGCTGTATTACATGTCTTTGCCAATGCCACGGCGTTTTTGTTGGCGCCGCACGGGTCGGAGGTTTCGGTTGAAATCGGTGCGGTTGATGAGGTGCTGACCGACAATGCTCCGCTTGCGCTGAATGGTGCGCTGTGGGAGTTGGATCAGGATCTGGCGGCCTTTTCAGACAGTGACGAAAAGCTGGTTGCCACCGTTCTGGCCTTTGCCGAGCAGCTGATGGAAAAGGTCGCGTTGAGGGCGCAAAACGCTGGGCAACTGGCGGCGTTTACGGGGGTGAATTACCGGGTTGAGGCGGATGACCTGACGATTTCCGGCTTCACGCCTGCGCGTGCGGCCAAGGGCAGCCGGCTGACCATGGCGTTCAAGAAACCGAACGAGGTGGTGGGCAACCATATCGCCAAGTATCAGGCAATGAAGCTATCGAAAATGCTGATGGCTTATGATTTCGAGCGAAAACTGAACCCCTTTGCCGAACTGGGCGGGTTCATCTTCACCTTCATGGGCGATGGTGCGCCGGGGACGGGTAAGACCACTCTGATCCAGATGATGGCGGGGCTGGTGAACGAGTATTGCCAGGTGGCGGGCTATCCGTTCCGCTATCAGAATTTCGGCATCGACAATATCGACAGCTATCAGGGCAAGTCGGGGCAGAATGCCAAGGCGTTTATCCAGAATGTGCTCGATCCACAGGTGATTGGCTTTGGCACGATTGATGACATTGACCAGATTGCGGGCAAGCGCGGCGACCGGCAGTCGTCAGCGGGGCAGCAGGAAGTGACCGCCGTGTTCATGGAGGCCTTTGCCGGCGCCAACACCGTGGTGCGCGGCAATTGCACCTTTGGCATGTTTTCGAACTATCCCGAGAATGTGGATGACGCTTTGCGCCAGCGGGCGGGAGCGCGGTTTCTGGTGGACGGGCCGCAGACGCGTGAGGATTATATCGACATCCTCAACCTTCTGATGGGCAAGAACCACTCGATCCCGCTGGGTGAGCATGAGGCCTTTGCGGCGCAAGAGATCAAACGCGCGGTGGCGGCGAGTTTTGACGCGCATAACCGACCGAAAGAGGCCGGTTTGCTGAACGTGTTTGACCGGGTGCATGGGCAGATTGGTGAGCTGGACACCATTGCCAAGATGGGTACGTATCTCAAGGCCATTCAGGAGGCGGATGCCCGCTTTACCGGCCGTGCGATCAAGAACATTACCGACGCGGTGAAGGTGCGCGCGATGGATTTTGAACTGCCGGATGAGTGGATGGAAAACCCTGACATGTTCCTGTTCAAACCCTACGATGAGAAGAAGGCGATGATTGCCGAGCTGCGCGTGCCGATCACCACGGAGATGGTCATTCAGGAGATCAACCGCTACGCCGACAGCGAGTTTCGCTACGCCGATAAATCCGACGAGGTGGCGATTGAAAACATGGTGCGCGACTTTGGTCGCCAGGAAGAGGCGAAACGGCGGTATCTGCAGAACAAGAATTTTGAGGTGAGTAAAGATGCCTAACGCCAGAATTAGCTTTCCAACTAAGACAGATTTGGCAACCTTATTCAGTTTTGCTAGGGAGTTGGATTATTACACGCAACATGATCGGTTGATCATCGATATGCCACATAAGGTGTTTTGTGGCCCGTTCGCTATGTTGCTGTTGGGCGCTAAGATCAAGTATTTAAAAGACAAGTGTCCAAATTTGCAGGTTATATTTAATAATTGGGATAGCTTACCATATCTTTCTCATATGGGCTTTTATGATTTGTGTGGCTTCGATCATGGAAAAATGATGGGGCAAGCCTCGGGCAACTCTCGCTATCTTCCAATAACTCAACTGGAGGAAAAAGACCTAGTCGAAAAGCCCATCGACGAGTTCGAAGAAATGCAGGATCTTTTGCAGCGCTCGGTTGATCGCATCGCACTGGTTCTAGCGCACGATCAATACGAAAACCAAGATCTCTACGATGTTCTGGGATATTCTCTGCGCGAAGTTTTTAGGAATAGCTTTGAGCATGGTGACACCTCGAGTATCTACTATTGTGCTCAATATTGGCCCACAAGCAACAAAGTAGAATTTGCGGCATGTGATTTTGGGATTGGTGTCCGAAAAGGGCTTGGGCGAAATCCGAATTTTCGCTTTGAAAAAGATAAAGATGCGCTGGAGTGCGCACTTCTTCCAAGTGTTTCGGGGCGAACACATGAACCAAGGCGGTCTTCAAATTGGTTCAACTCTGGCTATGGGCTGTATATGACAAATCGACTTGCGCGGAATGGTGGAAACTTTGTTATTTGTAGCGGAAATAGTGCGATTTGTATGACGCCTAAAACGAAGAATAATTTCGTGACTTCCTTTCCCGGAACAATTCTGCGTGTGAACTTAAACGTAGGTCAAATTGGGCGCGTTCAAGATCGTCTTGCGGAATTTCGTGAAGAAGGAAAAATGATCGCTGCCAAAATCAAAGGTTCAGGAAATCGTCCGCCTTCAGCGATGTCGTTACTTCTAAGGCGCGACTATGCTCCGTCGCCTAGGAGAGGGAGATGAAACGCCTCATCAACCTTGGCCTGATGTTTGGCAATCTGATCCGGGTGGACAGCCCGGCGTTGATTGCGCGCTACAATCGGGCGCTTTTGAAGCTCACCGGGCGCAGCACCGATCTGACTGAGTTTCACATCGACATTTCCGGGTTCTCGCCCGAGGTGGGCGAGGCGTTCCAGGACGATGCTTACCTCAACCCGGGCGGCTGCAATCGGCAGTTCATCATCCTCACTGTGGATCAGAAAAAGGCGCCGCTTCTCAATGCGTCTTTCTCCACCTCGCGGGGGATTTTGAAACAGTTCATGGCGGAAAATGAGGCCAAGCTCTTTGCGCTTACCGCCCATGATGCGGTGGCGGGGGAGCTCGACAATTCGGTTTATACGGTGGGGGACATGCGCGACCTGCTGGCGATCCGCAAGATTTCCATCAATGCGGATACGACGCAAAGCCATGTGGCCAATGCGCGCAAACTCGCTGAAAAGATTGATCATTTCCAGACGGCTGAGGGCGCGTGGTATGATGATCAGCTGATTGACGAGATGATTGAGCTGGCCCGCGAAACTGGCGACGTGACCCGCGTGCCGCTGGATCTGGGCGCGCCCATATATGAGCAGGGCAATTTCTGGACCAGCCATTTTGGCGGGGTCTATGTGTTTCGTGACACCCAGACGCCCGCGATCATCACGGCGGGGGATCGCGCGGCCCTGAAAGGGGCCATGATTGACCGGGTTTATGATCTGACCGATGTGAACGGCATTGCTTCGTTCCTCAAGCACAATGATCTGGTTGAGCCGGTGGTCAAGGCGCGGGGTGTGGATGGGGCGCGGATCCTGCACCAGAAAATGCAGTTCATGCTGGTGGATGCGGCGACCAGCGCGGGGATGGATCTTGGCGATATGTCAGAGCGCGCCCTGCGTCGGGTGGCCACCCGGCTGGGCGACCGCTTGCCAGAGGCGTTTCGCGGGCTTGCGGCCATGGTGCGCTGGGCTGAAGCCGGGGGAAAATGGCCACGGATCGACAGCCGCCACCCTTCGTATTTCTATACGTTGCGGGCCCGCCCGGATCACCCGGATCGCGACCTGATCAACCAGCTGTTGTCAGAGCTGGCCCCGCTGGATGTGCGCCAGCTCTTTATCTGTCACAAGCAGGCCTTCTATGACGCCTATGCCACATGGCCCGACGAAAAGCGTGAATTTGTGGCAGAGTTCCTGCATCGTGATTATATGGCCAATAAGGCGGGTGCGCGGGAGCGACTGTTTGGCGGTGAGGATCGCATGGTGGAGGAGCGCCCGACCCCATGGGGCCCTGCGCAAAACCCCTGGAGCCGTGCAAAAGCTGGCGGGGCAGAGAAACCTGCGGGGGTGGACAGGCGGATCGACCGGGTTGGTCCCTGGGGAAGCATCGGCAAAGGCGGGAGGAGATAATGGGATTTCTGCGCTTTATCATATTCGGCTATCTTGGCCTGACCGTGATCTATTGGCTGATCTCACTCTATTCCCGTTCCGTTCGGTTGGAGAGGCTGGAAAACGAATGGGCCGAGGGGTATCCCGATGATGCGGACAGCCCGGAGCGGCAGGGGTTTCTGGATGCCGGGATGGCCGCCTATCACAGCTCATTCCGACCCAAACTGATCGGGCTGGTCTATATCATTCCGACCGTGCTGGTCATTATCGCGCTTGTTGTGCGCAACTCGAATTGAGGGATCCGATGGAGAACGTGAAACGTGTGTTTCGAACTGTTGTGCTGGTCATGCTTGGCCTGCTTTTCTGGTATGTGCTGCCGCAGCATGACGTGGTGCGGGTGACCGGAACCGAGATCATCCGGATGGATTTCTCCTCGGTCAACCGGCCGTTTTTTGCGCAATCAGACAGCGGCACAAATGAGCTGGTCACGCGGGACATCCGGTTGATCAACACCGTCAAGCGCAAGACCTTTCTGATGGGGTTCATTCCGCGCGAGGCGGAAAAGGTGATGGTGTATCGCAACGAGGATACGGGCTGGATCTGGCCGCCTTATTTCAAGTTTGACAGCTCGGACCTGCAGGCGCAGGCCTCGGCCATTGCGCAGAAAGCGGATGGGGCGAACTGGGCGATCATGACCCATTATGGCTGGCGCAACCGGTTCTTCTCGATCTATCCGAATGCGGTGGGGCTGGAGCCGATCGACGGGCCGGATGTGCGGATCATTCCCTGGTTCAACATCTTTTTCTTCTCGTTCCTGATCATTGCGTGGCTGTTTCTGCGGGCGCTATGGCGACAGTTTCGCCAGCGCTCGATTGATCCCGCGCTGGAGGATGTTTCAGAGACATGGGATCTGATTGATGACAAGGCGGATGAGGCGCGTGGACGGGTGCGGCGCTGGTTTGGCCGGAAGTGATCCTTTTGCTGGACGCAAAGGAAAAAGCCCCGCGCTTGCGGGGCTTTTGGTTTTTGCCTTCGGCGAGAGTATTTTTTCCAAGAAGAAAGGGGCGGACGTGTCGCCCTCCTATCACTCCCCGTAGGGCACCCAGATGGTTTTGACCTCGGTCGCATGGGTGAGGAACTCTTTGCCCTCGGCCTGCATCCAGTCACGGGCGCGGGCGTTGTTGACCCAGGTCCGTTTCAGGTTGCCCGCGCTTTCCATCTCGACGATGGCCGAGATATCCACGCCGGATTGGGCCCAGACCGCATCGAGGTTCAGGTGACCCGCCATCGGGGCGGCGAGGTCGGCATGGGACCCGGTCAGGATATTCACCACCCCTGCGGGCAGGTCGGAGGTCTCCAGCACCTGATAGAAATCGGTGGCGGCAAGCGGGTAGGGTTCGGATGCCACCAGAACCACGCGGTTGCCCATGGCAATGGCCGGGGCCATCAGAGAGACGAGCCCCAGCAGCGGGGTTTCGTCCGGGCAGAAGCCACCGATCACGCCAACGGGTTCGTGCATGGCCAGGGCCACGCCCCGCATTGGCACCGGCTTGGCGGCCCCGTCATACTTGTCGGCCCAGGCAGCATAGGTGAAGAGGCGGCTCACCGCGGCCTCTACTTCTTTTGCGCCGGATTTCCCACCTGTCATGGCGTCGATCCTGGCCGCGAATTCTTCGGCACGGGCCGAGAGGTTTTCGCCGATATAGTAAAGGATCTGGGCGCGCAGATGGGCGGTGGATTTGGCCCAGCCCTTGGCCGCATGGGCGGCCTCGACGGCGTTGCGCACGTCCTTGCGGTTGGCGATCCCCACATGGCCCAGAAGCGTGCCTTTGGGTGACCAGACAGCTTGGGAATATCCGCCATCCGGGCGGGTCTGTTTGCCGCCCACATAGAATTTTGCGGTGCGGTCCAGCGTGTCTACCTTCGCGTCTTTTGGCGCCGTCTCGGCGGCAATGGGTTTCAGCGCCGTGGTGGTGCCTTTGGGCTTGGTATAGGCCAACAGCCCTTCCCAACCACCTTCGCGCCCAAACCCGCTTTCGCGCACACCGCCGAAACCGGCGGCTGCGTCGAACATATTGGTGCCATTGACCCAGACCACACCGGCGACCAGTTTTGGTGCAATGTCCAGGGCAAGGTTCACGTTTTCGGTCCAGACGGTGGCCGCGAGGCCATAGCGGGTGTTGTTTGCCACGTCCACCGCTTCGGCGGGGGTGCGGAAGGTGGTGGCGACCAGAACCGGACCGAAGATTTCTTCCTGCATCAGGGTTGCGGCGGGTGACATGCCGGTGATCAGCGTGGGCGGGTAATAACAGCCATTTGCGGGCAGATCACAGGGGGCGTGGTAGACCTCGCCCTCGTGCTTGCCGGCCTCTACCAGCGTGGTCACTGTCTGCAGCTGCACCGGATCGACCACGGCCCCCACATCGATGCTCTTGTCCATCGGGTCGCCCACGCGGAGCTTGGCCATGCGTGCCTTGAGCTTGGTATAGAACCTGTCCGCAATGCCTTCCTGCACCAACAGGCGCGAGCCTGCACAGCAGACCTGGCCCTGGTTGAACCAGATCGCATCGACCAGCCCCTCGACTGCTGAATCAATGTCGGTGTCGTCAAACACGATGTAAGGTGATTTGCCCCCCAGTTCGAGCGTGAGCGACTTGCCGCTGCCTGCGGTGGCGCGGCGGATCACGCGGCCGACATCGGTGGAGCCGGTGAAGGCGATTTTGTCGATGCCGTCGTGGCTGGTGATGGCTTCACCCACGCGCCCGTCACCGGTCACGATGTTCACAACCCCTTTGGGCAGGCCGGCCTCATCACAGATCTGCGCAAAGAGGAGCGCGGTCAGCGAGGTGTATTCGGCAGGTTTCAACACCACCGTGTTGCCCATCGCAATTGCCGGGGCCACTTTCCAGGCCAGCATCAAAAGCGGGAAGTTCCACGGAATGATCTGACCGCAGACGCCAAGGGCCTCGCGGTCGGGCAGTTCGGCATCCTGCAGCTGCGCCATGCCCGCGTGGTAATAGAAATGGCGCGCGACGAGCGGGATATCGACATCCCGTGATTCCCGGATCGGTTTGCCATTGTCGAGCGTTTCCAGAACGGCAAATAACCGCGCATGTTTTTGCACAAGGCGCGCCAGCGCGTAGAGGTATTTGGCGCGGGCATGGCCGGGCAGGGCAGCCCATTTCGCTTGTGCTTTGCGCGCGGCGGTGACGGCTGCGTCCACGTCATCGGCGCTGGCCTGGGTGATCTGCGCCAGTTCTTCGCCATTGGCAGGGTTGTTGGAGGCAAAGCTGTTGCCAGCGGTGGTCATCTTGCCGTTGATATAGAGGCCAAAGGGGGCGTTTTCCGCGATCCAGCTGTGGGCTTCCTTGGCGCTTTCAGGGGCGAGGCCATAGTCCATGGTTTCGAAAATTTCTTTCACTGTCATGATCTTATCCAATCGGATGACGATATCCGGCGGAGTAGTGGCCGGTCAGATGGTGTTCAAGCTGGCGTTCGATGTCGCCCAGCAGAGAGGAGGCCCCGAAGCGGAACAGATGTGGGGTAAGCCACGCGTCGCCCAGTTCTTCCTTGATCAGCGCGAGATAGGTGATCGCGTCCTTGGCCTTGGAAATCCCGCCCGCAGGTTTGTATCCGACACGATATCCGGTGCGATCATAATAGTCCCGGATCGCGCGAATCATCACCAGAGAGACGGGCAGGGTGGCGTTCACGCTTTCCTTGCCGGTGGAGGTCTTGATGAAGTCGGCCCCGGCCATCATGCACACGAGGGAGGCGCGGGCGACATTGCGCAGGGACCCCAGCTCTCCGGTTGCGAGAATGGCTTTCACATGGGCCTCGCCGCAAGCGTCGCGGAAGGCCTTCATTTCGTCATACAAGGCTTGCCAGTCGCCGGTCAGAACATGCCTGCGCGAGATCACGATGTCGATCTCGGTTGCACCTGCGCGCACGCTTTCGCGGATCTCTTCCAGACGCAGATGGAACGGGGACAGGCCTGCAGGAAAGCCGGTGGATACCGCGGCGATCGGCAAGGTGGCACCCAGCTGGTCGAGCGTCGCCACAGCCGGTTCGATCATGTCGTGATAGACACAGACGGCACCGGTGGTCAGCCCTTCCATATCAAGGGCTTGCAACAGATCCGGGCGCACGGGCTGAACTGCTTTTGCCACCAGGCGTCGCACGCGTCCGGGGGTGTCATCCCCCGATAATGTGGTCAGGTCGATCATGCTGATCGCCTTCAAAAGCCATGCGGCCTGATGGTCCTTTTTCACCGACCGCCGTGCGGGCAAGGTGGCGCAGCGACGCTCAATGGCCGAAGTGTTGGCCTGGGCGCCGCGCACCCAGTCCATGTCCAGGGGAATTCCCGGGTTTCGAATGTCGGCGATTTGGGGCAGCTGAGCTGGCGCCTGACCCTGGGGCACGGAATGGCCCCCCCTTTGGTCGTTCCGTTGTTCACTAAGCACGGTTGATCCCTTTGTGTGACCTGTCGGTGTCATCTGTGGTGTTGTGGTTCCTGCGGGGCGGAGATCCGGGGAAATCCTGCCGAAAATCCCGCCGAAAATCCTGCGCGCCAAGGGTGACATGGGGGATTGGAAATGGCAAGATTTACCGAATGGTAAAAAATATCACGATCAAGGCAGATAGTTGTGCCGAACCAGGCGTCAGTTTGACTTGGATCATGGAGCAATTCGCGCGAATTGACCGAACAAGATGGCAGATAGCTTGTCGTTCGGGAAAGAGTTGTTTCCGATAACATTGTCCGCTTAGGATGCCCCATCTGCATGTTCTTCCGAGACGCGTATCTCGGGTGGCGGGAGGAAGGCGCAACCGGTGCAAGACGCCCTGTGCAACACCGACCACGAGCTGCATCGAAACTGATATTGGGAGACACCACATGACCTTTACCATCAAAGCTGCACTGCTTGGCTCGGCCTTTGCGCTGGCCAGCCCGGCATTGGCTGCAGGCACCCATCCGGTGACCGGCGAGAAGCTGGCTGATGACCAGACCTTCACCTATCGCGTTCTGGACGAGCATACCTCGGTTGATCCGCAGATCGTGGAAGACGTGACCGGGTCCGAGATCGTGCGCGATCTGTTCGAAGGCCTTTATAATCAGGACAAAGATGGCAACCTGGTGCCCGGTGTGGCCACGGGGTTCACCACAAACGAAGACAAGACCGTTTACACCTTTACCCTGCGTGACAATGCCAAATGGTCTGATGGCACCCCGGTCACTGCCGGTGATTTCGTCTATGCCTGGCGCCGTCTGGCTGACCCGGCCACCGCGTCCGAGTACCAGTGGTATGTCGAGGTGATGAACCTGAAAAATGCGGGCCCCGTGATGGCAGGTGAGGCGCCGCTGGAAGATCTGGGCGTGAAGGCGATTGACGACCACACGCTGGAAGTGACGCTGGAAAGCTCGCTGCCCTATTTCGCGCTGACCACCACCCACACCTCGACCTTCCCGGCGCCGAAATGGGCAATCGAGAAACACGGTGCCGACTGGATCAAGCCGGAAAATATCGTGGTGAACGGTGCTTACAAGCTGACCGAACATGTCGCCAATGAACGCTCGGTGCGTGAGCGCAACGAGATGTATTGGGACAATGAAAACACCATCATCGACAAGACTGTTGCCCTGGTGATCAATGATGAAAACGTGGCCCTGACCCGCTATATGGCAGGTGAGCTGGACCGCACCGAGATCCCGGCCGGGCAATATCCGGCCCTGTCGCAGTCTCATCCGAAAGAAGCCGTGGTGTTCCCGCGTCTATGTTCTTACTACTACACGATCAACGTGTCGGAGAATGCGCCGGAATTCCTGAAAGATGTGCGTGTGCGTCAGGCCCTGTCCTACGCGATCAACCGTGACATTATCGTCGATAAGGTTTTGCAAGCTGGTCAGACACCGGCATATACATTTACCCCCGGGACGACGGCAGGGTTTGAAGTGCCTACAGTGGAATACGCCACCTGGACCCAAGCTGAGCGCAACGCAAAGGCGGCTGAACTGATGGCCGAAGCAGGGTATGGCAAAGATAACCCGTTGAGCCTGACCCTGATCTACAACACGGATGAGGCTCATAAGAAAACAGCCATTGCCGTGTCGCAAATGTGGAAGCAGGCGCTGGGCGTGAATGTTTCTCTGGAAAATCAGGAATGGAAAACCTTCCTGAATACCCGTGGCGAACAGAACTATGAAATCGCCCGGGCTGGCTGGTGCGGGGATTACAACGAAGCCTCGACCTTCCTGGATCTGGTGCAGTCGGGTTCCGGTTACAACGATGCCAAATACAGCAACGCTGAGGTGGATGCGCTGTTGAAAGGCGCGAAAACCATGGATAACCCGCAGCCCAACTATACCAAGGTGGAAGAGATCATTGCCGCCGATATGCCGCTGATCCCGATCTATCACTATACCGAAGACTACATGTTGAAATCGTCGATTGCCGGCAGCTGGCCGGTGAAGAACGTGGAACAGAACTGGTACTCGAAAGATCTTTACAAGGTGGCCGAGTAACGCTCTGACCAAACGGGGGCATTGCCCGGGGTGATCCCGGGCAATGCCCTCTCCCTTTGCGGATCAGAGCTTGAACAACCCTTGAGAATCTGACACATGCCCGCGATCTGATGCGTCGGCCCTTTGTAAATCTGCAAAGGAACGCCGTGGCAGGGCGGTCAATCCGCAAATTTCTGGTGAGGCATCGGGGTGGGACAGCCCTGTGTGATCACTTTTGAGGACAGTTGAGGCCGCGCTTGACCTTCATCAAGGCACGCTGCGCGTCGCTGTTACATGGGGACAGGATGTTTAACTTCATCTTACGCAGGGTCGCTGTTGCGATCCCGACACTGATCATTCTCTTGATCGCCAGTTTCTGGCTGATGCAGACCGCCCCGGGCGGCCCGTTCACTTCCGAACGGCCCTTGCCCGCGCAGGTGCTTGCCAATATCGAGGCCAAATACGGGCTCGACCAACCGGTTTACAAACAGCTATGGGATTATGTCGTGGGCATCGTGACCCAGTTCGACTTTGGCCCGAGCTATAAATACAAGGACCGTTCGGTCAATGATATCATCGCACAGGGGTTCCCGGTCACGCTGACCTACGGGATCATCTCTTTTGTGCTGGCGATCATTGTCGGCGGCATTCTGGGCATGGCGGCCGCCATTCGGCAAAACAGCTGGCTTGATTATTTCGCCGTGGGGGTGACCATCGGCGCGCAGGTGCTGCCGAACTTCGTGATGGCGCCGATCCTCATTCTGATTTTCACACTCTGGCTGGGCTGGCTGCCCGGTGGCGGCTGGAATGGCGGCCAGTGGGAAAACATCATCATGCCGGTGATTGCGCTGTCGACCTCTTACATGGCGTCGATTGCCCGCCTGACCCGCTCGTCGATGCTGGAGGTGCTGCGGTCGAACTTCATCCGCACCGCCCGCGCCAAGGGCCTGCCGGATCGCACCATCATCTTCCGTCACGCGCTGAAACCGGCGCTGCTTCCGGTGATTTCCTATCTCGGGCCGGCCTTTGTGGGCATGGTCACCGGGTCGTTCATCATTGATGCGATCTTCGGGACCGGCGGCATCGGCTATTTCTACGTCAACTCGGCCTTCAACCGCGATTATGCGGTGATGATGGGCCTGACGATCCTTCTGGGCTCAATGACGATCCTGTTCAACATGGTGGTCGACATCCTGTACGCTTGGATCGACCCGAAAATCCGGCTGTGAGGGTGGAGATATGACTGACAAGCTCGTTCAACCCTTTACGCAGGCCAAGACCGCAGAAATGGCCGACCGCATGGTGCAAGAAGACGTGCAGGGCCGCTCGCCCTGGACCGATGCCCGCCGCCGCTTCATGGCCAACAAGGCCGCGATGACTTCGGTCCTCGTGCTGCTGCTGGTGTTTCTCTTTTCGATCTTCGGCCATTCGATCAGCGTATTTGACATTGAAACCATCGACTGGGATGTGCTGGGGAATGTGAAAGAGGCCGGACGGCCGTCGCTGGAAAACGGCCACTTCTTTGGCTTTGATGAAAACGGTCGTGACCTCTATAACCGTGTGGTCCAAGGCTCGCGCATTTCGCTGGCCGTGGGGGTCGTTGGCGCTTTTGTGGCAGTGATCGTTGGCACGGTTTACGGCGCCACTGCCGGGTTTATCGGCGGACGCACCGACAGCATCATGATGCGCCTCGTCGATATCTTCATGTCGATCCCCTACATGTTTGTGCTGATCCTGCTCTTGGTTGTCGCCGGTCGTTCGATCACCATGATTTTTGTCGGCATCGGCCTGACCGCCTGGCTGGACATGAGCCGCATCGTGCGCGGCCAGACGCTTTCCATCAAGAACCGCGAATTCGTCGAAGCGGCCGTGGCGATCGGTGTGCCCACCTGGCAGATCATTTTCCGCCATATCGTCCCCAATCTTCTGGGGGTTGTGGTGGTCTATGCCACGCTTCTGGTGCCGCAGATGATCCTGACCGAAAGCTTCATCTCGTTCCTGGGTCTTGGCGTGCAAGAGCCGCTGACCTCTTGGGGTGCTCTGATCTCGGAAGGGGTGAAAAGCATGAACTATGGCACGCTTTGGCAGCTGGGTTTCCCGCTGACTTTCTTTGTGATCACCATCTTCTGTTTCTTCTTCATCGGTGACGGTCTGCGTGACGCGCTGGACCCGAAAGACCGCTAAGGGGGATGTGAAATGGCACTACTTGAAGTTCGTGACCTGAAGGTCCAGTTTGACACCCCCGATGGCACAGTGACCGCTGTGGACGGGATCAGTTTTGACCTCAACAAAGGCGAAACGCTGGGGGTTGTGGGGGAAAGCGGATCCGGCAAGTCGCAGACCGTTTTCGCGATCATGGGGCTTTTGGCGCAAAACGGCCGGGCCTCTGGCTCGGTCAAGCTCGATGGGCAGGAAATCCTGAACCTGCCCACAGCGCAACTCAACAAGATCCGCGCGGAAAAGATCGCAATGATCTTTCAGGATCCGATGACCTGCCTGAACCCGTTCCTGCGGGTCTCGGACCAGATGGCCGAGGTGCTGACCCACCACAAGGGGATCAGCAAGCGCGAGGCGGTGAAACAGGCGGTCGACATGCTGGATGCTGTGCGCATTCCCGAGGCGAAAAAGCGCATCACCATGTATCCGCATGAGTTTTCCGGCGGGATGCGCCAGCGGGTAATGATCGCCATGTCGCTTCTGTGCAAACCGGACGTGCTGGTGGCGGATGAACCCACAACCGCGCTTGACGTGACCGTGCAGGCGCAGATCATGGACCTGCTGGCCGATCTGCAGCGCGACTTCAACATGGCGATCATTCTGATCACCCATGATCTGGGTGTCGTGGCAGGGTCGTGCAAGGAAACGCTGGTCATGTATGGCGGGCAGCAGATGGAATATGGCACCACCGAGGGCCTGTTCGAGATGCCGACCCACCCTTACACGATGGGCCTTCTGCAGGCGGTTCCCCGGCTGGATATCGAAAGCGCGCGTCTGGCCACCATCGCGGGCAGCCCTCCTAACATGATGAACATGCCCAAAGGGTGCCCGTTCTCGCCGCGATGCGACTTTGCAGATGATCGTTGCGCCGTGGAACGGCCGACACTGGATGGTGTCGCGGGCCGTAAGGTGCGGCGCCGCGCCTGCCTGAAACCGCTGGAGGACCTGGCATGAAGGACATGAACAGCAAAGACCCGCTCCTCACCGTGCGGGACCTGAAAGTCTGGTTTGATATCAAACGCGAGGGCGCCATGCCCTGGACGCCGTCTGATACGCTGAAGGCCGTGGATGGGGTGGATTTCGACCTGATGCCGGGGGAAACTCTGGGCATTGTGGGCGAAAGCGGCTGTGGCAAGTCCACGCTGGCGCGTGCCATCATGCGGATGGTGCCCGCCGAGGCGGGGACCGCTCTGTGGCTGGGCGATGACCTGCTGACAATGTCGCGGCGGGACATGAATAAACGCCGCAAAGAGATGCAGATGATCTTCCAGGATCCGCTGGCATCCCTGAACCCGCGCATGCCCATCGGCCAGATCGTGGCCGAACCGCTGAAAACCCATTTCCCGGACATGTCCGGGTCCGAGGTCAAGCAACGTGTGCGAGAGGTGCTCGACCGGGTCGGCATTCTGCCCAACATGATCAACCGCTACCCGCATGAGTTTTCCGGTGGGCAGTGTCAGCGCATCGGTATCGCCCGCGCGCTGGTGGTGAAACCGCGGATGATCATCTGCGACGAACCGGTTTCGGCGCTGGATGTGTCGATCCAGGCGCAGGTGATCAACCTCCTGATGGACCTGCAGGAAGAAATGGGCCTTTCGCTCATCTTCATCGCACATGACCTTTCCGTGGTGAAACATATCTCAACCCGCGTCATGGTGCTCTATCTGGGCAATGTGATGGAAATCAGCGAGGCCGAGCAGCTCTATCGCGCGCCGGGTCATCCCTACACGCAGGCGCTGATCTCGGCGGTGCCGATCCCGGACCCAAAAGCCGAAGCCTCGAAACAGGTGATGCTGCTGGATGCCGATCTGCCCTCACCACTCAACCCGCCGTCAGGCTGCGTGTTCCGCACCCGCTGCCCGCATGCAAAAGAGATCTGTGGTCAGGAAAAACCGCGCCTCACGGATCGCGGCAATCAACAGCAAGTGGCCTGCCATCTGCTTTGAGCCACCCGAGATCACACATCAAAAAAGCCCCCACCTGACCGGTGGGGGATTTTTCATGTCCCGCGCTTCGCTTGGGATCTGCCTCCGGCGGGGATATTTGTGACAAGAAAAAAGACCGTCCTGGCAGCCTCTTTTTCTTGCTGGAAATACCTCGGGGTGAGCCTCGAAGAGGCGAGGGGCAGCGCCCCTTTTTGAATGAGGTCAGGTGGCCCGTCTTTGGCGGTGCCGGGTCAGTCAGGTGGGGGTGGCGGGAAACCCGATTGCATTCAGCAGCTCAATCACCCGATCCGTTGAAAGCCCCGATACGGCCACCTGACGATTTTCCATGTCAAAGCTGATCTCAACCCCGTCACCAGCCCCCTCGAGCGCTTTGGTGATCGAGGCTTTGCAATGGCCGCAACTCATGTCGGGGACGTTGAATTTGGTCATGGTTCTGCTCCTATTGGCAGTTCGATAAAGTGAGAGAATTTCGCAATGAGAGTATCAGGTCAAGCGCAGCTTTGCCCCTTGACCTTTTGTCACATCAGCCAATTGGGGTTTGTTGCATAAGTGTTGAAAATGATCTGGCGTCCCAAGCTAAATATAGTGTTCCGAGTGGGGGAAGCGCTTGAACAAACCCGTGCCGGTGCCGGATTTTTTTGATCTGCCACCACCACATAACGCCTTTTGGTTGATGAAGGTCAAAGCGGTTTTGTGTAGGTCAGTTATGACAAAATCATCCCCGCCCCCATGGTGTTGGGCGGGGCAACCGGCTTCTTCAGGAGTGCGCAATGGACGCCCACCCGCTCAACCTGCTTTTCAACCCCCGTTCCGTTGCGGTGTACGGGGCCAGTGTGACCTCGAATTCCGTAGGGGCGCTCACCTATGCCAACCTTCGCGAAGGGGGATTTAAGGGCAGGATTTTCCCGGTAAACCCGAAATATGAGACATTGGATGAGGTGCCCTGTTACGCCCGCACAAGCGATCTGCCAGAAGAGGTGGACCTGGCCGTGATTGCCACTCCGGCCCGGGTGGTGCCAGCTATTCTGCGCGATCTCGGGGAAGAAGGGATCAAGCATGCGATTGTCCTGTCCGCGGGCTTTGGCGAAGGGGCGGCGGACAAGGCGCAGGGCAAGCGGCTTGAGGCCGAAGCGATCGCCGCCGCGCGGAAATACGGGATCCGTTTCCTGGGGCCGAACTGTGTCGGGTTGACCCGTCCATGGCTGGGGCTGAACGCGTCTTTCCTGCGCACCCAGGCCCCCGAAGGGCGGCTTGCGCTGGTGTCCCAGTCCGGGGCGCTTCTGTCTGCCATTGCGGATTGGGCCGGCCCGCACCATTCCGGGTTTTCGGCCATGGTCTCTTTGGGCAATTCGATCAATATCGACTTTGGCGATGTGGTGGAGTTTCTGGCGACCGACCCCAAGACCGATGCCATTTTGCTTTATGTCGAAGGGTTGCGGGATGCGCCCGGCTTCCTGTCCGCTGTGCGCCACGCCGCTCGGATGAAACCGGTGATTGTCGTGAAATCGGGCCGCCACGCGGTAAGTGCCGAAGCGGCCCACACCCATACTGGGGCGCTGATCGGATCGGATGCGGTGTTTGACGCGGCCATCGAACGTGTCGGTGCCGTGCGGGCCGATACGCTGGGTCAGCTTTTTGCCGCCGCCGAAATCCTTGCCAACTCGAAAAAAGCCAGCGGAAAGCGGCTTTGCATCGTGACCAATGGCGGCGGGGCCGGGGTTTTGGCGGCCGATCGTGCGGTGGATCTGGGGCTCGAACTTCCGCCGCTGTCGGACAAGACGAAATCCGCGCTGGATCAGGTGCTGCCCCCGTTCTGGAGCCACGCCAACCCGGTGGATATCTTAGGCGATGCAAGCCCCGAGGCCTATCATGCGGCGGTCAAGGCCGCGATGGCGGATCCGGACAATGATGGCGTTCTCGTGCTCCTGACCCCGCAGGCGATGACCTACCCGACCGCCGTGGCCCGCGCGGTGATCGACGCGTTGCCGAAACGGCGCAAAAAGCCGGTTCTGGCCTGCTGGATGGGTGAAAGCTCGGTGCTGGAGGCACGCAAGCTGCTCAGCGAGAACGGGGTGTCTGATTTCCAGACCCCGGAACGCGCGGTTGAGGGGTTCAGCTATCTGGCAAAGCACCATCGCAACCGCAAGCTGGCGCTGGAAATGCCGCGCGCGCTGCCGCCCGAAGCGCAGCCGGATTATGACGGGGCACGGATGATCATCGAAGGCGCCCTGTCCGAGGGGCGCAAGATGCTGTCGGATACGGAGAGCAAGGCGCTTTTGCGCGCGTTCCACGTCCCGGTGAATATCACGATCGAGGCCACTGACCCACGCGCCGCATTGGTGGCTGCGGAAACGGTGGGCTTCCCGGTGGCGATGAAAATCAACTCGCCCGATATCACCCACAAGACCGATGTGGGGGGGGTCAAGATCAATATCGCCCATGCGGCCAGCGTGAAACGGGCGTTTCATGAAATTGTCGCCAACGCGCGCAGGGCGCTGCCCGAGGCCGCCATTCACGGTGTCACGGTTGAGCCGATGGCGCAGTTGCGGCAGACCCGCGAGCTGGTGATCGGCGCCAGCCGTGATCCGGTGTTTGGCCCCACCATCCTGTTTGGCGCGGGTGGCACCATGGTTGAGGTGATGCGCGACAGCGCGGTGGCGCTTCCTCCGATCAACTCGGTTGTGGCCAACCGTCTGATCAACCGGACCAAAGTGTCCAAGGCGCTGGACCGGTTCCGGGATTACGCCCCGGTGGACCGGGCGGCGGTGGTTGATGTGCTGAAACGCGTCTCGAAGATTGTCAGCGAGTTGCCAGAGGTGCTCTCGCTCGACATCAACCCGCTGATGGCGGGGCCGGATGGGGTGCTGGCTGTGGATGCACGTATCGAGGTGGCCCGCCCGCCTGCCAGTGACGGGATCTATGATCACCTGGCGATCCATCCCTATCCGCGCCACCTGATGCGCCAGACCTATCTGACCGATGGCACGCCGTTGATGATCCGCCCGATCCGCACCGATGATGCGGACCATGTGCAGGAGTTTACCCGCAACCTGTCGGAAGAGGCGCGACTGATGCGTTTCATGGGGCAGGTGAACGAGCTGAGCCCGGAAATGCTGGTGCAATTCACTCAGCTCGACTATCGCCGCGAAATGGCATTGGTCGCCATGGCCGAACTTGACGGGAGCGAGGTGCAGGTTGGCGTGGCGCGCTATGTGATCAACCCCGACGGGCGGACCTGCGAATTTGCGGTCGCGGTCTCGGACCAGATCCAGCATCAGGGCCTTGGCACCAAACTGATGAAAGGCTTGTTCCATGCCGCCAGCCAGCATGGGCTGGAAGTGATCGAAGGCTCAGTTCTGAAGAAAAACGAACCGATGCTGCGATTGATGAAAGAGCTGGGTTTCACCCAGCGCCCCGATCCCGATGACCGTGAACTGGTGATCGTGGAGAGGTGGATCTGACGGTCCGTAAAGGTGCCGTTGCACCGGACAGACCAAAAAGAATGAGGCAGAGGTAAGGGAGGACCAGATGCTGTCAATGATATCACACCCGGAGTGCCGGGATCATGACGCAGGGGCGATGCACCCGGAAACCAAGGAACGGCTGGATGCGATCATGAACCAGCTGATCATGTCGGGGATGGATTACGTGATCCGGCACCGGGACGCGCCGCTGGTCACCCGTGAACAGCTCGAAAGGGTGCATGCGGTTGAATACCTTGACCGGGTCTATGCGATTGCGCCGGGCGAGGGCATGCAGTCGATCGAAGTGGATGGCGACACGGTGATGAGTCCTGGCACGCTGCGCGCCGCTGAACGCGCCGCCGGGTCGGGGGTGATGGGGGTCGACCTGATCATGTCCGGCGAAGCCAACCCGATCTTCTGCGCCGTGCGCCCGCCCGGGCATCACGCCGAACGTGCCGAGGCGATGGGCTTTTGCCTGTTCAACAATATCGCCGTCGCCGCCGCCCATGCGCTTGAGGTCCACGGGCTTGAGCGTGTCGCGATTATCGACTTTGACGTGCACCACGGCAATGGCACCGAGGAGATCTTCAAGGGGGAGCCGCGCGTGCTGTTCTGCTCCAGCTTCCAGCACCCGTTCTATCCGTTTACCGGGCACGAGAAGGAAACCGACAACCTCGTCGATATTCCCCTCTCCGCAGGGGCCGGCAGCACCGAGTTCCGCGAGGCGGTGAGCGACCACTGGTTGCCGCACCTGCATGATTTCAAACCGCAATTGGTGCTGATTTCAGCCGGGTTCGATGCCCATACCGCAGATGACATGTCGTCGGTCAATTTGGTGGATGCAGATTACGAATGGGTGACGCATCGCCTCAAGGAGGTGGCGGATCAACATGCTGACGGGCGGATCCTGTCGATGCTTGAAGGCGGGTATGAACCGGATGTGCTGGCGCGCTCCGTGGTCAAGCACCTGAACGTATTGCTGGGCTGATCGCCCGGCGTATCCGCCCGAAAGGGCGTGACACCAGCAAAGGAAAAGAGGCGCATTATGGCATTCCCGATCTCTCCCGGCGTGTTTTTGCAAGACAACCGTTGCCCGCCCGAATGGCTGGGGAAAGGGGTGGTCCTGTTTGTGGGGCCGTTTACAAAGGGACCCGTGGGCGTGCCGGTCAGTGTAAAAACCGCGTTTCAGGCAGAGCTGATTTTTGGTGTTGATGATGGCACTTTCGTGACGGCTGCCGCACTGCGCCAGTTTTTTGAACAGGGCGGACGCACGGCCAAGGTGCTGCGCGTGGGCATCGGTCACCCAACCCCGGCACATTTGAGAGCCGCAGACAACAGCCGCGTGCAGGTGTTGCCGGCAGAGGATCTTGCGGCGGACCTGATCGCTGGTCAGGTCGGCGCAGGGGCGGACAGGGGGACCGGCGGCGGAACGGGCCAATCTGATTTCGACCCCGGCCCGGATCAAATTCTTCCCGGCCAATCTGGGTGGGAACAGGCGCTGGCCACCCAGATGAAGGCCCCGTGGGGCACGCCTGAAGATGGGCTTTCTGTCCTGCGCGAGCTTGCACCCGGACGGGTGGAAATGATGGTCGCCCCCGTGCTGGCCTTCCTGCCGATGGCAGAGGTCCGTGCGATCTATCGCAAGCTGCATGCGCTTTGCGTTGAGAAAGATATCTTTCTGCTGCTTGATCCCCCGACCTGCGCGGATATTCCCGTGGATCGGTGGTTTGACGGGGTCGGGTTGGGGCGCAGCCAGCATGCGGTTGCACTGGGCAATCTGATCACAGAAACTCATGCCTCCGCGCGGGTTTTGCCCCCCTCCGGGGCCGTGGCGGGGCTGTTTGATCGCGTCGCGCGGCAGCGTGGGGTCTGGGCGCCGGTTACCGGCAAACGCTGCTCTCTGACCGGGATGGGCGTGGCGCCGGGTGGATTGGATCCCCGCGCAGCACGGTGCAATATCAATGTGCTGCGCGATCTGGGAGAAGGCGTGGTTTTACCTCCGGATGGAGTGTTCAGCCGGGCCGGGCATGATGCCCCCCGGCTGCGGGGTCTGAGATTGCTGCGCAAAACCCGGCTGACCCTGCGGGCGGAACTGGTGCGCCTGATGGTTGCACGGGATGTCGACAGCCGCCGATCTGAAGCGCGGTTGATTGCTGGGGCGTTGATGACACAGCTCTGGGCGGATGGCGCCCTGAAAGGGGCCAAACCGTCCGAGGCCTTCCGCGTCTCAACCACGAAACCAGCTCCTGACAGTGACCTGTTTGAACTTTGTGTCGGGCTCGCACTTCAGAGCGCGGGAAAGTTTCACTGGGAGGCCATCAAAGTGGACGCACGGGGAAACTGAACGGCACTGAGGGACACTGAGCGGCGAGGAGGGACACTGTGAGCGGCGAGGAGGGGCACTGGAGGACGCGCGGCGTGGTGAACTCAGCTGAACCGATCCGGGGTCAGGGTGCGGACGATCTCCTCCGGCAGATCCGGCTGACGCCCCGCAACAAGGTCCGCCAGCAATTGTGACGCGGCAGGGGCGGATTGCATCCCGTATCCCCCTTGTCCGGCACACCAGATAAAGCCCTGATCCGCCGGGGCAGGGCCCAGCACCAGCGACCGATCCGGTGCAAATGTGCGCAACCCTGCCCAATTCGCCAGTATTCGTGTGACAGGTGTCGTGACATGCTCTTCGTAACGGGCAAGGCCCTCGGCCAGCACCATGTCATCCGCCCAGGCATCCTGCGGGGGCAGGGGATCTGCATCAGCGGGTGACACGATCAGCGCGCCCGCATCCGGCTTTGCATACCAGCTTTCCCCCGCTCCCATGAACATTGGCCAGTTGCTTACATCCTGCCCATCCGGGGCCGGCAGGCGGGCCATGGAGCGGCGATAGGCCTGCAGCCCCACCGGAGCGACCCCGGCCATGTTGGCAATGTCATCCGCCCATGGACCGGCGGCATTGACCAGAATATGCCCGTCATGGCACCCGTTTGTGGTTTCGACCTGCCAGCCATGTGTCAGGCGGGTGATGCCGGTGACCCGCGCCCGTGTTTGGATCTCTCCGTTCTGGCGCAGCTCTCGGGCAAAGCCGTTCAGCAACAGGTCGGTATCCAGATCCCACGCATCGGGGTGATATCCTGCGCCGACAATCAGATCCGTGTTCAGGATCGGGACCAGATCATGGGCGTCTTCTTTCGTGATCCGGGGCAGACGCAATTCTGTCAGGTCGTCTTCAAACAGGCTTTCCTGTCCTTCGAGGGCAAGCACCATCAACCCGCGCGGGGTCAGCACATTTGCCGCCTCGTGATGGGGGCGTGAGGCCTGGCTGAGCAGTTTGACACTTGTCGTGCCGTAATTCTCTTCGAACATTGCCGCAGACCGGCCCGAGGCATGGTAGGCCAGACCCTCTTCCGCTTCGAGCACCAGAACGCGACCCAGGCTGGACAGGCGGGCGCCTGCGGAAATCCCGGCAATGCCGCCGCCGATAATGATAAAGTCAAACATGTTCTTCCAAACGATCCGTTGCAGGGGGCGGGGATTGGGTGAGGGCGGACAGACGCGCATAGAGGGCATCGTCCATCGGGTATTCCAACCCCTCAAGTGAGGGGCGCAACTGCTCGGCTGAGCGGGCGGAAAGGATGGGGGCAGGGCGCGTTGGGTGGGCCGCAGCCCAGGCAACGGCCAGGGTGGCTGGATGGGTGCCGAGGGTTCTGGCGATCTCGCTCACCCGCTGTGCCGCATGGTGCATCCAGCCCGGCCCATAACGGATGGCATAATCATCGTCTTCGGTCAGCCGTCCAGCCCCACCTTCGGCATATTTCCCGGTCAAAAGCCCGCCGCCAAGCGGTGAATAGGTCAGCGGCAGGATGCCTTCGGCGGCGCACATCGGCAGGATCTCTACCTCGGCCTGACGTTTGACCAGGGAATACATCGGTTGCAGCGCATCAAGTCTGGTGCCCATGGAATGCGCGATGCACTGGGCTTTCATCGCCTGCCATGCGGCATAGTTTGAGACGGCCAGATAGCGCACCGCCCCCTGCTGCTGCAACTCGGCCAGGGTTGCGATCTGCGCCTCGAGCGGCAGGTTCGGGTTGAACCGATGCAAATAAAGGAGGTCGATCACCTCCTGCCCCAGCCGCCTGCGTGACAGGTCAAATTCTTCGCGCAATGAGGCCAGATTGTCGGGAGTTCGGTAGCCGATCTTGGAGGCGATGATCAGGCGCTCGCGATGGGGTTTGATCAGGGCGCCAAGGATCTTTTCCGATGCGCCGCCAGTGTAAAGATGGGCCGTGTCAAAATGGGTGATGCCCGCCTCAAGACAGGCGTCAAACATCGCCGCCGACGCGGCCTCGTCGGCCTTGGCGCCAAATTGCATCGTGCCAAAGGCGCAGCGCCCGGCGGGTGTGCCATCAAGAGAAATCAGTTCGGTCATGGCGCGACACTGCCTTGGAATTGTCGGAAGGAAAAGGGAAAAACCGCCCTCGTGCAAAGACGAGGGCGGCAAGCGGGCCGCCGGTCGGGGACAGGTCAGGAAGACATCCGGCGGCCCAACTTGTTTCGATTGTGTCAGTCCTGCAGCAAGGCGGGGGCCGCGTTGCGGCTGTCGTGGCCAGACGTGCAATCCTGACCGGCCGGGGAAAACGCGCTGATCCCTTTCAGGGGCAGAGCGATGGCGATGAGGACGGAAAGAAGCAGGGCTTTTTGCATGATGAAGGTCCGGAGTGTGCGTCTGAAACTGATACGCGGCACAAAGGTGTTCGTTCAGGCCCATATATTCATGATGCGGAATGTAGTTGGATTTCCGTCGCGTCCTGACCAAGAAAAAAGCCCCGCACAAGGCGGGGCTTTCGAGGATCCTGAAACAGGAGATCAGTTTGACGGGATCTCTGCGTCAATGCCTTCGACGTAGAAATTCATGCCAGCCAGCGTACCGTCATCTGCGGTTTCACCATCAGCCAGCCAGACGCTGCCGTCCTGCTTGTTCAGTGGGCCGGTAAAGGCGTGGTATTCGCCCGAGGCGAGCTGGGCAACCAGTGCTTCGGCCTCAGCCTTCACCTCAGCCGGAACCGCATCGGTGATCTCACCAATGCCCACCATGCCAGCGCCGATGCCGTCCCAGGTGGCAACCGACTGCCAGGTGCCATCCATCACGGCTTTGGTACGGGCGACATAGTAGGGGCCCCAGTTGTCGATGATCGATGAGACGCGCGGGAAGGGGGCGTATTCCGCCATATCCGAGGCCTGACCGAAGGTGATCACGTTGCCGGCTTCCTTGGCGGCAGCCTGCGGTGCGGTTGAATCGGTGTGCTGCAGGATCACGTCGGCGCCTTGCTCGATCAGGGCCTTGGCAGCGTCCGCTTCCTTGGTCGGATCAAACCAGGTGTAGGCCCAGATGATCTTGAACTGCACATCCGGGTTCACCTTCCTGGCGTGGATATAGGCCGAGTTGATGCCGCGGATCACTTCCGGGATCGGGAAGGAGGCGATGTAGCCAATGGTGTTGGTCTTGGTCATCTTGCCCGCAATGTGGCCCTGAACCGCGCGACCTTCATAGAAGCGGGCCGAGTAGTTCGACACGTTCGGCGCGGTTTTATACCCGGTGGCATGTTCAAATTTCACGTTCGGGAATTTCTGCGCGACGTTGATGGTCGGATCCATGTAGCCAAACGAGGTGGTGAAAATCAGGTCTGCCCCGGCCAGCGCCATCTGGGTGATCGCACGTTCCGCATCCGCCCCTTCCGGCACGCTTTCCTGATAGATGGTCTCAACCTTGTCGCCAAAGGCTTCTTCCACGGCCAGCCGGCCCTGATTGTGTTCATAGGTCCAGCCGCCGTCACCCACGGGCCCCACGAAAATGAACCCGACTTTGGTCTTGTCTTCGGCTTGCGCCGCGCCCGCCAGGCCCGCGACCAGTGCTGCACCGGCCAGCAGTGATTTCAATGCACGCATATTATTCTCCCTTGGTGGATTGAGCAGTTTTCGATTGGTTTTCTTTGTCCGCCTCCGAGGCGGAATTCGCAAGTTTTTTCTGGATGTTGGTATCGGCCTCAAGAAGCGCCGTGGTGATGATGGCGCTGGGCACGGCAATCACGCCCAGCCCCAAAAACAGCACAAATGTGGTAAAGACCCGCCCGCCTGCCGTGATCGGAACCATGTCGCCATAGCCCACGGTGGTAAAGCTTGCCACCGCCCACCACAGGCTTTGCGGGATCGAGGAAAACACCTCGGGCTGGGCGTCATGTTCGAAGATATAGATCCCGACCGAGGCCACATAGAGCATGAGGCCTGCAATGATGCCAAAGATTGCCAGCTCGCCGCGCACTTCCTGAAAGGCGGTGGCCAGCCGCTCCATCGCGTGGCTGCCGCGAAACAGTTTGACAAGCCGCATCAGACGCAGCAGGCGGAAGATCCGCACCGCCTGCCATTGCGGGGTCAGAAGGGCGATGGCGGGCAGAATGGTGAGCAGATCGACCAGCCCCCAGAAGCTGAAGATATAGCGCAGCCGGGGGCGGGTGCAGATCACCCGCAGAAGATATTCAGCGGTAAAGATCCCCAGAACCAGCACTTCGAAGCCAAACAGGATGTGACGCAGGTTCTTGGGTAGCCCCGGTTCGGTCTCCAGCGCAATCGCCAGCGCGGACAACAGGATCAACGCATCCATGCCGCGCGCCACGATCCCCCCGAATGTGGGGTGGCTGCCGTCCAGGATGTCGATGACCTCTTGCCGTTTCACGTGATTGCCTGCGCCTTAATGTGTTGCATGGAAAATCCTGCCAAGGGCCCCCGGTGCGCCGTGATCCCCTTTCATCGAGATCGCCACGAGGACGAGAATTGTGATGACGAAGGGGGAGCTGGCCAGCACTTCAACCGGGATCGGCACACCCGCCGCCTGCAGGTTCAGCTGCAGCACCGAAATGCCGCCGAACAGATAAGCGCCCAGCAGCACCCGCCAGGGGCGCCAGGAGGCAAAGACGACAATCGCCAGCGCGATCCATCCTGCGCCAGCTGTCATCCCATCCACCCATTGCGGCACCCGCACCAGAGAGATATAGGCCCCGCCCATCCCTGCACAGGCGCCACCGAAGGCAATCGCCATCAGGCGCACCCGGATAACCTTGTAGCCCAGCGCATGGGCGGCGTCATGGTTTTCCCCCACACCGCGCAGGATCAGGCCCGCCCGTGTATGGGTCAGCCCATACCAGACCACCGCAATCAGCAGCACGCTGAAATAGACCATCGGGTCATGCCGGAACAGGACCGGGCCCAGAACCGGAATATCAGCCAGCAGAGGGATCTCAAATTTCGCCAGCGTCTCGACCTTCATCCCCTCGTAGGGTTTGCCAATCAGTGACGATAGTCCAAGACCAAACAGCGTCAGCCCCAGCCCGGTTGCCACCTGATTTGACAGGAGGTACTGGGTCAGCACGCCAAACAGCATCGACAGGCCCGCCCCGGCCAATGCGGCCGCCAGGAACCCGAGGGCGGGGTTTTCACTGTTGATCGTCACCGCAAAGCCCACCACGGCACCGGTGATCATCATGCCTTCGACACCCAGGTTCAGAACGCCCGCTTTCTCGACCACCGCTTCGCCGATTGCGGCCAGCAGGATCGGAGTGGCCGCCACCATAAGCGAGGCCAGAAGCAGGAGTGGATTGATCTGTGACAGGTCCATGATCTTTCCTCCTTACACGGGTTTTGCCGCAAAACGGATGCGGTAATTGGTCAACATGTCCATCGCCAGCAGGAAGAACATCAACATCCCCTGAAACATCTGGATCGCAGCAGCCGGCAGGCCCAGCATCAGTTGGGCCAGCTCTCCGCCAATATAGGTCAGCGCCATCAAAAGCCCCGCCAGCAGAATGCCAATCGGGTTCAGCCGGCCCAGAAAGGCCACGATGATTGCGGTGAACCCGTAGCCCGAATTGAAATCAATCGAGATCTGGCCCGCAGGTCCCGATACTTCGAACAGCCCGGCCATCCCCGCAAGTGCTCCGGAAATGCCCAGGCAGAACAGCACCAGCCGGGTGGGGTTCACACCGGCAAAACGGGCGGCACGGGGGGCTTCTCCGGTCAGGCGCACCTGAAAACCCAGCATATGGCGGGTCAACAGCACATAGGCAAAGATCACTGCGATAAAGGCAAAGACCACCCCCCAATGCATACCCGTGTTTGCGATCAGGTCGGCATTATAGGCGGCTGGAAAATCGCGGAAATTGCGCGAGCCGGGAAAGCCCATTCCGTCCGGGTTTTGCAACAGCCCCTGTGATACTGACGCAAGCAGCGCCTCGGCCACATAGACCAGCATCAGCGACACCAGGATCTCATTTGTGCCAAACCGCACTTTCAAAAAGCCGGGGATCATCGCCCAGGCCCAGCCTCCCAGCGCGCCCGCAAGGACCATGGCCGGGAAAATCAACGGGTTGGTGGTGGGGTAAAAGGCAAGCCCCACTCCGGCCCCGCAGATGGCCCCGATGATGTATTGCCCTTCGGCGCCAATGTTCCAGACACCCGCGCGAAAGCCCAGCGACAGCCCGATCGCAATCAGGATCAGCGGGGCGGCTTTCACCAGCAGCTGGGGGCGTGAATAAGGCCCGAAAGTTTCGTGAAACAACGGATCCCAGAAAATCGTGCGAATGCTCTCCAGCGGGTCCTTGCCCAGCATCCAGAACATCAGCCCCCCTGCAAGCATCGTCGCCACAACGGCCAGAACAGGTGTCAATGTGGCCCAGGCCCGCGACGGCGAGGGGCGTTTTTCCAAACGGATCATGCGGCGGTCTCCTCTTCACCGTTTTCTTCCCCGCCGCCCATCATCAGGCCGATGGTTTCAACGGTCAGCCCTTTGGTTGGCACCGGCTCAGCCAGTTTGCCTTCGTAAAGGGCGGTGAACCGGTCCGAGATTTCCAACAATTCGTCCAGGTCCTGACTGATCACGATCACAGCCGCGCCCTGCGCTGCAAGATCCAGAAGCGACTGGCGGATGGCTGCCGCTGCGGATGCATCCACGCCCCAGGTGGGCTGGTTCACCACCAGAACCTCGGGTTTTTGCAGCACCTCGCGGCCAATCACGAATTTCTGCAGATTGCCGCCGGACAGGGAGCGGGCGGCATTTTCCGGGCCGGGGGTGCGCACGTCAAAGGCCTTGATCACGTCGCGGGCGAAGGTTTCGGTCTTGCCCCAGCGCAGGAACCCCCGCTTGGTCAGGCGTTGACGCACGGCTGCGGTCAGCAGGGCGTTTTCGGTCAGGCTCATGTCAGGCGCGGCGGAATGGCCAAGGCGCTCCTCCGGTGCGGACAGAACCGCCAGGGCGCGGCGCTCATTCGGGCGCAGATTGGCAATGCAGGTGCCCTTGAGGCGCACCTCCCCATGAGACAGCCACGCCTCACCGGACAATGCCGACAGGAATTCGTCCTGCCCGTTGCCTGCAACGCCGCCAATGCCCACAACCTCTCCTGCCCGCACGGTCAACGAAATGTTCTTGAGGTCGGTGCCAAAAGCAGTGTGGGATTTCAGGCTGACCTGATCCATTTCCAACACCACCTTTCCCGGCTCCGAGGGCTCTCGTTCCGGGACATGCAGACTGGTCCCCACCATCATCTCAGCCAGTTCGCGTGCGGATTTCCTGCGCGGATCACAGGTGTCGACCACCTGACCATGGCGCAGGATCGTGGCATGTTCACACAGGGCGCGAATTTCCTCGAGCTTGTGTGAGATATACAGGATCGCGGTGCCTTCTGCGGTCAGTTTGCGCAGGGTTTTGAAAAGGATTTCAACCTCTTGCGGGGTCAGGACCGAGGTGGGTTCGTCCATGATCAACAGTTTCGGATCCTGCAGAAGACAGCGGATAATCTCGACGCGCTGCCGTTCCCCGGCCGAAAGCTCCCCAACAATGCGCTTGGGGTCAAGCGGCAGGCCGTAAGCCTCGCTCACCTGTCGGATCTGGGAGGTCAATGCGCGCGGCTTGGGCGGGTTGTCCATGCCAAGGGCGATGTTTTCCGCCACGGTCAGCGCGTCAAACAGCGAGAAATGCTGAAACACCATCGCCACGCCTGAAGCGCGCGCCGCGGCCGGGGTGTGGGGGGCAAAAACCTGCCCCTTCAGGCGCATCTCGCCGCTGTCCGGTTTCACCAGCCCATAGATCATCTTGACCAGGGTCGACTTTCCAGCGCCGTTTTCGCCCAGAAGGGCGTGGACCTCTCCCGGCAGAATGGAAAAGGACACATCGTCATTGGCCTTGACGCCCGGATAGGCTTTGCTCAGCCCCTCAAGCGTCAACAGCGCGTCCAGCGCGCGCATCTCCTCCATCGGTCGGTATCCCCCTGTTATGAAACCCGTTTTGGTTCGTCTCATCAACCGCGCCTTTCATTAGCGCGGTCGCCACCCCAATCGCAATGGCTTGCGGGTGTTTGCCGAGGCTCGGATCGCCGATCGGGCAGGTTATTTGATTGATTTGTCCGTTTCCATGGCCAAGGTCCCGCAGCCGTGCCTGAAAACGCGCCCATTTGGTGGCAGATCCGATCAGCCCAAGCCCGCCATGGCCGTGCAGGAGAATCGCATGACAAAGGTCGAGGTCAAGTTGATGCGAATAGGTCAGCACCAGATGCTGCGCGTGCTGCGGAGCGTAGAGAACCAGCTCATTTGGGGCAGCGGCTGGCAGTGCCGTGACCCCGTCCGGGATCTGTTTAGGGAACCGCTCCGGTCCTGTGTCCACCCATGTGATCACAAAATCAGGCAATGGGGCGAGCGTGTTTATCAAAGCGCGGCCCACGTGACCCGCTCCGTAAATCCACAGCGGTTGGCGGGCGGTCGTAATTGGTTCGATCATCCACCCCTGCACCATCTGGGCCGTGGGCAACACACCGCGGTCGCGCGCCTGCTGCAGGGCGCGATGCACTGCAAGTGGCGGGTCTTTTTCATGAAGGCTGCGTGCGTAAACGCTATTATTCTTCAATGGCTTGAGGCTATCAAGATCGAAGTGCTCGCTCAAAAGACTCACCGCCCCTCCGCAGCATTGCCCAAGGGCCGGACCCAGCGGGTAGCGGTCAAATGTGCGGCCCCCCTTTAACAACTGGCGGGCCTTTCGGGCCGCGCGCCATTCCAGCTCTCCACCGCCAATGGTGCCTGATTGACCCTCCGCCCAGACCAGCATCGCTGCCCCGGCGTCGCGGGGGGCGGATCCCTTGACCTCTGCCACCACCACCCGCACCACCGGGCCGTGATCACAAATGGCGCGTTCAAGGGTGGGGAGGTCGAAACTCATGATTGCACCCGTCCGATTGCGGCCAGCACCTCTTCGGCCGTGGCGGGGGCGTTCAGGTCATGAAACCCCGTGCCGCAGGCCGCAACCGCGTCTGCCAGCGCCAGCCAAGCCGAAATGCCCAGCATTAAGGGGGGCTCTCCCACGGCTTTAGAGCGGCCCACCGTGTCTTCGGGGTTCGGTTCATGCCAGAGATCCACGGTGAACTGGCGAGGCCGGTCGGAACTGGCGGGGATCTTGTAGGTCGAGGGGGCGTGGGTGCGCAGTCGACCGGTGTCGTCCCAGACCAGTTCTTCGGTGGTCAGCCAGCCCGCGCCTTGCACATAAGCCCCTTCGACCTGGCCGATGTCCAATGCGGGGTTCAGGCTGTTTCCGGTGTCGTGGATGATGTCCGCGCGCAGGATCCTGTTTTCGCCGGTGAGGGTGTCAATCACCACTTCGCTCAGCGCGACCCCATGGGAAAAGTAGAGAAAGGGGCGCCCGCGCCCGGCGGTGCGGTCCCAGCTGATTCTGGGGGTTTTGTAAAACCCGGTGGCGGACAGGCTGACCTGGGCAAGATAGGCCATCTGGGCGGCTTCGGCGAAAGATAGCGGCGCACGTCCTGCGGCCTGCACCCGCCCCTCGGTGAACACCACATCCCCCGGGGCCACCGACCAGTATGTGGCGAGGTGGGCGCTGATCCTGTCGCGGATGGTCAGGCAGGCCGCGCGCACGGCCATCCCGTTCAGGTCCGACCCGCTTGAAGCCGCCGTGGCCGAGGTGTTGGGGACTTTGTCCGTGTCCGTGGCGGTGATCCTGATTGCGGACAGATCTACCGCAAAGACCGAAGCCGCCACCTGCGCCACTTTCTGAAACAACCCTTGCCCCATTTCGGTGCCGCCATGATTGAGGTGAACAGAGCCGTCCTGATAGACATGGACAAGCGCGCCGGCCTGATTGAGGTGGGTCAGGGTGAAGCTGATCCCGAACTTGACCGGCACAAAGGCCAACCCTTTTTTCAAAACGGGGTTTCGGGCGTTGAACGCGTCGATGCCTGCGCGCCGTTTCACATATTCCGCACGTTCAAGGAGCGCCTCGGTCATCGCCGGGATGTGAAAGCCTTCGATCTCCTGCCCGTAATGGGTTGTCTGTCCGTCGGCGTAGAAATTCACCTGCCGGACTGCGATCGGGTCGAGCCCCCTTGCGCGCGCCACATGGTCCAGGATCCGCTCAATCCCCAGCACGCCCTGCGGCCCGCCAAAGCCACGAAAGGCGGTGGCGGACTGGGTGTGCGTTTTCAGGCGGTGGCTGGTGATTTCCACGTTTTCAAGGTGATAGGCGTTGTCTGTATGCAGCATGGCGCGGTCGGCCACGGCCAGCGACAGGTCCTGCGCCCAGCCGCAGCGCGCCATCTGCGTGATCTCAAGCCCGAGGATCTTGCCCGCCTCATCCACGCCCACGCGATAAGCGATACGGAAGTCATGCCGCTTGCCGGTGATCATCATGTCATCGTCGCGGTCATAGCGCATCTTGCAGGGGCGGCCGGTCTGACGCGCGGCAATCGCACAGGCCACGGCCAGCGCATTGCCCTGGCTTTCCTTGCCGCCAAATCCGCCACCCATACGCCGGGTTTCGACCCGCACCGCATGCATGGGCCGGCCAATCGCATGGGCCACTTTGTGCTGGATTTCGCTGGGATGCTGGGTTGAGCTGTGCACCAGCATGTCACCATCTTCACCGGGAAGGGCAAGGGCGGCCTGACCTTCAAGATAGAAATGCTCCTGCCCGCCCATCTCGAAGCGACCTTCGAGGATGTGGGGGGCGTGTTTCAGGGCCAGGCTGGTGTCGCCGCGCGACCAGATCACCGGGCCCTCTTCGAACCGGCTGTCGGCGGCCAGCGCCTGATCAATGGTCAGGATCGCGGGCAGGGGATCAATGTCGATCTGCCCAAGGCGCGCCGCCTTGCGGGCGTTCAGGTGGCTGTCGGCGACGACCAGAAAAATCGGTTGGCCGAGGTAAAATACCTCATCCACCGCCAGCAGGGGCTCGTCATGGGTCGAAGGCGAGACATCACTTTCAAAGAGCAGATCGTCAGCGGTCAGCACCGCGACCACACCGGGTGCGGCGCGCACGGCGGCAAGATCCACCGCGGTGATCTTGCCACGGGCCACATCCGACAGACCGAAACAAAGGTGCAATGTGCCGCTGGGCGTCGGGATGTCATCCACGTAACGCGCGGCTCCGGTCACATGCAGATGGGCCGCGTCATGCGGGAGCGGTTTTCCGATACTCATGACGTCACCTCCAGCACATTGGCGGCGGTGCCGTTTTCCTCTTCGAAATAGCGGATCAGCATGTTCTGGGCGGTTTTCAGGCGATATTCTGCACTGGCGCGCATGTCCGTCAGAGGTGTGAAATCCTGTGCAAAAGCGGGCAGGGTGGCGGTGATGGTGGCACGGGAAAAGGGCTTTCCCATCAAGGCCTGTTCCACCGCTTTTGCCCGTTTTGGCGTGGCTGCCATGCCGCCAAAGGCAATACGGGCGCCGGTGATCTTTCCGCCTTCCACGGTCAGGTTGAACGCGCCCAATACGGCGGAAATATCCTGATCAAACCGTTTTGAAAGCTTGTAGACACGCAGTCCCCGCGCGTGGCGGGGCAGGGAGATGGCTTCGACGAACTCGCCCGGTGCGCGGTCCTGTTGGCCATAGGCGATGAAGAAGTCTTCCAGCGGGAGGGTGCGCCGGGTGCCCCCCTTGTTCAGGGTCAATTCCGCGCCGACCGCAATCAGCGGTGGGGGGCAGTCGCCAATGGGGGATCCGTTGGCGATATTTCCGCCCAGCGTGGCCACGTTGCGCACCTGTTTCGAGGCAAATCGGCGCAACATCTCGGCGAAATGCGGGTGGTGGTCCGCCAGCAGTTGTCGGGTGCGTTCGATGGTCACACCCGAGCCGATGCGGATCTCGTCCTCACCAACATGGATATTGTGCAACTCCTTTACGCCGCCCAGAAAAATCACCGGGTCCAGATCCTGAAGCCCCTTGGTGGCCCAAAGGCCCACATCGCTGGCCCCGGCAATCAGGGTGGCGTCGGGCCGGGCGGAGCAGGCCGCTTGCAATTCAGCCAGGCTGCCTGGGCGCTGGGGGGCATGGGTGGGATCCGGCAGGCAGATATTCGGCACGCCAAACCCCTCGGGGACGGGGTCCTGCCACGCTTTTTCCGCCGCGCGAATGATCGGTGCATAGCCGGTGCAGCGGCACAGGTTGCCCGCCAGAACGTCGTCGTGATTTCGATCCCCGGTCAGGTGAGAGGTGGCCAGGGACATCACGATCCCCGGCGTGCAGAACCCGCATTGCGACCCGTGTTCCTCGATCATCGCCTGTTGCACCGGGTGAAGCTGCTGTTCACGGGCGACCCCTTCGACAGTGGTGAGTGACTTGCCGTCCAGTTGCCCCATGAAAAGGATGCAGGCATTCACGGCGCGCGCGCCTTCCTCGTCGGCCAGCATCACCGTGCAGGCGCCACAATCCCCTTCGTTGCACCCTTCCTTGGTGCCAGTCAGCCCACGCGTTTCACGCAACCAGTCCAGCGCGGTTTGCGCCGGGTTCACGCCCGACACATGCACACTCTCTCCGTTCAGAAGAAAGGTGATATCCATGGAATAATCCCGCCGCCTTACCCTGTTGTGGTCCCGTTTTGAGCGCCCTCGATGCGGCGTAGATTGCGCGCGGGAAAATACTGTTAGCAAGGTAAGCGCAGAAAAATTGATCGGCAAGAGATTCTTGCGGCTTACTGTATGCGGTGGCATACATTTCGCATATATCAAGGGGTTTCATGATGTTGACCGCTCTACACCACGTCCAACTTGCGATGCCGAAAGGGCAGGAGGGACAAGCCGGTCGCTTTTATGCCGACCTTCTGGGGCTGTCGGAGCGACCCAAACCCGCAAGTCTTTCCGGGCGGGGCGGCGTGTGGTTTGAAAAGGGCGCGCTGCGATTGCACCTTGGGGTCGAGGAGGGTTTCGCCGTTTCTACACCGCTGACCCGTTTGGCAACCGGATTGAAATTCTGGAAGCAATCTGACTTTCGCTAACCGGGCAGGGCGGCTAGGGTTGCGGGATGAGTGATATGCCCCGATTCATCCACCTTCGCACCCATACGCAATACTCGCTTCTCGAAGGCGCCGTTCCGGTCAAGAAACTGCCCGGACTTTGCGCCGATATGGGCATGCCTGCCGTTGCCGTGACCGATACGAACAATATGTTCGCCGCGCTGGAGTTTTCCGAAACCGCGGCAGGGGCGGGCATCCAGCCGATCATCGGCTGTCAGGTAGATGTCTGTTTTGAGCCACCCGCATCGGGGGAAAAAACCCGTGCCCCGGCGCCTGTTGTGCTTTTGGCGCAGAATGAAGGCGGGTATGAGAACCTGATGAAGCTCAATTCATGCCTCTATGTGGACAAGCATGATGACCTGCCGCAGGTGCAGCTGGATGAGCTGGAGGCGCATTGCGAAGGGCTGATCTGTCTGACCGGCGGGGCCGAGGGCCCGGTGGGGCAGCTTTTGCAGATGGGCAACCGCGACAAGGCCGAGGCGCTGATGAGCCGCCTGCAGCGCGCCTTCGGGGATCGCCTTTATGTCGAGTTGCAACGCCATCCCGGAGAAGGTGGGCAGCCCACCGCGGGGGAGCGGGCCACCGAACGGGGGTTTGTTGAAATGGCCTATGCGATGGACATCCCGCTGGTGGCCACCAATGATGTTTTCTTTCCCAAGACCGATCTTTACGAAGCGCATGACGCGCTGATCTGCATCAAGGAAGGGGCCTATGTGGATCAGGCCGAGGGCCGCCGCCGCCTGACGCCGCAGCACTATTTCAAAAGCCCGCAGGAAATGGTCACGCTTTTTGCGGATCTGCCAGAAGCTGTTGAGAACACTGTGGAAATCGCCCTCCGCTGCGCGTTCAAGGCCTATAAGCGCGCGCCGATCCTGCCGCGCTTTGCCGATGACGAGGTGGCCGAACTGCGCCGCATCGCCAATGAGGGGCTGCAAAAACGGCTGGCGGTGATCCCGCACGCGGTCAGTGTTGAGGAATACCAGAAACGGCTGGATTTTGAGCTGGGCATCATCGAGGGCATGGGGTTCCCGGGCTACTTCCTGATCGTGGCGGACTTCATTCAATGGGGCAAGGATCAGGGTATTCCGGTGGGTCCGGGGCGGGGGTCCGGCGCGGGCAGTCTTGTGGCTTATGCGCTGACCATCACCGACCTTGATCCGCTGCGCTACTCGCTGCTGTTTGAACGGTTTTTGAACCCCGAACGGGTGTCGATGCCCGACTTCGATATCGACTTTTGCATGGATCGCCGTGAAGAGGTGATCAAATACGTGCAGGAGAAATATGGCCGCGACAAGGTGGGCCAGATCATCACCTTCGGTGCGCTTCTGTCCAAGGCCGCCGTGCGCGACGTGGGGCGTGTGTTGCAGATGCCTTATGGGCAGGTGGATCGCCTGTCGAAATTGATCCCTGTTGAGGGCGTAAAGCCCGTGTCGATCAAGGAAGCGATTGAACAGGAACCGCGTCTGCGCGAGGAAGCGCGGTCAGAAGAAGTGGTGCAGCGCCTGTTGGATTATGGCCAGCAGGTTGAGGGGCTCTTGCGAAATGCCTCGACCCACGCCGCCGGTGTGGTGATCGGTGACCGGCCGCTGGACGCGCTGGTGCCGCTTTACCAGGACCCCCGCTCTGACATGCCGGCGACCCAGTTCAATATGAAATGGGTCGAACAGGCCGGGCTGGTGAAGTTCGACTTTCTTGGCCTCAAGACCCTGACGGTCATTCAAAACGCGGTGGACCTGATCAAAGGGCAGGGGCGCGACATTCATATCGGCCCGGATGGCACGCAGCTTTATGATCCGCCGGAAGGTGCGGTGAATGAGATTAACGCCATCCCGCTGGATGACAAAGCAACCTACAAGCTCTACGCCTCGGCCAAAACGGTAGCCGTGTTCCAGGTGGAAAGCTCGGGCATGATGGATGCGCTCCGGCGCATGAAACCCACCTGTATCGAGGATATCGTGGCGCTGGTGGCGCTTTACCGCCCCGGCCCGATGGAGAACATCCCGACCTATTGTGAGGTCAAGAACGGGCTGAAGGAGATCGAGAGTGTCCATCCGCTGATTGACCATATTCTTGAGGAAACTCAGGGCATTATCGTTTATCAGGAACAGGTGATGCAGATTGCCCAGGTGATGGCGGGCTATTCGCTTGGTGGTGCCGATCTGCTGCGCCGCGCCATGGGTAAGAAGATCAAGGAGGCGATGGACGCCGAGCGGCCCAAGTTCGAAAAGGGGGCTGCCGAAAACGGGGTCCCCGCCAAGAAGGCGTCCGAGGTTTTTGACCTTCTCGAAAAATTTGCCAATTACGGCTTCAACAAATCCCACGCAGCCGCCTATGCGGTGGTGAGTTACCAGACCGGATGGCTCAAGGCGAACCACCCGGTGGAGTTCATGGCCGGCGTCATGAACTGCGATATCCACCTGACCGACAAGCTGTCGATCTACGCCGAAGAGGTGCGCCGTGGGCTGGATATCGAGATCATTCCGCCCTGCGTGAACCGCTCTGTTGCGACCTTCAGTGTGAAAGATGGCGCGGTTGTCTATGCGCTGGGCGCGCTCAAGAATGTCGGGGTCGAGGCGATGCAGCTGGTGGTCGAAGGACGCAAGGTTGACGGAGTCGATAAGCCTTTTGCCACGCTTTATGATTTCGCCCGCCGGGTGGATCTGAAAAAGGTCGGCAAACGCCCGATGGAGATGCTGGCGCGGGCGGGGGCCTTTGACCAGATCGACCCGAACCGCCGCCGGGTGTTTGACGTGCTGGATGCGCTTGTGGCCTATTCCGGTGCGGTGCATGAACAGCGGGCCTCCAATCAGGTGTCGCTGTTTGGCGAAGCAGGTGAGGACCTGCCGGAGCCGAAAATGCCGCCGGTGAATGACTGGTTGCCGAATGAGCGGTTGGCGGAAGAACACAAGGCCATTGGCTTTTACCTGTCCGGGCACCCGCTGGATGACTACCTGCCTGCCTTGAAGCGCAAGGGGGTGATGACACTTCAGGAACTGCGCGAGAAGGCTGAACGCAACGGCGCGGTGGTGGGCAAGGTGGCGGTGATCGTCGGCGGATTGCAGCAACGCAAATCCGGGCGGGGCAATCCGTTTTTCCGCATGAACATCTCTGACCCGACGGAACAGGTGTCGGGCATGGCGCTGTTTGCTGATGATTTCGAAGCCTGCCGCAAGGTGTTTGATGAGACCTTGCAGGTGGTGATGACGTTGGAAGGGCGGTTTAACGAAGGGCAGTTCGACCCGATCGCACGCTCGGTTGCGCCGATTGAAGCGGTGGTGGCAGATGCGGGCGGCATGGCGCTGAAAGTGTATCTGGATGAGCCGGGCGCGGTGGCGATGGTTGCCAACCTGCTGAACGAAGCGGCGGAGACCGCCAGGAATGTGCGCCCCGGCGAGGTGAGTCTGTGCCTGTTGGACCCGACCCTGCCCGGAGAGGTCGAGATGACCATTGGCCGGTCCTATCCGCTGAACCCGCAGATCAAGGGGGCGCTGAAGTCACTGGATGGTGTGGTGGATGTGGAAGAGGTGTAGCTGCCGCGCCTGATTGCCCTTTCGGGCGCTCAGGCTTGGCGGTGGCCTCGCTTTGCTCGGCGGCCTCCGGCGGGGATATTTTTAGCAAGAGGAAGAAGGGGCGGAGCGCTCGTATGTTGCGCCGCGCTTCACTATTCCCTGTTCAGGTATTAAGGCGGGACGCTTTAATAATGCGGCGGGCGTTCGTCGCCAAGGATCACCCCGCCCGTGCCGCCCGCTTCGCGCTGGGCTTCTCGCTCCATCAGCATCTGCACCCGATGGGTCATTTGGGCCAGTTCGATATCCTGACGGGCAATGACATCCGACAGCTCTTCGACCTGTTTGGTCAGATGGGCGACGGTTTCTTCCAGATGGGTGAGGCGATCTTGTGACATGGGGTCGGAATATCGGGTTTTGCGCCTGCTTCCTAGCCCGAAAACAGCGTGGCGTGGGAAACGCCGCCCTTACATGTGAAGATTGCGTAAAACATGGGGCTTTCCGCGCCGCTTGCCTTGCCCCAACGCCCCCCATCGGCTAGACCGCCCGCGTAAGCAAACAATGGGACCAGAGCGATGGCCAAGCAAAAGAAACAGCCCCGCCCCAAGGCAGAGACGCCCAAGGGGTTTCGTGATTACTTCGGCACCGAGGTGACACGGCGCAAACATATGCTGGATCAGATTGCGGCTGTTTATCATCGCTATGGGTTTGATGCTCTGGAAAGCTCCGCCGTGGAAACGGTTGAGGCGCTGGGCAAATTCCTGCCGGACGTGGACCGCCCGAATGAAGGTGTGTTTGCCTGGCAGGAGTTTGACGAGAAGGGGAACGGGGATTGGATGGCGCTGCGCTATGATCTGACCGCTCCGCTTGCGCGGGTCTATGCACAGCATCGCAATGACCTGCCCACCCCTTATCGCCGCTATGCAATGGGGCCTGTGTGGCGCAATGAAAAGCCGGGGCCGGGGCGGTTTCGGCAGTTTTATCAATGTGATGCGGATACGGTTGGCACCTCGTCCATGGCCGCCGATGCCGAGATCTGCGCGATGCTGGCTGACACTTTGGAAACCGTCGGCATTCCGCGCGGCGATTATCTGGTGCGGGTGAACAACCGCAAGGTCATGAATGGTGTGCTTGAGGTGATGGGGGTCGAAGATGGCCCCGTGCGCGACGCCGTTCTGCGCACCATCGACAAGTTTGACAAAGTGGGTGAAAGCGGCGTGCGTGAGCTCTTAGGCAAGGGCCGTCTGGATGCTTCGGGGGCCTATATCGATGGGGTCGGGCTGGAGCCGGAAAACGCGGAACCCGTGATTGCCTTCCTGACCTCGAAAGGCGCCGACGCGGCGGAAACGCTCGCAAACCTGCGCGCGGCCGTGGGCGACAGCGCCATTGGGGTCGAGGGCATTGCCGAACTGGAACAGATCGCAGAGCTGCTGGCCGCACAGGGCTATGGCCCTGACCGGATCGAGATTGACCCCTCGGTCGTGCGTGGTCTTGGCTATTACACCGGCCCGGTGTTCGAGGCGGAACTGACCTTCGAAATCCTCGACGAAAAAGGCCGCAAACGCCAGTTTGGCTCGGTCGCGGGGGGCGGGCGTTACGACGACCTCGTTGCGCGTTTCACCGGGCAAAAGGTGCCTGCCGTGGGTGTGTCGATTGGCGTTGATCGTCTGCTTGCCGCGCTGGAGGCGAAAGGCCGCCTGAGCAATGACGGACAGGGGCCGGTGGTTGTGACCGTGATGGATAAAACCCGTCTCGCGGATTATCAGGCGATGGTTGGAGAGCTGCGTCAGGCTGGCATCCGTGCCGAGGTCTATCTGGGCAATCCGAAAAACTTCGGCAACCAGTTGAAATATGCCGACAAGCGCAACTCACCAGTCGCGATCATCGCAGGTAGTGATGAATTTGATGCGGGCAAGATCCAGATCAAGGATCTGGTTCTGGGGGCCAAAATCGCCGAAAGCGCCACGCTTGAGGAATGGAAGGAACGCCCGAGCCAGTTCGAATGCGCGCGCGCCGATATGGTTGCCAAAGTGCGCGAAATCCTTGAGGCCGACAATGGATAAAGCTCTGATCAGAGCCGAAGCCGCCCGCCTGCTGGAGCTATTTGAAGGCAAGGGCGCACAGGTGATTGAAGCAGACATCCTGCAGCCCGCCGAAATCCTGCTTGACCTTTATGGCGAAGACATCCGCGCGCGCGCTTATGTGACCCATGATCCGGTCCGCGGCGAGGTGATGATGCGCCCGGACTTTACCGTGCCTGTGGTGCAGATGCATATGGCCGAGGGGGCGGAACCGGCCCGCTACGCCTATATGGGGGAAGTGTTTCGCGCTCAGGATGACATCACCAACCGTACCTCCGAACAGTTCCAGGTCGGCTATGAGGTGTTTGACCGCGAGGCCCCCGCTGAGGCGGATGCCGAAGTGTTTGCGATCATGCAGGACGTGCTGGCGCCGCTGAACCTGCGTGCGGCCACCGGGGATCTGGGGTTGTTGCTGGCTGCGGTGCGGGGGTTGAAGACCACCGACCGGCGCAAGGCCGCCCTTGAACGTCACATCTGGCGTCCCCGCCGTTTCCGCGCGCTTCTGGATCGTTTCGCGGGCCGTGCCCCAATGCCCGAAGGCCGTGCGGCCCTTCTGGCCAGAGAGCATCCGATGGATGTGGACGCCCCTCAGATCGGGTTGCGCACCCAGTCCGAGATCGCAGCGCGTGTCGATACTTTGCGCGAAGATGCTCAGGCGGCGCCGATTTCGGCAGGAGAGGTTGAGCTGCTGGATGATCTGCTGGCCCTTCGTGAAACCACATCCAACGTATTGGAGCATCTGCGGGACATTGCCGTCGACATGCCTGCCATCGCCCCCGCCGTTGACCGGATGGAACTGCGCTGTGAGGCGTTGGTAAAGCGCGGGGTGGATATTGATCGCCTCGATTTCGAAGGCAGCTATGGCCGCACCTCGATGGAATATTACGACGGGTTCGTCTTTGGCTTTTATGCCGAGGCCCGCCCCGACCTGCAGCCGGTGGTCACCGGGGGGCGCTATGATGCGTTGACCCGTGTGCTGGGGCATCAGAACGGGGAACGCCGCGACATTCCCGCCGTGGGTGGCGTGATCCGCCCGGAACTGTCCCTTTTGCTGGGAGCCGCATCATGAGTGTGAAACTGGGAGTGCCCTCAAAAGGGCGCTTGATGGAAAAGACCTTTGACTGGTTCGGCAGCCGGGGCATCGAACTTGCCCGCACCGGGTCAGACCGCGAATATGCGGCCGCGGTGCGTGGTATTGACGGCATTGAATTGGTGCTGCTGTCCGCCGGTGAAATCCCCCGCGAACTGGCCGCCGGGCGCATTCATCTGGGCGTGACCGGGACCGATCTGGTGCGTGAAAAACTGCCCAGCTGGGCCGATAAGGTGACCGAGCTCGCTCCGATGGGGTTTGGCCATGCGGACCTGATCATCGCGGTACCCAAATGCTGGGTGGATGTGAACACGTTGGATGATCTGGATGCGGTGGCAGCGCAGTTTCGCGCCAATCACGGCTTCCGCCTGCGGATCGCCACGAAATATCACCGCCTGATCCGCGATCACCTGCGTGACCACGGCGTGGCGGATTATCAACTGGTCGACAGCCAGGGGGCAACCGAAGGCACGGTGAAAAACGAAACCTCCGAAGCGGTGGCCGACATCACCTCAACCGGCGAAACCCTGCGCGCCAACCACCTGAAGATCCTCGGCGATGGTCCGGTGCACAAAAGCCAGGCCACGTTGTTCAAGTCGCGAAAAGCCCTCTGGGACGAAGAGGATCGGGCCACGCTCAAGACCCTGACCAGCAAGCTGGGCATCAACGGCTAAACGGGCGACACACGCAAAACGTCCTTCCGAAGAGGACAGATCTTGGAAAGGCGGCCAGTCACCGGGCCGCCTTTTTTACGACCACCTGTTTCCCGAGCACCGCTTTGCCAAAGCCGCCTTGCCCCAGACTGCGCCACTCGGGGCGCACGGATTACCACCAGACGACACCACCCCCACATGTGAAAAGGACGCGGAAATCCCGCGCCCTCTTCCTCTTGCCAAAAATATCCCGGGGGTCCGGGGGCCGCGCCCCCGGCCTGACCATTTACCGTTTGCGTGAGCGCAGGAACCCGGTGATGTCATAGGCTTTCTCAAGGATCGGCTGGGCAATCGCCTCGGCCTTATCCGCACCATCGCCAAGAATGCGGTCGATCTCCCCCTTGTCATTCATCAGCCGCGCCATTTCAGCCGAAATCGGCGCAAGCTTTTCGACCGCCAGATCGGCCAATGCAGGTTTGAACCGGCCCCAACCAGCCCCGGTGAACTCTGAAATCACCGCTTCCGGGCTCGCATCCGACAGGCTCGCATAAATCTCGACCAGGTTGCGGGCCTCTGGACGGTCCTTCAACCCTTCCAGCGTATCGGGCAGCGGCTCCGGATCGGTCTTGGCCTTCTTGAACTTCTTCGCAATCGTGTCCGCATCATCGGTCATGTTGATGCGCTCCATGTCACTTTCGCCGGATTTCGACATTTTCTTCGATCCGTCCCGCAGGTTCATCACCCGCGTGGCTGGGCCATCAATGATCGGCTCGGGCGAGGGGAAGAACTCCCCGGCCTTGAAGTCATGGTTGAATTTCTGCGCAATATCGCGTGTCAGCTCCACATGCTGCTTCTGATCCTCACCCACCGGCACATGGGTGGCGTGATAAAGCAGAATATCCGCCGCCATCAGCGACGGGTAGGCGTAAAGGCCAAGTGAGACCTTCTCGGCATTCTTGCCCGCCTTGTCCTTGAACTGGGTCATCCGGTTCATCCAGCCAACCCGCGCCACGCAGTTGAAAAGCCAGGCCAGCTCTGCATGGGCCGAAACCTGCGACTGGTTGAACAGGATCGACTGGGTCGGATCAATGCCCGCCGCCAGATAGCCCGCGGCCACCTCGCGGGTGGCATCGGTCAGTTCTGCCGGATCCTGCCAGACGGTGATCGCATGCAAATCCACCACGCAATAGATGGTTTCATATGCCTGCCCCTGCATGTCGACGAACCGTTTGATCGCGCCAAGGTAATTGCCCAGCGTCAGACCGCCCGATGGTTTGATGCCCGAGAAAACGCGCGGCGTATGTGTGGTCATGAGGGTGCTCCGTTTGAAGGATCTGGATTTTCCGTGCCCCCTCGCTTACCCATGCTCCAGGGCCACGTCAAGAAGCCCCCCTTTGTGTAGCACCGATCAAGGCAGATGAGCATGAATGCGACCCCGAAGAGAACCGACGAGACGCGCGATCCCCCCCACGATACCCCTCCTGGCCCCGCAGTAAATCCGCTGCCCCCCGTGGTGATTGCCCTGACCGTCTTCATGATCGGGATCGAAATCCTGTTTGCCGCAGGCAGTTCCGGTCTTATCGGCGGTCCCGAGGCACTTGGCTGGCGTATTTCTGCAATCGAAGACTGGGGCTTTCGCGCGCCCCTGTTCAGCTGGATGCTTGAGCGCGGCGATTTCCCACTGCGCGATCTCGCCCGCTTCGTGACCTATCCGTTCCTGCATCTCAGCTTTCAGCACCTCCTGTTTGTGCTGGTCTTCCTGCTGGCGCTTGGGAAAATGGTGGGTGAGGTCTTCTCGGCCCCCGCCTTCCTTGCGGTTTTCTTTGGATCCTCCATCGCGGGCGCACTTGCCTATTGGGCGGTGTGGGACAGCGCCATTGTGCTTTATGGCGGCTACCCCGCAGTCTATGGCCTGATCGGGGCCTATACTTTCCTGATCTGGACCAGGCTCGCCCTTACCGGCGGCAACCAGATACAGGCGTTCAGCCTGATTGGCTTTCTCCTGGGGATCCAGCTCATCTTTGGCCTTCTGTTTGGCGGTGGCATCGACTGGGTGGCTGAGCTTGGCGGCTTCTTTGCCGGTTTCGGCCTGTCGTTCCTTGTCAGCCCCGGTGGCTGGCGGCGCGTGTTGATGCGCCTGAGGCAGCGCTGACCCGCCCGCCCCCCTTTTTTCTTGTTAAAAATATCCTGGGGTGAGGGCGAAGCCCGAGGGGCAACGCCCCTTACCCGCATTGGGATCCCTGACCCTGCTTGAGCCTGTCAGCCGCCGCGCCGGAAGGCCGCTTTCAGCTCGTGTGGGTAAAACGCGCCCAGCATACGTCCGAAAAGGAAGTAGCTGACCATCCCAATCGCAATCAGCATAAGCAAGGCAAGATACCGCCAGCCGGGCGCAGCAAGGGCAGGGCCGAGCACAAGGCAGGACATCCAGAGCACACCCCCCATGGCAATCGCGGCAAAGCCAATACGCCAGATCCGGCGGCGAAAACGGGCGTCAAACCGGGCGACCTCGCCAAAACGCCGACCGCCCAGCATCAAAAGCACCGCCATGAACCAGCCGGCAATCGTGGTGGCAATCGCCGGGGCAACCCAGCCAAGCACCGGGGCCAGCCCGATGGCCAGCACCGCGTTTACCCCCATCGACCATAGCGCATAACGAAAGGGGGTTCGGGTGTCCTCGCGGGCATAAAACAGCGGTTGCAGGAATTTCTGCAAAACAAATGAGGGCAGGCCGAGCCCGTAGATCGCCACAGCCATCGCAATGGCCGCCGTGTCATCCGCACCGGTCTGTCCGCGCTCAAACAGGACGGAAACAAGCGGCAGGGGCATGACAATCAGCGCCACGGCGGCCGGGATGGTCAAGGCGAGAGAGATCTCACCTGCCCGCGAAAAGGCGGCCCGGGCCCCGTCCTGATCATCGGCTTTCAGGCGCCGGGCAAGATCCGGCAACAGCACGATACCGACCGCAATCCCCACCACGCCAAGGGGCAGCTGGTAAAGCCGGTCAGCGGCGTAAAGCCAGCCCACGGCCTTTTCGAAATTCGATGCCACCTGCTGCCCGACCAGAAGATTGATCTGCATCACCCCCCCGGAGAGCGCCGCAGGGATGGCCACCACAACCAGGTTTTTCATTTCCGGTGTCCAGCGCGGGCGGCCGGGCCTGATCGAGATCCCGGCGCGGGCTGTTGCCACCCAGACGATGGCCAGCTGCACGATGCCTGCCGCCGGCACCATCCAGACCACCAACCAGATCACCTCTCCGCCCAGAAGCGCCCCGGCAAGCATCGCCCCGATCACCAGGATGTTCAGAAAGACCGGCGCGGCGGCCGCGGCGGCAAAACGACCAGTGGCATTGAGCACACCGGAACACAGCGCCGCGAGCGAGATGAACAGGATATAGGGGAACATCACCCGACCATAGCCAACCGTCAGGTCGAAACTTTCGGTTCCGGCAAACCCACCGGCAACCGCCCAGACCAGCGCAGGCATGAACAACAGCGCAAGCCCGGTGAGCAGCATCAGCACAAACAAAAGCCCGCTCATCGCCTGCGAGGCAAATCCGCCCGGATCATCGTCCGCTTCGTAGCGTTTGGAAAACATCGGCACGAAGGCTGCGTTAAATGCGCCTTCGGCAAAGAAACGGCGAAACATGTTGGGCAGTCGAAACGCGGCGACAAAAGCATCAAGCACCGGGCCGGGGCCGATATAAGCCAGCAGGAATACCTCGCGCACAAGGCCCAGAACGCGGCTCATCAGGGTCCAGAACCCGACGGTCAGAACCCCGGAGATCAATCGGATCGGTTTCATTCCAGTTTCATTCCAGTTTCATGCCTGTCTTCATGCCCGCCTTGATGCCCACCTTCATGCCCGGTCTCATGATTGTGCCCGCTCAGCCGCGCGTTCGATCGCCTCGCGCAGTCGTTTCTCCAGGGTTTGCTGCTTGCTTTCCGCGTGGAATTTCAGCCCGAACATGTCTTTGACATAGAAGCTGTCGACCACCTGTTCCCCATAGGTCGCGATCACGGCCGAGGCGATATAGACGTTGGAATTGGCGAGGGTCCGGGTGAGGTCGTACAGCAGTCCGGGCCGGTCGCGCGTATCCACTTCGATGATCGTGTAGATCTCGGACCCCTCATTGTCGAAGGTGATTGTCGTGGGCACCTTGAAGGCGCGTTCCCGTTTCTTGATCTTGTCGCGCCCGGCTATGGCTTCGGTTGCCACGACCTCGCCTTTCAGCACCTTGTCGACCATTTTGATCAGCCGCGCTTTTTTCGAGACGTCAAACGGGCCGCCATCGGTATCCTGCACCCAGAAACAGGCGGTGGCATAGCCATCGTTTGAGGTATAGGTGCGCGCATCCACGATATTGGCGCCCACCAGCGTCAGGGCGCCGGCAAGGCGTGAAAAGATCCCCGGATGATCGGCCAGAACGTAATAGACCCGGGTCACATCCCGGTCGTGATCCGGCTCCAGCTCAACCCGCACCTCGTCATCGCCAATCCCCCGCAGCATCTGGGCAAACACCGTATGAGCGGTGACATGCAGCCCCTGCCAATAGGCGTCATAATGGCGTTTGGTCTCGCGTTTGAGGTCCTTTGGATCCCAATCCGACAGCGCCTCGCGCAGGGCCCGTTTGGCTTCGGCGCCACGGTTCTCGCGGCTCAGCTCTTCCATCCCGCCTTCCAGCACCCGGTGGGTCTGGTTGTAAAGGGTGCGGATCAGCGTGGCTTTCCAGTTGTTCCAGGTGTCCGGGCCAACGCCGCGAATGTCGCAGACGGTCAGGACGGTCAGCAGGTTCAGGCGCCGGACCGACCGCACCGCCTTGGCAAAGTCGCGCACCGTGCGTGGGTCGGCAATGTCGCGTTTCTGCGCCATATCGGACATGAGAAGGTGATAGCGCACCAGCCATTCCACCGTTTCGCATTCCTTGGCGGTCAGCCCCAGACGCGGGGCCACCTTGCGGGCAATCTGAGCGCCCAGCACCGAATGGTCCTGCGGGCGCCCCTTGCCGATATCATGCAGCAGCATCGCCACCATCAGCGTCTTGCGGTTGACGCCTTTGTTGATGATTTCCGAACTGATCGGCAGCTCGTTTTCCAGCTCGTGGCGTTCGATCCGGGCAAAGTTGGAGATCACCTGAATGGTGTGCTCGTCCACCGTATAGGAATGATACATGTTGAACTGCATCATCGCCACGATCGGTTCAAACTCCGGGATGAATGCCGCCAGAACGCCCAGCTCGTTCATGCGTCGTAACGCGCGTTCAGGGTTTCCGTGTTTCAACAGCAGGTCGAGGAAAATCCGGGTCGCTTCCTTGTCGGCGCGCATCTCGTCGTCGATCAGGTGCAGGTTGGCTGACACCAGCCGCATCGCGTCCGGATGGATCAGCATACCGGTGCGCAGCCCCTCTTCGAACAGGCGCAACAGGTTCAGCTTGTCGGACAGGAAGCTGACGGGTTTGGCCACATCCAGCCGCCCCTGATTGACAACAAACCCGGATTTGACCTTTTTGCGCCGTTTCAGAAACCGCATCAGGGCGGGCTCCTGCTTCAGGTGCTGCGCCTCAAGCGCGGTCAGGAAGATGCGGGTCAGCTCCCCCACCTGGGTGGCATGGCGGAAATAGGTCTGCATGAAATGCTCAACCCCGCGCCGGCCATCCTTGTCCCGAAATCCAAGCCGCTCGGCAATCTCGACCTGCAGATCAAAGGTGATCTGTTCGGTGGGGCGTCCGGTCAGAAGGTGCAGCTGGCAGCGGGTGGCCCAAAGGAACTCATCCGCGCTGCGAAACGTGTCATATTCCTCTTCCGTGAAAACACCCAGCCCGACAAGATCGGACGTGTCCACAACCCGGTGCTGATATTTCGCAACCCAGTAAAGCGTCTGCAGATCGCGCAGCCCGCCCTTGCCCTCTTTCACATTGGGTTCCACAACGTAACGCTGCCCGCCCTGTTTCTTGTGACGGGCGTCGCGCTCGGCAAGCTTGCCTTCGATGAATTCCGGCAAAGTGCCCTTGAAAAGCTCCGACCAGAGGCGGTCGGTCAATTCGCCCGCCAGCGCCGCGTCGCCACAGATGGCGCGCTGTTCCAGCAGGGCGGTGCGGATGGTGATATCTTCGCGCCCCAGCCGCAGGCAGTCGTCGATGGTGCGCGCGGAATGGCCCACTTTCAGGCGCAGGTCCCACAGCATGTAAAGCATGCTTTCGATCACGCTTTCGGCCCAGGCGGTGATTTTGTAGGGCGTCAGGAACAACAGATCCACGTCGGATTGCGGCGCCATCTCGCCGCGCCCATAGCCGCCCACCGCGCAGACAGCCATACGTTCCGATGCGGTGGGGGTTTGCAGCCGGTGCAGCACTTCGGTGGCCACGCGGAACACGGTGCGCACGATCCCGTCGGTCAGGTGGGCGTAAGAGGCGGTGGCGGCATAGGCGGCAAAGGGGTTTTTTTCCAACGCCGCCGCAATGGATTTCCTGCCGTCCTTCATCGCGATACGCAGCGCGGCAACGGTCAGCTTGCGCCGCTCTGCATCGTCTTTTGCCTCCTTCAGCGCAGGAACAAGATCCCCCCACAGCGCCGCCGCGTCAAAAATCGCGGCGGGCGGGCAGATCAACTGATCTGTCTGGGCATATGGCAGGGCAGCGGGCTCAGAAACCAGCACCGGCAAAACTTCTCGGCGCAGGGTCGATGACCACAACTTGGTTGTTTTGGATCTGGGCCACGGCCAGGCCCCGCTCATTGGTGCCATCGCCACGCAGGCGGAAGATGCCGTTGACCCCAGCAAACCCCTGTGCCTGTGTCAGTGCGGTTGAGGTGAGCGCGTTGGCTTTGCCTGATTTGGCCAGGGCACCAATGGCGGCAATCCCGTCATAAGCCAGCCCGGCAATCGGGTGCGGGGGCGCGCCGTATTTGGCCTGATAGCGGGCGCGGAACTGATTGTTCAGGGCCGGGTCGGGAATGGCAAACCAGCCGCCCTGCAGGCCGGGCAGGCTGAGGGCATTGGCCGGAATGTCCCAACGCTGCAGCCCGATCAGCTGCACGCTGCCCGCCGCCACACCGTTTTCGGGCAGCAGGCCGGCAAGGAAAGGCAGGGCGCCAGAGGTGCCCGAGGTCAGGAACAGGGATTGCGCCCCCGAGGATTTCACCTCGCGGCTGATGCCCGGGATCGCGTTCACGATCCCATTCTGCGACAGCTCAAATCCGCGAACGCCAGCCAGTGTCGCCCCTTTTGCAGCGATGGCGTTCTGAATGGCGCGGCTGCCGTCAGTTTCGGCGCCATCATCGCCATGCACCACCATGATCCGGCCCTTGCCCTGCGTTTTGGCATAGCTCACCAGCCGGTTGGCGGTGTTGTTGAACGTATTGCCCAGCACAAAGACATTGCCGCCAGCAATGGACGGGTTGTTCGAGAAGCTCAGAACGTTCACGTTCCGTCTGGCCACGGCAAGCCCCGCCGCGTTGGCATTTTTCGCAAATACCGGCCCCAGCAGGATCTTGGCCCCGTCATTCACCGCCTGCATTGCCACGCGGGCAGCCTGTTCCGGGTTGCCAGCCGTGTTGTAGACGCGCAGATCAATGGTCACACCCGAAAGCTCCGACATCGCCAGACGGGCCGCATTCTCCAGCGAACTGGCCAATACCGTGTCCGTGGCCGATCCTGATCCCCCAGGCACCAGCAGAGCCACCGGCACAGGTTTCGACGGATTGATCCGCTGTCCCCCTCCGTTTGACGTATCAATGGTACATGCGGACAGAAAAATGGCTGAAGCAATTGAAATCGCGACCCCGGCTGACTTGCGGGCGCGCTGGAAAACAGCGAACATGAAACATCCTCTCCCGGATACAAGCTGGACGGTCCCGCCGCCCATTGCAGACGCCGACATAATAATCACCTTGCTCGATAGGTCCAGTGTGAAACCCGAAATCTCTCCCCTTGATGCAGGCCTTTACCTGGTGGCAACGCCCATTGGAAATGCCCGCGATATTACCCTGCGCGCCCTTGATATCCTGGCCTCTGCCGATGTGATCGCGGCAGAAGACACCCGCACTGCGCGTAAGCTCATGGATATTCACGGAATTCCGGTCAGGGGCCGCCCGATGATCCCCTATCACGATCATTCCGGGCAAAATGGCCGGGCCGGGATTCGCAAGCTGATCGCAGAGGGGCGCTCGGTCGCTTATGTCAGTGAGGCCGGTACGCCACTTGTTGCCGATCCGGGATATGCGCTGGCGCGTGATGTGGCCCAGCACGAAGGGCTGGTGACGGCTGCGCCCGGGGCGTCTGCCGTTTTGACGGCGCTTAGCCTTTCCTCGCTTCCCTCCGACAGGTTTCTTTTTGCGGGCTTTCCGCCAGCGGCCAAAGGGGCGCGTAAAACCTGGTTGTCCGACCTGCTGACCACCGAGGCCACGATTGTCCTTTACGAAAGCCCCAAACGGATCAACCGACTGTTAATGGATTTGTGTTCTCTTCAAGCGGGTCATCGCCCCGCCGCCATCTGCCGTGAGCTGACAAAACGATTTGAAGAGGTCTTGCGTGGCAACGTGCAGGAACTGTCCGAAACACTTGAGGATCGCACATTGAAAGGTGAGATCGTTCTGGTCATCGGGCATGTCGCCGTGACACCGGGGGAAGAGACGCTGGAACAGGCTTTGAGAAGAGCAATGAAAGACATGTCGAAAAAAGATGCCGTCGCTTTTGTCACGGAAGCTTTGGGCCTTCCGCGGCGAAAAGTGTATCAGGCGGCGTTGGAACTGGAGCGTGAGGAATGAGCGGAAAAACCTCCTATCTGGCGGGGATTGCGGCGGAAAACGCCGTGAGTGTGGATTATGCGCAAAAGGGGCATGATATCGCTGCGCGCCGCTGGCGTGGAAAAGGGGGAGAGATTGATCTGGTTGCAAAGGATGGGGACGGTTTCATTTTCATCGAAGTGAAGAAGGCCCGGGATTTTGCCCGTGCCGCCGAAAGGCTGACAAAACGGCAGCTGTTTCGGATTTACAATGCTGCAAGTGAATTTGTGGCCCAGCAGCCAAAAGGGATGCTGACACCAATTCGAATTGACGTGGCCTTGGTCAATCAATTCGGTGAGCGCAAGATTATCGAAAACGTCTCGGCCTATTAAGCCGGGTCCAACGGGATGAAGGGAATTTGCAGGGCGCCCCATTGATCTCCTGCAGCGGCTGCTCCATTTAGGACAAAACGCATAAGGAGCCGCCCATGTCATTGAAAGTTGCCCTTCAGATGGACCCGATTGATCGGGTGGATATTGACGCTGACAGCACGTTTCGCATTGCAGAAGAGGCGCAGAAGCGTGGGCATGAGTTGTTTTTCTATACCCCGGACCATCTGAGCTTCCGGGAAGGGCGGGTGATGGCCCGTGGCCATCGGATCACATTGCGCCGGGAATATGGCAATCACGTCACCATGGCGCCGGTCGAGGATGTCGATCTTGCCGATTGGGATGTGGTCTGGCTGCGCCAGGATCCTCCTTTCGACATGGGGTACATCACCTCCACCCATATCCTTGATATGATCCATCCGCAGACCTTGGTGGTCAATGATCCTTTCTGGGTGCGCAACTATCCGGAAAAACTGTTGGTTTTGCAGTTTCCTGACCTGACACCGCCCACGATGATTGCACGTGACTTCGAGACGTTGAAATCATTCAAGGACAGGCATGGCGACATCATCCTGAAACCCCTTTACGGAAACGGCGGTGCCGGGGTTTTTCGTCTTGACCACAATGATCGCAACCTTGCGTCGTTGCATGAGCTGTTCACCGGTATCAATCGCGAACCGCTGATTGCGCAGAAATTCCTGCCGGATGTATCCAATGGTGACAAGCGTATTATCCTGGTGGATGGTGAGCCGGCTGGGGCTATCAACCGTGTGCCTGCCGAGGGGGAAACCCGCTCGAATATGCATGTCGGCGGCCGCCCCGAAAAGATCGGCCTGACCGAGCGCGACCGCGAAATCTGTGCCGCGATCGGCCCGTTGTTGCGGGAAAAAGGCCAGATTTTCGTCGGCATCGACGTGATCGGCGATTACCTGACTGAAATCAACGTGACCTCCCCCACCGGCATTCAGGAACTGGAACGGTTCGACGGCACCAACACGGCTGAAAAGATCTGGCAAGCGATTGAGGCCAGGATCGGCTGATCGTCGGGGACATAACATGAGCCGCCGTCTCCTCTGGCTGAACCGCAGTCTGCGATGGACCGTCAAGCCTGTCCTGCGTCGGATGGGCCAGCCGACCCGCGTGCGCTGGGCACTGGATTTCGGAACAGAGCTTCTGTTTCGTCCGCCTCCGCAGACACAACGTTGGCCAGAGACGATTGCAGGCATCCCCTGCCTCTGGGTCACAAATCGTGCCCAGACCCACCCACCAGAACCCGAACGGGTGCTGCTCTATCTGCATGGTGGGGGGTATATTGCCGGCTCCCCCAAAGCCTATACCCACCTGCTTGCCCGCCTGGCCCGGTTGACCCGGCTGCAGGTTTGCGCCCCCAACTATCGCAAAGCCCCCGAAGCCCCCGGCCCGGCGGCGTTCGAGGATGCGGTGGCGGCGTTCAACGGGCTGGTTGCAAAAGGATATGCCCCTGAAAACATCACCATAGGGGGCGACAGCGCAGGCGGCGGCCTTGCGCTTGCGCTTCTCGCACATATTAACGCGCAAGATATTGTTCCTGCGTCTGTTTTTGCATTTTCACCTTTTACGGATGCAAGCTTTTCGGGCGGTTCGATGCGTGAGAATGCCACCCGCGACCCGTTGCTGCCGCCCGCCCGCAAGGATCAGGTGGCGGACTGGATCCTTGCAGGTATGTCCCCGCAAGATCCGCGCATTTCCCCACTTTTTGCCAGCTTCAGCCCCCCCTTGCCGCCCGTGTTCCTACAGGTTTCCGACACGGAAATCCTGCGCGATGACACATTGCGGATGGCGGAAAAATTGAGGGCCGCCGGGGGGCGTGTCACCGTGGATCTCTGGCCTGATCCGCCCCATGTCTGGGTGTTCTTTTCCCGGCTCCTGCCGGAAGCGCGAGAGGCCCTGCGCCGGGTGGAAGCTTTTATCTCGGCTCAGGAGGGCCCTGTGCGGGCTGATCAGGAGGTTGAGGCAATCGACAACCGATAGCTTGCCGCTTCCGCCACATGGTGGCGGGCAACCTGGTCGCTCCCCTCAAGATCGGCAATGGTGCGTGCCACGCGCAGGATCCGATGATAGCCGCGTGCGGACAGGCCGAACCGGTCGGCGGCCCGGATCAGAAGCGCGCGCCCCTCTGCATCCGGTTGGGCAACCTGGTCGAGAAGATCTCCGCTGATATCTGCATTCACCCGCACCTGAGCGTGGTCGCGATACCTCTCCTCCTGCAGGGCGCGGGCACGTGTGACGCGCTCTGCAACATTGGCCGAGCCTTCCCCATCCGGGGGCAGATCCAGATGCTGCATCTCAACGCGTGGCACGTCCACACGCAGGTCAAACCGGTCCAGAAGCGGCCCTGATAGCCGCCCAAGATAATCATCTCCGCAGCCGGGCGCTCTTGGGCAGGCCAGATTGGCGTCGCCCAGTTGTCCGCATTTGCAGGGGTTTGCGGCGGCGATCAGCAGGAATTTGCACGGGTAGGTAATATGGGCATTGGCGCGGGCAACCATGACCTCTCCGGTTTCGATCGGCTGGCGCAGGGTTTCCAGCGTCTGGCGGTTGAACTCGGGCAACTCATCCAGAAACAGGACGCCGTTATGGGCCAGGCTGACCTCTCCCGGACCCGCGCCGCGCCCGCCGCCGACAATGGCGGCCATTGATGCGGTGTGGTGGGGATCACGATAAGGGCGGGTGCGGGAAATACCCCCTTCCTGCAGCAGGCCCGCAAGCGAATGCACCATTGAGGTTTCCAGGGCTTCGGTGGGGGAAAGCGGCGGCAGGATCGTGGGCAGGCGCGCAGCCAGCATGGACTTTCCTGAGCCGGGCGGGCCGACCATCAGCATGTGGTGGCGCCCTGCAGCAGCAATCTCGAGCGCGCGTTTGGCACGGGCCTGCCCCCTGACATCGCGCAGATCCTTGCCGCCCTGCGGTGTCTGCAATGTGCCCGGGTCAGAGGGGGGCAGGGGGGATTGTCCGGTGAAGTGCTGGATCAGGGCGGTCAGCGTGGCGGGGGCCAGAACTTTGGCGGCACCAACCCAGGCCGCTTCCGGTCCGCACGGGCGGGGGCAGATCAGTGTCCGGTCCTCTTCGGCGGCGGCCATGGCCGCGGGGAGGGCGCCAATCACGGGCAGGAGTGCGCCGTCGAGCGACAATTCACCCAGTGAAATGGTGCCTGCCACCTCCTCTTTCGGCAAGATGTCGATGGCGGCAAGCAGGGCAAGGGCGATGGGCAGATCGAAATGCGAGCCGATCTTTGGCAGGTCGGCGGGAGAGAGGTTGATGGTGACGCGCTGGGCGGGCAGGGCGATGGACAGGGCCGACAGGGCGGCGCGCACCCGTTCCTTTGCTTCGGACACGGCCTTGTCGGGCAGGCCGACGATGGAAAAGCCGGGCAGGCCGGGGGTCAGGGCGCATTGCACCTCAACCGGGCGGGCGCGAATGCCTTCGAAGGCGACGGTATAGGCGTGGGCGACCATGATGTTTCCAACCCTGAGAAGATTGGAATGACGCTATCGTAATCATGGTGAAGAAAAGGTTAACGTGCCCCTGTTTCACGGCAATTGAGCGGGCAAGGGGCGCTGCCCCTCGCCTCTTCGAGGCTCACCCCGAGGTATTTTCAGCAAGCAAAAGATAGTCAGGTGGTTTCCGCCACCATGGTCATGAAAGCGGGCCAGGCTTCGGGATCGTTCAGGGTTTTGTCCCGGCAGGTCGGATTGCAAAAGCCCCAGATCCTGCCTTCCATCTCCAGAAAATCAGTGACCGGATCGCCCGAGTAGGGGCAGTGGTGGTTGAGCGACGGGCCTTTGCTTGGGCAGGCGGCGCGGGGGGCTGGGCCAGGCCAGTCTGCCAGTGGGCGTCCGTCGATATAAGGCACCGGGTCATAGGAGATGGTCAATCCGAGGGCCCGCCAGCGGCGGAAGGACAGATCGGTGAGGTGGAGATCCACATAGGTCTGTGCCTCGTCACCGACCGACAGGCCAAACCCGGCAATCCGTGCGGCCACCGGGGCAAAGAACACGTCCGCCAGAGAATACGTGCCGAACAGCCAGGGCCCGTCCGCGCCGTGGCGGTTGCGCGTCAGTGACCAGAGCTGTTCGAGCCGGTCAAGATCAGCCATGACAGTCTCTGACGCGGTGAAATCCGTGATCAATCCCAACAGTTGCATCGGGCAGTCGGTTCTGAGGGCGCCAAAGCCGGAATGCATTTCGGCCACCATCCAGCGGGCAAGCGCCCGTGCCGTGGGGTCTTCTGGCCACAGGCCGGCCTCGGGGTGGCGCTCATGCAGGGTCTCCGCCATTGCCAGCGTATCGCCCACCACAACCCCATCGGGGCAACGCATGGCAGGCACAAACCGGGCAGGGGCAAGTGGGGCCAGGTCATCTTGCAACGTCCCGGAATAAAGCCCTACCCGTGTTGTGTTCACGGGAAGGTCGAATTTATCAAACATCAGCCAGCCCCGCAGGGACCAGCTGGAAAAGCTGCGATCGCCAATGAAAAGGTCGTAAGTCATATTGTCCATGCGGGCAGCATGGCGGCGTCGGGTGGCGTGCGCAAATGGAGATTTGTGACGGGCCCCATCAGGGCAGGTGATTGATGGCGCTCACAGACCAGCCGCCTCCGTCCCAGTCGAGCCGTGTGGCGGACAGGTTGTCAATCTTATGGCTAAGCGCCTGATAGGGGGTCATCCGGCCTGCCATGGCGATCTGGGTCAGGATCACGCCGAAATGGGCCACCGCGATGATATGGCGATGCTGACCGTTCAGTTGCGCGACCACGCCACTGACCCGTGTCGCCAATTGGTTCCAGCTTTCGCCTTCGGGGGCGGCCACGTCACCGGGCTCTTCCCAGAAGCGACGGGCCAGTTCTGGGTCCCGGGCTGACATATCGCTCCAGTGCATCCCGTCCCACAGGCCGAAATCAAATTCGCGCAGGTTGCGATCATGTGGCAGGCGTGGTCGCTGCCCCTGCAGGGCGGTTGCCGTATCAACCGCCCGGATCAGGTCGGATGAGATCACCGCGGCATCGGATGGAAGGTGGTCGGACAGGCGCCGGATCGCTGCGGTGTCGGATAGGTCCGCGGGCAGATCGCGCCATCCCACCATGTTCCTGGCATGGGTTGGTCCATGGCGCACCCACCACCAGCTTGTCACCGGCATTGGGGCACCTCGGGCAAGCTCCCTTTGAGGGCAAAGGGGAGGCCGGCCATTACCCCCACCACCAGATCGGACCTTGCGGCAAGGCGCTGGTTTAGCTCTCCCTGGGCCTGGCGAAACTGGCGGGCAAGCCTGTTTTCGGGCACAATCCCCGCGCCCACCTCGTTCGAGACCACCACCACGGGGGCGGCGCAGCTGGTCAGGGCGGAAAACAGTGTCGCCTCGGCCGGGGACAGGTCGGGATGATCCGGATCGGGCTGGGCAAACAGCTGGTTTGACAGCCACATGGTGGCGCAATCGAACAGCACCACCTCGTTGTGGTTCGCATCGGCGAGGGCCAGCGACACGTCGCCCGGCGCTTCGATCGTGCGCCAGCCCGCCCCGCGCCGGTCCTGATGGCGGGCAATCTTCGCCTCCATCTCGCCATCAAAGGCCTGGGCGGTGGCAATATAGACCATTGGTCGTGCGGTTGCCGTGACAAGATGCTCTGCATAGTGTGACTTGCCCGAGGCCGCGCCACCCAATACCAAGGTCAGAGGGGGAAGTGTGATGCTCATGCCTCCAGATATCAAACCCGACGGCCCGGGGCCAGCCGAGATGCGACGCTTTCCCAATGGGCCGCGATCAGCCGGAGCGGAATTCATGCGGTTTCTAATCTTGTTTGCTTTTCTGTGGCCGCAATTGGCCCTGGCGCAGGCGGGGGGCAAGGTGATGCAGGCCTCGGATGTGGTGATCCTGGGCGAGGTGCATGATAATCCCACCCATCACGAGGCGCAGGCGCGATTTGTGCGGGCGATCTCGCCCTCGGCGCTTGTGGTTGAGATGCTGACCCCGGAACAGGCGGAAGAGCTGATGGCGGATCCCGAGGGGTATCGGGACCGCTGGAACGCGTCCGGCTGGCCGGATTACGACCTGTATCTGCCGGTGTTTACGGCGGCGGATGTGCCGCTCTTTGGGGCGGCCGTGCCGCGGGATGTGGCGCGGCAGGTTTACACGGATGGGGGTGCTGCGCATTTCAGCGGGGATGCGGGCGCCTATGGGTTGACCGCCCCCCTGCCGGATGATCAGCAGGCCGCACGGCTGGATCTGCAGTTTGCCGCCCATTGCGAAGCGATGCCGCGGGCCGCCCTGGGCGGCATGATCGAGATGCAGCGTCTGCGGGATGCAACGCTGGCCAAGGCCGTCATCGACGCGTTTGAGGCCCATGGCGGTCCGGTGGTGGTGATCACCGGCAATGGTCATGCGCGTAAGGATTGGGGGGTGCCCAGCTATCTGGCACGCCTGCGCCCGGATCTGACGGTGTTCAGCCTTGGGCAGGGTGAGGATGGCGGCACGCCGGAAGGGGGATTTGACCTCGTACTGGATGCGCCCGCTGCGCAACGGCCGGACCCGTGCCTGCAATTTGGCAAAAGCGCGCAATGATCCCGTGTATGGAAGCGGAGAACTGAGCCGAGCCACCGACCCGTCCATTAAAGCGGACCATTGAACCCGGGGGCGCAACCGCTTAACACTTTGGGGAAATCACCTGAAAGGTGAAAGATCGACCGAAAGGGTGACGCCATGCTGGCAGGCAAACATATCCTCCTGATCATTGGTGGCGGTATCGCGGCCTTCAAATCGCTGGACCTGATCCGCCGGCTGCGCGAACGCGGTGCGGAGGTGACACCGGTGATCACGCGGGCGGGACAGGAATTTGTAACCTCGCTGTCGGCCTCGGGCCTGGCCGCGCGCAAGGTCTATACCGAGCTTTTTGACCTGACGGACGAGGCCGAAATGGGCCATATCGAACTGTCGCGGGCGGCGGACCTGGTGGTGGTGGCCCCGGCGACGGCGGACCTGCTGGGCAAGATGGCGGGGGGGCTGGCCAATGACCTCGCGTCGACGCTTCTGATGGCGACTGACAAGCCCGTTCTGGTGGCCCCCGCGATGAATGTGCGGATGTGGGAACATCCCGCCTGTCAGCGCAATGTAGCGACACTGATCGGGGATGGGGTGCGGTTTGTCGGCCCCAATGAGGGGCCGATGGCCTGCGGTGAGTTTGGCCCTGGTCGCATGGCGGAACCGCTGGAGATTGTCGCCGCGATCGAGGCGGTTCTGAAAGATGGTCCCCTCAAAGGGAAACATGTGCTGGTGACATCCGGCCCCACCCATGAGCCAATTGATCCGGTGCGCTATATCGCCAACCGTTCCTCCGGGGCGCAGGGCACCGCCATTGCCAAAGCCCTGTCGGCACTGGGGGCAGAGGTGACCTTTGTCACCGGGCCCGCCGATGTGCCGCCGCCCGATGGGGTGCGTGTGGTCAGAGTGCAATCTGCGCAGGAGATGCTGGCGGCGGTTGAGGCGGGCCTGCCTGCGGATGCTGCCGTGTTTGCAGCTGCGGTTGCGGACTGGCGCGTGGCTTCGGCCAGTGACAGCAAGATTAAGAAGGATGGCAAAGGGTCGCTTCCGGTTTTGGAATTTGCGGAAAACCCGGATATCCTCAAGACGGTGAGCCGGATGGAAACAGGGCGCCCGTCGCTGGTGGTGGGGTTTGCCGCCGAGACGGATGATGTGATTTCCAATGCCACCGCGAAGCATGTGCGCAAAGGCTGTGACTGGATTGTGGCCAATGATGTCAGCCCGGAGACGGGTATAATGGGCGGGGCGGAAAACGCCGTGACGCTGATTTCCGATACGGGAGCCGAGGCCTGGCCGCGCATGGGTAAGGATGAGGTTGCCCGCCAGCTGGCACTGCGGATTGCCGAGGCGTTGGCGCAATAGAATTCTGGCCTCCGGCGGGGATATTTTTGGCAAGAGGAAAAGGGCGCGGAGATGGATCAACCTGTGGTCAGGGTGCTGTGGGAAGACTGGGCGGATCGCACGATTGCGCTTCCCTTTTATGAAACCGCTGGGGCGGCGGGGGCAGATATTCGTGCCAATCTGCAACCCGAAGATCGCGCGGAGGGGCTGGTGCTGGCGCCGATGGGGCGGGCCATCATCCCTACCGGGGTCCGGGTGGAAATCCCAGTGGGGTATGAGTTGCAGCTGCGCCCGCGTTCGGGGTTGGCCATCAAGCATGGGATTTCCCTGCCCAATACGCCGGGCACCATTGATTGTGATTATCGCGGCCCGCTTGGGGTGATCTTGATCAATTACGGCGATGTCCCCTTTGTGGTAGCGCATGGCGAACGGATTGCTCAGGCGGTGATCGCCCCGGTTCTTCAGGCACGCTATCAGGTGGTTGAGGTGCTGAGCGAAACCGACCGTGGTGACGGTGGGTTTGGGTCGACGGGGCGGCATTGACGAAAGCCGGGGTCTGGCGGGCCAGCCAGGCGGAGCAAATGAGGGCAAGATGAGCTGGGTTCTATTCATAGCGGCGCTGATTTGGCTGGGCGGGGCCTATGGGGGTCTGTCTGTTGCGCGGCGCTGGGTCATGACGGCGCTATTGGCGCTGGTGGTTCTGCTCACCTTTCTGGTTTTGCCGGAGGGCAATATGCTGGTGCGCGCGCTGGGGGGCAGTTTTACCAGCTGGGCCGTCGGGTTTGGTCTGGTGGCGGTGATCGGTCTTTATGGGGCCGGGGTAAAGTGGTTGAAATCCCGCGCGCCCGCCGCCCCGGTGGCCGCGCAGGATGGTCCGTTTTCGGATACGGAACTGGACCGCTATGCCCGCCATATTGTGCTGCGCGAAATCGGTGGCCCCGGCCAGGTTGCGCTGAAAAACGCGCGGGTTCTGGTGGTTGGGGCAGGGGGGCTTGGCTCTCCGATCCTGATGTATCTGGCCGCCGCCGGTGTGGGCACGATCGGAGTGATCGACGATGACGTGGTGGACAATTCCAACCTGCAGCGACAGGTGGTGCATCGTGATGCGGATATCGGCACGCCCAAGGTCTTTTCAGCTGAACGGTTCATGCGGGCGCAGAACCCAGCCATTGACGTGTTGCCCTATAATCGCCGCCTGACCGAGGACATCGCCGAAGAGCTGATTGCCGATTTTGATCTGGTGCTTGAAGGGTCCGATAATTTTGCCACCCGCTACCTTGTCAACAGCACCTGCGCCAAGCTGGGCAAGCCGATGATCGGGGGGGCGCTCAGCCAGTGGGAAGGGCAGATTTCCCTTTTTGATCCGGCCCGGGAGGCCCCCTGTTATCAATGTATTTTCCCCGAAGCCCCGGCCCCCGGTTTGGCGCCGAACTGTTCGGAAGCGGGGGTGGTCGGCCCCTTGCCCGGTGTGATCGGGGCGATGATGGCGCTGGAGGCGATCAAGGAAATTGCCGGTGCGGGGGGCGGGCTACGCGGCAAGATGTTCATCTATGATGCCATGTATGCCGAAACCCGGGTGATCCGCCTGTCGAGGCGCAAGGGCTGTGCGACCTGTGGCTGAGCTGTCCCTTGCCCCCCTGACCGAGGAGGATGCGCCAGCCCTGTTCGCCTTCGAGGTGGAAAACCGCGCCTGGTTTGAAGCATGGGTTGGACCGCGCCCGCACACATATTGGGAAGTCACCTCGCTGGCGCAGGTGATCCGCGCCCAGCTGGTCGGGGATGATGCGATGTTCCTGATCCGGCGCGACGACGAGATCCTTGGCCGGTTGAACCTGACCGCGCGGGAGGGCGGCGTGGCCCAGCTGGGATACCGGGTCGGAGAACGCCATGTGGGACGGGGTGTGGCCAGCACCGCCGTGGCCCAGGCCCTTGAATGCGCGCGCAAACTTGGTCTCTGGGCGCTGGAGGCACGTGTGGCGAACGACAATCCTGCCTCTCGTGGTGTTCTGGAGAAAAACGGTTTTCTCGAAACCGGCCAGGCTGAGTTTGCCGGGCATCAGATGACGCTGTTTCGCCGGGACCTTGATTAAAGCGTTTCAGGATAAGCCTGTGACACATGGTTGTTCCCCAACGCTTTGACCCCAACATAAGCAGGCCTGCCCGCTTCCATGGGCCTGAGGGGGAAACAGGGGGGCAGGTTGATTCGGGCAAGATAGAAGGCGGGGCATGCCCCCCACTTGCCAAACTCATCCGCTTCGCCCTAGGGTCCTTGGGTTACTTTCTTTTACGATCCCGGGGGGATATCATGAAACGTCTTGCAACTGTTGGTGCCATTGCCATGGCGCTGTTTTCGACCGTATCGATGGCTGCGGACCTGCCTGATCTTGGCGGGAAGACCGTGGTGGTGGTGACCGAAAACGCCTATCCTCCGCTTCAATTTGTGGATCCGAATTCCGGCAATGCGATTGGGTGGGAATATGACGCGATGGCGGATATTGCCGAGCGGATCAATATCTCGGTGGAATATGAAAATATCTCGTGGGATGCGATGATCCCCGCCGTGTCCGAGGGGCAGTTCGACATGGGCATGACCGGCATCACCATTCGCGAAGACCGCGCCGAGAAGGTGGATTTCTCAGCCCCGTACCTGCGGTCTGAAATGATGATGATCGTGCGCGCCGATGAAGATCGGTTTACCGATGCCAAGAGCTTTGCCGCAGAGGACGATTTCCTGATGGCCGCCCAGCCTGGCACCACGCCGTTTTACGTGGGGGTCTATGATGTTCTTGATGGCAACGAGGCCAATCCGCGGATCAAGCTGTTTGAGACCTTCGGGGCAACGGTTCAGGCGCTGAAGACCGGGGATGTGGATCTGGTCCTGTCCGACAGCACCGCCGCCAATGGGTATGTGGAGGCGTCGAACGGGGGGCTGAAGATCATTGGCGAGACGCTTGGCACCGAAGATTTCGGTTTCATCTTCCCGAAAGGCTCGGAACTGGTTGCGCCGATGAATGCGGCGATTGCGGCGATGCGTGCGGATGGCACGCTTGATGCATTGAATAAGAAGTGGTTCCTCGACTACAAGATCGGCCAATAAACATGTTTGCGGTGGGGGCTTTGGCCCCCATTTTTCCTGAGGTCGATCCCCATGGTCCCACCCCCCAAGCCGGATGAAGACTTTCCCTGGTGGCTGGTCTTTGCCGTCGGGCTGGCTGGTCTGTTCCTTTTTTATATCGTCAATGACGGGATCTACCTGCAGGTGCTGCGCACCCTCGGCAAAGGGGTGGGGATCACGGTATTCGTCACGCTGGTTGGCTTTGTCTGCGCCAGTGTGATTGGCCTCGGGCTTGCCGTGGCCAGCATGTCGCGCTTTCAGGTCCTGCGCCAGATCGCCCGGTTTTATATCGAGATCATCCGCGGCATCCCGATCATCGTGCTGCTGCTTTACGTCGCCTTTGTCTTTGCGCCCGCGCTGGTGGCGCTGCGAAACGGGCTGGGGGACCTGGTGGGGATGGATCCGATCCGCACCCGCGAATTTTCCCTGCTGTGGCGCGCCATCGTGGCGCTGACCATCGGGTATTCGGCATTTATCGCCGAAGTGTTCCGGGCTGGGCTTCAGGCGGTGGAAATCGGCCAGATCGAAGCGGCCAAGGCGCTGGGCCTGAATGGCTGGCAAAGGTTTCGCCATATCATCTGGCCTCAGGCCTTTCGCATGATCCTGCCGCCGCTGGGCAATGATTTTGTGGCCATGGTCAAAGACAGCTCGCTTGTCTCCGTGCTTGGTGTGGCTGACATCACCCAGCTGGGCAAGGTGACGGCGGCCGGAAATTTCCGGTACTTCGAGACCTATAACGTGGTGGCCTTTGTCTATCTCCTGATGACGGTAAGCCTGTCGCTGGTGCTGCGCCGGCTGGAAAAGCGGTTGCGGGCGAAGGGCGAGGTGGACGCCTAGGTCCGACCGTCCAGACCGCCCAGACTGGCCAGACGGGGTCTGGCAAAAAGGGCCTGGCAAAAGGGGCGCTGCCCCTCGCCGCCTTGCGGCTCACCCCGGGATATTTGTGGCAGGGGAATGAGACGGGTGTTTGGGCTGGAAGTTTTGGTCGGCGAGGCATAGCTTTCGGGCAAAGGAGATCCGCATGACCAATCCGTTGCTTGAAACCTGGAAAACCCCGCATGGGCTGCCCCCGTTTGATCTGATCGAGGATGCAGATTTTGAGCCCGCCTTTGAGGTCGCCCTCGCTCAGGCGCGCGCAAATATTGAGGCGATTTCCCAATCCGCGAACCCGCCCAGTTTCGTCAATACGATCGAGGCTCTGGAACGCGCGGAGGAGAAGTTGAACCGGGTTTTGGGTGTTTTTTATTCCGTGGCCGGGGCGGACAGCACGGACAAGCGCGAGGAACTGATGCGGGTGTTCGGACCGCAGCTTGCGGCTTTCGGCTCGGAAGTGTCCTCCAACAAGGCGTTGTTTGGCCGCATTGAAGACCTGTGGGCGCGGCGCGAGAGCCTTGGCCTGAACGCCGAACAGATGCGAGTTCTCACATTGACCCGGCGTGGTTTCGTCCGGTCCGGTGCGCAGCTTGTGGGGAAAAAGGCAGAGCGGCTCAAGGAAATCATGCAGCGCCTGTCGGTGCTTGGCACCGAATTTACCCAAAACCTGTTGGCTGCTGAACGAAGCTGGTTCATGGAACTGGAAGAAGAGGATCTGGTCGGCCTGCCGGATTTCGTTGTGGCGGCGGCGCGGGCAGCCGGGCAAGAGAAGGGCTGTCAGGGGCCGGTCATCACCACCTCCCGCTCGCTGATCACACCCTTTCTGGCCTTTTCCCCGCGCCGGGACCTGCGAGAAAAGGCATTTGCCGCCTGGGTGTCGCGCGGCGAAGGAGACGGGTCCGCGGACAATCGGCTGATTGCGCGTGAAACGCTTGCCCTGCGTGAAGAGCGCGCCAGGCTGCTGGGCTATGACAGTTTTGCCGCGTTCAAGCTGGAAACCGAAATGGCCGGTGGCCCGGTGGCGGTGCGGGACATGCTGATGGCGGTCTGGGAGCCGGCCCGGGCGGCCGCACTCGAAGATCAGGACGTCTTGACTGAACGCTTGCGGGCGGATGGGATCAATGGGCCGCTTGAAGCGTGGGACTGGCATTATTATTCCGAGGCCCGCCGCCGTGAAGAGCATGATCTGGACGAGGCAGAGCTGAAATCCTATTTCCAGCTCGAGCGTATGATCGAGGCGACATTTGACTGTGCCAACCGGCTGTTCGGACTTGAATTTGCCGCAATGGACGCGCCGCTTTACCACCCAGATGCCCGCGCGTGGGAGGTGACGCGGGATGGGCGCCTGATGGCGGTGTTCGTCGCGGATTACTTCGCGCGCGGATCAAAGCGTTCGGGCGCGTGGTGTGGCGCGATGCGCAGTCAGCAGAAGCTTGCCGGGGATATTCGCCCGATCGTGACCAATGTCTGCAATTTCGCAAAACCCGCCGAAGGGCAGCCCGCGCTGCTTAGCTGGGATGATGCGCGCACCCTGTTTCATGAATTTGGCCATGCGCTGCATCATATCCTGTCGGATGTGACCTATGAAAGCGTGTCGGGCACCTCGGTGGCGCGCGATTTCGTGGAACTGCCCAGCCAGCTTTTTGAACACTGGCTGGAGGTGCCCGAGGTGCTGGAACGCTTTGCGACCCACGCGCAAACAGGTGAGGTGATGCCCGCCGACCTGCTCAAACGTCTGTTGGCTGCCAGCAGTTATAATACCGGTTTCCAGACGGTCGAATATACGGCATCCGCATTGGTGGATCTCGATTTCCATGATGGGGCTGCTCCCGAGGATCCGATGGCCGCCCAGGCCGCGACGCTGGCCCGGATCGGCATGCCTGAAGCGATCCGAATGCGCCACGCGACCCCCCATTTTGCCCATGTCTTCGCCGGGGACGGCTACAGCTCGGGCTATTACAGCTATATGTGGTCCGAGGTGATGGATGCGGATGCGTTTGCAGCGTTCAAGGAGGCAGGTGGCGCGTTTGATGCCGCGACCGCTGAAAGGCTCGAGACCCATATCCTGTCCCGAGGAGGGGCTGTTGATGCCAAGGAACTCTACCTTGCTTTCCGGGGAAAAATGCCGGGGGTCGAGGCGCTGTTGAAAGGGCGCGGCCTGGTTTGAGACGGATTTGAGGCCAGATTGAAACGCACCTGAATTTGCGTGTCGACCGCTCATTTTCTGGTCATAAATATCCCGGGGTGAGCCGCAAGGCGGCGAGGGGCAGCGCCCCTGCCGAGCGGTGCGAGGCTTCATCCGTTTCGCGACAAACCTGTCTCAGGTTCAAACCGAAATTCTGGAGCCCAAGCCAGTTGGGGCGGGGCGTTCAGTTGGACGCAAGGCGTAAGGACACGGAAACCCGCCGCTACGCCCCCTTTTCCGGTCAGCGGTGGGGACCGCGAGACGGATCCTCCGGGTGTGGTTGCACCCCCACCGGGTCTTTGTGCAGCATCACGTCGCTCATCGGATAGGCGCGCAGGATCGCGCGGCGCAGGCTGGCACCAATTGCATGGGCCTCGTCCAGCGACTGCGCCCCGTCCAGTTCGATATGCATATTGACGAAAACCACCGATCCGGAGCGGCGTGTTTTCAGGTCGTGATAGCCGTGAATGCCGGGATGCGTGCGGGCAATCTCTTCAATCCCGCGCACCATGTCATCAGGCGCTGCCCGGTCCATCAACCCGTCCCAGGCGGTTTTGAAAATACGAACTGCCCCCACGGCCAGCAACAGGGCTGCGCCGATTGCGACCACGCTGTCGATGCTTTCCATGCCGAACAGCTGGGCCGCCCAAAGCGACAGGATCGCACCGATATTGGGGATAAGGTCGCCAAGGTAATGCAGGCTGTCGGCCTTGACCACGGCAGAGCCCGTGCGCGCCGCCACATGTCGTTGCCACAGGACCAGGGCGAGGGTCAGCGCAATTGAAATCCCCATCACCACCATGCCTTTGTGAAAGGCAAGGATCGGCGCAGGTTCATTTGAAATCAACCGGGCCACCGCTGCCCAGGCAATCACCCCGGCTGAGACGAGAATGAACAGGGATTGACCAAGGGCCGCCAGATCCTCGGCCGCCGTATGGCCAAATGTGTGATCTTCATCCGCCGGGCGGGCCGCATACCAGATCGCGGCCAATGCCCCCAGTGACACCATCAGATCCATCGCCGAATCCGCCAGTGATGCGGCCACGGACAGGGCGTTGGTCTCTCCCAGCGCCCAGAGTTTCAGCGCCACCAGGGTGATGGCGACCGTGCTCGATGCGAGCCCTGCGGAAAGGTTCATGCGGGTGCTGTGCGTGTCCATGCCTTTGGGCTACCGCGTCAGTTAAATGGTTGCAACCTTGTGCTGAGCGGCAGGCGGGATCAGCGCCACATCACCTTGTCGTAAAACCGGGCCATGAACCGTTTCACAAAGACCTCTTTGGCGGGTTCCAGCCCGTGTCGCACCAGCGCCCAGTAGAAATATTTCTCATAGGGAAAGTCGAACATGCCCAGCGTGCCGAATTCCAGCGCCTCGCGCAGGTCCCCCGCGGTTTTCGCCGTGAGCGCCGCCTGCCAGTAGGGGGATTTGGCGCAATAGATCACCGGGCATTTCTGCACCAATGCCTCAAACCCCTGTGTCGCGTTCTGGGTCACGGCCAGATCAGAGGCCTCAACCAGATCATGCACGGAGGCATCGGTCAGGCGCACGTTCTGGTAATCTTGGGTGATTGCCATGATGCGCCGCCGTTGATCCTTGCCAATGGCTGGGTCCAGCTTGACATAGACCAGCGCCTTCGGGTCGAACTCGGCCGTGATCCGGATCATGTTTTCGCTCGACAGGTAACAGCTCTGCGCGTCGTCGTCCCGGCTGGCCTGACAGAACACCGTGGCCTTGGCGCCCTGCAGGCTGCCATGCATCCGCTCTTCCTGCACCGACAGTGACACGTTCTCGCGCAGCATATAGCCGGTGACCCCGTTGAAGAAATAGGTGGCGCGCTCTTCGTCGATGCTGCTGGCGTCGAATTCGCTCAGCCGCAGCGCCGACTGCCACCCCGCGCCCAGTTCGTCCAGATGCCAGAACCCCCAGACAGGGGTGCGCCAAAGATGCAGGATCCTCGGACCAAACCGGGCATGGTCCCCCAGCATGATATGGGCGGCATCGGGATCGTCCAGCACCTTGGCCGCGGCCGGACTGTCCAGCCTGACCCGCTGCACCGGGATCGAGCGCCGTGCGAACGCCTTTTGGATCTGGTCGAAAATCGGGTGTTCCTGCGCCTCAATCGAATTCATCCAGGCGGTGTCTGCATGAAACACGACACGGCGGGATCCGGTGGCGCGGGCCTTGTTGGGATGGGTCAGGAGCTCAATCATTCGATCACCTCGTCGGGATTGACGCCCCAGATATTGGGTTTGGTGGTCCAGCCGCGAATGCCATCCGCCTGCAACCTGCACCAGACCGGCCCACATTTCTCGAGCCGCGCGATGACGCCAGCTTCCAGATAGGCATTGATCTGTGCGCTTTCATCCGCACGGGAATAAAGCGGGGTCAGGTCGGTGTCGATAATCACATACCGCACCCCGGACAGAAGCGAGTAGTGCACCCAGCCGCCCACCCCGTCCCGGTCGCGCACCTGACGCCAATTGCCGAATTCTCCCACCACTTCCAGCGGCAGGCCGCGATGTTTGAATACCCAGTCAATCCGGTGGCGCAGGGACGGGCCGCGCCGCACATTCCCTTCGCTCGCCTTGAGCGACACATAGCGTGGGATCGGGAGATTGGTGACTTTGCCACGCGGGATTTCATCTGCCAGCGTACCCAAGGGCATGACGCTTATGAATGCCGAAAGCAAACCTGCAAAAAATCGCATCAGAGTTCTTTTTGTCTATTGCAGCCCCTGTGTTGCGCAATATTATTGCGCATGCGTCATCGTTGCTGCTTGTGCCTCACCTCATTTGCGGGCAGTTTGGCAGGGAGACGCGAAAAAGGGAAGTAAAGGGAGTGCCATAATGGCTGCGGAACGTCTGAGTGTTGTTGTCACGCGACGGTTGCCCGAGGTTGTCGAGACCCGGATGAAAGAACTTTTTGACGTCACGCTGCGCGACAGCGAGACCCCGATGACGCGTGCAGAGCTGGTCGGGGCCATGAAAAACTGCGACGTGCTGGTCTCCACGGTCAATGACCAGATTGACGCCAATATGCTGGCCGGAGCCGGAGAACGCCTGCGCTTGATCGCCAATTATGGTGCCGGTGTGGATCATATTGATGTGGGCACCGCGCGTCAGCGTGGCGTTCTGGTGTCCAATACCCCCGGTGTGTCGGCGGATGACACGGCGGATATGGCGATTGCGCTGATCCTTGCGGTCACACGCCGCATCCCTGAGGGCATTCGCGAAATGGATAGCGGAAAGTGGAAGGGCTGGTCTCCGACCGCGCTTCTGGGCAACCGCATTCAGGGGCGTCGGGTGGGGATCATCGGCATGGGCCGTGTCGGTCAGGCTGTGGCGGAACGCGCCCGCGCCTTTGGCATGCAGATCCACTATCACAACCGCAGACGCCTGCATAAGGATATCGAAGCGCGATACGAGGCGACCTATTGGGAAAGCCTTGATCAGATGGTGTCGCGTATGGACGTGATTTCGGTCAACTGCCCGCACACCCCTTCGACCTTCCACCTGATGAATGCCCGCCGTCTGAAGCTGCTGAAGCCCGAAGCGGTGATCGTGAACACCTCGCGCGGCGAAGTGATCGACGAAAACGCGCTGACGCGGATGCTGCAGGCGGGTGAAATCGCGGGGGCCGGGCTCGACGTTTACGAAAATGGCGAAGAGATCAATCCGGGGCTGCGGGATCTGCCGAATGTCGTGTCTTTGCCGCATATGGCATCGGCCACGGTTGAGGGCCGGCTGGAGATGGGGGAGAAGGTGCTGTTGAACATCAAGACCTTCGAAGATGGCCACCGCCCGCCGGACCAGGTTGTTCCGGGGATGCTGTAAGACGGGCCATGCCCCAGGCAGGTCCTGCGATCTGCGGACAAAACCCAGGGGAAAGGGGGGCGTGCCTCTTTCCCTCCCCGATTGGGGTTGCTAGGCTTTCACCATGTTTCGAGTGCTTCAACTGATCCTGATGGTCGGGTTGGCCTGCCTGTTGGCGGGCCTTTATGGCATGGTGCATAATCAGGTCAGCTACAGTGTTGGCCCGGATTATTTCCACGCGTTCAAATTCATCCAGTTCCGTATCTCGCCTGAGCTGCCCCCCCGGATGGGCGCCGCCTGGGTGGGCTGGCAGGCCAGCTGGTGGATGGGGGTGGTGATCGGACTGCCGATTGCGCTTTTGTCACTGGCCATCCCGGATGGGCGCGCCGCCTGGCGGGCCTTTGCGGGCATTGCAGTGCTGGTGGTGGTGCTGACCTTTGCGCTGGGGATGCTCAGCCTGCTGGCGGACCCGCCGATGGAGCATATTCCCCTGCCGCGCGGTGCCATTGATGCGATTGGATTTGGCCGGGCCGCGATGTTGCATGACACCTCCTATCTTGCGGGAGGGTTTGGCCTTCTGGTGGGGGTGGTGCTGATGGGGCGGAAAGTCAGACATGCGCGCCGCTCTTTCTAAGACACTGCTGTTCGGGCTGGGGCTGATCGCCGTGGTAGCGGGCTGTGCCCGTCCGCTGACCCCGAATGAGCGTGCCTTGGCGCAGGAGGTTTTTGGCGACAGTTTCGACCCGGATCCGGTGCGGGTGCGCATCGGGATCGGCTTGGCGACCCTGCCAACACAGGCGCCCTCTGATGGGCGCGCGGCGCGTCTGGCGGAAAAGAAGGGGCAAGATGGCGGGCGCCCTGCGCCTGTCTCGGGCAACGATATTCCCAAGGATGCCTGCGACCGGGTGGCTACCCCTGATGCGGTGGGCTGGCGATTCCCGGCAGGGTTTGTGCTGGGCAATCAGGTGTTTTTGGTGCGCGCGGCCTATCGCCCCGATATGTTTGCGGGCTGGCCGGCGGCGCTGCCCATGGCGCAGTCGCTTCTGATGGCACATGAGCTGGTCCATGTGTGGCAGTATCAGAACCGCGCGCGGACCGGGTTCACCACGCTGAAATCTGGCGCCGAATCTTTCCGCGAAGGTGACCCGTATTACTGGCCCGACAAAGGCCACAAGACGCTGCTGGCCTTCAATTTCGAAGCGCAGGCCACGATTGTCGAAGATTACCTGTGTTACAGCCTGCTGTTGCCGGACCATCCAAAACGTGCCGAGCTGGCTGCGCTCATTGGGGAGACCCTGCCCGTGACCCGAAATTTCGGCCCCTGAAACCCGCCTTCATCTGCTGGACCTGTGGTGTTTTACCCGCGGCGCGGCAAGGGCAGGGGGGGCATTTGGCAGGGCGCGGAGCATCGGATGGGCGACTTATCTGGCGGACGGATTGCGTCTATGTCGCTTTTTCCCTGTTTTCGGTCGGCCAGACTTTGAGATGTAACCGGATTTGCGGCACAAATACGCAAACAGTTTTCCCAAAGGGAGTCGTCCATGAAAACTCAAGTCAAAGCGCTTGTCGTCGGCGGTGGTGCCGTTGGCACGTCGATCGCCTATCATCTGGCCAAAGCGGGCTGGGATGATGTCATGCTGATCGAGCGTGACGAGCTGACCTCCGGGTCGACCTGGCACGCAGCAGGCCTGCTGCCGCTCTTCAACATGAGCTATGCCACCACCCACATCCACGACTATTCGGTCAAGTTCTATAAGGAACTGGAAGCGGAAACCGGGCTGAATGCCGGTTTTGCCGTGGTGGGCAACCTGCGGATGGCGCAGACTGATGAGCGGATGGACGAATACCAGCTCTACGCCTCGACCGCGGACACCGTGGGCATCAACTATGAGTTCCTGACCCCGGACCAGATCAAGGAACGCTGGCCGCTGATCGAGACCTCGGACCTGAAGGGTGCGCTTTATCACACCGAAGACGGTTATATTAACCCCGCCGACGTGACCCAGGCCATGGCCAAAGGCGCCCGTCAGCGCGGTGTTGAGATCGTGCGCAAGATGCAGGCCGATGACTTCCACTGGAACGGCACCCACTGGGAAGTGACCTGCACCAAGATGGTGGAAAAAGGCGGCAACCTGATCGAGAGCGACGATAAGGTTGTGATCACCGCTGAACACGTCGTGACCGCCTCGGGCAACCACGCCCAACGCACCGCCAAGATGCTGGGCATCAAGATGCCTGCCATCCCGGTGGAACACACCTTCATCGTGATGGACCAGGATCCCGAACTGGTGAAATGGCGCGAAGCGGGCAACCCGGAGCACCCGGTTGTGCGTGACGCCGACAACGAATCTTATGCCCGCGAAGAGCGCGGCGGCTGGATCCTCGGCATTTATGAGCGCGGCGCACCGGCCCGTTTCGAACATGGCGTGCCCGACAGCTTCCGCGCCGACCTGTTCCCGCTCGATCTGGACCGGATTGCGGATCAGTATATGGCAATGGCGGAACGCGTGCCGTCCTGTGCTGAATCGGGTCTGAAAGACGATTTCAACGGTCCGATCTGCTACACCCCCGACGGCAACCCGCTGGTGGGTCCCGCGCCGGGTCTGCGCAACATGTGGCTGGCCGAGGGCTTCTCCTTCGGGATCACCGCGGCTGGCGGCACCGGTTACTACCTCGCCCAGATGATGGTCGATGGTGAGGCCGAGATCGACATGGCGTCGCTTGACCCGAAACGTTATTCGTCCAACTGGTTGACCACCGAGTTTGCAGCGCGCAAGAACGAAGAATGCTACGAACACGTCTACATTCTGCACCACCCGGACGAAGAGCGCCCGGCCTGTCGCCCGCTGCGTTGTTCGCCCGCCTATGACCGGCAAAAAGAGCGCGGCGCGCAATTTGGCTGGGTCAACGGTTGGGAACGCCCGAACTACTACGGCCCGCTGAACGCGCCCGAGAACTTCGACGAAGAAAGCCGTTCGTTCCGCCGGGGGGAGTGGTGGAAATACGCCGTGGAAGAAGCCAAGGCAATCCGCGAAGGCGTTGGCCTCATCGACGCCACCGCCTTCACCAAACACGTGGTCAAAGGCCCGGGTGCCACCCAGTTCCTCGACTGGTTCACCTGTAACAAGCTGCCGAAGGTTGGCCGTATCAACCTGACCTACGCCCTGACCGAGGCCGGCACCACCCGCACCGAATACACCATCGTGCGCAATGGCGAGAACAACTACTACCTCGTTTCCGCCGGTGCCTGGACCGAATATGACGCCGACTTCCTGCGCAAAGCCGCAGAAGATAAAATGGAAGAGTTCGGTTACATCGAGATCCAGGACGTGACCACGCAGTGGGGCGTTTTTGCCATCGCAGGACCGAAGTCGCGTGACGTGCTGAACGAGATCATCGTGGACGCTGATCCGGCCACCGCGCTGACCAACAAACGCTTCCCGTGGCTCTCGGCCAAACAGATTGAACTGGGCATGTGCCCGGTCAATGCGATCCGTGTGGCTTACACGGGTGAGCTGGGTTGGGAACTTCACCACCCGATCGAGATGCAGAACTATCTGTTTGATCTGCTTGAAAAAGCCGGTGAGAAACACGGTATGAAGCTGGTTGGCGCCCGTGCGCAGAACTGGCTGCGTCAGGAGAAATCCTACCGTGCGTTCGGCACCGAACTGGGCCGCGACGCGACCCCGGCCGAGGCCGACCTGCCGCGCTTCATCGACCTGGAAAAAGACTTCCACGGCAAAGAAGCGATGATCGAAAAAGGCGTGCGTTTCAAATGCTGCACCCTCTTGATCGACGGGCCGGATGACGCCGATCCGTGGGGCCGAGAGGCGCTGTTCCTCGATGGCAAGAAAGTGGGTCGTCTCACCTCGGGCGGCTACTCGGTAGCCTTCGAGAAGTCGATCGGCATGGGCTACCTGCCGCCGGAGCTTGCCGTTCCGGGCCAGAAGCTCAAGGTCAAGATCATGGGCAACCTGTGGGATGCGGAAGTGACCGTCGACAGCCCCTATGACCCGAAAAACGAAACCATCCGTAAAAACGCAGAAGGTGCGTAACCGCGATCTGGTTTGAAATTGGAAAAGCCCCGGACATGTGCCGGGGCTTTTTCTTTATGTGGCCACGGGGGCAATCAGGGGGCGATCAGGGTGCCGGTGAAAGCAGGCGCAGGGTGGTCTGTTGTCCGGATGTCTTTACCAGGCGTCCAGCTCGTGGGCGGTGATGCTGCCATCAAGATCAGTGTCCACCCGCTTGAACCAGAGGGCAGAATTGCCCTGATATTCTGCCTTGCTGACCAGGCCATCCCCATCAAGGTCGCTTTCCTCCCAGCTCAGGCTGGCAAGGATACGGTGCGGTTTGTCGCCAAGGGCGCTGATCTCTGGCGTGGCCTCTTGCGCGGCATGGGCAAGGGTCAGGCGGGCAAACTCGTCTGCTGCCAGAACCCGGTCACCATCCATATCAAATTTCAGGAAATCCGCCGTGCGCACCGAGGCAAGCTCGTTAAGGCTCACCGACTGGCTGCCATCCGTGTCATACTGGTCAAAGAAATGACGCACCATGGCCGAAGGTTCCGCCATGGCGGCCCCGGTTGTAAGGCTGATGATGGCAAGGGTCGGGGGGAGAAGCAAGAAGTGGCGCATGGGGTCCTCTGCGGTGGGGTGTCCTGTTGCCTGCCTGTCATTCCCGCCCCGGTTTCGCAAGCAAACACCTCGGTTATGCGGCGCTTTGTCACCGCATAACCCCTCAATATGTATAGGGAAATCAGCCCTGAATCTTCCCCAGAATGTCATCCATCACCGATCCGTCGCCATCTGCGTCAAGAAAAGAAGTCAACAGATCCAGAGCCGGGCCGGATTTGGGGGCATCGTTCGTCGACTTGCCCAGAACCCCGCTGACCAGTGACATCAATCCAGCTGCGCCGTTCCGGTCAGGCAGCATGGTGGAGAGCGCCTCGTCCGGCATGGATTTCTGCAACCCGCCCTGAGCCATCGCCGCGAGCGCCGGCAGGAATGCGGCGATCTGGTCAAGCTCGATCCCGGTGCTGCGCGCCGCTTGTTTGGCAAGGCTTTGGGTGCCTTTGTCGCCCAGAATGCCGGTCAGGAACTGTGCGCCCTGCGCCTGGCCCTGCGCGCTTGCGGCAAGGCTTGCATCCTCATACAGCGCGGCCTGTTCTTGTCCCTGCAAAGCGCCGATCACACCGGACAGACCGCCGTTCTCAACCTGTGCTTTGGTGGCCTGACCAAGCTGTGGGGCCAGCATCTCGGTCAGTTGGGTGGCCTGTGCCGGATCCAGACCGATCTGTTCGGCCAGCACCGACAGGCCCTGACCGTTCTGGGCCTGTTGCAAAAGATGTAAAAGGGACATGGGGGCCTCCGCCTGAAATGATTACATTCTGCCTTTCTTTAGGGATCCCTGGCTGGGCAAAAGGGGAAAGCTTGCGAAACCCTCCCCGGTTTGAAACTGTGGCAGCAGTGAAATGCGAAAGGGTTTCAGGATGAGTGACATGATCCAGGGACGCTGCCATTGCGGCATGGTCACCTTCGAAGTGAGCCGACCGGAATTTGCGGTGCGGTGCAATTGTTCGATCTGCCGCAGATATGCCGCCACATGGGCGCATTGCCCCCCGAATGAAGGGCGTATCCTGACCGGGGAAGATCACGTGACCAGCTATTCCTGGGGCGACCACCTGATTGATTTCCATGCCTGCAAAACCTGTGGTTGCGTGACCCATTGGGGGCCGGGATCCGCCGCGGATCAGGACCGGTTTGCCGTCAATCTGAACATGGCAGACCCCGCCGCATTGCACGGGCTGCGCATCCGCCGTTTTGATGGGGCAGAGAGCTGGGAGTTCCTCGACTGATCAGGACCCTCAGTGCCGGGATCACACCGCGATCAGGTGGTTGTCCCAGGCCCACTCGCCCGCCACCGGGGTAAAGTGATCGCCCAAGGGGCCATGGTGAAACAGCCCCCCGTCACAGGAAATGATCAGCCCGCCCGCGCGGCTGCGTGCCACGCCAGAGGCCGTCCCGAGGGAGCGTGCCCCGGCAGGCTGTCCTTCGGCGTCAAAGTAAATCACCACGCTGCCTTTCGGGCCGGTGACGGCAAATCCCCCATCATGCGGCGCATAGGCGATCGATCCGGCATAGTTTTTCAACTGTCCCTGCTCGGGATGGGTCAGCAGGGTGATCTCTTCGCCCCGCTTATGGCGCGCCACTAACGGCACATCATCCAGCGGGTTGCCCTGCCATTGCAGCGCCATCAGCACCGCACCATCGGCGGCTATGTCGATATGGCGGATCGAGTTTTTCTGCATATTTTCAGGTAGAAACACCTGTTCTTCCAACATCCCTTTCGCATCCAGATAGACCAGAGAGGAGCGCATGCTAGGGATGTTCAACCGGGCGCGGGGCATATCGGGATGGGTCTGAATTCCCCCATTGGCAACCACAAACCCTCCACCCTCACGGCGCAGGATTTCATGGGGACCAATGCCGCCGGATGGCAGTTCGCCCACCCGTTGATAGGCCTTGTTGGCATCGTAAATCCCGATTGTCCCGGTCAGGTCATCATAGTTGTTTTCGGTGGCAAACAGGAGGTTGCCATCAGAGGAAAACGCGCCATGCCCATAGAAATGGCGCCCGGGCGGGCTAATGATCCGCGTGCGTTCCCGTCCCGTCACGCAGTCCAGCACAACCGCAAACCTGCCCGGGCGGCGGGCAAACCCGACCACCTCTGCGCGGGTTGGATGAGGCGTGGCGCCATGGCCGCGACCGGGCAGCGGCAGTTGGAAACACAATGTGCCGTCTGCCTGCAGCCCGACCAGCCAGGTGGATTTGTCAGGCCGGTTGGCGGCGGTGATGACATCCGGTGCGCCCGCTGCGGCCCACCCGGTCAGGCCGGGGGCGGTGGCAAGGGCGGCGGCAGAGGCCAGAAAGTGGCGTCGTTTCATCTGATCAATCCCCATCCCCCGCGCTGAACCCGGCCTGCAGGCCAAGTGCCGGGCCCACCGTGTCCTCAAGATAGATCTGAAGGGTCTGAAACCGGCTGATCACCCCTTCGATCCGAACCCGCAAAAGCGGATCTTCCACCGCATTCTGCAACGGTTGATCAATCTTTTCCAGTCGTTGTGCGAGGTCGGAAAGCCTCCGGGTCAGCTCTGCACGGATTTGCTCCGGGAGGGCCGGGCCAAACCCATTGAGGATCACCGCATCCATCCCGTTCAGCTGGGCGGCGATGATCCGGGTGCTGAGCCCCGCGCGCCAGGCTTCGGCACGTTTCGGAAAGGCGCGTTGATAACTGCCAAGCGGGCGTTTCAGGCGATGGTCGCGCATCCGCAGGATGGAAAACCCAAGCGCGGTGAACATCTGGCGCGAAAACTCCTGATTGCTCAGATAGGTCGGGTTGTCCGGCCCGGCGCTGCGCACCAGATCCGCCCAACCCGGCTGGCCGAACCACTGATCGTAAAGGGCGTTGGATGTGGCGGCCAGCTGGCCGGTGATGCCAATCAGGACCGGGCATTGGGCGGGGGCATCCAGCGGGGCATCAAACAAAAGCCGTTCAATTGCCGGCAATCCCTGCGCCGCGACCGAATAGCGTGCGATGACCGCCGGATTGGACTGCTCCTCCGCCGAGAGCCGTCCTAGCTGTGTCAATGCCCGCCCGACAAACCCTTTCTTGTCCGGGAAAAAGTTCACACGCAACGCCGCGCCGAGGGTCTCCATCGGTCCGAACTGATACGGGTCGAGGGGGGCCCAGGCAAGCCAGGTGGCGCGAAAGGCCGAAGTGACCTCTTCTTCCGTTCTGCGCCCCGCGCAAAACCCCTCGGCCTCCTTGGCCAGCTGGGTTGCTTGGGTCTGGAACGCGGCGAATTGGTTCTGCAACACGCCTAACAGCCGCTCGCCCATGGCGCCGTGATCGGGATTTCCGGCCCAGCCGGTTAAGGGAAGCATGCAGGCTGCTGCGATGACAAGGAAGGGTTTCATAGAGAACTCACAAAAGAAATCAGATCGTTGCGGTCAGAACGCGTCATTTGCTGCACCCGGTTACGGGCGGCCTCTGCCTCGCCCCCATGCCACAGGATCGCCTCAAGCAGGCTGCGCGCGCGCCCGTCATGGAGATAGGCCTCGCGCCCCGAGACCTGCCGGGTCAGGCCAATGCCCCAAAGCGGCGGGGTGCGCCATTCGCGTCCGGTTGCCTGCCCCTCCGGGCGGTGATCCGCCAGCCCCTCGCCCATGTCATGCAACAACAGGTCGCTATAGGGCCAGATCAGTTGGAACGAGCGGGTGGGGTCCCCGTCCAGCGGGTGGGTGACAAATTTGGGGCTATGACAGGCGGCGCAGCCGGTGTTGTAAAAAAGGGCTTTGCCGCGCAGCACTTCGGGGGCGTCAGGGGCGCGGCGGGCGGGCACCGCCAGATTGGCCGTATAATGGGTCAGCAGATCCAGCGCCTGTGCCCCCAATTCGACATTGCCCTGGCTGGGCGAGTTGCCATCCCGTTCAGTGCGGCACGCTGCCTGCGCGTCGGTGCAATCGCCCCAGGCTGCGGGAAATAAGGGGCTGGAAAGGCCGATATCCCCGTTTGCCGCATCTGCCGATTGCTGGCGCAGGGTCGGATTGCCGGCCTTGTGACCAAACCGGCCCAGCATCCATTGGCCATATTCGCGCGACCAGACCTTTTGCGCCTTTCCGGAAATTCCATCACCATCCCTGTCCTCGGGGTCCGCGAGGGCAAGGATATCGGCCTCGGGGATGGCCTCAAGCAGCCCCAGCCCGATCATCTGCGGAGCAATCCGGGGGGAGGTCATCAGCGCCTCTCCTGGGGCACCATGGGCGAGCTGGGTGATCTCATATTCGGGCCTGCGCAGCTCTACCACTTCACCCTCCGCCAGCAGGATCGGCGTGGTTGTGTAGCGCAGCTGCATTTTGCCCTCTGCCGCGTGGCCAGTGATGGCGCGGTCCTGCAATTGCGCGCCATAGATCGGGTGTGGCCTGAACGGGGCGTTTCCTTCCGCTCCGGGCACTGATAGCCGCAGCACCAGCCCCGGCGTTGGATCCATGGCATCCTTGGGCGGCATCCCGCGCCCATCCTGCCGGTGACAGGCGGAACAGGTGCGTGCATTGTAAAGCGGGCCCAACCCGTCGGAAGATATGGTGGAGGAAGGGCCCACCACCCATAGCTTTTCAAACAGTGCCTCGCCGAGGCTGAAATCCAACCGTGCCTCTGCGCTCAGCATCGGTGCAGGGGTGGAAAAGGGGGGGCGGTCAGAAGGGGCCAGCTGTGTGCTGATCCCACCGGGAAGGGCTTCGAATGTCTCGGGGGTGGTGAAGTCCTCGGTCCATCGCAGCGCAGCCGCCCGTTTTGCCTTTTGCGCAGCCGTCAGCGGAAGTTGTTTCAGGTGGGGCTCTCCGAACGCCGTTGACACATATGCCGAAGCGGCGAAGGGGGAAAGGGCAAGACACAGTGCGGCGAGGCGCAGGGGGCGGCAGAGCATGGTAACATTCCGTTTTCCGTGCTCTACGCCGGATTGACCGAGAGGTAAAGAGTAATCTGACAGAAATACTCAGATAATACCCTTTCAAACGTGACGCGGTGAAGGGCGCGTGCGTGTTTCAGGTTGGGATATTGGCGTTTTTCCGAACAAATTGCTCAATCGCCGGGGCGGGTGTAGCGGAAAATTTGCTCTGGCAAAATGGAACACATGATTTGTCAGGAAAATAGGCGCGGGGTTAGCGGTCCAGGATCGATACATAGTTGCCATTTTTGGTGGAGCTGCTCTTGCCCGCATTTTTCTTCTTTTTCCCTTTGTCCTCCATTCCGAAATCTGCGTCAACTGTGGTGCTTGTTCCCCCGTCTTCCGCAAAGTCCCAAACATGGGTGACAGACTTCGCAATCCAGGTCTGGTCGGCGTCAGGATCGACGCCAGAGGGCTGGATCGGGCTTTCAGCCCTGATCAGAGGGTTCCCGATCATATTCAGCGTCAATTCACCCTCACCGGCGCGCAGTTCCTTCACCTTGGCCTCACCATTTGAACGGGCTTCGGCCTCACTTTGAAAGACCTCTCGAAGGGTCATCGAAGGCCCTTCACCGCCCGTTTCAAGAGTGAGCTTTTGAATGGTGCCAGCCGCCCGATCTTGCCAGCGGGAAATCACCTTTGAGAATTTCGCGCGCGGTTTGAGCCGAACCGTAAAACCCTCGTCTGCATTCAGGTGTTGTGGAAGGATGATAACAGGCGGTAAATCCTTGCCCGATGCCGTCTTGCCCGATCCCCTTTCTGTGATGAGAAGGAAGCCATCCTTGAAGGTAGTGACGGCCCCAACCTTGCGCCCCAACCTGGTCAAAAAGTTCTGGTCGCTTTCTTCGGTCTGGGCCACATAACCGATCGGATGATTTTTCAACGTCTCGGCCATCGAAAGCTTGAGCCCGTGATCTTTGGCGACCTGATCTGCAATACCACCAAAGGTGCCCTCCCAGGCGCGCGTCTTCGGCTCTTTCAGCGTCTTGCTGTGATCCGCAGCTTTGGCCGTGAATGTCACCTCTCGATCAAACCCGATCCGCTCGCTTTCTTCATAGAAAAACGTGCCGATATAGAAGGGTGCGCCCCACTCCAGATAGCCGAGGGAAAGCTGAAACTCATCGCTCTGGGCCGGGGCATTGATGCGGGGGGCATCCATGCACTTAATGACCAGCTCATCGCTCTCAAATCCTGCCCCATCGGTGACCTCAATCGAGAGGACTTTGGTGGGGTGGAATGGAAGCCCATTCAGCAGCAGTTCGAAGATTGGTGTCCTGGCGTTGGAGAGATCAGTCATAGAGCGCAACTCCGCGCACAGGCTCATTGACCTGTGTTTCATCCAGATCCGGAAGCGTGATCTTCAGTCCGGCAGGCAGAACGAGCGGATGGACTGCAAGGCCGCGATTGGCCTCATAGATCGCCTCGGTTGTTCCGCGATGACGGCCATAATGCTCGAAGGCAATTGCATCGACCATATCGCCCTCTTTGGTGGTGTAGGTTTTGGGCATGTTGTTACCCTCCTTTCGTTCGGCTCATGCGGATGGACTTCACTTTGTCGACTGTGTAAGGCTCGGCGCCAGAAATCAGCTATTTGAGACAAAGACTATGATCACTGGAAACCTCATTATCGCTTCCTTTCTGACCAGCATTGTTTTGGCCGCAATCGGGGCCCGTCTTGCTGGAGCGGAACCATGGAAGGGTGCGGCGTTGGGCGTTGCCTATGTCGCCGCGACCCTGTTAATCAGCCTTTTCACAACCAGCTTCCTTTTGGCGATGATCGCCGGGCTTGTCGCCGTTGGTATCGTCGCCGGGCCGCTGGGTGTCTTGAGCAAGCAGTCCATGAACATTGCGCTTGGATGTATTATCGGTCAGTGGGCTCCTATTTTGTTTGTTGCAGGGTGATGCGCGAGCCAGCATCGCCGCGTGTTTCAGCCGCCCAGTTCAGCTCGTAGAATGCGGTACGCATGCGCCGCAGCCAGAGAGACCACTCCGTTACCGGCTGCTGCGGATCGGTCCAACCCGAAGGCCAGCCCATCATCCAGTCCGTGAAGGCAGGGTTTAAGCTCAGGGGATCGGTTGAGTACTTCTCCCCATTCAGCAAGATCACCCGGAACCGGTGGGAAGAGCGGAACGGTTGCGGCTGCCAGCCCGCGGCCGCCATCAGTTCCCACATCAGCGTCCAGGCGCTCGCTGCATTCTTGATCCCCACTTGAGTGCCCGTTTGGTTCTGATCCGTCTTGAACTGGATCCCCACAGGGCTGCCCACGATGCAGGCCCGATTGCCCGATCCCTTGAAGGTCGGCGTGGGCCAGAATGAAGAGCCTCTCGCGGGTATGCGACCCGCCGACTTCCGCCGCTGATACGACGCGCGCTGCAACCCGATAGCCCATTCCCTGAAGATCTCGGCAGACGTCTTGGAGGCCAAGGGTGAGATGGCCGGGGACATTTTCAAAGAAAAGCCATTCCGGGCGGATCTCATCCGCGATCCGCGCGACTTCCGGCCATAGGTGGCGCGGGTCGTCTTCGCCCTTGCGCAACCCTGAGAGCGTGAACGGTTGGCAGGGATAACCGGCAGTGAGGATATGAATTCGGCCGCGCCACGGTCGGCCATCGAAGGTTTTGAGATCGTCCCATAGAAGTGCTGGTGCCAGGGACGTGTCCGCCATCCGCGCCACGAGAGTGGCCGCGGCGAAACTGTTTCGCTCGACATAACACACAGTTCGATATCCGGGTTCTGCAATGTGCAATCCAAGATCAAGTCCTGCGACACCGGCACAAAGGCTGATGCCGCGAATTTCGTCATGTCGGTTGGTGGGATGAACAGCCACATTGGGGCTCCTTTCCTGCACGCTCGCGGCGTTCTGGATTGGGGCTCTGTGATGGCCTCAGAATGTTGATGGAACGGCATCGGGGGCACTTGATTGACAGGGTGCCCGAAAGCCCGCCGATTTCCATCTTGAATAACAGTCTCGCACAGTTTGTGCATCGGATTTCCTCTTGCCTCATTTAGGCGACTCACCTCATGTTGCCGCGGCCCTGATCAGGGTGGGAGCGACCATAAGGTTATGCTGGTCGGTGGGGGCTAGTTTGGCGACTTTCCCCATGTTGCAAGGCGCGCCAACGCCCTGTGACCTCCCCGCGCCAGGTATCACCAGCGCGGGGAATTCTCTTATTCCTGCGATAGCAACGCATCCATGATCGCCAGACGCTCCAAGCGGTCCATTTTCCGGAACTTCTCAGACCAACGTGCCTTCTTTCGTCTGATGCGCTCGCGGTCGCGATAGTTCTCTCCAAGGTGGCTGTAATCGTGCAACTCAGCTGGCGGTCTAAAGTTCATCCAAAGGCATTCTGTGACCTGCCCACGGCGCGTATTGGCCTGGTAGTCAACTCGATGGAAATGGCCCAAGGCGTCGTCATAGAGAGGTGAGCGATAGCCGGAGATCATCACCATGCATCGGGCTTCGGTTAGGATGCTCAATAGTTGCTGATGATCCTCATCTGACATTTCGAAGTCATAGAGTTCACCGCCTTTTCGGGTACCCATCACATAGGGCGGATCGGCATAGATCAGGGTGTCGGGTTGGTCGATCAAAACCGATTCTGCCAACACCCGTTTCATCGAGGGCAGCAGCTCCAGTGCATCATCTTGAAATAGGCGATATTCACAGCTCTTCGATCCAGCCAGATCCAAGCAAAGGCTGATAGCAGCCTCGCTACGATCAATGCCGATATTGGTTTCAGCCGGGCGCTTGTTGCGCAGAACCGCACCGGATCCAAGGAAGGCTTCGATATAAGCCTTGTGCGGAGGCATGTGGTTGATGATCCGTTGATAGATGCCCATGCCATTTTTGCCGCCGGGATAGGTCATCGCGGATCCCCCACCGCCAGTCCTGACGATTTCGGCCGACCGGCACCACCCGTCCGCGTGATGGGTGATTCAAGCATCGTCAAACCCGACATTACCGATCGAGCAACGCCAGGACAGACGCTGCCCGAATCTGATATCGCCATATGAGGAGGTGCTGCAGCCATCACATCACCCCAACGATATTCCAAAGATGGAAAGACGGCTGGGCACACGGGCCAGAACGATTTGGGTGGTGATCTTCTGAAAGGTGCCATTTGGCAGCATGTGGGTCTTCGTCGCTTTCAGATCTTCGATCTCATAGAACCCATAGAAATGCAGCGATCGCGAGACAAGCGGCATGCGCCAATGCCACCTCATTGCCCGGCGCATCAACTCGATCTGTGCGGGGCCACCGGGTGACAACACCTCTTTGTAGATCACGGCATCTAGTGTGATGGTGCGTTGTCCAGGACCAAGGTGCTGGCGGATTGGCGCAGAATACGCCGGCTCTTTCACCGCGACACGTGGTGCCTCTTGATCGTCAAGTTGTTCGATCGCCTGTGTGTCCAGGGCAATACGGAAAGGGCCAAGTCGAAAGCTCATGAGATCACTCCGTTATCGCGCCGTCATCGAGGCGGCGGCGAATGGCTCGTTCGGCTTGAGCCCCGATTTCTTTCCCGGCATCAGCCGCGATCCGTTTGTTACTGGCCTGCTGTTCACGGGTGATGTGGATCGGCATCGCGACCTGCACTTTAACGTCCAGATTGGATTGACTTTCGAAAGTGCTTTCGACGGTCACATTGGGCTGGGAGCTGTCATAGCCGCGCAGTGGTGGTCGGGGTGAAGCAGTTGGTGCGGCTCTCCCTTGGTTCACAGCTTTTGGGATCGGATTGAGAAGCCCTTTTAATTCTTCACGCAGCCCCGCCAGTTCTACTTTCAATGGCTGACGTAGTGTTTCTGAAAGCGGGCCGTTGTTGATATTTGAAATCTGTGTCTCAAGACGGTTGATTTCAGATAGGAGCTCATTTTCATATTGTAGCTTTTCGTGAGCCGATAATGGCGTGGGCGCCTTAGTCGGTTCGGGAGTTGATTTCATGTCACCGACCCGCGCCATAGGATCAAGGCCCAGCTTCCCTCGTAGCCAGTTTTGCCCATTAATCAGATGAGAAATGCCGGGCATCTTGAGGAAGAAATCTTCCATCGACTGTGCATTTTTCGCCTGCCAATCCGAACGTTCCTCCGGGTCTTTGGGGATGAGAGAAAGGTTTGTATAGGCCATGAATGAAGCCCCAGCGGCACTCCATTTCAGACCCGACAAGCGACGTTGCATCGCTGTAGATTTCAGGCTGACATGTCGCTCCAGCCCTGTGATCTCTTTTGATGCACCAATCCTAAAGGCTTTGAACCGTGCGAGCGGCAAAGCGAACGATGGCAATAGTGCAGCGGTCCATTTTAATGGTAGAACCATGGACGAAAGCGCCAGCTTTTTACCCGCCAATGCCGCCCAAGGAATGACTGGGATCAGCTTAGCGGTCCATTTCAGTGGCGTGATTGCCCATTTCAGCGGAGAACCGACCAGCACCTTTGCAGCGCGACCGGATTTCAGAAAACCACTCAATGCCCATTTTGCAGCGCGTGTCCCTCGGGCGAAGATCGCCATGTTCTTTCCGGCTTTGTCGAACTTGAAAAACAGCCCAGCCGTGCGCAGCACTCCGCCGCTCAGAACGGCATAGCCTAACCCCACAGCACGGGTGGCAATGCTGAAGGCCAAAAGTGCTGCTGTGCCCTGGACGATTGTCGCCGTCAGCTCCGGATTGGCGTTTGTCCAGGTAATCAGCCCCTCAACGCCAAAGCGCGCTTCCCGCATGAGATCGGTCACAACGGGCAGAAGAGAACCGGATGCGCCGGTCAAGGAAGAGAGGCTATTTGCCAGTTGCCGGGCTTCCTCTTTGAAGCCCTTCATCACCTTCTCATAATCCTTGTCGATCACGCCGTCGGCGCCGAGGGCTTCACCTTTGATCCGCTGATATTCCTTCATGTTCGGGATCAGCGCGCGCAGGAAGTCGAGCACTTGTTTATCGGCAAAGAGCTGCCCCATTTTGAAGGCATCGCCGCCGGTCATTTTCTCAATGACAAAGAGCATGTGTTCCAGGGGATCAGAGCCGCGCTTGATCGCGATCTGCATCTCCTTTTCCACATCCACACCAAATTTCCGGAATTTCTTCACGGTATCAGGCGCGGTGATCTTGCCCAGGAAGTTGGTCATATTGGTAGCGGCCTGATCTTCAGAGCCCGCCGATTTCATGGCGATCTGAAGCGCGGCTGCAAGCGAGGCCACGGCATCGATGCCTTCCATCTGCAAGGATTTTGCGCCGGCTGTGATCTCAGGGAACTTGCGGGCCATGGCGCCAAGTTCAAATGAGCCCTCTTTGCCGGATTTCGCCATCACATCAAAGGCTTTGCCAAGAAGCCCCGGAACCACGCCGAGGTTGTCCATCACAGAGAAACCAGAGTTTGCCATCTCATCCATGGCAGATTTGGTCGCCTTTGCAGATCTGCCAGTGGAGCGCATGCCGGCAAGGGCGTCATCCAGCGCCATACCTTTGCCGACATAGGCTTCCAGCCCATCGAGGAGCTGAAGCTTGGATTGCCCGGTTTCCTTGCGCAGCGCGTTGAGCTCGACACGCAATTGGGCAATCCGCTCTTCACCGATTTCGGCAAGGTTGGCGAAATCAATGAGACGCTCTTGGAAATTGCCCTCCTGGATGACCGGCGCACCGATCATCACGGCCATGCCGGCAGCGCCGATCATGCGTTGGCGGGCTTGGGTGATCCGGGTCTCGCTGCGCGACAGAGCCTTTTCCAGCTCATCACTGGTGAACCCAGTTCGGATTTTCTTGCCTAGATCCCGGCGCAGATCTTGTGCCGATCGCGACACTTTGCGCATCGCAGCGCGCACTTTGTCAGACGGTCCGGTCCAACCGTCCATGAGACGGAAGAGCATCGAAAATGTGAGATCATTCCCGCCCATATTTCCTCTCGATCTGCGCCTCGTTCCACTCGACCTCAGCGTGCCAGGCTAATAGGTCATCCCAGTATGAGTTCAGAAGCTCTTCCTTGCCCCATTTGAACGCATAAGCGATCCGCCCAATCAGTCGTCGCCAGGGGAAGATTTGTCTTGGGCTTGCTCCTCGGCTGCCGCTTCCATCCGCGCCTGAAGCATCGCTTCCATATCCGCGCGAATGCTCTCCAGAGCGTTGCGCATCTTCACCGGCAAAAAATCGAGGACCGTTGCCTCCAGCTTGTCGTGATCGTCCTGGTCGAGGTGGTCGATCACCTCCTGTGGCTGGTCGGTAAATGCTTCCATGAGTGGCCCAAACTGGAACCCATGCTCTTCAAGCTTTGCCTGCACCTCAGCAACCTCGCCGCCCGTGAGGCGGCGCACAGTAATTGCCACCAGAGGCTCCCCATCGATCTGAAGCGGGTAGTCCAGATCAATGGACTTGAAGCGGGGTTTGTCGCTCTCGGCAAATTCAATCTTGGGGGTGCTGGTTTTCTCAGTCATGTTTCGCATTCCTTCATCAAAAAGCGCCCATGACAGGCGCTTGGAAACTGGTTGCGGGGGCAGGACTTGAACCTGCGACCTCCAGCTTATGAGGCTGACGAGCTACCGCTGCTCTACCCCGCAAGGATCAATCAGAGGCCGAGGCCGCTGCGGATTGAGCCCCACACATCAACCCCATCGACGATGCCAACGAAGTTCTGGATATCGACGTGGTGGATCACTTCGCCGTTGATCGTGTGCTTGTAGTAGGGGATTGAGTTGATCTTATAGTCATCCTTGGGGATCGACTGTGCCTCCCAACCGCCATTATTGGCATTCAACCGGCCCGTGATGTTGATCACCTCATCATCCTGATCGCCGTTAAATTCATCGATATTGACTGACCGAAACGTGATGCGACTGAATACGCCCGGCACCAGCCCCGTGCGCTTCATCAAGACTTTCTGCCGGGAGTTCAGCTTGATCCCGGCTTCCATCTTCTGGAAGCCCAGCGGGACTTCGAACCCCATGATCAGGCCGCCGGCCTTGGTTTCTTCAAGCACGTCCTGAATGTTCGGAACCGTGACACCTTCGCATTCGGTGTGTGTCGAGTACCCATCGACGAAGGCATTAAACTTGCGCTGAATATGCGGCATTGGTTGCTCCTGAGATTTCTCGTTGGGCCTGCGGATCAGGACAGGCGGGCGACTTCGGCGACGGCCTCTTTCGCGAGTTCGGCGTAGTAGCCGGTGTTGCGGTTGAACTGGAAGATCAGGCGTTGCAGCGGTGCCGGTGCTTCAGCGTCATAAGAGACAAAAAGATCACCGTTCAGCCATGTCTCTTTCGTGTTCAGCTTGGGATCAATCCAAACGTCACCACCAAGGGTCCAGCCCCGGCCACGCAGGATGCGTTGGAACCCGTTTACGGTTTCGGCGATATCGACCAAAAGCTGGGTTGAGAACGGTTTGTCACGGAACGTTTTATGCGCACGTTCGATGCTGTCCATGGTGATGTCGTGGGTGCGCATCACCGGGAAGAACTTGTTCAGCGGTTCGGTCCAGCAGGTCTCGTTACCCCACAGGCGGTAGCCACCGTCATTGATGATCGTCGCAATTTGATTGCGGGTCAGGTAGTCGGCTTCGGTGTCAGGATCGCCATCATAGTATTCAATTGGGCGCGCCGTTCCGGTGATACCATAAAATGCATGATTGGACGGCGAGTGGTTCACGCCGAATTCCTTGTCCACGCGCAGAGTGATACCTGCAACCGAAGCCGAAGCTGGCTTAACCAGCGTCTGGCCGTTCACATAGACCTTCACGCCTGGGTCAATCATGTAGATCCGACTTGACCCCCAATCCTCGCGATACTCAAACGCGGCTTCCTTGGTGGTATTGGGGCCATCGGCCAAGATCATACCGCGCCGCTTTTCTGCGATACCACGGAACTCAGCCACGGTCGGATTGGCGCTGCCATCGACGCGCTGCGAGGTGAAGCCCGGTGCCAAATACAGACGCGGGGTAAGACCCAATTCAGATTGGCCGTGCTTCAGGGCGTGAATGCCGGTCATGGCACCAGCCGAACCGATCACATTTGCCAGGGTGGCGTTGAAGTCCACACCTTCTTCGACACGAACAGCTACCGCCTTCATACCGGTGCCTTCTTTGGTGACCTGGCGAATGATATCCGGACCCGTACCGGTTTCGCCCATGCCTTCCAGCAACTCACTGCCTCCGATCAGGGCCAGCGGCTCATCCATGGGAAACTTGGCGTTATCGGCATCGGGTGCCGTGAAAACAAAACCGAGGGTGGACGTTTCGGAAATATCAACCGGGCGTCCACCCTTCAGGTTTTCAATCGTCGTGATGCCCTTGTGGATAGACACGGTCATGCGGAACTCCATAGCTCTTGTTGGAGCCATGGATCGCATGCCCGCCCGGCGTGGGCATTGGTAGCAATGCTACCAAAGGTGGATTTAGATCTTGGGAGAGTGCTTTATCCCTACACCGGCACAGATGTAAGCAGCAAGACTTCTCTAGTGCGGAACCGAGAGAACCTCATCCAGGGAAGCATATTGCTCTCGGTATTTGAAAGAACCAAACTGCCCGCCGATGCGTACGGCGAGATAAAAGATGATGGCTACCACAATGGCTGGATAGCACTTCAATAGCCATAGATCGCCCACTTGCGTAACGGCATCCTTCAGCATGGCCAGCAGGAACTTGTCGTCACAGCGGCGGCGGTCATAGCGATCACCGCCCACCGCATAGCCGAAATCATGGTGACGCCAGCTTGCGGTTTGAAAGAACCAGGACGCGGCCCCGGTGATGAGCTGGCGCATCCAGTCCGGCATCCAGTAGGGGCCAACGCCATTGCCGAACTGGGCCTGTTCTTCCGGGGTCAGGGAGTGAAACGAAGGGCGCATGTTATCCTGCTATCACCGGCCAGTGAGCATCGTCGGCAAAATTGGCGGGGATCGGATCGCGGGCGGTCAGAACGTTTGACGCCGCGCGGATCGATTCAATCAGCGCATAGCCTGCAATGATGGCCTCGCGCTTTTGCTGGTCCGCGTCGCTCAGTTTGCCCCCCGCGTCCAGCGTGATCTGGGCGTTGATCATGAAGCTGGTGTAATTTTGCTGCCTCACCATTGCATCTTCCTGCGCGCTGACGCCCAGAACCAGCCAGATCCGGCGGCGGGCCTCGTTGTTCACGTCGGTGATCGTTGGCGGCGCAGACGCAATAATATCGGCCGCCGCAACATCCGTGACCACCCGCCAGCTCGCGCCTTCTGGCGTTATTGCGGCGGCCACATCCTCAAGGGTTTGATCCGCCCCGAGGACAACATCCGCAACAGATATCGATCCGTCAGCACGTTCGATCAAAATTCGTTTGCCCATTAGCCAAATACTCCTATGTTAATGACCCCAGCGTCTTCCTTGCTCCCATCGCGATCGTTGGTGACGATAACGCGAAAAGAGCTGGTTGTGAAAAGACGCGCCGCAGCAAAACAGGCAGTACTATTCGAGTCATTGTCATGCCGCGCACCTGCCAGCGCCATGTAATTGCTATTCGGCAGCTCAGTGGCAAATCTCACATCATAGATGCCCGCTGCGACCCGTACGATAGACGACACGTTGGATGAAGCGTTGATTGTCACGCCGTTCATGCCATTCCAGCGCGCCCACGCCATGAGCTGGCCATGCGGAGCGGTCAAAGCCGTTACCTCAGCCTCAGATGTCACCAGGGGATACCAAGCACCCCAAACACCGCCATTCTTTTCCCGGCGCATCGCCTTGGTGTCGGCGCTGCTATCACCCGTAAACTGGTGTGCAGTGACCGTAATCCATTTGTCATCATGGGCTACAGCAGTTCCCAACCACCAATCAGTTCCTGGTGAATTGGCGGCGTTATACCCCTTAAAGCCACCACATTCAGAAATGTCATCCCAATCAGTGATCAGCTGAGCGTAAGGCCCCAACCGGGCAGGCAAGCGCGCGTCAGGCACCGTGCCGGCGTTCAGATTGGATGCGTCGCGATAATAGGAGCCATGCTGGCCGCTCAATTTGTCGGCATTCGCCGCCGTTTCAGTGACCCCCAGCTTGCCCGCAATCTGGGCCACCAGCGCCGCCAGTTCGTTGTCGTTGTCACCAATGGCCACCGCCAGCTCGTTCAGCGTATCCAGCGCCGCCGGTGCCCCGTCGATCAATTGGTTGATCCGCGTGTCGATGTCACCCGTGATATCCAGATTTGCTATGTTGGCCTCAACACTCTCAACGCGTTGCTTCAGATAGTTGGTCCGAGCAAGCAGGTATAGCGCATGAAGGTTCCACAACCCTTGTTTGGTCGTGGGATCCCAGAGCCCACCGGATTGAGGCCAGCCGTCCATAATCATTGGAATTCCAGGCCACGTCTCATCGACAGTTTCGGGCAAAAGCTCAAAGTTTTCAGGCATTCAGATCTCCAATATTAAAGGTTGAACCAACCCAGACTGTTTCAGTCCCGACAGACCACGGTTCGCCTACTGCATAGTTGACACGATCAACCATGACCCGAGTGAGGTCACAAAAAAGAGGAGCGACCGCTTCGATTATGCCAGCCAGATATCTTAACTGGTCAGGCGTGATTTCTTGTCGAACGATTACCCAAAACTCATTCCAGCTCTGAGGGCCGCCAACACTCTGTTCGGGACCAGCAACAACCCAATCCGCGCCAACCAGTGCAGATTTTCCTTCAACAACGACTGCATCACCGTAACCTGCATATTTCAGAGCAAGTTTGAGACCCTTTCGAGTGCCCATCCAAAGATGCAGTTCACGTGAATTGCGCAGCATGGCACGTTGAAGATCTTCGGGCCATTGTGGATCAAAGAAGTTGGCCGAATAGGCATGCGCCAGGAACGGCAGCGCTTCGACCGGACAAGTGTCCGCATTCCAGAGTGTTTCCAGGACCGTGGGGAAATCAAACACAGCCCGAACGCAGCGCTCCATTGCGCGCTCAAAGCGGGTACTGGATTTGGAGATGGCGGACTGATCAAAGGGCATAACCACCATCCGTCAACGTAATACCCGAGCAATAGGCCGCCTGGTGATCCGAACAGACGATATCAGCAACCGGTGCTGCAATGATTGCGTTCTGGACGCGCGGATCCGCGAGTGCACCCTGGATACCGTGAAGGGTGATATCACGGCCAAGGGCATGCTGTTTTACCGTGAAGGTTTCAAGGCTTGCCCGGCAATCGGCAAGAGCGGTGGCCCGATCCGTGCCAGGATAAAAGCGCAGCTCGGCCTCGATTGTGTATTCCGGCACCTCGGCTGAAACAGTTTCCAAAGACGAGCACAGCGGAATGCGCTCTTCGACATAGGCGTGGATTTGCGCCAGGAGCTCGCCCGTAGGAATGCCGCTGCCCGTCTGGGCAAGAATGTAGATCCGGCACAGCCCGTCATTATTGACTTTGATTGGCTTCACGCCCTTTACATCATTTGGGGCCGCATCGATAGCATGGGCGACATACATGCCTTCCGGCCCAGCCGTGGACAGTTTCTCCTGTGCGAGAATGGCCCGGCCTTTCAGATTGTCGTCGCTTTCTCCATCAACTCTGACGACCCCAAGGTTAAATGCAAAGTTATCTGTCCCCGTCCCCCAGGAATGCGCCAAAGTGTTCTGCCGCGCGTCGTCATTGGCTTTGGCCTTTGCGCGAACACTTTCCGACGCAAGAAGCCGAAATTGGTTGTAGAGCGGTTCGGTTTTGATTTCGAGCTCTTCAGCCGCTTCGGGAAACTCTTCTAGAAAGATGCTTTTCAGCCGTTCAAATTCATCATCAATTGACAGGATCTCGACGGTCTCTGGAAAGTGAAACTTGCTGATATCAACTGCGGAATACTCGCTCATATCACAGCCCCATAAATTCGTTGCTGGCCGGTTTTGACCTCGACTAGGTTAAGCGAGATCTCGGCATGTCCGTTTTCGTCAAAATGCGCAGTCTCGATACCCGTAAGCTCGACGCGCGGTTCGTATTTGTCGATCGCGGTTGCCAGCGACACGCAGTAATCCAGGAGTGTGTCGGCATCGGACGGACGGTCCTGAAGGTCCGGAATATCCGTTCCATCATCCCGCTCCTCGATGCGGGTTTTCCGGCGCATCTTCACAAGAGCGTCCAGAGACTGGACGATATGATCCCACCCCGAAAGCCGCCGCCCCGTATGCCGACACATCCCAGCCATGGCTTATGCCTTGGCAGGCTTTGCCGATGCCGGTTTGGCGTCAGTCTTTTTCTTTTTCAGAGTGTGGGGCTCGTAATACTTGGCCTCATCTTGGGTCAGGTCGATTTCGTCACCTTCTTCTTTCAGGTGCGGTCCCCACCAGGTTTGCACTTGGAACACGTATGTGTGCTTCACCAGTTTGGGATCGGTTTTGGTTTTCGCCTTATCCGCCATTTGAGTTCTCCTTAAACAGGCGTTCCGGTTTGGACGGGGCCAGACAAGACCCCGGAATGTTTGTGTGTGTCGCCAATGTCAGTACCGTTATGGGCGACCTTACCGCCATTGATGGCAAGCCCGGCTCCGGTGATCGAAAGTGTGACGCCCCCCACAGTGAGCGTGACACCACCGCCGATCACTTCCACCGCAACGTCGCCGAGACTGAAGGCCAGAGCATCGCCATTGGCTGACGGCGGGGCATTCTCATCTGTAAAGCCACCATGCACGGCCAGAGAGTTGCCGTTGATTTCACCGCCAGGCGAAAGCACGGTCATGAGTTCACCCACGCTGGGTGGGTTCCATGTCTTGCGGGCACCGGCGCGCTCGGTCCAGGGGATCCATGGCGTAGAGAACGAGCTGCCATTGTCACCCAAATCAACTTTCACCCGCTGATTAGCGGCATCAACCTCAATCACCTTGCCAGAGCGAACCACATTCGCCTGTTTGCGCTGAAGCTCAGCGATAGATCCCACGATCCGGGCGATCTGTGTTGCAAGATCCGCCATCACATACCCTCCGGAAGCTGGGTGATATCAATGTCAGTGTTGAGCACGGTTCCTTCAGAGATCACCGCTGCAGGATCGTCAAAATCAGCGAGGCCCTGACTTTTCCCAAGGCGCATGGTCTGCGTCCAGGACACTGAAAAGAGTGCAAGCCCGGTATCATCCACCTCGCCGGTATAAAGCACATCGATGCGCTGGTTTGTGGGGTCCCCAACGGGCATGTCATCCACGAAGCGGTTCATCTCGATCCGCTCGGCCACAGCTTGTACAAGATCGATGCCTTCCAGATCCCGATCGCGCCCCTCGGTCATAATAAATACTGCAAATGCACCATTAAACTGCCGGGTGCTGTCTGCTTTTGCCTGTGTCTTCGGTGCACCAAGGAAGGCAACGCGAAGCGCAGGGGTTTTGAAACTCTGCCGCGCGATCTCCGACGCATTGAACTTGCCCGGGGTAATCTCAAGATCACGGACCGCATCGAGCTCGGGTGCCTTGGCAAGATCCGCCTTGATGGCCTTTAGAAAATCCGAGATCTTCATTGCAGGAGCTCCTGGACAAAGTCCGTGACCACGCCTTCAATCTCCGCCGCGTTGTCGGGGCTGACCCCGATGTAAGGCCGGGCTGGAATGGTTACGCTCTTTGCATAGATCGCCTTATTACCTGCCATGAAGCGCAGAAACTTGGCCTTCTTCGGCTTGATGACCCCGCCAAAGTGATGGATGGCCGCGTAGATCAACGGTGATCCCACCTTGATCTCACCAGCCCCCACCACATAGTCGATGCTGTCATGCAGTGCGCCGGTTTCATAAAGCGGGGCAGAAGCTTTGCGATTATGCGGCCACAACTCACCATTGGGCCCGATCTTTTCCGATCGCAGGCGGCGGCGGGTTTGAAGTTGCATGAGGCGACCAATGATCTCCAGGAGCTCAAAGCGATCCCAGCCGGCCACGCGTTCTACTGCGCGTGTGGCCGCACTCAGGCCATTGAGCTGCATATCCATGGCGAGATCAGCCATCAGGAACGCCCCCGGCCAAATCGGCGCGGCCGCGCGATGAAATCCGCACCCGATGCAGCGCCACTGGTGGACCCTTCCACCACCGCACGCGGTTCATCCACCCCAAGTCCAACAACGCCTTTACTGATCTTGGTCAAAAGTGAAATCGCCTGTTCATACCGGGTTTCAATGGCATTGGTCAGCCGGGCATGGGTGTTCGCCAGGATATAAGCAGCGATATCGATGCAGGGGCGGCGCAGGGCTTTGGGTGATCCAGCCAGCGGCAGGTCATATTGCTTGGAGAGATAGCTATCAATCTCAGCCGAGGCATCTTCCAATGCCTGGTCAACAGTCTCTTCCGGGCTGTCAACATCCACGGGCGTGATATCCGAGAGAAACTCGGCGCCGTAGATTTTCACAATGTCAGCACGGGTCGCGTAGGGCATGGATCACCTGTGTGAAAAAGAAGGCCGCCCCGCCGCTGCAGCCTTCCTACTGATCGCGCCTGTCGGCGGGCGCGGCTGGTATTCAGTCTTCGTCTGCGAGGGTCACGCGCAGAAAGCGATCTGCTTTGATGGCTTTCATCTGCTCTTCGCTCAGATCATCCTCGTAGACATTCTTGCCTTCAAACGGCCAACGAATATCGGCACGGCGGTGCCCGCCTTCATGCACACTCGAAATCGACAGGAGCAGACCCTTTTTCTCGTTCTCGGGTGCGTCTTGGTCTTTCGGGGGCTCCGGAGCTTTCTTGTTCGCGTTGCCCTTGGATTGGGTTTGGGACTTCGTCGCCATCTCAGTTCTCCTAGTGGTCGGTTGTTGAAGCGGGCCCCGAATGCGCAAGAGGCCCGCTCTGACAACCGGCCAGCTTACGCAGCAAGCCAGGGGGTCATCATCACTTCGGCTTTGCCGTAGTTCTTGTTGTCTTTGCCGTTATCCAGGCGCTTGACCTTCACAATCTCGTCCGCGTCATCTTCCAGCTCCGGCGGAACCACCAGAAGGTTCGGAATGATATTCAGCGGACGCCCGGTATCATCCTTCAGGCTCGCCATGGCGGCACGCGCAGCCTTGAAGTTTTCAGCGGTCAGCGGTGCCTTGGACGCGAAGGCCAGTTGCCAGAAGGAATACCCAGCTTCACCACGCGATTTGGCACCGAACAGGATTTCATCATTCAAGAAGGTGTGTGCCGACTTTGAAGGGTCATCGTGTGACACCAGCTCGGGATCTTCCCGGTTCTGGTAGATGATCGGCAGGACCGCTTGGGACGTGCAAAGCAGATACCAAGCCGGGCCAGCACCATCCTGGAAGTTGGAAACCGAGACCTCTTCACCATCCACCAAAACCGGGTGATCGGTGTCGAAGAAATTCTGACCATCGAAACACCGGGCGACAAAACCCTTCTTCAGGGCAGAAAACACCAGTTCGTCAGGGTGGTTCGCGGCGTTTTTGCCGAGACCTTTGAAAGCGATCTTGTAGGTGCCAAGTTTTCCGTCGGCGATCGCGTCACGATCAACAGCGACAGTGCCTTCAAACTTGCGGTTCTTGATGGTGTAGGCGTTTTCGGTCAGGCGATGGATGAACCGTTCGCCGATCCATTCGCGCATGCCAGGAATGGCACCCAACCATTCATAGGTTTCCATACTGGTGGTCGAAGTCACCTCTTCGGCGATCTTCTTCCAGGTGGGTTCAATGGCGTCAAAAGCGTTTTGGAAGGTCGCTTTGAAGCCGGTGGTGGCAGCGGCAATGGCCGCGTGGGAGACAGAGGTGTGACGTTTAACGGGCATAGTTGTGTCCTTGATTGGGAAGTTGGGTTAGGCGGTCAGGATCAGAATTCGATCCAGACCTGTCCGCCTTCGACTTCGCGCAGCGTGCCGGCCACAGAGCGAGTGCCACCACCATCGGTCTTTGCCACGGTTTCGTCGTCGACCAGATAGCAAGGCTTGCCAACATCTGCGTTGGTCAGCTCGTCAGCGCCGGCGGAATTCAGATAGCGGAAGTTGCCACGGCGGACCTTGACTTGGGTGTCACCTGCGGCTTCATCCACGCTGTGTTCTGCGCGACCAACCGTGACCAGGCCAACTGCCGCATGGCCTTTCTTTGCCAGCCCGGCATCCAGGCACGCGATTGCGCCTTTGTTGATTTTAGCGCCGGGAGCCAGCGCATAGCTGAGAAATTCGCCGGCGCGGTGGAGCGTGTTGCGTTCACCAGTGGTGGGCATATTCAAATCCTTCCTTCAGATAAGGGAGCGCAGGGTTAGCTTGCCGCTTCGTCGGCGGCGCGCTGTTTCAGGTAATCCTCTTCGGAGATCCCGAGTTGGGCACAGGTTTCACGCTCAAGCTCGGTCAGCTTGCTGGTGCCTTTGCCAAGATCGCCATCATCGAGGTCAGACGGGGCCACAACCTTCGGCAGGGTGGCGCAGAGGGCTTTGACCTCTTCGAATCCTTCATCGCCGGATTTGGCGATTTTGACATAGTGGGCCTTCGAGGCCGGGGCGATCTTGCCCGCTTCGACCGCACCGTCGATCAGTGCTTCCACCTCTTCGTCGCGCTTTTCTGCCTGCGCCGAGGCCAGTTCACCTTCGGCCTTTTCTGCGCGGGCCATTGCCTGATCATAGTCAGCACGGGGCATGTAGTCTTTCGAAGACGGGACGGTTTGGGCGGCTTTGGCCGAGGCGAGCTCGGTGTCCTTTGTTTTGATCGCGTCAAGGATCTGAGCCTCGGTCGCGTCATCATTCAGGCCAAGCGCGGCGGCAATGGCTTTCAGCATTTTGGGATCTCCATCTGGGGTTTGCGCCCGGGCAAGGGCTTTCATTTGAAACGCAGGGCGATTGACCAGAGCAACGGCATCCAGAATGCCCACTTCTTTGGTTTTCTTGTGGGCGCGGAATTCCGGGCTCACAAAACGCCATTCACGTTCGGCAATCTGTTTGGCAGCACGGATCGTCCAGGCGACCTTTGCCCAAACCTGCCCATCACGCACTTCAAGCTCTTCGATCCAACCTGCCGCCGTCTGGTCCCCGTTATCATCGGGCGCGTAAGACGACAGATGGTCATAATCCACCATGATCGGCTTCGCCTTTGACACATCTTGGGCCGCAACGAAGGCATCCGGGTCGGACATTTTCCACGCCCGGCCATCCACTGCGTTCAGCTCCGGGCCTGACGGAAAAATCTGGATCCAGTCCGGAGCTTCCGGGGTGGCGGCATCGTCCAGCTCAAATGCCAGGGCACGTTCCAGAAAACAGGAGGCGCCCAGCTCGGCGCTGGCAAGATGCGAGATCAAATCGGGGGTTGCTTGGTGCGTATTCATGGATCATGAAATGACCCATCTCCCAAATCCGCACATTGGTAGCGTTGCTACCAAAAGCGAGGTTTTCACGGCGGCGTCGATGATTGTGGATTTTCTACCTTCATCAAACATAAAAGGATCGTTTTTGAAAGCCTTTTGAAAGCGTTTGAAGGGGGGGAAAGGGGTTTTCGGTATGGTGGGGCCACTTTGAAGGCTCAGAGCGCCCAGCGGCTATATTTTGAAATGGCCCCCAATTTGCTGGAGTGATTGAATTCTGCCCTCTGAATTGCTATCTGTGTCTTGAGGCTGACCAATCGCGTGAGCGGGTATATTCCCGAGGAGGAGTTCGCGTCCTCCCAGCCTCTATCTCACATCTCAATCAAACGATCCCCACCCATCCGCTCAATTGCGATGCGGCGAAAGCTTTTCAGAAAGATCGCCTCACCCGACGTGGTCTTGCGGATCACGATGTGCCACCCTTTGCCTTCAATCACACCCTGAATGACCACATCCCGCTCGGCAGTCTGTTCCTGGTAAAGTGTGCCCTCTTCGATGAGCTGTTGCACCAGGTGGTAATCGGGGGCGTCAAACTGCTGGGCACCCGATTTGCTCACCCGTTTCTTGATCTGCTTATGGGCATCGGCGTTTGAGAACATCACAATGCGTGTCTTGGCGCCCAGATCTTTGACCAGGTTCTCAGGCAGAACCGCCACTGGCAACGCCATTCGCCCACGCTCTAAATTTGCCGGGGATCGATCGGCGGCACCGGCATACGGAAGATCACCACCTGCAAGAGCGCGAAACGGACGAGCCCCCACCAGATCCTTCACCGCCACATTGCGCGATACTGAAGGAAGCGCATCAAGCCGATCAGTGAGAAATTGGTGTACATTGGCAGCCCGCGTGACACCCGGATTGGTGTGCCAACCGGGATCAATCCCTTTTGGCACGTCGATCCGTTCCCCGGTGCGCTTGTTTGTCCAGGGCCGTGTGACAATCTGGGGACCACTAGCGGCAGGATCATAGCCAAGTCGCTCCGCTTCGCGGCGCGAGACCTGACGAACCCGGCATTTGCACAGCCAGCCATTGGGCGGGTAATGCGTCTGCCAAAACGGATCATCAACTGGCAGGATTATTCCAACCCATGCCATGTGCTCGGGGCGCTTCTTCTCAGCCACTGACAATTCATAGACCAGGAATGGAAGGCCACGTTTGGTGCGTTGGATCCGTTCCCATTCACCCGCTGCGCGCGCTGTATTCACATTGGCCCAATAGATAGTGCGCAGCCGGCGCAGCGATCCGAGCTGCGCATAGGTGATCGTGCTGGTGATCGGATCCTTGACGGCATGTCTGCCCCACCATCCCTTTTTTCGTAGGATCGGCTCCAGCTCGTCAATGAAGTCACCATAGGACTTATAGTTCCGGATCGCATCTTGGGTCGCACCCCGAATATCATCCAGGATATCGAAACCGGCGGACTTCGCGACCGTAAACGAAACGGCATGTTCATGTGGGGCGGTGTCGCGCCAGTCAAAGCTCGGGTGCTGGCCCTTTGCATCGAAATAGCGCGTAACCTCTTCAGGGGCTTCGGTGAAGACGGGATCAGGCATCCAGATCCCCTTCACCCCGCGCGATCATCAGAAGTGGTGCCAGGCGCTCTGCCATGGCCGACATGTCGGGGTTGATCTGGTCAAGAGCTTCTTGGAACTCTTCATAGCTGGACGCGGCGTGGGCCGCTGTCATGATCGAGGCCAGCACAGGTCCAACATCTGCTTCCCAACTCCCGATCGCGTCTGAGATTAACTCGTCTTCATCCGAATGTGCCGATGCTCGATGTGTACCACCGCAGGACGGGCAATTCACGGCATGGGCTCGGGCTGGATCTTGAAGGCTGGTCCCCGGATCTGATTGTGCAGCGGAGGCAATGCGCAAGATCTCTTCACCATCATCTGGCACCCGAAAGCCCAGGCGCTTGCTGACGTCCGCCATGGCTACCCGCAACCCAAGTGGCACCAAGTTTACAACCGCATTGGTAAGTGCTTCAACGTCTTCAGCATCTTCAACGGGGAATGAGAGATCGGGCACAGCCGCACCCCATCCCCAATTGAAGCCCACGAAGGGTTCAATAATATCTCGCTTAATCGTGGCAGCCAATTGTTTCGCATCGGCCTTTTTGATATCGCCGCGCACTTCATCGTGAGTTTCTGATTGTGATTTGCTCGATCCTTCATCTGTTGTCATGGTCTGGCCGATCACAGCCTTGGACGTTTGTTTGTCCAAATAATCTGCCATGGCGCCGAAAGCGGCGTTCCCTGTTCCACCCTTTGCTTCGATGAATTCGACTTCCATTCCCTTCGGAATGATGGCTGCAGCATCAGAGCCGAGATCGCGCACCGCGCGCAGCAACACCCGCTTTTCTTCTGCGCTAGAGCTGTCGTCATATCGCCCCAGGCGAAGCGGCATCCCAAAGACTTCGAGAAAGGCAGCCCAATCCTGAAGCGTAAACGTTTTGAGCATGAAGACCCAAGCCACGACACGGGCAAGACCACCCCTAACCGGAAGGCCGGATTTCAGTTTGGGGCGATGCACGACCCAGCAATGCGGGCGCAGTTCCAACCCGTCTTCATTGTCATCGTCTCGGATCCGCAATTCTTTGCCAGTCTTCTTGTCAAACTGAAAATGGCGCGGATCGCGATGCTCGTACTTGGCTGGTGTCCACAGATCTGCCGTTGTATTCCACAGGATCTGTGCAGCGGAATAACCCTTTGCGATCCCATCTAGGAGATCGTCAACCAGTTCGGAAAACTCCGGGGTCGCCACCAGATCTTCAACCGCATCTGCGATTTCCTGATCTTGTGCGCTTTTGCTGGCCGGAGTGACAATAGCGTCGATACCCGAAACCGCCCGCTTACGCTGCCCTAGAACAGACGCATAATGCGGATCCCGCTCTTCCATTTCTTCAGCCAGCGCAAGAAACTCTTGGTTTTCACCTTCATTGGCAGACTTCAAAAGGCGGGCGAGCTTCACCGGATCGAGACCAGGTGCAACTGCATCCGCCCATGGCGAGCGCACCCCTGTAATGGTCGGCGGAGCCTGCTCCTGCGATAGGGTCGAGACTTTAATCGGGTTGCCCTGGCTGTCCAGGACAGACGAATTCCGCGTGGGTGCCTTAGCCATTGTCTTCGCCTTTCATATATCCGGGCTTCGCTCGGTAACGGCCTTCACCTTCCGGCTCTGCATCCAATTCAGGGCAAACCTGTTGCAATGCGCTATGCACATGTTCGACCGGAAAGAAGCTCTCCTGATCCCCAATTTTGACGACAAGAACAGACAGGGGATCCCGTCCATCATGAATGATTGACCGCACAAACATTGTGGCATCCAAGCGCCCCATTGAGGCCGCAACCTTGGCCTCAATGAACATTGCTCCGAAATCGCCGTGCTCGCTGCCCTTGTCCATTCCAACTTTCATGTTCATCACCTCAATGCAGATCGGGAGAGATTGGTGGACGGCATTCGGCCCAATGGCTGACATCTTGCAGCAAAGCAAAGCCACGGTCCTCATCGTCCCAAATTCGGGGCCCATCATCTCTGGGTGCCTCCCAGATCTCTCCGTAAGCGGCATAACCGCCAAATGCATCTGTGCACCAAAACAGCGCCTTGCCCCCCGGATAGGTATCCATTGATTGCCACTTGACCATCACCAAAGCCCTCCACCGCGCCTGAAATTGTCCTGGTCATCGATCTCGGCGCTCCAGTGACCGTCCCAACTATCGTCATCGTTGCCATTCACGGTGGCGGCCGTCGCTTTTTGATACTCGTATGTGCTGACCGGCTGGCGGCTGGCAAAGAATGCCAGGGAAGCGGCAACCGCGCTGTCGCCGTGGCGATCAAACCCATCCGATCCTTTGAACCGGAAATCTGCCGGAACCCGGATGATCCCGCCCACAAATTGCAGCGCCTGGTGATCCTGAAGAACATCGTCATGCTTCGGCAGAACAATGGAACCGTCACTAAAAGCGGTGATGAAGGGCGGCATCTCAACCCGATACCATTCCTGGCTAAAGCTGACCTCGACGATCTTTTCGCCATATTTCTGCGCGGTCACTTCAGCCAGGTAAGCGCCGTTGCCGGTGCGGTCCATGGCGCCCTTGGCAAATCGTGGAAGCCGATCACAGACATAAAAGAGGATCTGTCGCTGTTGATCGAAAGGCACGTTTCGCAGCTCGACAATCAGCTTGGTGCGGCGCACCAGATCATGCCCGACCTCAAAAATCACAATATCGGTGGCGTCGCCGCTACGCGCAAAGTCCTCTCCCATCACGTGCCGTTTGGTGGGATCTAGTGCCTTCAGGACCGGCAACAGCTCTTTCTTGCACCAATCCATCGCAGCCGACTTTCGAACGCCCTTCAAAGCGTTTTTGAAATCATCTTCACAAGCCCAGCGTTTGAACGGAATGCTCGCTTCCATGCAGGCTTCGATCTGCACGCGGGTGAGAGCTGCGCCCTCGGCCTCCGCCGGGATCGCGTCAAGCTCCTGACGCATGGCAGCGGTGCGGGGCCCATAAGATCCACGGATAAGGGCTTCCCATTCATCCTGGGCTTCCTGTGTCCATTCCCGACCCTTGGTATAGCACACGCGCTTATAGAGACCGTTTTCAACAGCCTTTGAAAATGGGATGTGGTGAACGGAGAACGGGTTCTTTCCCGCCTTCGCTTCCAGGATCAACTCGTTAAAGGCGTTCAGAACGCCGTTATGGGTCGAGATCACCCGAACCTTGCCCCCCCAGATCAGAAGCGCGTTCACGGCATCAATGACGGCCCGCACATCTTTGTGGAACGCCGCCTCATCAATCACCACCACACCTTGAAGGCCGCGAATGTTAGCCGGGTTGGATGACAGGGCCTCAACGCGATAGCCACTGGCAAACTTCACCCGAAAGGCGGAAATGTGCTTTGTGCTGCCGTCCGGTTGTTCGTCCTCAAAAAGGAACTCTTCGATTTCAACGAGCTCTTCCTGGATGACCTTCGCAAAATGCGCCACGTAGCCGATAAATTCGCGGCCTTTGTCCTTGGTGTCGCCGATGTAGAAGACGTTGTCACCACCTGCCGATCGCGCCGATGCAGCGATCAAGGTATCATCCAGTGCCTCGGCAAAAGTGATCCCGGTGCGGCGCCCCTTTTCGGCCAGCTTCAAGTCGCTGTCATCTTCCAGCCACTCAGTCTGGTGGGCCATAAGGATACCTTCGGCCAGCGGGTCCAGATCCTCGGGGATCTCACCGCCACGCACAAAGCTATCAGGAAGCTTGGCCGGATCTCGATCGAGCACCGGCGGCCCTGCGATGACATTGGGATCGTTAGCCGGCTCACTCATGAAAACACCGCCTTTGGCCGGCATATCTTCCAGCCTTGCCGCTGAAGGCCCCGCCAGATCAGCACCCGCTCATCTTCGCTCATCCGTGCAAAAGCTTCTGTCCGACCGGTCTGACGCTTCACCGCAGCGGACACGGCATCATCGCGCGCCTCGCCCTCGGTCCCAAAGACCATGGACTTTCTGCCCTTCGGATCTTTCCAGAGCCAACCGATCGGAAATTCGCCCTTCATCACTTCTTCACCCCCAGCACGTTGCGGCGGATCTCGGCGGCGCGGTCTGCGCTCATACCTTTCTCGGCAGTTACGGCATCAATGGCGCTTTCCACGCCATCTTCAAACTTGGCTTGCATCTCGCGGCGGCGATCGACGGAAATCTTCTGCGAGTTCACCGCGGCCTGAAGCGCGCGGGCCAGTTCCATTGCACCTTTGGGCGTAATCTCAGCGTCACCTTCCATCAATTCGAATATCAGCGTTTTGATGGTCTCGGCGGCGATGATGGTCAGATCATCAGTTTGCCCAGGATCCAGGCGCTCAGTCAGCGCTGCGGTGATCGCCCGCACTTCTTCATGACGGCGCGCCATCGAGGCCAGCCGGATTGAGTGGCGATTGAAGGCCGAAAGAGAAATGGGGCCCAGCTCGAGTTCGGCCAGGCGCGCGTTGAAGTCCTCGTGGATCTCTTTCTGAGTGCGCTCCCGCTCTTTCAGCTCCTGAAATGCCCAGGCAACAATCCCGTCCGCCTCGGGTGGCAGAAGATCAATTGAGGAAAGTCGGCCCCGTCCCGTGCGCCGCGCCATGACGTCAAGCCCTCCGGCGTGAAGGGCTACTGATCCCCTCAATCTTGGCGCGCCGCTCCAGGTGATCTTCGCCTTGCTGGGTGAGCTCAGCCACCAGAACCGAACCCGCCTCAGTCAAGATCACGGCCTGCGCTTCGGTTTCGAGCCAGCGCAGTTGAGTGTGGACATACTCGCGTGACCGGTTGATCGCGAAGCTTTCCAGAACTTTGGTGATCATGGTGGAATTCAACCGACCGGCTTTTTCCTCCGACAATGCGCGCAGGATGATCAGCCGGGCTTCGGCGTTGAAATGGTCGGAATACCCGTCAAAAAGCTGGCTCATTTTGCGGCCCCTTGTGAGAGATTGATCAGATAGGTTTCGATGCGGATCACACCCGCTTGGGTGGCTTTGCCCGTTTCTTCGAGAAGGTTGATCTTCCCAAACATCTCGGCGTGTGCCAGTTCCAGCTTGTGCAGATCATCACGGCTTGGCAGTTTCAGCACGTCTTCTTCGACTTGGCCGACGCGGGCCTTCAATGCCTGCACTTCCGTTGTCAGCTCTCCCAACTGGGTGCTGGACACGACATTCTTGCGCTCGGAAAACAGCCAGCCTTTGTAGCGAAGAACAAAGCCCACCGCCAACACGGCGAAGACAACGAGGGCGCCGACAAGACCACCGTCTTCTAAAATTGCGAGGAGGTGCTTTTCCATGCGAGATACGACCCTGATACTGCACACGCGAGAGCGAGAATTGTGTAATTGAGATTGGCGGTGGTTGAGAGAGAAGTGGCCCAGAAGTTCCAAGCGATGACGCTCCAGGATCCGGCAGCCAGGGCCATAGCAACAAAGCGCAGCTCCATCCGATACCGGCGACGGTTCAGCATTGCGATGATCTGAAGCATCGCAACACCGCCAAAGAAATAGGCCCAGAGCACAGCAGCCACGGCGTCAAATCCGCGATAGGCTTCATTGTGCAAAAGCTCGGGTTGCAGCAAAAGCACCTTTGCCCAGGCAAACAGGTTAAGCATCGAGAAGATCTCAAACAGGCGCACCTCGTCATAAAAGACGAATGCGGCCAGGCGGCGGAGGAGCGGTTTCAAAGCTTCACCGGCCATAGCGACGAGCACTCTGTTCCGCGTGGTTCTGGCATGCCAGACAACGTGTGGCAAAGGGGGCTGCCGCACGGCGCGCGGCGGAGATTTCTTCACCACAGTCGATACATTCGACCGACCCCGTGCCCTCAACAACTGCCCGTGAGCGGTTGGCAAGGCTGTCGCATTCGCGCTGCACAGCGGCTTCTGCGGCTTCAATATGGCACTCATTCATGCGCTCCCCTCACAGGTTTGTTCTGCCACATCCCGGATGGTTTCTTTGGAGTGGGCTTCCGCCAAACTGTTCAACATCAGCGCGGCATCACAACCGCCTGTTGACACATTCAACCCCCAAGCATCGCCATAGGCTGCGGCCAGTAAAAGGGAGGTCTCTACCAGATGGACCTTCGTGGCTTCAGCCCCCTGTCCAAGCTCTTCGGCAATCATGGCCTCAGCTGCGATGTGAAGCTTTGCGGCCATCTCAGAGATCTGGGCTGCGGTCAGCCGTTGCGACAGATCCTTTACGATTTCATCAGCCGTCATGATCAACGCCTTGGTTTAGGAGGTTGAGGGTTTTTCCAATCTTCAAGCGCCGGATTTTCAAATTCATCAAGGACAGCATCAGCCAATGCGGTATCGGTTCCGGTATTGGCCACACCGGGGCTGTCATGGCGCAATTCGCGGATCTGCTTGATATTCTCCAAGACTACAGGAAGCCGTTGGGTAGCCTCAGCAATGGACTTATGGAACTCCTGTGATTTCACCTGGTACCGCCCGCCGAAATAGAAAGACACCACCACCCCGGCAAACCACCAAAGCGGCTGCGGGACCAGGGCAAGCCCCTGCATACGCTCGGCAAACCAAAGCGGATCAATCATTGCCATGGCAAACAGCGTGAAGACTGCAATCACCATCAAGGGGCGCGGCAGGCGGTTCAGACCATCCATGAAGCGATCAAACAAGCCTTTGCGGGCATGCTGGAATTCACCGGCATATTGGGCCAACGCAGCCTGATCATAGTTGGCGGCACGCTGCGCGCCCGCCTCAGTGTTTGCACGAAACACACCAACGGTTTCCGCAACCACATTCCGGCCACCGCCGAAAAGCCCTTTCAGGATATTCAGTTTCATCTCTTTGCTCCTAGCTCGCGCCAAATCACATCAATCTGTAAGGACAGGCGCCAATCAAACGGGACGATCAGGACCACCGGGCAACGCGCGCTTCAAATTGCGCATCCGACATGTGGTAACGGGGGGAAATGAACTCCTCGGCGCGGCGGATCCAACCACCTTTGCCGCCATTTCGACGGCGCGCATATTTGCGAGAGGCCGGGCGGCGATCAGCCAAACGGAAATAGTAGTTGCGGCGCGCAACCCCATAGGCATCCACCAGAGCATTTCCGGCGCGGGCGTACACCCGCTTTGCCGCCGCTGCGGTTTTCGGCCCCAGCGCCCCATCCGCCACAACGGGCTCCTGGAACTCACCCAAGAGGCGCTGAAGGATCCGCACGGCGTTGGAGCCCGCGTTCACCTGCATATCGAAAACCGTGGCTTGCAGCGCCTCCGGTAACAGGTGGATCCGAGGTTTCTGGAAGTAATGCTGGATGAAAATATCAACCGCCTGATCACGCGACAGAAGGCGCACGTCACGCGTATTCACTACGCCGTTGTGATCAAGGTCGATCTTGAGACGGCGCATGGTGTGGATAGTCACACCGTAATTGGTTGCGCCGCCAGGATCGTCGGGATCGTTTACATACCCGCCTTCACGTCCAACGATTTCTTCTGCGATTTCACGAACGGTTTTCATGGCCCACCTTCAAATTGATGAGCCGAAATTACTTTTGGTTGTGAGCGAATAGATTGGTAGCGCCGCTACCAAATCAGTCAAAGAGGTCGGGATGATCCGAGCGCGGGGTCGCGCCCTGCTTCTTTGACTTGCGCCGGAAGACTGTTGTCCGGTGGCTGCCCGTTGCAACGGCGATCTTATCTGCTGATACGCCAGCGGCAATCATTTCGTCAATCTTTCTGCGACGGCGGACCAAATCCATATTGGGACTGCATGGCAAATCAAGAACCACGCCGCCCTTGCCGCCGTAGCCGGTGCGGAAATACGCGCAGATGGTTTCGGCGGCATCACGTCCCACGGCACCCACCAGCCAGTGGTTTTCCTTGGGATGGGCCGGAAGGGAAATGCGACTTCCACCACGGGCATCGGCCATCGCCAGGGCAGCATCCAGCCCCGCCGCCTCGGCGATCTCTGCCAGCAAAGGTGGAAGCCAGGAGAAGCTCACGAATTCATCTCCTCAACTTCGAGACGCCGAACCACTCTACCCAAGGTATTCATGAGGTCCATCCAATTCTCATGGGTGCATTCAGACATCGGAATGCCCGTTTGCTGGAATACCCAATCGTCAAACTTCAGACCGGAGAACGGCGGGTTCACGCCCTGGACAAGCCACCACTGCGCCAGCGTGATCTTGTACCCCGGTAGGCGGGTGTATGCTGGTGCGAGGCGACGATCTGCCCAAGAAACACCCTTGCGCTCCAGCATCTTTTTCAGCGCCTCAATCACTGCCTTTGCATCTTCCGGTTCCCGGATCCAATTGGCGTGGCCGACCTTGGCCTGGCGAACGGCAAAGCGGTTCAGCGATCGATCATCGCGGGATTTGACGAGCCCCATGTTCCAACATGCAATCCAGAGAGCCTGGATCTTTTTGGCATAAGGGCCAGAGATCGGTTTGCGCTTTGACGTGCGGGTTGCGCCCATTGCATCAAGAGCCGCGAGCAATGCTTTGGTCTGTTTCGGGGACAGGCCACGCGTCGAACGCTGGCCCGTGTGCTTCTCAACAAAATCGCGCCAGGCATCATCTTCCTTTAAAGAATGAACCTGTCGACGCTTGGCATGGATGGCTTTGAGGGCGCTCATGACGCCATGCCCTGCTCGCGCCACACAGCCATACGGTTGTTCCGCCAATCAATTGCAAGCGGGACCACATCAGAAATGTCTTCAACATAGATGTATGTGCCGGAGGACATCCCGAAGCCATAGCTGGTGTAGCCATTTGGGTGGAAGTGGACAGGCTTGGGAGTTTGGACTTTTACAACAAACCCATAAAGACCTTTTTGGGCAATCCATTCCAAAAAACCTTCTTCGTCACAGGCCCATTTAGGGGCGCTATTGAACACTGCCATGGTTTTGTGGAGATGGGAGGCGCCTTCGATCGCGTCCAAGATAACTTCTTCAAAGAAGTCATCATTTGAAAAGCCTTCTACCGCACCAGCGAGCCAGACGATTTCATCTAGCCGCAGATTTTCGTCAAAGAGTTTTTGCGCTACACTTGCGAGGTTCATCATACCTTCTCCGCATTTGCAAAAGCGTCCTGGATCGGCACCATGCGCTTGGACATGAGGTGGATCAGACAGGCCATTGCGACGATTTCGGTGTGTGTCACCATTTCGGCACCACGCTTGCCGCGCGCGTCGATCTTGCGCATGGCGCTGGCTGAATGGGCGATCATCTCGGGTTCGGTGAAACGAGCATCAGCCATGACCGGCCCCTTTCTTCCGCAGTTCCAAAGAAAAGCTGATAGAGCCAAGTTCGGGTTTGAAATCGTCGATCACCGGCACCACTTCAAAGCGCGCGTTGATTTTTGCGCCAAGCTCGTAGACCAACGCATCCAGTGTCGCCTCGGAAACCAGCACATCGTTGAGCCCAACCATGGCCTCGCGGACCAAAACTAGCATGTCATCCGAGTTGACCAGGCAGTTGACGTTATGCTGCATCGTCGCCCCCTGACCCATCACTGGACAGATCCTCGGCATTTGCCAAATTGATCTGCATCGATTTGAAGTTAGTGCTGATGTTTTCACGCGTCGAAATGACGACATATTGGCGGGTGTCTTCTACACGCTGGCTGTCTTTCACAGCCTCCATAGCGCGCTCCCAGGTCGGATGATCGATATTCCAGCGGCGCATTGCGTAGAGCGCTGAACGGTTCACCTTGCCCTGTTTGTCCACTTCGAAGGCATAGTTCAGAAGGGCCTGCAATTCATCAGGAACCCCTTCACTCACTTCCTGGACGTATTCATCCACAAGCGCTTTTGCGACCTTCAGCTCGGGGCCGAATTCGATCTTGTCATGGATACTGACCTCAATCTTCAGAAGGCCGTCAAAGGATTTGAAGCTGACATTGCCTCGCCCACCCTCGCGCAGCCCACGCATTTTGATGCCATACTGCTCACCAAGAAGGGCCGTAAGTGCGTTCAGATCGTCATAGGTATGTTCGCGAAAACGAGCGATTTGGCTCATTAGATCAGTCGCAAACTGATGAATATCACGCACGGTTTTATCCACCAAAACGTCTGATGGTTTCATGATGCGGGCCGGCACTTGATGGCCCTTGCCATTGATGTAGTGGGTGATTTCACCCTTGTCGTTCGTGAGGTAGCTCGACATTGAAACTGTCTCCTATTAAGGGTTGTTGGGTCAGCCCGCCTTTGCAGCAGGCATCTCCCCAAATTGCTTCAGAAGCCCACTCATCTGCGTTGCCAGCCCTTTGGTGCGACGCAACTCGTCGTCCGCGGCCAGCAGGTAACGAGCCAGCAGCTCCAGTTCATTTGTGGTCAGCGGGTTCTTGGAGGCGTTGCGGCCAAGAATGCGGCGTGCAATCCCCAGCGGATCTTTGCACTCTTCCGGCTGAAGTACCGGTTGGCCGTCGACAAGCTGGTGGCCGCTGCCGGTGCCCCGGATCTGCACCTCAAGTCGGCTTTTCAGTTCCCCCAGGCGAAGGCGGTATTCAGGATCTTTATCCACCTTGGCCTGCGCCTTGTTGATGAGGTTCGTAACCGTTGCGTGATCACGACCACCCATTCCATGCCCAATGTTACTCAGCGACATATCGGTTAGAGATTTTGCCAACCAGCATGCCTCCGACCGGGCAAGGACAAATTCAGGCAAGCGGGAACTGGACTTAAGATCCAGAAGGGTCACGTCATGCTCACGGCAAATCACTTCCAGGATCTTTTTGTAGGGGCGCCAATAGTTCATCCGACCACTCCCTCACCACGGCGCTCATAGGCAGCGCGTAGGATTTCCGGGGTCAGGCTGACGCCCATGCCATTCGCGATCATTGACGCCGCCTTCAGCGTTTGGATCAGCGAGCCAAGCGCACCCGGCTTTTGGGCAATCTTGGTGCCAACTTTGCGCAGCTCCGGATCCTCGATCCCCCAGGCATTCAGGAAAGTTTCGATATCTTCGGCGTAGGGCTTCATGACCGACAAACGGTTGCCGACACGGCGCGCAATCTGCGCAGACCCTTTGTCTTTGCTGGCATTGGCGTAGGGGGTCTTCTTTTCATCGTTGCCCAGCAAAACCAGACCGCATTTGGACCGGTCATGGAAATGGCGGAGTTCGTTGATCCCGTCTTCGTTGAGATATTGGGCCTCATCGATGATCAGAAGTGCGCTGAACCCGTCGCGTTTCAAGGCTTCGACAATCGCTTTTTTCAATCCGGCTCCGTAACAGGTGTCCAGCCCCAGCAATTCACCGATCTCAATCTTAAGTGTGTGCGGGCTATGGCTCGACGGGCTAAGTTCTAGATGAAACACATGCGGACGAGTGGCAGCGTAATGCTCTGCGGCGCAGGTTTTCCCAAAACCCGATTTGATTGTAGCCACCGCCATCGTGGGCAATGCTTGCGCATAGGTGAAGGTCTCGAAGAGCTCACGGGCCACGCGGGTCTGAACAAACCCCGGATCCACCGGCAGAGCTGACATGGCCTCTGCGGCATCCTCGACACCCGCCAGCCAGTTTTCCATCTTCTGAGTGGTGGTATCATAACGGCCCTTGTAGGTGCCGTCATACCAGCCGGAGAGCGTCCCCATGGCGACACCCGAGCGACGGGCAACCTCAGATTTACTCCAGCCATTTTCGGCAGCGTATTTTGCCACCCGGTGCGTGGCGCTGTTCCAGCGCTCTAACAGATCCCCTTCAACCCCATCAGGGGCACCTTTCGGGACGGGCCAGGCATTCACTTTGCCAGTTTCCATATGCGCATTCATTGCTTGCTCTCCTCAGTGGGTTAGTTCTTGCTGGGGTGATCAAAGATGCTGGACACACCAAGCGAAGCAGCCACGCCACGCCCGAAGGCTTCGCCAACATCTTGATTTGAAAGTTCGCCAGGGGCGGGCATTGAGGTATTCAGCCCCACCACCTTTGGAAGTTCGATCTGGATAGGATCGGGATCCGGGATTTGTGCGGCCACCTGGGCGGCGGTCAAAAGACGGCCTAGCTCCAGGAGCTCGCGCTGCGCCTTCATGAATTGCCGCTTCTTCCGGGCATGCTCGCGGGCCGCTGCAGCATCGTTAAAGCCGACGGCTTCGATGCAGGGCACGCGGTCAATAAACACCCCATCCATGGTGTAGACAAAGAGATCGTCATGCAGGTTCTCAGGATCAAATCGAACCATGAGCTTGCGGCCAGCATGGGCAATCAGCTTTTCGCTCCAATAACGGTTGTCAGCGAGATAGATCTCGCCATTGCCGCGCCGTGCGGCCTTGCCCTCGCCAGCCAACATGCAGAACTGGAGCTGAAGGGCCGAGGCGCGTTGCACCACCACTTCGGGGCGATCCAGGCTTTCCTTGAAGACTTCCGCAAAACTCCGGCCTTTTGCGGTCTGGGTATTGCGATCGGTACGGGTGTTGTGGCGCATGATCTCCTGCGCAACAAACGCGCGGAACTCTTCGATCGGGATAGCGCGTGAGCGGTAGTTCTCGGGCTTGGCGTTGATATTGTTCCCGGTGAACGCACCTTCCAACGCAGGGTGGCGCGAGATCCTGTCGACCATGTCGCGCCAGGCACGTTCAATCGGCTTTGCCTGACCGTGATAGGGCGTGACGTTGTGAACTGTGACGCCAAGTTGGGTGAGCACCCCTTTGGGCTCCTCATCCTTCACCTTGAAGCGAAAACGATGTTTCATACCCCCGGTGATCCACTTCGACATGAAGGCGCGGCCATTGTCAAAATAGACATGCTCAGGAATGCCCCAGCTTTCGATCATGTCCAGGATCGCGAGGCGGGTGGTTTCTTTGTTCTCAGTCCGTGAAATCCGATGGCTCAGCACCATTCCGGAATAAACGTCCTGGAAACCGATCAGGCAGGGGCGGCCAATTGTGCCATCCTCGTATTTGACAAACACGTCGAACACGTGGCCGTCCGCGTTGGTCGCTTCCATCGCATGAAACACGGTTTTGTCGCGCGTCTGGGCCGGGAAAAGCTGCGCCGCTGCGTTCTGACCTTTGCGAGCCATCGTAATCGCCGCCATGCCGATCTCGCTCTCAATCCGGCGCTTGAGCGTCGGTTTGGTTGGGATCGGCCCCCATTCATGGGCCTCTGCCGCTTCCTTCATCCGGGCATAGCAACTTGCGAAGCTGGGTTCGGCTGGGCGCAGATAATCGCTGACCAGCATATCCCAAGCGCGGCGGTCACACTCTGCCTTGGACGTGCGGCCTTTGAATTCGGGCAAAAGTACCGCAAGCCAATCGCTGCGCCGTTCACCTGCAATCAGGTCAAGCCAGCGATACAAGGTGCGGATCGGTGTGCCGGTTTTTGCCTCAACCAGAACCATGGCATAGCTGTCCGGTTGGGTTTCGCGCAGCTTCACCAATTGGTGGATAATCTCCAGGCGCGCCTCCGCCTTTTCGCGACTACCAGCGGGCGCGGTCTGATACCGATACCAAAGCGACTGCGACCGCAGATCAGCGCGTTCATCCACCTCATGCTCGGCAATTTCTGCGATCATGGCAGCGTTGATGATGTGGGCCTGCACAAGGGCTGGCAGAAGGGTGTAATGGTATTCCTTGCGGACACCGCCGTTGCCATTCACTTCACGACAACGGTTCGGATCCAAGTTCCAACGGCCATCTTCAGCAAAGCGAAGCATGCCGCGTTTGTCTTTGGGAAGTGACACATGGTTCAACGCCACCAGATCCGCTATGGAATACCACTCATTCATGCCTGTTCTCCGATCTCCCGCAAGAACTCGTCACGCCACCCCTTTTTGCCTTCTCCCCACAGCTTGCCCATCTGCTGGAGCCACTTTTCTTTTGGGGAAAGCTCGTCTTTGGGCCGTTGATCACCAACCGCTGCGCGCCATTCACTCACCGACTTGAACGCCTCACCAGCAAGCGCCTCTGCGCAGGCTTCGCGGTGATCAGGTTCCAGTTTGCAAAGGGCCTTGAGCTGCGAGGCGTTGTCCGCAATTTGGCTCGACGCCAACATGGTCAGCGCCTCTTCGCCAAGCGCATCAAAGATTGCCACATCGTCATAGATGCTGCGTTGCGACCTTCCGGTTTTTTGCGCCAAGATCTCGTCTGGTCTGGCAAGTTGCAAAGTTTGCAACTTGCCTCCTGTGTGTTGATTTCCACGATCCCCGCCGTGTTTCAGTTCGGGATGCGCCGTGCGAAACGACTGCACCCAGAGACCCACAGATTTGATACGCTCAATAGCCGACAGATCGGTGCGAAACACGTTCTCTTCGATCTCAAGGATCTCGGCTTCATCATCGGTCAGTTCACGCACAAAGGACCGGATCGTTTCGCGGTCAAGGATTTCGTGAGCCCGCAGGCGGTGGCGACCGGCCACCAGTTCATAACGGCCATGATCAGATGGGCGCAGGGTGATCGCATTGATCAAGCCGTTCTTCCCAATTGCAAGCGCAAGCTGTTGCGCCGCACCCTCGTCCAGTTCGCGTAGGCGTTCCGTTACATCAATCAGATCAAGGCTGATTTCGGCCTCATAACCTCCTGGAAGATCCCTCATTTCAGCGCCTCCAAACTGAAATAGATGATGGCCCAGACACCTACAGCCCAGATGAACCAGAACAGAGCCACAGCCAGCGTCTGATAAAGTCGGTGCCAGATCGGACGCTCTTCGGTCAGATCGTGGTAGATTGAACGCTGATCTGGTCCGATCTTGATCTTCTCCAAATAGGCGTCCGACCCAGCACCTTCACCGCCCATCGGGTGTTCCGTGAGTGTCGGGCGGGAATGAGAGTAGGTGCGAAATTCTTTCGTCAGCGCCTCGATTTTGCGGATGATTTCCAAGTCCTCTTGGCGCTGTTTGTTGCGCGCAACAGTTGCCGCAAGACGCACTCGCCGATCACGATCTAGGCGCTCCTGGGCTTTAGCTTCATCAGTCATATTGTGGGGCGTTGTAAAAGCCCCCGAAGGCGACGAGGTGCCTCCTTCGGGGGAAGTGGCCCGGCTCTGGTCCCCTGTAGGCGTGGGGTGAGGCAGGTTTGCCGGGCAGGTGGTATTCGTAGGCGGCTCCATCGGGCCTTCGCCGGTCAGGATCCAGTGCAGGTTCAATTCAAGCTCTTCACCGATTGCGCAGAGCGTTGAAAACTTGGGCTCAGAGCGTTCATTGATCCAATTATTGAGATTACGGGTATGTGTCCCCAAATCCGCCGCGAGCATAGGATCAGTCAGCCCTTGAGTGTTCATTTCGGAGCGGATGCGCTCACCAAAACCTTGTTTCATCACGATGCCTTCTTGAACTGTTCAGCCTGCTCAAAAAGGCGGTGTTGATACATCGCCAGAACGCTTTCACGACCGGCATCATCGATCAGCTTTTCCAGCATCTCTTTACTGCGGGGGCCAGCATTCAAACCATAGGTGTAGGTGCGCACCGTGGGGGACGTGATGCCATTCTCTTTACACCAGTCTTCCAGCTTCACACCGCGCCCCTTCAGGGCGCCCATAATGGCTTGATGAAGCCATTCGCCAGGGGAGGGGTTTCGGACATGTTTGCGCATTGCGTTCCTCATTTTTGGTTTGATTGATCTTATGCAAAAATGGGAATTGTGGTCAACCCAAATATTCGGAATTAACGCTTTCCGATTTTTCGGGCTTCTCGAATCAAAATTTGTTTGCGATGAGAGAGGCATGGATGGTGTCGGAAAACGGATGCGAAACGCGATGGAAACGCGCGGCTTCAGTGAAGCTGCGATGGCTTCGCGTTTGGACACTGCAAGAAGTACATTCAACAACTGGCTCAATGATCGATCAGAGCCGAAATTTGAGATTTTACTAGAGTTCTGCAAACTCACAGGCGTCGAAATCGGCGATATCCTACGCCATGGTGATGACGATCAGATCAACTACAAGCTGGATGAAAGCGAGAGTGATCTGATCAAAGTCAGCATCCACAAAGACCAACTGTCCGAAGTGCATTTCGACCGAGCACAAGCCAAACTCCGCCAGCATGAAATCGCGCTTTCATCCGCCCGCTTAGATATGCTCGGCCTCGATCCCGCACACCTCGCTGTGGTGGTGATCCAGGGCGACAAGATGGAACCGCTCATGCCCAATGGAATGACGGTTCTGATTGATCAGCGTGACCGGGAAATCGCCAATGGTCGGGCGGTCTTTGCCTATCGTCTGGGCGAACATGTCGAAGTCGCCAACCTCACGCGCGGCGAAGATCAAAGCATCTATATGATCTATGAAAAACTCGATCTGCCTTTGATGCATCTTCGCAATCCAGAAGGCGCGGATTTCGAGATCCTGGGCAAGGTGGTATGGGCGGCGCAAAGCTGGTCGAAGTGAGCAGATTTTCAACCCTACCTTTGAAAATCCAGTCCTGAGGCAATACCGTGCAGATCGCCCTTTTTCACAAAGCTACAAGCGGTTTGAACCGGCTGAGAGCCGAGGTGGGCGGATTTGCCCTACCTTTCGTGACGGCCATTTTCAAAACCGCCAGGCGTTTCGAAGGGTTTTCAAAATCAAACGCACCTTATTCAATTGGTCTTTGAAAGCTTTTTGAAAACTCTTCGAGTGCCGCTCGAAACGCAGTCAGAAATGCCAATGCAAGTTTTCCAAATGGGCAGGCAGCGTGGTTTGTGCCATTCCTAATTTTCCACGCGCCTTTTGAGAATTCCCCCGAATTGTCGCTCAACCACCCTGTTTCACTGGGTTTCCACACGATCCCGCACAAAACCGGATAATCCCTGATAAGTGTCATTCCTTATGTTCCGTAACAGCGGGGATGGCGCCGGCCTGCCGTGTCACCTCACGCCCGCCCTGAAACAGGATCAGCGCCGGAATGCCGCGAATGCCATGTTTTTGCGAGACTTTGGGATGGTCTTCGGTATTGATCTTGGCCAGCCGGGCCTGCGGGGCCTGCGGGGCCAGCGCGCGGGCGGCATGTTCAAAAGCGGGGGCCATCATCCGGCAGGGTCCGCACCATGGCGCCCAGAAATCCACCAGCAGCGGCACGTCGTCGTTTTTCATGGCCTTGGTCAGCGTGGCCGGATCCAAGGCGCGCACCTTGCCATCGTTCATCTTTGCGCCACAGGTGCCGCATTTCGGCCCCGCGCCCAATTTGTCTGCGGGCACGCGATTGACGGCGCTGCACTCAAGGCAGGTCATTTTCAGGGGTTTGGTCATGGGGGTCTCTATCATATTCCAGTTGATGCATATTTAATGCGATGATGAAGGACTTCAAGGGCAGGCGGCAATGAAACGCCCCCCTGCACCACCGCCAAAAAAGAACCCGCACGGAGGGGCCGCGCGGGTTGCATCTTTCGGGGGCGGCAGCACTCAGCCGATAAATGCCTTATACCCTGCCTCGTCCATGTAATCTTCCAGCGGCGAGGGGTCGGAGACTTTCATCTTGAAAAACCACGCCTCGCCTTCCGGGTCGTCGTTCACCGCGCCGGGGTTGTCGGCGAGCGCTTCGTTCACCTCGACAATCTCGCCATCCAGAGGGGCCAGGATGTCGGACGCGGCTTTCACGCTTTCGATCACCACCACCTCATCGTCTTTCGACACGGTGTCGCCCTCTTCCGGCAGCTCCACAAACACCACGTCGCCCAACTGTTCAGCGGCATGTGTGGTAATGCCCACCACCATCAGCCCGTCTTCTTCGCGCAGCCATTCATGTTCTTCGGTGTATTTCATCAAGGTTTCTCCAGAATTTGCCTTATTCATTTTGGTAGCGCCGGTCGGGCGTTGTGGCAATCCCTTGGTTGATTTGCACTGGTTGATCCTTGTGCCAAGATCAGGGCAGGGTGCGGGCAGGAGGGGCCGTTTATGAAAGACCCGTTTTTCTTTGGATATGGATCGCTGGTGAACCGGCGCACGCATTCTTATGAAAACGTGCAACCCGCCCGGCTGAGCGGCTGGCGCAGGGCGTGGCGGGCCTCGCCGCTCAGGGCCGTGTGCTACCTGACCGTGGTCCCGGATGAAGGGGGCGAGATTGATGGCCTCATCGCTTCGGTGCCCGGTGCGGATTGGGCGGCGTTGGACCTGCGCGAACGGGCCTATGTGCGGGTGCCGCTAAACGGCCAGACTGGAAATGGCCAGAGTGGGAATGGCCAGAGCGGAAATAGCAGGGTGGCGCACCAGGCGGGTGAGGTGGATCTTGCGGTTTACGCCATTGAACTCGGCGCGCATTTTGACCCCACGCGCGACAACCCGGTGCTTCTGTCCTATCTCGACGTGGTGGTGCAGGGCTATCTGGACGTGTTTGGCCGGGCGGGTGTGGATCATTTCTTTCAGACCACAGATGGCTGGCACGCGCCAATCCGAAACGACCGGGCCGATCCGATTTATCCCCGCGCGCAGGTCACGTCTGCTGAGGAAAAGGATCTGGTGGATGGCTGGCTCAAAGACCTAGCGGCGGAAGTTGAATAGCGCCAGTTGACGGCGTTGCCGGGTAAATCCCGTGGCCACCGTGCAGGTCTCGCGCATCAACATGCGCTGGAACATCACCAGGGCGATCACCGCAAAAACAAGCCCGCCCATTGCCCAGCCGATCATCACCCCCGACGCGCCCCAAAGCTGCGCGCCAAGGATCACGAAAGGCACGGTGCCCACGGTCTGACGGCCCCAGTTGATCATGGTTGAGCGGAACGGGTGGCCCAGATTGTTGAACCCGGCATTGGTGACAAAAATCACCCCGTTGAAAAACCACAGCAATGCCAGCGGCCCACAAAACAGGTAGACCAGCTCGCGTGCGATGCCCTGCGCGTTGAACAGATCCGCAATCGGTGCGCGAAAGGCAAACAGAAGCGTGGCAACACAGAGGGTGACAATGGCGGTGAACAGCAGCCCGTCGCGGAATGCCTGACGCACTCGGTCCATGTTCCCGGCCCCGTAATTCTGGCCAATGACCGGCCCGATCGCGCCGGAGAGCGCAAAAATCACCCCAAAGGCCACCGGTACCAGCCGGCCGGTAATGGCCATGCCCGCCACCGCGTCTTCCCCGAAGGTCGACATGGAGCGGGTGATATAGGCCTGGCCAATCGGCGTGGCAAACTGCGTCAGGATGGCGGGAATGGCAATCTTCATCAGATCGGGGAAATCGACGCTGAACGCGTCGCGGGTGGGGCGGTCAAGGCCGCCATGATGGGTCAGGATCGGCCAGATCGACAGGATGGCGATGGTGATCCGTGCCGCAACCGAGGCCAGCGCCGCACCGGTCAGGTCCAGTCCCAGCCCAAAGATCAGGATCGGATCAAGGACAGCATTGACCGCGCCGCCGGAAATGGTCGCCATCATCGCGCGGCGCGCATCCCCATGGGCGCGCAGGATCGCCCCCCCGACCATGGCAATGATCAGAACGGGCAGTGAGGGCAGAATGATCTGCAGGTAATGCTGAGCAAGATCAAGCGTGGTGCCAGACGCCCCGAGAAGAGCAGTCAGAGGCCGGATATTCATCCAGACAATTGCCGCAAACACGGCCCCCAGCACGGCCCCGTAAAAGAGGGCCGTGGCCGCGCGCCTGCGTGCTTTCTGCACCTCGCCCTCTCCCAGCGCGCGGGCCACCAATGCACCTGCCGCGATGGACATGCCAATCCCGAAAGACGAGGTGAAGAAAAGGATCGCGCCCGCATAGCCCACCGCCGCCGCCAGCTCGTCACGGCCCAGCCATGAGATGAAAATCATGTCCACAAGGTCGACAAGGAAAATCGCCATGAGGCCCACGGAAGAGGTCAGCGCCATCACCGTGATATGTCGCATCAGGCTGCCGGTCAGAAACTTCGCCTGTGCAGGGGGGCTGACCTCCGAGGGCTCCCCACCTGCCTTGTCGATTTCATCTGCCATCCGGGCCTCCTGTCGCGCTTTTGCCAGCTTGCCGGAAAACCGGGCCATGCGCCAGTGGGCGGGATGCACAGGGGATGTGCGCAAACGCGGGCAAAGCTGTGACATCTGGCCTGCCCCTCTTTTCTGGGCCATATGCCCGGACCATTTGCCATCCCCTGATACCTTGACCGCAGTACAACAGCCCGGCAGGGTTCTGTCAGCTAAACCAGTCAAAAGGAGGCAGCCATGTCCTGGCTACCCACTCTCATCACATCAACCCCCGAAGAAGGCTATGACCTGGCGATCAAACTGTCGCGCATGGCGGTGAAAAAGACCCAGCCCGATGATGAGGCGCGCTCCAAGATGCGCCCGGAATATGCCAATAATGCCGACAGCCTGACCCAGGTCTCGCAGGTCGTTGCCACCAATTTCCAGACCGTGGCACAGGCCAATAACTATTGGCGGGACTGATCCGGCACCCGGATGCTGCAATGAAAAAAGCCGCCCGATTGGGGCGGCTTTTCTGTTTTTTGTTAAGGGTTTATCCCTTGGCGCGGATCACCTGCAAAAGTGGCAGAAGGGCCGACATGTCCGGGCCGTGGCTCATCCCGGTCAGCGCCTTCCTGAGCGGCATGAAGAGGCCACGCCCCTTGCGGCCGGTCGCGGCTTTCACCTCTTTGGTCCAGTTGCCCCAGGTCTCGCCATCAAACGGGCCTTCGGGCAGCAGCGCCAGCGCCTCGGCGACAAATTCCCGGTCTTCCTCGTCGATCACCGGATCGGCGCCGGTCGAACAGAGGTCCCACCACGGCGCCAGATCTTTCAGCACGGTGATGTTTTCGCGGGCCACGTTCCAGAACGCTTCGCCCTGATCTGCGGGCACACCCAGCCCGGTCACGGTCTCGGCCACCGCATCATAGGGCAGGGCGCCCAGATAGCGCGCGGTCAGGGGGTAAAGGTCATCGACGTCGAACTTGGTCGGGGCGGCCCCGAAGCTGCTCAGGTCAAACCCGTCCGCAATCTCATCAAGGGAGCTCATCAACTCAACCGGCTGTGACGATCCCAGACGCGCCATCAGCGACAGAAGTGCTGCCGGCTCCACACCGTTTTCGCGCAGATCGCGCAGCGCCAGCGTGCCCAGACGTTTCGACAGGGCTTCCCCTTGCGGGCCGGTCAGAAGCGAGTGGTGGGCAAAGCTGGGCACCGTGCCGCCCAATGCTTCGATGATCTGGATCTGCGTGCCGGTATTGGTCACGTGATCGGATCCGCGCACCACATGGGTCACGCCGAAATCCACGTCGTCACAGACCGAGGCAAGCGTGTAGAGGAACTGCCCGTCCCCCCGGATCAGCACCGGGTCAGAGACCGAGGCCGCATCAATTGAAATGTCGCCCAGGATCCCGTCGGTCCAGTTGATCCGTTCATGATCCAGCTTGAACCGCCAGTGACCTTGCCCACGCTCTTCGCGCAGGGCGGCCTTTTCGGCCTCGCTGAGCGCCAGCGCCGAGCGGTCATAGACCGGCGGTTTGCCCATGTTGAGCTGCTTCTTGCGCTTCAGATCCAGCTCGGTTGGGGTTTCAAAACATTCGTAAAACCGCCCCATGTCGCGCAGCTCCTGCGCGGCCTGCTCATAGCGTTCCAGACGGTCGGATTGCTTTTCCACCCGGTCCCAGGTCAGGCCCAGCCATTCCAGATCTTCCATGATCGCATCGGCATATTCCTGCTTCGACCGCTCCGGGTCGGTGTCATCCAGACGCAGGATGAACTGGCCGCCGGATTTGCGGGCAATCAGGTAGTTGAAAAGCGCGGTGCGCAGGTTGCCCACATGGATATAGCCGGTGGGCGATGGGGCGAAACGGGTGGTGGTCATACATAGATCTCCTTGGCCGGGACGTGTTTCACATCACGCGGCTTTTGTCCATATCCGCAAAAAGTGCGGGGGCGGGCAGCGGGTGGTGTCAGATCAGCCCGCGAAACCGATCCGGGATGGTGACAACCGGCTCGTCTTTCAACATGCCCGGCTTGTTCAGCGCATAGGGCGCGCGTTCGCGGCGCTGGCGCTGGCGGGCGGTGGGGAAATAGGTGTCGCCGTCATGGGCGCTTGCTTCGGTGATGATCTTGAACAGCGCCTCGCGCCGCTCCAGATGCCCGCCCCAACCGGTGGCGAGCCGGTCCTTGTCCAGCGTCTTGCCGGTGGAGCGTTCATAATCGACCATGCCGAAATGGAAGGTGAACAGGTTGGGGTCGATCCGAAACCCGTGCCCCTTGATCCGGTGCATGCCCGACCCCCAGGTGACGGGGCGAAAGGTGGTGATCGGCTTGGTGTAGCGGGCGGAAAGATGCGCGTAACGGCGCTGATCCAGAAAGGGGCGGCTGGGATCCAGCGGCCCTTCTTCGACCATATGCTGCCCCACATCCAGCCCCAGCCCGGAGACGGAAACCTTGTCGGTGAGCAAAGACAGGTAGCCGGCCAAAGTGGTGTTCAGATTGGGGTCCACCACCAGAAACTCGTCCACGTCGCAGGCCAGAACACTGTCGAAATACCGGTAAAGCCCGCGCGCCAGCGCAGACATGACCCGTGCCCGGCGCCGCATGGCGCCCACGCGTTCCATCGGTTGATGCGGCAGGTAAAGGAAATTCACCTGATCGGCGCCTTCGCAATCAGGTTTTTCCTGATCATGGCCGTCCAGAAACACGTAAAGATGGCGATGACCAAAGGCCCGGCCATAGTGGTCAATCCATTTGGGCAGGAACAGGTCGTCGTTTCGAACCGTTGTCATTGCGGCAAAGAGTTTTGTCATATGCTCCTCGGATCGGGCTGTGGATCGGGCTGTCCGGTCAGATGTCACCTCCTTTCATATCAGGCCGGATTTGTCCACTGCCCGCACCGGAGGGACGCATGCGTATGGCGAGAATTTCCGCCCCCTCTTAGCAAATATCAATGCTCTGATCCGGTGGCCAGCTAGGGTGCGGGGGCAGAAGCCGGGGCGCAATGGCCCTGCGGCACGGGTTTGGAAAGAGCAACATGTTTTATCTCGTCTTGGTGGTGCATCTGCTGGGGGCTGCGGTCTGGACCGGCGGGCATATCGTGCTGGCGACCACGGTGTTGCCGCGGGCGCTGAAGGCGCGCGATCCCGGAATTCTGCTCAGATTTGAGCAGGGATATGAACGGGTTGGGATGCCTGCCCTGCTGGCGCAGGTGGTGTCCGGCCTGTGGCTGGCCTATGCGTTCGTGCCGGATGTCGGTGACTGGGTGCGCTTTTCCGATCCGGCAAGCACCGGGATCGGGGTAAAGCTTGTGCTGCTGGCGATCACAGCGGGCTTTGCGGTGAATGCCCGGTTTCGGGTGATCCCGACCCTGTCGCCGGACACGTTGCCTCTGATGGGCTGGCACATCCGCGCGGTCACAACACTTTCGGTACTGTTTGTGCTGACCGGGGCGTTTCTGCGCACGGGCGGGTTTTGAGGCGCGGATGAGGGAAGAGGGGCGCTGCCCCTCGGCCTGCGGCCTCACCCCGAGGTATTTTGAGCAAGAAAAAGCCGGGAGATAAGCGGGCCAGAAGGTGAGCGGGGGCGGCGGTTTCATGCGGGTCTGTCCCCAGTGTCCGCCGCCGAACAGATACCGGGCCATCAAGCGCCGGAGAAATGGCTCAGCGGGCATCTGAAACGGAAAAGGTCTGCCAATTTGGGGGAGGGTCTGGAGCGGGCGGCGGGAATCGAACCCGCGTCATTAGCTTGGAAGGCTAAGGTCTTACCACTACACAACGCCCGCGCAGTGAGGTCATGATCTATGACATGACAAATTGGGGGTCAAGGCCATTTCCGGTTGTCTGGGTAGAGTTTTGGAAAAATTCTTTTCGTCCGTTCCTCGTGTCATCGTGACGGGAGGCGTGGCGGCCATCGTGGCTGGTGGATCTGCCCGCGGGCCGGGACCGTTCGGGCAGATCTGTTATGTCCGTTGTGCCATGCCGCGCGCCCGGTTAGCTCATGTCGCGCCAGCGGTTCACGATGGGATAACGGCGGTCCAGCCAGAATGCCCCTTTAGTGAGCCGCGTGCCCGGCGCCGACTGGAAGCGTTTATATTCCGAGATGAACACCAGATGTTCGACCTTTTTCACAATTGCCCGGTCAAACCCTGCGGTGACCAGCTCTTCCACCGATTTCTCGTGATCGACCAACCCTTCGAGGATCGCATCCAGCACGTCATAGGGGGGGAGGCTGTCCTCGTCTTTCTGGTCCGGGCGCAGTTCGGCGGACGGGGGTTTGTCGATGATTGACACGGGGATGATTTCCCCTGCTGGTGCCTTCATCCAGGGGCGATGATTGGCGTTGCGCCAGCGGCATTGTTCAAAGACGCGGGTTTTGTAGAGGTCTTTGATCGGATTGTAACCGCCTGACATGTCACCATAAATCGTGGCGTATCCCACGGCGACCTCGGATTTGTTGCCGGTGGTGAGCAGCATGGCCCCGGTTTTGTTCGACAGCGCCATCAGCAGCAGGCCCCGCAGGCGGGACTGGATGTTTTCTTCGGTAATATCCGCTGCCATCCCTTCAAAAAACGGCGCAAGCGTGTTGGTGATCGCATCGCGCCCTTCCTTGATCGGCACGAAATCATACTGGCAGCCAAGGCGCTGGGCGATGTCCTTGGCGTCCTCCAGTGAGCCTTGTGAGGTGTATTCTGATGGCAGCATCACGCAGCGCACATTCTCAGGCCCCAGCGCATCGGCGGCAATGGTGGCCACGATGGCGCTGTCGATCCCGCCAGAAAGGCCCAAGAGCACCTGTTTGAACCCGGTTTTGCCCATGTAATCGCGCAGGCTGTCCACCATGGCGCGGTAATCCTGTTCCCATTCGTCGGGCTGGGGGGCGACCTCGCCCGCCGCAATGCGCCAGCCCGCGTCGGTCTCGGTCAGGTCGATATGGCGGATTTCTTCGTCAAACACGCCCATCCGCAGGGCAAGCTCCCCGCCGGGGTTCAGCGCAAAGGTGCCGCCATCAAACACCTGATCATCCTGACCGCCCACCATATTGAGGTAAATCAGCGGCAGGCCGGTTTCCACCACGCGCCCCACCATGTGATTGAGGCGCACGTCATATTTGCCGCGGAAATAGGGCGAGCCATTGGGGATCAGCAGGATCTCGGCACCGCTTTCCGCCAGTGTTTCGCAGACGTCATGGGCATGCCACGCATCTTCGCAGATCGGGGTGCCGATGCGCAGTGGTCCAATGGAATAGGGGCCTTGCGGAGGGGCAGAGGTGAAATGGCGCACCTCGTCAAACACGGTTTCATTGGGAAGGCGTTGCTTGAGGACACGGGTTTTCACCGCTCCCCTTTCCAGCACCCACCAGGCGTTATAAAGGTTCTTGCCATCATGATAGGGGGCGCCAATGCCCATGGCAGGGCCATCCGCGCAGTCGCGGGCGAGCTGTTCCACGGCTGCCATGGCGTCGCGGTAGAACTGTGGGCGCAGCACCAGATCCTGGGTTTGATAGCCGGTGAGGAAGGCCTCGGGCAGGGCGACCATCTGGCTGCCGGCCTCTTTTGCGGCGGCCCAGACGGCCCGCGCCTTGTCGGCATTGGCGGCGATGGCGCCCACCGTGGGGTTCAGTTGGGCCAGGGTCAGGCGGAACTGGGCGGGGCGGAAATCTGCGGGGCGGAAATCGGGGGTGTGGAAATTCTCACTCATCGCGCGTCTTCTATTACCGGGTCTCAGGACATTTGCGCACAGATGTAGCAGTATTTGGCCGAAGGGGAAGCCCCCGCGCCGGAATGTGGGGGAAAAGCGTTGTTTCGCCCCGGAGGCTCCTCTATCTTGCCAAAGATGCCCTGATGTTGTCGGGGCCTGTCTTGTCGTTTGATTTGAAGAGGTTGGGCATGAAGCACCTGCTGCGCTTTCCCGCGATCGGGGCCGTGATGGCCGCAACAGCTCTGGCCGCTGGCCTGATGCCGGGGCGCGTCGTGGCCCAGGATGTCGAGATCAAGCAATATGATGACGGGGCCGTCTATGAGGGCACGTTCAAGGGTGGGCTTCAGCATGGGATGGGCACCTACCGCCTGCCCTCTGGCTATGAATATACCGGCGAGTTCATCGAAGGCGAGATCGTCGGGCAGGGCGTGGCCCGCTTCCCGAACGGATCGGTTTACGAAGGCAGTTTCGCCAAGGGCAAGCCGGACGGGTTTGGCCGGATCACCTTTGCCGATGGCGGCACCTATGAGGGCGATTGGGTGGATGGCAAGATCAACGGCACCGGACTGGCAATCTATGCCAATGGCGTGACCTATGAAGGTGGGTTTCGCAATGCCATGCACCATGGCAAGGGCCGGATGGAGAGCCCCTCTGGCTATATCTATGAGGGCGACTGGGTGATCGGTGTGAAAACCGGGCGCGGTGTTGCCAGCTACGCCGATGGTTCGGTCTATGACGGAGAGCTGCGCGATGACCAGCGCGACGGTGAGGGCAAGCTGATCTCGGCGGACGGGATGATCTATGAAGGCCAATGGACCAAGGGGCAGATGCATGGGCAGGGCAAGCTGACCCAGGTCAACGGGGATGTCTATGAAGGCATGTTCAGCGCCGGTGCGCGCGACGGCAAGGGCAAGGTGACCTATGCGGGGGGCGATGTATACGAGGGGATGTTCTCGGGCGACAAGCGCCACGGCAAGGGCCGCTTCTCCGGTGCGGATGGCTATGTCTATGAAGGGGATTGGGTCGAGGGGCGCATCGAAGGGACCGGCGTGGCAACTTACCCGGATGGCTCGGTCTATCAGGGCGCGTTTGTGGATGGGGTGGCGCAGGGGCAGGGCATGATCGTCTATCCCGACACCAGTTCTTACGAGGGGGAATGGGTCGCCGGGGTGATCGAAGGCAATGGCGTGGCCCGTTATGCCGATGGAACGCAATATGAGGGCGCTTTTGTGAATGCGCTTTATGACGGGCAGGGCAGCCTGACCACCGCCACCGGGGCAAGCTACAAGGGGGACTGGCAGGCCGGTCTGCCCAGCGGGCAGGGGGTGTCGGTGCTGGAAGATGGCAGCACCTATGAAGGCGGTTTCTTTGCTGGCCAGCGTCAGGGACAGGGCGTGCTGAAAACCGCCGATGGCTTCCGCTACGAAGGCGAATGGCGGGCGGGGCTCTTTCATGGCAAGGGCGTGGCGGTCTATGCCAATGGCGATCTGTATGACGGTGGCTTTGTCGATGGCAAACGCCATGGCCCGGGTGTGGTGATCCGCGCAGATGGCACGCGCGAGGACGGCATCTGGGAGGAGGGCTTTCTGCAAGGCAGCGTGCTGCGACCGGATCCGTCCTTGCCCGCAGATGACGGGGACGCGGCCGCAGATCTGCCGGAGGCCGGATCAAACCCCGGCTCTGACGCGGCACCGGAACCAACGGCAGAAACTTCCCCCGAGGTGCCCGCAGAAGCCGAGCCTGACACATCGACCGGAAACTGAGACTGGAAACTGAGGCCGGACCTGAAGCGCTCGCTCCGGGTGTGTTGCTGGGCGTGTTAATGGGCTGTGTTTCTGGCGGATTTATCAAGGATTTACCGGAGAATTACCGGCGAATTATGAGGGAAACCGAAAAAACCTCTTTCCCCCGGTAAAAACTGCCCTATAGTCACCGCCATGGTAACGCAGACACATATCGCTCCCTCGGCCCGTATCGGCCTGGCTGCTCTTTCGCTGCTAACACGCCTCTGAGCGTGCCATCTCGGCGCGTCCGCTCAGAGGATATGCCTGACCGCGCCCCTTCCCAACATCCCGCTTGCAGCCGATCACTGTTCTTTCGTTGATCCCCGCCAAAAATGGCATGCGAAAACTGGTAATCCGCCGCGAACCGGGATACTCCACGGGCACGTTATGGCCCGACCCAAGATTTGATGAAGAGACCAGAGATATGACCCAGCCCAAATCCGACCACGTGTTGATCTTTGACACCACGCTGCGCGACGGCGAACAATCGCCCGGCGCCACCATGACCCATGACGAAAAGCTCGAAATTGCCGAGATGCTGGACGAGATGGGTGTCGACATTATCGAAGCGGGCTTCCCGATTGCCTCCGAGGGCGATTTCGCCGCCGTATCCGAGATTGCCCAGCGGTCGAAAAACTCGACCATCTGCGGCTTGTCGCGCGCCAATTTCAAGGATATTGACCGCTGCGCCGAGGCCGTGCGCAATGCCGCCAAGCCGCGCATCCATACCTTTATCGGCACCTCGCCGCTGCACCGCGCGATCCCCAACCTTACGCAAGACGAGATGGCCGAGCTGATCCATGACACCGTCAGCCATGCGCGCAACCTCGTGGATGATGTGCAATGGTCGCCGATGGATGCCACGCGGACCGAGCATGATTACCTGTGCCGCGTGATCGAGATTGCGATCAAGGCCGGTGCCACCACCATCAATATCCCCGACACAGTGGGCTATACCGCGCCGCGTGAAAGCGCCGACCTCATTCGCATGTTGATCGAAAAAGTGCCCGGCGCGGATGAGATCATCTTTGCCACCCATTGCCATAACGACCTTGGTATGGCCACCGCCAACGCGCTGGCCGCAGTTGAGGCCGGTGCACGCCAGATCGAATGCACCATCAATGGCCTCGGCGAACGCGCGGGCAATACCGCGCTGGAAGAGGTGGTGATGGCACTTAAGGTGCGCCATGACATCATGCCCTATAAAACCCAGATCGACACGCGCAAGATCATGAACATTTCGCGCCGCGTGGCGCAGGTGTCGGGTTTCCCGGTGCAGTTCAACAAGGCGATTGTCGGCAAAAACGCCTTTGCCCATGAAAGCGGCATCCACCAGGACGGGATGCTGAAGAACCCGGAAAACTTTGAGATCATGCGGCCCGAAGATATCGGCCTCGCCGGCACCTCGCTGCCGCTTGGCAAACATTCGGGGCGTGCCGCGTTGAAGGCAAAGCTGAACGACCTCGGCTTTGACGTGGGTGACAACCAGTTGAAGGATGTGTTTGTCCGCTTCAAGGATCTGGCCGACACCAAGAAAGAGGTGTTTGACGAGGACATCATCGCGCTGATGACCGACGGGACCGATGCGCAGAACGACCGCCTTCAGGTGAAATTCCTGCGTGTGATCTGCGGCACAGAAGCCCCGCAATCTGCCGATCTGACCATGGAGATCGACGGGGTGGACCGTCAGGTCACCGCCCAGGGGGACGGGCCGGTTGATGCCACGTTCAACGCGATCAAGATGCTGTTCCCGCATGAGGCGCGGCTCAAGCTTTACCAGGTGCATGCGGTCACCGAAGGCACCGATGCGCAGGCCACCGTGAGCGTGCGGATGGAAGAGAACGGCAAGATCGTGACCGGCCAGTCGGCCCATACCGACACGGTGGTTGCCTCGGCCAAAGCCTATGTCAACGCGCTCAACAACCTTCTGGTGCGCCGGGAAAAGACCAAACCCGAGGCGGTCTGACGCATCTGACCCAGATGTTCGAAAAGTGAAAGCGTGGCCCGAAAAGGCCGCGCTTTTTCATGTTCGATGGCTATGATAAATCGGAAATGTGCAAGCCACCGATTGAGGACGGCGAGAAGCCGCCGGACCCTTGTAATTCGGGCTTTCACCAAATCCCCTTGGGGCCTATAACGCTATGGTCTGCACTCGGGGGGAGTCGTGGACCATTTCTATTTTGCATGAAGGTTGGCAGCACATGGCAGGTTTCTCAGGTTTGTTTTCATCGGATATGGCCATTGACTTGGGAACGGCGAACACGCTGGTCTATGTCAAGGGAAAGGGCGTGATCCTGAATGAACCCTCGGTGGTGGCCTATCACGTCAAGGATGGCGTGAAAAAGGTGCTCGCTGTAGGGGAAGACGCCAAGCTGATGCTCGGGCGCACACCGGGCTCGATCGAGGCGATCCGCCCGATGCGGGACGGGGTGATTGCCGATTTCGACAGTGCGGAAGAGATGATCAAGAACTTCATCCGCAAGGTCCACAGACGCACCACCTTCTCAAAACCGAAGATCATTGTCTGCGTGCCGCATGGCGCCACCCCGGTTGAAAAACGCGCGATTCGACAGTCGGTTCTGTCTGCTGGCGCGCGCCGCGCCGGGCTGGTTGCGGAACCGATTGCCGCAGCCATCGGGGCGGGCATGCCGATCACCGATCCGACCGGCAACATGGTTGTGGATATTGGCGGCGGCACCACCGAGGTGGCGGTCCTGTCCCTGGGCGACATCGTCTATGCGCGCTCGGTGCGCGTGGGCGGCGACCGGATGGATGATGCAATCATTTCCTACCTGCGCCGCAACCAGAATATTCTTGTGGGTGAAAGCACCGCCGAACGCATCAAGACCGAGATCGGCACCGCCCGGATGCCCGATGACGGGCGCGGCGCGTCGCTGCAGATCCGCGGGCGTGACCTTCTGAACGGGGTGCCGAAAGAGACCGAGATCAACCAGGCGCAGGTTGCCGAGGCGCTGGCAGAGCCGGTGCAGCAGATCTGCGAAGCGGTGATGACCGCGCTGGAAGCCACCCCGCCGGATCTGGCCGCGGATATTGTCGACCGCGGCGTGATGCTCACCGGGGGCGGCGCGCTGCTGGGGGATCTGGATCTGGCGCTGCGCGAACAGACCGGCCTGTCCATTTCGGTTGCAGATGAAAGCCTGAACTGCGTGGCGCTGGGCACCGGCAAGGCGCTGGAATATGAAAAGCAGCTGCGCCACGTGATTGATTACGATAGCTGATCGCGCGTAGCCTGTTCTGGACCTGACCTGACGGGCCCCGGATCTGGGCCCGCCGGTGTGATCTGAGGCCAAAGTGACCGGAGGCAAGTTTGGCGACAAACAAACAGCCAAATGTCGAATATGCGGGGCCGCTGCGGCGGCTCTTCATGGCGATGCTCGTGCTGTTTCTGGCGCTGGTGTTCCTGATCTGGCGGATCGACAGCCCGCGGGTGGAACGGTTCCGTGCCCAGTTGATTGATACGGTGGTGCCCAGTTTCGAATGGGCCCTGGTGCCGGTCACCCATGCGGTGGGCATGGTTGAAGATTTCCAAAGCTACCAGCGGATTTACCAGCAAAACCAGGAACTGCGCCGCGAGCTGCGCCAGATGAAAGCCTGGAAAGAAGCGGCGCTTCAGCTGGAACAGGAAAACGCGCGGCTTCTGAACCTGAATAATGTGCGGCTGGATGCGCAGCTCAGCTATGTGACCGGGGTCGTGCTGGCCGATAGCGGCTCGCCGTTTCGCCAGTCGGTCCTGCTGAATGTCGGCACCCGCGATGGCATCGTTGATGGCTGGGCGGCCACGGATGGGCTGGGTCTGGTGGGGCGGATCTCTGGTGTGGGGCGTCAGACCAGCCGCGTGATGCTTTTGACCGACAGCAATTCGCGCATTCCGATCACGGTGCAGCCCTCGGGGCAGACCGCGCTTTTGCGTGGCGACAACACGGCGTCACCGCCGCTGGAATTTCTGGAAAGCCCGGACAAGGTGCGCCCCGGGGACCGGGTGATTTCCTCCGGTGACGGCGGGGTGTTCCCGGCGGGATTGCTGGTTGGGCATGTGGCCATGGGCACGGATCGCCGGTTGCGCGTGCGCCTCTCGGCGGATTACGAGCGGCTTGAGTTCCTGCGTGTTCTGCGCAGCCATCCCGGCGAACGGGTGCTGGACAGTGATGCGCTGATTATCTCGACCCCGGCGCAGCCGCCGGTGGAAAACATCCTTCGTGAAGGCACGGCGGCTGAGACGTCCGGGGTCCGCGCGGAGAGCGGGCAATGATTGATCGTATTGCCCTCAGCCGTGGATATTATCGCCTGTTGCTGGTGGTGGTTGCCATCGTGCTTCTGTTCGGACGCCTGTTGCCGCTGGAGCTTGGCGCCGGGCGCCTTCCCGGCCCGGATCTTTTGCTGGTTCTGGTGATGGCCTGGGTGGTGCGCCGCCCGGATTATGCGCCGGTATTCCTGATCGCGCCGGTGTTTTTCCTGACCGACATGCTGCTTTTGAAACCTCCCGCGGTCTGGACCCTGATGGTGGTGTTTGGCACGGAATTCCTGCGCCGTCGCGAAACGCGCCTGCGCGAACAAAGCTTTCTGATCGAGTTCGGGCTGGTGGCCGCCACGCTTGTGGCCATGCTGATCGGCCAAAGATTGCTGCTGGGCGTGTTCCTGGTCGAGCAGGTTTCGTTCGGGCGCGAGATCCTTTACCTTCTGGCCACGATCGCCGCCTATCCGCTGGCCGCGCTGGTCACGGTCTATGGGTTCGGCATCCATAAATTGCAGCCGGGTGAGGACGAGATTTCGGGGCATTACGCATGAAACGCAGCGGTGTGGATACGGATAAAAGTGCCCGCATAATCACCCGGCGGGGCCTGTTTCTGGGTGGGTTGCAAGTGTCCTTTGCGGCCCTTCTGGTTGGGCGGATGCGCTATATGCAGGTGGATCAGGGCGACGAATACCGCCTGCTGGCCGAAGAAAACCGTATCAATATCCGACTAATCCCCCCCTCACGCGGGTTGATCCATGACCGCAATGGCGTGCTGATCGCCGGCAATGAACAGAATTACCGCATCGTTCTGGTGCGCGAGGACGCAGGCGACCCCGAAGCGGTGCTGCGCAAGCTGTCCCATATTGTCTGGATGTCGGAGGAGGACATCGCCAACGCGCTGAAAGAAGTCAAACGGCGCAGCCCCTTTGTGCCGGTTGCCGTCGCGGATCGGGTCAGTTGGGGTGAGGTGGCCGAAGTGGCGGTGAATGCCCCGGCCCTGCCCGGCATCACCCCCGAGGTGGGCCTGTCGCGGATTTATCCGCAACGCGGCGATTTTGCCCATATTCTGGGTTATGTGGGGCCTGTTTCGGATTACGACCTGTCCAAGCTCGAAGATCCGGATCCCTTGTTGCAGATCCCCCGGTTCCAGATCGGCAAATCCGGCGTTGAGGCCAAGATGGAGCATGTGCTGCGCGGTTCTGCCGGGTCCCGTGAGATCGAGGTGAACGCGGTGGGCCGTGAGATGCGCGAGCTGTCGCGCGAAGAAGGGCAGGCCGGGGCGGCGGTGCAGCTGACCATTGATGCCAAGCTGCAAAGTTATGTGCAGGCGCGCATGGCGGGGGAAAGTGCAGCTGCGGTGGTGATGGACACGGTGAGCGGGGATATCCTCGCGCTGGGATCGGCCCCCACCTTTGACGCCAACAAATTCGTGCACGGGATCTCCAGCGCGGATTACAAGGCTCTGTTGGAAGACCCCTATCGTCCGCTGGCGGCAAAAACGGCGCAGGGCGCCTATCCGCCGGGGTCGACCTTCAAGATGGTCACTGCGCTCGCGGCGCTGGAAGAAGGGGTGATCGGCCCCAATGAAACTGTGACCTGCTGGGGCAAGATCGAGGTTTATAACCGCGTTTTCCATTGCTGGAAACGGGCGGGCCACGGCAAGGTTGATCTGCTCAAGAGCCTCGAGCAGAGCTGTGATATCTATTATTATGAGATCGCCCAGCGGGTTGGGATCGACAAGATTGCCGAGATGGCGCGCCGCCTTGGGCTTGGGGAAAAACACGACCTGCCGTTGTCTGCGGTGGCGAAGGGTTTGATCCCGAACAAGGCGTGGAAGCTGGAAAATCGCGGTGCGGATTGGGTTGTCGGGGACAGCCTGAATGCGGGTATCGGGCAGGGCTTTGTGCTGGCTTCTCCGCTGCAACTGGCGGTGATGACCTCCCGGCTCGCCACCGGGCGTGCGGTGGTGCCGCGCTTGGTGCGCTCCATCAACGGGGTGGATCAGCCGATTGCAGAGCAGGCGCCGCTTGGGATCAGCTCATCGAACCTCGCCGCGGTGCGCCAGGGCATGTATGCGGTGGTCAATGCACGGCGTGGCACGGCGGGCCGGTCGAAAATCACCGGGGATGAATTTCGGATGGCGGGCAAGACCGGCACCAGCCAGGTGCGCAATATCACCAAGGCAGAGCGTGCGCGTGGCGTGACCCGCAACGAAGACCTGCCCTGGGAGCGGCGTGACCACGCGCTGTTTGTCGCCTATGCGCCTGTGGAAAATCCACGCTATGCGGTGTCGGTTGTGGTGGAGCATGGCGGCGGCGGCTCGACGGCGGCGGCCCCGATTGCGCGGGACGTGATGTTGCAGACGCTTTACGGCGGCCCCCCCCCGCTGAGTGCCTACCCGTCCTCGCAGCGCGGCACCATCCGGTCGCGGCAAAAAGAGATCGAGGACAGGATGCAACTGCCCTCTGACGACGGTGCGCAGGGGAGCGGGCGCGCATGAGTTATCTTGAATACAACGTCAAATACGTGCCCGCCGGGCTGCGCAAGGTGCTGTATCTGAACTGGTTTCTGGTGCTGCTGTTGTGCGCTGTGGCCGGGGTTGGGTTCCTGATGCTGTATTCCGTGGCCGGTGGCAGCCTTGATCCCTGGTCGGCGGCGCAGATGAAACGGTTTGCGCTGGGGATAGTCTTGATGTTCATCACGGCAATGGTGCCGATCTGGTTCTGGCGCAATATGGCGGGGCTTGGCTATCTCGTCTCTCTGGTGCTTTTGGTGCTGGTGGAGCTGATAGGCTCAACCGGCATGGGGGCACAGCGTTGGATTGACCTTGGCTTCATGCGGCTGCAGCCTTCGGAGCTGATGAAGATCAGCCTGATCATGATTCTTGCCGCCTATTATGATTGGCTGGATGTGAAAAAGGTTTCGCGTCCGCTTTGGGTGCTTTTGCCGCTGGTGTTGATTGCGTTGCCGACCATGCTGGTGCTGAAACAGCCGGATCTGGGCACGTCGATCCTGCTGGTGACCGGCGGTGGGGTGGTGATGTTTCTGGCCGGGGTCAGCCTGTGGTATTTTGGGGCAGTGATCCTGAGCGGCGTGGGGCTGGTCACTGGTGTATTCCTGTCGCGCGGCACGCCCTGGCAGCTTCTGAAAGATTATCAGTATCGCCGCATCGACACCTTCCTTGATCCCTCTTCGGACCCGCTTGGCGCGGGCTATCACATCACCCAGTCAAAGATTGCATTGGGGTCCGGTGGCTGGACCGGGCGGGGGTTCATGCAGGGCACGCAGTCGCGGCTGAACTTCCTGCCGGAAAAACACACGGATTTCATCTTTACCACGCTGGCTGAGGAGTTCGGCTTTCTGGGCGGAGCGGGCCTGCTTGGGCTTTACGTGCTGATCCTTGTGTTCTGCGTGATTTCCGCCGTGCAGAACCGGGACCGGTTCTCGTCCCTTCTGATCCTTGGGATCGCGGTCACCTTTTTCCTGTTTTTCGCGGTGAATATGTCGATGGTGATGGGGATGGCGCCGGTGGTGGGCGTGCCGCTGCCGATGGTCAGTTATGGGGGCTCGTCCATGCTGGTGCTTCTCATCGGCTTTGGTCTGGTGCAGTCTGCACATGTGCACAGGGCGCGACAGAAGCGTTAGGCATCTGCGGCGCGTCCGATATTGTGAAAAGGATCCCCTGATGACCCCAGTCTCGATCGTTGCCCCGACCGCTGCCCCCAGAGCCGTCAATGTGATGTTTGCCGGGCGTGATGCGCTTTGGCCAGTGTATAAGCCCGCGCTGGAAGCCGCTTTTTGCGAGGCGGGCGTGGTGGCGGATCTGCGTCAGGGGTTTGCTCCGGACGAGGTGGATTACATCATCTACGCCCCGTTCGGCCCCCTGTCCGACCTCAGCCCCTATGCCCGGTGCAAGGCCGTGCTGGGTCTCTGGGCCGGGGTGGAAAGCATCCTCACCAACCCGACCCTGACCCAGCCTTATACCAGGATGGTGGACCGGGGGTTGACCGAAGGGATGGTGGAATGGGTGGTGGGGCATACCCTGCGCTATCACCTTGATATGGATCAGGATATCTGTCGGCAGGATCCAGCGTGGGAGGTCCATATCCCGCCGCTTGCACGCCACCGGACCGTGGGGGTGCTGGGGTTGGGGCAGTTGGGTGCCGCCTGTGCGCAGGCCCTGTCGGCGCTGAACTTCAACGTGCATGGATGGAGCCGGAGCGCAAAATCCCTGCCGGGGGTGAGCTGTCATAGCGGGGAAGACGGGTTGCGCGATGTTCTGGCCCAGGCAGAGATCCTTGTGCTGCTTCTGCCCAACACACCGGCCACGGAAAACACCCTCAACGCTGACACGCTGGCACTGCTGCCCAAAGGCGCGCGGATCCTGAACCCGGGGCGTGGCCCGTTGATTGAGGATAACGCCCTGCTTGCAGCGCTTGATAGCGGGCAGGTGGGCCATGCCACGCTGGACGTGTTCCGGGTGGAGCCCCTGCCCAAAGAGCACCCCTACTGGGCGCACCCCAATGTAACCGTGACCCCGCATATCGCCTCTGAAACCCGGCCGGACACGGCCAGTCAGGTGATTGCGGAGAATATACGCAGATCCGAGGCGGGCGAGGCGCTGTTACATCTGGTGGACAAGACGCGCGGCTATTGAGGGCTTGATGGCCAGAAGAGGCAGTTTTCTAGTTTTCTAGTTTGCGCAGGGTCGAGGGCGGGGCAGGGGCGCTGCCCCTCGGACTGCGTCCTCACCCCGAGGTATTTTCGGCAAGAAAAATGAGACATGAGGATGGCGATATGGCCCGTCGGGCGGGCCGCCACCCCACTGTGTCAGCGCAGATGAAAGCTTGGCGCGCGGCCAATTGGGAGCGGCCCCAGGGACATGAAGCCGCCAGAAAATCCCAAAGGCACATCCAGCGTGTTGGGGTCCCCCGAGAGGCTGGACAACAGTTGAAGCGCGCCGATGACGGTGCCTTCAAAGGCCGGATCAATCAGCCCAGAGGCTTTGGCCAGCGCCACCATTTCGCGCCAGTTCCGCGCCTTCACGGTGATTTTCCCGTTGGGCTGACCGGCGCTGTTCACGGTGAGGGTGCCTGCGGCCTGCAATACCATCTCACCCCATTCGGCCCGCAGCATGTCCAGTTTGATCTCGGTGGGTTGCGGGCGTTCCTGTTCCAGGGCGGCCAGATCCCACGGGGCGTCAAATGCCACTTTGCCCTGCACTGTAACGCCTTCAAAAGACGGGGGCAGCAGGCTGTTGGTATCAAAACTTTGCACAAGTTCAGAGGGGGGGATGAACTCCTTTACCTCCAGATGGACTTCATGTTCGGTCGATTTCCCGTCCACTTGCCGGGTGGCGATATTGGCAGATCCCAGCGTGGCGGTCCAACCCAGAGAGGAGGTCAGGGTCATGTCTTCGATCACGAATGAGGAGCGGTTCAGGGGCAGGGAGGGCGCGGGATCCACGACAAGTGACGCTTTGAAATCCTGCGCCGTGATGTCGATATTCTGCAACGGGGTCGACAGGCGCTGGGTGCCGGGCCAGACCGCGATCAGGTGGTTGGGCTTGTAGCTGAGGGTGAGAAGCTGGAACAGATCTGCCGACCAGGCCAGCCCGGTGTCCGGGTCCGCGAGATGAACGCCTTCAGCCACCATATCGAACCGGTTCGGAAACCCCTGCACGCGCAATGCCTCGTAGTCGGATACCCAGCCATCAGCCCGACGTTCGGCAAACCAGCCCTGATAGGCGCGCTCGGCCGCTCCGGCCCCAACCCACCAATACCCGGACCAGAGCCCCGCCAGAACCACTGCAATCACAATCAGTTTGCGCATACCGCTTTCCTCTTAACACCTGCCCCCTTATATGGGGAGCGCGCGCTGGACGGAAAGGGTATGGGCATGGGCAATTCCGAATTGTGGGTCTTTGGTTACGGGTCACTGATCTGGCATCCGGGTTTTGATCATGATGAAACCGTGATCGCGACCCTTGCGGGGTATCACCGGTCTTTCTGCATGCGCTCGATCCATCATCGCGGCACCGAGGAAAAGCCCGGTCTTGTGCTGGCGCTTGACAAGGAGGCGGGGGCGTCCTGTCAGGGCGTGGCCTTTCGCGTCACCCCGGGACGCGAGGACAAGACCATGGCAGAGCTGCGCGAGCGCGAGCTGGTCTCCTCTGCCTATCTTGAGAAAACCCTGAAAATCACCCTGGCCGATGGGCGCGAGGTCGAGGCCGTGACCTATGTGATCGACCCCGATCATGTGCAATACTGCCATATCGACCTGTTGGACCAGGCCCATATCATCGCCACTGCCGTTGGTGGGCGCGGCCCCAATACCGATTATCTTTACAATACCGCTGACCATCTGGCGACGCTGGGGATTGAAGACCCGGATCTCAGCTGGCTTGCGGCCCGTGTGCGCGAAATTACCGAAGCCCTCTGACCGCATCGGCCCCCCGATCGGCCCCCAGTTTTCCCGAACCGCATTCGCGCTTGGCAGGGCGCCCAATCCCCCCTATCCTGACCGCAAAACATTCAGGCGATAGGGAAAATACCCGATGAAAGAGCCAGATAGCAGGTCGTCCATGACGCGCCGCAAAGGGGCCGAGCCGCAATTTTCTCAACCTTTCCGCCAGATCTTTGTGATGCTGGTGGTGTTGGGCCTTGTGGGCTTCGGGGGCTTTGTCGCCCTGCCGCAGGTGCTGCCGGTCTTCCTTGCCAATCTTTATCTCAATGCCTTTATCGCTCTGGTCTTCGTGGTTGGCCTTCTGGCCTGTTTCTGGCAGGTCTGGCAGGTGGCGGCCTCGGTGATCTGGATCGAGGGATTTGTGGGCGAGCGTGAAGGGACCAACCCGGATGGCGCGCCACGCCTGCTCGCGGCCCTGGCCAAGCTGCTGTCGACCCGTGGGGCGCGGCTGCAGATCGGGGCCTCGTCATCGCGCTCGATCCTCGACAGTGTGGCCACGCGCATTGATGAGGCCCGTGATATCACGCGTTACATTGTCAACCTGCTGATTTTCCTTGGACTTCTGGGGACATTTTTCGGCCTCGCCACCACCGTGCCCGCAGTTGTGAAGACCATCGGCTCGCTCGCGCCGTCTGGCGATGAAGGCGGGGTTGAGGTGTTCAACCGCCTGATGAGCGGGCTGGAAGAGCAGCTGGGCGGCATGGGAACGGCCTTTTCCTCCTCCCTTCTCGGCCTGGCCGGGTCGCTGGTTGTGGGGCTGATGGAGCTGTTTGCAGGCCATGGTCAGAACCGTTTCTACCGCGAGCTTGAGGAGTGGCTGTCCACCATCACCAAATTGTCCATCGTCCCTGCAGAGGGGGACGGGGACAGCGCCGCGGTTGCCTATCTTTCCACCATGGCCGAACAGGTCGAGGCAATGCAGGCGATGTTTCTGCAGACCGATGCGAACCGGGCGAAACTGGATGCGCGGCTGGGCGAGCTTGCGGGCCAGGTCCATGCGTTGACGGAAAAGATCGACGCCACACAGCACCAGCCCGCCCCGATCCCTGCCCCTGACCTGACCCCGCATCTCGCGCAGCTGACCGACCTCAACCTTGCCATGAAACAGATGATCGACGGGCAGGGCCGGGTGATCAACGCGCTCGAAGGGCAGGGCGAAGTGGGCACCCATCCCGATGCCGAAAGCCGAATGCGCCTGCGCTCGATCGACGTGCAGATGCTGCGCCTGCTGGAAGAAATGCAGGCCGGGCGTCAGGAAAGCATGGCGGAACTGCGCCAGGATCTGGGGACCCTGATCCAGGTGATCCGCGTGGCGGCCGGGCAGGACGAAACAGAGGGTCAGGTGTAACCCATGGCCATGTCGCGGCGCTCCACCAATCGGGTCAGCGGGTCAATCTGGCCCGGCTTTGTCGACGCGATGACCGCGCTGCTTCTGGTGCTGTTTTTCGTGCTGACCATCTTTATGGTGGTGCAGTTTGTCCTGCGCGAAACCATCTCAGGTCAGGCGCATGAGCTGGATGAGCTGAGCCTACAGGTGGCCGAACTTGCTGATGCGCTGGGGCTGGAACGCACCCGGTCTGCGGATCTGGAAGGGCAGGTCGGGCGGCTCAGCGCAACCCTGTCCGAGGCGCGCAATATTGCCGATGCCCAGACCGCGCTGATTGCCCAGCTCACCGCGCAGACCACAGCACAGGAAGAGCAGATCGCCGCCCAGTCCGCCCAGATCACCAGCTTCGAGGTGCAGGTCGCCGCCCTCCTGTCGCAACGCGATGAGGCCCTTGCTGCGGGCACGCAAATGGCCGCAACGATTGAAGATCTTGAGGCCGCCAAAGCCGCGCTGATTTCAGATCAGGAGGCGTTGCAACTCGCGCTGGCCCAGGCCCGCGATGAGATTGACGCCGGCGTCGAAGCCGCGCGGCTGGCAGCAGCCAAGCGCGAAGCACTGGAGGCGCTGGTGGCCCGCCTTGAGGCTGACGTGGCGGAGGGGCAAAAGGCGTTAAGCGAAGAAGAGGCCGGGCGCCTTGCCGAAGCCGCCGCCGCCGAGGCGCTTCGCGCGCAGCTTGAAAATGCCGATGCGGAGCTGACCGCGATGACCCTCGCGCTGGAAGCAAGCCGCAAAGAGGCCGAGGAAACGCTGACGCTGCTGGCGGCGGCAAAAGCGGCCGGGGTGGATCTGGATGCCCGTCTGGCGGCCGCGATGCTGGAGCTTGAGGCGCTGAAATCCGAAGGGGCGGACGCCAAACGGCTGGGCGAAGAACTGCGCGCAGCCCTTGCCGAGCGGCTCGCCGCAGAAACCCGCGCCGAGGTGGCCCTGTCGGAAGCGGAGGAGCAAAAGCGCCTGCTGGCGGTGGCCAATTTGGCCTTGTCCGAAGAAGAGGCCAGCTCTGCCGAGGCGCAGCGCCAGGTGGCCCTGCTCAATGAACAGGTGGCGGCATTGCGCGCGCAGCTTGGATCCTTGCAGGCGATACTGGATGCAGGAAATGAACGCGATGAACGCGCGCAGGTGCAGATCCAGAAACTGGGCACCGAGCTGAATGCGGCACTGGCGCGGGTCGCCGCCGAGGAACGCAAACGCGCCGCGTTGGAAGAGGCGGAACGTCGGCGTTTGGAAGAGGAAGCCAAGGAGCTCGCCGCCTACAGATCTGAATTCTTTGGGAAACTACGTCAGGTTCTTGGGGATCGGGAAGGGGTGCAGATTGTTGGGGACCGGTTTGTGTTCTCCTCTGAAGTGCTGTTTTCGTCGGGGGATGCGGTGCTGAAACCTGCGGGACAGGCGCAGGTGGCCAAGGTGGCTGCGCTGTTGTCCGAGGTGGCGGATTTGATCCCGCCCGAAGTGGATTGGGTGATCCGCGTCGATGGGCATACCGACAATCAGCCTCTGTCCGGGACGGGGGTGTTTCGCAACAACTGGGCGCTCAGCCAGGCCCGCGCCCTGTCGGTGGTGGAATACATGATTGACGATCTGGGCTTTCCGCCGAACCGGCTGGCCGCCACCGGTTTTGGGGAATACCGCCCGGTGAACCCCGCAGATACCGAAGTGGCACGCGCGCAGAACCGGCGGATTGAGCTGAAACTGACAGAGCGATAAGAGGGCCGGCCGCCAGTGGTTTTGGGGGGCTTGCGACGGTGTTTCGGGAGGGGGCGGCCTTCGTCTATTCCGCGGCTCACCTTATGCGGCCCCTGCGGTCAGGACGCGTCCCGCCGCGTCTGGTCTGCCCGTTTCAGCGGACCGCAACCTCGGTTGAGGTGGCATCAATCACCCTGCCCGCCCGGATCATCCAGCTGTCCAGCCGATACATTCCCTCAGGCCACGCCGTGCGGGTCTTTTTGCCAAAGGCGCGAAAGGCCAGAACCTGCGTTTTGGTCATCTCGATCTTCTGCTCGCCCACCATCCCTGAGGGGCCTTCAATGCGCAGGTGCAGAATGTCCCCCTGGCGTGGGCCGTAAACCATGCTCCAACCCACTAGGGCCGGGCCGTCTGCGGGGAGGGGGGTGATAGGGGGGGCGCCCTGCTTGATCTCGTCAAATTGGGGGATATCGGTGGCAAATCCGGTGCTGGCGATGCCGCCGGTCGGGTAGGGGATCGGGGTCAGCCAGAGCTGCCCGTCTGATCGGTCGGGTGAGAGGCATTTGGTCGGTGCTGCAAAAGCTGCGTCAGGGTGAAACGGATCCACCACTTTCCCATCCTTGCGCAGGGACAGGTGCAGATGTGGGTATTGCGTCTTGCCGGACAGACCAACCCGGCCGAGCTCCTGACCCATCCGGATCTTGTCGCCGGTTTGCACTGTCACCGAACCCTGGGCCATATGGCAATACTGGCTTTCCCAACCACCGCCATGGTCAATCACAACCCCGTTTCCGCATTCACGCCCGCTCACATCTGGGGCGCCTTCGGATCCGTAAAGCGCATCCTTCATGCCGTCCCGCCATCCCTTGACCCGGCCGGGCGCTGCGGCGAGCACAGTCACACCCCTTCGCATTGCCGCTTGAGAGGGCAGGGCGAAATCCGTGCCCTTATGCCCGTCGTAGCTGCGCGGGCCGCAGGTGTAATCGGCCACACCCTCGCCGGGGTCCGCATCTGTGAGGTTCAGGATGAAACAGCTTTCGCCCAGGACACAATCAACCGGCTGGGCAAATTTTGGTCCTCTTGGCTCCGCTGCCCCTATTTCCGTCCGCCTGGTATCCGCAAAGGCCGCAGCGGGGGCTGCGGCCAGGGCAAGGATCATCAGACATTCGGTTTTCCGCATCAGTCCGCGGTGAGCAGCGGGGGCTTTTTACGGGATCCCAGCTGCGGCTTTTTCGGCTTCTCGATACGCAGCTCCAATTCGCCGCCCTTGATGCCGACCTGCACCATGCCGCCCTTGGACAGCTTGCCGAACAGGAGCTCTTCTGCCAGCGGCTTCTTGATATGTTCCTGGATCACCCGACCCAGCGGGCGGGCGCCCATCCGGTCGTCATAGCCCTTGTCGGCGATCCATTCAGCCGCCGCGCGGGTCAGTTCGATGGTCACACCGCGATCCAGAAGCTGGGCCTCCAGTTGCAGCACGAATTTTTCGACCACTTGCAAGATCACCTCTTTGCCCAGTGGCGCAAAGCTGATCACCGCGTCCAGACGGTTGCGGAATTCCGGCGTGAAGGTGCGTTCAATCGCGGCGGTGTCTTCGCCTTCGCGTCGCTCTCGGCCAAAGCCCACGGCCGCCTTGGCCTGTTCTGACGCCCCTGCGTTCGAGGTCATGATCAGCACCACGTTGCGGAAGCTGACGGTGCGGCCGTTGTGATCGGTCAGTTCGCCATTATCCATGACCTGCAGCAGGATGTTGTAGACATCCGGATGGGCCTTTTCCATCTCATCGAGAAGCAGCACGCAATGCGGATGCTGATCCACGCCATCGGTCAGGAGGCCGCCCTGATCAAACCCGACATAGCCGGGAGGGGCCCCGATCAGGCGGGAAACGGCGTGTTTCTCCATATATTCCGACATGTCGAAGCGCAGAAGCTCCACGCCGAGATTGTCGGCAAGCTGTTTGGCGACCTCGGTCTTGCCGACGCCGGTGGGGCCGGCAAACAGGTAGTTGCCGATGGGTTTTTCCGGCTCGCGCAGCCCGGCACGGGCCAGTTTGATGGCCGAGGACAGTGCCTCAATCGCCTTGTCCTGTCCAAACACCACCCGCTTGAGCGATTTTTCCAGATCACGCAGGGTTTCCGCATCATCCTTGGACACGGTTTTCGGCGGGATCCGGGCGATCTTGGCGACCACGGCTTCAATTTCGGTCACGCCGATCGAGGTCTTGCGCTTGTCCTTGGGCAGGAGGTGCTGGGCCGCGCCAGCTTCGTCAATCACATCAATCGCCTTGTCCGGCAATTTGCGGTCATTCACATAGCGGTCGGACAGTTCCACGGCTGATTTGATGGCATCCGCGGTGAAGCTGACCCCGTGATGTTCTTCGAAATAGGGTTTCAGCCCCTTGAGGATCTTCACCGCATCTTCGACCGACGGTTCATTGATATCGATTTTCTGGAACCGGCGCGACAGGGCGCGGTCTTTTTCGAAATGCTGGCGGAACTCCTTGTAGGTGGTGGAGCCCATGCAGCGCAGCTTGCCGCCCTGAAGGGCAGGTTTGAGCAGGTTCGAGGCATCCATCGCCCCGCCCGAGGTGGCGCCCGCACCGATCACCGTATGGATCTCGTCGATGAATAGCACCGCGTCAGGATGATCTTCCAGCTCTTTCATCACCGCCTTCAGCCGCTCTTCAAAGTCGCCGCGATAGCGGGTGCCTGCCAGAAGCGCGCCCATGTCGAGCGAGTAGATCGTGGTTTCTGACAGGATTTCAGGGGTTTGCCCGCCAACGATCTTGGTGGCCAGCCCTTCGGCAATGGCGGTCTTGCCCACGCCGGGATCGCCCACCAGAAGCGGGTTGTTCTTGCGGCGGCGACACAGGACCTGAATGGCCCGTTCAACTTCGTGGTCGCGACCGATCAGCGGGTCAATCTCGCCTTCGCGGGCTTTTGCATTGAGATCGACACAATATTTGCCCAGGGCGGTTTCCTTTTCCTCAACCGGCTGCGCTTCGGACATGTCCTCGTCGAAATCGGGGGTGCCGGTGATTGGCCGGGGCTCTCCGAATTCGGGATCTTTTGCCACGCCATGGGCGATGTAATTCACCGCGTCATAGCGGGTCATGTCCTGTTCTTGCAGGAAAAAGGCGGCGTTGGATTCGCGTTCGGCAAAGATCGCAACCAGCACATTTGCCCCGGTCACTTCGGTGCGGCCCGAGCTTTGCACATGGATGGCGGCCCGCTGGATCACCCGCTGGAAGGCGGCGGTCGGCACGGCCTCATTGCCGTCGACATCGGTGATCAGGGTCGCAAGCTCGGTTTCGATGAATTCCAGCAGATCCTTGCGCAGGGCGTTCAGATCGACCGAACAGGCCTGCATCACCCGTGCGGCGTCAGGTTCGTCAATCAGGGCCAGCAGCAGATGCTCCAGCGTGGCCAGTTCATGTTTTCGCTCATTGGCCAGCGCAAGCGCGTGGTGAATGGCGTCTTCCAGCGGTTTAGAAAAGGACGGCACGTGGCATTCTCCTCGTAATCTGCACAGGCTTCCCTGCTTGGGGTCAATTTCCCCCAGATTGGCCTCATATGTTTAAGTTTCGGTTTTCCCGGCGCTTCTTCAAGGGGTTTTATGTCAATTTTCTGGGAATTTACCGTGAAGATTAACGGTCTTCTATTGGTCCCGACAGGCGGAGGCAACAGCGAAACCCCTCATCCCAAGCGCTGCGCAAGCTGCTCAAGATATTGATATGATACGCGATTTTTCGGGAAAACTGAACTCGTGAATTGTTGAAAACGTCAAAACGTGTCTTTTCGGTGCCGAATTTCGGCAAACACATCGACATCAGCGGCACCTGTCATGCCAAGGGCGGCTTTCACCTCGGGCAGATGGGCACGCAGGAACGGGTTGGTGGCGAGTTCAAGCGACAGCGGGGCCGGAACGGTGGGCAGGCGCTGCGCGCGCGCCTTGTCGATATCCTGCCGGCGGGCGGCAAGGGCGGCGTTGTCTGGTTCGATGGTGACCGCGAAGGCGGCGTTGGAGGCCGTGTATTCATGGCCGGAACAGATATTGGTATCGGCGGGCAGTTTTGCAAGGGCAGACAGGCTGTGCCACATCTGCTCGGGACTGCCTTCGAACAGGCGACCACAGCCCATCACCATCAGGCTGTCGCCGGTAAAGGCGGCGCGGGCAGCCGGGACGTGAAAGGCGATATGCCCAATTGTATGGCCGGGCACGTCAAGGATGTCGACCGTATGGGACCCGAACAGGAACGTCTCTCCGGGCGAAACAGCCCTGGCCAGCGGGGGCAGGCGGTGGGCATCGGCAGCCGCCCCCAGAACCGGGGCGCCGGTGGCGGCCACAAGATCAGCCACGCCATCAATGTGATCCCAGTGGTGATGGGTCAACCAGATCTCGCTCAGGTGCCAGGCGCGCATTTTCAGTTCGCGCAGGATCGGGGCCGCCTCCGGCACATCAATCGCCGCGGTCGCCCCGGTTTCATCATCATGCAGAAGATAGGCGTAATTGTCGGTCAGGCAGGGCAGGGTCACAAGGGTTAGCATGGAGGGCCTTTCATCACGTGGACAACCAGTCTTGCGCAATTGCCGCCGGGACACAATACTGAGACACAGGACAATATGTGACTGGATGCAGAACGGAGCGGCGCATGGTCGGAGAGGTGCCCCATTCCACGGCCCATCCCGCTGGCCCGGAGGGGACAGCGGCGCGCGATGATGTACGCCTGTCAGCCCAGTCTGCCGCACGCAATATTCCCCCGATCCTTGACGCCATTGCCCCCTATCTGCCGGAACGTGGCTATGGGCTGGAACTGGCCTCCGGGACCGGCGAACATGCCATTGCCTATGCCGGGGCCTTTCCTGGCATCGTCTGGCAACCCACCGATATCGCGCCAGAGCGGCTTGACAGTATCGATGCCTGGCGGGCCCGGACGGGCCATCGCAATATGCGGATTGCGCAGTTCCTGGATGCCAGCGCACCGGGCTGGAAGGTGGAGGGGTTTGACGTGCTGATGACCGTAAACCTGTTGCATCTGATCAGCGACGAGGCCCTGCGCGAAGTGGTGGCCGGGGTGGCGCGCTCGTTGGAAAAAGGCGGGCGGTGGTGCCTTTATGGCCCGTTTCGGATGGGCGGACAGTTCCGGTCCGACGGGGATCGCGCCTTTGACGCCCGCTTGCGTGGCAGCGATGCCGCGATTGGCTATAAGGCCATCGAAGATGTGACCCGGCTGGCTGAGGGGGGTGGCCTCACGCGGCTTGCCCTGATCGAGATGCCGGCCAACAACCTTCTTTGCGTGTTCGAGAAGACGGCGTGAACTGCCCCCCTCGCCAGTCCTGAGGCTGGGTGGTTGGAAAAGGGGCGGTTGGAAAAGGGGCGCTGCCCCTCGGACTTCGTCCTCACCCCGGGATATTTCTGACCAGAAAATAAGCTGAGCCGGTCCTTGGGTTTCCAAGCCGGGGTTGGGCCGGGGCGCGGGAGGAAAGCTGCCGGGGCTTGAGTGCCGGGGGCGCGGCAGATCGGTTTTACCGACACAGCTTTTGTTGAACGGATTGTGAGTGCTGGCATTTCTCGCCGGGTGCGCTATCGTGCGGGGAAGATCCGCCATTCAAAGGCCACCCATGCATCTTGATGTGCAAGACCTTCGCAATTTTTATTACCGCAGCACGCTGGGCCGTTCGGCGCAGAAGGCGGTGCGTGACAAGGTGGTGGCGCTGTGGCCACCCGAACGCTGCAAGGGGCAGACCGTGGCGGGGTTCGGTTTTGCGGTGCCTTTGCTGCGCCCCTATCTGAAGACCGCGCGCCGGGTGATGGGGTTGATGCCTGCCCCGCAGGGGGTGATGCCCTGGCCTGCGGGGATGGCCAATGTGGCCGCGCTGGTTGAGGATACGATCTGGCCGCTCGAAAACGGGGTGGTGGATCGGCTGGTGCTGATGCACGGGCTGGAGACAAGCGAAAACCCGGCCTTCCTGCTGGACGAATGTTATCGGGTGCTTGGCCCCGGTGGGCGGGCGCTGTTTGTGGTGCCGAACCGGGCCGGGCTTTGGGCGCGCTCAGACAAGACACCGTTTGGTTATGGCCGGCCCTATTCGGCGGGGCAGCTGGAGGCGCAGCTCAAGACATATGGCTTTAACGTTGAGCGGCATCTGTCCGCACTTTATCAGCCCCCTTCGTCGCGCCGATTCTGGCTCAAGACCGGGAATTTCTGGGAACGCGCCGGGCAGCAGTTGCCAGTGGTGATGGCGGGGGGCGTGCTGATGGTGGAAGTGTCAAAACAGATCCCGGCCCCGCGCCGTCCGGGCCTGGCGCAGCGGGTGCGCAAGCCGCTGAAGGTGCTTGAGGGGATGGGGGTGCCGGAACCCACGGCGCCGAGGACCTCCGGGTGATTTCCGGATGATCTTTGGACAATACTCACTGCGCGGCACCTGTTGGATGGGGCGGGAGTTCAGGCCTCCGGTTGGTGGGGCAGCTCTGCGTGGGGGTCGCAAATCGTCCTGAAAATGGCGAGAATCACATGTTGAATGGCCGCTGAAATAGGGCATGGAGGGCGCGCACTGTGGCAATTGGGAAACGATTTAACCTGTGAAATGCTTTTCTGTATGCAACTGTATGCCAAAAACGACTCGTTATGACTTTTTTCCGGTTTTTCCAGATTTCCCCATGCGCATAGGGGTCTGACTGCGACAGATTGCGTCTAAGGGCGTCAGAACGGTATTATGTTGGCGTTAAACCCGTGCAAGCCTGTTGCGAGATTGGGAATTCCTTGCTACATCCCGACCCGATTTAGATGACACGCGAAAACCGCGGCATCTGTAGGCCGCCCCGATGTGCTGAACGGCACGTCACAATGGGGCTCAAGACATCGGAAGGGTGGACGTGTCCGAACCAGTCGCGATCTCTGCTGGAATTGCCCAGCGATATGCCACGGCCGTTTTCGAACTGGCTAAGGAAGGCAAAGACCTGAAAGCTGTGGAAGGGGATATCGACGCCCTGGACGCAGCTCTCGCCGATAGTGCCGATTTCCGCAACCTGATCACTTCGCCGGTTGTAACCCGCGAAGAGCAGGGCGCCGCAATCGCCGCCATCGCCAAGAAAATGAAACTTTCGCCAATGGTGGCAAACACGTTGGGTCTGATGGCCCAGAAGCGTCGTTTGTTTGCATTGCCTCAACTGGTCGCCGCGCTGCGCGCGCTGATCGCCGAGGACAAGGGTGAGGTGACCGCAGAGGTGACTTCGGCCAAGGCTATGACCAAGGCGCAACAAGACAAGCTTGCCAAGGCGCTCACGGGCTCCATCGGCAAGGATGTGAAAGTGAATGTGGCCGTTGATGAAAGCCTCATCGGCGGCCTCGTCGTGAAAGTGGGCTCGCGCATGATCGATACGTCGATCAAAGCCAAGCTCAATGCATTGCAGAATTCCATGAAAGAGGTCGGATAATGGGTATCCAAGCAGCAGAAATCTCTGCGATCCTTAAGGACCAGATCAAGAACTTTGGCCTGGACGCCGAAGTCGCTGAAGTTGGTCGTGTGCTCTCCGTCGGTGACGGTATTGCCCGCGTGCACGGTCTGGACAACATCCAGGCCGGTGAAATGGTCGAATTCCCCGGTGGTATCCGCGGGATGGCCCTGAACCTGGAAGCCGACAACGTTGGTGTTGTTATCTTCGGTTCGGACCGCGACATTAAAGAAGGCGACACCGTTAAGCGCACGAACGCCATTGTGGACGTGCCCACCGGTGACGAACTTCTGGGTCGCGTTGTGGACGGTCTGGGCAACCCGATCGACGGCAAAGGCCCGCTGAACGCGAAAAAGCGTGGCGTGGCGGATGTGAAAGCACCGGGCATCATCCCGCGCAAATCGGTTCACGAACCGATGGCAACCGGCCTGAAATCGGTTGACGCTATGATCCCGATCGGCCGTGGCCAGCGCGAGCTGATCATTGGTGACCGTCAGACCGGTAAAACCGCCGTTGCTCTGGACGCGATCCTGAACCAGAAATCCTACAACGACGCCGCGGGCGACGATGAGTCGAAAAAGCTGTACTGTGTGTATGTGGCTGTTGGCCAAAAGCGTTCGACCGTTGCCCAGCTGGTGAAGAAACTGGAAGAAACCGGCGCGATTGAATATTCGATCGTTGTGGCTGCAACTGCATCCGACCCGGCCCCCATGCAGTTCCTGGCACCCTATGCCGCAACCGCCATGGCCGAGCACTTCCGTGACAATGGCCGCCACGCGCTGATCATCTATGATGACCTGTCGAAACAGGCTGTGTCCTATCGTCAGATGTCGCTGCTTCTGCGCCGTCCGCCGGGACGTGAAGCCTATCCGGGTGACGTTTTCTATCTTCACTCGCGCCTGCTGGAACGTTCGGCCAAGCTGAACGAAGATTTCGGTGCCGGTTCGCTGACCGCTCTGCCGATCATCGAAACCCAGGGCGGCGACGTGTCCGCGTTTATTCCGACCAACGTGATCTCGATCACCGACGGCCAGATCTTCCTGGAAACCGAGCTGTTCTACCAAGGGATCCGTCCCGCTGTGAACACCGGTCTGTCGGTGTCGCGCGTTGGCTCCTCGGCCCAGACCAAAGCGATGTCTTCGGTTGCCGGCCCGGTGAAACTGTCGCTGGCTCAGTATCGCGAGATGGCAGCCTTTGCTCAGTTCGGCTCGGACCTCGATGCCGCAACCCAGCAGCTCCTGAACCGTGGTGCACGCCTGACCGAGCTGATGAAGCAGGCCCAGTACTCGCCGCTGACCAACGCAGAGATTGTCTGCGTGATCTTTGCCGGGACCAACGGTTACCTCGACAAGATCGACGTGTCGGAAGTGGGTCGTTTCGAAGCTGGTCTTCTGAACCACCTGCGTTCGAACCACGCAGACCTGCTGGCAGATATCACCAACAATGACCGCAAGGTTAAAGGTGAGCTGGAAGACAAAGTCAAAGCTGCGCTGGACGCGTTCGCCGCTGACTTCGCTTAAGGGGGGCTCAAACGATGCCCAACCTTAAGGACCTCAAAAACCGGATCGAAAGCGTGAAATCCACGCGGAAGATCACGAAGGCCATGCAGATGGTGGCCGCCGCAAAACTGCGGCGGGCACAGGAAGCTGCCGAAGCAGGTCGTCCCTATGCAGAACGGTTCAACGCCGTTCTGGGTAGCCTGGCGGCCGCCTCGGCCGGGGGCAATGCCCCTGCGCTTCTGGCAGGCTCGGGTTCCGATCAAGTCCACATGCTTGTGGTCATGACCGCCGAACGCGGCCTCTGCGGTGGCTTCAACTCGTCGATCGTAAAGATGGCGCGTGCAAAGGCAGCTGAGCTGACGGCCAACGGCAAGACGGTGAAAATCCTGACGGTCGGCAAAAAAGGCCGCGAGCAGATGAAGCGTGATTTCGAAGACCAGATGGTAGACCATGTGGATCTCTCGGCTGTGCGCAACGTCGGCTATGCCAACGCACAATCCATCGCCCATGACCTCATCCATCGTTTCAACGAAGGTGAGTTCGACGTGGCGACGATCTTCTACAACAAGTTCGAAAGCGTGATCAGCCAGATCCCGACCGCAACGCAGGTCATCCCGGCCAGCTTCGACGCGCCTGAAGAAGGTGCGGCTGCATCGGTGGTCTATGATTACGAACCGTCGGAAGAAGGTATCCTGAAAACGCTGCTGCCCTCGGGCGTGGCCACTCAGATCTTCTCGGCGCTTCTGGAAAACGCCGCCTCGGAACAGGGTGCACGGATGTCCGCCATGGATAACGCAACCCGCAACGCTGGTGACATGATCGACCGTCTGACCATCGAGTTCAACCGCTCGCGTCAGGCTGTGATCACCAACGAACTTATCGAAATCATTTCGGGCGCCGAGGCGCTCTAAGAAATCGGAGAAACGACAATGGCAAATGCAAAAGGTAAGATCACCCAGGTGATCGGCGCCGTTGTAGACGTTCAGTTCGAGGATGCCCTTCCCGAAATTCTGAACGCACTCAACACCGAAAACAATGGCAACAAACTGGTTCTGGAAGTGTCCCAGCACCTTGGTGAAAACACCGTTCGTTGTATCGCTATGGACGCGACCGAAGGTCTGGTGCGCGGTCAGGCCGTGGAAGACACCGGTGCACCGATCTCGGTTCCGGTTGGTAACGCCACCCTGGGCCGCATCCTGAACGTGGTTGGCGAACCCGTGGACGAAAAAGGTCCGGTTGAAGCCAAGGAATACCGCGCCATCCACCAGCCTGCTCCTGAATTTGACGAGCAAGCCACGGAATCGGAAATCCTCATCACCGGCATCAAGGTGATCGACCTGCTCGCCCCCTACTCGAAGGGTGGTAAAATTGGTCTGTTCGGCGGCGCCGGCGTGGGCAAAACCGTTCTGATCATGGAACTTATCAACAACATCGCAAAAGTGCACTCGGGTTACTCGGTGTTTGCGGGTGTTGGCGAACGGACCCGTGAAGGTAACGACCTTTACTGGGAGATGATCGAATCGAACGTTATCAAGCCGGACAACCTGGAAGAAAGCCAAGTGGCCCTGGTTTACGGTCAGATGAACGAACCTCCGGGGGCACGTGCTCGTGTTGCTCTGACCGGTCTGACCCTGGCCGAGCAGTTCCGCGACCAGTCCGGGACCGACGTTCTGTTCTTCGTCGACAACATCTTCCGCTTTACCCAGGCGGGTTCCGAGGTGTCGGCCCTTCTCGGCCGTATCCCCTCCGCTGTGGGCTACCAGCCGACGCTGGCCACCGACATGGGGGCGATGCAGGAACGCATTACCTCGACCAAGCAAGGCTCGATTACCTCGATCCAGGCCGTCTACGTTCCCGCGGATGACCTTACCGACCCGGCTCCGGCAACCACCTTTGCTCACCTCGACGCCACGACCGTTCTGTCGCGTGCGATCTCTGAGCTCGGCATCTACCCGGCTGTGGACCCGCTCGACTCGTCGTCGCGGATCCTCGACCCGCAGATCGTTGGTGAAGAGCACTACAAGGTTGCAAACGACGTTCAGCAGATCCTCCAGCGCTACAAATCGCTGCAGGACATCATCGCCATCCTCGGCATGGACGAACTGTCGGAAGAAGATAAGCTGACCGTGGCCCGTGCCCGTAAAATCCAGCGTTTCCTCTCGCAACCCTTCGACGTGGCAAAAGTGTTCACCGGCTCGGACGGTGTTCAGGTTCCGCTCGAAGATACGATCAGCTCGTTCAAGGCTGTTGTGGCTGGCGAATATGACCACCTGCCGGAAGGCGCCTTCTACATGGTTGGCGGCATCGACGAAGTGATCGCCAAAGCCGAGAAAATGGCCGCTGACGCCGCTTAATCGGATGCGCGACGGGGTGGGGCAACCCACCCCTGACCATCCTGAAAGGAGACCCTAAATGGCAGATACGATGCAATTTGATCTGGTGTCGCCCGAGCGCAGCCTGGCCTCGCTCAAGGCAACCGCCGTTCAGCTGCCCGGGGCAGATGGCGACATGACAGCCATGCCGATGCACGCGCCGACCATCACCACGCTGCGTCCCGGCATCGTCAAGGTGGAAAGCCCCGAGGGCAACGCCGAATATGCCGTGACCGGCGGCTTTGCGGAAATCACCGCAGAAGGCACCTCGGTTCTGGCTGAACGCGCCGTGCCGGTGGCTGAAATGACCCAAGAGGTTGTGGACAGCTTTGTGCAGGACGCCGCCAACGCGACGGAAAACGCCACCGCCGAGAACCTCGACGAACTGGCCAAACGCACCGTCGACATCGCCGCCATGGCCAGCGAACTGGGCCTTTCCGCCCGCTAACGCGCAGCCAAACGGCCCCCGGAGAAACCGGATAAAGATAAAAAAAACCCCGCTCAACCGGCGGGGTTTTTTGTTGGCTCTCAGGCGGCTGTCAGCTTTCGCAGGTCATATCCTTGCCGCAGCACATCGGGGATTTGATCTTCCCCTCACATTTTGGGCAGCGCGAAATCTGCACCCCGCTCCCGTCATCCAATTTGAGCGTGTCATCGACAAGCGGTTCGTTGCAATCGGCGCAACTCGCATTGACGCCCATTCCGCAAACCGTGCAGCGATATGTAGCCATGATCTTTCTCCTGTTTTTCCCCTTCATATGGCTTAAAATGGGGGGGTAGTCAAATGTGATCTTTGATTGATCCCCGGCCAAGGAGTGCGAGGGTCACCTGCGTCTCTACGGTGCCCATGTTCAGCGCAGACCTGGGCAAAAAACTTGCAACTTTCCCTTTTCCGTACCCTAAAGCGTTTCGAGATTAACTTGAGACACAAGTTGATTTCGAAACGCTTTAAAACTTTAAAGTCCTGCCGGTTCACCCTTTAAAACTTTAAAGATTGCAACCCATGGCCCTTCCGGTCAGAACGTGTCCCATTGGTCAAACCCCCATCGGATTTTTGCCGTATGAAAGATCGTGCTGCCCTCTGGTTCATCCTTGCCACCCTGTTCCTTGATGCGATCGGGGTGGGGATCGTGTTTCCGATCATGCCGGATTGGATGGAAAAAGTGGGCGCGGGCAGCACCGCGAACGGGGCGTTCTGGGGCGGCATTCTGATGGCGTCCTATGCCGGGATGCAGTTCCTGTTTGCGCCGATTATCGGAGGGTTGTCAGACAGTTACGGGCGGCGTCCGGTGCTTCTGCTGGCCCTTGTGGCCCTGTGTGTGGACTATGTCATCATGGCGTTGTCGACCACGTTCATCTGGCTCTTGATTGGTCGCGTGCTGGCGGGCATCGCTGGGGCGACCTATATCACTGCCACGGCCTATCTTTCGGACATTTCGAAACCCGAGGAGCGCGCGGCGAATTTTGGCCTGATCGGTGCGGCGTTCGGCATCGGTTTTGTCATAGGGCCCGCCATCGGTGGGGTGGTGGCCGGCTGGCATATCACCGCCCCGTTCTGGTTGTCTGCCGCCATGGCTGGCATCAATGTCCTGTTCGGGATTTTCGTTTTGCCAGAAAGCCTTAGCAAGGAGAAACGACGCAGCTTTGTGCGCCGGGACCTCAATCCGTTCAGCTCTATTCTGGATGCGTTCCGCCTGCCGGGGCTGGGGCTTCCGTTGATCCTTCTGTTCCTGTTCGAGTTTGCCAATATGGTCTATCCGACCCTCTGGGCGTTCTGGACCCGCGAGGTGTTTGGGTGGGGCACGGCGCTGATCGGCCTGACACTGGCGGCCTATGGGATCGGGATCACCTTTACCCAGGGCGTGGTGATACGATTTCTGATTCCACGCATTGGCGAGTTTAAAACACTCATCTTTTCAGTTGGTTGTGCGGTGGCCGCCTTTGTTGTCTTTGGCCTCACAGCAAGTGTGGTGGTGATGTTTTCCTTTCTTCTGGTCGCGGCCCTTTCCGATATGGTGCCACCGACCATGACGGCGTTGATGGCCAATCGTGTGGCCGAGGACCGGCAGGGATTGTTGCAAGGGGTCATCGCCTCTCTGGGCTCGATTTCCGCCGTGATTGCCCCTATGGTCATGACCGGCATGTTCCAGTTTTTCGCCACCGAAGAGGCGGTTCTTTATCTGCCCGGTGCGCCCTTTCTGTTCTCGGGCCTGATTGTGATCGTAATCTTCCCCCTCTTCTTCAGATTGCGTAGAGTGCCTTGAAAAAGCCTGAATTCTTTGGCTTATTGGCATGAAATGGGAATTTTCAGGTTCAACCATGAGGACATTTGATCGCAACTTATTGGGCGTCGAACAGGGCAGTCGCGTTCTGTTTTCCGATTTTGAACATGACGGCGATATGTGGACCGGAGAGGGACCGCGAGAGTTCCGCGCGTCGGTCAGCTTCAATGGGCGTTTTGCCGAAGTGCCGATCATGCAGGTGAGCATGTCCATGTGGGACATGTCCTGCAACACCAATCTCCGGGCGGATATCTGTGCTGAAAACGTCACCCATGAAGGGTTTGAGATCGTGTTCCGGACCTGGGGTGACACGAAGGTCGCCCGCATCCGCGCCGACTGGCTGGCGATGGGGCCGATGCCGGATCCGGATAATTGGGATGTAGAGTAACCTCTACCGCTTAAGGCATTTCGGGACCAACCGCAGACATAGGGTACTCCCGACAGGCGCGTATCATTGATATCTCGTGCCGCCTTTCGATTTTCCCTTTGTGGGAGAATGAAACGCTTTGGCGTGGAATGAAAAAGGGCCCCGGCGGGCCCTTTTGTTTGAACAATCTTTTTCCAACACTTTGAAAACGCTTAAGTATACATGCCTTCGTAAAGCGGTTCCAGCGTGTCATGGTCAAAGAGTGACGAAACCGACATGCCGCCCCAGATGTTCTGGATGGCTTGCGCAAAGATCGGTGCGGTGGGCACGATGCGGATATTCGGTGCGTTCTGCACGGCCTCGGTGGGTTGGATCGAATCCGTGATCACCAGTGATTTCATCACCGATTTGGTCACGCGTTCCACGGCCGGCCCAGACATGACGCCATGGGTGATATAGGCATGCACTTCGCTGGCGCCCTGTTCGATCAGAACCTCGGCCGCCTTGCACAGGGTGCCTGCGGTGTCACAGATGTCGTCGACAATGATGCAGCGTTTGCCGGTCACATCCCCGATCACGGTCATTTCAGCCACTTCCCCGGCCTTTTCGCGGCGCTTGTCCACGATGGCAAGCGGGGCGTTGATGCGTTTTGCCAATTCGCGGGCGCGGGCCACACCGCCCACGTCGGGTGAGATGACCATCACCTCGTCGAGGCAATCCTTGAAATGGTGTTTCACGTCGAGGGCAAAGACCGGGCTGGCGTAAAGGTTGTCCACCGGAATATCAAAGAAACCCTGGATCTGGGTGGCGTGCAGGTCCATGGTCAGCACCCGCTCGATGCCCGACTGGGCGATCAGGTTTGCCACCAGCTTGGCCGAAATCGGTGTGCGGGCCTTGGTGCGGCGGTCCTGACGGGCATAGCCGAAATAGGGGATCACGGCGGTGATGCGGGCGGCGGAGGAGCGGCGCAGCGTGTCCGAGATGATCAAGAGTTCCATCAGGTTGTCATTGGCCGGGTTCGAGGTCGGCTGGATGATGAACATATCCTCGCCGCGAACGTTTTCGTAGATCTCGACAAAGACCTCCTGATCGTTGAAACGTTCGACGCGGGCATCCACCAGCCCCACACGTTCGCCGCGATGAAGCGACATGCGTTTGGCAACAGCCTTGGCCAGCGGTTGGTTGGCATTGCCAGAGATGAGTTTCGGTTCGGTGATCGACGGCATGGTAGCTTCCCCAGGTGGCCCGTATGACAGAATCGTGACGATGACCTCCCTTACCACCCGCACAGATTCCTTTAAACAGGTTGCAGGAAAGAGGAGGGATTATTTTGGCCCATATCGACTATTATTTCACGGTTCTGTCACCCTGGGCCTATCTGGCCGGGGCGCGGCTTGAGGAGATCGCAGCGCGCCACGGGGCGGGCATCACCTACAAACCGATGGACATTATGGCGGTTTTTGAGCGGATGGGCGGACAGAAACCCGCAGATCGCCATCCCAGCCGGATGGAATATCGGATGCAGGAGCTGAAACGCTGGTCGGCAGAGCTGGGGATGGAGATGAACCACACGCCTGCTTTCTGGCCAACCAATCCCGCCCCCGCCTCCTACGCGATCATTGCGGCTGCGAAAGCGGGCGGTGGTGATGTGGGCGCGCTGGTGCAGGCCATTTTACGTGCCACCTGGGCCGAGGAAAAGGACATCGCCCAAGACGAGGTGATTGGGGATGCGCTGGAGACCCATGGCTTTTCACGCATGTTGACCATGACCGGGATGCTTGACGGGGCCGAAACCTATGCCTCCAACACCGAGGATGCGGTGAAAGCGGGCGTGTTCGGGTCGCCCTTCTATGTCACCGATGATGACGCAAGGTTCTGGGGGCAGGACCGTCTGGTCCAGCTTGACGCCCATCTCGCCGCCCGCTCATAAGCGAGGCATGAGCAAAGAGAGTTTTTCGGGCACGCAAACCTTTTGGGCACGCATGGGGCAGGGCAGCCGCGAGGCGCTTTTGCTGCATTGTTCGCTGGCCCATTCCGGCGCATGGCGTGGTGTGGCCCGCCTGCTGGGGGGTGACCTGTCGATGCTGGCACCGGATCTGCCGGGCCATGGGCAAAGCGGGGATTGGGACCCGCAGCGGGACTATACCGCGCAGGCGGTAGATGTGGTTCTGGCGCTTCTGGACCGTGAGGCCACTGGCCCCGTTGATCTGGTCGGGCACAGCTTTGGCGCAGTGATTGCGTTGCGCGTGGCGCAGATTTCCCCCGCAAAGGTGCGCAGCCTGACCCTGATCGAGCCGGTCCTGTTTGCGGCCGCAAGAGGGCAGGAGGTGTTTGACGCGCTGGATGGCTTCATGAACGGGGCTTTTGCCTCGGCGTTCCATGCAGGAGACCGGATCGAAGCGGCGCGTCTGTTCCACGGGCTTTGGGGCGGTGGCACCCCGTGGGAGCGGCTGCCGACCATTCTGCGCGACGATATGGCGGCGCGGATCCATCTGATTGTCGCCTGCGCCCCGGTGACCGGGGACGACCTTTATGGTCAGGCCGCGCCCGGTGCGCTTGAGGCGCTGACAATGCCGTGCCTGCTGATCGAAGGCGCGCAATCCCCGCCGATTGTCGCAGCCATTCACGACGTCTTCGAGGCCCGCCTGCCGGACGTTCGGCGGATCGTTGTCGAGGGGGCAGGGCATATGGCACCAATTTCCCACCCGCAACAGGTTTCTGAGGAGATCAGGCGACATCTTGAGCGTGTGTCTGTTGGGGGCTGATCCCCCATCAGGACGTGTCCGCCGGTGGCGTTATCCCCGGATCAGCGACAGAAACTGGTCGACATTTTCATCCGTTGTGGCCCAGTTGGTGACAAGGCGCGCCTCCAGCGCCTCATCTGGGTCATCCCCGGCAAGGTCGTCATTCCAGACATAGTAGGCTGCCCCTGCCTTGTGCAGTGTCTGGTGGGCGCGGCGTGACCAGCGCGCAAAGCTGATATTGGCCTCAGGCTCATAGATGTAGGACGTGCCGTCGATCTGTTTTAACCCCCGTGCCAGACGCGCATTGGCAGCGTTTGCGTGCGCCGCCAGATCCAGCCAGAGATTGTCTTCGAGATAGGCCAGCATCTGTGCCGACAGGAACCGGTGTTTTGAGAAAAGATGTGCTCCGCGTTTGCGGCGCAATTCAAATTCCCAGGCATGTTTGGGGTCGAAGAAGATCACCGCTTCCGCCCCCATGCAGCCGTTCTTGGTGCCGCCGAAGCTGACTGCGTCAATGCCTGCTTTCCAGGTCATGTCAGCGGGTGAACAGCCGAGTGCCACCAGCGCATTGGCAAACCGTGCACCGTCCAGGTGGGTGGCGAGGCCGTAGTCTTTTGCGACGGATGTCAGCGCCGCGATCTGGGCCACGGAGTAAACGGTGCCACGCTCGGTCACATTGGTCAGCGATACCGGGCCGCGCTGCGGGCCATGCACGCCACGGGTTTCTTCCTTGGCGATGCTGGTGCGCAGGCTGTCCGGCGTCATTTTCGCGTCCACAGAGGGCACAAGGGTGAGTTTCGCGCCACCGGAATAGAACTCTGGGGCGTTGCATTCGTCTTCGTGGATGTGCGCCTCGCCTGTGCAGAAAATGGTTTCAAAGGGCTGGGCAAGGGTGGCCAGCGCCAGTGAGTTGGCCGCGGTGCCGGTGGCAACCAGGTAAACGGCCGCCTCGGGGGCTTCGAACAGGTCACGAATACGCGCGGTAACCTGTGCATTCAGGTCATCTGCCCCATAGGGCATGGCGTAGCCATCATTGGCGGCTGTCAGGGCTGCAAGGATGTCCGGATGAGCCGGGCCGGTGTTGTCAGAGGCAAAAAACATCAATGTGGCTCCTCGATCAGGTGATCTTCCCATTCTTCTTCCGGGACATCGAATTCCGGGATGGTCCAGCCTTTGACCGAGCGGCCCTCCGCGTGCATCCGTTCCGGCCCGCCCGCAATCAGCGGATGCCAGTCGGCAAGGGGTTTGCCTTCATGGCGCAAGCGGTAGGCGCAGGACGCGGGCATGAAATAGGCGATTTCGGCAATGTTCCGGCGGCTCAGCACAATGCATTCCGGTACGAAATTCAACCGGATGTCATATTGGGCGCAACGGCAGGTGTCATTGTCCAGAAGGCGGCAGGCAATGCGGGTGAAGACCACTTCACCACTTTCCTCATCTTCCAGCTTGTTCAGGCAGCATTTCCCGCATCCGTCACACAGGGCTTCCCACTCGTCAGGGGTCAGATCCTGCAGCGGGCGTTCCCAGAATTTCTTGCGCAAAGCGGCAGCCATCCGGTCAGCTCTGACCGGTCAGGAAATCAGCCGACATGCGCAGGTCCCGCAACGGGCGGACCTTGTCGATGCTGGCCTGATATAGGGGATGGGCCTTGAAGGCGGCCAGCTGCGTTTCATTGTCAAATTCGCCATAGACCACGAAATCCGGGTGTGTGCCGGGGATCGGGTCCGTGGCCAGATTGCGTCCGACTTCAAGAAAGCGCTTGTGCGGGATGCCCTGCAACAGGTTCAACCCGTCAAAGATCTGATCGCGATATTTCGCCTCGCGCGCAGTGAAGAACACGACATGCCGGATCATGTATCCCTCCGTTTGCGCGCAGCCAGAATGTCACGCGCGGTATCACAATCTGCGTTCATCTGGGTGATCAGCGCGTCCAGATTGTCAAAGACCCGCTCCGGGCGCAGATATTCGATCAGCGCCACCGACAGGTGCTCGCCATAGATGTCACCTTTGAAATCAAACAGGAAACTTTCGATATTGGGCAGGTTTTCCCCAAACATCGGGCGGGTGCCCATTGAGGCGGCGCCCCCGTAAGTGCCCTTGTGCGGACCGGTGAGAATATCGACCTCAACCACGTAGACACCGAATTTCGGCGGATGTAGCCCCGCAATAGACATGTTGGCAGTTGGATATCCCAGATCCCGACCGCGCTGATCGCCCCGGATCACCTCGCCCTCGATCCGGTGCAAATGGCCCAGCATCCGTGCCGCATCCTGCGGGCGGCCTTCGCTCAGTGCCTGACGGATCGCGGTGGAACTGACCTCCCGACCGGCATCCTCCATCAAAGGCGCAATGGTGACACCAAAACCAAGCTCCTTCCCAAGGGCCACCAGATCATCAGCATGACCCGCGCGCCCCTGACCAAAGCAGAAATCTGCGCCGACAACCACATGGGCCAGCCCCAGACCCTCAACAATCACGTCCTGTGCAAATTCACGCGGAGTGAGGGCGGACAAGGTATCGTTGAAGCTAAGCTCATAAAGCCGCTCGACCCCCAGCTTTTCCAGCCGGTGCGCACGCGCCTCCGATCCCATCAGCCGAAACGGCGGGGCCTTGGGGGCAAAATACTCGCGCGGATGGGGTTCAAAGGTCATGACCCCAAGCGGAGCACCAGACTGGGCTGCCACCTTGCGGGCAATGTCGATCACATATTGATGGCCCAGATGGACGCCATCAAAATTGCCAATCACCGCGGAAGCACCACGGTCTTCAGGGGCAATAAACTGATAGTCTCGAACGATGCGCATGAGGCTGCATTACCGCTCCCGCCGCGCCTGTGCAACCCCGGTGATCAGCTCGGATGACAGCAAATCTGCACCACTGCTTCTTCTTGGCACAAATACTCCGGGGTGAGCCTCAAAGAGGCGAGGGGCAGAGCCCCTCTCTACCGGGCCTTCCGGATGTCGGTCCTGCTGTCATCCACGTTTCGGGGCAAGCACTTTGGCCTCGCCTGTCAGAACCGGCTTTCCGTCCACCAGGCATTCGGTCTTGAGCGTGGCACGACCTTTTGCCGGGTCCACCTCCATCACCGTTACCTCTGCAGTGACCACATCACCGGGGCGCACCGGCGCTTTGAAGGCAAGGTTCTGACCAAGGTAAATTGTGCCATGACCGGGCAGTTGCTCACCAATCACAGCCGAAATCAATCCGGCGGTCAGCATCCCGTGGGCAATGCGGCCTTTGAACATGGTGGCCTTGGCATAGTCGTCATCCAGATGCACCGGATTGCGGTCGGTGGACACTTCGGCAAACAGCTCGATATCGCGATCGGTCACTTCTTTGGTGAGGGTGCGGCACATGCCGACTTCAAGCTCGTCTGCGTGGATGGTGCCACGGGTGATCGTGTCTGACATGGATTTCCCTTTGCTGTCCTTTGATTGCCGTTCGGCGAGTAACAAAAGGACGCGCTCTGCGTCCTGCGCGCAACAATATTACTTTGCGGCCGCAGAAAGCAAGAGGGGAATTTTCGTCAGCGCAAATACCCGATGGCAAAGCTGGGGCTGATTTGCTCATCTGCAACAAATTGCGCCAGCTTCACCGGGTCAGGCTGCGTCAAGGTGCCGGTTTCCTCGCGGGCCAGCCCGCCGGTGATGAACAGAGAGTCGATATCCTCTCCCAATGCGCCACGAATATCGGTGTGGATGCCATCGCCAATGGCCAGAATACGCGCATTGGGGATATCGCGTCCTTCGGCCAGCATGCGGCGGCGGGCAAGGTCGTAGATGGGCGGGTGGGGTTTCCCGAAATAGAGGCTCTCCCCCCCCATTTCCGTATACATGCGCGCCACGGCGCCTGCGCACCATTCCCGTGCCTCGCCTCGGTCGACGATAATGTCCGGGTTGGCGCAAAGCAGCTTCGCCCCCATCTGTTTCGCCATCATCAGATCTGCGCGCCATGTGTCCGGATCTGCCATCGGGTCGAACGGCCCACAGCAGACGATGCCCTCTGCCTCTGCCACCGGAACGCGGGTGATCTCAACCGGGGTGTCAATCACCTGCATCGGCTCAAAGAACCCCGCGTCACGTTCCCATTCGCCCATGAAAAACACCTTGTTGCCCACAGCGCCGGTGAACATCGCGGCGCGCGCGCTGTCGCCCGAGGTGGCGATCGTGTCATAGCAATCAGCGGGGACGCCAAATTCCGGCAGCTGCTGGGCCACCCCGGCGCGTGGCTTGGGCGAATTGGTCACCAGCACCACAAAGCCGCCGCCCGCACGATAGGCGCGCAGCGCGGCCACTGCCTCGTCAAAGGCCGTGATGCCATTATGCACGCACCCCCAGAGGTCAACGAACATCGCGTCGTAGTTTGCAGAAATCTCGGACAGGGCGGTGATGATACGGGGCATAGGGATCCTTTTCGCTTATGGGAGGGATATGCCAAAACAAAGCTGGTTTGACCATGAATAATCGCTAAATCATATCAGAGTGTAGAGTATTGCGTTGAATTTGGAGAGGGGAGTGGCCATGGTGTCCAGCTTTGCATTCGGGTGTTGTCTGCGCAAACTGGTGATCGTGTCAGCGGTGGTTCTGGCGGGGTGTACGACGACAACCGAGGTTCCAAAGACGCGGCAGAGCGATCAATCGCAGGCGCAGGAGCTTTATCATGCGGCGCAATATGAAAGCGTGGGCAAACTGTCACGCAGTGCCGCGCTGGCCCGGTTCAACCGGGTGATGCCGCGGGTGCGCCATGCGGGGGTGCGATATTGTCAGAAGGTGCGTCCGGGCGGAAATACCGCCTTTTGCAATGTTGATTTCGGGATTGATGCAACACTGAAAGACCCCAACGCCTATTTCACTTTCGACAACGGGCGACCCATTGTGCGTGTGTCTGTGCCGCTGCTGCAGGAAAGCGGGTCGGATGATGAAGTCGCCTTTGTGCTGGGGCATGAATATGGGCATATGCTCGGCCAACATATCCAGAAGTCGGTACGGCAGGCGCAGGCTGGTGCGTTGATTCTGGGCGCGCTGACGGCTGCGGTGGGCGCAGATGTCACAGCGATTGAGGCCAGCATGGACCTTGGCGCTGCCATTGGAGGGCGGGCCTATTCGCAGGATTATGAGCTGGAGAGTGACGTTCTTGGCGCGCGTATTTCCTATGCGGCTGGCTATGACCCGGTCAAAGGGTTGCGGTTCTTTACCCGCACTTCGACACGGGGCGCTCAGGGGCAGGGAGGGTTTTGGTCCACCCACCCGGCTGATCGTCGCCGCGTGGAAACGGTGTTGGCCGAGGTGGATCGGCTGAAAGCAGGGCGGTGATCGCACGGACATGATCGTATGGGCATAATCTAACGAATCTGGCCCAAAAGAAAAAGGCCCGCGACAGGCGCGGGCCTTTTGAGTGTTCCGAAGGCAGTGATTACACGGCCAGGTTCGGGATGATCTGTTTCTTGCGGCTCATGATGCCGGGCAGGACCACGGTGTCGCCCTCGACGGTGGCGCCAAAGCTTTTCTCGGCCACGCCTTTCACCAGATCGTTCGGCACGAACAGGGTGGCCTCTTCGTTCAGGATGTCGACGACAAACAGCAGCACCTGATCCAGCCCGTCTTCCTTGGCGACCTCCGGCATGGCGGCGACCAGTTCTTCTTTGCGGTCGAGGATCATTTTCGGCGCGGTTGTTTCCAGCACACCTACGCGGAACTTCACCCCGTCCACTTCGTATTCTTTCGAATCGAGGCGGCAAAGCTCGGCTGCGGTGAAGGCGGAAACATCCGATTTCGCTTCGAACATTTCAGACGCATAGGCCGAGATGTCGATGCCCAGATCAGCGGCCAGTTTCTCGGTCACTTCACGGTCGTGATCGGTGGTGGTGGGCGAGCGGAATTCGAGCGTGTCCGACAGGATGCAGGTCAGCGCGGCGCCCTTGATGTTGTCGGGCATCTTGGCGGCGTCATCGCCCATCAGGTCGATCATGATGGTGGCGGTGCAGGCCAGCGGACGGATGGTGATGTCGATCGGACCTTTGGTCTCCAGGCCACCGACCAGCTTGTGGTGGTCGATAATGGCCTGCACATCCGCGCCGTTGATGTTGGCGGGCAATTCGGCGGGGTTGTTGGTGTCAACAACCACACAGGGCTGGCCGTCGGCCACGTCCTCGATGATCTCTGGCAGGTCAAACCCCCAGCGTTCAACCATGAACTGGGCTTCGGTGTTGGGGGTGCCAAGAAGAACGGGTTTGGCCTCAACGCCTCTTACTTCGTTTAGGTACCACGACCAGATGATGGGCGAACCGGTGGAGTCGGTATCGGGGGATTTGTGGCCGAAAACAAGCGTGCTCATGTGTTCATTCCGTCTTTGCAATAAGGGATTTGCGCGCCTTATACGGGCGTTGTCTGGGCTTGTCACCCGTGTTGGCGCTGACAGGGCGAGGGATTGTGATTTTGGTTGACGATTGGGTCTGATGGGCATTTCCTAGAAAACTAGTTTTCTTGGGGGTGGACAACGGGTGAGCAGAATATCCGAAACCGATCTTTACCTGCCGGTCAAGGCCTGGCTCGAAGGGATGGGATATGGGGTGAAGTCCGAAGTCGCCGGGGCGGATGTGGTTGCGCTGCGTGATGACAGTGATCCGTTGGTGGTGGAGCTGAAAGCCGGGTTTTCCCTGACCCTTCTGCAGCAGGCCGTGGCGCGTCAGGCCATCAGTGACCATGTTTATGTGGCGGTGCCGCGCTGGTCAGGGCGGTCTGGGTGGCGCGCTTTCAAGGGAAATATCGGTCTGTGCCGCCGACTTGGGCTGGGGGTTCTTTCGGTGCGCCTGACAGATGGGTTTGTGCAACTTCATTGTGATCCCGCGCCCTTTCTCCCCCGTAAGTCCAAAGTGAAATCGGCGCGGCTTTTGGGGGAATTTGTCCGTCGTGACGGGGACCCCAATATGGGGGGAACCAATGGCAAGATTGTCACGGCCTATCGTCAGGATGCCGAGAAACTAGCGGCTCATCTGGCTGAGCATGGGCCGATGAAAGGGGTTGATCTGGCCAAGGCGACGGGTGTGGAAAAAGCAACGACCATGATGGCGGCAAACCATTATGGCTGGTTTGAACGGGTTGAGCGGGGCGTTTATGGGCTGAGTGATGCGGGGCGGATGACATTAAGGGATGGGTGACATTAAGTTGACTATTTTGATCAGGATCAATTCCCTTCCGACCCTTTCCACGGTAGGGAACAGGAATGTAACAGGAGTTTCCCATGCGTCGCCTTGCCTTTCTGATCAGCCTGACCGCCGCCACACCTGCCGCCGCCTTTGAGACGCTGGAAGCGTTGGGTGAGGCGTTGTTTTTTGACGTCAACCTGTCGAAGAACCGCACCCAAAGCTGCGCTACCTGCCATGACCCCGAGGTTGGATTTGTCGATCCGCGCGGCCCGGTGTCGCTGGGCGATGATGGGGAGAGCCTGGGCGGGCGCACCGCGCCGACAGCGGCTTATGCGATGATGACACCAGGATTTAGCCAGCTCGACGAGGGGGCCTGGGTTGGTGGCATGTTCTGGGATGGGCGGGCTGCAGATTTGGCCGAGCAGGCCGGTGGTCCGCCGCTGAACCCGATTGAAATGGGAATGCCCGACAAGGCGTCCGTGGTGGCACGCCTGCAGGAAAACGCCGACTACGTCAGCAGTTTCAAGGCGCTCTTCGGCGAGGAAATCTTTGCTGATGACGCCGCCGCCTATCGTGCCATGACCCAATCCATTGCGGCGTTTGAAAAGACCGATCTGTTCGCTCCGTTCGACAGCAAATATGATCGTTTCCTGCGAGGTGAGGCGACGCTGACCGATCAGGAAGAACTCGGACGGGTTTTGTTCTTTTCGCAGCAATTTACCAATTGCAACCAATGCCACCAGCTGCGCCCGTCGCCCATCGCGGCGGATGAGACCTTTTCGAACTATGAATATCACAATATCGGCACGCCAAAGAACCCGGTCCTGAAGGGGCTGTTGGGGCCAGCCGGTGTCGATGGCGGGTTGATCCAGAACCCTGATGTGGTGGATGGCAAAGCCTCGGGCCGGTTCAAAACACCGACCCTGCGCAATGTGGCTGTCACCGGACCTTACATGCATAACAGCGTGTTTGAAGATCTGCGCACCGTGGTGCTGTTTTACAATCGCTACAACACCACCGACCCTGCGCGCCAGATCAACCCGGAAACCGGCAAACCGTTTGGCAACCCGGAAATCCCGATGAACCTGGCCAATGATATCCTGACCGATGGGCCAGCACTGGATGACAAACGCATTGATGCCTTGGTGGCCTTTCTGAAAACGCTGACTGACAAGCGCTACGAACATCTGTTGGAAGAGTAAGCTCAAAGACACTCCCGACTGCGCCCAACGATTTTGACGGATCTACAGGCCGTTTCTCTAGGCCGGGGCGCGTTTTCGTTCGCGAAACCAGATTATCAGACCACAGATTGCGACAAAGGAAAGCACCGCATCCACGAGGTTGAGACTGTTTTCAAAACTGAAACCGCCGCCAATGGCAGATAGAAAATCAAACAGGCAAAGAGCAGCAAACAGCGCGGCGACCCAGATCCGCTCTTGCTTAAGCCCGATCAGGAATAGGCAGGTGATTCCAAGCGTCAGCACAGAGGCGCCGATGTCATAAGTTAAGGGCGCATTCGGCGCATAGGCCAATGTTGCGAGGAGGATGCAGATCACAACCAGCTGGAGCCAGATCATGTATTTTATCGCTTGCAGAGTTATTGACACACCAACTTCCTCAGAGCTCAAATTCGGATCAGACAGGGCGATCCATCCACAAAGCGATGAATTCTGGATGCATTTATTGCCCAATCCCCCAAGTTGAAGTCAATCATCGAGAACGCGTTTTTACAATTCTAAAAAATAGCGAAGGCGCTGTTGACACCCACGCTCTCCATGCCTAACTGTTTCGTCGTTAGCACTCACCGACAGTGAGTGCCAAGGCGCCGGCCCATAAAGGACCGCGCGCAAATACCGAAACGAAACTGAGCTTAGGGAGCTTCAGAAATGGCATTTACTCCGCTGCATGACCGTGTTCTGGTCCGCCGTGTCGAAAGTGACGAAAAAACCGCTGGTGGTCTGATCATCCCCGACAGCGCCAAGGAAAAACCCGCAGAAGGCGAAGTGATCGCCGTGGGTGAAGGCGCCCGCAAAGACAGCGGCGAGCTGATCGCACCCGCCGTGAAGGCTGGCGACAAGGTCCTGTTCGGCAAATGGTCCGGCACCGAAATCACCATCAATGGTGAAGAACTGCTGATCATGAAAGAAAACGACATCATGGGCATTCTGTCCTGATCGTCTGACCTGATTTACCAAGAATTCTAGGAGCAAACACAATGGCTGCTAAGGACGTAAAGTTCGCAACTGACGCCCGCAATTCCATGCTGCGCGGCGTGAACATTCTCGCTGATGCTGTAAAAGTGACCCTCGGCCCGAAAGGCCGTAACGTGGTTCTGGACAAGTCGTTCGGCGCCCCCCGCATCACCAAAGACGGTGTGTCGGTTGCCAAGGAAATCGAACTGGAAGACAAGTTCGAAAACATGGGCGCGCAAATGGTGAAAGAAGTCGCCTCGCGCACCAATGACGAAGCCGGTGACGGCACCACCACCGCAACCGTTCTGGCCCAGGCCATCGTGCGCGAAGGTCTGAAGCAGGTTGCTGCTGGCCTGAACCCGATGGACCTGAAGCGCGGCATCGATCTGGCCACCGCCAAGGTTGTTGAGGCAATCAAAGCTTCGGCTCGCGACGTGAAAGACAGCGACGAAGTTGCGCAGGTTGGCACCATCTCGGCCAACGGCGAAGCTGAAATCGGCCGTCAGATCGCCGACGCGATGCAGAAAGTCGGCAACGAAGGTGTGATCACCGTCGAGGAAAACAAGGGTCTGGAAACCGAAACCACTGTTGTTGAAGGCATGCAGTTCGACCGCGGCTACCTGTCGCCCTACTTCGTGACCAACCCCGACAAGATGATCGCTGATCTGGACGACTGTCTGATCCTGCTGCACGAGAAGAAACTGTCGTCGCTGCAGCCGATGGTTCCGCTGCTGGAGCAAGTGATCCAGTCGCAGAAACCGCTGCTGATCATCGCTGAAGACGTAGAAGGCGAAGCTCTGGCAACTCTGGTTGTCAACAAGCTGCGCGGCGGCCTGAAAATCGCAGCCGTTAAGGCTCCGGGCTTCGGCGATCGTCGTAAAGCCATGCTGCAGGACATCGCAATCCTGACCGGCGGCCAGGTGATCTCGGAAGACCTGGGCATGAAGCTCGAGTCGGTCACCATGGACATGCTGGGTTCGGCCAAGAAAATCGAAATCACCAAAGACGAAACCACCATCGTCGACGGTGCTGGCGAGAAAGCCGAGATCGAAGCACGTGTTGCCCAGATCCGCACCCAAGCTGAAGAAACCACCTCGGATTACGACCGTGAGAAACTGCAAGAGCGCGTGGCCAAACTGGCTGGCGGTGTTGCCGTGATCCGCGTTGGCGGCATGACCGAAGTGGAAGTGAAAGAGCGCAAAGACCGTGTGGACGACGCTCTGAACGCAACCCGTGCTGCTGTGCAGGAAGGCGTGATCGTCGGCGGCGGTGTTGCTTTGGTTCAGGCTGGTAAAGCGCTGGAAGGTCTGGAAGGCGACAACGCTGACCAGAACGCCGGTATCAACATCGTGCGTAAAGCCATCGAAGCTCCGCTGCGTCAGATCGCTGAAAACGCTGGCGTTGATGGCGCTGTTGTGGCTGGCAAAGTGCGCGAGTCGGAGGACACCTCGTTCGGCTTCAACGCTCAGACCGAAGAATATGGTGACATGTTCTCGTTCGGCGTGATCGACCCGGCCAAAGTGACCCGGACCGCTCTGGAAGATGCGGCATCGGTTGCCGGCCTGCTGATCACCACCGAAGCCATGGTTGCTGATAAGCCGGCCAAAGATGGCGGCGCCGGTGCTGGCATGCCCGACATGGGTGGCATGGGCGGCATGGGCGGCATGATGTAAGCCATCCGTACCGGACCATGTTCCTCGGAACAGGAAAGGCGCCCTTCGGGGCGCCTTTTCTTTTGGGTCATACGCCCTCCGCCACGTGCCGCGCAGCTTGTGGGTGGTCGGCTATTGCAGCGCCGCTTCGATGGCGCGCTTCAGGTCAGGGGCAAGCTCGATACCCTTGGGGATGACTTTGCCAATATTCGCCTCTTGATTGCCGCCATATGCTTTTTGAATGAGGGATCGAAGCTTGTTGATCGCTTTTTTTCTGACAAACCCGATACCCTTCGCAGACAGGTCATTAAACGCATCTGCGTGCCCTGGTGTCGCATCCCCGTCCGGGTAAAGTTCTTTAGCAGCCTTGCGCTTTTTTTTGAAATCGTTGTTGTCCGCGCTGGCTGTGGCATTCAGGACTTTGAAAACTCGATCTTCAAGCTGCGCCTGATCGACGCCCATCACTGCTGCGCAATAGTTGGGGCAGACAAAATAGCTTTCGATGTCGGCACCTTGGGTGATCCAGCTTTGTTCGGGTTTCAATCCCCAATTCTTTCGCCAATGCTCTTTCTCGATGTCCAGCATCATGTCGCCATCCCGGTGCACCAGTGTCCGAACATTGCCGAAAAGCGCCTGAAGACTATTCAGCACTGCTCCTTTGGGAAGATTACCACAGCCGCTTAGTGGCCAGATTGCGATGCGCCGTTCCAATTCGGGCCATTGGCCGAGCAGCAGGCGTAGCATGTCCGTGTCTTGGTCCTCGGTCAGCAAAACCAGCTCTTTGTCCAGCAACCCCCATCCCATTTGTTGTCTCGCGGCGTCGCTGTTTCCCACCCTTGTCCCGTCCTTCATCCAGATAACATTGGCTTGGTCGGGCAGGGCGCGCATGACGCTGGGGCTATGGGTGGTTAAAATGACTTGACAGTCGTGTTTTTCAGATGCGCTTGCGATTTCGCGGATCAAGCGCCCCTGTGCATCCGGGTGCAGGTGGCTATCGGGTTCGTCAATCAGCAGAAGGCGGGGTTTGAAAAAGACGATATATGCAAAGATCTGGATTGTTTGAAGAAACCCAATTCCTGCGAGTTCGAGGGGGCGCCAGTCGGTCATGCCTGCGGTTTTGAACTGGGCGGAGATTGTGTAGTCTGATTGATCGTCGAACAAAATCCGAAACTCTGTTCCACGGATGGCGGCGGACACCCGTTCGGTCAGTTCGCTCAGCGGTGCCTCGTCATGGGCAATTGCCGCATCCTCGGCTTGTTTCAGCAGCAAAAGGACGTTTCTCAGGACTGTATTTGCGTCCCCTGCTGCGGCCTGGCGCAACACGATGCTTGTGGCCCTCCGCTCCTCGGACAGGGGAATGCCGGCCAAGCCGGGAATGTAGGTGCTAAACTCACGATCCCGATCGCGGATCGCGCTGGTAATGGCGTTGGCTGAGGGGACTTGAACAGACAATCCCTCATTTCGTGCGGCTTTGAGCCAGAGCTTTGCCGTTTCATTGTCACCATTCGAAGCTGTCGCTTTCAACATTACGTCCATGCGCGGCGAGGCTTTGAAGTTGCCAAAGACCCCATCATTTCCGGCATCCTTATAGGAGGGCGATGGAATGTAGGTCGCGTCATTCAGTGATAGTGTCGATCCGGTGTCGGAATTATTCGGCTCAACGGAAGAGTGTCGGGCGCTTTGCACCATCCAATGTAAGGCTTGCAAGACAGAACTTTTGCCGGACCCGTTTGCCCCTACGATGACGTTGAAGTGCTTTAGGGGAAGTGCCACCTGCTTGATTGCTTTAAAATTCTTGATTTCGACGCGCGTAATTTTCATCGGATACCCTCGTTATGGTAGAGCGGTTATACAGAACACACTGATCAGATGTGAAGGCCCGCCTACGTCATGACCGTGGGATTTCGCCTGAATCGGGGGGAGAGATTTTTACGATTTCCTCTTACAACTTTTCGCATCGCACTCTATGTTAATGTGCATAACATCCAACTTTGGCGGGGACAGCCATGTTTCGACCTTTTCTGATGACCCTTCTTTCCTCACTGCTCGTGATCACGGCACTGCCCTCGCGCGCGCAGGAGGTCTATCGCTTTGGAGATGACGCCTATATTGCAGGTGACAATGTAACCCTGTCGGGGGAGGCGGTGGACGATGCCTTTGTCGTTGGCAACACCGTACTTATTTCCGCCCCGGTGCAGGGCTCGGCCCATGCCGGAGGGCGCTCCGTCTCGATTTCGGCACCGGTTGGCCAGAATGTCTATGCCGCCGGGATCAATGTGAATGTCTCGGCTGAGGTCGGTCGGGATGCTCAGCTTGCCGGGGATACCGTCCTCGTTGCGGCCCCGGTTGCCGGGGATCTGCGGGTGGCAGCACAGCGGGCCGAGATCACGGCAAATGTCGGTGACAGCGCGCTTGTCGCGGCGGAGAATATCCTGCTCACAGGGGTGATCGCGGGGGATGCAAGCTTTGCCACCGACAATATCTCCTTCGGGGAAGGTGCCCGGATTGATGGTACGCTTTACCTTTTTTCAGAAGATCCGGACGGGATCCAGGTGCCGGAGCATGTGGTTGCCGCCGACCGCGTTGAGCGCTATGCCGAAGCCGAGTTTGATGGGTCCGCAGATCCAAAAGGTGGGGCCAAGGCAAAGCCCGCTTCCGGGTCTGGCTGGTTTGCTTCTGTCATGAACACGGTCGGGTCCATCCTCGTGCTGGCCGTGCTGGCCAGCATCGTGGCCTATTTTGCGCCTGGGTTCCTGATGGCCCTGCGCGACAGGACAATTGAAAGCCCGTTTCGCGCGATGTGGATGGGCCTGCTGGCGGTGTCGGCCCTGACAGGGACCGTGTTTGTGCTGGGGGCAACGGGGTACGGGATCCTGCTGGCGCCGTTCACGCTGCTGGCAGCGGGCCTGCTTGCCGCCGCTGGCTATGTCATCGGCGCCTACCTGCTGGGGGTCTGGGTGGTCAAGCTGGCGGGCCAGCCACTGCCGGTGACATTGGCGGAACGCGCGGTGGCGGCCCTTTCCGGTGCGGCTGTCACCACCATTCTGGCGATGATCCCGGTGATCGGTTGGCCGCTGGTGCTGGCGGTGACGCTGGCCGGGGCAGGGGCCCTTGTGATCCGCTGGGTGGCGCCGGGCTTCTACACGGAAGTCTGAGCCGCGGGCCCACGGCCCCCTTGCCGAATACGATAAAAGTCAAATGCGATGAAAGGCCCCCCAATTGGTTTCGTTCTCACCCAGAAGACAGGACGTCCGAAACCAATTGGGGGGCTCTGAGGTTCGGCGGCGCAAATTGGCGCAGTTGCGCATCCCGCCCTCGCAATCATGCCGCGCTCGCCCTAGATAATGAGCATGTTTGGTTCGTTTCTACCTGTTCTGACCCTGTCCCTGATGGCTCTCACCGCCTTTGCCCCGCCCGCACGTGCGGAATGTGTTGTGCTGTTGCATGGGCTTGCCCGCAGTCCGTCCTCCCTCTGGGTGATGGAAGAGGCGCTGGAGCTTGAGGGATATCAGGTGGTCAATCTGGGCTATCCATCGACCGAGGCCAAAATTGAAACCCTGGTCGCGCAAGCGATCCCCCCGGCGGTGCAGGCCTGTGGAGTGCAGAAGATCAATTTCGTGACCCATTCCATGGGCGGCATTCTGGTGCGGGTCTGGTTGCAGGACAATCACCCAGACAATCTGGGGCGCGTCGTGATGCTGGCCCCTCCCAATCAGGGATCGGAACTGGTGGATGCCTTTGCGGATCTCGAACCGTTTGAGTGGATCAATGGTCCGGCGGGGCTTGAACTGGGGACAGATCGGGGCTCAATACCCAATCAGACTGCCCCCCCGAATTTTGAGCTGGGGATTATTGCCGGCAACCGTTCGCTCAACCCGATTTATTCGTCGCTGATCACGGGTGAAGATGATGGGAAAGTGTCGGTTGAAAACACCAAGGTCACCGGCATGACGGATCACATCGTCATGCCGGTGACCCATACGTTTATGATGACCAATCCACTGGTGATTGCACAGGTGCTCGCGTTCCTGAAAGAGGGCACGTTTGCGCATGGCCTGACCCTTGGGGCCGTGATCGAACAGGTGGCCCGTGAGCACGGCTACCTCGACTGACCCCGACGGCCGTAGGAGAGGGAACGCCCGACCGATGGTTCTGGGGCCGCCCATGGCACTTGCCAAATGAAAACGCTAAATGAAAAGGGCGCCCCCTGAGGCAGGAGCGCCCTGAAACGTTTCGGGATGCGCGGCCTCAGACAGCCTGACTGTGGCCCGCCTCGTTCATCTCATAGGCATCGAAGTAGCGCGCAATGATCCGGGCCAGCGGATAGGCTTCCTTGCGGATCAGCATCTTGCTGCCCTCAAAATCAAGCGTCTCCGGCATCGCTTCGTCCAGCCCGTCGGCCATGGCGGCAAGGCGTGCAGGGTCGTCGTTCAACTCTTCTGCCACCTGCGCGAAATCAACCTCGAAATCGCACAGCAACAGCTCAATGATCCGGCCACGCACCCGGTCTTCGTGATCGAAGGCATGCCCCTTTGCGGTGGTCAGCGTGCCCGCCCGCGCCGCGGCCTGGTATTTCGAGGTGGCCGGTTCGTTTTGCGCATACCCCTGCGGGTAACGCGAAATCGAGCTGGCACCAATCCCGATCAGCACTTCCGAACTGTCTTCGGTGTAGCCTTGGAAGTTGCGGCGCATCGTGCCCGTCTTGTGGGCAGTGGTCAGCCCGTCGCCGGGTTTGGCGAAATGGTCGATGCCAATCTCGTCAAATCCTGCTTCAAGGAACAGGTTGCGGGCCGTGTTGAACAGCTCCAGACGCCCCTCGGGGGTCGGCAGGGCCTCGGTCGGGATCAGGTTCTGACGGCGTGCCATCCAGGGCACATGGGCATAACCAAACAGCGCCACCCGGTCAGGGGCAAGGCTGATCAGTTTGTTCACCGAGTCGGTGATCCGGGCCTCGTTCTGATGAGGCAGGCCGTAAAGGATATCCATATTCAGGCTGGTGATGCCGCGCTCACGCAGGCCATCCACGGTGTCCTTCGTGATTTCATAGCTTTGCGGGCGGCCAATGACCTCCTGGATCATCGGATCGAAATCCTGCACCCCGATCGAGGCCCGGTTCATGCCCGCCTCAGCCAGCGCATCCAGACGTGCAGCATCCACCTCTGAGGGGTCGATCTCGACCGAGAACTGCGCCTCATCCGCCAGGGGCATGGTGTCGAGAATCGCTGCCGTCAGTTCGGTGATCATCTCAGGCTGCAGCAAGGTGGGCGTGCCGCCGCCCCAGTGCAGGTGTTCGATCTTGACGCCAGGGGCCACAATGCCCTTCAGGGTGGCAAGCTCCTGTTTCAGCGTATCGAGATAGGCGCGCACCGGCTCTGCCGTGGCCGTGCCCTGGGTGCGACATGCGCAAAACCAGCACAAACGACGGCAAAACGGGATATGCACGTAAAGCGATACGGTGTCGCCGGCGGGGATCGCCTGGATCCAGTTGGCAACGACATCCGGCCCGAAGCCGGGTTTGAAATGCGGGGCCGTCGGATAGCTGGTGTAACGGGGGACACGAGCGTCAAAAAGTCCGAGGCGTCTGAGTTGCGTAAGTGTCTGCATTCCAGTAGCGTGTACAGTGAAACGCGCCCATAACCTTGATCAGGATCAAGCAGATGCTTCATCTGCGGAATTTTTAACCATGACAACAGCCATAAAAGACGCCGCCTTCAACCTTCGCGATTGCGGCTCCTGTCCAATTCGCCACCGTGCCGTGTGTTCACGTTGCGAAGCGGATGAACTTGACGCGCTGGAAAATATCAAATTTTACCGTTCCTACGAGGCCGGACAGCCAGTGCTTTGGGCCGGTGATCCCATGGAATTTGTGGCCTCTGTCGTCAGTGGTATCGCGACACTTAGTCAGACTATGGAAGATGGCCGCACCCAAATGGTCGGGCTGCTGCTGCCATCCGACTTCATCGGCCGTCCGGGGAGAGATTTTGCCCCCTTCGATGTGGTCGCCGTGTCCGATCTCACGGTCTGCTGTTTCCGCAAGAAACCGTTTGAGGAGCTGATGGCCTCAACGCCGGCGATTGGCACCCGTCTGTTGCAGATGACCCTGAACGAACTGGACAGTGCGCGTGAATGGATGCTCGTGCTGGGCCGCAAAACCGCGCGCGAAAAGATCGCCAGCCTTCTTGCCATTCTCGCCCGCCGCGATGCGTCTATGAACAAAATTTCGCCCAGCTCGGGCATGAGTCTGGACTTGCCGCTTACACGCGAGGCAATGGCGGATTACCTTGGCCTGACCCTGGAAACGGTCAGCCGTCAGATTTCGGCACTGAAAAAGGCCGGGATCATCACCCTGGAAGGCAAACGCCACGTGATCATCCCGGACATCGAAGCACTTTTGGCAGAGACCGGCGATGACGTTGATGGTGGTCCGCTCTGAGCAGCTTGTAGCGGTCTGGTTTGGGAAACACCTCATTGCCCTGAATAAGACAGGTTTCGGGGCGCGCGCCGTGCGCGCTTACCCCTCCTCATTTTCTGGTCAAAATATCCCGGGTGAGCGCGAAGCGCGAGGGGCAGCGCCCCTATCGCACCATTGCTTCAGACCAGCATCAATGCGCCAGAAAGACCGGTTTCTCGGCGACCTCCAACATGTGACGCGTGGCCCCCCCAAGGATGCTCTCGCGGAAACGGCTGTGGCCGTAGGCCCCCATCACAATCAGGTCGGCATCCTTGTCGCGGGCGTGTCGGTTCAGGATGTCGGAAATCCGCGGCAGGGTCTTGGCCATGACCGACACCTCGGCGCGCACGCCATGACGTGAAAGCATCTGGGTCAGGGATCCCCCCGGATCCGAGCGCTCCGGCCCGTGGGTCGGTGGATCAATGATCGCAATCGACACATTGCGTGCCTGGCTCAGGATTGGCATTGCATGGCGGATTGCCCGCAGGGCTTCTGTGCTTTCATTCCATGCGACCACAACATTGCCGATGGTTTCCGGCAGCTCCGTCCCATCAGGCATGACCATTACCGGAACGGATCCGTCGAACAGGGCTGCTTCGACGATGGCTTCCATTTCATGTCCGCGCCCCTCGCCATATGGGCGGGGCAGGATCACGAGGTCGGAAAACCGGGTGTGGTGGGCGATCAGGCCGTTCAGGGCCACCATCTGGGCGGTCACGGATGATGTGGACCAGCAATGCGCGGCGCCGCCAAGTTGTGAGCGGCAATACTCCTCGGTCTCCCTGGCGTCTTCTCGGGCCTGCGCCAAATTGTCCTGAATAACCATAGCCGAGGCGCCTGCGTAGTAAAAACCCTGCTGGGAATGGTCGAGCCCAAGGCAGATCGCATTCAGGTGTGCGTCCCCTAACCGACACAGGGCGGCAGCCGCGTCAAATGCTGATTTGCAAAGGGTTTTGTCTGTTAAGACAGTCGTAATGGTCTTGTAGTCCATGGATTGCTCCGGGGCTGGAAAGGTCTGTTTTCGCGTCCAGCCTGCCTTTTTGCCCCCCTGCGACGCTTTGACATGGGTCAAGGGGCTGGAAATCTGCCCCCCTGCGACAGTTTTGACATGGATCAAGGTAGGCAAATGGGGATAGGTGCGACACCGACGACAGTCGAAAAGTGTCCCCGAATCCAATTTCGGGATCTGGGGGCATTGCGTGACAAAGACGAAGGGACGCAAAATGTGGGATTACCTCAAATTGGTAGTGTATGGCCTTGTTGCACTTTTGGCCGCCATTGCCGCTAGCTATGCCCGCGACGTAGCCTACCAGGTGCATGCCATCCTGGTGACACTCATCGCGGTCGGCCTTTTCATCTACTCGCTGAAGCGCGTGGGTGAACCGAAGGTCGTGGAAACTGGATATATGGATGGGCCGGTGCGTGTGGGCGCCGCGCTGACTGCGTTCTGGGGCGCAGTCGGGTTCCTGGTCGGGACGTTTATCGCGTTCCAGCTGGCATTCCCGTCGCTGAACTTTTCCTGGGCCGAAGGATATATGAACTTTGGGCGCCTGCGTCCGCTTCACACCTCGGCTGTTATTTTTGCGTTTGGCGGAACCGCGCTGATCACCAGCTCATTTTACGTGGTGCAGCGCACCTCGGGCGCACGCCTTTGGGGCGGTAACCTGGCATGGTTCGTGTTCTGGGGATATCAGATCGTGATCCTGCTGGCGGCAACCGGCTATGTGCTGGGGTCGACGCAAGGTAAAGAATACGCTGAACCCAACTGGTATACTGACCTTTGGCTGACCATCGTGTGGGTGGCTTACCTTCTGGTGTTCCTGGGTACGCTGATGAAGCGCAAAGAGCCGCATATCTACGTGGCCAACTGGTTTTATCTGGCATTTATCGTCACGATTGCGATGCTGCACGTCGTGAACAACCTGGTTGTTCCGGTGTCGATCTTCGGTTCGGCTTCGGTGCAGGTCACCTCCGGTGTGCAAGATGCGATGCTCCAGTGGTGGTACGGCCACAACGCTGTGGGCTTTTTCCTGACCGCAGGCTTCCTGGGCATGATGTACTACTTCGTGCCGAAACAGGCTGAACGCCCGGTCTTCTCGTATAAACTGTCGATCATCCACTTCTGGGCACTGATCTTCCTGTATATCTGGGCTGGTCCGCACCACCTGCACTACACCGCTCTGCCGGATTGGGCATCGACCCTTGGTATGGTGTTCTCGGTGATCCTGTGGATGCCGTCCTGGGGTGGCATGATCAACGGTCTGATGACCCTATCGGGTGCATGGGACAAGCTGCGCACCGACCCGGTGATCCGTATGATGGTTGTGTCGATCGGCTTTTACGGTATGTCGACCTTTGAAGGTCCGATGATGTCGATCCGCGCCGTGAACTCGCTGTCGCACTACACTGACTGGACCATTGGTCACGTGCACTCAGGTGCGCTGGGCTGGAACGGTATGATCACCTTCGGGATGCTCTACTTCTTGGTTCCCCGTTTGTGGGGCCGCGCAGGTCTTTACAGCCTGAAACTCGTGAGCTGGCACTTCTGGCTCGCCACCATCGGTATCGTGCTTTACGCCGCGTCGATGTGGGTGACCGGGATCCTCGAAGGCCTGATGTGGCGCGAAGTTGACGCACAAGGCTTCCTCGTGAACTCGTTTGCCGACACCGTGGCCGCCAAGTTCCCGATGTATGTTGTGCGTGCTCTGGGTGGTGTGATGTTCCTCTCTGGCGCATTGATCATGTGCTATAATCTCTGGATGACCGTTAAGGCGTCGCCGGCAGCAGAAGCTGCCAACGATACCGCAGCGGCACCGGCCGAATAAGGAGGGCTGGACCTATGGGAATTCTCGACAAACACGTCGTTTTCGAAAAGAACGCCACGCTCCTCCTGGTTGGCAGCCTTCTGGTTGTATCCGTCGGTGGTATCGTGGAAATCGCACCGCTCTTCTACCTCGAAAACACGATTGAGGATGTGGAAGGCATGCGCCCCTACTCTCCGCTCGAACTGCAGGGTCGGAACATCTATATCCGCGAAGGCTGCTATGTTTGCCACTCGCAGATGATCCGCCCGATGCGTGATGAGGTAGAGCGTTATGGGAACTATTCGCTGGCGGCTGAAAGCCAGTATGACCACCCGTTCCAGTGGGGCTCCAAGCGGACAGGTCCTGACCTTGCCCGCGTGGGTGGCCGTTACTCGGACGAGTGGCATGTGGACCACCTGGCGGACCCGCAATCGGTTGTGCCGGAATCGGTGATGCCGAAATATGCTTACCTGCTCGATAATGTCATTGAGCCGAAGTATATTCGCGAAGTCATGGAGACCAATCGCATTGTAGGTGTTCCTTACACGGACGAGCAGCTGGAAAATGCCGAAGCTGACTGGCTGACCCAGGCAAATCCGGATGGCGATAACTCGGATCCGGATGCCCTTGAGGCCCGTTACCCGAAGGCACAGATCCGTAACTTTGATGGCCAACCGGCCGTCACGGAAATGGACGCGCTGATCGCCTATTTGCAGATGTTGGGTACTCTGGTCGACTTCTCGACCTTTACACCTGACGCAAGCCGGTAAGGAGTAGGGATGATGGACACCTATAGCCTCATGCGCGCATTTGCAGACAGCTGGTTCCTGATCGCGATGTTCGCCTTTTTCATCGGGGCCGCAGTTTTTGTGTTTCGCCCCGGAGTGAACAGAATGCATGACGACATCGCGAACATCCCCTTCCGCCACGAAGACAAACCTGCCGGTGATCAGGACTGATGTCCTGACGCTCAGCTCAAGGAGTTGCGGCAAATGAGTAAAAAACCTGTAGAGAAGAAAGAGATCGAAACGACCGGTCACGAATGGGATGGGATTCAGGAGTTCAACAACCCTCTCCCGCGTTGGTGGGTCTGGATCTTCTATATCACCATTGTCTGGGGTGTCTGGTACACCATTGCCTATCCCGCATGGCCGTTGATCAAAGGCGCCACCGCCGGGTATCTGGGGTATTCGACCCGCGGTGAAGTTGCAGCCGAGATCCAGCGTTTTGATGAGATGAACGCTTCGATCAACGCAGAACTGGCTGCGGCTGACCTGACCGAGATCCAGCCGGGGACCGAGCTGTACAACTACGCTTCGCAATCCGGTCGTGCCACCTTTGCAACCTGGTGTTCGCAGTGTCACGGTGCGGGTGCGGACGGTGCCGTTGGCTATCCGAACCTGCTGGACGATGACTGGCTGTGGGGGGGGGACATCGAAGCCATCCACACCACCATTCAGAACGGTATCCGTGATGTATCTAATGATGACACCCGTCTGAACGACATGCCTGCCCATGAGGACCTGCTAGAGGCCGAGGAAATCACCCAGGTGGTTGACTATGTCCTGTCGCTGAGCGGTGGCGAAGCCGATGCAGCCAATGTGGAAGCCGGTGCGGTGGTGTTCGAAGATAATTGTTCATCCTGCCACGCTGCGGGTGGTGTTGGGGATCGCGATATGGGCGGCCCGAACCTGACCGACTTCATCTGGCTTTATGGTGGTGACAAAGAGACCATTACGGAATCTGTTACCAAAGGGCGTACCGGTGTGATGCCGGCATGGTCGGCCAAATTGACCGAAGCCCAGATCAAGGGGGTGGCAGTTTACGTTCACCAGCTGGGCGGCGGCGAATAAGCCTTCGGCCAGAAGAGATCCGGGGCCTCACTCCCCGGTTCGGCACCGATCCCTGATCCTGTTCGCGCGTTTCTCCGGGATCGGTGCCTCCAAATTCAAAAGGTCCGGGCCATGGGGCCGGGCCTTTTTCATGGGTAACGATGAAAATGTGCAAACCGATCCCGGATTGCAATCCCTAAAGTGTTTCGACTTATTACTGAGACACAATAATGAGGCGAAACGCCCACGACATTGATATCTCTTGCAGCGTTTCGGTTTTGCCCTGTGTTTTTGCCCTGTATCAGGTTAAAATCGAAACGCTTTAGTTGCGACGAGATGGTACTGCGTCAAATTAAAAATTCTTTTATTAATAATGATTTAGAGGGTATTAATGCGTGAAGCATCCGAGAAGGTTTTGATCCACATCAAGGCTTGAATGTAGAATAATTCTTAGATCAGAGCAGATCCGGGTCGCGCAGCGGCATGGTTTTGCAACGCCCGCCCCTTGCTTTCGTCCTTCGCTCTTTATGAGCGTTTTGCCGCATTGCCCCTCAGGTGAAAACAGGCGACACGCTTGGGAAACAGATACTTTTGATTACTCAGGACAGGATTCTGTCGATGTCAGACGCACCGGAACAGCTTTACGCACCACGCGAGCCAGTCTTTCCCAAACGGGTAAAAGGCACTTTCCGCAGCCTCAAGTGGTGGATCATGGCGATCACACTCGGGATTTATTACCTTGCCCCCTGGATCCGTTGGGATCGCGGGCCCAACCTGCCCAGCCAGGCGATCCTCATAGATATGGCAGATCGCCGGTTCTATTTCTTCTGGATCGAAATCTGGCCGCATGAATTCTATTTCATTGCGGGCCTGCTGATCATGGCGGGGCTTGGGCTGTTTCTGTTCACCTCTGCTGCCGGGCGGGTCTGGTGTGGCTATGCCTGCCCCCAAACGGTCTGGACTGACCTGTTTATTCTGGTGGAGCGTTGGGTCGAGGGTGATCGGAATGCGCGTCTGCGTCTGCACCGCCAGAAATGGAACGGGGAAAAGATCCGCAAACGCCTGGTCAAGTTCGTTCTCTGGATCATGATTGCCGTGGCCACGGGGGGGGCTTGGGTGTTCTATTTTGCAGATGCCCCGACCTTGCTGGTTGATCTGATCACCATGCAGGCCCATCCGATGGCCTATTCCACCTTGATGGTGCTGACCGCAACCACGTTCTTCTTTGGCGGCATCGCCCGTGAACAGGTCTGTATATATGCCTGCCCCTGGCCGCGCATTCAGGCTGCGATGATGGATGAAGACACAATCACCATCGCGTATCGTGACTGGCGCGGAGAGCCGCGTGGGCGTGGTAAGCAACGGGATGACCTGGGGGATTGCATTGACTGCAACGCCTGTGTTGCCGTGTGCCCGATGGGCATCGACATTCGCGATGGCCAGCAGATGGAATGTATCACCTGTGGCCTGTGTATCGATGCTTGTGACGAGATAATGGACAAGGTTGGCAAGGAGCGCGGGCTGATTGATTATCTCGCCTGGAAAGACGAGGCAAGCGAACGTGCAGGACAGGCGAAAGTGCCGGTGATCAAGCACCTTCTGCGGCCGCGCACCATTTTGTATACGTCCCTTTGGGCATTGGTTGGCGTTGGTCTGACCGTGGCCCTATTTGTTCGTCCCGCCGTGGATGTGACGGTGCGCCCGGTGCGCAATCCAACCTATGTGACCCTGTCTGATGGGTCGATCCGCAACACCTATGACGTTGGGGTGCGCAACCGCTATGGGGAAGAATGGCCCTACTATTTCGCCCTGCCGCCTGGCTCTGACCTGAAGCTTGAACTGGAAGGGTCAGACAAGCTGGTGGTGGTTGCAGACCCCGATACCGAAGCCAAGCAACGGGTGTATGTCATTGCCCCGCGCGGGTCGGAAACAGCCCGCAAGGACCGCACTGAGATCCGTTTGTGGATTGTCGATGGCGTAACCGGTGACCGTGCCTATCTGGATACGGTCTTCAATGGGCGCGGCGGCTGATCAGCAACCCATATCCGGGCAGTGAACCCCGGATTATGCGACAACATCCTCCGGATGCGCTCAGGCGCTTCCGGTATACTCGAAAAAGGCGCGAACAGATGAGTGAACCAACCGAAAAGAAGGAATTCGAGCTGACGGGCAAGCATGTCCTTGCGATCACCGTGTCAGCTTTTGCCGTGATCATCGGTGTGAATGGCTATATGGCCTATTCCGCGATCAATACGTTTCCCGGGCTGGAGACCGAAAATTCCTATGTGGCCAGTCAGCAGTTTGACCGCTTGAAAGAGGGGCAACTGGGGCTCGGCTGGGATGTGTCTGCCAAGGTAGAGGGGAAAAATTTGGTGCTGGATATCCGCGATGAGGATGGCCGCGCGGTCGAGGTGAAATCCATCTATGCCATTTTCGGTCGGGCCACCCATGTGCGTGACGACCAGGAACCCAGTTTCAGCCAATCCTCCTCCGGGGCCTACACCGCTGCGGTGGGGGCGCTGGATTATGGCAACTGGAACCTGCGGATCAACATCCTGTCCAAGGATGATGTTCCCTTCCAGCAGCGTATTCAGATCTATATCCCGAAAACCAGCTGAGGCTTTCCCATGTCGACGCCGATTTCTGCCTGTCCCGCCTGTGATGCCGCCCCCCTTGCCAAGGAACAGGCAGGGAAGGGGCAATCAGGCAACGGAATGATAGGCAAACGCATTCTGTTGTCGCTGCCGCAGATCTATTGTGCGGCCTGTATCACCGGTGTTGAGGCCGGGCTGTCAAAACAGCCCGGTGTTCGTCAGGCGCGGGTCAACCTCACCCTCAAACGTGCCACGGTTGAAGCGGATCCGGAGGTTGAAGCGCAGGACCTGGCGGATTATCTGACGGGCATCGGGTTTGAGGCCTATGAACTCGACCCCGGCCAGCTACGCTCCACGGCAACCGATCAGAAAGGCAAGGATCTGCTGATGCGCCTCGGCGTGGCAGGGTTTGCGATGATGAACGTGATGCTGCTGAGTGTCGCGGTCTGGTCAGGGGCGGCAGATGCCACCAGAGATCTGTTTCACTGGATATCTGCCGTCATTGCCATTCCAACCGTCGGCTTCTCCAGCCAGGTGTTTTTCCGGTCCGCCTGGACCGCGTTGCGGGTGGGGCGGCTCAATATGGATGTGCCGATTTCGCTGGCGATCCTGCTTGCGCTTGGCATGTCGCTTTATGAAACGATGCATTCAGGGGCACATGCTTATTTCGACGCTGCCCTGTCACTGACATTCTTCCTGCTTGCCGGGCGTTACCTTGACTATCGCACCCGGTCAGTGGCGCGCTCTGCTGCGGAAGAGCTGGCCGCCCTTGAGGTGCCGCGTGCCGCCCGTGTGACCGATACGGGTGACGAACAGGTGGCCGTGTCCGAGCTTCAACCCGGTGATATCGTCCGTGTCGTGCCCGGGGCCCGCGTGCCGGTGGACGGGATCGTCCTGACCGGGGAAAGTGAACTGGATCGAGCCCTTCTGACCGGGGAAAGCCTGCCCGTTGCGGCGGGCCCTGACACGATCGTCTCAACCGGGGAGGTCAACTTGACCGGCCCGCTGACCGTGCGGGTGACCGCGGCTGGCAAGGACAGCTCGCTGCACCGTATGGCGGACCTTGTTGCGATCGCGGAAACCGCGCGCAATCGCTACACCTCTCTCGCTGACAAGGCCGCCGCGGTTTATGCGCCGGTGGTGCATTTGCTGGCGCTTGCGGCGTTTCTGTTCTGGGTCTGGTATTCCGGTGGTGACTGGCGCATGGCGATGAATATTGCGGTGGCGACCCTGATCATCACCTGCCCCTGTGCGCTTGGCCTTGCCGTGCCGGCGGTGACCACCGCCTCCTCGGGGACGCTGTTTAAGCAGGGAATGCTGCTCAAATCCGCCACAGCGATGGAACGCCTGGCAGAGGTGGACCATGTTGTGTTTGACAAGACGGGCACCCTGACACAGGGCAAGCCGGTCATGGACGGGATTGAACGCCATCGCGAACAGGATCTGCAGGTGGCCCTTGCCCTGGCCGAAGGATCCAGCCATCCGCTGGCCGCCTCACTGACACAGGCCACCCGCGCACGGGGGATCCAGCCCGCCGAGGTGAGTGGTCTGCGTGAGGTGCCGGGCAAAGGGATCGAAGGGCAGTGGAATGACAAGACTGTACGCCTTGGCCGCGCCGAGTGGCTGGGGGCAAACTCGGTTGGGCAGACGGCAACCTACCTGTCCATCTCCGGTACACGCCCGGTTGCCTTTACCTTTACCGACAATCTGCGCGAAGGCGCTGAAGACGCCATTGCTGCGTTCAAGGCGCAGGGGCTTGGGATCACGCTGATCTCCGGCGATGTGCCTGCGGCCGTTGGTGAGCTTGCCGGACGGGTCGGAATCTCTGACTGGAAGGCGGATACCCTGCCCGAGGACAAGGCCGAGTTCGTGGCCCGTCTGGGGAAATCCGGAAAGAAGGTTCTGATGGTCGGGGATGGGTTGAACGACACGGCAGCGCTTGCTGCCGCGCATGTGTCGATCTCGCCCTCATCGGCGCTTGAGGCCGCGCGGGTGGTGTCCGACATCGTGTTGCTGGGGCAATCCATGGCCCCTCTGGGGCGTGCAACCGTGCTGGCGAAATCCGCAACTCGCCGGATCATTGAAAATTTTGCAATTGCGGCGGGCTATAATGCGATCGCCATTCCGATTGCGTTGGTGGGGCTGGCGACACCGCTGGCGGCGGCTCTGGCCATGTCCCTGTCTTCCATCACGGTCAGCGTGAACGCGCTGCGCCTGACCACATTCAAAGATCCGTAATTTTCACCCGTAGTAGTCGCCAAAGTCCAGCCGCTGAGAGCGTGTCGGTTTGTCCGAATGGCTGGCCTTTCCGACTGGTCTGAGGCAAAATTGCACCGAAGCAATCGGTGACTTCCATTGGAAAGGCTGCGTTATGAACGTGCTTGTGTATCTCATCCCAATTTCGCTGCTGTTGGGCGGGGCAGGGCTGGCGGCCTTTTTCTGGACCCTCAGGAGCGATCAATATGACGATCCGGATGGCAACAGCCAACGGATCCTGTCAGATCGCTGGGATGACACCCCTCCCGAGGAGTGAGTGTTCAGATCAGGTTGAGGTCACGTGCGATCATGGCGGCATGGGTGCGGTTCTTGGCGCCCAGTTTGCGCACCACGGCGCGCATGTGCATTTTGACGGTTACTTCCTGAATGGAAAAGGAATGGGCGATCTCTTTGTTCTGAAGCCCGTCGCAGAGCCCGCGCAGCACCTGAATTTCACGCTCCGACAGATGAGACAGCGGGCGTCGCCCGTTGACGTGAAACAGGTCATTCAACAAGGTCACATACTTTCCTCTTAGGGCGAGGGGCAAGGCACGCGCCAGATCCGTTGCGTCCAGTTCGCGGGATAAAACGGCGTTGGCACCGGCCTGTTGGGCCCGTTGCGCCAGTTCAAGCGATCCCCCCCGCAACACAAGTGCCATCTTCGTCTGCGCGAAGGCACGGGACAATCTCATCACAGTATTCATCCCCTGCAGGTCAGGCAGTTGATAGTCCAGGATGATCAGATCAAATGGGCCATGTGTCACCGCTTCAAGCGCCTGTCGTGACGTGGAAACCAGCAACCGCTCGTGGAATGGCAGCGTGTCCAGAGCTGTGTTCAGAGAGTTGGACAGCGTGGGATCTTCTACTGCTACGAGAATTTTCAATGATGCGCCTAAGTGTTTGAAATGCTAGGGGACAATAAAAAACACTGACATATGGGTGGGTTGTGGAACACCTATCAATAAGTATAGGTATTTTTTGGGGCGATTTTAGCTAATTGCAAAATGACAACACTCAAAGGTTGTTCGTGTAAAAATAGAACCATTTTGCAAAGCTGACCTATGGGAAGGTTTCGTGGACGCAAAATCGTTTCGATTTTGATCTGTGGTAAAGGGGAAACAATGTGAAGAAAAAGAGATCATTGTTTTGCGCGGTTCGGGATGAACCCATGCCTCAAGCCTGTCCCGAGTTGCTTTATTGTTGCCCATCTACGCTGTTGCCGGTCGCTGCTGGAAGGGCCATCAGAATTGTCGGGCCGATCTGATCCACGATCAGCTTCACGCCTTGCCGGGTTGGGTGAAGCCCATCCGGCTGCATGTAATCCCGCAGCGCGGCCTGGCGGTTTTCCTGCGTTGTTTCAGCGTTGTCCAGGGCTGCGAAAAAGTTGGGAATGAATGTGCTCCCATGCTTTGACGCGAGATCGGCAAAGGCCTGATCATACGACGCTTTCTCGACCGCGCCGAAATTCAGGGACGCGGGCACACGGATCAACACAGAGGGCAAGTTGCGGGAATTGATTTCGGTCAGGATCGCATCGAGGTTTCTGCGTGTTTCCGTTGCAGGCAGGCCACGTAGCATGTCATTGCCCCCCAGATTGACCAGCACCAGATCCACCTCATCTGTCAGGGACCAGCCCAGCCGCGCCCTGCCTCCTGCTGTCGTGTCACCTGAGACCCCGGCATTGATGACGGTCACGTTGCGCCCTTGGGTGCGCAGCCATGTCTGCAATTGCGGAACAAACCCGTCGCCTTGGTCCAGACCGTATCCCGCGGTCAGGCTGTCCCCAAGGGCCAGAAGGGTGACAGGCGTGTCGGCATGGCTGAGATTCGGAACAGACAGGGCTAAGACGAAAGACAGCTGTGCCAGCCGGGCGGCAATTTTCGGAAAGGACTTGTTCATGGCTTTTTTCACCCCATATCCGGTGGAACTCATTGCTTTTCTCCTGACAGGTGCCCGATGCCCGATGCTGCCCAATCCGCCGTCCTGACCCTGACCGATGCCCGGTTGACGCTGGGGCGCAATGCAGGGCGGACTGAGATCCTCAAAGGCATTGACCTGACTGTTGAGCGTGGGGAAACGCTTGGGCTGACGGGGCCATCGGGGTCTGGCAAAAGCTCTCTCCTCATGCTGATGGGCGGGTTGGAGCGTGCCACCGGGGGCACCATCACCGCCCTGGGGCAGAATTTGGGGCAGATGGGCGAGGATCAGCTTGCCCGGTTCCGCAGGGATCATATGGGGGTGGTGTTTCAATCTTTCCACCTTATCCCGACCATGACAGCGCTGGAAAATGTTGCAACCCCCCTGGAGCTTGCAGGCGTCCCAGAGGCGTTTGTCCGGGCCGAGGAAGAGCTGTCTGCGGTGGGGCTTGGCCATCGTCTGCACCATTATCCCAGCCAGATGTCCGGGGGGGAACAGCAACGTGTGGCGCTTGCGCGTGCCGCCGCCCCGCGCCCGGATATCTTGCTTGCGGATGAACCGACCGGAAATCTTGATGGTGCCACCGGGGATGTGATCATGGACCTGCTGTTTGGACTGCGGGACCGCCATGGGGCGACCCTGATCATGGTCACCCACGCACCTGAGCTTGCGGCCCGCTGCGACCGGACCCTGTGCCTTCAGGACGGGGTCTTGGTATGATCCGTGAGATGAGGCAGGCCGCTCGGATCGCTCGGCGCGACATGCGGGGCGGTCTGCGAGGATTTCGCATTTTTCTGGCCTGCCTGATCTTGGGGGTGGCCGCGATTGCGGCCATCGGCTCAGTGCGTGAAAGCCTGCAGCAGGGGCTGGCGGATCAGGGGGCGGTGCTTCTGGGGGGGGATGCGTCTGTTTCCTTCACATACCGGTTTGCAGATGAGGCTGAACAGGCGGTGCTGATGCAGTCAGCGGACGCTGTTTCGGTGATCGCTGACTTTCGCTCTATGGCTGTGGTGGAGGAGGATCGAGGCCTCACGCAGGTGAAGGCAGTGGATGAAAACTATCCCCTTTATGGACAGGTTATTTTGGACCCGCCGATCCCGCTTGCGCAGGCGTTTTCGGGCAAAGGCGGCCTGCCCGGCGCGGTGATGGATGACCTGCTGATGGACCGATTGGGGCTGGGGGTCGGTCAGGAGTTTGCGCTGGGGGGCAACCGATTTGTTCTGATGGCAGAGCTGGTCAGCGAGCCAGACAATGCCACCGGCGGGTTTGGTCTTGGGCCACGCACACTGGTTGCACGCGAGGATCTGACGCGCCTGGGAATGCTCGCGCAGGGCACCTTATTTGACAGCGAATACCGGTTGCGTCTGGACGAAGGGCGCGATCTGACAGAGATCAAATCCAGCGTCATGGCGCAGCTCGCGCAAACAGGTGCGCGCTGGCAGGATGCGCGCGATGGCGCGCCTGGGATCAGCCGGTTCATCGAGCGTCTCTCCTCGTTCCTTGTTCTGGTCGGGCTTGCCGGTCTGGCGGTTGGAGGTGTCGGAATTTCCGCAGCCGTCAGGGCCTATCTTGACGGCAAGACAGAAACCATTGCCATTCTGCGCGCGCTGGGTGCCACGCGGCGGGTGATTTTCTTCAGTTACTTCATGCAGATTGCGGTTCTGACCATGCTGGGGCTGGTGATCGGGCTCGCGATTGGGGCGGCCATTCCGCTTGTGCTTGCCCCTGTTATCGCAGCGGCCTTGCCCATTGAGGCAGCCGTTTCCGTTTATGCCAGCCCCTTGATTGAGGCCGCCATCTATGGCGCGCTGGCAACGCTTCTCTTCACGCTTTGGCCGCTGGCACAGACAGAAGACGTGCAGCCAGCCTCTCTGTTTCGCGATGCGGCCCTTGGGCGCGCGCGCTGGCCCCGTCTCGTGTATGTGCTGATGACCCTTGCCGTGCTGGTGATCCTAGTCTTTCTAGCAGCACTCCTGTCGGGCATGTTTGAACTGGCGCTCTGGACGTTTGTCGGTGTTGCCGGGGCCTTTGCGGCGCTCGCCCTGACCGGGCTGGGGATCCGGCATCTGGCCCGCTGGCTTGGGCATCTGCCAGGCCTGCGAGGGCGCCCGATCCCGCGTATGGCCCTCAGCGCCGTGGGGGGGCCGGGTGGAGAGGCCGGTGCGGTGGTGCTCTCCCTTGGACTGGGGCTTTCGGTGCTCGCCGCTGTGGGGCAGATCGACAACAACCTGCGTGGCGCGATTGCGCGTGACCTGCCCGCCGTAGCGCCAAGCTTTTTTGTGGTTGATATCCAGCCTGATCAGATCGAGGGCGTTCTGGCGCGACTGAATGCGGATGAAGGCGTGTCGCGGGTCGATACCGCGCCGATGCTGCGAGGGGTGATGACCAGCATCAATGGCCAGCCCGCGCAGGAGGTCGCGGGCAATCATTGGGTGGTGCAAGGGGATCGTGCGCTGACCTATTCGGCCAAGCCCACCCGCACCCATGTTGTGGCGGGGGAATGGTGGCCCGAGGATTACCAGGGCCCGCCGCAGATTTCCTTTGCCGCAGAGGAGGCCGAGGAGATGGGGATTGGACTGGGGGACAGCGTGACCATGAATATTCTGGGCCGGGACATCACGGGGGAGATCACCAGCCTGCGCGAAGTGGATTTTTCACAAGCTGGTATGGGGTTTGTTCTGACCATGAACCCATCTGCATTGACCGGTGCGCCCCATACCTGGCTTGCGACGATCTATGCGGAGCCGGAGGCCGAGCCTGCCATCTTGCGTGATCTGGGCCGGAATTTCCCGAATATCACGCTTATTTCGGTGAGGGACGCCATCACCCGTATCTCGGGCCTGATGGGGCAGGTGGCCGCCGCCGTCACATATGGGGCGCTGGCCACTTTGGTGACGGGGTTTGTGGTGTTGATCGGTGCCGCAGCCGCGGGCGAGCGTGTGCGAACCTACGAGGCGGCGGTCCTGAAGACACTGGGCGCCACACGGGCTGAAATCCTGATGAACTTTGCGCTGCGATCTGCCGTGCTGGGGGCCGCTGCTGGGGGCGTGGCCGTGATTGCTGGTGGCGTCGCGGGCTGGGCTGTGACCCATTATATTATGGAAAACGACTATGTTTTTGAGCCGGTTTCGGCCATTGCCATTGTTGTCGGGGGAATCATCGCGACAATCCTGGCTGGGCTGTTTTATGCGTGGCGTCCGTTATCCGTGCGACCGGCACAGGTTTTGCGCTCTCGGGACTGATGGGTGCTCCCGCGCCTTTTCTCCCTGAGGGTGGGCAGGCTTGGGTGGCTCACTGCGTGAGCCTGTCAGGGGCTTTGCCCCTCGGACCCACTCTTTGAGTGAGTCCTCACCCAAAGCGTTTGGGACAAGCTTGCAGCATAAGTTTGTTACCAAACGCCTGCAACATTGGTAACGCGCGCTGCGTTTCGGTTTCCCCCTGTGACCGGGTTAAAACCGAAACGCTTCAGGATATTTATGTCCAGAAAATGAGGGTCAAACGTGGGCCGCGCGGTGTTCCTTGCGGATGACGAGCTTGAGGCCGGACCAGATCTTGTCCACGGTGCAGACTTTCACGTCAACAAGGGGGCGTCGGGTGGTGTCCCTGAATATCCTTCTATGACGTTAGGATATGCCCTGCCAACCCAAATGCAAAACCCAAGATTGCCCCCAGAGGTGGGGACCAGCTGTGTTTGACGGAAACTTGCGGGGCAATATCTTGAAATATCAGGTAAAGGATGCCGCCCGCCGAAAACAGCATCAATGCGCCAAGAACAGTGGGAAGATCTGCCAGGAACTGATGCCCTGTGAGAGCGGCAAGGGGGCCAAGTGGCACAAGTGCTGCAAAAAGGATCAGTCGCCTATGACGTGGCACTGAGCCGGCTGCCAGCTCGCGGTCTGCGTTGAAACCTTCCGGTAGATTCTGGGCACCAATCACGCAGGCGAGCAATGCAGCCACTTTTGGATCAGCAGTCAAAATGGCGCCGAGGGCGAGGGATTCTGGAATAAAATCCATCAGCATAGCCATGAACTGAGCTTTGGAGCCCCCCCTTCGTGCAAGGGCCATATCCGCGAGTAATGCGACCAGAGCCCCTAGTAGGAAAAGCAACAGGGCAGGCGGCCCCGGGAGGCGTGACAGGCCTTCGGGAACAAGGATCAAGGCGATTGCCGACAGAAGGGCACCAGCCCCGAAGGCCATGATCCAGTGATTGGCCTGATTGCGGATCGTGCCAGGCAGAATCTGGTCGAACCGGGCAAGCCACGCCCCAAAAGGAATGGCCGCCCCGGCAAGGGCGGCCAATGTGATTGCGTAGATGAGATCACCCATATCCTATACCTGCTTACAGATGGCGTTCCACCATCATTTTCTTGATCGACGCAATGGCCTTGGCCGGGTTCAGGCCTTTCGGGCAGGTCTTGGCGCAGTTCATGATGGTGTGGCAGCGGTAAAGCTTGAACGGATCTTCCAGATTGTCCAGACGCTCGCCGGTGGCTTCATCGCGCGAGTCGATCAGCCAGCGATAGGCGTGCAGCAGCGCGGCCGGTCCGAGGTAGCGATCACCGTTCCACCAGTAGCTCGGGCACGAGGTTGAGCAGCTGGCGCACATGACGCATTCATAGAGGCCATCGAGTTTCTTGCGGTCCTCAATCGACTGTTTCCACTCTTTTGCCGGGCGGTTGGTCTTGGTTTCCAGCCACGGCATGATCGAAGCGTGCTGCGCATAGAAATGCGTCAGATCCGGGATCAGGTCTTTCACCACCGGCATATGCGGCAGCGGATAGATCTTCACGTCGCCCTTGATCTCATCCATCCCGTAAATACAGGCCAGCGTGTTGATCCCGTCGATGTTCATCGCGCAAGACCCACAGATCCCTTCGCGGCAGGAGCGGCGGAAGGTGAGCGTCGGATCAATCTCGTTCTTGATCTTGATCAGCGCGTCCAGAACCATCGGACCGCATTCGTCCATATTGACGAAATAGCTGTCCACCCGCGGGTTTTCGCCATCATCCGGGTTCCAGCGATAGATCTGGAATTTGCGGACATTGGTGGCGCCTTCGGGCTTGGGCCAGGTTTTGCCGACGCGAACGGTCGAGTTCTTGGGGAGCTTGAATTGTACCATCTGGCGTCCTCCTTAGAACGTCCGCGCTTTGGGCGCGATTTTCTTGAGATTGATGCCGCCTTCGGCTTCGGTGGTCAGCGGATCCACAATCACGGGGCGGTAGGACAGGTCCACTTTGGTGCCGGTCTCGTCGATGCGTGAAATGGTGTGAACACGCCAGTTTTCATCGTCCCGATCCGGGAAATCCTCATGCGCGTGGGCGCCGCGGCTTTCCTTGCGGGCTTCGGCCGACACGATGGTCGAGATGGCTGACGGCATCAGGTTGGTGAGTTCCAGCGTTTCCATCAGATCCGAGTTCCAGACCAGCGAGGTATCGGTGACCTTCAGGTCGCCCATCTTGCCGGCAATCTCGGTCATCGCTTCAACGCCTTCAGCCATGGTTTTCGCGGTGCGGAAGACGGCCGCGTCGCGTTGCATGGTTTTCTGCATTTCCAGACGCAGGTCGGCGGTTGGGATCGCGCCTTTTGCATAGCGCAGGCCGTCAAACCGTTCAAAGATCTTGTCGACGGCGCCGGTGTTCAGCTCAGGATGTGCGGCGTTCTTGTCCACCACTTTACCGGCCCGGATCGCAGCCGCGCGGCCAAACACCACGAGGTCAATCAGCGAGTTGGAACCGAGGCGGTTTGCCCCGTGCACAGACGCACAGCCTGCTTCACCTGCCGCCATCAGTCCCGGCACAACAGCGGTCGGATCTTCTGCGGTCGGGTTCAGCACTTCGCCCCAATAGTTGGTCGGGATGCCGCCCATGTTGTAGTGAACGGTGGGCAGAACCGGGATCGGTTCCTTGTTCACATCCACGCCTGCAAAGATCTTGGCGCTTTCCGAAATGCCCGGCAGGCGTTCGGCCAGTGCTTCGGCGGGCAGGTGGTCGAGATGCAGGAAGATGTGATCGCCATCTTTGCCCACGCCACGGCCTTCGCGGATCTCCATGGTCATGGACCGCGACACGTAATCGCGCGGGGCGAGGTCTTTATACTGGGGCGCGTAACGCTCCATGAATCGCTCGCCTTCGCTGTTCACGAGGTAGCCGCCTTCGCCGCGTGCCCCCTCGGTGATCAGACAGCCAGAGCCGTAGATGCCGGTCGGGTGGAACTGCACAAACTCAAGGTCCTGCATCGGCAGGCCAGCACGCATCACCATGCCGCCACCGTCGCCGGTGCAGGTATGGGCCGACGTGGCCGAGAAATAGGCGCGGCCGTAACCGCCGGTCGCCAGGACCACCATCTTCGCCTTGAAGACATGGAAGGTGCCGTCATCGAGCTTCCAGCACACCACACCCTGACACTGACCATCGTCCGACATCAGCAGGTCGATGGCAAAGTATTCGATGTAAAACTCGGCGTTGTTCTTGACCGACTGGCCGTAAAGCGTGTGCAGGATCGCGTGACCGGTGCGGTCGGCAGCAGCACAGGTCCGTTGCACGGGGGGGCCTTCACCAAACTCGGTGGTGTGGCCGCCAAACGGACGTTGGTAAATCTTACCTTCTTCGGTGCGCGAGAACGGCACACCGTAATGTTCCAGCTCGTAAACCGCCTTGGGCGCTTCGCGGGCCAGATATTCCATTGCATCGGTGTCACCCAGCCAGTCAGAGCCTTTCACCGTGTCATACATGTGCCACTGCCAGTTGTCCGGGCCCATGTTGGAAAGCGATGCGGCGATGCCACCCTGTGCGGCCACAGTGTGGCTACGGGTGGGGAAAACTTTGGTCACACAAGCGGTGCGCAGGCCTTGTTCTGCCATGCCGAGGGTTGCGCGCAGACCGGCGCCACCGGCACCGACCACGACCACGTCATATTCGTGGGTTTCGTATTCGTAAGCTGCCATTGGGGTGCTCCGGTCTTAAAATGCAATGCGGCCAAGGCCATAAAGGGCCGTGGCGATGATGGTGTAGGAGATGGCGGTGCAACCGGCCACCAGCACTTTTTTGGTCACCCCGCGCGAGTAATCCTCGATCACGACCTGAATTCCGTGACGGAAATGGACCATGGCGGTGACGATGGTCATCGCGGCGATGATGGCGGGGAAGGGGCGTTGATAATAGGCAAGAGCCTCTTCATAGCCCATGCCAAGCGCGTGGCCGAAGGTCAGTGCGAAAAGGGGCATCAGCACCAGCAGGCCAAGGGCCGAAATCGCCTGGCCCCAGAAATGATCTGTTCCGGATCCGGAAGAACCTTTGCCAACGGCGCGTTTGCGGTCAGTCAGAAACTGCATGTCGGGTTCCTTCTCAGATAATCACTGCGACGAGGATCGCCAGCACAACAGAGCCACCGATCACAGCGAGGCCCATTTTCTCGGCGGTTTCGATATCAAGTCCGATACCGATATCCCAGATCAGGTGACGCAGGCCGGACAGTGCGTGGTAACACAGCGCCCAGAGCGCCATGAACATGACCAGATCGCCAATGAACGAGGTCATCAGACCGTTCACGAAATCATAATAGCCCGGCCCCATTGCGGCTGCGAAAAACCACCAGGCGACCAATACGGCGCCACCCAGAAGTGCCACGCCGGTGATGCGGGCAAAAATGGAGGAGATGGAGGTCAGCTGCGGACGGTAAATCTGCAAGTGTGGGGAAAGAGGGCGGTTGCCTCTGTTCACATCGGCCATGGCGGCCTCCTCTTGATCTGTTGCGACTTTGATGCGCTCTGGAGGTCGGGCCGCAGGGGCGTCAAATCCTAAGCGCGCGTGGTCTTGGAAAGTTTCTGCCAGACGGGGTGAACGGGTCCGGCAAAAACCCTTTGCGACAGGAATAGACCCTTTTGCGGCACAGAGTCACGTCTTGACTCGGGATAAAAATGCGTAATTTGCGCTAACAGATGCGAAAAAACACGTCTGTGATCACAAAAAAATATTTTGTGATCACGAATTGGCGTGCCGTAATTCTGATGGAAAGAGTTGGTTAATGTATGCCGTAGCACACAGGACTATGCCACCATTTTTGCGCCACCGCAGGACGGATCTGAGCCGTAACGGTGGCGCTGTTGAAGGTTGGTTCCCTCAAATTACATCGGCATCAGGGCCCAGTAATCAAGATCCAACATGACATCGGGCAGGTATTTGCCATCGTCACCTTTCAGCGCAAATGCCTCTGCGCCATGTTTGACCGCGACAAGGCGCAGGCGAATGGCCCCAACGCCCGGCACCCCGGTTTCTGCCTTGTCGAGAACCTCTGACCACGCTCGGATCGTATCGCCCGAGAAGCAGGGGTTGGCATGGGCGCCGCCATTGAGACCGACAATCATCTGCGCGTTGGCAAGCCCGTTGAAGGACAACGCACGGGCCATGGAAATCACATGCCCCCCATAGATCAGCCGCAGTCCATCCGGACGGAAGGTGGCGTCAAAATGCACTTTGGCAGTATTCTGCCACAGGCGGGTCGCCATCATGTGCTCGGCTTCCTCCACGGTGACGCCGTCCACATGATCAATTTTCTCACCGATCTCGTAGTCGCCCCAGCGATGCGGCTCACCTGCAAGGGTGAAATCGTAATCCTCAAAGGACAACCCCTCCGGGATGACAAGGTCTTCGACGCCCAGAACCTGTTTCAGCTCCGGGATCACGGTTTTCGGGGCAGGGGCTTCCAGATTGCCTTTGCGCACCATGACCCAGCGCACATATTCCAGCACGGCCTCGCCGGTCTGGTTGATGCCCACCGTGTGCACCCAGACCACGCCGGATTTGCCATTGGAGTTTTCCTTCAGGCCGATCACCTTGGACATCGAACGCAGCGTGTCGCCCGGATAAACCGGTTTCAGCCAGCGGCCTTCAGCGTAGCCCAGATTGGCCACCGCGTTCAGCGAAATATCCGGCACGGTTTTTCCAAAGACAACGTGAAAGGCAATCAGATCATCCAGCGGCGACCCTTCCAGTCCACAGGCCCCGGCAAATTCGTCCGAGGAGTAAAGCGCGTGACGGGCCGGATACAAAGCGTGGTAAAGGGCGCGTTCCCCTTCGGCCACGGTGCGGGGCACCGCGTGGGCAATCTCGTCGCCCAGTTTATAGTCTTCAAAGAAGCGGCCCGGATTGGTTTTGGCCATCTTTCATCTCCTAGATTTGAGGTCACGCCCCAAAAGGCGCAGGGCCGATCAGCCCGTGTATATATCCGATCACCGCAAGCAAGATCACCGAGGCCACAAGGAACATCGCGTCCTTGGCAATGCTGCCTTTCGGGTTCGGGGTCCAGTTGGGGTCCGCCGCATTGATCACCTTCATCTCGGCCATTGCCCAGACGGTCAAGCCGCCAAACAGCACGTAAGAGGCCGGGTCAGGGTTCACCATCATATGCGCCACCGCCCAAACGATCATGCCCGTCAGCATCGGGTGGCGCATCTTGTAGAGGATTGCGCCTTTCGACGGGCCGGGGCTCATCAGGTAAATGGCGATGAGCACGGCCAGATTGTTGATATGTTTGAAGAAGGTCGGATAGGCAAACAGGTCATAGCTTTCCCATGCCTTGTAGCCGATCACCATTACGACCACGCCCGCCAGAATGATCCCGGCGGACACAGCTTTGGCCTTCTCGCCCATGGCGGCATGGCGCCCGGGCAGGGCGCGTTTCCAGAAATGGCCGATATACCACAGGGCGAGGCCGAGGATGAGAAGGGTCATGGTGGGTCTCCGAACGTGTTGGGCCTCAGCCCTCCAGCGCCTTGATCGCCTCGGCTTTGGCAAGAATACCTTTTGCCGTCATAACATGCAGGTTTTCGACGATTTTACCATCCACAACCGCAACGCCCTGCCCCGAGGCTTCGGCCTCTTCAAAAGCGGCAATCTGGCGCTGGGCGAGGTCAATTTCCGCGTCAGAAGGCGCAAAGGCGTCGTTGGCGACAGCCAGTTGGGCCGGGTGGATCAGCGTTTTGCCATCCATGCCCATATCGCGCCCCTGGTCACATTCGGCCCGCAGACCGTCTTCGTCCTTGAAAGCGTTGTAGACGCCGTCAATGATCACAACATCATAGGCCTTGGCCGCGATCAGGCACATATGCAGCCCGCCCATCATCGGCAGGCGGTCGGCACGGAACCGGGTGTTCAACTCCTTGGCCAGATCATTGGTGCCCATGACAAACCCCTTCAGGCGCGGATGGGCTGCAATTTCGGCAGCATTCAGCATCCCCATCGGAGTTTCCATCATTGCCCAGAGATCCACGTCAGGGATCAGCGCGGCCAGGTCATCGAGCTGCGCGGCTGAGCCCACTTTCGGCATCAGGATGGCGTCGATATCCGCGCCCACCATGGCCGCCACATCCTCTTTGCCCCATTCGGTATCAAACCCGTTGATGCGAACAATCTTGGCACGGTTGCCATATCCGCCCTTGTCGAGTTCGGCGCGCAGAGTGGCGCGGGCCTCGACCTTGGCATCGGGGGCAACGGCGTCTTCGAGGTCGAAAATGATCGCATCGCAGGCCAGGCCACGCGCCTTTTCCAAAGCGCGTTCTTTCGAGCCGGGAATGTAGAGGACGGACCGGTAGGGACGGTGAGACATGATTCTGGTTCTCCGCAATATTCTTGCGCACAGCATCGCGATTGCGCAGCATTTCGCAAGGGTAGATTTGCTGCATTGCAGAATTTCTGCGCGATGCCCTGCCCGCCGGGGCCAAAGTGCGGCGCGTTAACCAGTTCTTCGGGCTTGAGGCGCAGGCTGATTGGACCCGCCGAGCGACGGGAGGGCCCGTGGTCGGCCACCGATGTCACCCAGGTGACACGGGATGCAGCTCGGCACCTGATCGGACTTGGGATCTGTATCGCCGTAACCCGGATGGCCCGGTGCAGTGCCCCTGTATGAAAGGGAAGACACATGAACCTTTTGTTGAAACAACGGATCCTGGCCTTGGCGCTGGTGTCGGGGGCGCTGCTCCTGTCGATACAGAATGCCTATGCTCAGGGGCGCAACTGTGCGCCGCGATTGGCGGTGGTGGAACGCTTGACGGAAACTTATGGCGAGACCAGGCAGTCGATCGGTCTGGCGACAAATAATACGGTGGTCGAAGTGTTTGCCTCTGCGGAAAGTGGCAGCTGGACTATTACCGTGACCAATCCGCAGGGGATCACCTGCCTGGTGGCTGCAGGTCGCAGCTTTGAGGCGCTGAACGAAGAACTGACCCCGGCCATGCTGGGGGAACCCGCCTGACGGCGGGGCTGACTGCCACCTTCAGGTCAGCCCTTCCCAGATCAGCTTGGTGCCGGTTATCAGCAGGAACGCATAGGTCAGTCGGAAAAACCACTGCTCGGGCATCAAATGGTGCAGCTTTACCCCCGCCCAGATGCCCGCGACCGCAAAGGGGGCAAGGAACAGATCGGCCTTGATCGTTTGCCATGAAAAGATGCCAAGGGCCGCATAGGGGATGAATTTCATCCCGTTGATCGCCCAAAAGACGATCACCGTGGTGGCCTGAAACCTCAGCTTGTCAAGGCGGCGCGACAGCAGGAACACCGCCGCAGGTGGTCCTCCCGCGTGGCTGATGAAGCTGGTCAGCCCCGCCAAAATGCCCCAGAACAAGCCCGGCCCCTTACTCATCGGGTGCGCCGCAGGCGGGATCCACCCCCGGCCTCGGGCAATCTGGAAGGCAACAAACCCCACCGCAATCAGTCCGATCAGCAGGCGAAACAGATCCGCATTGGCGATGGAATACAGCACCGCCCCCAATGCCACGCCGGGCAGCGCGCCGAGGATCAGCGTCTTGGCCGCATCTCCGTCCCATTTGCCCCAATAGGGTCGCAGGGCGGTCACATCCATCAACATCAACAGCGGCAGCATCAGGCCAATTGCAGCGCCTGGCTCAAGAATCAGCGCAAGCAGTGGGGTTGCCGCAAAGGCAGCACCCGAGCCAAATCCCCCCTTGGAAATGCCTGCAAACAGCACGGCCGGGATCGCGAAGGCAAAGAATGTGAAATCCAGAATTTCCGGCATAGGTTCGGTGCAAACTGCATGTTTTAAGTCGCTTTAGCGCTATCGTGTCATCTTGCTCTACGCAACCTCCAAGATATGCCGCATCGCAGCGCCCTTGCGTGAAAGCGACATTGCGACTAGGCATAGCGTCAAATTTCAATGGATGGAGATCATTCTCATGGCACGACCCAAAATTGCCCTCATCGGTTCGGGTATGATCGGTGGCACCCTGGCCCACCTCGCAGCTCTGAAAGAAATGGGCGACGTTGTCCTTTTCGACATCGCCGACGGTATCCCGCAGGGCAAGGCACTGGACATCGCGGAAAGCGGCCCGGTTGAAGGTTTTGACGCTGCCCTGTCCGGCACCACCGATTATGCCGATATTGCTGGTGCTGATGTCTGCATCGTGACCGCCGGTGTGCCGCGCAAACCGGGCATGTCGCGTGACGACCTTCTGGGGATCAACCTGAAAGTCATGAAATCGGTGGGTGAAGGCATTGCCCAGCACGCCCCGAACGCTTTTGTGATCTGCATCACCAACCCGCTGGACGCCATGGTTTGGGCGCTGCGCGAGTTCTCGGGCTTGCCGCATGAGAAAGTGGTCGGCATGGCTGGCGTTCTGGACTCGGCGCGCTTCCGTCACTTCCTGTCGGTGGAATTCGACGTGTCGATGCGTGACGTGACCGCGTTCGTTCTGGGCGGCCACGGAGACACCATGGTGCCGCTGACCCGTTACTCGACCGTTGGCGGCATCCCGCTGCCGGATCTGGTGAAAATGGGCTGGACCAGCCAAGAGAAACTGGACGCCATCGTTCAACGCACCCGTGACGGTGGCGCCGAGATCGTTGGCCTGCTGAAAACCGGTTCGGCTTACTATGCCCCGGCTGCTTCGGCGATCGAAATGGCTCAGGCTTACTTGAACGACCAGAAACGCCTGCTGCCTTGCGCGGCTTATGTTGACGGTGCTTACGGTCTTGACGGCTTCTATGTGGGCGTTCCGACCATCATCGGCGCAAATGGCATCGAGAAAGTCATCGACATCGAGCTGAACAAAGAAGAGCAAGCCATGTTCGACAAGTCGGTTGACGCGGTGAAGGGCCTTGTCTCTGCCTGTAAAGAAATCGACCCCTCGCTGGCTTAATCCAAGCCGTTGAGAGGAAAAAGAAAAGCCGGTGCATCTGCACCGGCTTTTTGCGTTTCATGGAGATCGGGGGCTGTCAGAGGTTGCGTTCTCGGATCCGCTTTGCCAGCGTTTTGGCCTCTGTTCGAAGACTGGCGTCGAACCCGCTGGTGGTGAGGTCGACCCCAAGCCCGGGGGCGATCTTGGCAATGGACGCCAAGGGATCAATCGCCATCTCAAACAGCTTGCCGCGCTTTGACAATTGTCGTGCCTGCCAGCCGTTCAGGCAAAACAGCTCATCATAAATCAGAAGCGCCTCGGCCAGGGGATCTTCCGCACCATTGATTGCCATCACATTGCATTTGCGCGCATTGTTTAACAGCATGTTCCAATGGTTGGTGCGTTCGACATATTTCAGCGATTTATAGGCCCAGTGCAGCGGCGTGATACCGTCAAAATGCAAGATCCGCAGATGCTGCGCCGTTTCGTGAGGCAGCACATCCCCCCCGCGTTTTGTCTTGGCCTTGTGGATGGCAATAAACCCGTCCCCTTTGCGCGGGGTCAGGGTCTTTCCGCTGCTATGCCCACCCATGCCGCCGGACATGAACCGGTTGCTGGCCCCATAGATGTCTCGGGCCAGATCACGATCCTTGATCGCGCCGCGCAGCATCCCTCCGAACAGGCCATAGGTCTGAGCGGGGTGGTGGACAGGCCCCCAGCACCGTTCCAGATTGGGAATTTTCAGCCAGGGTGTTTGAAAGCTGAAATCCTGCGCCATCGCGTCGTCCGGTGCCCAAAGAAATTCGTCCGCATCAATATGCAGGATCAGATCTGCTTTGCTTCTGTGCTTGGCATCGTTTGCGTTCAGCGCCTGTCGCCCGGTCTGCAGCGGCGGGACGGTGCCATTGTTCAATCTGGCCCAGTGGGTGGGATCGCAACGGGTGACCTCGACGCCATCAAGGGTCTCAAGCAGATCCGCCGCCGGGTCCTGTGGATTGTCGAAATAGAGGTGAACCTGATGTGCCCCAAGCGAGAGGTGATGACAGGCAAAGGCAAGAACCAGCGGGAGTGGTTCGCGCACGGTGGACACAACGGACCAGCTTGGACAAGGTGTTTCGGGCAAAAGGGAACTCGCAGGTAATGATCTTGCTTGCACTCTATCCAGCCCGAGGTGAGAAGCCAATTGAGAAAGGGATTCGCACCAGATTTGTGGGTTTCTTCCCAGAAGTTGCTGATTTTGGGTGATTTACGATCTTTCGGACAGAAGCAGCGACATTTTCAGGGCAATATGCGGCATCTCCAATTTGTGATCACAGGTTTTGGGGGTGTGATCACAAATGAGAAAAAAATACCGAAAAAACCCATTTCCCCGTCAAAAATCGTTTCTTTACATGTTCTGTTGTGCATTCTGACCGGGAACACACTGGACCAACTGGATAGGATGATTTCATGAACATTCATGAATACCAGGCGAAGGCCCTTCTGAAATCCTACGGTGCCCCCGTTTCCGAGGGTCGCGCCGTATTGAAAGCAGAAGATGCCAAGACCGCCGCAGGTGAACTCGATGGCCCGCTTTGGGTGGTCAAAGCCCAAATTCACGCAGGTGGCCGCGGCAAAGGTTCCTTCAAGGAAGCTGACGCTGGCGAAAAAGGCGGTGTGCGCCTGACCAAATCGGTGGAAGAAGCCGCCGAAGAAGCCAAGAAGATGCTGGGCCGCACCCTTGTGACCCACCAGACCGGCCCGGCCGGCAAGCAAGTCAACCGCATCTATATCGAAGCCGGTTCCGGCATCGAGCGTGAACTGTATCTCGCTCTGCTGGTCGACCGTCAGACCTCGCGCATTTCGTTCGTCTGCTCGACCGAAGGCGGCATGGACATTGAAGAGGTGGCTGCGGCGACCCCGGAAAAGATCCTGTCCTTCTCGGTGGATCCGGCAACCGGTTACCAAGGCTTCCACGGCCGCCGCATCGCGTTTGCGCTGGGCCTTGAAGGCGCTCAGATCAAGCAGTGCGTGAAACTGATGGGTCAGCTCTACAAAGCTTTCGTTGAGAAAGACATGGAGATGCTGGAGATCAACCCGCTGATCGTGGCCGAAGGCGGCGACCTCAAGGTGCTCGACGCCAAGGTTGGCTTTGACGGCAACGCTGTCTATCGCCACCCGGATATTGCCGAGCTGCGCGACACCACCGAAGAAGACCCGAAAGAGCTGGAAGCGTCGAAATACGACCTGAACTACATCGCTCTGGACGGTGAGATCGGCTGCATGGTGAACGGCGCTGGCCTGGCAATGGCCACCATGGACATCATCAAGCTCTACGGTGCTGAACCGGCCAACTTCCTGGACGTAGGTGGCGGCGCCACCAAAGAGAAAGTGACCGAAGCCTTCAAGATCATCACCTCGGATCCCAACGTCAAAGGCATCCTCGTGAACATCTTCGGCGGCATCATGCGCTGTGACGTCATCGCCGAAGGCGTGGTAGCAGCCGTGAAAGAAGTGGGCCTGCAGGTTCCGCTGGTCGTGCGTCTGGAAGGCACCAACGTGGAAGCCGGGAAAGAGATCATCAACAACTCAGACGTTGACGTGATCGCAGCCGACAACCTGTCGGACGGCGCAGAGAAAATCGTGAAAGCGGTGAAGGGCTAGATCGAATGATGTCGTACAAGTACTTGTGTGCAGGTGTGGCCTTCGCCCTGGCCGGCTGCTCAGGGGCGGTTGTCTCTCCGAGCCACAACAGCTCGGCTGTTAAGAGATTTCCAGTCCCGGAAGAGGCGCGCAATATGACCGTCGAGCAGTATCAGGCTTTCATGTCTGGTGAACCGGTAGTGGATGGAGCAAATGAAAGTGCTGCTGCGCCAGTCCAACCCGCTGAGTCTTCATCGCGCGCGCCAAGTTCCGTGGTCTCTACCTTCATGCAAACCTGCAACGCCCAACTGGGAAATCCTTCTGGGATTGTTCAGGCTGCGCAACAGATAGGGTTTTCCGGCGGTTTGGGGTCATCAGATGCCCAGGTGTCCGAGATCATTGGTGGGCAATTGCTGTTCAACCCTGCGCTTGATCAGACCGTACAGGTCAATGTTGCCACTTCTAATGCGTTTGAGTGCGCGGTCACGACCTCGGACGTGGCTGATCCCTTGGCATTGAAGGCCGAGTTTTATGAGGCGGTCGGCGTTAAGGGCAATCGCAACATGGTGAATGCTTCGATCAATGGCAAAGCCTACACTTACAAATTCGACACACGTGGCGGTGAAGCGCTCGTGGTGTTTAGCAACTAACAAGGAGACTACCACATGGCAGTCCTCATTGACGAAAATACCAAGGTCATCTGTCAGGGCTTCACCGGCTCGCAGGGTACCTTCCACTCGGAACAGGCGATTGCCTATGGCACCAAAATGGTCGGCGGTGTGACGCCGGGCAAAGGTGGCATGGAGCATCTGAACCTGCCCGTTTTCAACTCGGTCCACGAGGCGAAAGCCAAGACCGAAGCCAACGCATCGGTGATCTATGTGCCGCCGCCCTTCGCGGCCGACTCGATCCTCGAAGCGATTGATGCGGAGATGGAGCTGATTGTCTGCATCACCGAAGGCATTCCGGTTCTGGACATGATGGGCGTGCAGCGCGCGCTTGAAGGGTCTAAATCGCGCCTCATTGGCCCGAACTGCCCCGGCGTGATCACGCCTGATGCGTGCAAAATCGGCATCATGCCCGGCCACATCCACAAACGTGGCTCGGTTGGCGTTGTATCGCGCTCCGGCACCCTGACCTATGAGGCTGTGAAACAGACCTCTGACATTGGTCTGGGCCAGTCGACCGCAGTTGGTATCGGTGGTGACCCCATCAAGGGCACCGAGCATATCGACGTGCTGGACATGTTCCTGGATGATCCGGAAACCCAATCGATCATCATGATCGGTGAAATCGGTGGCTCGGCAGAAGAAGAAGCTGCTGAATTCCTGGCCGAACAGAAGAAAAAAGGCCGCTGGAAGCCGGTTGCAGGCTTTATTGCTGGCCGCACCGCCCCTCCGGGCCGTCGCATGGGCCATGCCGGTGCGATTGTTGCCGGCGGCAAAGGTGGCGCCGAAGACAAGATCGAAGCCATGCGTGCGGCTGGCATTGTGGTGGCCGACAGCCCGGCAACGCTGGGCGAGGCCGTTCTGGAAGCCATTGGCAAATAAACATTTAAAACGCAGGCGTCCGGTATGGTCCGGGCGCCTGCATTCCAATTTCAGTTGAGACCGACACCCATGACGGATCAAAGCCCCAACGACATCTTCCATGCCTCCAGCTTTATGCAAGGCCATAACGCCGAGTATCTGGAACAGCTTTACGCGCAATATGCCAAGGACCCTTCGGCGGTCGACGCAGCCTGGGCTGCGTTTTTTGCCGAAATGGGGGACGATGGTCAGGACGCCATTGCCGAGGCCGAAGGGCCCAGCTGGGCGCGCACTGACTGGCCGCCGACACCGACCGGTGATCTGGTGCACAGCCTTGATGGCATGTGGCCGGATGAGGAGACTGCCAAGGATGGCAAGGCTGCGGGCAAGAAAATTGCCGACAAGGCTGCCGAAAAGGGCATTCAGGTCTCTGATCAGGCGATCAAACAGGCGGTGCTGGACAGTATCCGCGCGCTGATGATCATCCGCGCCTACCGGATCCGTGGCCACCTGGCTGCCGACCTTGATCCGCTTGGCATGCGCGAGGCGACGAACCATCCCGAGCTGAACCCGGCATCCTACGGGTTCTCTGATGCCGACATGGACCGGCCGATTTTCATCGACAACGTGCTGGGGCTGGAAATCGCCTCGATGCGCCAGATTGTCGAGATCGTGAAACGCACCTATTGCGGCACGTTCGCTCTGCAATACATGCATATTTCGGATCCGGAGCAGGCCGCCTGGCTGAAAGAGCGGATTGAGGGGTTCGACAAGGAAATCACCTTCACCCGCGAGGGGCGCCGTGCGATCCTGAACAAGCTGGTCGAGGCCGAGGGGTTCGAGAAATTCCTGCATGTGAAATACATGGGCACCAAACGCTTTGGTCTGGACGGGGGCGAGGCGCTGATCCCCGCCATGGAACAGATCATCAAACGCGGCGGTGCGCTGGGCGTGAAGGACATCATCATCGGCATGCCGCACCGCGGTCGTCTGTCGGTGCTCGCCAATGTGATGCAGAAACCCTATCGCGCGATTTTCAACGAATTTCAGGGCGGCAGCTTCAAACCGGAAGAGGTTGATGGCTCGGGGGACGTGAAATACCACCTGGGCGCCAGCTCGGACCGTGAATTTGACGGCAACAATGTGCACCTCAGCCTGACCGCCAACCCCTCGCACCTTGAGGCTGTGAACCCGGTGGTTCTGGGCAAGGCCCGCGCCAAGCAGGAACAGCTGGGCGACAAGGACCGCATGCAGGTTCTGCCGATCCTTCTGCATGGCGATGCCGCCTTCGCAGGTCAGGGTGTTGTGGCGGAATGTTTCGGCCTGTCGGGTCTTGTCGGTCACAAGACTGGCGGCACCATGCATATCGTGGTGAACAACCAGATCGGCTTTACCACTGCGCCGCACTTCTCGCGGTCAAGCCCCTATCCGACTGACATCGCCCTGATGGTGGAAGCCCCGATTTTCCACGTGAATGGCGATGACCCCGAAGCCGTGGTGCATGCCGCACGGGTGGCCACCGAATTCCGCCAGAAGTTCCACAAGGACGTGGTTCTGGATATCTTCTGCTATCGCCGCTTTGGTCATAACGAGGGCGACGAGCCCATGTTCACTAACCCGGTGATGTACAAGAAGATCAAGAAGCACCAGACCACGCTGCAGGTCTACACGGATCGCCTTGTGAAAGAGGGGCTGATCCCGGCTGGCGAAATCGAAGATATGAAAGCCGCGTTCCAGGCCCGCATGAATGAAGAGTTCGAAGTGGGCAAGGAGTTCAAGCCGAACAAGGCGGACTGGCTGGATGGCCGCTGGTCGCATCTCGACAAGAAAGCTGAGGAATATCAGCGTGGTCAGACGGCGATCAAGCAGGAAACCTTTGCTGAAGTGGGCAAGGCTTTGTCGACGGCACCTGAAGGGTATCCGCTGCACAAGACGGTGGGACGTCTGCTCGATACCAAGGCGAAAATGTTCGAAACCGGTAAGGGCTTTGACTGGGCAACCGCCGAGGCGCTGGCCTTTGGCTCGCTTCTGACCGAAGGGTTCCCGGTGCGTCTGTCCGGTCAGGACTGTACCCGCGGCACCTTCTCACAACGCCATTCAGGCCTGATCAACCAGGACAACGAAGAACGTTACTATCCGCTGAACAACATTCGCGAGGGTCAGGCCCATTACGAGGTCATCGACTCGATGCTGTCGGAATATGCGGTGCTGGGCTTTGAGTATGGCTATTCGCTTGCTGAGCCGAATGCTCTGGTGATGTGGGAAGCGCAGTTTGGCGATTTTGCCAACGGGGCGCAGATCATGTTCGACCAGTTCATCTCATCGGGGGAAGCGAAATGGCTGCGCATGTCCGGCCTGACCGTCCTTCTGCCACATGGTTTCGAAGGGCAGGGGCCGGAGCACAGCTCGGCGCGTCTGGAGCGGTTCTTGCAGATGTGTGGCGGGGACAACTGGATTGTCGCCAACTGCTCGACGCCTGCGAACTATTTCCACATCCTGCGTCGCCAGATGCACCGTGGATACCGCAAGCCGCTGATCCTGATGACGCCGAAATCGCTTCTGCGCCACAAGATGTGTGTCTCAACCGCTGAGGATTTCACCGAAGGGTCAAGCTTCCACCGGGTCCTCTGGGATGACGCGCAGAAGGGCAATTCGGACACGAAACTGGTGGCTGATGACAAGATCAAACGCGTGGTTCTGTGTTCGGGCAAGGTCTATTACGACCTGCTGGAAGAGCGCGATGCCCGCGGCATTGACGACATCTATCTTCTGCGACTTGAGCAATTCTATCCGTTCCCGGCCATGTCGATGGTCCGTGAAATGGAGCGCTTCAAGAACGCCGAAATCGTCTGGTGTCAGGAAGAACCGAAGAACCAGGGCGCCTGGACCTTCGTGGAACCTAATATCGAATGGGTGCAGACGCGTATCGGCGCCAAGCATACCCGCCCGATCTATGCCGGTCGTCCGGCTTCGGCTTCGCCCGCAACGGGCCTTGCCTCGCAGCACAAAGCACAACAGGAAGCGCTGGTGAATGACGCGCTGAACTTGGAAGGGAATTAACCCATGAGCATTGAAGTACGTGTGCCCACCCTGGGTGAAAGCGTGACGGAAGCAACCGTAGCCACCTGGTTCAAGAAACCAGGGGACAGCGTCGCCGCAGATGAAATGCTCTGCGAGCTGGAGACCGATAAGGTGACGGTCGAAGTGCCGGCCCCCTCTGCGGGTGTCCTGGGCGAAATCGTCGCCGGTGAAGGCGTGACCGTTGGGGTGGATGCCCTGCTGGCCACGATCGGCGAAGGCGCGGGTGCCGCTTCGGCCCCGGCGGCTGCCGCCCCCGCTCAGGCGGCGTCTTCGGACGCGGTCGCATCGGTTGATGTGATGGTGCCGAGCCTTGGCGAAAGCGTGTCGGAAGCCACGGTTGCCAGCTGGTTCAAACAGGTGGGTGACACGGTTGCCGCCGATGAGATGCTCTGCGAGCTGGAAACCGACAAAGTGTCGGTTGAGGTTCCGGCCCCCGCAGCTGGTGTGCTGACCGAGATCCTTGCCCCGGAGGGCTCCACGGTGGACGCTACGGCCAAGCTTGCCGTGATCGGTGGCGCTGGCGCTGTGGCAGCCCCTGCAGCCCCTGCCGCGGCCCAGAACCCGGCGGCCGCCGTGGCCTCTGGCAAGGACGTGGAAGACGCGCCCTCGGCCAAGGTGATGATGGCGCAGGCTGGTCTGGCTGCCGGGTCGGTTCAGGGCACTGGACGTGACGGTCGTGTGATGAAACATGATGTGCAGGCTGCGATGGCGGCACCCAAAGCGGCGGCAGCTCCGACCCCGGTAGCTGTTCCGGCTGCGGTGAAAGCACCGGTTGATAATGCCGCTCGTGAAGAGCGCGTGAAGATGACGCGCCTGCGTCAGACCATTGCGCGCCGTCTGAAGGACAGCCAGAACACCGCGGCCATGTTGACCACCTATAACGAGGTGGACATGACCGAGGTGATGGCGCTGCGCAACGAATACAAAGCCGAGTTTGAAAAGAAACACGGCGTGCGTCTGGGCTTCATGTCCTTCTTCACCAAGGCCTGCTGCCACGCGCTGAAAGAAGTGCCGGAAGTGAATGCCGAGATTGACGGCACCGACATTGTTTACAAGAACTATGTGAACATGGGGGTTGCCGCGGGCACCCCCACGGGGCTTGTGGTTCCGGTGATCAACGATGCGGATGCGATGTCCTTTGCTGCTATCGAAAAAGCCATTGCCGAGAAAGGCCGCCGCGCCCGTGACGGCAAGCTCTCGATGGAAGAGATGCAGGGCGGCACCTTCACCATTTCGAACGGTGGTGTCTATGGCTCGCTGATGTCCTCGCCGATCCTGAACCCGCCGCAATCGGGGATTCTTGGCATGCATAAGATCCAGGACCGTCCGATGGCGATCAACGGTCAGGTGGTGATCCGCCCGATGATGTATCTGGCACTGTCCTATGATCACCGGATTGTTGATGGCAAGGGCGCTGTGACCTTTCTGGTGCGCGTAAAAGAGGCGCTGGAAGATCCGCGTCGCCTATTGATGGATCTGTAAATCATTTATGGCCCGGGGAAAATCTCCGGGCCTTATCTTCTCGCCATGAATAAGGGCGCAAGGCGCCTAAGCCCGCCCCCGTCAAAAGGAATAAGAAATGGCAACACATGTTTTGTGGCAAGCGGATGTCGCGGATTTTGACGCTTGGTATGAGGTGTTCAAAAAGGACCGGTTCAATCGCAAGGCGGTTGGCATTCGCGAACTGCATGTTTGGCAGGACCCTGAAAACAAGAACCACGCGGTTGCCCTGTTCGAGATCCTGAACCTTGAAAAGGCGCGCGCGTTTTTCGATTCGGAAGAGTTGGCAATGCATATGGAGCGCGACGGCGTGTGCCATGTGCAGACCAAGTTGCTGGCACCAGTTTGATATTCGGGTCTATGGACCTGGCCCCACCTGTTCGGGAGGGGCAGAAATTGTCGATGCACCAATCAAATGGAGACCCCCATGGCATCTTATGACGTAATCGTAATCGGTGGTGGCCCGGGCGGCTATGTCTGCGCCATCCGTTGTGCCCAGCTGGGCCTGAAAACGGCCTGTGTCGAGGGCCGTGAAACCCTTGGTGGCACCTGTCTGAATGTGGGGTGCATCCCGTCGAAGGCCCTTCTGCATGCCTCGCACAGCCTGCATGAGGCAGAGCACAATTTCGCCAAGATGGGCCTGAAGGGGAAATCCCCCTCGGTCGATTGGAAGGACATGCTGGCCTATAAAGATGACGTGATTGGCCAGAACACCAAGGGTATTGAATTCCTGTTCAAGAAGAACAAGGTGGACTGGATCAAGGGCTGGGCATCCGTGCCTGCCGCCGGTCAGGTGAAAGTTGGGGACGAGGTTCACGAGGCCAAGCATATCGTGATCGCCTCTGGCTCGGAACCCTCCAGCCTGCCGGGCGTCGAGGTGGATGAGAAGGTTGTCGTGACCTCCACTGGCGCGCTGTCGCTGCCGAAGATCCCCAAGAAAATGGTTGTGATTGGCGCTGGCGTGATCGGCCTCGAAATGGGCTCGGTCTATGCACGTCTGGGGTCGGAAGTGACCGTTGTAGAATTCATGGATCAGATCACTCCGGGCATGGATGGCGACCTGTCCAAAACCTTTGCCCGTGCGCTGAAAAAGCAGGGGCTGAAGTTTGTCATGGGGGCCGCCGTGCAAAAGGTCGAGGCGACCAAGGCCAAAGCCAAGGTGCATTACAAGCTGAAGAAAAACGACAAGGAAGAGATGCTGGACGCGGATTGCGTGCTGGTCGCCACCGGTCGTCGTCCCTTCACCGAGGGGCTTGGCCTTGATGCGCTGGGCATTCAGATGACCCAACGCGGGCAAATTGCAACGGATCACTGGAAAACCTCCATCCCCGGTGTCTGGGCGATTGGCGACGTGACCGAAGGTCCAATGCTGGCGCATAAGGCCGAGGATGAAGGCATGGCGGCGGCTGAGGCTATTGCCGGGAAAGTGGGCCACGTAAACTATGACGTGATCCCCGGTGTCGTGTACACCTCGCCGGAAGTGGCCGCCGTGGGCAAAACCGAAGAGCAACTGAAGGCCGAAGGTGTCGATTATAAGGTCGGCAAGTTCAGCTTCATGGGCAATGGCCGTGCCAAGGCCGTGTTCCAGGGCGAAGGTTTTGTGAAGATCCTTGCTGATAAGGCGACAGACCGCGTGCTGGGGGTTCACATCATGGGGCCTGCTGCCGGTGAGTTGATCCACGAAGCCTGCGTGCTGATGGAATTTGGCGGCTCTGCCGAAGATCTGGCCCGTACCTGCCACGCCCACCCGACCTTCTCGGAAGCGGTGCGTGAGGCGGCCCTGGCCTGCGGTGACGGCCCGATCCATTCGTAAGAGAGATCACAAACCAAATAGAAAGGCACGCTTTCGGGCGTGCCTTTTTTCTGTCAGGCTGGTCGTCAACAGGGGGTCCCATGAAGCTTGAACCCATCCCAAAAGAGCGGCGCGCTGCTTTTGAGCAGATGTTCCAACTGTACCTGCATGACATGTCCGAGTTCATGGGCTGGCCGCTGTCGCCTGATGGATGTTTTGAAGTTCCGGAGGGGCTGCTGGACCCCTATTGGGTGCGCTCGGATCACTGGCCCTATTTCATCGTTCAAAACAAACAGATCATCGGGTTTTCCCTCGTCCGTTGCGCACCAGACAACCCATCGGTTTTTGACATGGGGCAGTTTTTCATTATTCGCGCATTTCGACGGTCGGATTGCAGTGTTCATGCGTTCCAGTTGTCACTAAAGGCACATCCGGGGTCGTGGCAGGTGCGGGTGTTGCCTGACAATACACCTGCTGTCAGATTTTGGCGCAGGGCGACAGGTATGGCGGCAGAGGATGGTTGGAGTGAACACATCGACCGGTATGGAGAACAGGATATGATCTTCTTTCGCTTTCAAAGATAGCCTCTGCTTAATCCCCGATCATTTTGAGGCTTTGGGTCACATCCGTGCGCACCGCGAGCCGCAGGGCGGGCTCATCCCCGGCGGCAAGGGCCGCGAGAATCATCCGGTGGTGTTTTTGCAGGTCAGGCCGGTGTTTGCGGGCATAAAGCGCGCGCATGGTGGGGCCAAGTTGCAACCAGACTGTTTCTGCCATGGCCAGCATTGCAGGCGCGTGGGCGCGCAGGTAGAGCGTGCGGTGAAACTCGAGATTGGTGCGCAGATATCCGACGGCGTCCTGTTTGGCGACAAATTCTGACACGCGCGCGTTGATCGTGCGCAGCCGGTCGATAAGGGCCATATGGGCGCGGGGCAGGGCGCGGGCGGCGAGTTCGGGCTCCAGCAGGGCGCGCAGGGCGGCAAGTTCTTCGATCCGTTCCGGGTTGAGATCCGGGGCCGATACGCGTCCGGAGCTGGACAGGGTCAAGGCCCCTTCGGCCGCCAGCCTGCGCACGGCTTCGCGCGCGGGGGTCATCGAAACGTCGAAGCGTTTGCCGATGCCACGCAGGGTCAGCGCATCACCCGGATCAATTTCGCCATGCATGATCTGGGCGCGCAGGGTGCGGTAAACCCGCTCATGGGCGGCACCAGATTCGGGAGGAGGGCGCGTGGAAGTGATCATGGCGAATTGTGATCACAAATCACGGCGGGCGTCAATCACACAGGATCAGTCCTTGAAGCGATACCGATGCAGGTCATTTCCCTTGTCCCTCAGCCATTTGCGTGCCGGGCGGTGGTTGGGAAAGATTTCCGCCACCTGCGCCCAGAAAGCAGGGGAATGGTCCATATGGACCAGATGAGAGACCTCATGCGCCGCAACATAATTCAGCACCTCGGGGGGGGCCATGATCAGCCGCCAGGAATACATCAGATTGCCCTGGGACGAGCATGATCCCCAGCGCGATCGCGTGTCGCGCAGGGTGATACGGCCAAATTCCTGCCCGATCAGGCGGGCATAATACAGGCTGGCCTGGTCCAGATGGGCGCGGGCTTCATGTTTCAGAAATGCCAGCAGGCGCGGAGCTGGGTCATGCGCTGCCGCCGGAGGCAGGAGGATAGTTCCTTCGCCCAGTTTGGGGGCACGGGTGGGGGCGACCTCAAGGCGATGCAATTGGCCGCGAAAGGGGATGCTGTTGCCGATTTCGGGGCGCATATCCTGAGGAATGTCGGCCAGATGGGAGCGAATCCAATCCGCGCGTTCTTCGGCAAACCCCACGGCCTCACGTCGAGGGGTTCCCGTGGGCACGGTCAATGTCACCCGCCCATCCAGGCGGGAAATCCGGAGCGACAGGCGTCGGGCGCGGGCAGAGGGGCGCAGCATCAGCTCCACCTCGGGGGCGGCGGTCAGGCGCATTATTTCTGCTGACTTGATCCGAGAGCCAAACACGGGCTACATCCTTTCTTTAGACCTTTGCGACAGTGTCGATACCAGCATCAAAGCGGCCCTTCCTGCCGGGGATGGCGAAAGCCTTTGACAGCTGGGTCTACATATGGCAACTGGCGTCAAATTTCGCATGTAGATATGAAAACGGAAAGGGGGCAACGATGCCCAAGGAAGAATGGGGTGTAAAACGTGTCTGCCCGACGACAGGCAAACGTTTCTATGACCTGAACGCCAATCCGATCGTAAGCCCCTATACGGGTGAGGTTCTGAACCTCGACGCCGGCAAGGGGACCCGCACCATGGTGGCGGACAAGGAAGACAAGGCGTCTTTGGCTGAGGATCTGGTGGATGACGCCGATGCGGTTCTCGACGATGATGATGCGTCTGACGTGGATCTGGGCGATGATGTTCTGGATGACGATGACGATGATGATGTGTCGCTTGACGAAATCGCCGACATGCCAGCGGATGACGACGAGTAACTGAGGCTGAACTGGTAAATCTCCAGCCGGTCAAAAAAAATCGACAAAGGCGCATTTTTTGGGTTGCACCCCCCCGCGCCTTTGCCTAAATACCGCCGCACAGACAGCGACACACTGTCACCAAGCAAACGGTCTGATCCGGGATGGTTTGGTGAGGCGGCGCTGAAAAGGTTGGGGCCTTAGCTCAGTTGGTAGAGCGCTTGCATGGCATGCAAGAGGTCAGCGGTTCGACCCCGCTAGGCTCCACCATTTTTCCTATGTTTCTTGAAATTCAATAACATACTGGAAAATAAAGGTGAATTTCTGCGGGTGTTGCGCTGAGGTGTTACAGTGAGCGCGTTAGAAAAGATGCCAGGACACACCCGTTTGTATCGCCGTGGGGCGACCTATTACCACCGTGCAGCTATCCCCGTGGATATTGCTGATACCTATCCAAAGAGCGAAGAAACCTTCTCGTTAAGGACGAAGGATTATGATGAAGCTCTCCGATTGGTGAAGATTAAGGTCGTTGAGGTCGATGAGCGGTTTGAAGAACACCGCCGTTGGCTAGCGGTTCAATCGGGTCCGGTGACCAATGAGCTTATCCCTGAGCAAATCCAGGCAGCAGCGGATGCTTACTATGCATCCATCTTGGATGAAGACGAGCAGGAGCGCTTGGAGGGCTTCCATGAAATTGCAGGGGAGTGGGCAGGGCAAACCTTAACGGATACCCCAAGGCGTACCTTCGAGGAGCACCAAGACGATTGGAATGGCTTCGAGGCTGTCGTCAGGTCAGACTATGCCCGTGGTCGCCTAGATGACTTCTTCAAAGATGAAGCTGAAGATGTTCTCACATGGAACGGAATAGAAATTAGGCTTGATCCGAACTCGGGAAGTTGGCGGCTTCTGGTCCGGACGCTCCAAGAGGCGGCTATCAGGGCTTCCAAGGCGGTCTCTGAGCGCGACAAAGGAGAAGTAGTACCAACCCCTGCAACGCCCGTTCTGCATCCTTCTAAGGCACTAAGTAGGTCTTCCTTGCCGTTGTTTTCGGAGGCATCGAGAAAAAGAAACGCAGAGCAGTGATGCGGGCATTGTAGACCGAGGGGGTGACCTCGGTATCCGTCATGTGAAGCTGGTATGCGCGCAGATCCTCACGCGTGGCCGTGCCCGGTGGATGCCCCAGAAACGAAGCAAAATCCTTGACCGCCCGGATATGCGCCCGTTGTGATTGGGGGCCCAAACCCCGAATGCGCATGTCTTCGATCATTCGCTCCCGAAGCGGTGTTGTTCTCTCGCTGACCATGAAATCCTTCTGTCTGTCGATTGAGAAACCTCAATCGTCAAACAGGCCAGCCAAATTGCAAAACCCGCAGGTCTATCAGGTGGAAATCAACAGCTGCCACAAGCGCCAGTGCCGCGCGAGCGGCTTCGTCCATGAGCCCAGAGGCACTAATGCTGCGCTCTGCACGAATGTCACGTTTGTAGCGAACACGCTGTTTGCCATTCTTAAATGCCTTATTTAGATGCAAGCGCCTTCAAAAAGATCTGGCGGCAAGCTCGATCCGCCAGCCCAGACATTCCGGGGCCAACGCCTCAATACTACAACGTTCTTCGCTTCGGTGTTGAACTGGATTTTTTCGATTTCGTAAATCTTAGCACCGGCAAGAGTCCGTCAGCGTTTGCAGTAAAGCAGACATTGGAGCATCCGCAGCGAAAGCGCGCTTCGTCCCGCCCTGCGGTCCTCGATAGCGACATTTCGAACGGCTGGATTCGATGAAACCGCGTTCAGGGGCAAGCTATCTGGCACGGCATATTCCAATTTGAACTGACAGCGCGATGTAAGCGGACAGATGATTTGTCCCCTTGAGCACCCGTCAGTATCACTAAAGCGTTTCGACGTTCACCTGAGGCATGGAAAAGTCGACGCGCCGCAAGAGACATCAATGTCGTGGGCGTTTCTCGCATTTTTAGAAAAATCGGTGGGTTCGCTTTTGTCGGAACCGTTTTAGTTCTGGATCAGGGCGCTTTGCCATTCTGACAGAAACTTGTTTCGCTTCAGGGTGTCCAGGAATGTCATCAGCGCAGGTTCCAGTGCGATCGTTGCATGCTCGGCGCCATTTTTTTGTCCATTGAGTGGTGGCAGCAGCCGGGCATCGTCGGTCTGGCTGGTTTGATAGGCGACGAGGAATTGAATAAATCGCTCTGCGGCTTGCGGTTCCTTGGAGGCGCTTGAAACCAGAGCGGTCCGCATCATCGTTGTGGGAAAGTCAGAGGGCAACACAATTTCGAGGATGTCCTGGCTTTCGGTGCGGGCCTGGGCATAGCTGCCAAGCACATTATAGGCGACAACAATCTTTCCATCGATCAGATCGTCGATCATGTCACCCGAACAGCAATAAAGCCGAACATCCAGGCTGCCCATTACCTCCATGAGCCGCCAGAACGTATCAGACGCCCGCGCGTCTTGTGTTGCAAACAGATAGCCAAGCCCCGACTGTTGAACGTCATAGGTCCCGACGCGATTTCGGAAGACGTCAGGGCGGGCGCGCAACGCTTCGATAAGCTCTTGTCGCGATTTTGGGAGCGGCAGGCCCTCGAAGGCTGCGCGATTGATAACGATCGCCGCTGGCTCTGACGTGAAGGCAAACAGGCTGCGCCGCCAATGCGCCCAGGACGGGTGAGAGACAGTGCCAAGTTCGAGCGCATAGCCATCATTTGCCAGTTTGAACTGCAAATCCATGGCGCTCGAGATTGCGATATCGAAGAGATCGGGGGTTTCCCGAAAGCGCCGGTCGAGATCCGCCGTGCCGGTGACAAGATAGTCTATCGAGATATCGGGATTTTGTGCGGTGAAGGCCTGTATCAAGGGGGCGAACAGGTCGGTATCCGTGCTTGAGAGGACACGGAGGGTCGTCACCGCCTGCGCGCCATTGAACGTTTTCTGATCTTCCCACGCCTGGGCTACGGATGCATGAAAAAAGAAAACAAGGGCTAAAGTAAGATAGAAACGCATGCGCCGCCCCCCGGTTGGTTTTTCAATCTGACCGTTCCGCCATGTGCTTCGGCAACGTCCAGTGCAATGGTCAGGCCCAGGCCGGATCCGATGCTGTCCTTCGCGTTGGCCCCCCGCTGAAAGCGCGTTGTCAGAGTGTCCATTTCGGCTTCTGGAAACCCCGGACCACAATCGCAGACCGTGATCTGCGTTTCCGGGCTTGCCGAGACAGTGATTTCGATCCGGCTTTCGGCGGGGCCGTATTTCATGGCGTTGTCGATCAGGTTGCGCACGGCGTTCTGGAGCAAGATCGGATCGCCGGAAAAGGGCACATGGGGATCCCCTTGCAAGATGAGCGACAAATCCCTCATCTCGGCGATGGGTGTCATGCGCTGCACCAGATCCCGCACCAATTCGACAAGGTCGAGTTTTTCCCTTTCAAGGTGATCAGCCCGGAAGGTGATCATCGCATGGTCCAGCAACTGACCCGCCGCACGCGAGCTTTCATCAATGGCTTTCATCATCGACCGCATTGCTTCGCGGTTTTCTGATTTGTCGACCCGTTGCAACGTGGCCTCAGCATAAGAACGCACTGTTGCAAGCGGGGTGCGGACGCGATGCGCAGCCTCGGCAATGAAATCCTCCGACTGGCTCAAGGATTGATCAAGCCGTCCCATCAGGGAATTCAGCGATCTGACCAAAGGGGCCATCTCGCGTGGGACAGGTTTGTTGAACGGGCTGAGGTCCTGCGGCCCCCGGCGCGTGACCGAAGTTGTCAGCTTGCCCAGTTGCCCGATGGTGGTTGCCGTTGCCCAATAGGATAAAACGGCCGTCAGGGCAAAGAAGCTTAAGCCAAGCAGGGCGGCATTACGCGAAATCTGGCGCAGTGTTTCTGAAAGCGCGTCTTGGGTTTGGGCAAGGACAATCTGTATGTCCGTCCGTTTGTCTATTCCGATCAGCGGGCGCGTGGCGCTGATCTTGCGCACCTGGGATCCCCGCATCTGGCCGGATTGAAAGGGGGGATCGTCTGAGAAGGCAAGATCCTCGTAGCCCGATAGAAAGGTTCCATCCTGATAAACCGCATAGAAAACCCTGTCGTCCGCCGGGGTGCCCAGCATCGAAAACGCCGAATAGGGCAGGTCCAGCTCAATCTCACCATTGCGAATGGCTGCGGCGTCCAGCATGGATGCCACGGAGGCCCGCAGGATATCGTCCTGCCCTTGTTGTGCAACCTGAACCGCGAAACTGCGCACCGCAAAAAACAACAGCAATGCGAGAATGGCTGCCCCCCCGATCAAGGCCAGCATCAAGCGGTTTCTGAGGGATCCTGAGACAGCTGGCCTATCCATCTTGGTCCAACCGATAGCCAAGCCCACGCAGGGTTGTTATCCGCAGATCAGACGCGGACAGGAGTTTGCGTAAGCGGCCGACATAGACCTCAATCGCATTTTCGGACACATCGTCATCATAGGAAAACAACCTGTCGGACAGTTTGCTTTTGGAAAATATTTTCCCCGGCGCGTTCAGGAAGACCTCAAGCAGACGGAGTTCGCGGTTGCGCAGGTTCACCGCTTCGCCCGCCACAGTCAGGAAACCTGCAACCGGATCGAAGATGATCCCCCCCACCTCGATCGTGGTCTTCGCATTGCCGGTCTGGCGGCGCAGAACGGCACGACAGCGCGCCTCAAGCTCGGCGTGATCAAAGGGTTTGGTGACATAGTCATCGGCCCCAAGATCGAGCGATCCGATTCGGTCTGACACCTGACTGCGTGCGGTCAAAACGATGACCGGTGTATCAAAATCACTCGCCCTGTGGCGTTTGAGAAAGTCCCGCCCGTCCCCATCGGGAAGCATGATGTCAAGCAAGATCAGGTCATATTCCCCTGTCGCGACGAATCCCCAGGCGTCCTCTAAATTTTCTGCATGATCAACAACATGGCCATCAAGGCGCATACGTGAACCGATGGCATTTGCCAGCTCTTGATTGTCTTCGATCAACAGAAACTTCATGTGAGGGCGAGGCTCTTTTCAGGTTTGTGACAGGTTTGTGTCAGGTTGGTGTGTTCTAGTTCTCTCAGCTGACCCGCGATGCGGGGAGTTGTCAATTGGGAGGAAAGCATGACGAAATTTGAACTAGGTCGCCGCAGCTTTATCGCGGCTGTCGCAGCCCTTGCCCTTGCCGCTCCGGCGATGGCAGATGGGCACAAGGTTGCGGACAGCATCCACTTTCTGATCCCCGGAGGGGCCGGGGGTGGCTGGGACGGAACTGCTCGCGGCACGGGTGAGGCCCTCACGCGATCGGGGCTGGTCGGGACCGCCTCTTACGAGAACATGTCAGGTGGCGGCGGCGGCAAAGCCATCGGCTACATGATTGAAAATGCCGACAGCAATCAGGGCACGTTGATGGTCAACTCGACCCCGATCGTGATCCGGTCCCTGACCGGAATGTTCCCGTATAACTTCCGCGACCTGACGCTGGTGGCGGGAACGATCGGGGATTACGCGGCCATTGTTGTGGGCAAGGACAGCCCGATCAATAGCATGGCTGATCTGATTGCGGCGTTTGACGCCAACCCGTCGGGAACGGCGATTGGTGGCGGGTCCGTGCCGGGTGGCATGGATCACCTTGTTGCGGCCATGGTGATGGAAGCCGCGGGCAAGGATGCGCTGGAGGTCAAGTACATTCCTTATGATGCGGGTGGCAAGGCAATGGCCGCGCTGCTCTCGGGTGAGATCGCCGCCCTGTCGACGGGTTTTTCAGAAGCTGTCGACCTTTCCAATGCGGGCGAGGTTAAGATTATCGGCGTAACTTCAGGTGAGCGTGTGGCCGCGGCGCCGGATGCGATGACGATGAAAGAGCAGGGTATCGACACCACTTTCGTCAACTGGCGCGGCTTCTTTGGCGTGCCCGGCCTGCCAGCGGACAAGCTGGCCATGTATCAGGACGCAATTGCCAAGATGTATGACACGCCCGAATGGGAAGAGGTTCGTGCCCGCAACGGTTGGGTCAATATCCACAATTCAGGCGATGATTTCCTCAGCTTTCTTGAAAGCCAGGAAAAGGCCATTGCTGACCTGATGAAGAAGCTGGGCTTCCTCTGATTGCCCATCTGGCAGGGCGGTTTGCCGTCCTGCCGCATTCGTTTTAAGGGGAGTGAAATAACATGGCCTTGGATCGTTGGATTGCACTAATTTTGCTGGGCGTCTGTCTCGCATACGGTTATGCGGCCTGGTTCACAATGGATGCCAGCCTTGCGCCTTTCATGAAGCGAAATCCGATCTGGCCCAGCACTTTTCCCAAAGTTCTGTCGATCTTGGGCGGGCTGGCCTGTCTGGCGATCTTGCTGGGCTTGGAAAAGACCGCGCCCAAGGAGGCGGAAATCGATTATCGCCGTTTGTGGGAATACCATTTGGGGCAGGCGCTTTTGTTGCTTGCGTTGATGGTTGCTTATGCACTTTGCCTGCGTCCGCTGGGCTTTCTGCTGTCGACCTCGGGTTTTCTGATCCTGGGATCCTTCATTCTGGGCGAGCGTAAATGGCACATCATGCTTCCTGTGTCGGTCATAGCAACACTCGCTGTCTGGTATCTCGTGCAAGAGGTGCTTGGTATCTATATGCGCGCCCTGCCGGGCGTTTTGGGAGGCTGATATGCTTGAAGGACTTCTGATTGGCCTGCAAACGGCCCTGTCTTTGCAAAATCTTCTGATGGTTATCGGTGGCTGCCTGATTGGCACTTTTATCGGCATGCTTCCGGGGCTGGGGCCCATGTCCATCATCGCGATCATGATCCCCGTCGCCATTTCCATGGGCGACCCTTCGGCGGCGCTGATTTTGCTTGCGGGGGTTTATTACGGTGCAATTTTCGGGGGGTCGACCTCTTCGATCCTTCTCAATGCTCCCGGCGTTGCCGGAACTGTCGCATCAAGTTTTGACGGCTACCCGATGGCGCAGCAGGGCAAGGCAGGCAAGGCGCTGACCATTGCGGCAATTGCAAGCTTTGCTGGCGGCACCATTGGAGCGTTGCTTCTGATGGTCTTTGCGCCCGCGCTTTCTTCGGTTGCACTGCTGTTTCACTCGGCCGAGTATTTCGCGCTGATGGTGGTTGGCCTGTCTGCCATTGCGGCATTTGCTGGCACGGGTCAGGTTGCAAAAGCCATGATCATGACCATTCTCGGCCTGATCATGGCAACGGTTGGTGAAGGGGCGTTGTTCAATCTGCCGCGCTTCACCATGGGTATCATGGACCTGCAATCGGGATTTGGCTTTATCACGCTTGCCATGGCGATGTTTGCCTTGCCCGAGGCGCTGTTCCTTGTCCTCAAGCCGAAAAACCTGAAAGGGGATGACGGCGAAATCAAGGATCTCCGTATCACCGGTGCGGAAGCCAAGGCCATTGCGCCGGTCATTGGGCGGCAGTCGCTGCAAGGGTTCTTTATCGGTGTTCTGCCCGGGGCGGGGGCGACAATCGCAAGTTTCCTTGGCTACGCGGTTGAGCGCAATATCGCTCCGAAACATGAGCAAGAAGAGTTCGGTAAAGGGTCGATCAAAGGGCTCGCTGCGCCAGAGACCGCGAATAACGCCGCCTGCACCGGGTCTTTCGTGCCGCTCCTGACACTGGGTATTCCCGGTTCCGGCACAACGGCCATCCTTCTGGGCGCGCTGATCGCTCTGAACGTCACGCCGGGTCCGCGCCTGATGCTGGATGAGCCGCAGATCTTCTGGGCGGTCATCATGTCGATGTTCATCGGCAATCTCGTGCTCTTGATTCTGAACCTGCCGCTGATCCCCTATATCGCCAAGGTTCTGGCGGTGCCGCGCAATTACCTGATCCCGTTCATCCTGTTCTTTACCCTGATGGGCGCCTATATCGGCCAGAATAATGCAACGGAGTTGCTGCTGTTGGTCGGCTTCGGGATTTGCGCCACCGCGATGAAGTTTGCGGACTACCCGCTTGCGCCATTGCTGATTGGCTTCATCCTGGGCGGTATGATGGAGGATAACTTTGCGCGCTCCATGCAGCTTTATGACGGTATCGCCTTCATTTGGGAACGCCCGATGACATTGGCCCTTCTGGTCATTGCGGCCATTCTGATTGTCCTGCCAAGCTACCGCGCCAAACGGGCGAAAGCACGGGCGGCGGGGGTTGCCGACGGCGATTGAGGCATCTTTACTGGCGGGCTGGTTATGCCTCCGACGGAAGACAGTGTTGGGAAGATCTGGAAAGAACAGACACTCCAAACGGTTCCTTTGTCGGGGGCGTGACCAGCTTCACCCCCTTGATCGCTCCCCGCTGAACGGCTGATTTCACTCAACCAATCTCAAATGGCTTAGCTTTTGGCTTGTCGCATGTGACCCGACACGAACGGGGTACGCTTTGACACCGGAAAAGATTGCCCTGTCTCTCTTGCGCGTTATGCTGCGGCTATGACACATGCTGATGACATCGCCTTGCTGACATCGCTTTACGATGCGGCGATCAAGGCTGCCGATCCGATGCACGCCCTGGCGCGCCACCTGCCTGCGCCGCCAAAGGGGCGGGTTGTTGTTGTGGGGGCGGGCAAGGGGACGGCCCATATGGCGGCGGCGTTGGAGGCGCTTTGGGATGGCCCATTGCAAGGTGTCGTGGTCACCCGCTACGGGTTTTCGGTTCCTTGTGAACAGATCAGGGTTCTTGAGGCGGCGCACCCGGTGCCGGATGAGGCCGGTGTCAAAGCCAGCAAGGCGCTGTTTGAGGCCGTCCGGGATCTGACGCCAGATGACCTTGTGATTGCATTGATCTGTGGCGGCGGCTCTGCCCTGTTGCCCTGCCCGCCAGAGGGGATGACGCTTGCAGATGAGCAGCTGCTGAACAGGGCGCTGCTGGCCTCTGGCGCCCCCATTTCAGCCATGAACGCGATCCGGAAACATATGTCCGGGATCAAGGGTGGACGCCTTGCTGCAGCATGTCACCCGGCCAAGCTGGTCAGCCTGATTGTGTCTGATGTGCCGGGGGATGATCCCGCGCAGGTGGCCTCGGGCCCGACCGTGCCGGATGCAACCGGGCGCAAGGCGGCTCTTGCGGCCATTCGGGACTATTGCATCGACGTGCCGGACCATATCATCGCGCATATCCAAGAGAGTGCTGCCCCCAATCCAACCCATTCCGATTTCGCTGGCAATGAGGTGCGTGTGATTGCCTCTGCCGCCAAGTCGCTTGAAGCCGCCGCCGAGCGGGCCGGGGCGCTTGGTCTGCCTGCGCTCATCCTGTCTGACGCGATTGAGGGGGAGGCGCGCGACATTGGCCGGATGCATGCCGCTCTTGCGCGCGAAGTTGCGCTGCGGGACCGCCCATTTGCCAAACCCGTGGTGCTCCTGTCGGGGGGCGAAACCACCGTCACCCTGCGTGACGGGGGCGAGAGGTCCGGGCGCGGGGGGCGCAACACCGAGTTCCTCCTGTCCTTTGCGCTCGATATGGAAGGGGTGGCCGGCGTCAGCGCCCTTGCCGCAGATACGGATGGAATTGATGGATCCGAGGAGAATGCCGGGGCGTTTGCCAGTGGACAGACTGCGCAGGCAATCCGCGATACGGGTCATGACCCGCGCGAGCTGCTGGCGGGTCACGATGCCTATACCGCCTTCGAACAGATAGGCGGGCTGTTCACTCCGGGGCCGTCCGGGACCAATGTGAATGATTTTCGCGCCATATTGATCCGCGAATGATGCCCGCACCGGACATGAGCCGGTGCGGAAAAAAGGGCGGGATCAGGCAGCCAGCTTGTCAAGATCCACTTCGGCCGTGGCAATGCCTTCGGCACCCGCAGCACCCACAAACTCCACATCGGTGATGCCAAGAAAGCCAAACATGTGCTTCAGGTAAGGGGTGGCAAAGTCCACAGGGGCCCCGACCGGAACGCCGCCAGAGGCCAGCACCACCACCACGCGTTTGCCGCCCAGCAACCCTTCGGGACCATTTTCAGTGTAGCGGAAACTCACCCCGGCGCGGGCGAGGTGATCAAGCCATGTCTTCAGGGTCGACGGGATGGTGAAATTGTAAATCGGTGTCGAGATCACGATCGTGCCCGCCGCCTGCACTTCGGACAGAAGCTCGTCCGACAGGGTGAGGGCGGCGGTCTGTTCTTCACTACGCGCGTCAACGGGGGTGAAGGTGGCGCCGGTCCAGACCGCATCAAGATGGGGCAGCCCGTCCGCCAGATCGCGATGGGTTACGTCGCCAGTCAACCGGGCCATAAAGCGATCCGCCAATTGGCGCGAAACCGAACCTTCGGTGCGGGCGGAGCTGTCGATACGCAGAATGTTGGGCATGTCAGTGTCCTTTGGAAGAGTGTTTTTGCGTTGCACTGACTATGAGGATTTGCAAATTCGAACTCAATCTGAGATATGTCACATATATTGTGCGAAAATGAACATTGTCCGGGGGGCGCATCGTGCAGCATTGGGATGAAATCAGAACGGCCTATTTCGTCGTGCGCGAAGGCACCGTCAGCGGGGCAGCCGCCGCGCTGGGCGTGCACCATGCCACCGTGATCCGCCATATTGATGCCTTGGAAGAGCGGCTTGGGGTCAAGCTGTTCCAGCGTCATGCGCGGGGGTATACACCAACCGAGGCCGGGGCGGATCTGGCGCGGGTGGCGCAGACCACGGATGATCAGTTTTCTCAGCTGGGCGGGCGATTGCGTGGGCAGGGGGACAGTGTCAGCGGAGATCTTGTTGTGACCGCCTTGCCCTCCTTCGCTGAACGGGTCACGCCGGTTCTGGTTCAATTTCAACGTGACCACCCCGAAGTGCGGGTGCGGCTGTTAACCGGCGCGCGGGTGTTCCGTCTGGAATACGGCGAAGCGCATCTTGCCATTCGTGCGGGCAGTGCCCCCGAAGAGCCTGACAATGTGGTGCAGCCGTATTTCACCATGGAGATGGGTCTGTTTGCGGCCCCGTGTTATGTCGAGCGGTTTGGTCTGCCGACGATCGAAACCTTTGACCAGCACCGCTTTGTCGGCTTTTCGGATATCCGCTCCCGCGCGCCTTTTATGCAATGGCAGGAAAAACATGTGCCGCCTTCCACGGTGCGCTATCGCGCCACCGATGACCGGTCCTTGGCCGCGGCCGTGCGCGCCGGGGCAGGGGTGGGGTTCATGGCGGTCAACACGGCGGGCGGCCTGATCGAAGTGATGGATCGCCGCCCGGAATGGAACGCCCAGACCTGGCTTGTGACCCATGTGGATCTGCACCGCTCTGCCAAAGTGCAGGCCGCATTGTCCGCGTTCAAGGCGGCGGCAAAAGAATGGGCGCGGGAAGAAGAGGGGATCAGCCTGCCCTGAGGGCGGCAATATTTGTGCGCTCACCCCTCAGACAGCTGCACCTCAAGGAACCGTTCGAAATCATCCAGATTGACTGGTTCGAACTGGCCAAACCCCTGCATCCAGACCGATGCGGATTTGAGGGCGTCCGGTTCCAGTTTGCACCATTTCACCCGGCCGCGCTTTTCCTGGCTGATCAGCCCGGCCCGGCTGAGGATCGTCAGATGTTTAGAGATGGCCGCCAGGGACATGTCAAAGGGCGTGGCCACATCGGAAACAGCCATGTCGTCTTCCAGAAGCATGGTGAGGATGGCGCGCCGTGTGGGATCACCCAGGGCGGCAAAGACATGGTCCAGATGCTGGTCGGATGCGGTGGTCATGGGATTATGCCTATTGGGATGCGATCAGATCGTCAACCAATCGGTTGAATTTGCAATTGTGAAGGAATTTGGCCTGCTCGGCGGGTGTCGGGGCGATGGTCTCCCATGGTAAAATTATTAAACTGTTTTAAAACAATGTCTTAACTGTTTTCATGTTGGCGCTAAACAGCGTTGACTCATGACTGCTTCCCGCTTAGCAAAGGGCGCAAGTATTACCCGGGGGTGATCCATGTCCAATGATCCCGATCCCGAGCGCCTCAAGGCGCTTGAGAAACGCCTGAAACAGGTGCGAGGAACTGAGGAAAAGGAACACGCGGGGGACAAGGCCTACAATCAGGCGCAATATGCCTGGCAGATGGTCGTCGAGTTGATTGCCGGTCTTGGGATCGGTTTCGGCATCGGATACGGGTTGGATGCGCTTTGGGGCACAAAACCCATCATGATGGTGCTGTTCATAATGTTGGGGTTCGCGGCCGGCGTGAAGGTCATGCTTGGCACCGCAGCCCATATGCAGAAGTCCGCGGACGCAGATGCAGGGACAACACCCGGCACGCGTTCCGAAGAAGAAGAGGGTAAGACAGGTGGCTGATCAAAGCACAAACAAAGGGTCTGGCGGCATCGCCAAAATCGCATTCTTCGCCGTGCTGGCGCTTGTGCTGGTCTCGGGCCTGATCTTTGCGCCTGAGCGTCCGGGTCTGGTGATCCATCCGATGGAGCAGTTCCAGCTGGCGCCGCTGTTCGGTGGGGACCATGTTGGCACCTTCACCGTGACCAACCAAACCCTGTGGATGGTGCTGGCAATCGTCGGCATCGTGGCCCTGCTGGTGGTTGGCACCTCGGGCGGCAAGGAAATCCCGACCCGCGCCCAATCTGTTGCGGAACTGGCCTATGGCTTTGTTTACAAGATGGTCGAGGATGTCGCCGGCAAGGATGCCGTCAAGTATTTCCCCGGCATCATGACGCTGTTCATGTTCATCGTTTTCGCCAACTTCCTCGGCCTGATCCCGATGTCGTTCACCTCGACCTCGCATATCGCTGTGACCGCCGTTCTGGCCCTGATCGTGTTCGTCTTCGTGACCGTGCTGGGGTTTGTGAAAAACGGTGCTGGCTTCCTCGGTCTCTTCTGGGTGTCCTCGGCTCCTCTGGCGCTGCGTCCGATCCTGGCCGTGATCGAACTGATCTCGTATTTCGTGCGCCCGGTCAGCCATTCCATTCGTTTGGCAGGCAACGTGATGGCCGGCCACGCAGTTATCAAAGTGTTCGCTGGCTTTGCCGCAGCACTGGGCCTCTTCGGCTTCTTCCCGATCTTCGCGATCGCCGCGGTTTACGCGCTGGAAGTTCTGGTGGCCTTCATCCAGGCATACGTGTTCACCATCCTGACCTGCGTATACCTCAAAGACGCTCTGCATCCGTCGCACTAAGCGCCGGTTGCAGCCCGCTAACACACTAATTCAAAGCATTCCAACGTAAGGAGAAACGAAAATGGAAGGCAATATCGCTCAAATGGGTCAATTCATCGGTGCAGGTCTGGCAGCTATCGGTTCGGGTGCCGCCGCTATCGGTGTGGGCCACGTTGCTGGTAACTTCCTGGCAGGCGCTCTGCGCAACCCGTCGGCCGCCGCCGCTCAAACCGCCACCCTCTTCATCGGTATCGCATTTGCAGAAGCTCTGGGCATCTTCTCGTTCCTGGTCGCTCTGCTGCTGATGTTCGCCGTCTAAGACCTGAACCATCCTTACGCCCGGGCGGGGGGAGGGATGAGAAACCATCCGGTTTCGCATTCCAACCGTCGCCCGAAGTAACTCGGTTCCAGGAGAGAAGACATGGCAAGTAACACAAATACCACGGATGCTGCAAACGGCGCTGCCGAAGCTGCAGGCATGCCGCAGCTGGATTTCTCGACCTTCGGGAACCAGATCTTCTGGCTCGTGGTGACGCTGGTCGTGATCTACTTCGTGCTGACCAAGATTGCCCTTCCTCGTATCGAAGGCATTCTGCAGTCGCGCCAAACCCGGATCACCAACTATCTGACCACTGCCGAAGAGATGAAGCAGAAAGCCGTTGAGGCCGAAGCTGCATACAATCAGGCGCTGGCAGATGCCCGCCTTGAGGCCAACAAGATCGTGGCCGAAGCGCGTGCTGAAATTCAGGCTGAGGTGGATGCCGCCGCTGCCAAGGCAGATGCTGAGATCGCTGCAAAGGCCGCTGAAAGCGAAGCCGCCATCGCAGAGATCCGCGCAGGGGCCGTGGACAGCATCAAGGCTGTTGCCAAAGATACCGCCAAGGAAGTCATTGGCGCTCTGGGGCACTCGGTTGACGCCAAAACCGTGACCGCGGCTGTGACCGCTCGGATGAAAGGGTAAGGACATGATGAAACGCGTTCTCACCCCGCTCGCTCTGATCGCTGCCCAACCGGCATTTGCTGCCGGCGGCGGGCTGGACCTGTCCAACACCGACTTGGTGGTTTGGCTGGCCTTCCTGCTGTTTGTGACCTTCCTGGGTTACATGGGGGTGCACAAACTGTTGGGCGGCAAGCTTGACGAACGTGCCGAGGGCATCAAATCCGAGATCGAAGAAGCTCAGAAACTTGCAGACGAAGCACGCGAAGTTCTCGCGTCTTATGAACGCAAGCAAAAGGAAGTGGCTGAACAGGCAGAGCGCATTGTCGCCCATGCCAAAGAAGAAGCCGCCAATGCCGCTGAGCTGGCCAAGGAAGATCTGAAGGCTTCGATTGCACGCCGTCTGGCTGCCGCCGAAGATCAGATCGCATCGGCCCAGGCCTCGGCTGTCAAGGAAGTGCGCGACAGCGCAGTTTCCGTGGCCATCGGCGCCGCACGTGACGTGATCGCCAAACAGATGACCGCGACCGAAGGCAACAAGCTGATCGACGCCGCCATCAAGGATGTGGAAGCCAAGCTCCACTGATCGCGATTGCGAGACCAGACATCAAAAACCCCGGCTGCAGGCTCCTGTAGCCGGGGTTTTCTTTGGTGTTTACGGTGATTGATATATTCGTAATGATGAATATATTCCCCAAACATCAAGGAGACCGTTCATGAACGCCCAACGCGCCACCATGTCCATTGCCGGACTGTTCATCCTTATCAGCCTGGGGCTTGCCCACCTGTCCGGGCAGGTCAATCTTGGCCAGGTCAGCTGGCTGTGGTTCACCCTTTTCGTCGGGGGCAACCTGTTCCAGTCCGGCCTGTCCGGTTTCTGCCCGCTGACCCGCATTCTGGTGCGCCTGGGATTGCGCGCGGCCTGATCTGATTTGCACAGGTGAAGGTGCCCTACTGGGCGCTTTCGTGGCTCAGGCGCTGTTTTGCGATCTCTTCATTGCGTTCCGCACGCCGCATATCCGCATAGCCCTGGGCCACAAAATCAAGATGCGCTTCAATTGCTTCGCGGGCGCGCACCGGGTCGCGGGCCTGAAGGGCATCATTGATGTCCCGGTGCTGGTTCAAAAGGTCAGCACGGGTGTTGTAAAGCTGGATGATAACCTGCCGATTGTAGAATACACCACGCTTTAGCAGATCATACATCGCACGCATGACATGCACGATCATCACGTTGTGGCTGGCTTCGACAATGGCGGAATGGAAGTTGGCATCCAGATCAGCCCCTTTGCCTGCCGGCGCGTCTTCCATCTTGCGAAAGATGCTGTCAATCACTTCCAGATCGGTGTCCGAAGCCAGCCGGGCAGCGCGTTCCGCCGCCATCCCTTCGAGGTCACGCCGAAACGCCAGATAGTCATAAACCGCTTCGTCATGGCGCCCCAGCAACCCGGTCAGGGCGGGCGAGAAGGAGCTGTCCAGATCTTCGGAGATGAAAACCCCGGACCCGGCGCGACTTTGCAAAAGCCCCAGTGATTGCAACTCGGCAATGGCTTCGCGCAGGGACGGGCGCGATACCCCCATCCGTTCGGATAAATCGCGCTCAGAGGGCAGCCGCTCGCCGGGGCGCAGCACGCCACGCAGGATCAAAAGTTCGATCTGTTCCACAACGGATTTGGACAGCTTTCCGGCATTGATCTTCTGAAATGGCATCTTGATCCTCGTTCTGGGTGGTAAACTAATATGACCACATGAAGCGGAGAGGTTCAAGCATTCAGCAGAAAAGAAAAAGGCCAGACGGGTGTCGTCTGGCCTTTCTTGTTTCAACGGGCGTGTGCCGGATCAGGTATAGGGGCGAATGATGATTTCGACCCGGCGGTTCTGCTGACGCCCCTCGGGGGTCAGGTTCGACGCCACCGGGCGGCTTTCACCACGCCCGATCGTGACCACGCGCGAGCTTGGCACGCCATTTTGGAACAGAACCGACGCGACAGAGGCCGCACGGCGTTGCGACAGGGCAAGGTTATAGCCGGCATCACCCACATTGTCGGTGTGCCCGATCACTTCCACAGCCGAGTTCGGATAGTTCAGCAGGTTGCGTGCCAGCGCGCCAAGGTCGCTCCGCAGGCCGGGGTTCACAACGGCACTGTCGGTGGCAAACAGGATGTCCTGCGGCATGGTCACAACCAGGCTTTCCCCGGTGTTCACAATGCGCACCTGATCGTTGCCCATCGAGGCTTCCAACTCACGTGCTTGTTTGTCCAGCTGCGACCCGATCACGCCACCGACGCCCGCGCCGATGGCAGCACCAAGGGCTGCGCTGCCCAGTTTGTTGTCATCTCCGCTGATCGCGCCGATCAGACCACCGACCATTGCTCCGGCCACGGCACCGTTCTTGGTGCGGGGACCCATCTCGCCGGTGGGCGAGGTACAGGCGGTGATCGTCAGGGCACCGATGGTGCCGAGAATCAAAAGGGGTTTGGTTTGGAACATTTCTGCCGCTCCTCAATGCGTTAAACTCATGTCTCTGCTACCATGATGCCCTGTTGTTATCGAATAACAAGGGGAGAATGCGCGGCAGATCGCCATTCTGCAACGCCGGGACGCGCCGTTTATCCCGCCATACCCCCTTCAGGCGCGATTTTCTGTGTCTGGGCGCTTTCCAGATCTGCGCTTTCCCAGGCCAGAAGCGCCCGTTTGACCTGCAGTCCCCAATGGTACCCGCCCAGGGCGCCGGATTTCCGCAAGGCGCGGTGGCAGGGGATTAGCCAGCTGACGGGGTTGCGGCCAATCGCGGTGCCCACGGCGCGCACGGCGCGCGGGTTGCCTGCGGCCTCGGCGATCTCGGAATAGGTTGAAACGTGACCCGAAGGGATGCGTAACAAGGCCTCCCATACCTTGATCTGCAATGGGGATCCGATCAGGTGCAAAGGTGTCTTTCCCGCGTCGCCCGATGCCATGTCATAGGCGGCGAGCACCCAAGGGCGCAGGAATGCCGGATCTTCGATGAACGTGGCGTTGGGCCAGCGGGATCTGAGGTCGGCCAGTGCCACGTCGGCGCCAGTTTCTTCGGCAAACCCGATCCCACAGATCCCCTTTTCGGTTCCCATGACCAATGACGGTCCAAAGGGGCTGTCAAACCAGCCCCAATAAATCGTCAGTCCTTCGCCCTTGCGGGCATATTCGCCGGGGCTCATCGCTTCCCAGCGCAGAAAAAGGTCATGCAGGCGCCCTTGTCCGGACAGGCCCACCGAATGGGTGGTGGAGAGTGTCGTGTGGCGGTCGCGCAAGAGTGTCTTGGCATGGCCGAGTGTGAGAAACTGTTGATAGCGTTTGGGGGATACCCCGACAAAGCGCGAAAACACCCGCTGAAAATGCGCAGGGGACAGGCCGATCCGGGCCGCCAGTTCGTCCAGCGGCAGCTTGCCACCTGCCGCATCAATCTCTTCGATTGCGCGACCGATGATCTTGTAGTGATAGCTCTCTTCTGTCGAGGTCATGGCGTGTCCTTTTCCCCCAGGATGGCGCAATCCGCGTGTCGGTGCGACCCGAATGTTGCGCTTTTGGCATTGCGTTGGCGGGCAGGCCGTAGAACGGTCTTGTGTCAAAAGGGGCGGGCGGGCATACCGCTCCTATGATAAAACGTGCCGCCAAACAAATGAGCTACCACGAGATCCGTGAGGTATTTCGTCGGTTTCACGAAGCTGAGCCCGCTCCGAAAGGCGAGCTGGACCACACCAACGCCTACACTCTGGTGGTTGCCGTGGCCCTGTCGGCGCAGGCCACCGATGTTGGTGTGAACAAGGCAACGCGGGATCTGTTCCCGATTGCGGATACGCCGCAGAAAATGCTGGAGCTGGGCGAAGAGGGGCTGACCCAACATATCAAGACCATCGGACTTTACCGTCAGAAGGCCAAAAATGTGATCAAGCTGTCACGCATTCTGGTGGAGGAGTATGGCGGCGAGGTGCCCTCGTCGCGTGCGGCTCTTGAAAGCCTGCCGGGGGTGGGGCGCAAGACCGCCAATGTGGTTTTGAATATGTGGTGGAACGTGCCGACCCAGGCTGTGGATACCCATATCTTTCGTGTCGGAAACCGGACCGGGATCTGCCCAGGCAAAGATGTGGTCGCGGTTGAACGCGCGGTCGAGGACAATATCCCGGCAGAATATCTGCAACATGCGCATCACTGGCTGATCCTGCATGGACGGTATGTCTGCAAGGCGCGCAAACCTGTCTGCGGGAACTGCCTGATCCGCGACATCTGTCTTTTTGAGGAAAAGAATCTATGACAAAGACTTACAAGGTTGTCGGCATCGGCAACGCAATTGTGGATGTGCTGACCACGGCGGATGAATCGTTCCTCGAACTGATGGGGATCGAGAAGGGCATCATGCAGCTGGTTGAAAAAGACCGGGCAGAGGTGCTTTACGGCGCGATGGAGGGCCGCAAGCAAGCGGCTGGTGGATCGGTGGCAAACACGCTTGCGGGGATCGGCAAGCTTGGGCTGAAAACAGGCTTCGTCGGTCGCGTTCATGATGATGCGCTTGGGCATTTCTATGCTGACGCGATGGAGATGGACGGAACGCGTTTTGTGAACCCGCCGGTGCCGGGCGGAGAGCTGCCGACGTCGCGCTCGATGATTTTTGTGTCTCCCGATGGGGAACGGTCAATGAACACCTATCTGGGGATCTCGGCCGAGCTTGGACCTGAGGATGTGGATCCGGCGGTGGCTTCGGATGCCGAGATCGTGTTCCTTGAAGGATATCTGTTCGATAAGGACAAAGGCAAAGAGGCGTTCATCGCCATGGCGCGGGCCTGCCGTGGGGCAGGGGGCAAAGCGGGGATCGCCATTTCCGATCCGTTCTGCGTGGAACGCCACCGCACCGATTTCCTGATGCTGATCGAGCACGAGCTGGACTATGTGATCGGGAATGAGGATGAGATCAAATCCCTGTTTGAAACCGACGATCTGGATGAGGCGCTGGCGAAAACCGCTGCGATCTGCCCGCTGGTGGCCTGCACCAGATCGGGCGATGGCGTGACGATTGTGCAAAATGGCGCACGCGTGGATGTGCCGGTGGAAGAGATCACCCCCGTGGATGCAACAGGGGCCGGAGACGGGTTTGCCGCCGGTTTCCTGTATGGGCTTGCCACCGGCGCCGATATCCGGACCTGTGGTGAAATGGGCTGTGTCGTGGCGGGGGAAGTGATCCGCCATATGGGGCCGCGCGCTGACCGAAATCTTCAGGCGCTGCTGCGTGATCAGGGGTTGCTTGCGTGAGCAGAGGTTTTGACAACTTGTTACCAAGCGCGCCCCTTTGAGGGCGCGTTTTTGTTTGAGTAAGCCCGAGCTACTGCGCATATCGAAGAAAACTAGAAAACTAGAAAACTAGAAAACTAGAAAACTAGAAAACTAGAAAACTAGAAAACTAGAAAACTAGAAAACTAGAAAACTAGTTTTCTGGTTTTGTCTGGGTAAAGGCACGGCGTGGGTGCCGCCGTGCAAGTCGGAAGCCGCACGGAATTTTACGGCGCTCTTTGATGCTCAAAAAAGAAAAGGCCCCGCAGAAATGCGGAGCCTGAAAGAGGTCTGACCAAGGCGGGTCACTCTGTGTCCACAACCTCAAAATCATGGGTGACCTCAGCTGTGGCAGCCATCATGGCGGAGGCTGAGCAATATTTGTCGACCGAGAGTGAAATTGCCCGTTCGACCTTATCAGCCCCGACACCGCGCCCTTTCACGATGAAATGCAGGTGGATTTTGGTGAACACCTTGGGGTCCGTTTCCGCGCGCTCAGCATCCACCTCTACCTGAACGTCTTCGATCTTCTGACGGGATTTTTCGAGGATCGACACCACGTCATAGGCTGAACACCCTGCCGTTCCGATCAGCAAAAGCTCCATCGGGCTGGGGCCGGGCGTGCCGCCTTCTCCATGGCTTGTGCCCAGAACGATATTGTGACCCGTGCCGGATGTGCCGACAAAAGTCCGGGCTTCCGCCCAAGTTACGCGCGCTTTCATGTCTCTCTCACTTTGTTGTTGATGCGGCTGGTCAGTCGCCCAGCTTTGCATGAACCTCGTCCAGGTCGATCTCGCCGATTGGCATCTTGTTGCCCGGGTTCTCGAAGTCATATTTGAACAGGTTGAAGTCCCGTTTGTAGATTTCATAGACCAGATGCATGGACAGGTCGTCGAAGTAATCCTCAACCGGGTGGGCGCGTTTCGGCCCGTGGCCTTCGCTTTCGTTAAAGCGCGGAATTGCGTTCAGATCCACCTGATGGGGCGTGTCGATACTGTCGAGCACCTGTTGCATCCCGTCATTGAACTGTTCGGTCCAGAAAATCTTGTCATAGGTGCCACCATTCAGGATGAAGGTGGACACATGGCCCGACATTGCGGACCAGTGAATGTCCGGATCCATCGGTCGTTTCCAGCGGATCGTGTCGCGCGCAAACAGAAGAAAGCGGCGAAAGCTCTTGATCTGGTCGAAATCAAACGCGTCGTCCGGGCTGCCCACCTCGATCCCATATTTCTGAATGAGCATCGGAACCAGATTTCCGCGATAGCGTTTGCCATTGCGCTGGATGCCGCAAATCTTGTCAAAGAAGCTGGACAGGATGCGGGTATAGGGGTTTCGAACGCAGGTGAAGGCATAGCTGTTATGGGCCTTCACGTTGTTGATGATCAACTGTTGCGAATGCTCCTGCGACCACTTGTGCAGGCGGTCCTTGCTGTCGTGAATGTCGCCGTCGAAAAATTCGCCATGGTCAGAATAGAACATGATCTGACCAATGGTCGAGCAGGCGCATTTGGGCACCACGCGGTAGACCACGCTTTCACTTTCCGTCATCCAGGTGCCGGGAAATCCCATCTAACGCAGCCTCCTTGCCAAAACTTGTAATCGAAACGTCTGTCACGAAATGCAATTATCACCACTTAGAGGAAAAAAAGCAAAGAAACTCTGTTTATTCAATGGTTCTTCACGTTATTTATGGCAACAATGTCGCTGAAACTGAGGGATTATTTGGTAAATGGCAAAGATTGCCTTCATCTTGTTGTGTCACAAAGACCCTGATGCGATCATTAACCAGGCAACGCGGCTGACAGCTGCGGGTGATTGCATGGCGATTCACTTTGATGCCCGCGCAAAACCCGCACATTTTCAGAAAATATACGACGCCCTGAAAGACAATCCCAACGTCACCTTTGCCCGCAAGAGGATCAAATGCGGCTGGGGGGGCTGGTCTTTGGTGCAGGCCACGCTTCATGCCGTTGAAGCTGCGGTCGAAGCGTTCCCTCGAGCCACCCATTTCTACATGGTGTCCGGCGATTGCATGGCCATTAAATCCGCGGAATATGCCCATGCCTTTCTGGATCGTGAAGATGTCGATTACATTGAAAGCTTCGATTATTTCGCCAGTGACTGGATCAAGACCGGGATGAAGGAAGAGCGGCTGATCTACCGCCATTATTTCAATGAACGCACGCAGAAAATCTTGTTTTACACAAGTTACAACTTGCAAAAACGTCTGGGCCTGACGCGTGAAATCCCGCATGATATCCAGGTGCAGATTGGCAGCCAGTGGTGGTGTCTGCGCCGCCGGACGATCGAATGGATCCTCGATTTTACCCGCAAGCGCAAAGACGTGATGCGATTCTTTCGCTCAACCTGGATTCCGGATGAAACCTTCTTCCAGACGCTGGTGCGCCATATCGTGCCTGGCCAGGAAATCCGTAGCCGCACCCTGACGTTTTTGATGTTTACCGACTATGGGATGCCGGTCACGTTTTATAATGACCACTATGATCTTCTCTTGTCGCAGGACTTCCTGTTTGCGCGAAAAATCAGCCCCGAAGCCCATGTGCTCAAACGTCGTCTCGGTGACCTGTTTGCCGCCGAAGGGGTTGAGTTTCAGATTTCAAATGAAGGGCGCTCCCTGTTCAAGTTCCTGACCGGGCGCGGGCGGGTCGGGCAACGGTTTGCCCCCCGTTTCTGGGAACAGGAAGCCACCCTGGGGCGCGAACGTGAACTGCTGATCGTGGTGGCGAAGAAATGGCATGTGGGCAAGCGGGTGGCCCATCGGATCAAACAGGTCACCAATATCCCGACAATTGATTACCTGTTTGATGAAGAAAGCTGCCCGATGCCGGATCTTGGTGGCATCCAGACCCGGCTTGGAAAACGGACCCGGCATCGCAGGGCGTTGATGCGGATGCTGTTTGACTATTACGAAACAGAGCGGCTGGTGGTCTGTATGGACCCCAATAACATGGATTTGCTGCGGGACTTCTTTTCAGACCGCTCGCAGACCAAACTGTTGGAAGTGGAATGCAATTTCACCAATGACTACCTGCTTGGTCACGCCATGCGGGTCGGGCTGGCCGGCGAAAATACGCCGCGTGAAACCATTGACAGGCTGCTGCCCACCATCCGGTCCGACGTGATGAACGAAAGCGATGAAATCCGTGACGCGGCCTTTGAAGGTTACTTCCGCTTCAGCGAGTTTGCCTCCTCTGAAACCAATACACGCGCCCTTGCAGATTTCCTCTCCATTCCGGACAGTCACGCAAGGGAAATTGCCGAAACGGATCACCTCTTTTCGGACTGATCCCCCTCGGATTGACACCACAAGGCGAATAGCCAGAGAAAAGAAGCGGAGCGCCCCATGGCCTACATCTATGATGACCAGAATATCTTTGCCAAGATCCTGCGCGGTGAGATACCCAATGACACCGTGCTGGACACGGAACATGCGCTGGCCTTTCGGGACATCACGCCGCAGGCACCGGTCCATGTGCTGGTGATCCCCAAAGGGCCGTATGTGAATGCAGACCACTTTGCCAATGACGCCACTGACGAAGAGGTTCTGGGCTATATCCGCACCATCGGTGCCGTCTGCAAAATGCTCAATCTTGCCCCCGGTGATCAACAGGACGGGTATCGCACCATCGCCAATTCCGGCACACATGGGGTGCAGGAAGTGCCGCATTATCACACCCATATCCTCGGCGGTCGACCGCTGGGTCGAATGCTTGGCCGCGTAGAGGGCTGATCTCATTTTCTGGGCATAAATATCCCGGGGTGAGCGGTGAAACCGCGGGGGGCAGCGCCCCCAGGCTCAAACCGCAGGTTTGAGCCACTCTTAAAGCGTTTCGGTGTGTCGTGCGTTTCGAGAGTATGCTTTGTTTCAACCAAACCTCGAAACGCTTTGGCAAAACCGACCCCGCAGGGGCGGCTTTTCGACCGAAGAGCGGCCAATCCAAGCGCTTCCCTCTTGCCGCCGCGCCGATCATCACTATCATGCCCACAACGCATTACATGAGGTGAGCCATGAGCCAATCCGCACCGGAAACCAAACTCGTTGACAGCTACAAACTGGCCTGTGATGGCGGTGAGGGCGCACTGGGCCATCCGCGCGTCTATTTGCGGATCCCCAATGAACATGGCTGGGTCGAATGCCCCTATTGCGATTGCAAATTCGTGCATAAGGACCATGCCGACAAGACGGATGACCAGGCGGCGTAAACCCTCGCCCATCTGACACTTTTTCGGCTGCGGGCAGGCGCTTCGCAGCCGTTTTTGCCTTTGGGATCACGCCGGGGCCACAGGAATGAAGGACGCAACATGACCAGCGACACCGCCACGCTCGACCAAGGTTTCGGCAAGGGCTGCCACCTGCATCTGGTGGATGGGTCCGCCTTCATCTTCCGCGCCTATCACGCGCTGCCCCCACTCACGCGCAAATCCGACGGGTTGCCGATCGGCGCCGTGTCCGGCTTTTGCAATATGCTGCTCAAGTTCATCGAAGATCAGACCGGCCCGGATGCCCCCACCCATGTGGCGGTGATCTTTGACCATTCCGGCAAGAGCTTTCGCAACAAGATCTATCCGGCCTACAAGGCCAACCGCCCGCCTGCACCCGAAGATCTTGTGCCGCAATTCCCGCTGACCCGTGACGCCACCCGTGCCTTCAATATCGCCTGTATCGAGGTCGAAGGGTTCGAGGCTGACGATATCATCGCAACGCTTGCGCGCCGTGCCGATGCGGCGGGCGGGCGGGTCACGATCCTCTCCTCCGACAAGGACCTGATGCAGCTGGTCGGCGGTGGGGTCGAAATGCTTGACCCGATGAAGAACAAGCGTATCGGCGTGGAAGGTGTGGAAGAGAAGTTCGGCGTCGGTCCTGATCGAGTGGTCGATGTGCAGGCGCTGGCAGGTGACAGCGTGGACAACGTGCCCGGTGCGCCGGGGATTGGCATCAAGACGGCGGCGCTTCTGATCAATGAATTTGGCGACCTCGACAGCCTGCTCGCCCGGGCCGAAGAGATCAAACAGCCCAAACGACGACAGACCCTGATTGAAAAGGCGGATCAGATCCGCCTCTCTCGCGAGTTGGTCAAACTGGATGACCAGATGGATCTGGATCTGGATCTCACCACGCTTGAGATACAGGACCCGGAGCCGGAAACGCTGCTGTCATTCCTTGCGGATATGGAGTTTCGCACCCTTACCAATCGCATCGCCACCCGTCTGGGGGTGGATGCGCCCGAGATCCGACAGCCTGAAACCGCGCCGGGCCTCTCCACGCCAGAAGCCCCCGCGATCAATCCGGAGGCCTATGAATGGGTCCGGGACGGCGCCGCGTTGGCCTGCTGGGTGGAGGGGATCCGCGCCCGCGGTTACGTGGCCATCGACACCGAAACCACCGGTTTGGACGAGATGCTCGTGGACCTTGTGGGGATCTCGCTTTGTGTGGAACCGGGCACTGCCTGCTATATCCCACTGACCCACAAGACCAGCCAGTCCGATGACCTTTTTGGGGGGGATGAGCTGGCAGAGGGGCAGATGGCGCTGGACGAGGCGCTGGCGATCCTGAAACCTGTGCTCGAAGATCCGGCCATCCTCAAAATTGGCCAGAACATGAAGTATGATGCCAAGATTTTTGCCCGGAACGGGGTGAAGGTGGCGCCGATTGATGACACGATGCTGATGTCATATGCCCAGAATGCAGGGCTGCATAACCACGGCATGGACATTTTGTCCGAACGCTATCTCGACCACAAACCGATCTCGATCAAAACCCTGCTGGGCACCGGTAAATCCGCGATCACATTTGACCGGGTGCCGATCGAGGAGGCGGTGAAATATGCTGCCGAAGATGCAGATATCACCTTGCGCCTGTGGCAGTTGTTGAAACCGCGCCTGCACAGCGTAGGGGTCACGCGCGTCTATGAACGGCTCGAACGTCCGCTGGTTCCGGTTCTGGCCGAGATGGAAATGACCGGGATCAAGGTCGACCGCGATGTGCTTTCGCGCATGTCCAACGCATTTGCGCAGAAAATGGCAGGTTATGAGGCCGAGCTGCACGAGATCGTAGGACGCGAGTTTAACGTGCAAAGCCCCGCACAGGTAGGGGAAATCCTGTTTGGGGAAATGGAACTGCCCGGGGGCAAGAAAACCAAGACAGGGCAATGGTCAACCCCGGCCGATGTGCTGGAAGATCTCGCCGCTGAGCATGAATTTGCCGCGCGCGTTCTGGACTATCGCCAGTTGCAGAAGCTCAAATCCACCTATACCGATGCGCTTCAGGACCATATCCACCCGGAGACGGGGCGGGTGCATACCTCGTATCTGCAAACCGGGGCCAATACGGGCCGCATGGCGTCAAAAGACCCGAATCTGCAAAACATCCCGGTGCGCTCAGAAGAAGGCCGTCGTATCCGCGAGGCTTTTGTGGCCCCTGAAGGGAAGAAACTGATCAGCCTGGACTATAGCCAGATCGAACTGCGCATTCTCGCCCATATGGCCGGAATTGATGCGTTGAAACAGGCATTCCGTGACGGGCAGGATATTCACGCCATGACCGCGTCGGAAATGTTTGATGTGCCGCTGGATCAGATGACCCCGGATATTCGCCGCCAGGCCAAGGCGATCAACTTCGGTGTGATCTACGGCATCTCCGGCTTTGGTCTCGCCCGCAACCTGCGCATCCCCCGCGCAGATGCACAGGGCTTTATCGACCGCTATTTCGAACGCTTCCCGGGCATTCGCAAATATATGGATGAAACAGTGGCCTTCGCAAAGGAACACAAGCGGGTCGAAACCCTTTTTGGGCGCCAGATCCACACACCGGAAATTGGCGCAAAAGGCCCGCAGGCGGGCTTTGCAAAACGCGCGGCGATCAACGCCCCCATTCAGGGCACCGCTGCGGATATTATTCGTCGTGCCATGATCCGCATGCCGGATGCCATCAAAGGGCTGCCTGCCAAGATGCTGCTACAGGTCCATGACGAGCTTATCTTCGAAGTGGACGAAGCCGCCGTGGAGGACGTGATCGGCGTTGTGCGCAATGTGATGGAGGGGGCGTCCGAACCCGCCATCAAGCTCGACCTGCCGCTTGTTGTTGACGCCGGGGTGGGCATGAACTGGGCCGAAGCGCATTAAGCCCCCTTTCCCTTCGCGCCCCCCCGCGAACGGCTCCCCCGCCGCGTCTTTTTCTTGCCTGAAATACCTCGGGGTGAGCCTCGAAGAGGCGAGGGGCAGCGCCCCTTTCCCTCAACGCATCCGGCTGGTCGGAAAAAATGCAAAGACCTGCAAAAAGCCCCTTGAACCTCTAGTTGCTAGAGCAATTAAGTAGCGAGGTGAAATAGGAAACCGGGTGTTGCTCCGCTGCTGACCAGCCCGCGGCCCGTCCTCACAATCAGCGAAGGGTGGCCTGATGCCTCATGATCACAATCACACAGATACCCACCAAACTGGGCATAAACACGGGCATGGCGGGGGGCACGGGCATCACCACCATATTGACCCGGAGGCCGGGGACCTGAGGGTTGGCCTCGCCGTTGCGGTAAACGTGCTGTTGACCGTGGCACAGATCATCGGCGGCGTTCTGTCCGGCTCTGTCGCCCTGATTGCTGACGCGATCCACAACCTGTCGGATGCAGCCTCGCTGGCGATTGCCTTTTTTGCCCGAAAAATTGCACGCCGCACCACCGACACCCAGATGACTTTTGGATATAAGCGGGTGGAGCTGGTCGCGGCCCTGATCAACCTAACCACATTGGTGGTGATCGGGATTTACCTGGCCTATGAAGGGATCATGCGGTTTTTTGAACCGCCCGAGGTGGCCGGATGGCTGGTCATTATCGTGGCTGGCGTGGCGCTGGTGGTGGATGTGATCACCGCGTTGCTGACCTGGAGCATGGCCAAGGACAGCGCCAATATCCGTGCGGCCTTTCTGCACAATGTGGCCGATGCGCTGGGCTCGGTGGCTGTGATTGTGGTGGGGGTTCTGATTGTCGCCTTTGACTGGTATCTCGCCGATCCGATCGCCACGTTGGGTATTGCGGCCTATATCATCTGGATGGGGTTGGGGGAGCTGAGGGGCGTGGCGCGTATCCTGATGCTCGGCGCCCCTCCGGGGCTGGATGTGGAAGATGTGATCCGTGCCATGGAAACGGTGGAGGGGGTGGAGGAAGTCCACCATGTTCATCTGTGGCAGATCAGTGAAGAGGTGACCTCGCTTGAAGCGCATGTTGTTGTCACGCCCATCAACTGGCCAGAGGTAAATGCGGTGAAAACCGCCCTCAAAACCACCCTGAACAATCGGTTCGGAATTGGTCATGTCACGCTGGACATGGAAGCACCGGGGGATGCCTGCGTGGCACCGCAGCGGATTGGCGGCACCCGCCAAGGCGTTTCCGGATAACCCACGCAACATGATTGGTTCGAAATGCGCACAATTTGATGCCGCCTGCCGCGGTTCGGTGTCCCCCGTGTCTGGGGGCGCCGGACACGCAATGGAACGCATTTAAGCGAGGCGGGCTGATCCAGGGCAGGTGTGAAGTCAGGTTTCGCAGGCCTCTGCGTGCATGCGGGCATAGAAGGCGGAGAGGGACTTCTCGCGCTCTTCGCGATACACCTCTCCGGTGGTGAAACCTTCAATGCGATCCACGCGGAACATGCGAAAATCCGAGCGCAATTCACACCATCCCACCACGCACCAACCGGTTTGCCACAGCCACAGACCCAGCGGACGAATGGTGCGGGTGGTCTGGCAACCGTCACCATCGGTATAGGTCAGATGCAGGCGCCTGCGTGTGCCGACTGCGGCCTCGATCTGATCAATGAAATGACGATCCCGGTCCGATGGTGTCAGGGTGGGACCGGCATGTACTTCCACCCGGTCTGCCGCCGCCGACAGGGCTTCGGGCAGCACCGCGCGGATTTTACCGTGCGCGTCACGGGCCGATTTTGCCATTGCGGCCCCACCCATACGTTCGATCATCGAGATCCCGGCAATCAGCGCCATCACCTCGTCACGGGTGAACATCAGCGGCGGAATGTCATAGCCTGCCCGCATCACGTATCCGACCCCGGCTTCGCCCTCGATCGGCACGCCGGAGCCGATCAGATCGGCAATATCGCGATAGATCGTCCGAGAGGAGACCTCAAGTTCGGAGGCAAGATCTGCAGCCCGCGTCAGCCGGCCACCCCGCAGCAACTGGACAATCTGGAACAGGCGATCAGCGCGGCGCATCTTTCTGTTCCTCCTGACATTTGCTGCGGGGGCCGGGTTGGTTTAGGTCGTTTTCGGCTCGAACAGGCCTATCGTATTGCCATCAGGATCGGTGGCATAGACAAAACGTCCATAGGGGATTTCCACCGGATCACTGCTGATTTTGCCCCCCGCCTTTTCCCAGGCCTTGCTGGCGTCTTCCAGAGGGCAGGTCAGGTTGATATGCACGATATTGCCGGTGCCTGACGCTGCGGGAGTGCCTTCGTAAAGATTGCCACCGACCGTGTCCATGCGCCCCCCCAGAACGGCCATCGGCGCGGGGCTGTTCGTGTCGATCTCCATCGACCAGCCAAAGGCCGCATTGTAAAAGGCCACGGCTTTTTGCAGGTTGCGGACGGGAATTTCGGTCCAGACCACAAGCGGGGCAGGTTGGGTGTCCATGTCATATCTCCTTATCTGATGTGATAAGAACAGTGTGACACAGCCCTGCTGACAGCGTTCTGTCAGGAGCCTTGGACCGGGCGGTTTTTTCTTATGTAAGCCGCAAGGTGACGGTCATGGTCATGGCCACGGTCGGGGTGGGCAAGGTGGTTTCAGCCCAGACCGTCGGTCAACCAGATCAGCCCTGACTGGGTCTGCGCCGTGGGGTGGTATTCGCCGCTGACCCAGCCATTATAGCCTTCGCGGTCCAATTGCCGAAACCAGCGCGGATAGTTGAATTCGCCCCGGATCGGTTCCTTGCGATCCGGAATGCCACCCACCTGGATGTGGCGCACCAGATGGCGGTGCTCCGCCCAGCAGCCCAGCACATCCCCGGTGATGCGATCTGCATGATAGGCGTCAAACTGCAGGCCCAGATTGGGGGCGTTGACCTCGGCAATTACCTCGGCCGCCTGATCAAAGGAGTTGAGGAAATATCCCGGCATGTCATCCGTGTTGATCGGTTCGATGGTCAGGCTTTGCCCGGGGGCCATCCGGGCCGCCCATTTCAGGTTTTCCACATAGGTCCTGTGTGCAACAAGCCCCTCGGCCTTGCCCGCCATAATGTGGATGTGGCTGGCTTGAAAAGCTTTTGCATAGCGCAGGGTGCGCTTGAAATCATACTGAAATCGTTGCTGCCCATTTGGCGTTGCTGCAAAACCACGCGCGCCCCCGGTGTAGTTTGGTGGCGGAGTGTTGATCAGCACCATATGCAACCCGTTTGCGATCAGCTGCCGTGTCACCAGCTGGGCGGCGTCATCATAGGGAAACAGCACTTCCACAGCCTGAAACCCCGCCTCTGCCGCGGCCTGAAAACGTTCCAGAAACGGAAGCTCCTTGAACAGGAAGGTCAGGTTGGCGGCAAAACGCGGCATCAGGGGGCAAGCTCGTCAGCGGGGGTGATTGGGAAGAAAACCCCGTCCGACCAGAGGCCAAACCAGCGTGTTCCCTCCAGCTCATGAGGGCAGGCCAGATCCATCAGACGATAAAAGGTCTTGCGGTCAATGCGGGCATCCAGATTGCCGCGCACCCGCACATAGGGGCGCGGTGCACCGTCAGGCCCGTCCAGTTCAATCCTCAACGCCGCCGCGGGGCCGGCGGTGGTGGTGTCCCCCAGATTGGTGGTGAAGGTCAGGCGCTGATCGTGGCCTTCCCCCGTCACGTCGACGTCTTCGGCGATGAAGGGCACATCCTCCACCTGAATGCGAAACCGTTCAACCGGGGTGACCAGCATATAGCCCGCCTCGTTGCCGTCTTCGCCCGTGTCATATCGCAAGATCGAGGCAAACAGGCGCACCAGCCCGGGGCGGGTGATCGGGCGCCCCTCGTGGATCCACGCTCCGTCACGGGTGATGCGCATATCCATGTCCCCCGAAAAGGCAGGATGCCACAGATGCACCGGCGGCGGGCCTTTGGGCGCGGCCAGCTTAACCGCCTCTGACAAGCGTTTGGCGTCCGGTCCGGCCCCTGCCACCGGCGATTTCCCGTCACTTGGCGCTTTTGTCATTTGTTCCCCGCGAGTTTTCGGACTTAAATACAAGTTAAAGCGTTTCGACGTTCACCTGAGGTAGGGAGAAGTCGAAACACTGTCAGAGATATCAAAGTTGTGGGCGTTTCGGAATAACCATGTGTCACAAGTTTATCCCGAAACGCTTTAAAGTGTTTGCGGATCAAGATGAAGCACCGACAGCTGCCCCAATTGTTTTGCTGCGACATTTTCACGAAAGGGAGGGTTCATGGATCAGGGTATTTCCGACCACGGCATCGTGGCTGAGCTGGAGGCGCTGGGCGAGAAACTCGTCTCTGCAAAGGGGGAAATCACGCGCCAGATCATCGGTCAGGATCTGGTGGTGGAGCAGGCGCTTGCAGCCCTTCTTGCCGGCGGGCATGCGCTGTTGGTTGGGCTGCCCGGGTTGGGGAAAACCCGACTGGTTGAAACCATGGGCGTGGTGATGGGGCTGCGTGATCGTCGCATTCAATTCACCCCGGACCTGATGCCCGCTGATATTCTTGGCGCCGAGGTGCTTGAAGAAGGGGATGATGGGCGACGTCATTTCCGGTTTGTAAAAGGTCCTGTCTTTTGTCAGCTTTTGCTGGCGGATGAGATCAATCGCGCCAGCCCCCGCACCCAGTCGGCCCTGTTGCAGGCGATGCAGGAACGTGAGGTTTCGGTCGCAGGCCACACCCATGCGCTGCCCGCCCCGTTCCATGTGCTGGCAACCCAGAACCCGCTTGAGCAGGAGGGCACCTATCCTTTGCCCGAAGCGCAGCTTGACCGGTTCTTGCTGCAAATTGATGTTGATTACCCCAATCGCGCGGATGAGCGTGCGATCCTTCTGGCCACCACCGGTGAGGCCGAAACTGCGACACGCCGGATCCTGACACAAGAGGAGCTTCTGCGGGCTCAGGAACTGATCCGTCTGATGCCGGTCGGAGACAGTGTGGTCGAAATGATCCTGGATCTGGTGCGCGCCTGCCGCCCGGATGACCCAACCGCGCCGGAGGCGCTGAAAAAGGCGGTCAGTTGGGGGCCGGGGACACGGGCCGCCCAGGCGCTGATGCTTCTGGTGCGGGCCCGCGCGGCTCTTGATGGGCGGCTGGCCCCGGATGCGGGGGATGTGCACGCCCTGGCGCGCCCGGTATTAAGCCATCGTATGGCGCTTGGATATGGGGCGCGGGCAGAAGGGGTGGTGCTTTCCGACCTGATTGACACGGTGCTGGCCCATATCGGGGCAACCGCATGACCGCCGCGGGCACCTCTGGCCAATTGCGCGCGGCTGCGCAATTGACCGAGGGGTTGCCCTCACTTCTGCTGGCGGCCCGTCACCTTGCGGATACGGTGCAGCTCGGAGATCACGGGCGCAGGCGGGCCGGGCAGGGGGATGCATTCTGGCAGTTTCGCACGGCCCAGCCCGGCGACCCGGCGCATCGGGTCGACTGGCGTCGCTCGGCCCGTTCGGATCAGGCTTTTATCCGTGACCGGGAATGGCAGGCAGCTCAGACGGTGATGATCTGGGTGGATCCTGCGGCGTCGATGGGGTTTAGCTCAGAGCGAAACCTGCCTAGCAAAGGCGCGCGCGCGCAGCTGATTTCCCTTGCCGCGGCCCTTTTGTTTCTGCGTGCGGGGGAGCGGGTGGGGTTTGTCGGTGACGCGCGCCCACCCATGCTAGGAGAAGGGCGCCTGCCGTCCCGACTGGATGGGTTGACCATGGCCCCCGCAATGCCAGACCATTTTCCACGCCGCGCCCGTGCGCTGATCCTGACCGATGGATTGGCGGACCCGGAAACCTATTTCGGCGCGCTGGAGCAAGCCGCTCAGGCCCGTGTGAAAGGGGCCTTCCTTCAGGTGCTGGACCCGGCAGAAGAACACTTCCCTTACACCGGGCGCACCCTGTTCATGGATATGCTGGACAGCCCCCGTTTTGAGACACAGGAAGCCGCTGATCTGCGCGATGCGTATCAGGCGCGGTTGAAAGCCCGTAAAACCCTGCTGTCCGAGGCCTGTGCTCAGGCCGGGTGGGTCTATCATGCCCATGTCACCCACGATGCGCCTGCCGCAGTGCTGATGTGGCTTTATCGTGCATTGGAAGGGGGGGCGTAATGGGCGCGCTGGGGTTTGCATCGCCATGGTTGCTGTTGGCCCTGTTGGGGCTGCCCGCCCTGTGGTGGCTGTTGCGGGCCATACCGCCCGCGCCAATCCGGCGCCGCTTTCCGGCGGTCACGTTGCTGCTTGGCCTTTCGGATCAGCGGGTAGAGGCGCGTAAAATGCCGCTTTGGCTGCTCTTGCTGCGCCTGTTGGCCCTGGCCCTTGTGATTATCGGCCTTGCGGGGCCGGTTCTGTCGCCGGACAAACCTCGCAGCGCCGAGGGGCCACTGATCGTGGTGATCGACAGTTTCTGGCCCGCTGCCGCAGATTGGGGGCAGCGCGTGGCCACCGTGGACAAGATCCTGCAACAGGCTGAACAGGCCGGGCAGGTGGCGTTGATTGCCCTGTCCGATCAGGAAACCCTGCCCGCTCTGGCACCCGCCGCCCTCTGGCGGGAGCGGCTGGCGACAATGACACCTGTGCCATGGGACGGGGCATACCCGCTGTCCACCCTTGCAGCCCTGCCCGAGGGGCACACGGTCTGGATCTCTGACGGGGTGGCGCGGTCAGGGCGTGGCGAAGCGCTTGCGCTGAGAGAGGCACGTGGCACGGTTGAGGTGATGCAGCCTGAACGAACGGTTCTGGCGCTTGCCCCGGCGACGCTGGACGGAAACGAGGTGCACCTGCGCGCGCTCCGTATCCCCGCGGGGCCCAGCCTGTCGGCAAAACTGCAGGCTTTTGGCCGTGATCCCATGGGACAGCTCCGCCTTCTGCACAGTGAAGACGTGGCATTTGTCGCGGGCAACAGGCAGGCCACGATCCGCCTGACCCTGCCACCAGAACTGCGCCACCGGGTGCAACGGTTCGAAGTGTCAAAGGAGGGGGCTGGGGCGTTAATGGGGCGCTCAGCCGGGCAGGTGTCACTGGTAGGAGAGGGGCTGACCCGCCGTCGGGTCGCCCTGCTGGGCGCGCAGGACAGCGAAACGCTTGCGCTTTTGCGACCGGATCATTTCCTTCGCGCCGCACTGGAACCGACAACCGAAATTGTCGAAGCCCAGCGGTTGGAAGACGCGCTGCGGGCCAGCCCCCATGTGATTATTCTGTCCGATGTGCCGTTGATCCCGGAACCGGATCAGCGCGCGCTTGCAGAGTTTGTGGCCGAGGGCGGGCTGCTATTGCGGTTCGCAGGTCCCCGTCTTGCGACGGCCGAGGGCGCGCGCCGTGTGGAAGAGCTGTTGTTGCCGGTGCGCCTGCGGGGAAGCGGTCGCGCCGTGGGCGGTGCGATGAGCTGGGGCGCCCCGCAGCACTTGGCCCCTTTCCCCGCGGATGGTCCCTTTGCCGGGCTGCGCGTTCCTGAGGATGTCAGTGTCCGGCGGCAGGTGCTGGCGGAACCCGGCCCCGATCTGGCCGAGCGCGTTCTGGCACGCCTGTCCGATGGAACGCCGCTTGTGACCCGCAAGCTGATAGGGGCGGGGCAGGTGGTGCTGTTCCATGTCGGGGCAAATGCTGAATGGTCCAATCTGGTTCTGTCCGGGCTGTTTGTCGAAATGCTGGAGCGCCTGACCTCGGCCACGGCAACGCAGCCCCTGACCTCACAGGAGGGTGACCCGCAGGATTTACAGACCTCGCTTTGGCAGATGGACGTCGCCCTGAACGCCTTTGGGCAGCTTGAGAGCAAACAGCCCCCGCTCGTGATCAATGGCCAGGAGATGGCGCTGGCCCTGTCGGGGCAGGTGGGGCGCAACACGCCGCCCGGGCTTTATGTCAGTGATGCACGGCAGAGTGTGATCAACGCCGTGTTGTCAGACACCGAGCTTCTGCCCGCCAAATGGCCATCGCGCATCGTGCCGCATTGGGGCGGAGAGGCTGGCCCGCGCGAATTCGCCGGGCAGGTGCTTTTGGTGGCGTTCTTGCTGATTTTGCTGGATGGGATCGCGACGCTCTGGGTCTCCGGCCGGATTTTTGGTCAAACCCCTGTAAGGGCGGCGGCTCGGGATGTTCCACGGGTCTTCATCCTGACCGTGATTTTGTCCGGGGCGACGCTTGTGGCGGTGCCTGATGTTGCGCGCGCGCAGGGGGCGGGAGCAGGCGAGGCTGATGGTGGCAAGGTGGCCCGCGCCGCCGCCGAGGTGACGCTGGCACATGTGCTGACGGGGGATGCCGATCTGGACCGGCTGGCCCAGGCGGGGCTGATGGGCTTGTCCGAGGCTTTGTTTGCGCGCAGTTCGGTTGAACCCGCCGCCCCGGTCGGGGTGGATCTTGAGCAAGATGAGCTGTCAGTGTTTCCGCTGCTGTATTGGCCGGTCTCAGTGAAGCAACCCCTGCCGTCCGCATCGGCCTATGATCGGTTGGCGCAATATCTGGCAACGGGGGGGCTGATCTTGTTTGATACCCGTGATGCAGGGCTTGGCGGCGGCGGGGCAGAGACGCGGAAATTGCAGGATCTGGCGGCCCCTTTGTCCCTGCCGCCCCTCGACCCGATCCCGCCCGATCATGTTCTGACACGGAGCTTTTACCTGATCGACAGTTTCCCCGGTCGTCACAGTGGTCCGGTCTGGGCCGAGGCCGCTTCGCGCGGGGCAGAGCAGGTGGAGGGGATGCCATTTCGCCTGCTCAATGACGGGGTGACCCCTGTGATCATTGGTGGAAATGACTGGGCAGGGGCCTGGGCCATACATCCCGATGGAAGGCCGATCCTGCCGGTGGGACGCGGCTATGCCGGCGAGCGTCAGCGCGAAATGGCGCTGCGGTTCGGGATCAATCTGGTGATGCATGTGTTGACCGGAAATTACAAATCCGACCAGGTACATGTCCCGGCGCTTTTGCAAAGGTTGGGGCAATGAACGACACCCTTCCCGATTTGCAGATCCTGTTTGCCCCCCTTTTGCCATGGACGTGGCTGGCATTTCTCGCGGTGCTGGGCGTGGTGTTTCTGGCCATAGTGGTCTGGCGCAGACTGCCGGGGTGGCCGCTGCGCGCCCTTGCGCTGCTGGCGCTGGGCGTTGTGCTGACGGGGCCGAAACTGCAAGAGGAAACCCGTGATCCGCTGCCGGATATTCTGTTGGTGCTGTCTGATGAAAGCGCATCGCAAGGCCTTGGTGACCGGGCGCAGATGCGGGCGCAGGCGCTGGGCTGGCTTGGGCAGGCCGCCGGTGTCGCCCAGCTTGATCTGCGGCAGCATGTGATCCCGACCGCGCGCGGTGACCAGGGCACGTTGCTCATGCCCGTGTTGGATGAGGCGCTTGCGACCCTGCCGCTGGCACAGTTGGCGGGGGTGGTGATCGTTTCCGACGGGGGGCTTCAGGATTTTGAAGCCGCTTCCGCGCGCCTGAGCGCGCTTTCCGTGCCGGTGCATCTTTTGCAAACCGGTCGGCAGTCGGATTGGGACCGGCGCCTGACCATCCTGCGGGCGCCGAGATTCGCCCTGGCAGGAGAGCCTGCGGTGATCCAGTTGAGGGTTGAGGCGTTGGGGCCTTTCGAGCAAGGGCCAGCCGAGCTGCGCCTCTCTGTCGATGGGGCCGCGCCCAGCCGCCATATCATCCCGGTGGGACGGGATATGGAGCTTCCCGTCGACCTCGACCATGCAGGTGAAACCGTGGTGCATCTTGAACTCGTGCCGCTTGAGGGCGAGTTGACAGATCGAAACAATCAGGCGGCGTTGCGTATCAATGCAATCCGTGATCGGCTGCGGGTGCTGCTGGTGTCTGGCGAACCCCACCCCGGAACACGCACCTGGCGTAATCTGCTGAAATCAGATGCCTCTGTCGATCTGGTGCATTTCACGATTCTGCGCCCGCCAAACAAGCAGGACGGGGTGCCGGTAAATGAGCTGAGCCTGATCCCCTTTCCGACGCAGGAGCTGTTCATCGACAAGATTGACGAGTTCGACCTGATCATTTTCGATCGTTATCGGCTGCGGGGAATCCTGCCGGGATATTATCTGGAAAGCGTGCGCGATTACGTGGACCGCGGCGGGGCGGTGCTGGTTGCGGCCGGCCCGGAATTTGCGGGCGCGGAAAGCCTCTCCCGCTCCCCTCTCGGAGAGGTCTTGCCGGCCCGCCCAACCGGTCTTGTGATCAACGAAGCGATGCGCCCGGAAGTGACCGGGCTGGGCCAGCGTCACCCGGTAACCCGGGCGCTGCAATCCGATACGCCCACCGATACGCCCACCGACAAACCCTGGGGAAAGTGGCTGCGCCATCTGGAGGTTACGCAAGATAGCGGGCAGGTGGTTCTCCAGTCTCCCGCAGGGCGGCCTTTGCTGGCACTGGACCGCGCAGGCGAGGGGCGTGTGGCGCTGATTGCCACCGATCAGCTCTGGCTCTGGGCGCGGGAGTTTGACGGAGGCGGGCCACAACTGGAGCTTTTGCGGCGGCTCGCCCATTGGATGATGGGAGAGCCGGAGCTTGAGGAAGAGGCGCTGAATGTTCGGGAAACCGAAGACGGGGGCATCGTGGTCACCCGGCAGACCCTTGCAGACAGGCCGGAGCCCTTATTTGTGCAAACGCCGGAAGGGGAGAGGCAAGAAATGTTGATGCAACCGGACGGGCCGGGGCGTTTCAAAGCGCAGCTTTCCGGGGAGGGGGACGCGGCAGAGGCACGCGCGCAAGGCGTCTACCGGTTCTCGCAGGGGGACAAGACGGTGGTCGCGGTGCATGGCGCGGCGGCACCGAAAGAGTTTGCCCAGCCGCTGGTCTCTCCGGACGCGTTGGAGAGCGTTCTTCCCGCAAGGCTCGGCAGGGTCTGGCTGCTCGAAACCGGGTTGCCAAGGCTGCGGGCGATAGATGCCGGGGATGTGGTGTCCGGGCGGGGATGGATCGGATACCAGCCACGCAACGCCTATCTTCGCCGGGATCTGCGGTTGCGCCCTGTGCTGCCTGCGCTGCTGTGGCTTTTGAGTGTCGCAGGCGCAGTGATACTGGCCTGGTGGCTGGAAGGCCGCCGCCGGTCTGGCTGACGCTTCAGGAGCCGGATCAATGCGCGGGCTCTTGCGTGTCGCCTTGATTGGTTATAATTTATTACCAATCAAGTTTTCTAGCCGACCGAGAGAGCCACCATGGATATGCCCAAACCAGATGACAGCGTGCTCGGTCGTAAGGTCAGGATTGTCAGGCGTTTGCAAGCGGCCTTGGGGGACAAGGGTGTCATCCATGATCCGGTTGAACTTCGCGTGTATGAGTGTGACGCGCTGACCGCATATAAATGCCCGCCGCTTTGTGCCGTTCTGCCCAGATCCACCGAAGAGGTGGCCGCTGTGATGACGGTCTGCTTTGAGGAAAGTGTGCCGGTGGTGCCTCGTGGGGCGGGCACGTCCCTGGCCGGGGGATCCCTGCCGACAGCGGACAGCGTGGTGCTTGGCGTGGCGCGCATGAACGAGGTTCTGGAAACGGATTACGACAACCGTTTCATCCGGGTGCAGGCCGGGCGCACCAACCTCTCGGTGACCGCCGCGGTTGAGGAGCACGGGTTTTTCTACGCTCCGGACCCATCATCGCAGCTGGCCTGTGCCATTTCGGGAAATATTGCGATGAATTCCGGCGGGGCCCATTGCCTGAAATACGGTGTCACCACCAACAATTTGATGGGGGTGAAGATGGTCATGGCCAATGGTGAGGTGGTTGAGATAGGGGGCGCGCATCTGGATGCGGGGGGGCTGGATCTGCTCGGGCTGATCTGCGGCTCCGAAGGCCAGCTGGGCATCGTGACCGAAGCAACGCTGCGCATTCTGGCCAGCCCGGAAGGGGCGTGGCCCGTTCTGATTGGGTTTGACAGCAATGAGGTCGCGGGGGCCTGTGTTTCGGACATTATCAAATCCGGGATCCTGCCTGTTGCGATCGAGTTCATGGATCGGCCCTGCATTCGTGCCACCGAGGCGTTTGCGGGCGCAGGATACCCGGATTGTGAGGCGCTTTTGATCATCGAGGTGGAAGGATCGGAGGGCGAGATCAATGATCAGCTGTCGCGCATCATCCAGATCGCGCGTCGCCACGATCCGGTGGAAATCCGTGAAAGCGGCTCGTCTGAGGAAAGTGCACGGATCTGGTTGGGGCGCAAATCGGCCTTCGGCGCCATGGGACAGATCAATGATTACATGTGTCTGGACGGGACTATCCCGGTCAGCGCACTTCCCTATGTCCTGAAACGCATTGGCGAGATGAGCACGCAATACGGGCTGGGTGTGGGCAATGTGTTCCATGCGGGGGACGGCAATATGCACCCACTGATCCTGTTTGACGCCAACAAACCCGGGGACCTTGAAAAATGCGAAGCTTTTGGCGCGGATATCCTGCGCCTTTGTGTCGAAGTGGGGGGGTGCCTGACCGGAGAGCATGGTGTGGGCGTGGAGAAGAGAGATCTCATGGAGGTGCAGTATTCAGCCTCGGATCTTGAGGCCCAGATGTCGGTCAAGGATGTGTTCGACCCAGGTTGGATCCTGAACCCTGCGAAAGTTTTCCCCCTTGCGTTGACAGCCAGCCGGCGCGCGGAAGGGGGATTGGAGTAAGGGGCGCTGCCCCTCGGCCATTCGGCCTCACCCCGGGATATTTGGAACAAGAAAAAGATGATGACACCTGAGACTGAGGCTGATCTGGCCGAGATTTTGGCAGGCGCGCGCGCGTCCTGGCGCATTCGGGGGGGCGGCACCCGGGATATCGGGGCACCGGTTGAAGGGGAAATGCTGTCCGTCGCGGGGCTGACCGGGGTGGTGCTTTATGAACCGGGTGCGTTGACGCTTGTGGCGCAAGCGGGGACGCCGCTGGCGGAGATCGAGGCGTTGCTGGCGTCAGAAGGGCAGCGTCTGGCGTTCGAACCTTCGGATTTTCAGCCCCTTCTGGGGGGGGCAGGGGCGTCGACCATTGGCGGAGTGGTTGCGTCAAACAGCTCGGGGCCACGGCGCATTCAGGCGGGGGCGGTGCGGGATCATTGCCTTGGCGTGCGATTTGTCGATGGGGGTGGTCGGGTGATCAAGAATGGTGGCCGGGTGATGAAAAACGTCACTGGTTATGACCTGGTCAAGCTGCTGTGCGGATCCTGGGGCACACTGGGTGTTCTCAGCGAAGTGAGCCTGAAGGTGCAGGCTCTGCCGGAAGCAGAGGTCACGCTGGTTGGGCAGGGATTGCGTGACGCAGAGGCGGTGGCGCGCCTGTCTGCTGCCCTTGGATCGCCTTATGATGTGACCGGGGCGGCCTGTGTTGGCGGTGAGGCCCGGGTGCGTATCGAGGGCTTGGCCGCTTCGGTTGCCTACCGTGCGCGCGCGCTTCAACAAGGGGTGTTGCGGGGGTTTGACCTGGTGGAGGGAGAGGCCTCCTCTCGCCGTTGGGAGGAACTGCGTCAGGTGGCGCCGTTTGCCAACAAACCCGGTGCGGTCTGGCGCATCTCGGTGAAACCTTTGGATGGGCCGGGTCTGGTGTGCGCGCTGGCATCCATCGAACCGGAGGTGATGTATGACTGGGGCGGGGGGCTTGTCTGGATGCGTGTTGATGAGGGGCAAGAGGCGTTTGCCTCGCTGATCCGGTCTGAAGTGAACCGTCTGGGCGGTCATGCGCTTTTGCTTCGGGCATCGGCCGCGACGCGTGCAAAGGTGCCGGTTTTCCCGCCAGAGCCTGCGCCGCTTGCAGTCATAAGTGCCGCGCTGCGCAAGAGATTTGATCCAAACGGGGTGCTGAACCCCGGCCTGATGGGGGGCTGAGATGCAAACGCATTTTACCGAAGAGCAGTTGAAGGACCCTGCCATCGAACGGGCGAATGAGATCCTGCGTGCCTGCGTGCATTGCGGGTTCTGCACCGCGACCTGCCCGAGTTATCAGGTTCTGGGCGATGAGCTTGATAGTCCGCGGGGGCGGATCTATCTGATCAAGGATATGCTGGAGGCCGGGCGACCAGCTGATGCCAGAACCGTGGAACATGTGGATCGGTGCCTGTCTTGTCTGGCCTGTATGTCCACTTGCCCGTCGGGGGTGCATTACATGCATCTGATCGACCATGCGCGCGCTCATATCGAAAAAACCTACAGGCGCCCGTTTCTGGATCGGCTGCTGCGCTGGGCGTTGGCAAGGATCATCCCCTTTCCCCGCCGGTTTCGCGCAGCGATGACGCTGGCGCGGGCGGGACGCCCTTTGCGCAACCTTCTGCCGGATCCCCGTCTCAGGGCAATGTTGGAGATGGCGCCACCGAAACTGCCACGCCCCTCGGCCAATGATCAGCCGCAGGTATTCCCGGCGAAGGGCGCACGCAGGAAACGTGTCGCCTTGCTGACCGGATGTGCGCAGAAGGCGCTGGATACGGATATCAATGACGCGACCATCCGGTTGCTCACCCGGTTGGGGTGCGAGGTGGTGATTGCCCGTGATATGGGCTGTTGTGGTGCGCTGACCCACCATATGGGCAAGGAGGAGGATAGCCACGCTCAGGCGGCGCGCAATATCCGGGCCTGGATGGCGGAACATAATACGGCGGGGCTGGACGCAATTGTCATCAACACATCCGGATGCGGGACAACGGTGAAGGACTATGCCCATATGTTTCGCAACACGCCGCTGGCAGAGGATGCGGCCAAAGTGTCTGAGCTGGCCTGTGATGTGACCGAACTATTGATGGAGCTTGAGCTGCCAGAGCGACAAATGGGCCTGCGGGTGGCCTATCACTCCGCGTGTTCGCTGCAGCATGGCCAGCAGGTCAAAACACCTCCGAGGCGTTTACTTGAACGGGCCGGGTTTGAGGTGGTTGACCCCAAGGACCCGCATTTATGCTGTGGGTCCGCGGGAACCTATAATATTTTGCAGCCTGACATCTCGGCACAACTGAAGGCGCGCAAAGTCGAAACGCTTGAGGCGCGGGCGCCGCAGGTGATTGCGGCGGGAAATATCGGCTGCATGTTACAGATCGGTTCGGGAACCGAGGTGCCGGTTGTGCATACGGTTGAGCTTTTGGATTGGGCAACCGGCGGGCCACAACCTCGGAAATTAATTGCTCTTTAACCCGCTTTAAACGTTTTTGGGTTTTCCTGAGACATAGTTTGCCCCTAAGCTGCCCCCCATGAGAGGGCACTCAATGCCCCGGTTGAGGCAAAGACATGAAGAAACTATTCGCGTTTGTCGCGGTGGTGCTGTGGTTTACAGGGCCGCTTGGGGCATCCGATCCATCCCCTCTGCAGAAACTGATGACTGGTGATGACAGCCGGGGCTGGGAAGCTGTCGGGCGTTTGAATATGGCAGGTGACAGTTTCTGCACCGGCGCATTGATTGCCGAGAATTTGGTTCTGACGGCGGGACATTGCCTGTTCGACAAGGTGACCGGGCGGCAATATGAAGCGAGTGAAATCGAGTTTCTGGCCGGGTGGCGCAATGGGCGCGCATCGGCCTATCGCGGGGTGCGCCGTGCACTTGTTCATCCGAAATTTGCCTTCAAGGATCTGAACAATGCGGCAAGGGTGGTCAATGACCTTGCCTTGCTGGAACTGGATCAACCCATTCGAAAGTCTTCGGTCAAGCCGTTTGCCACGCTCCAGCGTCCGCGCAAAGGCGCGGAGGTTGGCGTTGTCTCTTATGCGCATGATCGTGCCGAAAGCCCGGCTTTGCAGGAAACCTGCCAGGTTCTGGCACGCCAGTCCGGTGTGCTTGTCATGTCCTGCGAGGTGGATTTCGGCTCTTCCGGCGCCCCTGTCTTTGTGGTGGAAAATGGCGAACCGCGCATTGTGTCGGTGATTTCAGCCAAAGCCATGGTGCGCGATATCCCCGTGTCCCTTGGCACCAATCTCGAAGCACCGCTGGCTGAGCTGAAATCCATTCTGGCACGTGGTGACGGGATGTTTGAGCAGGTCGAGACCACATCCACCCCCAATGTGCGGCGACTGGAGTTGGAGCCCAACCGGGGGGGCGGGGCGAAATTTGCCCGCCCCTGAGGGTGCTCAGCCGCCTCTTGAAAGCGATAAAAACACGCCTACATCCTGATTACAGGTGCCGCAGTGGCGGGCCTGTGTTCTGCCTGTCCCATGAGGGAAGGCGCAAATCTGATGTCGCTTTTGGAAAGGACACCCTATGCGAAATTTTGACCTGACTCCGCTGTATCGTGCCACGGTTGGATTTGATCAAATTGCCGACCTGATGGATCGCGTGCTGACCAATGAAGGCAGCCGTGACAGCTACCCCCCTTATAACATTGAAAAGACCGATGATGATGCCTGGCGTATTTCCGTTGCGGTTGCCGGGTTCTCAGAAGATGAGCTGAGCGTTGAAGTGCGGGAAAATGCGCTGCTGATTTCGGCCAGGAAACCCCCCGAAGATGGCAACCGGACCTACCTGCACCGTGGCATTGCCACCCGTGCCTTTGAACGTCGCTTCCACCTTGCCGATCATGTGCGGGTGACCGGGGCCAGCCATGAACATGGAATGCTGCATATCGACCTGACCCGTGAGGTGCCAGAAGCCCTGAAACCACGCCAGATTGAAATCAATGGGCCGAAAGCCGTGGAAAGCAAGGCGGTTGAGGTCTGACCCATCTGTCAAAGTGACGACCGCACGGGCGTGGGGGACACCCCGCGCCCTTTTTTGCTGAGACTGCAAAGCGGGATGAGCGCAGTACAAAAAAAGAGGACCAAATGGCCCTCTTTTTCTTTATTTATGACGATTTACACCGACATGCAGATATATTTCATTTCAAGGTAATCCTCGATCCCATGACGTGATCCTTCGCGTCCCAGACCCGATTGCTTGACCCCGCCAAAAGGGGCCACCTCGGTTGAAATGATGCCGGTATTCACACCGACAATGCCATATTCCAACTCTTCTGCCACTTTGTAGACGCGGCTCAGATCCTTGGCGAAGAAATAGCTGGCGAGGCCGAAAATCGTGTCATTGGCCTGGGCGATCACATCGTCCTCGTCCTTGAACTTGAACAGCGGCGCAAGTGGCCCGAAGGTCTCATCTGACGCAAACGCCATCTCCTTTGTGGCACCTTTCACAATGGTTGGTTCAAAGAACAGCCCACCAAGGTCATGCGCCTTGCCACCGAGGATCACCTCGGCCCCTTTTGCGGTTGCGTCCGTGATATGCTCTCGAACCTTGTTGACCGCACCTTCGTTGATCAGCGGGCCAAGGGCGATCCCTTCATCCAGCCCATCCCCCACCGGCAGGGCCGCAACCGCTTTGGCAAGTTTTTCGGCAAAGGCGTCATAGACCCCTTCCTGCACGTAAATCCGGTTGGCACAGACGCAGGTCTGGCCGTTATTGCGGAATTTGCAGGCAATGGCCCCTTCGACAGCCGCATCGAGATCCGCGTCATCAAACACGATGAACGGGGCGTTTCCACCCAGTTCCATTGAACATTTCATCACCTGATCTGCGGCTTGCCCCAGCAGGATCCGACCCACACCGGTCGATCCGGTAAAGGTCAGTTTGCGCACCTTGTGGTTTTCGCAAAACTCCTTGCCAATGTCAGAAGCACGCGAGCTGGGCACCACGTTGAACACCCCGGCAGGCACCCCGGCGCGCTCCGCCAGAACAGCCAGCGCAAGGGCGGACAGCGGGGTCAGTTCCGCAGGGCGGGCCACAAAGCCGCAGCCCGCTGCAATCGCCGGGCCACATTTGCGGGTGATCATCGCATTGGGGAAGTTCCACGGCGTGATCGAGGCCGCCACACCAATTGGCTGCTTGATCACCATCAGGCGCTTGTCAGGCTGGTGGCCGGGGATGGTTTCGCCGTAGATACGCTTGGCCTCTTCCGCAAACCATTCGATGAACGAGGCCCCATAGGCAATTTCGCCCATGGCTTCTGCCAGTGGCTTGCCCATTTCAGCGGTCAGGATGATTGCCAGATCTCCCTGGTTCTCCATCATCAGCTCATACCAGCGGCGCATGATATTGGCGCGTTCTTTGGCGGTGCGCTTCGCCCATTTGCGGCCCTCGATGTCAGCGGCCTCAATGGCACGGGCCACTTCGACCCGGCTCAGGTCCGCCACCTGGGCGATTTCCGTGCCACGCGCCGGGTTGGAGACGGTGAATGTTGCACCATCGTCCGCGTTGATCCACTGGCCATTCACATAGGCGCGAGTTTCGACCAGCGAGGGGTCTTTCAGAAGGCTTTTCAGCTCAGTTGCATTGACGGCCATGTGCTTCTCCCATTTCACGTTTTCGAGCGGATGCGAAATTTGATATGGGCATCCCTGCGCAAACGCGTCAAGTAAATTTGATCATATCCGCAGGGCGGTATGTGAAACGGACATACCTTACTGTTTGGAGGATTTCATCCAGAAAGGCCGGCGCAATCCAGACTTCTTGAGAGATCCTTCTGTGATTGCAGTAATGTTTCGAAGATTGGCCCGGATCTGTCTTGGCTTGCACAGAGTATCTATGGCCAAGATCAAGTTTGCGGTGAAATTTACGGGACCATCAGCACGATCAGCGCATGTTGGGCACCATCCACCTCTCTAACCCTCATTGCCAAATCGCGTGCTCCAACTGGGCAGAAGATCTCCTGCAGAAGGGGTGGCGGCATGGACGGCGCGTGCAATGGCCCGGGCAAGGCAGATGGCCGCCGCATGGCCCAGGCGGAGGGTGTCGAATTCTCCGGCTTCAAGATCAATCTGTCCCGTGGCCGCCGCAAAAACCAAATCCCCATCAAACGGCGTGTGGCTGGGATGGATTGCACGTGCCATGCCGTCATGGGCCGCTGTTGCCATGCGCATGGCCTGGGCCTGAGTCAGCTTGGCATCCGTGGCGACAATGGCGATGGTGGTGTTTTCTCCAAGGCTGGCCTCCGGCGTGGGTTCCAGCTGTGGGTCATGACGACCAGAGCCCAACCCTCCGAACTCAGCCCCCATTTCCCAAGGTGCGGCCCAGAACTCCGGCCCATCCCCCATCGTGACCGCCCCCAACGCGTTTACGGCAACCAGCGCCCCCACAGTGATCCCATTGTCCAACACCAAAGAAGACGACCCCAACCCGCCCTTCAGCGCGGTTCCAAAGGCTTTTCCAACCGTTGCGCCGCAACCCGCCCCGACGGATCCCAGTGAAAAGACCGGATCAGCTGCCTTCAGAGCAGCGATGCCCAGCGCCTTGTATGGGTTCTCCTCCCACGCCTTGTCCCCCCCGTTCATCAGATCGAACAGGATGGCCCCGGGGACGATCGGAACCGTCTGGGTGCCCACCCGAAACCCGCGCCCGTCTGCGCGCAAACCATCGGCCACGCCCGATGCCGCATCCAGCCCAAAGGCCGACCCGCCGGAAAGCACCAACGCATCCACCTGCTGAACCAGCTTGTCCGGGGCCAAAAGATCCGTCTCTCGTGTGCCGGGGGCGCCGCCCATGACCGAAACCGCCGCCGTGAAGGGCGCGTCACCGACCAGAACCGTGGCACCCGTTTTGACAGTCTGATCTTCGGCATTGCCAACCCGCAATCCCGCCACATCCGTTATCAGATTTCGTGCACCCGGCTTCATAAAACCCTCTTTTCCTTGTTCCAAATATCCCGGGGTGAGGCCGCAAGGCCGAGGGGCAGCGCCCCTTTCCCCTAAAGCGTTCCGCCAAAACCTGTATGACTGGTTTGCGGCGGAACGCGTGAAACGCTCGTATATTACGCCGCGCCCCGCCTTATCCCTGCTTTAGGTATTAAGGCGGGGCGCTTTAAATGCAGCGCCACCATCCACTTCCAGCGCAACCCCTGTTACCATGCTCGCTTCATCCGAACACAAAAAACAGGCCGCATTGCCCATGTCCTGCGGGGTGGAGAACCGGCCGATCGGTATGGTTGCCAGAAACTTGGCGTGCATCTCGGGGGTGTCCTCCCCCATGAAGCTTGCCAAAAGTGGCGTGTCCCCCGCCACCGGGCAAATGGCATTGACCCGCACCCCCGCTGGGGCCAGCTCAACCGCCATGGTCTTGGTGGCGGTGATCATCCAGCCTTTTGACGCATTGTACCAGTTGAGGTTCGGGCACGGGCTTATGCCGGCTGTTGAGGCCACATTCAGGATCGCGCCATGCCCGGCCTTTTTCATCATCGGCACAAAGGCCCGCGCGGTGAGGTGGACCGATTTTGCATTCACCGCAAACACGCGGTCAAACTCCTCTTCCATCGGTTTCGGCAAATGGGTGATGCCGGCATTGTTGACCAGAATATCAACATGGCCCCAAAGCCTGAGGCCGCCCCGGTTACAATCGCCGTCTTTCCCTCAAGTCGCATGGGCAAGCCCCCGAAGCCCTTGATTTCAAATCTCTTGTCATCACCTTGCGCCGCGTTCACCCGGCTGGCAAGGGCAACCCTCAGGGGAGGTGCCAGGTGACCCGTTCAAGCCCTGCAAACCGGGCAAATCGCGCAAGTTCCGCCTCCAGCTTGCCGCGTCGCTGCGCGCCCCAGCGCATACCCTGTTCTGGCCAGAACCCGATCACGCTCAGCGTTCCTTGATTGCGATCGGCCTTCAACTCAATCCGCCCCACAAAGCGCGCCCCTTCCAGCAAGGGATAGACGTAATAGCCCCATTTCCGCTGCGCCTTGGGCACGAACATTTCATTGCGATATTCAAATCCAAAGATCCGTTTGGTGCGTTTGCGGTCGCGGATCATCGGATCAAACGGGTTGAGGATACGCAGTCGCGACGTAGGGGCAGGGGCATTTCGCAGCCGGATTTCGATATCCGGATGCGCCAGAACCGACCGGCGGGTGCCATCTGCACAGACCACGTCAACCGGAACAAGATCTCTTTGCGCCTCTGCCCAGAGTTTCGCCTCTCGCGCTGACATGGCGTCCCAGAAACGCTGGATCTCTCCCACCGAGCCAATGGTCAGCCGATCCATCGCGGCGCGACACAGCCAGTTCACCGATTCGGCGTCCTCAACCGGATCTTGTGCCGGGAAAGCAGCGGGCAAAGCCGCAGGCAAGACCTCTGGAAAAATCCGCGTGCCCAGATCGTAGAATTTCACGAAATTCCTGCGGTGGCAGGTGGCCAATGTGCCGCCATACCACATCTGATCGAGCGCCTTTTTATGGGGCGGGCGCGCCCACATCTCGCGTGAGGCCACCTTGGTGTCGAAAGCGTGGGTCGAAAGCGGGCCTTCCTCCTTGATGCGTTTGAGAATGGCGGCAATCTGGTCCTGTGCCAGTTTCGACTGATACCAGTCATGCCGGGCCACATGTTCGCCAAGCCTGCGAAATTGGCGGGTCCAGTAGGGCAGCACATTGCCCGCAATCAGGCTGGCATCATGGGTGAAATGTTCAAACAGGTCGCGGCGGGACAAGTGATCCCAGATGCGCCCCTCGCGGTAGTTCTGATTGCGGGACCACAGGATGTGGTTATGGGCGCGGGTCACATTGCGGATCGTGTCGATCTGCACGAACCCCAGACGGTCGACAATTCCCATAAGATCGCAAGGTCCGGTGGGCGTGTCGGCCAGGCCATTGGTCCAGATCCACAACCGGCGCAGATCAGCGTTGGAAATCGTCAGCGGCGCCATCTATGCCACCTGCCCGTGATCAAACAGATAGCGGCGCATGTTCTGGGCAAGCGGCGCATCAATCACCGTGGCTTTGCGCCGTTCAAACCAAAGCGCTTCCATCATGCTCCTCCTGTGGGTGAGTGATCGTGCCGGGCGCCCAGTCCGACGGGATGCCAGTTTGACGGGATGACCGGGGCGGCGCTGATCAGGGCCTGGGTATAGGGGTGCTGCGGCTGATCAAAGACGCGATCGGTGGGGCCTTCTTCGACAATCTCGCCGGCTTTCATCACCAGCACCCTGTCGGTGATATTGCGCACCACCGTAAGGTCATGGCTGATGAACAGATAGGCCAGCCCCTTGTCGCGTTTCAGGGTCGTCAGAAGGTCAAGGATCTGCGCCCGAACCGAAACATCCAGCGCCGACACCGCTTCGTCCAGAACAATCAGGTCAGGCCGCAGGATCAGCGCGCGGGCAATGGCGATACGCTGACGCTGCCCGCCGGAAAACTCGTGCGGATAGCGCGACAGGCTGTCTGCTGGCAGGCCCACATCGTCCAGTGCCTGCAAGATTGCATCCCGCCAGTTTTCCGGCCGGCCGGTCAGGTGAAAGGGTTCGGACAGAATACGCTCCACGGTCCAGCGCGGGTTGAAACTGGCGTAAGGGTCTTGAAACACGACCTGTAGTCCCGAACGCCGGAAAGCGGGCATCGCGGGGGTGACGGGCTGACCATCCAGCATGATCTCTCCGCCCTGCAAGGGGTCAAGCCCCAGAATGGCGCGGGTGAGGGTGGATTTTCCGCAACCGCTTTCGCCAACAAGACCAAGGCTCTCTCCTTTGTTTAGCGTGAATCTGATCCCGTTCACGGCGCGGAAATGCGGGGCCGGGCCGAACAGAGACTTGCGGGGCAGACGGTAGTCGCGCGTCGCGTTGTGCACCGCCAGAAGCGGGGCCGTGCGGGAAGGCCTTGCGCGATCAGGTTGATGGGCCGAAGCCGCAAGAAGGGCCCGCGTGTAGGGATGTGACATGGTGCGAAACAGCTGCTCTGTGGGACCCTGTTCGACGATTGCGCCCCGCTGCATCACCGCCACATGATCTGCCATCTGTGCAACAACCGCGAGGTCATGGGTGATCAGGAGCAGCCCCATATCCTCCTCGCGGACCAGTTCCCGCAACAGGTCAAGGATTTGCGCCTGCGTGGTGACATCAAGCGCCGTTGTGGGTTCGTCGGCGATCAGCAGATCTGGCCTGAGCGCAATCGCCTGGGCTATGCACACCCGCTGGCGCTGTCCACCTGAAAGCTCGTGCGGGTAGCGGTCCGCAGGCACCTCATCGGGGGGCAACCCCACCCGGAGGAGTTTCTCCTGTGCGATGCGCCGCGCCTCAGCACGACTGGCCGCCCCATGGATCAGCACCGTTTCTGCCACCTGGTCACCGATGGTCTTGACCGGGTTCAGGGCGGTCATCGGCTCTTGAAAAATCATCGACAGGCGCTGGCCGCGCAGCCGGTTCATGGCCGTGTCACTCCGCGTGCGTGCGCGGGTCGGCAGGGGGGCGCCACCCAGCAGGATCTCTCCTCCGGTTTTGGCCCCCTGCGGCAACAGGTCCATCAGGGCCAGAGCGGTCAGGGATTTTCCCGACCCGCTTTCGCCCACCAATCCAATCACCTGACCGGGCGCAATCGACAGGTCGACATCTTGCAGGATCGGGGTGTCGTGAATGGTCAGGGACAGGTTTCGGGTCTCGATCATGCGGCCCCCTCGCGCAGGCGGCGCAGCCTTGGATCCAGCAGATCCCGCAGCCCGTCGCCCATCAGGTTCAACCCCAAAACCATAAGCACAATTGCCATGCCCGGTGCAATGGCAAGACGTGGGGCCGTGTAGATCATCGTCTGTGCTTCGGCCAGCATCCGCCCCCAGCTTGGGGTTGGGGGTTGAGCGCCCAGCCCGACATAACTCAGCCCGGCCTCCGCCAGAATGCCAAGTGAAAATTGAATTGTTCCCTGCACAATCAAAAGGTTGGCGATATTGGGCAGAATGTGTTCGGCGCTGATTCTGACCGCGCCCTTGCCGGCCACCCGGGCGGCCATGATGAAATCCTGAGTCCAGATTGTCAGGGCTCCGGCCCGGGCCACACGCGCAAAGACGGGGATGTTGAAGATGCCAATCGCAAGGATTGCATTGGTGGCCGAGGGGCCAAAGCTGGCGGTGATCAGGATGGCAATGACAAGTGAGGGGAACGCAAAGATCAGATCGTTTGCGCGCATGATCACCTCGTCCAGAACGGATCCCCGCTTTGCGGCGGCCATCAGCCCCAACGGCACACCGATCCCGATCCCGATGCCCACAGCCAGCACGGCGACGGCAATTGAGGTGCGGGCACCCACCATCAGCATCGACACAAGATCGCGGCCAAAATGGTCCGTGCCCAGCCAGTATTGTGCCGAAGGGGCACGAAGTTTGGCCGCGATGTTCAACGTCATGTGGTCATGGGGAACCCAGAGGAATGACACAGATACCAAAATCAGGAACAGGGCGCTCAGACCCGCGCCGATCCAAAGGGTCAGGGGCAAGCGTTTCATGAGCGCCTCCGCAGGCGTGGATCCACCAGCGCATAGGTGACGTCCACAAGGAATGTCACAAGGATCACCGCAAAAACCAGCAGCATGACCACGCTTTCAACCACCACCAGATCGCGCTGCGTGATGGCCTGAAAGATCAACCGCCCCAGACCCGGCAGGAAAAACACGTTTTCAATGATGATCGCACCGGCCAGCAGAAAGGAAAACTGCAGCCCCAGAATGGTCACCACCGGGATCAATGCGTTGCGCAGCGCGTGCCGCCGTGTCGCTTGTCCAACCGAAAGCCCCTTGGCGCGCGCGGTGCGGATGTAATCCTGATGCCAAACATCCAGCAGTGCAGACCGCATCACCCGCGCAAGGATCGACGCCTGCGGAAGGGCCAACGCAATTGCGGGCAATGTCAGCGCCTTGAGCGCCGGCAGGACCCCGGCCTCCCACCCCGGAAAACCACCGGCGGAAAACCAGCGCAGATTGATGGCAAAGACCAGAACCAACAGCATGGCAAACCAGAAATTCGGCACCGCAACGCCCAGCTGCGTGGCCCCCATCACCCCTAGATCCGTCGCGCGCCCCTGTCGGCTGGCGGCCAGAAGGCCAGCCGGAATGGCAATCGCGGTGGACAGGAAAAGGGCATAAAGCGCCAGTGGCAATGAGAGGGTGAGACGTTCCCGGACCAGTTCGGAAACGGCGACGCGATAGGTGTAGGAGGTGCCAAAATCCCCCGTCAGCATCCCCCCCATCCAACTCAGATACCGCGTGATCGCAGTGCCTTCCAACCCAAGCTCCCGGCGCAAGGCGGCCACGGTGTCGGGCTGGGCATTTAATCCCAGCATGAAGGCGGCCGGATCGCCGGGCACCAGCTCAATCATCGCAAAGATCACCCATGAGGCCACCAGCAGGCTTGCCCCCAGGGACAGGGCGCGGAGGATAAGATAGCGAAACATGTGAAGACGTTAGCGGGCCTGCGCCAGGTGTGAAAGCTCAAATCCCCCGCGCCACCGGCAACGCTGCGCACGCGCCGATGCTGCCTTCATTTTCTGGTCAGAAATATCCCGGGGTGAGGCCGCAGGGCCGAGGGGCAGAGCCCCTTTGGCGCGCTGTCGAAAATATCCGTCCTCATCCGTCCCCGTGTGCGCACTTTCCCGCAACAGACCCCAAAAGAAAAAGACGCAGGAAGCCCCGCGTCTTTTGTCGTACTGAGGTCCAAAACCTGACCGGAACCGATCAGATCCGAACCTCGACGTCAGGCAGGTTCAGCGCCTTCAGCAATTCGCGCAGTTCCTGTCTTGCGGCCACGTTTGAGATGTTCATCTGTCCCGCGACCCCAACGTCGCGCAGATCCAGCAGGGTCAGGCCCCGCGGGAACAGCTCACGGAAGATCACCCGCTCGTTAAAGCCGGGAGCGACGCGAAACCCGATCCGTTTCGACAGATCGTCCAGCGCGTCCCCGACCTTCTTCTTGTTATGCATCATCTGCGCCCCCAGACGGTTGCGCACCACCACCCAGTCAATCGGTTTCAACCCGGCCTGCGCCCGCAACTGGCGCGCATTCCAGACCATTTCCGAGTAGACCGACGGTCCCTGCACCTTGTTGGTTTCCGCATCAATATGGGCAAGCAGATCAAAATCGACAAAACTGTCATTCATTGGTGTGATCAGCGTATCGGCCAGAGAATGGGCGACCTGGCTCAGCCTTGTATGCGATCCGGGGCAGTCGATCACGATGAAATCGCGGTCTGCCTCCATCCCGGAAACCGCAATCGACAGGCGGCGGTCAAACGGGTTTTCACCCGGCTCCAGCGCGGATTGATCAATCTCGGGCAGGTCTTGGTAATGCGGTGTGGGCAGTTCAAATCCCACCCGTTCCATCGTCGCCCGCCGGTTTTCCATGTAGCGGCCAAAGGTCTTCTGGCGCAGATCCAGATCCAGAACCCCAACCGACTTTCCCAACCGCGCAAGCGCGGTCGCCACATGCATCGAGACGGTGGACTTGCCCGCCCCGCCTTTTTCATTCCCCACAACAATAATATGTGCCACGCCTGTATCCCCGGTTGTTATGTTATGCAGCCATCAGGTGGCGCGACTATAAGACCGATACAGGGCAGGGGGAAGAGGGGGAATGCAGCGCAATCCGCCCCTTGATTGAGCCAACATGCCCTTGTTGTCAGAGGATTTTTGCACCAATTTTCGGCGTGCCTCACCTTCCGGAGAACGCAGAAGACTATGTCCGTCGGGAGCTGATTGATCAGACCGGACGCGGCACAGGGGCAGGGCCTTTTCCACTGCGACGATTGAGGTCGGATGGTGTGATCTGGTGGGCAGGTGTCACTCGGGTCAACGTCGCTCCCCATACTCGCCGCGAGTGACATCCGTGGGAAAGGTGTTGCCAACATTTCTATTGGCACGCTGCCCGTTTGCCCGCATAGAAAAGTCAGGATCGGTCCTCATGCCATGATTCGCGCCGTGTTTTATCGGCCCAAATGCTGAGGTCGGCGTTCTTACGAAATGAGAGGAACTCGTGATGACCCGTTTTTCCGTGGGTTGGGAAGAATGGTTGGCCCTTCCTGAACTGGGCCTGCCCGCCGTGAAGGCCAAGGTGGATACCGGGGCGAAAACGTCTGCCCTGCACGCATTTGCAATCGAACCTTTCGGCCCGGCGGATCGCCCGATGGTGCGGTTTGCCATTCACCCGGACCCGGATGATGCCGCGTTGGAAATCATCTGCTCTGCCCCGTTGAAAGACCGCCGCGAGGTCACTTCGTCAAATGGCGAAACGGAGCTGCGATTTGTGATCGAGACGGTGATCTCGATGGGCGAGCATAGCTGGCCGATCGAGGTGACACTGACCGATCGCGGGGCGATGGCCTATCGGATGTTGCTGGGGCGCACCGCGCTGACGGGGGATGTTCAGGTCATGCCTGCGCTCAGTTTCCAGCAGCCGGTGCTGAGTTTCGATGCCTATCGGAGCTTCCCCCGCGGCAGTTGGACCAAACGCGCCCTGCGCATGGCGCTCCTGACGCGTGAGCCCGAGAATTATTCGAACCGCCGCCTGATTGCCGCCGCCGAAGAGCGCGGGCATTCGGTGGAAGTGATCGACACGTCGCGGTGTTACATGAAAATTCAGGGGGTTGGGGCCGAAGTGCATTATGATGGCCGCAAGCTGCCCCATTTTGATGCAATCATCCCGCGTATCGGGGCGTCAATCACCTCATATGGCACCTCGGTTGTGCGTCAGTTCGAAAGCACCAGCACCTATTGCCTGTCCGGTTCGGAAGGGATCTCGATCTCGCGCGACAAGCTGCATGCCCATCAGGTCCTGGCACGCCACCGGATTGGCATGCCAGACACCGCCTTTGCGCGCAGCCCGAAAGACAGCAAGAACCTGATCAATCTGGTCGGTGACGCTCCGGTCATTCTGAAGCTTCTGGAAAGTGCGCAGGGCAAGGGGGTGGTCCTGGCAGAAACCCGCAAGGCCGCGGAAAGCGTGATTTCTGCGTTTCGTGGGTTGAAGGCGGATTTTCTGGTCCAGCATTTTGTAAAGGAAGCGGCAGGCGAGGATATCCGCTGCATCGTTCTTGGCGGCAAGGTCGTGGCTGCAATGCGCAGGCAGGGCCCGCCGGGAGAGTTCCGCTCGAACCTGCATCAGGGCGGCAGCGCGCAGAAAGTGCGGATCACCAAGCAGGAGCGCGAAACCGCGCTGAAAGCCGCCCGGGCCATGCGTCTGGAATTTGCCGGTGTCGATCTGTTGCGCTCTGAAAACGGGCCAAAAGTGCTTGAGGTGAACTCCTCTCCGGGGCTGGAAGGTATCGAGAAAACCACCGGCAAAGATATCGCCGCGCAGGTGATTGAGCATATCGAAAAACAGGTGGCCCCGAAACTGCCACGGACCAAGCGGCGCAAATAGAAATCCGCAAAGAGGTCAGGGTTGAGACGGGGCCTGGTCCCCGCCCTTTCAGGGCACGTCTCAACAGCCGTCTCATCGCCGCGTGACCTTGCCGCGATCTGATATGGCCGCGATCTGGTGCAAAGCGAGCCCGACAAGACAAGAAACAGGTCGCGCCCAACAAAAAACGCCGCCCCAAGGGACGGCGTTTCCTGTTCGAAAGAGGTTGGGCTTAGAAGCCAAAACCTTCGTATTTCGATTTGAACTTCGACACGCGGCCACCGGTGTCCAGCAGACGCGAGCTGCCGCCGTTCCAGGCCGGGTGAGCCGAGGGGTCGATGTCCAGCGCCAGGGTGTCGCCTTCTTTGCCCCAGGTCGATTTCATTTGCACGATCGTGCCGTCGGTCATTTTGACGTCGATCATGTGGTAGTCGGGATGGATATCCTTTTTCATGCTGACGCTCCTCAGGCTTTCTTCGGCTTGTAGTTGGTGTCTTCTGCGATACGGGCGGATTTGCCGCGACGCGAACGCAGGTAGTAGAGTTTGGCGCGGCGCACACGGCCACGGCGCACAACGGTGATCGATTCGATGTTGGTCGAATAGAGCGGGAACACACGTTCCACGCCTTCACCGAAGGAAATCTTGCGAACGGTGAACGAACCGGCAATGCCTTTGCCGTTGTTGCGCGCGATGCAGACGCCTTCGTAGTTCTGCACACGGGTGCGGGTGCCTTCGGTCACCTTAAAGCCTACGCGAATGGTGTCGCCGGCTTTGAAGTCGGGGATCTCTTTCCCCAGCGAAGCGATCTGTTCCGCTTCGAGCTGTGCGATCAGGTCCATCTGATCTCTCCTAAATCTGCTTGCGGTTTTTCCGCAAAGGTTGCTGTCGCCCAGAGCTCCGCGCCTTCATCGGGTCCAGTCGGATGGTGCCATCCGTGCCCGCGGGAGAATACGTCGTCGTTTCTTTTTGCTGCCTTGCCGGTGTGCCCCGGTGCGCCTTGCAGCCCACCCCGCGGAAAGAACGCGGCCCAAACAAAACAGGTCCACTCGACTCATTGAGCCGGTGAACAGGGGCGGTATAGGCCAATCCGGGAAGGGGATCAAGGCCCCGCGCACAGGTGGCGAAACCGTCAGGCGCTGCCATGTGGGGCTGGCGGGAAAAGGCGCGCAGGTCGGGCTGAAAAGGGGGCGATCAATATGGCGCCCCTGCGGTTGGGCGTCCTATTTGTCGTCGGGCTGCGCCCCGTCATCCAGCACGTGCTTTTCCCACAGATCCGGGCGGCGGGCCTTGGTGATTTCGTCACTTTTTTCCCGGCGCCATTCGGCGATCTTGCCATGGTGGCCAGACATCAGCACATCGGGGATCTTGCGCCCCTTCCATTCGGCGGGGCGGGTGTATTGGGGATGTTCCAAAAGCCCGTGGGAAAAGCTCTCTTCGTCGATGCTGTCGGCGTTGCCGAGCACGTCCGGGATCAGGCGGACGGTGGCATCCAGCATCGCCTGGGCGGCAATCTCTCCGCCGGTCAGGACAAAATCGCCCAGGCTCACCTCTTCGATCTGGTAATGCTCTAACACCCGTTCATCCACACCCTCAAAACGACCGCAGAGCACGGTCATGCCACGGCAATTTGAAAATCGCCGCGCCATCGCCTGATCCAGCGGTTTGCCGCGCGGTGACATATAGATGATTGGCCAGCCCAAGCGATCCTGCGGCACACCGGATTGCGCCATTTCGATTGCACGTCCTAAAACATCCGGGCGCAGAACCATTCCGGCGCCCCCCCCCGCCGGGGTGTCGTCCACATTGCGGTGCTTGCCCATGCCAAAAATGCGCAGATCAATGGTTTCCAGCGCCCATTTGCCGTCTTTCAGCGCGCGGCCGGTCAGGCTTTCGCCAAGCACGCCGGGAAAGGCATCGGGGAAAAGCGTGATGATTTTTGCGGTCCACGCGCCCGCAAGGCGCGGTGTCGGGCTCATCAACTCACGCGGCTTCAGGCTGGCCGAAATGGACAGGCGGCCATGCGATTTGCTGGCCTGAGATTTGCTGCCCTCGGATGCACTGCCCTCGGATGTGCTGCCCTGCGACGTGCTGGTCCCAGGGTCCGATGCGCTGGCCTCACCGGCTGTGTCCGATTGCTGCTGCGGCGTATTTTTATTGACGTCTGACATGGGGGCTGTCTACGACAGATTGATCAAAATGCAAATAGTTGGAACGAGTTGGTGATCGACGAAATACACAGTCAGGACGCTTTGCTCGAGGCCTTGGAGGTCGCGGCCCATCATGACTGGCTCCGGCCACATCTGCCCCAGCTCAGGCCCGTGCTGCTGGCGGACCGGAAAAATGACAAGGGGCGCCGCTTTGTGTTGCGTCTTACCGGAATGGCGCAGGGGGCGGAGCAGGGGGGTGCGATTGATGTGGTGGTGAAAGGTGACACCACGGGGGCGGATATCGCAGGTTTTGTGCGGGATGTGGAGGGGCATCGCCACGCGCTGGATATCCTTGGCCCAGAGGCGGTGCCGGATATCCTCTCGGTCCACCCGGACACGCGCAGCCTTGTGCTTCGCCACATTCCGGGCCGCTCTGCCCATCAGATGCTGGAATTGGCGGATCTGGGGCTGGCCGATCGGTGTGAGGTCCTGGCCGCGTGCGGAACATGGCTGGGGCGGTTTCACCGAAAGACATTGGGTGAGACGCGGTTGATCAAACCGGATGTAATGCTTCGATGGGCCGAAACGATGCGCACGCAGGCTGAAAACCGCAGTGTGGATGTGCCTAGGCGCGACCTGTTTCTTGCCTGTGCGGCGCAGATCCCGGCCATGGCTGAAAAAGCCCGGGGGCAGGAAACCCTGACTGCGGCCACCCATGGGGATCTGCATCTGCGCAACCTTCTGATCACGGATCAGGGGGCTGTCGGCATTGATTTCGGTCCGGTGTGTCAGGTCGCGACCGCGCATGACCTTGGCAAGTTTCTCGTGCGCTATCACGGGTGGTTTGACCCCGATCCCTCATCGGCTCCGGTTCAGGCGTTCTGGGCGGGATACGGAGCGGACCTTGCCAAAGCGGCCCGGCCTGCGCTGGAATATATCCTGCCAATTCAGGTGCTGGGCGACTGGAGTGACATTCCGAAACGGCGCGAGGACCGACGCGAGGGGCAACAACACCGGTTGCAGCAGATCTTGAAATTTGCCGAACAGGTCTTTGCGCTTTAATCCGTGCCCTCGTGGTCGTCTTCGTCAGATGCAAACACCCCGTCAGGCGGATCGGCGATGATGCGCCCTGCGGTCAGGTCAACGGTCGGCACGGCCGCGCGGGTGAAGGGAAGGAGCGCACCGGTGCTCATGCCGGGGCCCAGCACTTCCAGCACATCCCCTGCGCCATGATTATGCACGGCTTTCACCCGGCCCAGTTCGTGCCCGCCCGCATCCAGAACCAACAGGCCAATCAGGTCAGCGTGGTAAAACTCGTCATCCGGCAATGAGGGCAGGGCATTGCGGTCGGCGTAAAGCTGCAGCCCTTGTGCCGCATCCGCCTGTTCTTTTGTTTCAATCCCCGAGACACGCCCGGCAAAGCCGCTTTTAATCGGCCGGGACAGGGTGATTTCATAGCTTTTGCCGCCATCTTCGGACCAGAGCGTACCATAATCGGCAATGGCGCCGGGATCAGCGCAAAAGCTTTTGATCCGCACCTCACCATGCACCCCAAAGGCCCCCGCAAGGGCGCCTACGCAAATCCGATCGTCGCTCATTCCACACCTGTGCAAATGCCGTTCTGAACGGATCCGCCCCGGTCCAGACAGGTGTCTTTCATGTGGAACCGTTCAAAAAAGACACCTGCGAGGAAAACGGATCCCAGCAGAAGAATGGTGCGGATAGGACGGAAAATCAAACCCATTTCATTACCTCATTTCAAGTGGCAGGTGGCCCCGGCGGACCTCCCAGCCTTGTTCTTCCAACTCGGGGCTGTCTGTCACAGCCTCAGGCCAGCCCAGACAGAAATACCCAACCAGCTTGTAAGTGTCCGGGACATTCAGATCGCGGCAAAGCTGCTCGGGGTCCAGGATCGACACCCAGCCTAGCCCCAACCCACGGGCACGGGTCGCAAGCCAGAACAGCATGATGGCCGACACCACGGAATAGCGGCGCATTTCAGGCATTGTGCCTGCGCCCAGCCCAGACCCTTTGGTGGTGTCCTCATCGCAGAAAACCGCCAGCTGCACCGGGGCATCATGCATCCCAGAGAGCTTTAGTCCCGCATAAGTCTTTGCTTTTTCACCGGAATACCCGGTAAGGGCGGCCTTGTTCGCTGCCTGAAAGTTTTCAAGCGCCGCCTTGCGCGCGCGCGCGCTTTCCACCCTGACCACGCGCCAGGGTTCTGACAGGCCCACGGAAGGGGCCAGCAGGAAGGTGTCGAGGCAGTCTTGCAAAAGCGCCTCGTCCACCGGGTCGGAACGGAAGCGGCGCACATCGCGCCGCCACCGCATAAGGGTTTCAAGATCCGATTGAAACGCGTCGGAAAAGGCGTGCATCGCAGATCTTTCTCCCGTTCTCCGTCAGGGCTGGCAAGGCCGGTCTGCCCGGTTGCCAGCCCGAAAGAGGATTACTCCTCAGCCGGAGCTTCAGCAGCCTCAGCAGCTTTGGCAGCTTTTTCCTCGGCACGTTCCTGTGCTTTCTTGCCCGGAACGGCTTTTTTCGGGTTGTTGCGCTCTTTCTTGGCCAGAACGCCAGCAGCTTCGAGGAAGCGCGCAACGCGATCTGACGGCTGGGCGCCCTGGTCGAGCCAGTGCTGAACGCGTTCCATGTCCAGTTTCACGCGCTCTTCGCTGTCTTTCGGCAGGAGCGGGTTGTAGGTGCCCAGTTTCTCGATGAAACGGCCATCGCGCGGCATGCGCGAGTCAGCGGCTACAACACGGTAGAAGGGGCGTTTTTTCGAGCCACCACGGGCAAGACGGATTTTCATAGCCATGAGAGTTTTCCTTTTTTCCAGCTATTGAGGGGGTTGGCCGCGGTGCAGCATGGCCCCAATTCGGTGTTCGGTTGTTCCTGCAATCTCAGGGTTTTATTCCTGATGTTTTTTATGATGCCTGATCACTTCATCAATGATGAAGTTCAGGAATTTCTTGGCAAATTCCGGGTCCAGATCGGCGCGGCGGGCAAGGTTTTCAAGCCGCTCAATCTGTGACGCCTCACGGGCCGGGTCCGACGGGGGCAGATCATGGGCCGCCTTGAGCTTGCCCACGGCCTGTGTGTGCTTGAACCGTTCGCCCAGCGTGTAGACCAGGATCGCGTCCAGCCGGTCGATGCTTTCACGATGCTCTTTTAAGATTTCAGCCGCACGGGCTACCGTATCGGTCATGAACGTTCCTCCGGGGCACGATGTCGGTAGATAATTAGATTCGGGTGTTTGTCCCATCTGGGTGCGTTGGTATCGGGACGTGCCCCTATTCGAGAGGCTACAGCCTGCGAAGCTGCGTTTTCCGGTTCAATATAGCTAACAACTGTGTGCAGCCCCAACGTGTCATAAGCCCAATCGCGTACTGCAGTCGCGGCCTCAGTGGCGTAGCCGTGTCCTTCATGCTGATCCGCATATAGCGAATAGGCAATTTCCGGTTCAGGGGGTTGGTCAGCCCGGCGTATGCCGGCGCGCCCAATAACGACACCGGTCTCAGACAAAACAATGTGTAAATAGCTAGGGTGCCCTGATGCGAGGTCAGCCAGATAGCCGTTAAATATCGTTCGAGCCTTGTCACGATCACTTGGCCCGCCTACCCATTTCGAACGCTCCGAAGCGCAAAAAGCTGCGAATGCTTCGAAGTCCGCTTCCTGCGGTGGGCGGAGCGTCAGGCGCTCGGTGATCAATATCGGCGCAGTCATGCATAGGCCTCCGGATTACCATCGGTGTCCGGGGCAGGGTGGCGCCAGACGTGATAGGGGTTTGCATCCAGCGGTTCTTCGACCTTAAAGCGCGGCGCGTCCGGATCGATTTCGCAGCCCAGCCGTTTTGCCAGCGCAACCGAACGCAGGTTGTCCTCATCGATATAGCTGACGCAAGTGTCCCAGCCGAGGGTCTCATATGCCCAGCCACGGGTCGCAAGCGCCGCCTCAAAAGCCAGCCCCTTGCCCTCGATGGAGGGGTCCCAGACCGACCAGCCGATTTCCGCTTCGGGCCAGCCGACCGGCTTCCATGGGCCGGCGGACAGCACGGGTTTGCCTGAGGATTTCTCGACGCCCACGAACAGACCGAACCCCAACAGCGCCCAATGTCCGGCCATATGGCCAAAGGCGCGCCAGGCGTTGCGGTCGCTGTAGGGCCCACCGATGAAACTGGCACGATCCGACCCCAGGAAGGCGGCGAAAGCCTCCCAGTCGCCCATTTCGGGCTGGCGCAACACAAGGCGCGGGGTTTCGATCGTGACATTCATGACGGGGTCCGCTTTGCCTTATTTCTTCTTTCCAAGGCCCGAGAGGCCACCGGGCAGGCCGCCTGGGCCGCCGAGGCCGGGCAGGCCACCGGGCAGTTTGCCCCCCATGGCTTTTGCTGCGGCTTCCAGTGCTTTGGGATCCATTTGCGACGGATCCATGCCCCCCATATCGGGCATGCCGCCGCCTTTTCCGAACATCCCGCCAAGGGCCTGTTTCAGCATCTTGCCTTTGCCCATCTTGCCCATCTTTTTCATGGCGTCGGACATCTGGCGTTGCATCTTCAAAAGTTTGTTCAGGTCGGAAACCTGCATGCCCGCGCCGGCGGCGATGCGTTTCTTGCGGCTTGCCTGCAGGATTTGCGGGTTGGCGCGTTCGCGCTTGGTCATGGATTGGATCAGGGCGATCTGCTGTTTCAGAACCTTGTCATCCATGCCGGCGGCTTCGGCCTGTTTGGCCATCTTGCCCATGCCGGGCATCATCCCCATGATCCCCTGCATGCCACCCATCTTGATCATCTGTTCAAGCTGGGTCTTCAGGTCGTTCATGTTGAACTGACCCTTGGCAAACCGCTTCATCATGCGTTCGGCCTGTTCGGCCTCGATGGTTTCCTGTGCCTTTTCCACAAGGGCCACGATGTCGCCCATGCCAAGGATCCGGCCCGCGATCCGGTCCGGTTCAAAGGTTTCCAGCGCGTCCATCTTTTCGCCGAGGCCGACATATTTGATCGGCTTGCCGGTCACGGCACGCATCGACAGGGCCGCACCCCCGCGCCCGTCACCGTCCATACGGGTCAGAACCACGCCCGAGATGCCGATCTTGTCGTCAAATTCCTGTGCAACCTCGACGGCGACCTGACCGGTCAGACCGTCAACCACCAGAAGGGTTTCGCGCGGGGTGACGATCTTGGAAACTTCCTCGACCTCGCCCATCAGCACGTCGTCGATATGCAACCGTCCGGCCGTGTCGAGCATGTAGACATCATAACCGCCCATCGTCGCCTGTTGCTTGGCGCGCTTGGCGATGTCGGCGGGTTTTTGACCTTTCACGATCGGCAGAGTGTCGACGCCGATCTGTGTGCCAAGCACCGCAAGCTGGTCCATTGCGGCGGGGCGGTAGACGTCAAGCGAGGCCATCAGCACGCGCTTGCCGTCTTTTTCTTTCAGCCGTTTGGCGAGCTTCGCCGTGGTGGTGGTTTTACCGCCACCTTGCAGACCAACCATCAGGATCGGGGCGGGCGGGCTGTCGATTTTCAGCGCACCGGGTTCCCCTTCGCCGGTCAGCACATCCACCAGCGCGTCATGAACGATCTTCACGACCTGCTGGCCGGGGGTGACCGATTTGGTCACGGCCTGGCCGGTGGCGGCCTCTTGCACTTTCTTGATGAAATCGCGCGCAACCGGCAGCGAGACGTCCGCCTCAAGCAGGGCCACGCGCACTTCGCGCAGGGCGGTTTTCACGTCTTCCTCAGAGAGGGCACCCTGTTTTGTCAGGCGGTCAAAGACACCGGAGAGGCGATCTGACAGGCTCTCAAACATTTGCGGCTCCTTTCGCCGTTTCATTGACCCTTAGATAAGGGCGCGCGGGTGCATATCCAACTGTTCCAAGATGCTCAAACGAGTAACGCCCCTGTGGGCGCGACGCGCTGACAGGGGGCGATCCCGGCATAAGCCATGGGACCGGAAGTGACACGACTCCCGGGGTTTGAGGAGGATTTAGGGTGTCTTGGGGACAGAGTCAAGCCAGCAAGCCGTTCTGCAGCCCGGCAGGGGTACGGACATAAGGGGCGCTGCCCCTCGGACTGCGTCCTTCACCCCGGGATATTGGTGACAAGAAAAAAGCGCGATGGTTTGGGTTGGGATCTGGGGCGGGATCTGGGGCAGGGGGCGGACACGGTGGCTGGCCCCGATGGAAGGGGGAAATGTTTGACTTCGATCATGGTGGCGCTCGCATTTCAGGCTTACCGTCGGCTGTGAATGGATATGCGCGCAGGAAAAAGGAGCGCCCTCATGTATAAAAACATCCTCGTCCCGATCGCCCTTGATCATGACCGTGACAGCAATCAGTCGCTGAAGATTGCGAAAGTGCTGGCTGATGAAGGTGCGAAGATCACCGCGCTGCATGTGATGGAGGAAATTCCCTCTTACGTGGCGCAATACCTGCCCGAGGGGCAGATCTCGGACAATGCGCATAAGCTGGAGGAACGCTTGCAGGAGGAACTGGTTGATATGCCGGGGGTGGATGCCAAGGTTGTCTCTGGCCATGCTGGGCACGCGATTGTGGATTATGCCGTGCGTCATGACATTGATTGCATCGTTGTTGCGTCGCACCGTCCGGGTCTGACGGATTTCCTGCTGGGTTCAACGGCGGCGCGGGTTGTGCGCCATGCGCCCTGCTGTGTGCATGTGTCGCGCTGATCCTTTACGCGATCTGTAACTTGGGAAAGGCGGGCCTTGTTGCCCGCTTTTTTCATCCCCATATCCTGTTCAATACAGGAGGAATTGGTGATGAAATGTCCCATTGATGGTGCTGAATTGAGGATGGCAGAGCGGCAGGGGGTCGAAATCGATTATTGCCCGCAATGCCGTGGTGTGTGGTTGGATCGAGGTGAATTGGACAAGATCATTGAAAAAGCCACGCCCGCAGTGGAACTGGCTGATCCGGCCCCCTATCGTGAGCCGCCTCTGTCCGGCTTGCATCGGACATCAGAGGATATGCCGGATGATCCGCGCCTTGTGCGCGACCCGCGCCGGGATTGGGGTGAGGCCGAAAGGGATGCGCCGTATGGTGACGATGGTCGTGGCAAGGCGCGCGGCAAAAAGCATCGATATGAAACGCGTGTCCCGTACGACAAACGCGCGGGGCACAAGAAATCTTATCACAAGAAAAAGCGCACATCTTTCCTGAAAGAGCTGTTCGACGTTTTCGACTGATCTGAAGACAGGGGGGGCTCTGCGTCATTTGCGGCCTCCCATCAAAAATACCTATTCATATATTTAAAAGGGGTGTAAGCTTTTCTTATGGGCGCCATGACGTTGTGATCCGTACCCCCGCGGCGGTCAGTGGCGGTCAGCGGCGGCCATGGTCCTGCGGTGCGCTGCCCCTTGGTGGTCGTTTCGCGGACCGGTTCCCACCCGCGACAGTCAGACCCGTGAAAGTCAGGCCCGCGAAAGTCGGGTCCCAGGTAAGTCAGGCCAGGAACAACCAAGAACAACAAGGAGGACACCATGCCCACCATCAGCAAAGCCCCCGATTACCAGACGGTCATTACCACTTTCGAGATGACCCCCGGTACCTGCCAGGATCTTCTGGATGCGCTGACCGATGCCTATGAGAATTTCATTTCGAAACAGCCGGGCTTCATGGGGGCAGGTCTGCATGTAAACGATGCGCAGACCCGGATCGCCAATTATTCGCAATGGAACCGTCGCGAAGATTTTCAGGCGATGCTGCGCACGCCCGAAATGCGGGAACGTAACCGCCGGATTGCCGAGCTGTGCAAGAGCTTTGAGCCGGTGATGTATGACGTATTTGAAACCTACAGCTGACAAGACCTCATAAAATCAACAGGATTGATAATGAGAAAGATCTTTTTTGTCGCTGCCCTTTCGGCCCTGGCCAGTTCGGTTGTTGTCGGGCCGGTTCTTGCAGGGGGTGTGAATATCAGGCCCGATATCGCCTCGATCACCGTGCCCACCGCAAACGGAGATGTGGTGATCGAGCGGGGGCAGGATAGCGCCAATGAACTGTCCGGTGAATGGGCGCGCACCTCACGCGCCTGCCCGAATTTCTGCGTGCAGCCGATGTATCCGGCACCGGGGGTGACGCCGGTGGGGGAGTTGGAAATGCTGGAGTTCTTGTAAGATCCGGAGGTGATTGTGGTCGACAGCCGTGCCGCTGACCACCATGCCACCAGCGCCATTCCGGGCGCGATTTCCATTCCGTATAACGAGGCCGCCGACCGCTTGGATGAGCTGGGCTGCGAAGTGGGTTTCGACGGGTTTGACTGTGAAGGTGCCAAACCGGTGGCGCTGTTTTGCAACGGGAACTGGTGTGGCCAGTCGCCCACGGCCATCCGCCGCATGATCGAGGCAGGGTATCCGGCCGAACGCATCCATTATTATCGTGGTGGAATGCATGCGTGGCGTATGCTGGGGCTGACTGTTACTGGCGGTTGATTGATGCCGGCGGGTGATTGACCATCTTCATGCGGTGGGCTTGGGGGATCCCCCGCTGGCCCCTCTTCGCCAAGTGCGACTGTGGCCACCAAGCCCACAAACGCATATGGTGGCAGGGGATGATTGACCACAGCTGACGCAGGCCGCAAACTGACCCAAACAGGGAGACCTATCATGGCTATTGTGAAATCCGTTGCCCTGCCGATCGTGGCCGCTCTTGCCTTGACGGGGGCGGTGATGCCGACAATGGCAGATGAACTGATCGGCGCCTATCGGGCCTATATCGGCAAGGCGGACCTGACCAGTAGCAAAGGCGCCCGTCTGAGTGAACCCTGGCAGGTGCTGCGTCAGGATCGTGCCAACTACCACCGGTTTGGCATCAGTCAGTCGGGCGATGAGTGGGATCCCTTCTTTGGATCAATCGACAATCGCGCAATCATGGAACAGATGGTGAAGAGCGGATCCATTGATCCGAAGGCCGCCAGAAATCTGGTGCAGGGAGGGGCCACGGTATATGTGCGCATCTATGGGCGCGGCAGTCTGGGCACCTCGGTGCAGGTGAGCGTCAGCAAGTAAATATGATCTGCCTTTGCCGTTCAGAGGCGTGGGCCGAGGAAAAGATAATACAGCATTGCCGCCGCCTCGCGCAGGCGGCTTTGCAGTCTGAGGGGGAGGGGCGTGTGGCGATCTGACGGGCAATCCACCCGGACCCTCACCCCCTGACGTCGTGCCATCAGTCTGGCCCGCGGCGCATGATAGCTGTCTGTGATCAAGGTGATCTCTGCCCCCACCGGGATGAGAGGGCGGGAGAGGGCGATATTCTCCCAGGTGTTGCGGGCCTGACCTTCCAGAATGATCCTCTCCCCTGCAACGCCGGTCTCGCGCAGCAGTTCAGCCATTGCGGAGGCTTCGGTGATCCCGGATTGCGGCACACCACCAGAAACCACAATCAGGTCGATCTCTCCGCGATGCCACAGTTGGGCTGCATGGCCCGCGCGCCTGCGCAGAGCGCCGGTGGCGCGCCCGTCTGGGGTAAGCTTGGCCCCCAGCACCAAGGCGGTTTTCAGGGCAGCAGGGGGAAGCGACACAGCGTCGACCTTTATTCAGGGAACTGGGCGATGCAGCTTTGTGTGGCGCTCACCACCTTGGGTCGTTCTTGGGCGATAATCTTTTGCAGTTCGGCCAGCTTGCGCCGCTCTTGTGCAATATCGATGGCGACAGGTGTTTCGATCACCTGGTGATCGTAATCCATGCAGGTATAGGTTGACCCGTCCGGGTTGGTGCAGATTTCCGCCGTGGGAACGCGGATGGTCTGGCGGTGGATGGCATAGCCTCGGGCGATATTACCTTCAATGCGTGTCGCATTGCGCTCGGCTTTGCGCATGGTCGCGGATGCATCTGAAATACAGCGTTGTTGCGGCGTGGCGCAGGCGGTCAGCGCCAACAGGGTGAGACTGATGCAAAAGGGTCGTAACATAAGGGGCCTCCGAAAGATATCTGCACCATAACAGCAAGTCCGGTGGGCAGAAAACTCATAATTCGGAGGCCCGACCAGCCGGGAGAAAAGGGGCGCTCTTGTCCCGGCTGGTATCTTGTCCCGGCTGGTATCTTGTCTGGGGCGTGTCTCAGGGGGCGGAGCTGATGCTGCGCGGGTCCAAAAGCCCCTCGATCGCCTGGGCGCGCACCACCTCACCGATCAACGCGCCTTCATGCACGACCGAGACGCGGTTTTCCGTGTCGGTCATCATGTCAAGGATTTCGCGCACGGGGGTGAATTTGCCCACCTGCATTGGCAGGATTTCGGGGCCAGGAGGGTCCATCACGTCGCGGGCGGTCAGAACGCCCAGCGGGTTCATATGGGCGACGAAATCCGCCACATATTCATCCACCGGATTGGTGAAAATCTCGCGCGGGGTGCCGCATTGCACGATGCGCCCGCCCTCCATGATGGCGATCCGGTCGCCCAGTTTGAACGCCTCGTCCAGATCGTGGGACACGAAGATGATGGTGCGTTTGAGCTTGTGTTGCAGCTCGATCAGCTCGTCTTGAAGCCGCGCCCGGATCAGTGGGTCAAGGGCCGAGAAGGGTTCGTCCATCAAAAGGATCGGGGCGTCGGTGGCAAAGGCACGGGCAAGGCCCACGCGTTGCTGCATACCACCTGACAGTTCACCCACCTTGCGTTCGGCCCATTCGGTCAGGTTCACAAGGTCAAGCTGCTCATCCACCTTGGCGTTGCGAGTGGCCAGGGGGACGCCGGCCAGTTCCAGCCCAAGGCCGACATTTTCGCGCACCGTGCGCCAGGGCAGCAGGCCAAACTGCTGGAATACCATGGCGACGTTGTTCTGGCGGATCCTGCGCAGAGTGGCGGCGTCTGCATTGGTCACATCAACCAACCCGTTGCCGTCATTCACCCGCACACAGCCTCGCACCACCGGGTTGAGGGCATTCACGCCGCGCAGCAGGGTGGATTTGCCGGACCCTGACAGGCCCATCAACACCAGGATTTCCCCTTCGGCAACAGAGAGAGAGCAGTTATGCACCCCCAGCACCTGGCTGGTTTCCGCCTTCACCTGCCCCCGATCCTTGCCCGCATCCATTGCGGGCAGGGCGGATCGGGGTTTGTCGCCAAAGACGATCGAGACATTATCAAATTCAACAGCGGTCATGATCAGCTCTCCACACGCAGCATACGGTCAAGGGCGATGGCAACCGCAACGATCACCAGCCCGCTTTCGAACCCCAGAGAGGCATTCACGGTATTGAGCGCCCGCACCACCGGAACACCAAGACCATCCGCCCCCACAAGGGCTGCAATCACCACCATCGACAGCGACAGCATGATGGTCTGGTTGAGGCCGGCCATGATCTGCGGAAAGGCCGAGGGCAGCTCGATCTTCCACAGGGTCTGCATCCGGGTGGCGCCAAAGGCCGCGCCCGCCTCGGTCAGGGCCGTGGGCACCTGGCTGACCCCCAGTTGGGTCAGGCGAATGGGGGCGGGGATCACGAAGATGAAGGTTGCGACAAGGCCCGGCACCATGCCGATGCCAAACAGCACGATCATCGGGATCAGGTAAACGAAGGTGGGGATCGTTTGCATCATGTCGAGGATCGGCAGGATCGCCTTGAAGAACCGTGGCCGGTGCGCGGCATAGATGCCAATCGGCACCCCAACCCCCATGCAGAAGATCACCGCAAAGACGATCAGTGTCAGGCTTTCCGTGGTCTCTTCCCAATAGCCCTGATTGAGCACGTAGAAGAAGCAGAGCACCACCACGGTGACACGGCCCCAGCTGCGTTGCAGATACCAGGTCAGGGCTCCGAACAGGGCGATGATCAGCAGGGCAGGCGGGGCCTGCAGCAGCCAAAGGAAACCGTCGATCCCTTCGCTCAGCACGTCATCGACAGTATCAAACAGCGGGCCGAAAGCGTCGGTCAGCCAGTCAAAGGCGTCGGCAATTGTTTTCCCGATGGGAAGCTTTGTGTCGGTGAGCCAGTTCATATTGGTCCCTGTTGCTATTTCACTGTGCTGATGCGGTCGAACTCCACTGACGTAAGTGGCGTGCCGTCGGCATCAAGTTTGATTGCGCCAAGCGAAATGCCCAGCTCGGGGGAATAATGTTGAACGAACGGGTTGGTGCCACGGCCATTCAGGAAATGTTCTGCTTTGACCACCCAGGTTTTATAACGGCATTGACCAATCTTCACGCTGCTTTCTTGGATGAAGGTCAGGGTAAACCGTCCAGTGTTTGTCTGCTTACCGTTCACCAAAAGCGTGAGAGCCGTGGTAAGCGGCCCCCTGCGAAGCGCCTTGATCTTGGAAGACAGATCTTGACCATAGGCAAACTCAAAAGTTCCACGGTCATTTTTCAACACTGTAGGCATAAGGGCGTTCAAATAGGTGGTGGTTTTGTTTTCGGTTCTGCCATTTATCGATTGGGTTCGTTTTTCGGTAAATGCGGGGCTGTTCCTCGCTTGCGTAAAGGCCGAGATGAGAAGTGGTGACGAGCGCTCAAGCCGGATGCCTGATTTCAAATCGCGCTTTGACGGGCAGTCCGCTGCAGCGCCCCCTGAAAATGCGATGAGGGCAAATACTGATAGGACTGATAGAATTGTCCGCTTCATTTGGAACTCGTAGGCTTGGGAGAAGGTAAAAGGCGGGCGAACCGATGTCCGCCCCCCCTCTGAAAGCTGGGTGAAATTACATGCCCAGCGAGGCTTTCACAGCGGCCACTGCATCGCCGCCATCTTTGGTGGTCACACCGTCGAGCCATGCCATGAAGGCATCCGGGTTGGCGGCCAGCCAGGCTTTCGCGGCCTCTGCAGGATCCTGGCCGTCATTCAAGATGGCGCCCATGATCTCATTTTCCATCGCCAGCGAGAAGGACAGGTTTTGCAGAAGCTTACCGGTGTTGGCGCATTCGGTCACGTACCCTGCACGGGTGTTGGTATCGACCACGGCACCGCCCAGATTGGGACCAAAGAAGTCATCGCCACCGGTCAGGTAGGACATCTCGAAATTGGCGTTCATCGGGTGGGGTTCCCAGCCAAGGAAGACAATCGGCTCGTCTTTCTTGTCCGCGCGGGCCACCTGCGCCAGCATGCCCTGTTCCGAGCTTTCGGCCACTTCAAACCCCTTCAGACCAAAGGCATCGCCATCAATCATCGACTGGATCAGGCGGTTGCCGTCATTGCCCGGCTCGATGCCGTAAATCTTGCCTTCCAGGGCATCCGTGTGCTTGGCGATATCGGCAAAATCCTTGATGCCCAGATCAGCGGCGACTTTGTTGACGGCCAGCGTGTATTTCGCACCTTCCAGATTGGTGCGCACGGTGTCGACGGTGCCCGCTTCGCGGTAGGGGGCGATGTCGGCTTCCATGGTCGGCATCCAGTTGCCGAGGAAGACGTCAATGTCCCCTTTGGCAAGCGAGGTGTAGGTCACCGGCACGGACAGAACCTTGATGTCGGTTTCATAGCCCAGAGCCTCCAGCACAACCGTGGTGGCTGCGGTGGTGGCGGTGATGTCGGTCCAACCCACGTCAGAGAAGGTGACCTTGCCACAATGACCATCCGCCATGGCGGTGGTTGCGGTGGTCATCAGGGCCAGGGCGGATAGGGTGGATTTCAATTTCATGGTTTGCTCCCGTTGGTTGGTGCGGTTTGAACTTACAGCGAAGAAAAAGGGAAAACGCCGCCTTCTCATATGTTTGCGACACTATCCCAGCCCGTGCTGGTGTCAAACCGACATTCATTGAACATGTTTTTTGTTTTTATTGATTGACGAGTCAATTAAAAAGCCGCAAGCCTGTTAAAAGAAATCGAAACAGGATGGTCAGATGCCCAAGGTGGGAATGGAGTCAATTCGCCGCAAAGCCCTTGTAAACGCTACGATTAGTGAGATCGGGCGGAAGGGGTCGCTGGATGTGACAGTCAGTCAGATCGCCAAGCGGGCTGGTATGTCCTCAGCGCTTGCGCATCACTATTTCGGTGGAAAAGACCAGATTTTCCTCGCCGCCATGCGGCACATCCTGTCCGTTTACGGTGCGCAGGTGCGGGCGGCTCTGTTGGGGGCGGATACCCCGCGCGCGCGGGTCGAGGCGATTGTCCGCGCCAACTTCGAAGCGGGCAACTTCCGCCCCGAAGTGATCGCGGCCTGGCTCAACTTCTATGTGCTCAGCCAATCCTCTGATGGGGCGCGCCGCCTTCTGGCCGTTTACCAGCACCGGCTGCATTCCAATCTTGTCTATGGGTTGCGTCCGCTGGTGAAGGGGGACGCACAGGACGTTCATGACCTTGCCGACATGATTGCCGCCCAGATCGACGGGCAGTTCATTCGTCATGCCCTGCGCGAAGAAACCCCCAGTGGCAAACGCGCCACTGCCCAGGTGCTGGAATTCATTGATGTGATGTTGAAGGCGCGCGGGTAGTGATCTGCTGAAAAGACCGCCGAACAGGGAGATGCTCAGATGACTAAACCCAATATCCTTATTGTCATGGTGGACCAGTGTAATGGCACGCTTTTCCCCGATGGCCCTGCTGACTGGCTGCATGCGCCGAACCTGAAAAAGCTGGCAGCAAGGTCGGTGCGCTTTCAAAACAGCTATACCGCCTCGCCGCTTTGTGCACCGGGTCGGGCGAGCTTTATGTCCGGTCAGCTTCCCCGTCGCACCGGGGTTTATGACAACGCGGCCGAGTTCCGTTCGGACATTCCGACCTATGCCCATCACCTGCGCCGCGCGGGCTATTACACCGCGCTGTCCGGCAAGATGCATTTTGTCGGTCCCGACCAGATGCATGGGTTTGAAGAGCGCCTGACCACCGACATCTATCCTGCCGATTTCGGCTGGACGCCGGATTATCGCAAACCCGGCGAGCGGATCGACTGGTGGTATCATAATATGGGCTCTGTCACCGGGGCAGGGGTGGCCGAGATTTCCAACCAGATGGAATATGATGACGAGGTTGCCTACAATGCCTGCGCCAAGCTTTATGACCTCGCGCGTGGCAATGATGATCGCCCCTGGTGCCTGACCGTCAGCTTCACTCATCCGCATGACCCCTATGTGGCCCGCCGCAAATACTGGGATCTTTACGAGGATTGCGCCCATCTTCTGCCCGAGGTGCCCGCCTGGGATTACGAAGATCACGACCCGCACGCAAAGCGGATTTTCGACGCCAATGACTGGCGCAATTTCGACATCACCGAAGAAAATATCCGCCGCTCGCGCCGCGCCTATTTCGCCAATATCTCGTATCTGGACGACAAGCTGGGCGAGATGATGGATATTCTTGAAGCAACCCGTCAGGAGGCAATCATCGTCTTTGTCTCCGATCACGGCGACATGCTGGGGGAGCGGGGGCTGTGGTTCAAGATGAACTTCTATGAAGGGTCAGCCCGCGTGCCGCTGATGATTTCGGCGCCGGGGTTGGAGCCGGGATTGATCGAAACCCCCGTGTCCACGCTTGACGTCACCCCCACGCTGGCCGATCTGGCCGGGGTGTCGCTGGATGAGGTGATGCCCTGGGTGGATGGCGAAAGCCTGTTGCCGCTGGCAGGTGGCCAGGTCCGCACCAGCCCGGTGGCGATGGAATACGCCGCAGAAGCCTCCTACGCGCCGCTGGTGTCGATCCGCGAGGGGGACTGGAAATATAACCGCTGCGCGCTGGACCCGGATCAGCTCTTCAACCTGTCCGATGACCCGCATGAGCTGACCAATCTGGCCGAAGATCCCGCCCATGCCGAGGTGCTGGCCGGGTTCCGGGCCAAGGCCGATGCGCGTTGGGATCTGGCCGCCTATGATAATGAAGTGCGTGAAAGCCAGGCCCGCCGCTGGGTGGTCTATGAGGCGCTTCGCAATGGGGCCTATTTTCCCTGGGATTACCAGCCGCTGCAAAAAGCATCCGAACGCTACATGCGCAACCACATGAATCTCGACAATCTGGAAGAAAGCAAACGGTTCCCGCGCGGCGAATGATCCGCGCACGCCCTTTCTTCTGATCCCAATACCCCGCCGGAGGCACAAAATGAAAATCGTAACCCAACCGAAAGCCAGCCACTTCATTGGAGGAGAATATGTCGAGGACACCAATGGTGCGCCGATCGACGTGATCTATCCGGCCACCGGCGAAGTGGTGGCGCGGGTGCATTCCGCCACCCATGAAATCGTGGAGCGCGCACTCGCCGCCGCCCGTGCTGCGCAAAAGGAATGGGAAGCGATGTCCGGCACCGAGCGGGGCCGCATCCTGCGTCGGGCCGCTGACATTATCCGGGATCGCAACCACGAATTGTCGATCCTCGAAACCTATGACACCGGCAAACCCTATCAGGAAACATCCGTTGTCGATGCCACGTCCGGGGCCGATGCACTGGAATATTTCGGCGGTCTGGCCGGATCCCTGACTGGCGAACATATCCAGCTTCCGGGCGGGGATTTTGTCTATACCCGCCGTGAGGCGCTGGGCGTCTGTGTCGGCATCGGCGCGTGGAACTATCCAACCCAGATCGCTTGCTGGAAAGGCGCCCCCGCGCTGGCCTGTGGCAATACAATGGTGTTCAAACCATCAGAAACCACCCCGCTTTGCGCGTTGAAAGTGGCCGAGATCCTGGTCGAGGCCGGCGCGCCCGCCGGTGTCTATAACGTGGTACAGGGCTATGGCGATGTCGGGGCGGCCCTCGTGACCCATGCCGAGGTCGACAAGGTCTCTCTGACCGGATCGGTGCCAACCGGGCGCAAGGTTTATGCCGCCGCCGCCGAGGGCATGAAACATGTCACCATGGAGCTGGGTGGCAAGTCGCCAATGATCATCTTTGATGACGCCAATGTGGATGACGCCGTGTCGGGCGCCATTCTGGGCAACTTCTACTCGACTGGTCAGGTCTGCTCGAACGGCACCCGTGTCTTTGTGCAGAAGGGCATCAAAGAGGCCTTCCTCAAGCGCCTGTCGGAACGTCTGGAAAACGCAGTGATCGGCGATCCGCTCGACCCGGACACGTCGTTCGGGCCGATGGTCAGCGAGGGGCAGCTGAACATCGTGATGAACTATATCGCCAAGGGCAAGGAAGAGGGGGCTCGGCTGACTTATGGCGGCGACCGCATCGAGGGGGACGGGTTCTTCCTGCAGCCCACGGTCTTTGCAGATGTGACCGACAATATGACCATCGCCCGCGAAGAGATCTTTGGCCCGGTCATGGCCGTTCTCGATTTCGAAACCGAAGAAGAGGTCATGGCGCGCGCCAATGACACCGAGTTCGGCCTTGCAGCTGGTGTCTTTACCCAGGACATCACCCGTGCGCATCGCGTGGTGGCCGGGTTCGAAGCTGGCACCTGCTTCATCAACTCCTACAACGACGCGCCGGTCGAGGCGCCGTTTGGCGGGTCAAAAATGTCCGGCGTGGGGCGTGAAAACTCCAAGGCCGCGATCAACCACTATTCCGAGCTCAAAACCGTCTATGTGCGGATGAGCCAGATCGAAGCGCCGTTCTGAGGACCTGAATATGCAAGCAGAATACGTGATCGTCGGGGCGGGGAGCGCAGGCTGTGCCATGGCTTATCGCTTGTCCGAGGCCGGCAAGAAGGTCCTTGTGATTGAACATGGGGGGACGGATGCTGGCCCGTTCATCCAGATGCCTGCCGCCCTGTCTTATCCGATGAACATGAAAGCCTATGACTGGGGATTTCAGACCGAACCCGAACCGCATCTGGGCGGGCGCAGGCTTGTCACCCCGCGCGGCAAGGTGATCGGTGGCTCCAGCTCAATCAACGGGATGGTCTATGTGCGTGGCCACGCGCGGGATTTTGATCACTGGGCTGAACAGGGGGCGGATGGCTGGTCCTACGCCGACGTGCTTCCCTATTTCAAACGCCAGGAAACATGGCATTCCGGCGGCCATGGCGGGGATCAGGATTGGCGCGGCAGGAATGGCCCGCTGCATGTCACCCGTGGCCCGCGCCGCAACCCGCTGTTTCACGCCTTTGTCGAGGCGGGGAAGCAGGCAGGATACCCGGTCACCGGGGATTATAACGGCCAGCAGCAAGAGGGCTTTGGCCCGATGGAGCAAACCGTCTGGCAGGGCCGCCGCTGGTCCGCCGCCAACGCCTATCTGCGCCCGGCGCAAAAGACCGGCAATTGTGAGGTGGTGCGCGCCTTTGCCCGCAAGGTGGTGATCGAAAACGGCCGCGCCACCGGGGTCGAGGTTGAACGCGGCGGCAAGATCGACGTGATCAAGGCGCAGGCCGAGGTGATCATTGCCGCAAGTTCGATCAACTCGCCCAAGCTCCTGATGCTCTCGGGAATTGGCCCTGCGGCGCATCTGAAAGAGCACGGGATCGAGGTCGTCGCAGATCGCGCGGGGGTCGGGCAGAACCTGCAGGACCACCTTGAGGTCTATATGCAATATGCCTCGAAACAACCGATCACGCTTTACCGCTACTGGAACCTGTTCTGGAAAGGGGTTCTGGGCGCGCAGTGGCTGTTCACCAAAAAAGGGCTGGGGGCATCGAACCAGTTTGAAAGTGCGGCGTTCATTCGCTCGCGCGCAGGCGTGGAATATCCGGATATCCAGTATCACTTCCTGCCCATCGCCGTGCGCTATGACGGTCAGGCCGCCGCCGAAGGGCATGGTTTCCAGGCCCATGTCGGCCCGATGCGGTCGCCATCACGCGGGGAAATCACCCTGAAATCAGCAGATCCGAAAGAGGCGCCGCGGATTTTCTTCAACTACATGTCCACCGAGCAGGACTGGGAAGACTTCCGCACCTGCCTGCGACTCACGCGTGAGATCTTCTCGCAAGCCGCGTTTGAACCTTTCGTGAAGCACGAGATCCAGCCGGGTGTGAATTACCAGTCGGATGATGAGCTGGATGACTTCATCCGCGAACATGCCGAAAGCGCCTATCATCCCTGCGGCACCTGTCGTATGGGCCGCGCGGATGACCCGACAGCCGTGGTTGACCCGGAAATGCGGGTGATCGGTGTGGAGGGGCTGCGCCTTGCGGACAGCTCGGTTTTCCCACGGATCACCAATGGCAACCTCAACGCCCCTTCGATCATGGTCGGAGAGAAAGCCTCGGACCATATTCTGGGTCGCCAATTGCCGCGCGCCAACGAAGGGCCATGGATCAATCCGAACTGGGAAACCAGCCAGCGGTAAAGGCAATCGGGGCGGCTCTGACGGGCCGCCCCTTCTTCTTGGTGCAAATACTCAGGGGGGGGGAGCGAGCGCCTCGCGTCAGGCAGCGCCCCTCTCCCCGTCACATTTGAAATCCGACATAAATCCTCGCATATTTGATCCGCGTCAAAGCCCCGACTCGGCGACAGTTGCACTCTCAGGGCGAACAAAGCGAGAGGAGAACCGCGAATGTCCAACACCCCCCACGAACTGCACGAAGAGTTTCCGGAATACGCCGAAAAAATGCAGGGTCTGAAACAATCAGACGCTCATTTCGCCAAGCTGACCGATGAATACCATGAGGTGAACCGTGCGGTGCACCGTGCAGAAACCAACGTGGAGCCGACCGACCAATTCACCGAAGAAGGCATGCGCAAGAAACGCGCCGCCCTGAAGGACGAGATCTACCGCCTGTTGAGCGCGTAATCCGTATCACAAATTTCCCCTTGCCCCGTCACTTTGCTGGCGGGGTCTTTTTTTGGGGGGGGCGGGGGCTGCGGGCCTTCACGGAAGGCGGTCTCCGTGGTGCAACTCCGCGGATCAGCTCAGCAGATCGTCAACGGTCGATCTCATAGGGCAGCACCCCGCGCGCATAGGGATCTATGCGCAGCTTGCGTTCCAATGGGGGCACCGAACGCTGATGGCAATGGGCGCGCTCGCAAATCCGGCAGCTGACACCGATCGGCTCGAACGCCGCATCATTCGATATGTCCATGTCATCGGTATAGACCAACGCCCCCGCGTGTTTCACTTCACAGCCCAGCCCGATGGCATAGCGGCGCACCGGCGCGGAAAACGTGCCGCCGGATTTGGTCACGTTGCGCGCAAGGCAGAAATATTTCACCCCATCGGGCGTCTGGGCAAGCTGCCTCAGAAAACGTCCCGGCGTTTCAAAGGCCTGATGCACGTTCCACAGCGGGCAGGCGCCGCCGAACCGGGCAAATTGCAACCGCGTGGCCGAGTGGCGCTTGGTGATCGTGCCAGCCTGATCGACACGAACGAAAAAGAACGGCACACCTTTGGATCCGGGGCGCTGCAAGGTCGAAAGCCGGTGCGCAACCTGCTCGATCGAGGCCCCGAACCGGTCTGCCAGACGTTCCAGGTCATGGCGGGTGTCGTGGGCGGCGGCCAGGAAATCCCGATAGGGCAGGAGGGCCGCCCCGGCAAAGTAATTGGCCAGACCCAGCTTGGCGACGGCGCGCGCCTCCTCGGTCTGGAACCGGGCAAAGTCCAGCGTGGCCTCCAAAAGGGCGTCCTGCGTGATCAGGGCCACCTGCATCAGCAGCTGGAATTCCTGTGTTGCGCGTGGCGGACGGGTGGACAGGGTCAGCACCTTGTGTTCTGGGTCGTAATGGCGGGTGATCTGGCTGTCTTCGTGCCGGATGGTAATACCGCGTTCGGTCAGGGTGCTCTCAGCAAGGGTCGAATTGCTGAGGCCGCGATTTATCGCATTCGTGGCGAAATGTTCGGCGGCCCGGTCCACGGCGTCGATGTAATTGTCGCAATAGTGAAAAAAGTCGCGCACCTCATCCCAGGGCGAGGCCTGCGCGGTGCGGGATTCGCTGACGGTTGCGTCGCCGATATTCTCGTCCATTGCCGCAAGGCGTTCATGCCCCATGCGATAGGCGCGATGCAGTTCCAGAAGGGCGTGGGCCAGCGCCGGTGCGTTTGAGGCCGCCAGCCGAAGATCCGCAAGGGGGGGCATGTCGGAAAAGACCGGGTCGGCAAAGGCTTCGCGCATATCGCTGACCAGGCGCTCAGCGTCCCCCGTTGACAGCTCTGCCACGTCGAAGCCGAATTCCTGTGCAAGCGCCAAAACCACCCCGGTTGAGACCGGACGGTTGTTGTTTTCCATCTGGTTGAGATAAGGCAGGCTGACCCCAAGCTTTTCGGCAAACACTTTCTGCGTCAGCCCAAGCCGTGACCGGATTTCGCGCAGTTTCACACCGGCATAGAGTTTCTGGGTGGCCATGATCTGTCCTCACAATTCCGGATGGCCTGCGGGGGTTTGCAAATCCATCTGGATCTATGCGTAGCATTTGCAAAGAGGTGCCGTCAAAACTGTTTTGACGTGTCAGCTCGCGGTGTCACCGCAGTCCCAGATGCCTCTCACGGGACAAAACCGCCAGCATCGACAGGACCGCAAGGGCCGAGGACAGGAACATCAACAGCAAAAGGGGCATCGCGTTGTCGCCGTCCCCAAGAACGAGGCCGGACAGGGCCGAGATCGCCGCGCCGCCCGTCATCATCAACGTGCCGCCCAGCCCGGCCGCGCTGCCCGCCAGTTGCGGGCGCACCCCCATCATGCCCGCGCTGGTCGAGGGCAGCGTCATCCCGTTGCCAATGCCCACTAGGATCATAAAGCCGAAGAACACGTATTCATTGCCAAACCCAAGGGCAAACACTCCGATTGAGGTTGCCATACCCGTTGCCGCGACCAGGCATCCCCCCAGGATCATGCGTGTCATGCCCATACGCACGGAATACCGTCCCGACAGGAAATTGCCGATCAGATAGCCCGCTGCCGGGGAGCCGAAGAAAAGGCCCAGGCGCGCGGGATCCATTCCGTAAATCTCGCTGCCCACATAGGGCGCGCCGCCGAGATAGGCAAAGAACGCGCCCGAGGCAAATGTGGCGGTCAGGCAATAGCCCCAGAACCGAGGGGACCCAAGCAGGGCGGGATAGGCGCGAAACTGTGCGCCAAAGCCTGCAAACTGGCGGCTGGAAGTTTCCCCCATGTCGCGCCAGATCAACAAAAGCGCCAGCAGACCCGTCAGGCTTTGTAGCCAGAAACTGGCCTTCCAGCCATAAAGTTGGTCAAGAAAGCCGCCCAGGGTCGGGGCCAGCATCGGCACCAGGGACATGCCCATGGTCACATATCCGATCATGGAGGCCGCCCGATCGCCTGGCACCATGTCGCGGATGGCCGCGCGAGAGACAACCATCCCGACCGCAACCGTGGCCTGCATCATGCGAAAGCAAAGAAAGGTCTCGATTGTCGGGGACATCACGCAGCCCAGTGTGGCGAGGATATAGGCCGCAAACCCCCAGAAAATGACCGGCCGGCGGCCAAAGCGATCCGACAGCGGACCAACCACGATCTGCAACGTGCCATTCACGAACAGGTAGAGTGCTACGGAAAGCTGCACGAGGTGGTAGTCCGCCCGGAAATAGGCGGCCATCCCCGGCAGGGAAGGCAGGAACACGTTCATCGACACCGCCGCCATGGCCGCAACAAAAGTCAGCGTAAACAGGCTGGGCGGGGTGGCGGGGTTCAGGAATTCTGACCGCGGAAGAATAGTGTTGTCTGGCAAAGTCATATTGTATCGCTAAAAGCGGGTGGTTGAAACGTCCAGCCCCTTTTCCTACGCGATGGCTGTGCGGACGGGCACAGGTGGGGAAAGTTTGGGGGTGAATTTGCAAATATGCAATTTGCAAATTCTTCCTTGCAATTAATTTGCAAATTCGCGTGTTTTTCCTTTTGTGAAACGGTTTTCCGGTCTAGCCTGCCTGCAAATCAAGGAGTGCGCCAGATGAAAGATATCCTCGAGGAACTGGAAAACCGCCGTGAGAAAGCCCGTCTTGGGGGCGGTCAACGCCGGATCGACAGCCAACATGCGCGGGGCAAACTGACCGCCCGCGAACGGATCGAGCTTTTGCTCGATGAGGGCTCGTTCGAAGAGTTCGACATGTTCAAGACCCACCGCTGTACCGAGTTCGGTATGGAAGCGGACAAGCCCGCAGGTGACGGTGTTGTCACCGGCTGGGGCACCATCAACGGTCGTCAGGTCTATGTGTTCTCGCAGGACTTCACCGTGTTTGGCGGCTCACTGTCGGAAACCCACGCGCAGAAGATCTGCAAGATCCAGGATATGGCCATGCAGAATGGCGCGCCCATCATCGGGCTGAATGATTCGGGTGGCGCGCGTATTCAGGAAGGCGTCGACAGCCTTGCCGGTTATGCGGAAGTGTTCCAACGCAATATCATGGCCTCGGGCGTGGTGCCGCAGATCTCGGTGATCATGGGGCCGTGCGCCGGGGGCGCGGTGTATTCCCCCGCCATGACCGATTTCATCTTCATGGTGAAAGACACCTCTTACATGTTCGTCACCGGCCCCGATGTTGTGAAAACCGTGACCAATGAGGTTGTGACCGCCGAGGAACTGGGCGGGGCATCGACCCATACCAAGAAATCGAGCGTGGCAGATGGCGCGTTTGAAAACGACGTGGAGGCGCTGACCGAAGTGCGTCGTCTGGTCGATTTCCTACCGCTCAACAACCGCGAAAAGGCGCCGGTGCGCCCGTTCTTTGACGATCCTGCCCGGATCGACGAAAGCCTGGACACGCTGGTGCCGGACAATCCGAACACGCCCTACGACATGAAAGAGCTGATCACCAAGCTTGCGGATGAGGGCGATTTCTACGAGATCCAGGAAGATTACGCCAAGAACATCATCACCGGTTTCGTGCGCCTCGAAGGTCAGACCGTGGGTGTTGTGGCTAACCAGCCGATGGTGCTGGCTGGCTGTCTCGACATTGACAGTTCGCGCAAGGCGGCCCGTTTCGTGCGCTTCTGCGATGCGTTCGAAATTCCGATCCTGACGCTTGTCGACGTGCCGGGCTTCCTGCCGGGGACCTCGCAGGAATATGGCGGCGTGATCAAACACGGTGCGAAACTGCTGTTTGCCTATGGCGAGGCGACGGTTCCGAAAGTGACCGTGATCACCCGCAAGGCCTATGGTGGCGCCTATGATGTGATGGCGTCCAAGCACCTGCGCGGCGATTTCAACTATGCATGGCCCAAGGCGCAGATTGCTGTGATGGGGGCCAAAGGTGCGACCGAGATCCTGTATCGTTCCGAGCTGGGCGATGCTGAGAAAATCGCGCAGCGCACCGCGGATTACGAAGACCGTTTCGCCAACCCGTTTGTGGCCGCGGAACGTGGCTTTATCGACGAGGTGATCCAACCGCGATCGACCCGCAAACGTGTGGCCCGTGCCTTTGCCGCCCTGCGTGGAAAGAAACTCCAGAACCCCTGGAAAAAACACGACAATATCCCGCTGTAAGGGCAGTCGAGGACGTATGAAAATGACGCTGGCGCAGATATATAAGGGCCTTCGGGGCCAGGTTGGGGTGGGGGCTTTTGCCGCTCTGCTCTCCCTGGGCCTTGCCCTGTCTGCGCCCGCGCTTGCAGGGGCTGGAACCAAGCGCGGACCCTGGGTCGAAGGTGACCCGGTCTCGGTCCCCTCGGGGCAGCCTGTCGAATTTCTGGATGTGATCCAGGGCGTGGAAAGCGCCGAAGGGGTGGCGGTGCGTTACCGGTTTCTTGCTCCGACCATTGCCGGGGACATGGCCCATGTGAGCTTTGCCCAGGCGGAAGAGGACATGGCCGCGCTGTGTCAGGACTATGTCTTGCCCCGCCTTATGGCCGGGGCCGCCGCCCTGCCGGATCAGATCATTATCGTGCTTGCGGACCGTGAGGTCGAGTTCGGCATGGCGGATCCCGATGCAACACAGTATTTCGAAGCCTACCGCCCCGAGGATGGGGCCTGTTTCTGGGAGGGCTTCTGATGGCATTGCCATATATGCTGAAACATCGTGGATTTCCGGGTCGTCTGCCCGGCACCGATTATCAATTCACCCTGCGCCGCGCCAGCAAGGGCGGGGCGACGCCGCTCAAGGCACGCGAACGCTATGCGGATCGCAAACCGGCGGATCGCCGTGCGGATGCGGGCTTCATGCAGGCGTTGTGGGAAAATTTTGGCGACCAGCCGTTTGAACGCGGAAATCTGGATGCCGGCCGGTTGAGCTGGTTGTTCGGACGCGAGGTGGTCGCGGCGGAAGATCCCTTTGATCCCGCAAGTTACGAAGCGATGCTGGTGATTGATGTCGATCGCGCCCGCGCCTCGTTTCCCGAAGCATTCGAGGGGGCGTAAGTTAGGCATGTTTTCGCTCGCAGCCCAATCCAACCGGCAAGAACCGGCCCAAATGGCAAAAACTTTGCCGTGGGTCTCTTGCAATGGGCTGCCTGCGTGCCAATCTTCTTATCAGACAAGCGCATTATCCCCGCGTTTTGTCGTGGTTCGTCAAAACCACAACCCTTCCCCTTCTTCTCCCCGGTCTCGGACCTCTTGGTCCGGGCCGGGTTTCTTTTTTGCACAGGCCGTATCATTGGCCGCAGCAAACTCGGCATGCGCAATTCGCCGCGCTTTTTCTTCATTTCGACTTGCATCCTCACAGGTTTCGCGCGCAGAATTGCGTGTAAATACAACTGATCTGGGTGATGGAACATGCAACTCAAGAAACTCTTTGCAGGGCTTGCAATCGCCGCCGTGCTTGCTGGCTGCCAATGGAACGACCTCGAGCGCGCAGGCGCAGGCGCAGCCACCGGCGCTGTCATTGCCGGTGTTGCCAATGGCAATGTGCTTGCCGGTGCGGCCATCGGGGCCGGTGCCGGTGCCCTTTGCGATGATGTGGGCGCGTGCTGAGGCCAAGGCCGCTCAGCAGACCCATGTAGGCGTTGATATCGAAATTGAGGGGGTGCAGCTGTCTGCCCCCCTGCAGGACATGCCCGCTGGTGGATCATCCACCGGTGGGTTTTTTGTTGCCAATCCGCGGGGATGCGCTCCGCATACACATGAAGAAGGGACAGGATATGTTCAATAAGATCCTGATTGCAAACCGGGGCGAAATCGCCTGCCGTGTGATCAAGACCGCCCGCAAGATGGGCATTCAGACCGTGGCAATTTATTCCGACGCTGATCGGAACGCCCTTCATGTGAAAATGGCCGATGAGGCCGTTCACATCGGCCCGCCGCCTGCCAACCAATCCTATATCGTCATCGACAATGTGATGAAGGCGATCAAGGAAACCGGCGCCGAAGCGGTGCATCCGGGCTATGGGTTCCTGTCGGAAAACTCCCGCTTTGCCGAGGCTCTGGACGCCGCTGGCGTGGCTTTTGTCGGCCCCCCGGTGGGCGCAATTGAAAGCATGGGGGACAAGATCACCTCAAAAAAGATTGCCCAGGAGGCCGACGTTTCCACCGTGCCCGGTTACATGGGGTTGATCGAGGACGCTGATGAGGCCGTGAAGATCTCGAACGAGATCGGTTACCCGGTGATGATCAAGGCCTCCGCCGGTGGCGGCGGTAAGGGCATGCGGATTGCATGGAATGATGAGGAAGCCCGCGAAGGGTTCCAGTCCTCGAAAAACGAAGCTGCGAACAGCTTCGGAGATGACCGGATCTTCATCGAGAAATTCGTGACCCAGCCGCGCCACATCGAAATCCAGGTTCTGTGCGACAGCCATGGCAATGGCATCTATCTGGGTGAACGCGAATGTTCGATCCAGCGCCGCAACCAGAAAGTTGTCGAAGAGGCCCCGTCGCCCTTCCTTGATGAAGAAACCCGCCGCGCAATGGGTGAGCAGGCCGTGGCTCTGGCCAAGGCCGTGGGCTATTCCTCGGCGGGCACCGTGGAATTCATCGTCGATGGCGACAAGAACTTCTACTTCCTCGAAATGAACACCCGCCTGCAGGTGGAACACCCGGTGACCGAACTGATCACGGGTGTGGACCTTGTCGAACAGATGATCCGCGTGGCTGCTGGTGAAAAACTCACCATCACCCAGGATGATGTGAAGCTGAACGGCTGGGCGATTGAAAACCGTCTTTACGCAGAAGATCCCTATCGCAACTTCCTGCCTTCGATCGGTCGCCTGACCGCCTATCGTCCGCCGGTCGAACGTGCCGCTGGCCCGCTTCTGGAAAACGACAAATGGCAGGGCGACGCCAAGAAAGGCAAACACGCGGTGCGCAATGATACCGGCGTCTATGAAGGCGGCGAGATCTCGATGTATTACGACCCGATGATTGCCAAGCTCTGCACCTGGGCGCCGACCCGTGACGAGGCGATTGAGGCGATGCGCGTGGCGCTCGACAGCTTCGAGGTGGAAGGCATCGGTCACAACCTGCCGTTCCTCTCGGCCGTGATGGATCACCCGATCTTCATGTCCGGCGACATGACCACTGCCTTTATCGAAGAGCAGTACCCGGACGGGTTTGAGGGCGTGACCCTTGGCGAAGAGGCGCTGAAGCGGATCGCGGCCTCTGCCGCGGCCATGTATCGCGTGACGGAAATCCGCCGCACCCGTATCTCGGGCCGGATGGACAACCACGAACGCAAAGTCGGCAAACATTGGGTTGTGACGCTGCAAGATCATGAGTTTGCAGTGAAAATCAAGGCCGACAAGAAAGGTTCCACCGTCAAGTTCGAAGATGGCACCAAGCTGCGTGTTGAAAGTGACTGGACCCCGGGCGACAGCCTTGCAACGCTTGATGTGAACGGCGACAATCTGGTTCTGAAGGTGAATAAAATCACCTCGGGCTTCCGGATGCGGAGCCGTGGCGCCGATCTGGATGTGCGCGTGCGCACCCCGCGTCAGGCCGAACTTGCCAAGCTGATGCCTGAAAAGGTCGCTCCCGACACCTCGAAGATGCTGCTCTGCCCGATGCCGGGTCTGATCGTGAAGCTCGACGTGGAAGTGGGGCAGGAAGTTCAGGAAGGTCAGGCGCTCTGCACCATCGAGGCGATGAAGATGGAAAACATCCTGCGCGCCGAGAAAACCGGTGTGGTGTCGAAGATCAACGCGGGCCCCGGCGACAGCCTGGCGGTCGACGAAGTGATCATGGAGTTCGAATAATCCATGACCAGGCTGGCGTTTCAGGATCGGCCGCAGGTTCATCCTGTGGCAGCCACGGGGCAGGGCTTGGCCGGTGCAAGCACGTTTGCTGCGCTGGCTGGCTACCTGCTTCTGGTGGGCCTGTCCTGGCGCCTGACGGGGAAATTCGAATTTCCTCTTGATGATGTCTATATCCACATGGCCATGGCGGAACAGATCATGGCCGGTGGGTATGGCGTAAATGCGGGCGAGTTTGCTTCGGCCTCGTCGTCCCCGTTGTTTTCCCTGTTGCTGCTGCCCTTTGCGGGGCAGCCTGAACAGATATTCCTGCCAGTATTTTGGAACCTTCTGGGATTGATTGGTGCCGCATGGCTGTGGGGCCGCGTGGTGGGTGATGCGCTTGGGCGTGACTGGCTTGGCTGGACCATTGCCCTTGTTGGTCCCGTGGCGCTGAACCTGTCCGGGCTGGCCTTTACTGGGATGGAGCACACGCTGCATGTCTGGGCGACCATGGCGGTTGTGCGCGGCATTCAGCTTGAGGCGCGGGGCGATGCCGGGCTTTGGTTGCTTGCGCCCGCTGTCATCCTCGGCCCGATCTTGCGGTTTGAAGGTCTGGCTGTGTCCGCGGCCGCGATGATGTTTCTGATGTTTCAGGGGCGGATGCGTCTGGTACTAGTGCTCGGACTGGCGACGTCGGTTCCCCTGATCCTCTATGGGATGTTTCTGACATCGCTCGGCCTGTCGGCTCTGCCCAATTCGGTGCTGGCTAAGCTGGGTGATCAACCTTGGTTGCGCTTCTATCGGATTTGGGCAATTCCCGGTCTGATCGGCCTTGCTTGGTCGCTTGTCGCATTGATCCGCAAAAAGCGCGGGTCGAAGGAGTGGGGGACCTACGCGGTTTTGGCACCAGCCCTTTTTGCTTTTTCCGGCCATTACCTGCTGGGGCAGTTCGGCTGGATGAACCGGTATGAGATTTATGCGCTGTTTTTCCTACTTGCCATGGGCGTGGTGGGGATCGGTTATCTGGGGGCGTCAGTGCGGCTGCGAGCCTCGCTGCTTCTGGTATTGCTCTTCCTGGGGCAGAGATATTGGACGGACACGATGCAGCGCGCTGTGCATTCGCCGCGTGCCCTGTCCTTGCAACAGGCACAGATGGCGCGCTTTGCCAAAGAGTATGTGCAGGCGCCGGTTGCTGTGAATGACCTGGGATATGTGGTCTGGCGAAACCCCAACTATGTGCTTGATCTGTGGGGGCTTGCATCGAAAGAAGCCCTGATGGCTCGTAAATCCGACCCCGCCCCGCATTGGGCCGGGCCGCTTGCGGAACGGACCGGGGTTGAGTTGGCGATGATTTATGACAACTGGCTGCCCGATGCCGTCGGCTCGGATTGGGTGAAACTGGGAGACCTGGTGCTGGATGTGCCAACCGGCGTCATTGCCCAGCCGCGTGTGGCGTTTTACGCCACCTCTCCGGGGCGGGTTGCCACGCTGAACGCCAAGCTTAAGGCGTTTGTGCCGACCCTTCCCAGTGGGGCGCATTTTGAATTCGCGGAGGGTCTGTGATGAATCTCTCGCGCGCGACCCTCACCCCGTTCAGGGCAACCGTGATGGCGGGCATGTTGCTGGCTCTTGGGGGGTGCGACCTGCATCGCGAGAGCAATCTGCGCGCCACGCTGTCAGCGTGGTTCCAGCTTGGCGATACGCTGGGGTTTGAAAGTGGCCCCCGTTGTACCGCCGCCGTCTTTCGGGTGCGCACGAATGAGGTCGGGCCCGACCTGCCGATGGGCGAAAGCCCGTCTGACGCGCAGGGCATTTACGGGCTGGTGGGCCGCGCGGCGATCCAGATGGAGGGCGTCAGCCCGCATCAGCTCACCGATACCATGCTGCTCGCCAATGATGGTTGGTTTGGCAAACACGCGCTGGGGGCCGCTGCCCAGGTTGGCCCCTGCCTGAACGATCAGATCGAACCGGGGTTTTACGCGGCGATGACGCGGCCCGGCGCGGTTCTGGCCTATTCGGCTGAACTGGACGGGGTCATGGTGCTCGACCCGGTTGAACGCAAATTGTTTTTCGCCGCCGGGGACACCTATTGACCCCTCCGGCCCCGCGGGCAGCGTTTGTCCGCACAGAACATGATGTCGCCCGGGGATGCGGGCATATGAAAGGATAACGCCATGAGCGATACAGCGAAGTGGAAAGAGCTGGCCGAAAAGGAACTGCGCGGTCGCGCGGTTGAGGACCTGAACTGGGAAACCCTAGAAGGTATTGAAGTCAAACCGCTTTATACGGCGGACGACACCAAGGACCTCGATCATATGGGCGGCATTCCCGGCGTGGGGCCCTTTACCCGTGGCGTGAAGGCGACCATGTATGCAGGCCGCCCCTGGACCATCCGTCAATATGCCGGGTTCTCGACCGCCGAAGAAAGTAACGCCTTCTATCGCCGCAACCTGGCCGCCGGTCAGCAGGGCGTGTCCGTGGCCTTCGACCTGGCCACCCACCGGGGTTATGACAGTGACCACCCGCGCGTGGTTGGTGACGTGGGCAAGGCCGGCGTTGCGATTGACTCGGTTGAGGACATGAAGATCCTGTTTGACGGTATCCCGCTCGACAAAGTCTCCGTTTCAATGACCATGAACGGGGCCGTTATCCCGATCCTTGCGAGTTTCATCGTTGCTGGTGAAGAGCAGGGCCATGACAAATCGCTGCTGGCGGGCACCATTCAGAACGACATTCTGAAAGAATTCATGGTGCGCAATACCTATATCTATCCGCCTGAACCGTCGATGCGGATCATCTCGGACATCATCGAATACACTTCGAACGAGATGCCGAAGTTTAACTCGATCTCGATTTCCGGCTATCACATGCAAGAGGCCGGTGCGAACCTGGTGCAGGAACTGGCCTACACGCTGGCGGATGGTCGTGAATATGTGCGTGCCGCCATCGAGGCCGGCATGGACGTGGATAAATTCGCAGGACGTCTGAGCTTCTTCTTCGCGATCGGCATGAACTTCTTTATGGAAGCCGCCAAGCTGCGTGCCGCGCGCACCCTGTGGCACCGTGTAATGACCGAGTTCGGCGCGAAGTCGGAGCGTTCCAAGATGCTGCGCACCCACTGCCAGACCTCAGGCGTCAGCCTGCAGGAACAAGACCCCTATAACAACGTGATCCGCACCGCGTATGAGGCGATGTCCGCAGCCCTGGGTGGCACCCAGTCGCTGCACACCAACGCGCTGGACGAAGCGATTGCACTGCCCACCGATTTCTCGGCGCGCATTGCCCGCAACACCCAGATCATCTTGCAGGAAGAGACCGGCATCACCAATGTGGTCGACCCGCTGGCGGGCTCCTACTATGTGGAAAGCCTGACGGATGAGCTGATCAACAAGGCCTGGGCCCTGATGGAAGAGGTCGAGGAAATGGGCGGCATGACCAAGGCCGTGGCCTCGGGGATGCCGAAACTGCGGATCGAGGAATCGGCCGCCAAGCGTCAGGCCATGATCGACAAGGGTGACGAAGTCATCGTTGGCGTGAACAAGTATAAGCTTGCCCAGGAAGACGAGATCGAAATCCTCGACGTGGACAATATGGCCGTGCGTGACAGCCAGATTGCCCGCCTTGAAAACATCCGCGCAACCCGTGATGAGGCCGCCTGTCAGGCTGCCCTTGATGAGCTGACCCGCCGTTCGAAAGAAGGTGGCAATCTGCTCGAGGCCGCCGTTGAAGCGGCCCGCGCCCGCGCCTCAGTCGGAGAGATCAGCATGGCAATGGAAAAAGAATTTGGCCGCCACCGCGCCGAAGTGAAAACCCTCGCCGGTGTCTATGGCGCCGCATATGAGGGCGATGAAGGCTTTGCCCAGATCCAGAAATCGGTCGAAGGCTTCGCTGAGGCCGAAGGCCGCCGCCCGCGTATGCTCGTCGTGAAAATGGGGCAGGACGGGCATGACCGTGGCGCCAAGGTGATCGCCACCGCCTTTGCCGATATCGGCTTTGACGTCGACGTAGGCCCGCTGTTCCAGACCCCGGACGAGGCGGCTCAGGACGCCATTGATAACGACGTGCATATCGTCGGTATTTCGTCGCAGGCCGCTGGTCACAAGACGCTGGCGCCGCAGTTGGTGCAGGCTTTGAAAGAGCAGGGCGCCGAGGATATCATCGTGATCTGCGGCGGGGTTATTCCGCAGCAAGATTATGATTTCCTTTATGAAAGTGGTGTGAAAGCCATCTTCGGCCCGGGCACCAACATCCCGCAAGCTGCTGAAAAAGTGCTGCAAATCGTGCGCGAGGTTCGCAGCTAATCTGCGCGGTGAGGGGCGGGTGTCCTCCCGCTTCCTTTGCAACGCCCCCGTCATTGTCACGTCGGAGAGGCACAAAATCCTTGAAGCTGGCGGCATTTCCCGCCAGCCTCATCCCGGAACCAATCGGAGACTATTCCATGGCGCTGGGCACGATCGACCACCTTGTCATTGCCTCTGCCACCCTGGCTGAAGGGGTGGAATTTATTCAGGCAACACTTGGGGTGCCAATGGCAGGCGGCGGGCAGCACCCGTTGATGGGCACGCATAACCGGCTGTTGTCGCTTGGTCCTGATATCTATCTTGAAGTGATCGCCATTGACCCGGACGCCGCGCGGCCAAGCCACGCCCGCTGGTTTGACCTTGATTATTTTACCGGCGATGCCCGGCTGACCAATTGGGTGGTGCGGGTGCCTGAGATTGAAGAGGCGCTGCACCGGGCGCCTGAGGGCATCGGGGATGTGTTGGAACTGGAGCGTGGCCCCTATCGCTGGCAGATGGCCGTGCCCGAAGATGGGCGTCTGCCCTTTGCGGGCTGTGCCCCCGGCTTGCTGAGCTGGCAGACCGCAGGCCCCGCCGCCGCCTTGCCTGATCACGGATTGCGTCTGGCCGCGCTGGAGATCACCCATCCCGAGGCTGAAGCGCTTTCGGTGGCGCTGGCCCCGTTGGTGATCGACCAGCGGATCACGCTGCATCCCGGCGCGCCCGGACTGTCTGCGTGGATCGACACCCCGGGGGGCATGGTGCAACTCTAACCGCCGGGATCTCCCCGGCCGTAGCCCCCGGGCTGTGGTGCTTTGAGGGAGGTCCGGGCACAGAGCTGCGCCCAGCCGGAGCTCTTTCGAAACGCTTTAACTCTGGGCCTTCTCTGAGCGCAGAGGCTTGCGACCACGCTCATCTGCCGGGTTTCCCGCGGCATAAAGCACAGAAAATCCGATCACCGCAGATAGGGCAGAGGCCAGCAGAACCCCAAGCCGCACGTCATTCATCAAAGCGGGGTCCGAAAAGCTCAGCCCGCCAATAAAGAGCGACATGGTAAAGCCGATGCCAGCCAGTGCCGAGATGCCATAGACATGCTGCCAGCCCACCCCATGGGGCAGCGCGGCACGACCGGTCTTGACCGTCAGCCAGGTCAGGCCAAAGACACCCACCTGCTTGCCCAGAACCAGCCCGGCCGCAATACCTAAAGGCACGGGGGCGAGCAGGGCCGCAAGCGACATCCCCTCAAAACTCACCCCGGCATTGGCAAAGGCAAAAATCGGCACGATCAGGAAAAACACGTAAGGCGTCAGCGCATGTTCCAAGGCGTGCAGGGGGGATTTGCCCCATTTATCCGTCAACGGGATGAAAAACGCCGTGGCCACACCTGCCAGTGTTGCATGCACCCCGGATTTCAGCACCAGCACCCACAACACAACCCCCAGCATCAGAATGGGCGCAACCCGGTGCACGCGCTTCATGTTCAGCCACCCCATCAGAACCAGCGGCACAAGGGCGTAAATCAGGTAAGAGGCCTTGAGTTCAGCCGTGTAAAACAGCGCAATCACAATGATCGCACCAAGGTCGTCCAGAATGGCCAGGGTCAGCAGAAATACCTTGAGCGCCGCCGGTGCGCGCTTGCCGAGCAGCGCCAGAACCCCAAGCGCAAAGGCAATATCCGTGGCCGCGGGAATGGCCCAGCCGCCCAGCGTGGCGGGATTGGACCAGTTGATGGCAGCATAAATCACCGCAGGCACCAGCATCCCCCCCAGCGCCGCCATGCCCGGAAGCACCACGTCGCGCGGGTTTTTCAGCTTCCCTTCCAGGATCTCCCGCTTCAGTTCCAACCCGATCAGGAAGAAAAAGATGGCCATCAACCCGTCATTGACCCACAGAAGAAGCGGTTTCGACAGGCCCTCCCCGTTGAGCAAAACAGAAAACTTCGCGTCGAATATACTGGCAAAAGCGTCTGCCGCGGGTGAGTTCGCTGCGATCAGCGCGGCAACTGCCGACAGCATCAGAAGGATGCCACCAGCGGCATCATGGCGGAAGAATTTGTCAAGAAAGCGGGTGAGCATTGTATCCCTGATCGTTTTTGTCACATTCACTTTCAGATAAGATCAAACCGCCGGGGTTCAAGGTCCGGACAGTCTGATTGCTTGAAGAAAAGCACAGAAGCCGGTCCTCATGATTTACATCATGATGTGGCCGGGTTTTCTGCTCGTTATTGCGGACAGGAGCGTGTAGGAAGGTGCCATGTCGATCTGGTCCCGCATATCTGATGCGCTGTCCGCGCTGGCCAAGGGCGAAAGCCTGTCTGACGTGTTTGCCCATTTGCGCACGCCGCCTGAACGGTCAGCCGGGTTTGCCATCGCGGTGATTGCGCTGGGGGCCAAGATGGCCAAGGCGGATGGGTTGGTGACGCGAGACGAGGTGTCCGCCTTTCGAGAAGTGTTTACCATCCCGCGCGGAGAGGAAAAGCAGGCAGCCAGGGTGTTCAACCTCGCGCGCACCGATGTGGCCGGGTTTGACCTCTATGCCCAGCGGATTGCCGATATGTTCGGACCAGCCGACCCGGCGCTTTTCGACCTCATGGAAGGGTTGTTTTTCATTGCGCTGGCAGATGGGGAATACCACCCCAACGAAAATGAATTCCTGCTTCATGTGGCGCGCATTTTTGGTATCCCCGAAGAGAAGTTCTTTGCGTTGCGGGCGCGTTTCGTGCCGGACACTGAGGAAAGCCCCTATCAGGTGCTGGGGGTGCCCAAGGACATGCCGATCCGTGAAATTCGCAAGGTCTGGCGCCAGGCCGTGCGCGACAGCCATCCCGATGTGATGGTGGCGCGGGGGGTGCCGGAAGAGGCGATCAAGCTGGCGGAAAAGCGGCTGATTGCAGTGAACCGCGCCTGGGAAGAGATCAATGCACGTCAGGGGAGCCACTGACCCATGCGTATCGCCACCTATAATGTCGAATGGTTCAACACGCTGTTTGATGATACGGGGCGCCCGATTGCGGATGCGGAACTGGCCACCCGGAGGGGCGTGACACGGCGGGCGCAGCTCAAAGCGGCCGGGGTGGTGTTCAAATTGCTTGAGGCCGACCTGATCATGGTGGTCGAAGCCCCGGATGAAAATCGCCGCCGTTCGACCGTGAAAGCTCTGGAAAGTTTCGCGCGGATTTTTGGCCTGCGGGCACGTAAGGCCCTGATCGGGTTTGCAAATGACACCCAGCAGGAAATCGCGCTTTTATATGACCCGGACCAGTTTGAGGCAAAACATGATCCTTGGGGGGCGGCACAGGGCCAGTATGCGCCGCGCTTTGACGGTGCCTTCCATCTGGATCTGGATGTGGATGCCAATCCCGATCCGGTGGTGTTTTCCAAACCCCCGCTGGAGGTGGCGCTGACGCTGCGGAAAAACGGGCAGAAACTGCGTCTGATCGGGGTGCATGTGAAGTCGAAAGCCCCGCATGGCGCCCGCAATGCGGAAGAGGCGATCCGTATCAGCATTGAAAACCGCCGCAAGCAGATGGCGCAATGTATCTGGATCCGGCAACGGGTGGACCAGCTTCTTGAAGCGGGGGAACAGGTGATTGTGCTGGGGGATTTCAACGATGGTCCGGGGCTTGATGAATATGAAAAGCTGTTTGGCCGGTCAGGGGTGGAAATTGTAATGGGCGAGGGCGAAGGCCCCTGTCTGTATGACCCACATGCCGCGCGCTTTTTGGCGCGCCCTTCGGCGGCCCGCATCAGCTCTGCCCGGTTTTATATTGCGAGCCAGAAGCGATATTTGCAGGCGCTACTCGACTATATCATGATTTCCGAGGACCTGCGCGGGTTTGACACGGTCTGGCGTATCTGGCACCCGTTTGACGACCCGCTCTGCTATCGGGCTGAGGCCCTGCGCGAGGCGCTGTTGACCGCCTCGGATCACTTTCCGGTCACGCTGGATATTGATCTTTGAGGTTTGCGCACTGGAAATGCTGATATCTGCACCCCATATTTTCCCTATGAAACAGATCCTGAAACCCACATTGCTGGCAGGGCTTGTTGCCTTCTCCTCCCCGGGGGTGGCTGAAACGGGCCAAGCCCAATCCCCCCAGCCGTCTCCTCCGTCGTCCCCCGAGGGGGATCCCAAGCTGGAAGACGGCGCGGAAATGATGTCGCGTGGCTTGCAGATGTTGCTGGACGGGCTGGCGCAGGAAATGTCCCCGATGCGTGACGGGCTGGCTGAGGGCATGGCCGAAAACTGGGCCAGGCAATTGCAGAAAGGCTGGCAAGATCTGATGGCGGAAATGGGGGATCTGTCTGCCTATCACCCGCCGGAAGTGCTTCCCAATGGTGACATTATCTTGCGGCGTAAATCGCCACAGCCGCCTGTCCCGCCCGAAGCTGCGGCGCCGGACGGGGGAACGGATCTGTAGGGCCTCAGGACAGGGCCGCCCCCCGGCGCATGGCCATGACGCAACCAGGGGTGCGCTTCAGCCCGCTGGGGGAAAGCGGTGTTGTGCCGCGGTTCAATGCCTCGTGATTGTTGCGCGCGTATTCGAGCAGGGCAGAGATGTCCTCGCCTTCTTCCACATCCCCGAAAACATGTGTTTCGCTGCGGGTGGCATGATAGGCCACGAGGCAGGTTCGGCCACAGCCCCCCATTTCAGCATGGCCCGAGATTTCAAACCCGTCCTCGATACTGTCGCGTGCGGCGGTGATGGCCTGTTGAAGCTGGACCATCATGGCATGACCTGCGGTGCAGATCTGGCCGGTATGGGGGCAGGGGGTGCAGAGAACAAGCTGCTGCCCCGTCCGGGTCGGTGTGGTTGTTGTGGTCTGTCCCACCGTCTGCATCTGTGTCCGGTACATGACGCCCTCCGCGCGTAAGATGCGGGATGGGGCGGGGGGAAGAGGGGGCATTCTGGCCGCCTGCGATCCTCCTGCCGGGGCACCCCGCCCGGGTTGAGTTTCATCAGATGGCAGGTCTCCTGACTTGCGGGTCGTTGCGGTTCTGATCCTTCCCGGGGGCGCCCAGTGGTTTTTCAAAACAGCTCGCCGCTTACAGTTGCGGGGGCAGTTGTGGAATTGGCCGATATCCGACCGCACCACATTCCCTTTTCACCCGGGGCTTTCTGGTCGAAAGATCCGGGAACCATCTGGGGAATGGGTGACGCAGGACGGGGCCACTGTCAAGCAAGAAGCGCAGGAGGAGAGGGGTAAAGACAGGGGCAAGAGCGGGGGGAGGGGCGCTGCCCCTCGGCCTGGCGGCCTCACCCCGAGGTATTTTCAGCAAGAAAAAGTGAAGGTTCAGCGCAGAGTTTTGACGTTTGAGGTGGCGTCAAGGGCCACACAGAGCGCGTCAAACCGGCTCTCGGCAACCTCGCCGAAAAGATCACGGGCTTCTGCGGCCAGGTGCAAATGCAACTCGCGTTTCTTGGGATACCATTTCAGCTCTGCCTTGTCCTGTGGCCCATCCACCGCGAACATGGCGCCAAAGCGCATGGCCTTGCCCAGAACCTCGGCCCGGACCAGGTCCTTTTCGCCGAGAATTTCAAACAGGTTTTCAAAGCGCGATCCCTGACGGCTGTTTTTATAGCGGTGCAGCAGGGACAGGCCGAGAAACACCCGTTCTTCATGGGTGAGCCCCCCAAGATTGGCGCGGGTGGCGTTGTCGAAACAGACTTCGTGGCGATAGTCGGGATGGGCGCGCCAGCTTACATCATGCAGCAGGCAGGCGGCCTTGATCACCCGTTTCTGGTCCGCACGTGCGGATTTGTAAAGTGGGGTGAGAAAGTCATAGAGGGCTTTGCCAAAGCCAGGAACGCGCGCGTCCTTTTGTTCGGCAAAGCGGCAGGCCTCGATCAGGGGGTCACGTTTGCGAATGGGCTTTGGCATCTGTTCATAAAGCATCCCTTCGCGGATCCCGTAGGAGCTGACGGCGATTTCCTTGGGGCGAAACACATGGATCAAGCGTTTCAGCACAAGGGCTGCGATGGGAACCAGTGCCATACGGGTGGCTGAGGTGGAGGTGCGTTGCCGGATCTCGTCCAAATCCACCTTCTCAATCCAGCTCAGGGTTTTTTGCAGTGATTTCTGCGGCATGCGGTATTCGTGCAAAACCGTCAAAGGGTAGTTGCGGCGCTCCATGTCAAGCCGCGCAATGGCGCGCCAGCTTCCCCCCACGAGAAACAGGCGTTTGTGATCTGTGCCCATCTCGGCGGCCAGCTCATCCACCACCCGGGCGATCTCAGCCTTCAGCCCTTTCTTTCCGCCTGGGGTGTCGGCCAGTTTCAGTGGTCCGAGAGGAGAGGTGATGCGTTTGCCAACATGACCACCATTGATCCTGGCCAGCTCCAGCGAACTGCCGCCAATGTCGCACATCAGCCCCTTGGCTTCAGGCCAGCCAAGCAAAACGCCCTGCGCAGACAGCCGGGCCTCTTCTTCGCCGTCGATCACGTAGAGTTTGAGCCCGGTTTCACGCAGGACCTCGTCGCGGAATTCCGGCCCGTCCGTGGCCTCACGCACTGCGGCGGTGGCCACCGCGGTCAGCGGGGGCAGGTGCATGCCCTTGGCCAGAAGCTGAAACCGTTTGATTGCGGCCAGCGCCCGTGCCCGCCCCTCGGGGTTCAGGCGCCCGGTCTGGGTAAGCCCGGAGCCGAGGCCGCAGAGGATTTTTTCGTTGAAGAAATAGGCGGGCGAACGGGCCGCACCGTCAAAAACCACCATGCGGACCGAGTTGGACCCCACATCAACCACCCCTACGCGCGACAAGGCACGGGCGGAGGGGTCTTCAAAGATCGGGCGACCAAACGGGCCCCACTCGTCGGTGGAAGCTGTTGTATTCATGTTGGAAATCCCTGCCCGTCTTCCTGTTTCCTTGCCGACTATGCCCGTTTCAGCAGCCCCGGGTCAATCCAGATCCGCAGGTTCTTCGGGGCTGTGGGCCAGTTTCGGCACATCTGATGCCCCGGCGGATCCGCGTCCTGAGAGAGAGGGGTTTTCCATGAAGAACCGGTGGCAGTTGAACGGGTGATCCAGCGCGGACAGGTCGGTGCGGGCAAAGCTGCCATCTGGCCCCATCACCCAGCTTTGCGCCACATCCGCCAAGTTTGCGGCCATGATCTGGCTGACGATCTGTGCCTTCACCGTCGCGTTTTTGACCTCGACCAGGGTTTCCACCCGCCGGTTCAGGTTGCGTCCCATCCAGTCGGCGGACGAGATGTAAACGCGCGCTTTTTTCGATGGCAGCCCGTGCCCATTGCCAAAGCAGACGATGCGGGAATGTTCCAGAAAGCGCCCGACGATGGATTTGACCCGGATGTTTTCGGACAGGCCCAAGATACCGGGTCTGAGCCCACAGATGCCCCGCACCACCAGACTGATTTTTACCCCCGCCTGGGATGCCTCGTAAAGCGCGTCGATCACGTCGGGGTCGACCAGAGAGTTCATCTTGGCCCAGATTTCGGCCGGTTTGCCGTCTTTGGCTAGCTCTGCTTCGCGCCGAATAAGCGCAATCAGCGTGGTTTTCTGGTTGAGCGGTGAAATGGCCAGGTTTTCAAGGCCCTGGGGTTCGGCATAGCCCGAGAGATAGTTGAAGATCTTGGTTGCATCACGTCCCAGCGCCGCGTCGCAGGTAAAGAAGCTGAGGTCGGTATAAATGCGGGCGGTAATCGGGTGGTAATTGCCGGTGCCGTAATGGGTATAGGTCACCAGCTCATCCCCTTCGCGCCGCACCACGGTCGAGATTTTGGCGTGCGTTTTGTAGTTGATGAACCCATAGGTCACATGGGCCCCGGCGCGCTCCAGACGACGTGATTGACGGATATTTGCAGCTTCGTCAAAGCGGGCCTTGAGTTCCACCAGAGCGGTCACGGATTTCCCGTCCTCCGCCGCTTCGCACAGGGCTTTCACGATCGGACTGTCATGGGACGTGCGATACAGCGTCTGTTTGATCGCCACCACATTCGGGTCGCGCGCCGCCTGGTGCAGAAACCGCACCACCATGTCAAAAGTTTCATACGGGTGGTGCAGCAACATATCCTTCTGGCGGATTGCGGCAAACATGTCCCCTTCGTGGTCTTGAACGCGTTCCGGCACACGAGGACTGAAACTGGGCCACAGAAGGTCATGGCGGTCTTTCAGCACCAACTCGCCCAGATCGGCCATGCCGATCATCCCGTCCACCTCCACGATCTCGTCCCCGGAGACGCGCAATTCGCGTTTGATCATCTGCATCAGATCTTCCGGGGCGCCCTTGGTGATTTTCATCCGCACCACTTCGCCGCGTTTGCGCCGCTTAAGCGCGGTTTCGAATTCCCGCACCAGATCTTCAGCCTCGTCTTCGACCTCCAGATCACTGTCACGCAGAATGCGGAAGGCGCAGTTGCCCTTCTCGACATAGCCGGGGAACAGGCTCGACAGATGTTCAAGCAGCAGGTCTTCCAGCGGCAGAAACCGGCATTGCCCGTCAGCTGCGGGCAGGCGGACAAAACGGTTGATCTGTTGCGGGATCGGAAGCAGCGCCTTGAGTTTCTGCCGGTCCTTGCTGCGCTCAAGCTGCAGCGCCAGCGCAAAGCCAGTGTTGGGGATGAACGGGAAGGGGTGCGCCGGGTCAATGGCCAATGGTGAGAGAACCGGGAAAACCTGGCTCAGAAAAACCTGATCCAGATGGGCCTTGTCCTCCGGGGTAAGGTCGGCGCGCTTCTCGATAATGATGCCCTGATCGCGCATCTGCCGGGTCAGCGTGTCATAGGTGGATTGCTGGCGCGCCATCAGGGCGCGGGCGTCCTGATTGATCAGTGCCAGCTGTTCGGCGGGCAGCAAACCGTCTGCTGCGGGGGTGGTCACGTCTTCGCGCACCAACTCCCGCAGCCCGGCCACACGCACGGTGTAAAACTCGTCAAGATTGGTGGCCGAGATCGACAGAAACCGCAGCCGTTCCAACAGCGGGACGCGCGGATTTTCCGCTTCTTCCAGAACCCGCCAGTTGAAGCCAAGCCAGCTCAGTTCACGGTTGAAAAACCGCTTTGGTCCCGCCGTCTCCTCGGGGGGTAATTCTGCCGCCTCCGGGAACGGGGCGTGCAGAAAGTCGGAAAGCGGCGTGTTGGGGGTCTCGGCTTTGGTCATGACAGCTCTATCGCGGTGTTTTGTAACGGCGATGTGACGTTACGCCTGCCTGCGTGGCTTGTCCAGCAAGCCGGCCCCACATGCCTGCCGCTTTTTCTTGTCGTAAATATCCTGGGGTGAGCGAGCTTGCCTCGCGAGGGGCAAAGCCCCTGAAGCTCGCCAGGTATCGTTGGATCACGGAAATTACTGGAAAGGCGTTAATCGCCACCGAAATCGCCACCAAAGTCGCCACTGGCCGCAATGCCCAACACCCGCTGGGCCAGCGCGCGGGTGATCGGGCGCTGTTCGGACAGGGCAACCTGATCCAGAGCCTGCACCAGATGCCCCGCCGCCGCCAAAGACCGCTCCATCCGGGGAACAAGATAGTCGACCAGATTGGCATTTACACTGATCTGGCGGTCATGGAACAGTTTGACCAGAACCGCAGATAAAAGCATGTCATCGGGGGGCTCCAACCGGGCCAGCGTGGTGCCTTCCATGCGTGATCGCAGGTCGGGGAGGCGCAGCCCCCAGCGCGAGGGCGCATCTTCGGCGGTCAGCATCAGCCAGCCACCTTCGGCCAGAACCAGATTGTGCAGGTGAAACAGCGCGGTCTCAGACGCGCGGTCCCCGGCGATCCGGTCCACATCCTCAACCACCACCGATCCACCCGCAAGCGCCTCGATCACGGTTGTGTCCAGGCGGTCGGCGTGAATGATCTCCGCCCCGGACTGATCCGCCCAGACATGGGCCAGATGGGTTTTCCCCGTGCCGCCTGCGCCTGCCAGAACCAGTTTCTGATTGGGCCAGAGCGCCCAGCCGTTCACAATCGCCATCGCCGCCTGATTGGACGGCGTGACCAGAAAATCATCCACCCCCCGCGCCGGGGTCACGGGCAGGTCAAAGGCAAGTTGGTCCTGCATCAAAGGTCCTTTGCCTCTTCTTCGGCCACGGTGCTCTGTCGACCGGCCACGCCCTGATAAAGGCGCCCGACCTTGTATTGCCCGATCACGAAACGGGCGATCACGCCGATGGCGGCGGCCACCGGCACGGCCACCAGCATCCCGACAAACCCAAACAGCGAGCCAAAGACAGACAGAGCCAGCATCAGCCAGACCGGGTGCAGACCCACGGAATTGCCGACGAGTTTCGGGGTGATGATGTTGCCCTCAAGGAACTGTCCGGCAAAGAAAATTGCGGCCACGCCGCCCAGGCTCCACCATTCGCCCCAGAACTGAAACAGCGCCAGGCCGATCGCAAGGGCGCCGCCCACCAGCGCACCGACATAGGGGATAAAGGTGATCAGCCCGGCAATGAACCCGACCACAAGGCCGAATTGCAGCCCCACCAGCATCAGCCCCACCGCGTAATAGCTCCCCATCACCAGACAGACAGAGCCCTGCCCGCGGATGAAGCTGGCCAGAACCTTGTCGATATCGCGGGCAATTGTGCGGATTGTCGGGGCGTGATCCAAAGGCAAAAGCGCATCCACCTTTGCCACCATGTGATCCCAGTCCAGCAGCAGGTAAAAGGCGACAACCGGGGTGATCACCAGAAGGATCACGATGTTGAGCACGCTCATCGCTGATGAGACCAGCCTGCCGACCAACTCGCCGCCGCGCGACTGAATGGCCTGCCCAATGCTGTCGAGCGACTGGCGCAACGTGCCGGTTTCTTCAAGGAATGAGGGGAATTTGGTGCTGATGAAGGCATGAAGCTGGCTGAGCAGCTTGGGGGCCGCGTCGACCAGGGCAAGGGCCTGATTGACCAGCGTCGGCACCACCAGAAGAATTGCAATCACAAAAATCAGCATTGCAAACAACGAGATCAGGACCGTTGACAGCACCCGTGACAGCCCCATCGCCTCCAGCCGGTCCGCCACCGGATCAAGGAAATAGGCAATTGCGCCGCCCAGAACGAAGGGCAGAATCACATTGCCAAGATACCACAGCGCCAGTGCCAGAATGAGCATGGCCGCGGTCCAGTATTTGGCTTGGGTCTCAACTGGAAGGGGCATGAGATGTCCTTTTGAAATCTGTCCCTATGTCGCCCAACCACAGTGGTTTTTCAAGGGGGCGGGTGAACGTCCGGGCGCGGGGCCTTTTGGGTCGGGCGGGCAGAATTGTGCTGACTGATCCTGCGGCTGTGGAAAACCGCTTTTCCTTTCCCGATGCCTGGGTCAGACTGTGGTCAAACTGTTGAAAAGGCAAACAGCAATGCGATTTCTTATGGCGATTGGGGCGGTTGCAACCCTTCTGGCAGGGTGCGACGGGCATCAATATGAACCCAAAAAATCGGGAATTACCACCTCGGGAGAGGTGGGGGTTGGTGTGAAATATCAAGAGGGGCAGGGCACCTCTCTTGCCACCAAAAACGAAGTGAAGATCGGCGTTTCTGGATCAATCTGACCGGGGTCCGCTATTTGAAAGACAGATAAAACCCGGAAAGCTTTCTTCTGTTGTCGCAGGATGAAAACCCGGAATTGTGGATGTTTCGGGGCAGGTCGGGACAGATCAGTCGGGACAGATTAGATCAGGTGTGTCTTCCCAGCCCGTTTCGCCCCCCCCTCAGTCAATCCGAACACCCTGTCGTTTCAGCTCATACTGAACCGCCCGGATGTCCACCGCATCAAGTGAGACCCCCGACTTGATCGACAGTGCCGCAGCCACGCCCGCGCCCTGGCCCGCAACCGCACAGCAGGCCATGTTGCGCGTGCCGGCATGGGCCACCTTATCCCCGCCGATGGCACGTCCCGTGACCAGCAATCCCTCCACCCCTTTCGGTAACATCGCGCGGTAAGGCACCTGCATGTAGCGCCCGGTGGTGGGCAGGATCAGGATGCCGTAGCCGTCAATAAACTCGGGGTAGATCCCGATTGTATCCTCAAACCGTCCCTGATGGCGCATATCCTGTTCGGTAAGGTTATAGGCCGCGTCGATCTTGCGCGTGTCACGAATGCCGATGGTCATGCCGAAATTTCTAAGCCGCGCCTGCGCGCAGCCAGGTGTGTAGCGGCGCAGCGCATCAATGGCGGTCATCGCCTGCTTGCGCCCCTCGATCTCGCCTCGGGTCATGCTGTCCGGGTCCGTGCCGTCAATCCCCGCCAGATGCACAAGGTTCATATAGGTCATCTCGCCACTGTCATGCACCGCGCCCCAGGTGCCGCCGATAGTGTTGAGATGCGCGGGCATATGTCCCTCGCGGATGGCCTGGGCAAAGGGCTTGGCCAGAAAAGGTGAGAACATCTCGTCCTCTTTGCCGGAGGTCTCCACCTCCCATTCACCGGTGGACCAATCCGCATAGGTCTGTGGATCGGCCTTCACGCCCTCCATGAATTTCTTTTTGTCGACACCCGCGATATGGAACATGACCGAGGCCGCCTGCATCTCCTCGACCGGAGTTTTCACTGTGGGGGCACCCATCATATGGGCAATGTCCGCATCCCCCGTGGCGTCGATCACCCGTTTGGCCAGAATGGCCTCGCGCCCCGCCTTGCTTTCGACAATGACGCCGGTGATGTGATTGCCCTTGCGCAGGGGGGCGACGAATTGGCGATGCAGCATCGGGTGGATGCCGGCCTCTTCAACCAGACGATCCGCAACCAGTTTGAACCCTTCGCTGTCCAGCTCATAGGACAGGGACTGGCTCTCCGGCACGGCTGCCCCCATCGCTTTGGCGCGCTCTTCGAATTCCCAGCCTATACCGCCGGCCTCAACGGTTTTCTCATGGCGATACCAGGCAAAGCCTTCGACGCCCACCGTGGTGATATTGCCACCGAAACAGCCGAACCGATCCAGCAACGTGACCTCGACACCGGCGCGGGCTGCCGCCAATGCGGCGGCCAACCCGCCGGGGCCAGAGCCGACCACAAGCACATCGGTCTGATGGATCACCGGGATTTCGCGGGCGGGTTCAAGGATGGTCTGGGTCATGGGGGCTCCGAAACAGGTGGTGGCACCTTGGCACAGCGCGATGGTTGCGCAAACATGGTGGCGACACAAGGCCGGTCGCAAATGGCATATCTTGCGGTGAAACAGAGCGGGGTGCCGCCATGCTCGCCCTGCCCATTGCTCTTGCCTGCCTGATCGCGTAGACCGCTTGCAAACATGGAATTTATGAGGACAACATGCGTCTTTCCCGCTATTTCCTGCCGGTCCTGAAGGAAACCCCCGCCGAGGCCCAGATCGTCTCGCATCGCTACATGCTGCGCGCTGGCATGATCAAACAGCAGGCTGCCGGGATCTATACCTGGCTGCCGCTTGGCTTCAAAGTGCTGCGCAAGATCGAAAACATCGTGCATGAGGAACAGATCCGCGCCGGTCACGTGCCGATGCAGATGGCCACGATCCAACCGGCGGACCTGTGGCGCGAAAGCGGGCGCTATGATGATTACGGCGAAGAAATGCTGCGCATCGAGGACCGCCATGGCCGTGACATGCTCTATGGTCCGACCAATGAAGAGGTCATCACCGATGTGTTCCGCGCCCATGTGAACAGCTACAAAGACCTGCCGCTCACGCTCTACCAGATCCAGTGGAAATTCCGCGACGAAATCCGCCCGCGTTTCGGTGTGATGCGCGGCCGTGAATTCTACATGAAAGACGGCTACAATTTCGACCTGACCAAGGAAGACGCGCTGCACGCCTATAACCGCCACCTTGTCAGCTACCTGCGCACCTATGAGCGTATGGGGCTGCAGGCGATCCCGATGCGCGCGGATAGTGGTCCGATTGGTGGTGACGACACGCATGAATTCCTCGTGCTGGCCGAAACCGGCGAGTCGGAAGTGTTCTATGACAGCGCCGTGACCGACATGACCTTTGGCGACCGCGAGATCGACTATGATGACGTGGCACAGTGTCAGGGTGTGATGGAGGAGTTCACCTCGAAATACGCCCGCACCGACGAGACCCATGACGAGGCGATCTTCAACCAGATCCCCGAAGAACGCCGCCGCGTGGCGCGCGGGATCGAAGTGGGCCAGATCTTCTATTTCGGTACCAAATATTCCGAAGCCATGGGCGCCACCGTGGTCGACAAAGACCAAAATCATGTACCGGTCCATATGGGGTCACACGGCATCGGCGTGTCGCGCCTGCTGGGGGCGATCATCGAAGCCTCGCATGATGACAAGGGCATTATCTGGCCCGAAGGGGTGACGCCGTTCCATGTGGGGATCGTGAACCTGAAACAGGGCGACGACGAAGCCGACGCCGCCTGTAACGCGCTTTACAAAGAACTCACCAAAGCCGGGCTGGAACCGCTCTATGATGACCGCAAGGAACGCGCGGGCGGCAAGTTCGCCACCATGGACCTGATCGGCCTGCCCTGGCGCATCACCGTGGGCCCGCGCGGCCTGAAAAACGGTGTGGTCGAAGTGACCAGCCGCCGCACCGGGGAAAGCGAAGAGATGTCGCCCGAAGCGGCCGTGGCCAAGATCATCGAAATCTATGAACCGCATCACGTGCGCGGGCTGTAAAAAAGCTGAAACTGATCTGGAAAAGGGGGCCGCGCGCCCCCTTTTTTGATGCGCGGACATAAGCGTGGGGGAAAGGAATGCCCTGCGTCCCCTTGACCCAACTCTACCTGTCCCGGCATGCTTGCCATACGCGCAGATAAGCCGAAAAGGGCAAAGACATGATCCGAGTAATCACCATGGCAGGCGGGCTGGCCGGGGCAGTGGGTCTTTCGCAATTCCCTGAATTTTCACAGCAATACCTGCAGCGCCTCTCCGGTGCGCGCACCGAATTGATGGTGATTGCCAAAGGGTTTGACTTCACCGCCGAGGCCGCAGGGTATACGCGCGAAGAGGCCCTCGCAAAGATGAGCGGTTCAGAGTTCCAAAACGACCTGCGTGACCAGATGGCCGGAAACCTCGCGCGGTTCGACCGGCTTGATGCCGCCTACTCATCGCTGAAACAAACCGAGCCGCTGATGCGTCTGACCAAGCTCTGGCATTTCCGGGATACGGACCTGGTGCAGGATACATGGGACGAGTTTCGCCCCGCCGTGCCCGTCACCGCCGATGGGCTGATCAGCGCCGGGATCGGCTTTGTCGGCGGCTGGCTGATCCTGTCGCTTGTTCTGGGCGTGATCACCATGCCCTTTCGCCGGTTTGCGTGAGACAGGGTGAGATTGGGTGATAAGGGGCGCTGCCCCTCGCGAGACAAGCTCGCTCACCCCGGAGTATTTGAACCAAGAAGAAGGGGACGTTGGAGTATTCCCTTTCCCTTTTTTCTTGTCAAAAATATCTTGGGGGAGAGCCGAAGGCTCGGGGGCAAAGCCCCAACAGGCTCACAAAGTGAGCCACCGGAAGCGGCCCGATGCGTGAGCAGAGGGCCACTTTGCTGACTGATTTGTTTCGGTCTTGCCCAAGGATTTGGAACGCGAAATGCGGCGAAAGAGGTTATCAGGCGGGGCGTTTCAGGAGGGGCATTGGCCTCAGGTTTCTCCCGAAACGCATTGAAGCTTATTTTGCGGCGGGCAGGATCCGGTTCACATGGCCCATTTTGCGACCCGGTTTCACATCGGCCTTGCCGTAAAGATGCAGCGAGGCGTTGGCTTCGCGGGCGATCTCGGGCACGCGGTCCATGTCATCGCCAATCAGGTTTTCCATCACCACATCCGCAAACCGGGATCCGTCCCCCAGCGGCCACCCGGTCACGGCGCGGATATGCTGTTCGAATTGGTCCACGGTGCAGCCCTGCTGGGTCCAGTGACCGGAATTATGCACCCGCGGCGCAATTTCGTTCACGATCAGACCTGTTGGTGTCACAAACAGCTCCACCCCCATCACGCCGACATAGTCGAGGGCGTTCAGGATCCGCCCTGCAAGCAGGATGGCGTCGGTGCGCTGGGCACCTGTCAGGCGCGCCGGCACGGTGGTGGTGTCAAGGATCCCGTTTTTGTGTACGTTTTCACCCGGGTCAAAACAGGCCACTTCACCGGTCACGCCGCGTGCGGCGATGATGCTGATCTCATGGGTGAAGTTGACAAACCCCTCCAGTACCGCCGGAGCGCCCTGCATGTCGGCAAAGGCCGCATCTGCATCCTCGGTGGTCTTGAGCCGCGCCTGACCTTTGCCGTCATAGCCGAAACGGCGGGTTTTCAGGATCGAGGGGGCGCCAATTGCGGCAACCGCCGCCACCATATCTTCGATGCTTTCCACATTGGCGTAAGGGGCGGTGGCCAGTCCCAGATCGGACAGGAAATCCTTTTCAACGATCCGATCCTGGCTGACGCGCAGCGCTTCGCGACCCGGACGGATCGGGGCGAGGGCTTCCAGCGCATCCAGTGCGGCGGTTGGGATGTTCTCGAACTCATAGGTGATCACGTCGACCGATCTGGCGAAGGTTTCCAGCGCGGTCACGTCATCATAGCCTGCGGTGGTCACCTGGTCGGCCACCTGGCCTGCGGGCGGGTTTGCACCGGGTTCGAAGATATGGGTTTTGAACCCCAGGCGGGAGGCCGCAACCGAGAGCATGCGGCCCAGCTGGCCGCCGCCGAGAATGCCGATTGTGGCGCCGGTGGGCAGGATCTCACTCATCAACCGGAACCTCCGGGATCGAGGCGGCGAGGGCCGCGCGCCAGGCGTCCAGACGCTCGGCCAGCTCTGCATCTGCGGTGGCAAGGATGCCAGCGGCCATCAGTCCCGCATTTGCCGCGCCTGCCGCACCAATGGCCATGGTGGCCACCGGGAAACCCTTGGGCATCTGCACAATCGAATAAAGGCTGTCAACACCGGACAGCGCGCGGGTCTGGACCGGCACGCCCACAACGGGCACGCGGGTTTTTGAGGCCATCATGCCGGGCAGATGTGCCGCACCGCCGGCGCCCGCGATGATCACGTGAAGGCCACGCTCCACGGCTGTTTTGCCATATTCCCACAACCGGTCCGGGGTCCGGTGGGCCGAGACGATCCGGGTCTCATAGGCCACGCCCAGTTCGTCCAGCACATTTGCCGCTTCTTTCATGGTGGGCCAGTCCGACTGGCTGCCCATAATGATACCGACCTTCACATCCGTCATGTGGTCCCCCGATAATGGCGCAATAAAGTTGGGCCTACTTATAGGGGCAGGGGGGTATGATGCAATCGGGCAAAAGGCCGGGAGGGGCAATCTGTCCCGCTTCCGCACGCTTTTTCGTGAATTTTCCGAACGTCCCGACCAAGGCCGCGCTTCGGGGGCGAAGGTGATACGAATGTGTGCGGTCGCGCGCCCTGCAGGATCAGGCGATGATATCCGGGGTCAGCTTGTCTTCGATCCGGGCAATCTTGTCTTTCAGGGCCAGCTTTTGCTTTTTCAATCGCCTCAGCCGCAGCTGATCCGCCCGCCCGCTTTCCTCAAGCGCGTGGATGGCTTCGTCAAGGTCACGGTGTTCCGCTTTGAAAACCTCAAGCTCCACCCGGAGCACGTCATCGGTTTTCATTTCTTTGGCATTGCTCATGGTCAGCAGGTCGATTCCCAAGTGGTGGTAAGAGCTTATCGCGCAAAACCGTTAACGCCAAGGAAAAGCCGTGCCAGCGCGGTCCCCCTTGCACCTGATCGCGCCCCGCCCCATATTTACCCGGAGGGGTTGCCGATCGGGACCCCGACCACGTGTCGCTTTATCGTGAAAAAGGACCGACTGATGACCAAGATGACCCTGGCCACCCACCCGTTCCTGCTGGGATTTGAGCAATTGGAGCGGATGGTGGAGCAAGCCGCCAAATCCAAGGATGGCTATCCCCCTTTCAATATCGAACAGGTGAGCGAGCGCGCTTATCGGATTTCACTGGCTGTGGCCGGTTTTGCCGATGAGGACCTCTCGATCACGGTGGAAAATGCCAAGCTGGTGGTGCGCGGTGCGCAGAAAGAGACCAGCGAGGATCGTGTTTTCCTGCATCGCGGTATTGCCGGGCGGCAGTTCCAGAAGAGCTTTGTGCTGGCGGATGGCGTCGAGGTGGTGGGGGCCTCCACCGAAAACGGACTGCTGCATATTGATCTGGAACGCGCGGAGCCTGAGCAGGTGGTGCAGACAATCCAGATCAACAAACGCTGAGCGGGCGTTGCGTTAAACCCACATCAATCCGCAATCACTCTGATGTTATCGGACGGGCAATGGCCTGCGCCGGACCCCATATCTGTAATAAGCCGCCCCCGCTGTTGTGAAAAAAGGGGGGTGTAAGCGCCCTGTGACGCTTGAAAAGGAAGGAGGCCCATCATGGATGCTACATTTGAATTCCTGCCCGAAGTCGAAAGCCGGATCGTCTATATCCGCTCGGTCTTGCCGGAAGAGCTGCCCGAAGAGATGCGCCCACAGGTGGACGGCATGGACCGGCTGTATTCGGTGCATCATGAGGATGGGGAATGCCTGGCCGTGGCGCATGGCCGACGTCTGGCCTTTGCGCTGGCGCGGCAGCATGACCTGACCCCGGTTGCGGTGCATTGATCGCGCCGCTCCTAAAGCGTTTCGGGATAAACTTGAGACACATGTTTATCCCGAAACGCTTTAAAGAAAGGCGAAATGAAAAAAGGCCAGAGCGGGGCTCTGGCCTTTCTGTTTTCTGATGGGCATTCGGGGCAGGGGCTTAGCCCTTGATCAGACCCATGCTTTCCAGCTTCAAGAGCACCTGGTGGGCGCAGTTGTCCACTTCGACATTTTCGGTTTCCACCGTCAGTTCCGGGTTCACCGGCACGTCATAGGGATCGGAAATCCCGGTGAATTCCTTGATTTTGCCTTCGCGGGCCAGCTTGTAGAGGCCCTTGCGGTCACGGCGTTCACATTCCTCGATCGAGGTTGCCACGTGAACTTCGACAAAGGCACCGAATTGCTCGATATCTTCACGCACCGCGCGGCGGGTGGTGGCGTAAGGGGCAATCGGGGCGCAGATCGCGATACCACCATTTTTGGTGATCTCGGAGGCCACATAGCCGATGCGGCGGATGTTGAGGTCACGGTGCTCTTTCGAGAAGCCCAGCTCGCTCGACAGGTTTTTGCGCACGATGTCCCCATCCAGCAGGGTCACGGGGCGACCGCCCATTTCCATCAGCTTCACCATCAGCGCGTTGGCAATGGTCGATTTGCCCGAGCCCGAGAAGCCGGTGAAGAACACGGTGAAGCCCTGTTCTGCGCGCGGCGGTTTGGTCTTGCGCAGCTCTTCCACAACGGTCGGGAACGAGAACCATTCGGGGATTTCCAGACCTTCCTGCAGGCGGCGGCGCAGCTCGGTGCCGGAAATGTTCAGGATGGTCACGTTGTCCTTGTCTTCGATCTCATCAGCGGGTTCGTATTGGGCGCGGTCCTGCACATAAACCATGTGCTTGAAGTCAACCATTTCGATGCCGATCTCGGCCTCATGCTCGCGGAACAGATCCTGCGCGTCATAGGGCCCGTAGAAATCTTCACCGGCCGAGTTCTTGCCGGGGCCTGCGTGGTCGCGGCCGACGATGAAATGGGTGCAGCCGTGGTTCTTGCGGATCAGGCCGTGCCACACCGCTTCGCGCGGGCCAGCCATGCGCATCGCCAGGTTCAGAAGCGACATGGTGGTGGTGGCGGCAGGGTATTGATCCAGCACCGCCTCATAGCAGCGCACACGGGTGAAGTGGTCGATGTCACCCGGTTTGGTCATGCCGACAACAGGGTGAATAAGCAGGTTGGCCTGTGCTTCACGGGCAGCGCGGAAGGTCAGTTCCTGGTGCGCGCGGTGCAGCGGGTTGCGGGTTTGGAACGCCACCACACGACGCCAGCCCAGCTTGCGGAAATACGCACGCAGTTCGTTCGGCGTGTCGCGACGGCCGCGGAAGTCGTAATGCACCGGTTGCTGGATGCCCACGATCGGGCCGCCCAGATAGATTTTACCGGCCACGTTGTGCAGGTAGTTCACCGCCGGGTGCGCATCGTCATCCGCGCCAAACACCTTCTCGGCCTCACGTGCCTTGTTCGGTTCCCAGCGATCGGTCACGGTCATCGTGGCCAGGATCACACCTTCCTGATCGCGCAGCGCAATGTCCTGCCCCAGTTCGATCGAGTTTGCGAACTCCTCCGACACATCCAGGGTGATCGGCATCGGCCAGAGCGTGCCATCCGCCAGGCGCATGTTTTCCACCACGCCATTGTAATCTTCCTCGCTCAGAAAGCCCTTGAGCGGGTTGAAGCCACCGTTCATCAAAAGCTCCAGATCACAGATCTGACGCGGGCTGAGGTCGTGGCTGGTCAGGTCAGCGGCTTCAACTTTCAGCTTCTGCGCGCTTTCATATGAGACATACAGCTCGGGGATGGGGGTCAGGTTGTCTTGCATGGGATGTGTCCTGTGTTTCAAAGGGGAAAGACCGCTGGACGAACCGGTCAACTCGGCGTGCAGCGCGTCATACTCGGCAAATTTGCGGGCAAGGAATTGATCTCTGAGGCGGGTTTTCTCTGCGGCCCCTTTGGCGGTGATAACGTAGGAAAAACGTTGCCGCTTGTCCGGTCCGCCCCGCTTGCCGATCTGGATCAGCCCCTGATCGGCGGTGGCACGCAGAAGTCCGTTCAACCGACCCAATGATATCCCCACCGCCGCGGCAATCGCGCGCTGCGAGCCTTCCGGGGCTGCGTCCAACTGGCGCAGCAGAAGGAAGCGCAGATCGTCTTCCGTAGGTGAGGAGGGGGGCGGTGTGGCGGGCATTCTGGTTCGACTCAATGTGTGTTCACGCGTGAACGCATTGCATGAACGCCCGCTTGCGAAAAGACATAATTAGAGTAAATGACCCGATTGGGGGGGAAATAGTGTCAAGTGTGGGATTGGGGGAACAGTGTTCCAAAACACGCGTGCTCCTTGGAACGCGCCGGGCATGTGCTCGTCGTTCAAACGCCTAGAACGGAATGGGGTTCTGTGTCCCCCGCACTGCGGGTGCATGGTCTTCGTTCCAGCGAAACAGGGTCAGATGGGTCAGCTCCGGGCGAGAGCGGGAGGGGGTCAGCATGCCCTCCGCCCCGGCCGCGCGAAGCTGGTCGCTGATCTCCCATGTTGGCGGGAACTGCCCCTGAGCGTGTAAATCGGCCCAGAAGACATGGATCCGCTCAAGAGGCATCCCCAGGGCGTCCCGCACGGATGGCGCGCACAGATCGACGATATGCGCGGCAGAGACCTCAAGCGGGAAAATGACGCGGGGCGGATCATCGGGGCGCTGATAGGCCTTTACCGCCACGCGGCACCCCTCTGGCGTGGCTGAGAGGTAAAGCGCGTTCTCGCCATCATGATGCCAGCGCCCGTTTGGGGCGCGGGCCGGGGAAAGAAGCCGGGCCTCCTGCCCCTGAAAGGTGGCGCGCCAAAAGCGCCCCACCACCGGTTTGAAATAGCTGGGTACAGACAGGCCCACCTGTTTACTCCTGCTCAGCCAGGAAATGCTCTGCCTCAAGTGCTGCCATGCAGCCCATGCCAGCCGAGGTCACCGCCTGGCGGTATTTGTGGTCGGTCAGGTCGCCCGCGGCAAAGACACCGGGGATCGAGGTGGCGGTGCTGTCGGGTTTGGTGACCACATAGCCGCCCATATGGGTTTCCAGCGTGTCCTTGACCAGCTCGTTCGCGGGGGCGTGGCCGATGGCGATAAAGACGCCCTTGGCCGGGATCTCGGTGATCTCGCCGGTTTTGACATGGCGCGCCCGCACGCCGGTCACGCCCAGCGGGTTTTCGTCGCCCACGACCTCGTCCAGTTGGTGATCCCAGAGCGGCACGATCTTTTCGTTTTTCATCAGCCGGTCAATCAGGATCTTTTCGGCGCGCAGCTCATCGCGGCGGTGGATCAGGGTGACCTTGGAGGCAAACTTGGTCAGGAACAGCGCTTCCTCAACTGCGGTGTTGCCGCCGCCGACCACGACGATTTCTTCACCGCGATAGAAGAACCCGTCGCAGGTTGCGCAGGCCGAGACGCCAAAGCCCTTGAACTTTTCTTCTGACGGCAGGCCCAGCCATTTGGCGCGTGCGCCCGTGGCCAGAATCACCGCATCAGCCGTATAAAACGTGCCACTGTCCCCCTTGGCCGTGAACGGGCGTTTGGACAGATCCAGATCGACAATGATGTCACCGATGATTTCGGTGCCCATGGTGCGCGCATGGTCTTCCATCTTCATCATCAGCTCTGGCCCCTGGATGTCGATGAAGGAGGGATAGTTCTCGACCTCGGTGGTGGTGGTCAGCTGGCCGCCCGGTTCCATCCCCTGCACCAGGATCGGCTCAAGCATGGCGCGCGAGGCATAGACCCCGGCAGTGTAACCGGCAGGGCCGGAGCCAATGATCAGAACTTTGGTGTGGCGGGTCTCGGACATCGGGGCATTCCTGCTTTGAATTGTTCAACGCCTCTGGATATAGGGGCGCAGGCGGCCTGAGGGAAGCCCCCGTATTGACCCTGTGTTGAGCCTGTGTTGACCTTATGGTGTCCCCGTGTTGCCTCTCTCGTTGCCCCCGCTGATCCCGCCGGTCCGTGCCGCCTTTGCCTGCCGAATGGTCGGATCTGCAAGAATGTTACGTTTTCGCGAAAGATTGTTGCGCAGGCAACCAAGGGCGGCTAGTGTTTGCGCAATTTCATTGAGTAGGCGCCAGAAGGAATTCGCATGGCCGGACATAAGCTAGACCCGATCGACCGCATGATTCTTGCCGAGTTGCAGGCCGATGGGCGTATGACTAATGTGGAGCTGGCCAAGCGCGTGGGTATTTCCGCGCCGCCCTGCCTGCGCCGGGTGCGCACGCTGGAGGAAATGGGGCTGATCAAGGGCTATCACGCGGATGTGGATTCGCGCGCGCTGGGCTTTGAAGTGCAGGTCTTTGCCATGGTCGGTCTGGTCAGTCAGGCCGAGGCGGATCTGGTGGCGTTTGAGGGGAAGTGCCGGGAATGGTCCCTTGTTCGCGAATGCCACATGCTCAATGGCGAGGTGGATTTCATCCTGAAATGCGTGGCCCCCGACCTGTCGACCTTCCAAAGCTTCCTGACCGAAGACCTGCTGACCACCCCCAATGTGGGGTCGGTGAAAACCTCGCTGGTCATTCGCGGCGCCAAGGATGAACCGGGCGTGCCGTTTGATGTGCTGGAAGCGCGGATGGCGGAAACGCCCTGATCTTCTGAGCAGGGCGCGTCGGAGTTTGCAAAAACTCCGGGCAAAAACACCAAAGAGTTTTGGGCGTGCGCTGGCCGCCAAACAAACAAAAACCGCCCGGGAGGAAGGCGGCTTTTGTCTTGCGGCGGCACTCTCAGGCGATATCGCTTACGCCGCGTCCTGTGCTTTTGGGTCTTTCTTCGCCTGCCGGTTTTCGCGGGTGAAGGGCAGGGCAGAGCTGTCAGCCTCGGCCTCAATGATCCATTTCATCCAGCGACGGGTTTGCGGACGGGGTTTGCCTTGCTTGCTCATGTCGTGCCTCATTTCTCTGCCCTCTTCGGGACATGTGATCATGTGTTGATCTCAGGTCTAACGAGGGATTCGGGCACAGTTTGGGCAGTCCTTGGGCATTTTTACCAAATCGGCGACAATCGGCCTGTGCCGCAGGTGAGCCCTGTTAAATAAGGGGATTGTCCCGGGGATCTTGCCCAATTTGCCCCATCAGCCGCAACTGTTTCGCGCAAATGGGGCCAAAACGGGGCAGGATCGCCCCGAACCAGAGCGGGGCTGAAGGCGTTTCGGGAAAGGCCGGGCCACGGGTGTCGCGCGACGCGCGCGGATCGCGTTGATGCCCCGTTGATGCAATGGGCGTTTCGAAAGGGGTCTACAGGCGGATCGACGAGATCAGCCGGCCGTAATCGGCCTCGTTCCGGTGGCAGGCGCGACGATAGGAATAGAACCGGTCTTCATCCGCATAGGTGCAATGGCCCACCCAGATCGCCTGTCCCACACCCGCCGCCTTCAGGCGATGCAGGCCAAAGCCGGGCAGGTCGAACATCATCCTCTTCTCTTGCCTCGGTATGTCCTGACCCGGTGCAAAGAATTGGCCATAGCTGGGGTCGATGGCGGTGAACCTGTCAAAAAACTCCGCCCCGACCTCATAATTGCGCTGGCTGATGCAGGGGCCAATCACGGCGTGGATGCCTTCTCGCGTGGCGCCAAGCGCCTCCATGGCCGCGATCGTGTTTTCCAACACCCCATCCAGCGCCCCTTTCCACCCGGCATGGGCCGCGCCGATCACCCCCGCCTTGGCGTCGGCAAACAGTACTGGCTGGCAATCCGCGGTGAGGATGGTCAGGGCAAGTCCGGGTGTTGCGGTCACAAGTGCGTCGGCCTGTGGCTTGTCGCCCACCTGTGCTGCGGTGATTGTGGCCACATCTGCGGAATGCACCTGAAAAACCCCGCACAGCGCCGCCGGAGCCACCTCCATCGCCGCCGCCACCCGGTCACGGTTGATCTTTACCAGCTCTGATTGGTCCTGACTGCCCGTGCCACAGTTCAGCCCGCGATACACCCCCGAGGACGCCCCGCCTTTTCGGGTAAAGAACCCATGCCGCAAAGCATCGGAACGCAGCGCGTCGGAACTCAGGATTTCCAGCATCATCAGGTCACCATCGGGTTGGTTCGGGTGGGTGAACGGTCGGATCGGACCGGTCAGGTGAGGTCTGTCGAAATGCCCGGCGCTTAGCGCGGTCCGGCAGGGGCCGTTTCCAGCCCCGGCAGCGCCGGTGCACCCGGACGAGTCAGCCCGAGCACTTTGAAGAGCGTCCCCATTTCATCGGGATGGGTCAAGCGCCGATGTGCCGAGATATGGCTTTCCAGCGCCTGCCCCTGCATCTTTTCCGCCAGCGCCTGAGCCCGCTCGGTGATCCCAAGCCGTTCCAGAAACACCCCCTGAGGGGTCAGGAGCGAGTGGGTCAGCGGCGCGGCAAAATGGGCAATACGCTCGAAATCCACATGCGCGGTCAGATCTGCCGCACCCGGAGCTTCAAGCAATCCGACCGTCTGATGGGCCGAAAGCGCCTGAAGCGTATCCCCCAGCGAACGCCAGTCGCCGTAATCAATCACCAGCGCCACGCCGCCATAGGTGTTGATGCGGGTGGCGATCTCTTCAGTGATCGGGCCAAGGGCGGGGCAGATCTCGACAAGATCACCATCGCGGGTATCGTCCAGCCGATGGTCCAGCATCGCCTGCGGCAAGGGGGCGGTCAGCCCCATGCGCAATGTGCCGTTTTCTTCGCCGACCTGATGTTCGCGCCACATCTTGCCTTCACGGATGAACTGGCGGATCGGCAAGGCGTCGTAGAACTCGTTGGCGATCAGGAACAGGGGCTGATCTGGCAGGGTCTGGGTCACGTCATGATGGGTGATTGCAGCCGGGGCCAGCCGGTCCCTCTGGGCTTTCCGCAGCACGGGGGAGGCTTCGACCAGATGCAGGTCAAGCGCCGCGTGGAACCCGGGCACAGCCGCCGTGGCGCGCAGCATATCCGCCATCAATGTGCCGCGACCGGGGCCAAGCTCGGCAAGGGTGAAGGGGGCAGGGCGCCCCTGATCCATCCAGACCTGCGCCATGAACAATCCCAGCATCTCTCCAAACATCTGGCTGATTTCGGGGGCGGTGATGAAATCCCCCTCCTGCCCGAACGGGTTGCGCGTGGCATAGTAGCCGTGGACCGGATGCAGCAGGCAGTCGCCCATGAACTCGGACAGGGTCATCGGCCCGGTCTTGTTGATGCGCCGCAGCAGAAGGTCAGCCAGCGAGGGGGGGGGCTGGTGTGCGCTCATGTGCTCTGGTTCCCGGCAGGCTCCTCGAGCGGGCGGCGAAACGCCCAGATCAGCGTGGCTGCCCCGATCACGATCATCGGCAGGGTCAGGGTCTGCCCCATGGTGATGCCATAGTCCCCCAGCCGGATCACGTGACCAAAGGGGTTGTCGGTCGAGATGAACTGCGCATCCGCCAGCCGGAAGAACTCAACCGTGAACCGCGCCAGCCCGTAGCCCAGAAAAAAACCGCCGGTCAGCGCGCCGGGGCGTTTCAGCCAGCTGGACCTGAAGGCGAGATGCAAAAGAACGGCGGCCAGCACGGCCCCTTCAAGGGCCGCTTCGTAAAGCTGGCTTGGATGACGGGCGCAGGCCCCGTTGGCCAGGTTGGCACAGGTCTGCGCGGCCCCGCCTGGGAAGATCACCCCCCATGGCAGGTCGGTCGGACGGCCCCACAGCTCGGCATTGATGAAATTGGCAATGCGCACAAGTCCGATCCCAATCGGGGCTGCAATTGCCAGACAGTCGGCCACCGATGCCACGGGCAATCCGTGCCGGCGCGACCAGAAAAACACCGCGGTAATCACGCCTAGGAACCCGCCATGAAAAGACATCCCCCCTTGCCAGACCTTCAGGATCTCCACCGGGTTCGACAGGTAGTAGTCGGGTTGATAAAACAGCACAAAGCCCAGCCGACCGCCGCCAATAATGCCCAGCACGATCCAGGTGGCCAGATCCTCCAGCTGCGCCCGGTCCATCGGCGGACCGGCCCGCCACAATGCCGGACGTTTCAGCGCCTGGGCGATGATCCACCAGCCAATGGCAATCCCCACCAGATAGCCCATCGCATACCAGCGCAGAGCAAATGAAATCGGACCAAGCTCGATCATAAAGATCTCGGGCGTGAGGGCGGGGAAGGGGATAGCCATAAACATGGCCGCATTCCTGACCTGCCCGCCTGCGGGTGTCAATGGGGACATGTCGTGCCCCCTTCAAGACGGTGGAATCCTGCGAGAGTGCATGCATCACCTTGTCTCCGGCGGCTTTTGTCCCCATATAGCGTTTGTCCCCACATGAAGGGCAATTGCCCCCCAGCCGCCCAAGGAGATCCCGATGCAAAGCCGCAACAAGATGTTTGATGACCTGTCGCAAATCATGACCAACGCGCTGGGCGTGGCTCAGGGCGCCAAGGATGAGGCCGAAAGCGCGATGAAATCCTGGATGGACCGCTGGCTGGCGGATCGTGACCTTGTCACCCGCGAAGAATTTGATGCGGTGCGCGCCATGGCCCAGAAAGCGCGCGAGGAAAACGAGGCGCTCAAGGCCCGGATCGAGGCGCTGGAAAGCAAGTAACACCCAAAGCTCGCCGTCTGCCCGCGCCTGGCTCCGTATTTGGGCCGGTGTAAGCCCCCGTGTCAGCTCCTGTGCCACTCAGGCCGCGCTGCCATTCCCCTCTGGCCCCTCTGGCGGAACCGGCCCCGCTCTCTTTTCCCTGTCGCTTTTTCTTGTTTCAAATATCTCGGGGTGAGGGCCCGCTCTCAGAGCGGGCACGAGGGGCAGCGCCCCTGATTGGTTTCAGAGCACAGGCCACCTCAGACAGGCCACCTCAGACGGGCCACCTCAGACGGGCCACCTCACACAGGCCACTTCAAGCCCGATTACTTCAAAATTGGCGGCTTCTCCGGGTCAGATCCCGGCGCAATTGGTTTCAGCGGTTCAGGCGTCTCCGGCACCGGCAGGTCAAAGCGCAGCCCATAAGAGACCAGCTTGCGGGCCATCACATCTTCACCTGCAAAAAAACCAACATCCATCTGCCCGGCTTCGATGCCGGAAAAGGTCAGGGCTTCGTTGGCCGCACCGGCCAGGGCATTTTCGGCACCTTCCGTGGCGTCAATGAACCCAAGCACATGGCCTTTGCGCCCGTCCGCATAGGTGACCCCCGCCAGACAGGCCATCGCGGCCAGCCCACCTGCCGACGCAAGCTTTGCATCCAGCGCCGTGATCAGCGCCTCGGGGGCGGAGGGGGCGTGGATCTCAGCCACACGTGCCTCAATCTCTTCCGGGCCGGATTGCAATGTGGTGGCCAGCCACTCCATCGCTTCTGCCGGGATCAGGATGGACGAGGGGGCGACGGACAGATTGACCCCAAGCCCGATCCCCTGTCCGGCAAGCATCCCGGCAACCACGCGCCCCGGCAGGGCGGCATAGGGGGAGGGCTGGCCGGTGAAGGCCGAAAGTCGTTCTTCCGTGTCAAAGACAAGTAGATACTTGTCTTTTTCAACCTCAACCACTTCCGGCTCGATCTCCTCATCCTGCCCCGCCACTTCTTTGGCCAGCAAAACGAAAAGCTCCCCATCTGCGAGGCGTTCGTAAAACCGCAACCGCACCGCATCATTTTCCAGATCTGCCTGCATGGCGCCGTGGGCGTGGTCCAATGGGGTTTCGAGGGGAAGGTTGGTGTCGGTCATGTCAGTCGCCTATCTGTCGTCGGGGTGTGCCTCGTTCAGCACGGCTTTGATCCGGGCGCGCAGCGCGGGCAAAAGCTCGGCGTCGAACCACGGGTGCTTCTTCAACCAACCCGTATTGCGCCAGGACGGATGAGGCAAGGGAAAGCAGTGCGGGGCATGGTCGCGCCAGCCCTGGACGCGCTCGGTCACGCTGGATGTCCCGCCAAGATAGGCTTTTTGCGCATATCCCCCCACCAGCAGGGTCAGCGGCACCGCACCGAGCGCCTGATCCACCTTCGCCTTCCAGGTTCGGGCGCAGATTGCTGGCGGCGGCAGGTCGGCGCCTTTTGCAGAGTAGCCGGGAAAGCAGAACCCCATTGGGGTGATGGCAATGCGGCGCTGATCATAAAAGACCTCGCGTCCCAGCCCCATCCAATGGCGCAGCCGATCACCGGACGGGTCGTCAAACGGGAGGCCCGACTGATGAACCCGCATTCCGGGGGCCTGGCCTATGATGCGAATGCGCACGCCTGGCTGAAACCAGACCACCGGCCGGGGGGCGTGGTTGGTTTGGGTGGCGGCAAACCGATCCCGGCAGAGTGTGCAGGCAGACAGCTCGTGGATCAGAGAGGTGATGTCGGTGGCGGGGTCGGGCATCTTTTGCGGCGCTGTTGTAGAAATTGGGGGGCGGAGTGGGAACAGGGTAGGGGGCATTGGCGCCAAGACCAAGGGAGATATGTAAGCGTTTCCATATCGCGCTGTTGCCACGGAACGTGGGGGCGCTTTATTTCGAGACTTGTGAAAATATCTCTTGCGCAAAGACATAATTTCAATATTTCTAAAAATATGAAAATAGATGCCCCCACCCTCTGCCCGCTTTCGCCCCCCGTCGCCGCGTCCCAATTTGCGGCTCTGGGCTCAGAACAACGCCTGTCCGTGTTGCGCATTCTGGTCCGCGCGGGGGGCGCCGGCCTGACCATCGGCACATTGGGGGAACGGTCCGGCGTGACCGGGTCAACCCTGACCCACCACATGAAGATCCTTGCCGCCGCCGGGTTGGTGACGCAGGTGAAACAGGGCCGATCGATCATCTGCGCGGCCGCTGATTATGAGGTGATGCGGGCCCTGTCGCAGTATCTGTTGTCGGAATGCTGCGCAGATTGCGAGGATGAGAAGAGCGACGATGAGAAGAGGGAAAGAGACTGAGCCATGACAGATATCCCTGCAACGGCCCCGCGCAAGTGGAAACTGGACGGCGCCCTGCTGGCGTCAGCCCTGATCCCTGTCATGCTCTGGTTCATCGCCCCGGGTGACATCTGGCCAACCCTCACCTTTGCGTTTGGCGCGCTGGCCCATACGGCCCCCTTCATCCTGTTTGCCATTCTGGCCGTGGCCTATCTGAAAGCCACAAATGCCGAAACGCTTCTGGCGCGGGCTTTTGAAGGGCGAGAGACCCGGATGATTGTGCTGGCGGCCCTGTTCGGCGGGATCTCGCCTTTCTGTTCATGCGAAGTGATCCCCTTTATCGCCGCCATGCTGGCCGTGGGCGCGCCGCTTTCCGCGGTCATGGCCTTCTGGCTGGCCTCGCCGCTGATGGACCCGGCAATGTTTGCCATTACCGCAGGCACGCTGGGGGTGGAGTTCGCGCTGGCCAAGGGGCTTGCCGCCGTGATGATCGGCTTGATGGGCGGTTTTTCGGTCAAGGCGCTGGCCGGGTCCTTCCTGTTTGCGGATCCGTTGAAAAACGCGCCGGTGAAAAGCTGTTGTTCGTCGGGCTGCGGGGCGGGGGAGGAGGTCTCTCCTCTGTCCGGCGCAATCAACTGGCGTTTCTGGCAAGAGGCGGACCGGCGGGCGGTTTTCCGCACCACCGCCGGTGAGAACGCTTTTTTCCTCGGAAAATGGTTGCTGCTGGCCTATCTGATCGAAGCCCTGATGCTGAAATATATCCCCGCAGACTGGGTGGCCCAGGTTCTGGGCGGCGAGGGGATCGGACCAATCCTGTTGGGCGCTTTTGTTGGGGCACCGGCCTATCTCAACGGGTATGCCGCGGTGCCGATGGTTGAGGCGCTGCTGGCGCAGGGGATGAGCCAGGGGGCTGCGATGTCTTTTGTCATCGCAGGTGGCGTCAGCTGCATCCCCGCGGCCGTGGCTGTCTGGGCCCTGGTGAAACCGCGTGTCTTTGTCGCATATTTGGCGCTGGCTGTCGTTGGCGCGGTCCTTGCCGGTCTTGGCTGGAATATGGTTGCCCCGATCTGACACGGGTCCGATTTCCGGGGGCCTTGGAGAGGGCACCATTGAGAAACGGGCCTCTTTGCATTATTTCGGAAGGATAATGGAAGAAAGCAGGCTGGCTGCCGTCTGGGGCTACCGGTCTGTTTTAATAAAAAACGGGGTAAACCATGTATCGTGTGTGGAATTTCATCACGACCTATTCGGTGCTGCTGATCAGCGGCGCGCTGCTGGCCTTGGTCTGGGCCAATACCAATGCAAGTTCCTACCATCACTTTGTTGAATATCCTCTGTGGTTCAACGACTGGGTTGGTGTGGACATACCCTACTGGAAAAAGTCGTTTGGCGAGGAATATGCCAAGTATTTCCAATATGGGGATGCGGGCAAGGTGGTGACACTCCACTATCTGGTCAATGACATGCTCATGGCGATGTTCTTTGCCATTGCGGGGAAAGAGGTATGGGAGGCGGTGATCCTCAAAAACGGCTCGCTGCGCGGCAAGAAAGCGGCCACGCCACTGGTGGCCACCGCAGGCGGGATGCTGGGGCCGATTGCGGTCTATCTGGGGATCGCGCTGCTGCTGGGGTCGAGCACCTTTGACGCGGTGGCGCGCGGCTGGGCCATTCCCACCGCAACCGATATCGCGTTTTCCTATCTTGTGGGGCGTCTGGTCTTTGGGGCAGGTCACCCGGCCGTGCGTTTCCTGCTGCTGCTGGCGATTGCCGATGATGCGGCGGGGCTGATCATCCTGGCGATCTTCTACCCTTCGGGCGAACTGGCCCCGGAATGGCTGCTTCTGTCCGTGGCGGCATCTGTGCTGGCCTTTGTCGTGTTCAACTGGCTGCCGCGCAAGATGGATGGGGGCGACGAGGCGCGACGCCGCTCGACCTGGGTGCGCAAGAACCTGGGATGGCTGCCCTACGCACTTGCCGGTTGCGCCAGCTGGTACGGGTTTGCACAGGCGGGCATTCACCCCGCGCTGGGCCTGTTGCCGGTCATTCCTGCCATTCCCCATGCTGACCGCGCCTTCGGGATCTTCTCGGACGCCGAGAGATACCTCAAGGACACGCTCAACCAGATGGAGCACGCGATGGCCGGGCCGGTTGAAGTGGTGCTGTTCTTCTTCGGCCTTCTGAATGCCGGGGTCGAGTTCAATGCCATTTCCGAGGCCACCTGGCTGGTGCTTGCCGGGCTGATCATCGGAAAGCCGGTGGGGATCTTGCTCTTTGGCTGGCTTGCCGCCTATCCGATGCGGCTGGGCCTGCCTGCAGGAATGCGCACAATGGATCTGGTGGTGGTGGGGTTTGTCTCGGCCATCGGCTTTACCGTCTCGCTTTTCGTGGCCTCCGTCGCCTTCCCGGCTGGGGCGGTGCAGGACGCCGCCAAGATGGGCGCCCTGTTCAGTTTCGGCGCTGTTTTCCTGTCATTTGCTGCGGGAAAACTGTTGAGCGTTCAGAAACAACACAGCGAAGAAGAGGCGCATGCGCACTGATTGTTGCGCAATTCGGGGGGAACCCCCTCGGAGTTTATTGAAAAAACACACCAAACCGGAGGGAACTTCGGTTTGGTTTTCGTTTTGAGATTGTCTTTTTATGGCTCCCTCAGACATAATGTTGCCTAAATGGGGCGCTATAGGTCCTTGTTAACCAAGCGCGTGTTAAAAGCGCAGAAAGCCGGTCATCAATAGGCGGCAGGCAAGTCAGCAGTGATCGGGGCGTGTGCATGCTCGAGTTCGTAAATGTCAGCAAGTCCTTCTGGACCGGGGAAAGGCGCAAGGTGATCCTTGAGAAAGCCTCGTTCCGGGTTGAACTGGGCAATTCGCTCGGCATCCTTGCACGCAATGGCACCGGGAAAACCACGCTGATCAACATGATGTGTGGGTTGGAAAAACCGGATGAGGGCGACATCATCCGCAATTGCCGTATCTCTTTCCCGCTGGGCTTCATGGGCGGTGTGGTCAGCAAGCTTTCCGCAAAGGAAAACGCGCGTTACGTGGCCCAGATCTATGGGCTGGATCCGGATTATATCGAAGCGTTTACCCGCTGGCTGTGCGGGTTGGAGGAGTATTATGATTTCCCCCTCGGCACCTATTCCTCGGGGATGAAATCGCGGTTTACGTTCTCGCTGCTGCTGGCACTGGATTTCGACATCTACCTGATTGACGAGGGGATGCCGCAGACCACCGATGCCGAGTTCAACCGCAAAGCGGGGGATGTTCTGGCGGAACGGCTGAAAAACTCCACCGTCATTATCGTGTCGCACCAGGCGAAGACGATCGAAAAATTCTGCCGCTCAGCCGCCGTGCTGCGTGATGGCCAGTTCTACATGTTTGATACCTTGGAAGAGGCGAAGCAACTTTATGACTACGAAACCCAAGGCTAAAAAGTTCCGCATCCGGCGTGGGGTGCCTTCTTCTGCCCCGAGCGCTTCTCCAAGCTCGACTCCGGGCGAAGGGGCTGCGACAGATCGCAGGCCCGCCGCCGCGCACCCGCGTCCGTCGCGCCCTGTGCCCGGCGGGCAAACATCGCGCCAGCTCAATCCGATGGAAGAGGCTGCGCTGGCCGGGCATGAAGACGGATTTCCCACCGGGAAATTTGCCACCGCTGCACCCTCTGCCAGCCCGCCTGCCCAGGACACGGCTCAGAAAACAGCCCAGAATACGGCCCAGAGTGGTGAGGTGAGCAGCGCCGCCGAGGTTGCGGTCGACGCCGAAATGGCGACGATCCGCGCAGAGGGCCTGACGGGACGCCAATTGCGCATGGCCCGACGGGTTGCCCAGAAACATGGCATCAACGCCGTGTCCGATCTGGATGCGGTGCTGCAATTGCGCAAGGCCGGCATTGACCCGTTCAAACGCGCCGCGATGCTGGAACTGGTTGCGCCCGAGAAAACCGGCAAAGAGGATCAGGTCAAACTGCCCCAGACGGTGGACAAGCCCAAAGTGCCAGCGCCTCAGATCCTGGGTGCCGCTGATCGTGCTAAGGCGATCATGGATATCCAGATGAATATCGCAAAGCGTCGCCGCAAAAAGCTGGTGATGCTCCTGGTGCGCCTGTCCTTTTTCGTGTTTCTGCCCACGCTTCTGGCGGGGATCTATTTCTACACCATTGCCACGCCGATGTATGCCACCAAGTCCGAGTTTATCATTCAGAAATCGGAAGGGGCGGCTGGCAGCGGGCTTGGCGGGCTGTTTTCCGGCTCTGGTCTGGCCACCTCGCAGGATTCAATCACGGTGCAAAGCTATCTCACCTCCCGCGACGCCATGCTGCGCCTGAACGCGGATCTTGGCTTCAAACAGGCGTTTGGCGCGGATGAAATCGACAGGTTGCAGCGCTTGTCAGAGGATGCCTCCAACGAGCAAGCCTATAAGATATATAAGAAAAATGTGAAAATTGGCTATGATCCGACCGAGGGGATTATCAAGATGGAGGTGATCGCACCTTCTCCCGCTCTCAGTCAGGAATTTTCGCAGGCCCTGATCAACTATGCCGAAGAACGGGTCGATAACCTGTCCCAGCGCCTGCGCAACGACCAGATGCAGGGCGCACGCGAAACCTATGAAGAGGCGGAGCGCGATATGCTTGCAGCCCAGGATGCGGTGCTGAAGCTGCAAGAAGACCTGGGTGTGTTTGATGCCACGTCGGATGCGGCCGCCCTGATGGGCCAGATCACCGGGTTCGAAACCCAGCTGCAGGAAAAGCGCCTCACATTGCAACAGCTTCTGGACAATTCCCGTCCGAATAAAGCACGGGTTGAGGGCACACGTGGCGACATCCAGCGGCTGGAGGCGCTGATTGCCGAACTGCGCGCCAAGCTGACGGAAAACGGGGCCGAAGGATCGCTTGCTTCGGTGAATGCACAGCTGCGCATCGCGCAGACAAATCTGGAAACTCGTGTGCTGTTGATGCAGCAATCGCTCCAGCAGCTTGAAACCGCCCGGATCGAGGCGAACAAGCAGACCCGGTATCTGGAACTGGGGGTGCAGCCCGTGGCGCCGGATGAACCGACCTATCCGCGCAAGTTCGAAAATACCTTGCTCTCTTTCCTGGTCTTTGCCGGGATCTATCTGATGATGTCGTTGACCGCGTCGGTTCTGCGCGAACAGGTCTCGGCGTAACATGGCGACTACAGTTGTCACGGCGGGTGGGGTGCAGATTGCCAATGATCTGCCCCTGACCGTGATTGCTGGCCCCTGCCAGCTCGAAGGACTGGATCATGCGCTTGAGATTGCGCGTGAAATGGCGCGGATCTGTGTCGATTATGGGGTGGGCTATGTGTTCAAGGCGTCGTTTGACAAGGCCAACCGCACCTCACTGACCTCGCCGCGTGGACCGGGTCTGACCGAGGGGTTGCGCATTTTGGCCGAGGTGAAATCCGCGTTGAACATTCCGGTCCTGACCGACGTGCATGAGGTTGCGCAATGCGCCCGCGTAGCTGAGGTCGCAGATATCCTACAAATCCCGGCCTTCCTGTGCCGCCAGACCGACCTGCTGGTGGCCGCAGCTCAGACCGGCCGGGTGGTGAATGTGAAAAAGGCACAGTTTCTGGCGCCCTGGGATATGCAACATGTGACCGCCAAACTGGCCGGGGCGGGGGCCGGGGCGGGAAATGACAAGATCCTGCTGACCGAGCGCGGCACCTCTTTTGGCTATAACACGCTGGTGACAGATATGCGCAGCCTGCCCACAATGGCGCGCCTGGGCTACCCGGTGATCATGGATGCGACACATGCGGTGCAGGCACCGGGGGGGCAGGGGGCGTCCAGCGGTGGGCAGCGTGTGTTTGCGCCGGTTTTGGCGCGTGCGGCGGTGTCGCTGGGGATTGCGGGGGTGTTTATCGAAACCCATCCTGACCCGGACAATGCCCCTTCTGATGGTCCCAACATGATTGCGCTTTCGGACATGCCGGGCGTTGTTTCCGACCTTGCAGCGTTTGATAGGCTGGCGAAATCGCGCCCCCTATCCGGGGTGTAATCGCAGCCTGAGTGAATGCTTGCCCCTTGGGGTAACAGCCGATTGGCACCCATTCCGAGCAAAGGGATGCCTCGCCTCCGAATGCCCGTTTTCCCCCATTTTTGCCGCCCGAAAAGCACGGCATAATTTTTGAAAAAATCTGCGATTTTGGGGTTGCGCCGCAATCGGGCTTTGGATACTTACACGCTCACTGCTGGGGTGTAGCCAAGTGGTAAGGCAACTGTTTTTGGTACAGTGTACCGTAGGTTCGAATCCTACCACCCCAGCCACTTCCACAAGATCTTGATCCAAGCGCTGCCAGAGCAATCTGGTGCTGAGGTCACCTCGATTGGGGGCCCCGGTTGTTGGTTGACACCTAACTCTTGCAGGAACCGCAAGTCCCCGGATCGCAAGCCAGCCCTTGTTCCGCGACGAGTTTGGGATTGATTGTCGTGCTTTCAGTCCTTTAGGATAACGTGACGGCAGATCGGACCAGAGGCCGCATCCGGGCGCGGTGGGAATACAGATATGATCTGCCCTGCTTGTGTTTGGCGCCCTCCGGTCCGGGCAGAGGCGGGGCTTTGGCATTGCCCTTATGTCCGGTCTGAAATTGATGTTTTGATGCAAGAGAATTAACTTATTTATGGCTGAAACGAAACCCGGCACATCCCAATCCGGCGACACCTGTCAAGGGGACGGGCGTCCTTTGATTTCCCTGGTGGTGCCGGTTTTCAATGAAGAACAGGCCATCGCGCCCTTTTTCGAGGCGCTGACCCAGCCACTGTCCGGGCTGGCGGACCGCTTTCAGTTTGAAATCCTGTTTGTGAATGATGGCAGTTCGGATCGGACTGAAAGCAGGATTGTCGAAACCAGCAGTGCCCCCTGGAAGGTCAGGCTGGTGAACCTGTCGCGAAACTTCGGCAAAGAGGCCGCTCTGGCGGCTGGTCTGGCCCATGCTGACGGGGATGCCGTGATCCCGATGGATGTTGACCTGCAGGACCCGCCCGAGCTGATTTGCGAAATGGTGGAAAAATGGGCAGCCGGGGCAAAGATCGTGAATGCGCGCCGTAGTTCGCGTGAAAGGGACACCTGGATGAAGCGCACCAGCGCCGGCGCGTTTTATCGTGTCTTCAACGCGCTGGCCGATCATCCCATTCCCAGAAATGTCGGTGATTTCAGACTGTTGGACCGCGAGGTGGTGGATGTGGTCCTGTTGTTGGGGGAGCGGGCGCGGTTCAATAAAGGGATTTTCAGCTGGGTGGGGTTCGACGTCGAGGAGGTCGCCTATGAACGCCCCCCGCGCGAAGCGGGCGAAACGGTCTGGTCCTACTGGAAACTGTGGAAACTCGCGCTGGACGGCATTTTTGCCTCCTCCACCGCGCCGCTCAGGATCTGGACCTATATGGGCATGATCCTGTTTTGCCTGTCGCTTGCCTATTCCGCCTTCATCCTGCTGCGCACGCTGATCTACGGGGTCGATACCCCCGGCTATGCCTCGACCCTGATCCTGATCCTGAGTTTCGGCGGCATGAACATGTTCATCCTCGGAATTATCGGGGAATATGTCGGGCGCATCTATGAGGAAGTGCGCCGTCGCCCGCTTTACGTGGTGCGTTCGGTTGTCGACGACACGGAAGGGGCCGGGCGTGGATCGTGATGTTTACCTGCGGATGCAGGAGATCGAGGCGGAACATTGGTGGTTTGTTGCGCGCCGGAAAATCATAGCAACCGTGCTGGAGCGGCATATCCGCCCCGGACCTGAGGCGCAGATCCTTGAAGCTGGCTGTGGAACCGGCGGGAACCTGTCGTTGCTGCAGGGGTTCGGGGCGCTGGATGCGTTCGAATATGACGAATTTGCGCGCAATATGGCGCAGGCCTCGTCCGGGCTGACCATCCCCTTCGGGGCCCTGCCCAATGAGATCCCCTTTGGGGACAAACATTATGATGTGATTGCGCTTTTCGATGTGCTGGAACATATCGAACTCGATCGCGCCGCGCTTGAGGCGCTGGCCGGAAGACTGTCGCAAAAGGGCGCGATCTTCCTCACCGTGCCCGCGTTCCAGGCGCTGTGGTCGCGCCATGACGAGGCCCATCACCATTTTCGCCGCTACACGAAATCGACCCTGTTATCCGTTGCGCAGCAGGCCGGGTTGAAGGTCGAATTTCAGTTCTATTTCAACTCATTGCTGTTTCCCGTGGCCCTCGGGTTGCGGGGGGCAAAGGCGTTGACAGGAAGCGAGGCGCCGGATGATGCGCTGCCCGGTCCGATGCTGAACCGCGCCCTTCAGGCGGTGTTTGCCACGGAACGGCATCTGGTCGGCCGCCTGCCGATGCCGGTTGGCCTGTCGCTCGGCGCTGTTTTAAGGCGCGAGGGGGCGTGATGCGCTCCCGGCTGGTTCCCTTTGTGCTGGTTGGGGGCGTGGGCACGGCCACCCATTTCCTGACCGCGTTGCTGCTGGCCAACCTCACCACGCTTTCCGGGATCTTATCGAATTTCGGCGGGTTCAGTGCGGCGGTCCTGATTTCCTATTTCGGCCATGCCCGCCTGACCTTCCGCACCGAGCTGGACCACCAGTTCCATTTCCCCCGCTTTGTCCTGGCCGCCGGATCTGGCCTGATCCTGAGCACGGCCCTGACCTGGATCACCTATGACCAGCTGGGGCGGCCGTTCTGGCAGGCCATGGCACTGGTCGCTGTGACGGTGCCGGTGCTGACCTATCTGCTGCTTGCGGGCTGGGTCTTTGTGCAAAAAACACACCGCGGGCAGGATTTGTGGATTGGAGGTCTCATTTCTGCCCTATGTGGTGGGGCGGTGTTGTGGCTGTTTTGGGGGGATCTGCTGAGCCATGACGTGATCTGGTATCTGTTTGCAACGGAGCGCTGGCTTGACGGGGAGGCCTTGTTTACCGATTTGGTCGAGATCAACCCGCCGCTGAACTTCTATTACACAGTGCCAGCCATTTGGCTGTCGCAGGCCAGCGGCCTGTTGCCGGAAAGTGCTCAATACGTCGTGTTTGCTTGGGTTTACACGCTGGTTCTGCTCGTGAGCTGGTGGGTGATTGGCGCAAAACAAACCCTTACACTGCCCCGGCGTATTGTGTTTCAGCTGCTTGTAGCCGTGGCTCTGATCGTGCCAGCTTATGGAAATCTCATCCAGCGTGATCACCTGTTTTTAGTGCTTGTCACGCCGTGGGTGCTGGCGCTTCTGCCCCCCAAAGAGCCAGATAGCAGTGCAAGGATATACTTCCTTTCAGCTTTGGCGGCGCTGGGCATTTGCCTGAAGCCATATTTCCTTGTCTTGCCCATTCTGGTGACCCTGGTGGCACTTATCCGTGATCGGGACTGGCGATGCATTTTCTCACCTTCCAACCGGGTTATGTTCCTGATTGGGGTGCTCTACGTCCTTTTCGTTGCACTGGTGCATCCGGCCTATTTTTCAAAGATTGTTCCCCACGCCCGTTATACATATGATTCTTTCAGCGCGGGGTCCGGGGTTGTCATAGATCGCGTGCTGATAGTTACACTGCTCGGATTGATAGGCTTCGCCGCTGCGAGAATTGGCAACAAAACCTCATCTGCTCCGGTGATTTTGCTTGTCGTGTCCCTGGCTGGACTGTCGAGCTATCTGTTGCAGTGGACCGGGTTCAGATATCAAATGATCCCTTTTGTTGGATTCTTGATGCTGGGGTTTTCGTGGTTCATCGTTGATCCCGGAATGCGCCGGTTTCCGTTGGGGATCGTCGTAATTGTTCTGGTAATTCTGGTTCAAACGAACCTCATGCGCGGAAAGTATGCCAACCCGACCGCAGTGGCGCTGGCGGAATGGATCACCGGTGCGAAAAGTGTCAATGTGTTGACCTCTTTTGTTTCTTTCGGGCCGGTCACCGCACATCTGGCGAAAGCGCAATGGGCCAGCAGTTATTCCACTATCTGGCAGGTGCCTGGCGCTGTGAATAAGCTGGAAAAGACGGATTGCTCAATCGAGTGGGAGGCCTGCGCCGCGTTGCAGGAGATCCTTGTCCAAACCCGGGATGACGTCATTGATGATCTGATGGCATTTCGCCCCGACGCCCTGATCGTGGACAAGAATTCTGGTTATTTCGACACGCCGAATTTTGACTGGATGGCATTTTTTGCGACCAACCCGGCATTTGACCAGATCATGACGGGGTACCGGCTTGAGGTGGCGTCGGATCGGTTTGATGTCTGGCGATTGAAGTGACGCATAGGGCGCCTTGGCCCGCGGCGCCGCAGCTTACCAACCCGGGTATCTGACCGTTTTTCCCAGCCTCATGTGATCGGCCGCCCCTGTGGGGCTGCTCTGATCGCTGTGTTTCGCGGCCTCACATATGCGTGGTTTTCCAACCAAACTTGCGCAAGCCATTTCGCGGGGGGGCCTTGTTTGCGGGCGCCTTTTTTCCTGCCCTGTGCCTGGAAAATCGGGGGGCGCGCAAAGGGCGCCACAACCTAGAGCAACATCTTTTTATGGACATTTTTTGAGAAATTCACGTTAACCAATTGTTTAATTAAGGATTTCTTAACCATCAGAAACATCTATTAATTGAATCAATATTAAAACCGCCGGGGACAGGGCGTGAGTGAGGAACAGACCATGCAAGCCACAAAGCCAAGTAGATCGACTTATTTGCCCCTGTTCGGGCTGGCCATAATGCTCGTCTCGGTGGGGGTCTTGACCCCGGGGCAGGCCATGGCGATCCCGTCACCGGAACTGGTGATCGGGTCCGTTTCCTCTCTTTCTCAGGTGTTTGCGGTTGGATTTGCGGCGGTCACCGGCACGGCGGCCCTGATTGCCCGCCGGTTTGGAATTGCCCCCCGCGCTGGGGGGAAAGGGGGCCGTTTCCCGACCCGGCTGGTGGCTTTCCTGGTTCTGTCCGCACTGGCCCTGGGCGCGCTCAACCTGTGGCAATATCGTTCAAACGAAGCGCGTGAACTTGCGCGCCTGCAGGCCACCCTGACCCGTCCGGCCCAGTTTGATGGGACAAGCATTCAGGACAAGAACCTGAAGGAAACAAGCTTTTCCAAACAGACGGATAACCCGCTGGCGATCAGCACCGCTGAGGCGCAGCGCCTGCTGGACCTGCCAGAAGGGCAGCGCGACACGCTGTTTTTCGATATTCGTGAAACCGCCGAACGCCGGATGGGCACCCTGCCGGGCGCGCAGCATGTGCGGTTTCCCGATTTCCTGAAATCCGACATCCCACTGGAGGGCAAACAGGTGGTCCTGTTTTGCCACAATGGCAATCGCAGCAGTGAAACCTGCGCCGAACTGGCGGCCCGCGGGATCGACTGCCGTTTTATCGCAGGCGGGATCGAAAAGTGGATTGTCGAGGGGCGCGGCTACAGCGACAAGGCGGTGGAAACCCTGTCTGACCTGCGCGCGATCCCTGACTATCCGGGCAAGGATGTGTTGCTCAGCACCGAAGATTTCGAAACACTGAAGGCGGATGGGAACCTGCAAATTGTGGATACCCGCTATCCCGGTGATTTTGCCACGGGCCATCTGCCCGGTGCCATCAATATCCCGGTGCGCGCCCTGCCCACGGATGAGCTGAAGTCCCGCATTGCCCAATTGCAGGACAAACCGACCATTGCCGCCTGCTATGACCGGCGCAGCTGTTTCATGTCGCAGGTGCTGGGGCTGGAAATGAGTGAGGCTGGGATCGAGTTCCTTGGCCGCTACACCACCCCGTGGGAGTATTTTGTCGCCCCGCAGCCCAAACCGCATGTGCAGCAATGGCTGGCCGAACAGCAGGTGACACTCTGGCAACGGGCCGTGACCCTTCTGGCCACCGGGCTGAGCTGGATCGCAGAGCGCTCTCATTTCGTGCTGGGGCTGGTGGGCCTGTCGCTGCTGTCGCGCCTGATGGTATTGCCGATTGCCCTGAAATCCGAACGGGATCAGATCGTGTCAGCGCGCCACGCGGCAGAGCTGAAATCCCTCAAGGACAGTCTGCGCGATGACCCGACCCGTCGTGCGCGCGCCATCCAGCAGTTCAATGCCGACAAGGGGCTGACGCCGATGCGCAACCTGATGGCCCTGCTGTTCCTGCCGGTGATGATGCTGGGGCTGAGTGCCACCGAACAGGCGGCCAAGACAGTCGAGACGCCTTTCTTGTGGGTGGCACAGCTGGGGGCGCCGGACGGGACCTATCTTCTGCCCCTGCTGTTTGCCCTGCTCGCGGGAACCTATCTGCACTGGGCGGTGGCCAAGACCAGACGGCAGGCGGTCCTTTACTGGGCGCTGGGGGCACCGGCCATGTTTGCACTGGTGTTCCAGCTGAGCGCGGCAGGCAATGTCTATCTCTGCACCAGCCTTGTGCTGCTCCTGATCCAACGGGCCTATGTCACCGGGGCACTGGCCCGGTCATGGGCAGGCATCAGGGGAGGGCTGCGCCGCTGGGTTGGGCCGGGGCAGGCGGATCGGGTTATCCCGCTTGCCGATACCGACCGGCTTGAAGGCAGCGGAAACAAGGCCTATCGCCTGTCGGTTCTGAAAAACGCGGGCGTGCCGGTGCCGAATGGAGTTGTGCTGCGCAACGAGGGGATCCTTGCCTTTGCCAAGCTGACCGCAGAGCGGAAACAGGCCTTTGCTGCGCGCATTTCGGCCCTACTGGGCCAGGCCCCCTGCGCCGTGCGCAGTTCGGCGTCCAGCGAAGACGGGGTCGAGCAGAGTTTCGCCGGTGTCTTTGACAGCGTGCTGGATGTGCGCCCCGATGACATGGTGCAGGCGCTCGACACCGTGATCGCCTCGTTCACCTCGGCGCGGGTGGGCAGTTATGACATGGGCAAGGCGGGGCAGGACCCCGAGGGCCATGACGGCAATATCCTGATCCAGCATATGGTGCGGGCTGATTATGCCGGGGTTCTGTTCACGCAGGATCCGACCGCACCGGGGCTGAGTATGGTTGAGCTGGTGGCGGGCTGCGGCGATGACCTCGTGTCGGGCCGGGCCACACCGCAAAGCCTGCGCTTTGGTCGCTATACGCAACTGCCCACCTCGGATGAAACCGCGCCGATCGACCTTGCGCCGCTGCTGGCGCTTGGCCGCAAGATCGAAAAGATTTTCGGCTGCCCGCAGGACATTGAATGGGCCTATGCCGGGGGCGCGTTCCAGATTGTGCAAAGCCGTGACATCACCACGCTTGGGGCCGGGGGCGCCTCCGAACAGGCGCGCACGGCGGAATGGCGGCGGATCTTCAAAATGGTCGCGGGAAGTGAGGCGGATCGTGTGGTGCTGGAGCAGGACGAAATGTCCGAAGTCCTGCCCCGCCCAACCCCGCTTTCCTTCTCGCTCATGGGGCAGCTCTGGGCCGCCGGGGGCAGTCTGGACATGGCGTGTCGTCAGTTGGGGGTGGGCTATAACCTGCCCGAAGGGCGCCCCGGCCACCTGGTCAATTTCTTTGGCCGCACCTATGTGAATTGCGCGTTGAAAGAGCAGATGGCCCTGCGCCTGACCGGCAGCAAGCCGCGGCAGCTGCGCCGTCAGGCGCGGGCCATGCTGACAGAGTTCCGCGAGAAAACCATGCCCGCCCTGCACGAAGATCTGGCCTTCTGGCAGGCGGTTGACTATCGCGCCCTGACCGAAACGCAGATCGTGAATGCGATTGAGACCCTGCGCAACATGCTGGTGCAGGGGATCTATGTTGAGGCGGAAAAGGTCAATATTCTTGCAGGCTTCACCCAGGGGGAGGCCGCCGAGCAGGCCGGGCAGGACCCCGAGGCACAAGCCCGGCTCATGCATCCGGTCTTGCAGTCCGCGCCGGTCAGCATGATTGACCAATGCGCGCGCCTGAAGGGCAAAAAGGCCAGACGGCGCACCCTGCTGGCAATGATGGGCCACCGGGCGGATGTGGATTACGAACTCAGCCTGCCGCGTTATGCGGAAAATCCAGAGCTGCTTTGGCCGATGCTGGACGGGGCCGTGTCGCAGCCAGCCGAATGTGAAGAGCTGCCACAGGGCGTGCCGCAGGATCCGGTGGATCTGGCCATTGCGATGCAGGATCTGAAGGAGCTGGCCAAGCATGAGGCGCTTCGGGTTGTTGCCGAGCTGCGCCGGGCCATTCTTGCCCTGTCGGAAAAGACCGATCTGGGGGAGCTGATCTTCCAGCTGAAGATGGAAGAACTGTCGCGGCTCGCGCTGACCGACCCGTCGATTTACAAAGCCCGCGCCAAATGGCGTATGAAACGCGGCAAACGCCTGCTGAAAAAAGCACCCAAGCAACATGCGCTGACCCTGCGTGACTGCGAGCTGATGTCTGCGGCCACGCCCCTTCATGGGGCGGCAGAGGCCGGCGCGCTTGGCGGCACCTGCGTGTCGGGCAGTGCCAGCGCAACAGGTCGGGTTTTTGTGGTGGGCGAGGATGGCGGCACCAGCGCCGAGCTGTTTGCTGGGTTCCAGGATGGCGACATTATCGTCTGTCGCATGGTCAGCCCGTCATGGCTGCCCTATGTCACCCGCGCAGGGGCCGTTCTGAGCGAGATTGGCGGCTGGTTGAGCCACATGGCCATTGTTGCCCGCGAAAAGGACATCCTCATGTGTGTCGGCTGTTCCGGGCTTGATGGGTTGCAGCAGGGGATGCAGGTCACGGTCGGAACCGATGGGTCGATTGTGCTGCCCGAAGAGGCCCCCGCGGTGCTGTCGCGCAGCGCATGAGGCAGGTGCGGAAACTGGCGCAGGCTGGTTCGCGGGGGCAGGGGGGGACCTCTGCCCCGAAGCGTTTCGGGATAAACCTGTCACACATGTTTGTTCCGACACGCCCACATCATGGATATCTCTGACAGCGTTTCGACTTTGACTGCGTTTCGACTTTTTCCTGTCTCAGGTGAACGTCGAAACGCTTTAGCGGTCAGGAAAACTTGCGAAACAACCGGGTCATGTCAAACAGCTCGTCCAGCCGGTCAAACCGTTCCTTTGTCTTGTCCCAGCTTTCCTCCTGCGTCGCGGTGATCATCGCTTCCAGCAGCATCATGGACGAGATGTTCGAATCCCAGGCGGACGGGATTTCCACCCAGCAATTGAACATGTGATCAGCCACGGTGGCGATCGGGCTGGCCCATTGATCCGTCACCAGGATGATCTTCACCCCCCGTTCCGAGGCCAGCTCCGCCAGCCGTTGCAGGTTGGTCTCGTATCGCCGCACGTCAAACATCAGCAGCGTGTCCCCTTCGACCATGTCCAGCACGTAATGCGGCCATGTGGCAGAGGAGGAGGTCATGTGGGTCACCCGCTGCCGGATGGCCTGGAAATGGGTAAAGGCATAATCCGCCAGCGCGCGGGTGATCCGCCCGCCCACCACATAGAGCCGCCCTTCGGTATTGGCGAGCTGCCGGACCGCCGCATCAAACTGGGCCGGGTCAAGGTTGGAAAAGGTCTGTTGCAGGTTGTCGGTCACCGCAAGCGAGAACCGGTGCAGCATATGCCCCTCGGGCGCATCGCTGGCCCAGTTGTCACGCCGCTTGGTCGGGCCGGACACTTTGGCCTCCAGCTCTGACAGCAGCGCGCGGTGAAACTGCGGATATCCCTTGAAGCCGAGTTTTTGCACCATGCGCGCCACGGTGGGGGTCGAGACATTGGCGTTTTCAGCGACGATGGTGATCGAAGCAAGCCCCGCCGCCGGGTAGTTTTCAAGCAAGAGGCTAGCGAACTTCCGCTCTGACTGGGTCAGGGTGGGATAGTGCGCGCGGATCAGGTCACGGACCGTGGCTGGTGGCTTGGTCAACGGCTCCTCCACTGTTCGACACGCATGTTTCTTAGGCGTTTGGGCCTTGAAAGAAAAGGGTGTGCCGTGTCTGTTAAATTACGGACGTGAAAAATTATTGACACAAAAATCTCTTCATGAAAAGATTTTTCCAAAATTGGCAGGTTTAGGGAGGTCTGCGATGCCGGAAGGCTCAGGTCTGACGCGAGAGGAGGCGGTTGAGGTTGTGAACCGTGATGGTGCGGGCGCCGTGCTGTTGCTGTGTGAACATGCGTCCAGCCAAATTCCAGCGCAATATGAGGGGCTTGGCCTGCGGGACGAGGATCGTCTGAGCCATGCGGCATGGGATCCCGGAGCCCGCGCCGTGTCGCTTTACCTGTCGCAGGCCCTGGACGCGCCGATGGTCGCCAGCCGGGTGTCGCGGCTGGTCTATGACTGCAATCGCCCGCCAGACGCGCCGTCCGCCATGCCCGAAAAATCCGAATTGATCGAGGTGCCCGGCAATCGGGGACTGTCCTTGCAGGAAAGGCGCGCGCGCACGGATCAGATCTATCTGCCCTTTTGTGATACGGTGAGCGAGCTGATCACGGCGCGCAAGGCACGGCGGCAACAGACCGTCCTAGTCACGATTCACAGTTTCACGCCGGTCTATCACGGGGCGCCGCGCGCGGTTGAGATTGGCATTTTGCATGATGCGGACAGCCGGTTGGCAGATGCCATGCTGGCCCGGTCTTGCGCATTGCCGCATCGGCGGGTTGCCCGCAATGAACCCTATGGTCCGGCGGACGGGGTCACCCATTCGCTGAAGCAGCACGGGCTGTCTCATGGTCTGGCCAATGTCATGATTGAGCTGCGCAATGATCTGGTTGCGACGCCTGCGGATGAGGTGGCCATGGCGGAAGAAATCCTGACCCTGCTGCGCCCGGCGCTGGCAGCCCTTGAACCGGAAGGAGGCGACGATGCCTAACGCCATTCGGGCCTATGTGCGGGGGATTGATGCGATGAACCGCTTTATCGGCCGCATTGCCATGTATCTGATCTTTGCGCTGGTGGGGGTGCTGCTCTGGTCCTCTGTCTCCAAGACCTTTTTCAATCCGTCGCTCTGGACATTGGAAACCGCGCAGTTCGTGATGGTCGCCTATTACGTGCTGGGCGGGCCATATTCGATCCAGATGCAGTCCAATGTGCGGATGGATCTGTTTTACGCAAGCTGGTCGCCGCGCACCAAGGCCATGGTGGATGCGTTCACCGTTCTGTTCCTGATCACCTATCTGGGGATCCTGCTTTACGGGGCGATCAGTTCCACCGCCTATAGCCTGGGCTATTTCGGGTTGGAGCCGGTCACCTTCTTTTGGGATCTGTTCACCACCGCCCTGACCGAAGGCCCCGCCGCGGCGGGTGAGAAAATGGGCTATCTGGAGCGCAGCTCCACTGCCTGGCGGCCCTATCTGTGGCCGGTGAAATTCATCCTTTGCTTCGGCGTCTTCCTGATGCTCTTGCAATGTCTTGCCGAACTGTTCCGCGATATCGGACGCCTGCGTGGGGTTGAGCTGTAATGTCTTATGAAATGATCGCCACCGTGATGTTTGCGGGCATGATGGTCATGCTGCTGACCGGGCAACGGGTGTTCGGGGCCATCGGCTTTGTCGGGGCCATTGCGGGGATGTTCCTGTGGGGCACCGGCGGGGTCGAGATCCCGTTTTCGGCCGCGATGAAGCTGATGAAATGGTATCCGCTGCTGACGCTACCGATGTTCATCTTCATGGGCTATGTGCTGTCGGAATCGAAAATCGCCGATGATCTTTACCGGATGTTCCATGTCTGGATGGGGCCGGTGAAAGGCGGGCTGGCCATTGGCACGGTTGGGCTGATGGTGCTGATTTCCGCCATGAACGGCCTCTCCGTGGCGGGGATGGCAATCGGGGCGACCATTGCACTGCCCGAGCTGTTGCGGCGCGGCTATGACAAGATCCTGGTGACAGGCACCATTCAGGCGGGATCCAGCCTGGGCATTCTGGTGCCACCCTCGGTGGTGCTGGTGCTTTACGCAATGATTGCCCGCCAGCCGGTGGGGCAGTTGTGGCTGGCGGGTGTGATCCCCGGCCTGATGATGGCCACGATGTTTGTCGTCTATATCTATCTGCGCGCCCGGATGCAGCCGCATCTCGGCCCGGCCATGGCGCCGGAGGATCTGGCGGAATATGACCAGATTACCACCCATCCGCTGCGCCTGAATTACGTCGTTCTGGGCGGGTTGGTGCTGGTGCCGATGCTGGTGATGAGCGGCGGGATTGGTGCCAAGCCCGCGCTTGGCCTGGCGCTTGGCCTGGCCGCCCTGGCCTTTGTGACCCGCACCCTGCCGGGCTTTCACAAAGACATCTATATGAAAGAGAAATACCGGCTGCTGTTTTCCGGCGTGCTGCCGCTGGCGATATTTGCCACGATGATGGTTCCCTTTGTGAATGGCTGGACCTCTTTGGTGGAAAGCTCGGCCATCGGGGCGATGGCTGCGTTCTTTGCGGCGGTCCTGAAGGGGCGGATGACGCGCGCTGTTTTTGAAACCTCGGTGCGTTCGACGCTGGGTATTTCCTGCATGTTCATGTGGATCATTCTGGCGGCGCTGGCCTTTGGGGCGATTTTCGACGGGTTGGGCGCGGTGAAGGCGATCGAGGATCTGTTCACCGAACGTCTGGGCCTCAGCCCCTGGATGATCCTGATCCTGATGCAGCTGAGCTTTATCCTCATGGGCACCTTTCTGGATGACACTGCGATGCTGGTCATCGTGGCGCCGCTTTACGTGCCGCTGGTGGGGGCGCTGGGCTTTGACCTGATCTGGTACGGGGTGCTTTACACGATCACCACCCAGATCGCCTATATGACACCGCCCTTTGGCTATAACCTGTTTTTGATGCGGGCGATGGCCCCGCCCGAGATCGGGTTGAAGGACATCTATGTCTCGATCATCCCCTTCGCACTGGTGATGGTGCTGGCCCTCGCGCTGATCATGATTTTCCCGCAGATCGCCCTTTGGCTGCCGGAAACCGTTTACGGAAAATAACCACAAGAGCCCCGCGCCACGGGGCCGATTGAACCACAAGGAGAGTGAAACATGACTACGAGACGCAAGTTTTTGACCACTGCCGGGGTGGGGGCGCTGGCCGCCCCGCTGGCCGCCCCTGCCATTGCCCAATCCACCATCAAGTGGCGGATGCAGACCTATGCCGGTGCGGCGCTGGCCGAACATGTGGTGAAACCCGCCATTGACAAGTTCAACAAGATTGCCGGCGACCGGATGCAGATCGAGCTTTATTACGCCGATCAGCTGGTCCCCACCGGAGAGCTGTTCCGCGCGATGCAGCGCGGCACGATCGATGCGGTGCAATCGGATGATGACAGCATGGCCTCGCCCACCGAAGTAACTGTTTTCGGGGGGTATTTCCCGTTCGCCTCGCGCTACTCGCTCGACGTGCCGGTGCTGTTTAACCAATATGGTCTGAATGAAATCTGGGACGAGGAATATTCCAAGGTCGGGGTGAAGCATATCTCGGCCGGGGCCTGGGATCCGTGCCATTTCGCCACCAAGGACCCGATCCATTCGCTTGCGGACCTGAAGGGCAAACGGGTGTTTACCTTCCCAACCGCAGGCCGGTTCCTGGCGCAGTTCGGCGTGGTGCCGGTGACGCTGCCCTGGGAAGATATCGAGGTCGCCATGCAGACAGGTGAGCTGGATGGGATCGCCTGGTCGGGCATCACCGAAGATTACACCGTGGGCTGGGCAGATGTGACCAACTACTTCCTGACCAACAATATTTCGGGCGCCTGGGCCGGCAGTTTCTTTGCCAATCAGGGCCGCTGGAACGAGTTGCCGGAAGATCTGCAAACCCTGTTCAGGGTCTGCTGTGACCAGTCACATTACTATCGCCAGTGGTGGTATTGGGGGGGGGAGGCCAGCTTGCGGGTGAATGGCACCAAGATGCAGCTGACCTCGATCCCGGATGCGGAATGGGCACAGGTCGAAGATGCGGCGGTGAAATTCTGGGATGAGATCGCCTCGGAAAGCCCGACCAAGGCCAAAGTGGTTGACATCTTCAAACGCTATAATGCCGATATGCAGAAGGCAGGCCGACCCTATCGTTACGGCTGAACACTCATACGCCCCGGCGTGAGCGCGCCGGGGCAACCACAGACAAAGGATGGGCATGATGTCCGGTAATCTGAGCTTTGACGACCTGAAATCGCAGGTGTCTTCCGGTGCGGTTGACACGGTGCTTGTGTGTTTTGCGGACATGCAGGGGCGCCTGATGGGCAAGCGGTTTCATGCGGGTCATTTTGTTGCGGGCGCCTATGAGGAAACCCATTGCTGCAACTATCTTCTGGCAACAGATCTTGAGATGGCGACGCCGGATGGCTATGCCACGACCTCATGGGAGCGGGGATATGGCGATTACGTGATGAAGCCGGACCTGTCGACCCTGCGGCCGGTGCCGTGGCTGGACGGCACGGTGATGGTGCTTTGCGATATTCTGGATCACCACACCCATGAAGAGGTGCCGCACAGCCCGCGCGCGATGCTGAAACGCCAGGTGCGCCGCATCGAGGCCATGGGCTTTGACGCGAAAATGGCGACTGAGCTGGAGTTTTTCCTGTTCGAAAAGAGCTTTGATGAGATCCGCAAGGAAGGTTTCCGCGATCTGGCGCCGATCTCCGGGTATAATCAGGACTATCACATCCTGCAGACCACCAAGGAAGAGCACGTGATGCGGCCAATCCGCAACCACCTTTGGAATGCGGGCCTGCCGGTTGAGAACTCGAAAGGCGAGGCGGAGACCGGGCAGGAAGAGCTGAACATCAAATATGCCTCGGCGATGGACACGGCGGAATATCACACGATTGCCAAACATGCGATCAAGGAGATCGCCTGGCAGCAGGGCCATGCGGTGACCTTCTTGCCGAAATGGCATCACGACAAGGTGGGCAGCTCGTCCCATGTGCATCAGTCGCTGTGGAAAGATGGCGAGCCGGTGTTCTTCGATCCGGATGACAGGCTTGGCATGTCGGCGCTGATGAAAAGCTATATGGCCGGGCTTTTGAAATACGCCCCGGATTACACTTATTTCATGGCGCCTTATATCAACAGCTACAAGCGGTTCATGAAGGGAACCTTTGCGCCGACCCGGATCATCTGGTCGGTGGACAACCGCACTGCGGGCTATCGCCTGTGTGGCGATGGCAGCAAGGCAATCCGTGTGGAATGCCGCATTCCGGGATCTGACATGAACCCCTATCTGGCGATGGCGGGGATGCTGGCTGCGGGTATTGCCGGGATCGAGGAAGGGCTTGAGCTGCAGGCCCCCACGGTGGGCGATGTCTATCAGGGGGAGACGGGCATGATCCCGGGCAACCTGCGTGCGGCCCGCGATGCGCTGCATGGCTCTGCGATGCTGCGCGCTGCGATGGGGGATGAGGCGGTGGATCACTATGTGCGTGCCGCTGAGGTCGAGATCGAGGATTTTGAACGTGTTGTGACCGATTACGAGGTGGCGCGCGGTTTCGAACGGGCGTGATCCGGTAATGGAGTTTTGGGGGCGCTGCCCCCGCCTTCGGCCCCCCCGGGATATTTTTGACCAGAAAATGAGGTCAGGGATGTCAGGGTTAACGGGGGCGCTGTTTCTGAAGATGAGGATAAGATGTCACAGACATTGAAATGTATCTCGCCGATTGATGGATCGGTGTTTGCCGAGCGCGATGTGCTGTCGCGGGACGAGGCCTTTGCGGCGACGGCGCGCGCGCGCGCGGCCCAGGCGGCCTGGGCCGCACGGCCCTTGGCTGAGCGCGCGCAGCTTGTGATGGCAGGTGTTGCCGCGGTTGGTGCGATGAATGACGAGATCGTGCCAGAGCTTGCGCATATGATGGGGCGTCCGGTCCGCTATGGCGGTGAGTTCGGTGGCTTTAATGAGCGTGCCGGTCACATGGCGTCGATTGCGGCAGAGGCGCTGGCCGATATTGCGGTGGGCGAGGACGAGACGTTCAAGCGCTATATCAAGCGCGTGCCGCATGGGGTGGTTTTTGTGGTGGCCCCCTGGAACTATCCCTACATGACGGCCATCAACACGGTGGCGCCGGCGCTGATTGCCGGCAATACGGTTGTGCTGAAACACGCCACCCAGACCTTGCTGGTGGGCGAGCGTATGGCGGCAGCCTTCCATGCGGCGGGCCTTCCCGAGGATGTGTTTCAGAATGTGTTCCTCTCACATGATGTGACCAATGATCTGATCGCGGGCAACGCGTTTGACTTTGTGAATTTCACCGGGTCCGTGGGCGGCGGTCAGGCGATGGAGCGCGCGGCGGCAGGCACGTTCACCGGGGTTGGCACCGAGCTGGGGGGCAAGGATCCGGGCTATGTCATGGAGGACGCCGATCTGGACGCGGCGGTGGATACGCTGATCGATGGTGCGATGTTCAATGCGGGCCAGTGCTGCTGCGGGATCGAACGGATCTATGTGCATGAGAGCCTATATGACGATTTTGTCGCCAAGGCGGTTGAGATCGTGAAAGGCTATAAGCTGGGCAACCCGCTCGACCCGGAAACCACGATGGGGCCGATGGCCAATGTGCGCTTTGCCGATGAGGTGCGCGCACAGATTTCCGAGGCGCTGGCCGAGGGGGCCGTGGCCCATATCGACAGTTTTGCCGAGGATGACGGGGGCGCGTATCTGACCCCGCAGATCCTGACCAATGTGACCCATGACATGCGGGTGATGCGGGACGAGAGCTTTGGTCCTGTGGTGGGCATTATGAAGGTCTCGTCCGATGACGAGGCGATTGCCTTGATTAATGACAGTGAATTTGGCCTGACCGCAAGCCTCTGGACCGGTGATCTGGATCGTGCCGCCCGTGTGGGGGATCAGGTCGAGACCGGCACCGTCTTCATGAACCGGGCCGATTATCTTGATCCCGGCCTGTGCTGGACCGGCTGCAAGAACACCGGGCGCGGTGGCGGCCTGTCCGTGATCGGTTTTCACAATCTGACTCGCCCGAAAAGCTATCACCTGAAGAAGGTGACCGCGTAAGGGGGACAGCCTGCCCCCCTTTTCCTGACATTCCCCATGGGGGGGCGGGCATCCAAAGCGTTTCTGCTTGTTGTTGGGGCACAATAATACGTGGAAACGCCCACGCCATTTCGTGCGTTTTGAGTTCATGCTGTTACGCAACCCAATCTCGAAACGCTTCAATTATGAGGATATGAAGATGCAACTCGTTGGAAACTGGTCCTATCCGACCGCGGTGAAATTCGGTGCAGGCCGGATCCGGGAACTGCCTGAGGCCTGTGCGCAGGCGGGGATCAAACGCCCGCTTCTGGTGACAGATAAGGGGCTTGCCGATCTGCCGATCACTCAGGCGACGCTGGATATCATGGAGGCCGCTGGCCTGGGGCGCGGCATGTTCAGCGATGTGGACCCGAACCCGTCCGAGATCAACCTGCATGCAGGCGTTGAGGCCTATAAGGCCGGCGGTCATGACGGGGTGATTGCCTTTGGCGGTGGCTCGGGTCTGGATCTGGGCAAGATGGTGGCGTTTTACGCGGGACAAACCCGCCCGATCTGGGATTTCGAGGACATTGGCGATTGGTGGACGCGGGCGGATGCGGATGCGATTGCTCCGATCATCGCGGTGCCAACCACGGCGGGAACCGGGTCGGAAGTGGGGCGCGCGTCGATCATCACCAACTCGCTCACCCATGAGAAAAAAATCATCTTCCACCCGAAAGTCCTGCCCAGCGTGGTGATCGCGGATCCCGAACTGACCGTGGGGATGCCGAAATTCATCACGGCTGGCACTGGTCTGGATGCGTTTGCCCATTGCGTCGAGGCGTTCTCGTCCCCGCATTACCACCCGATGTCGCAGGGCATCGCGATTGAGGGGATGCGTCTGGTGATCGACTATCTGCCGCGCGCTTATGCAGATGGCACCGACCTTGAAGCACGGGCACATATGATGTCCGCGGCAGCCATGGGGGCGACGGCGTTTCAGAAAGGGCTGGGTGCGATCCATGCGCTGTCCCATCCGGTTGGCGCGATTTTCAACACCCATCACGGCACCACGAATGCGGTCTGTATGCCTGCGGTTCTTGAATTAAATGCGGCCGAGATCGCGGATCGTTTCGACCGGGTGGCGGGGTATCTGGGGGTCAATGGCGGCTTCAAGGGGTTCCAGAGCTTTGTGCAGGAGTTCAACGACAGTTTCGAAATCCCGCGCAAACTGTCCGAGATGGGCGTGAGCACGGACCAGATGGATGCGCTGGTGGAAGGCGCCATCAAAGATCCGAGCTGCGGCGGCAACCCCGTCGAACTGACCCGCGAAAACCTGCGGACCCTGTTTGACGCGGTGATCTGATCCAAAGTGTTTCGGGGCAGGCTTGAAACATATGTTTGTCCCGAAACGTCCACGATAGGGATGCTTCTTACAGCGTTTCGACATTGCCCTGCCGAAGGTCAAAGTCGGAACCTTTGAGGGGCAAAAGGCTCAGACAGCGCGCTTGTCCTGTTGCAACTTGCTTTGCAATGCCTTGGCGAGGTTGGAAATCTTGAAAGGTTTTTGCAGCAGGATCTCATTTGTCGCCCCGTGCCCTTCTTTTTCCAAGATGCTCGCGGGATAGCCGGACATGTAAATCACCTTCATGTCCGGTCGATGCTCCAAAACCTCTGCCACAAAGGCCGGGCCGCTGGTGCCGCCGGGCAGCACGACGTCTGAAAGGATCAGGTCAATTCCGGGATCGCGTGCCAGCTGTCGGCGCGCGGCCTGGGCATGTTCGGCCGGTGTCACGGCATATCCCAGCTTGTGCAGCATCTGTTCGGTGAGGTGGCGCAGCGCGGGATCGTCTTCGATCAGCAGGATATGCTCCCCGCGACCGCTGGGCCGGGATGAGGGGATCGGACGCGATTGAGGGGCAGTGTCCGGGGATTGCGGTGCGCGCGGCAGGTAGAGGTCAATAGTGGTGCCGTGACCTTCCCGGCTGGAAATCACCACCTGACCGCCGGATTGTTGGGCAAAGCCCATGACCATCGACAGGCCCAGCCCGCTGCCCTTGCCAACCCCCTTGGTGGTGAAAAACGGCTCGCAGGCATGTTTTATCACCTCTTGCGACATGCCTGTCCCGGTATCCGTGACCCGGATCACCACGTAATCACCGGGCTCCAATGTCAGCTCTTTCTCGTCTGGTGGGGCGTCAAAATGGCGATTGAAACAGTCGATCGTCAATTTGCCCCCGTCCGGCATCGCGTCCCGCGCATTGAGCACAAGGTTCAGCACCGCGTTTTCGATCTGTCCGGGGTCGGCAAAGGCAGGCCATGCCTCATCATTTGTGGGCAGGTGAAGGTCAATGGTGGCGCCAAGCGTAGGGGTGAGCAATCCCGGCAGCCCGTCAAGCAGCGCGGGCAGGTCCACCCGTTTGGGGCGCAGGGGCTGGCGCATGGAAAAGGCCAGCAGGCGCTGGGTCAGCTCGGCCCCCCGGCTTGCGGCGCGGATTGTGGCCTCAACCAGCGGGGCGACCGCGGGCGCAGGGCTTTGCTCGCCGATCAATTCGGCATTGCCCATGATCACGGTCAGAAGGTTGTTGAAGTCATGGGCCACACCGCCGGTCAGCTGGCCAATCGCATCCATCTTGCGCGACTGGTGCAGCTCTTCCTCAAGCTCGATCCGTTCGGTGATATCGGTCAGAACACCGGTTGATCGCACCGCCCGGCCGGTGCCATCGGCAACCGCCTGTCCGCGCGCCAGGAACCAGCGATAGGCGCCTGTCCTTGTGCGGAACCGGTGTTCGTTGGAAAAGATCTGTCCGGGGGCGTTTATGTGGTCGGCCTGTCTGGCCCGATATGCGGCCAGATCATCCGGATGCAGCAAAGATGAAAGGGAGTTTCGCTTGATTTCCTCGAACTCTTCATGGGAATAGCCAAGGCTTTTGGCAAATCCGGGGGAGGTGTAAAGCCTGTCCTCCAGAAGATCCCAATCCCAGATCGACACTTGCTGAACCGCAAGGGCATAACGTTCCTGGCTGGCGCGCAGGGCATCTTCATAGCGCCGCTGTTCGGTGACATCCTGCGCAATGGTCACAATGGCCCCCCCCGCGATATGCTGGTCGCGGATATTCAGGATGGTTCCGTCATTTCGGGTCACTTCGATCGCGGGGGCATCAGGCTGTGAACGTGTGGCCAGACGGGTCGCAAGGAACCTGTCCTCGTGCTGTGTTTCGGTTGGTATGTACCCCTGTTTGATCGCTGCCCGCACAAAGTCCGAATAAGTGGTGCCGGGGGTGATGGCGGCCGGGATGGCGCTGTGCATGTCGCGAAATTTCCGGTTCGCCAGAACCAGCCGGTCTTTACTGTCCCACAGGCTGAACAGCTCGTTGCTGTCCTCCACACTATTGGCCAGAAGATCGGCGGCCTCGCGGGCTTTTTCTTCACTGAAAACCTGTTCGGTGATGTCCGTCGCCACGCCGCGATAGCCGCAAAACCCTCCCGCGTCATCCCGCACCGGAACCCCCGAGACCCGGAGCCATTTGGTTTCACCGCCCACATCGACATAAAAGTCGAAATTCTTAAAAGGGCGTCGGGTGTTCAGATCCGTGGTCAGCGCGTCCCATTTTGGATGATCATCAGCCGGGTTGCGCAGGGTGATCGGATCCATCCCGAGAATGTCGCTGGGCGCCTGATCCAGAAAACGCGCCAGACCGTCCGATGCCCAGAGCAGGCGCAGGTTTCTGTCCAGTTCCCAAAACCAGTCCGAGCTGGCCATGGCAAAGTCCTGAAACCGGTTCTGGCTTTCACGCAGTGACAATTGGCGCTCGATCACCAAGCGACTGAGAAAACCGGTCACCCCGGACAACAGCAGCCCCACAACAAGGGCAAGGACATTCTGGCGCTGGGTCAGGATCGTGCTGATGGACGCGGATGGGCTGACGTGAACCTGCCAGACACGGTTGGCCAGCTGGATGTCACGGGTGGCCACCGGCGCGTTCTTTCCGGGGCGGACGGAGGAGGAGAAGACCTCGGTTTCCCCATCAAAGACGCGAATGGCATAGGCCGCGCCCTCGTCCCCTCCAAGAGCGGTCTGCACAAGGGGGGTGGTGCGAAAGACCAGGTTGAGAAAGCCGATCACGGCGTCGGCGTCCTGAACCGGGATATAGGCCGCAACCCCTTGTCCGCCTTGGGCCAGTTCAAGGGGGGGGGTGACCTGAAGCTGCCCAGTTTCCCGTGCCGCTTCCAATGCAGCCCGCGGCAATGGCAAGGACCGCAGATCAAGCCCCAAGGCGGCGTGATTGCCCTCCAGCGGCGTGACAAAGCGGATAACCCCATCCGGATCCACCCAGTTCAGCGCCTGTGTTTCCTGAAACATTAGGTGGTAAAGATCGGTCTCAACCTGAAAGGCGAAACTGTCAACCGAGCTGTGTTGGCGGAACTGGCGGGCCAGCAGCCCAACCGTGTCAAACCGCGCCGACACATGGGTCTGAAGGCGGGCGGCAAAATTGGCGCTGGCGATCCGGGTTTCTTCGAGTTGCTGATGTTTTTGTGTTTCCCGGTGCGACAGGTAAAAGGCGGCCAGCGTGACAAAGGTTGCCAGCGCGACGCAAAGCGGCACGAGTAACCGGGAACTCGGTGGGGCAAATTTGACCAAAGGCTTACCTGAAACTCTATTGAAAAACCAACTTCAAGTAGAAAGAAGCTTTTTGTCTGCGTCAACTATTTCGCACGACACCTCGATATTTAGCCCTCAGAGGTTAACTTTAAGTTGAATTAAGCTCAGGAGGCCCTGAGGGAAAGTTTACCCACAGACACGGGTGCGCTGATCCTCTTGTCCCATCGACAGCACCACCGGCGCCGCGGCCTGTCGCGCCTTGAAATCCGCCTTGTTCTGCAATCCGCGCCAGGTCTGCCGCACCAGCGATTGCGCCACCGCGCCGCCCAATGTGGTGCCGGGGCCCAGCAGGATGAACAGATCCGGCATGAACTCGCGCGCGGCCACCCGAAGCGCCGTGGTGAAATCATAGGGGGCAACCACCTGGTGGCCCAGAGTGTAGCTGCGCAACGCGTGCAAATCGGTGGCCCGCGGATGCCAGATCTTGCCGCGCCCATCAATCAGCGGCAGGTTGGGCCGGGCAAACAGATCCTGCCCCAGCCGGGCGCGCCCCTCAGCCGCCACCGGTTCCTGCATGGCCGTGTGAAAGCCTGCATGCCCCGGCAAGCGCATCGGAAAACGCCCTTGTGTCACGGGCATTTCAGCCTCGAACGCCGCCAGCCCTTCGGTATTTCCTGCAAGGACCAGCATGCCCCCCAGATCAATCGAAAGGGTCAGGATATGGCCGGGGCGGGCGGTGATCTCGGACATCGTGGCCTCGATCCTCGCGCGTTCACCGGGGATCTCTGCCCAGGTCTCATCCACAAACGGATAAATCAGCTGCCCGCCGATCATGTGTTCATGCATGAGCGTGCCCATGGTGTTGACCACTTCCAGCCCGGCGATCTGATCCAGCACCCCCGCACAGGCCAGCGCGATATACCAGCCCATCGAGTTGCCGGTGACGCCCAGAATATCAATCCTGTCGCGGTCGATTGACAGGAAATCCGCAACTGCACAGGCATGGATGAGGCCCGACGCGTTGTCGCCCCGCGTATGGCGGGCCCCGGAAAATCGCGCTGCCCCATCCAGTGCGGAGAGCGGCTCCTGCCCCTGGCTCAACCGATAGGCATCAAACCCGGCCATCAGATCGGATTTCTCCGCGTGATGGCGCGCAAAATAGCCCAGCTCATCGCGGTTATAAGTGCCGCGCCCGGGGGCGACGACAATGGCGGTTTGCTTCCGTGTCATGATCCGCTCCACAATCTGCGCGCGGCATCAGCGATGGTTTCGCGCGACGGCATGGTGGCCGCATAAGCCGGGCCGGTGGCGATGAAACTGTCCTCGGCCGCGAGGCGCGCGTGGGGCAGATCGGTCCTCTCGTGCAGGAGCGCCATCAGCGCCTCGGACTGGCTGCCGGTGATGCGGCATTCATCCACGATCAGAACTTTTTCTGTGCCTTCAAGGGCTTGCAGGATCCCCTCGGTGGGGAGCGGCGCCAGCCAGCGCAGGTCGATGATCCGCGTGTCGATCCCTTCTGCGGCCAGATCTGCCGCCGCCTGTGTCGAGAGGTAGCGCCCGTTGCCATAGGTCAGGATTGCCAGCGGGCCATCGCCCTCGCCTCCCACTTCCCCCAGCCCGATCCGCCGGTCGGGCGCGGGGTAGGGGCGCATCCAACCGCCATCCTTGGGGGCGTGAAGATCGCGCATCGGGTAAAGCGCAATCGGTTCCACCATCACCACCACGCGGGCCTCTTCCCGCGCCAGCCGCACACATTCGCGCATCATCATCGCCGCCTCATCGCCGCGCGACGGGCAGGCGATTACGATGCCCGGGATATCGCGCAACACGGCCAGCGAGTTGTCATTGTGGAAATGCCCGCCAAAGCCCTTTTGATAACCCAGCCCGGCAATGCGCATCACCATCGGGTTGGTGAACTGCCCGTTTGAGAAAAACGGCAGTGTCGCTGCTTCGCCGCGCAGCTGGTCTTCGGCATTGTGCAGATAGGCGAGGAACTGGATTTCCGGCATCGGGATGAACCCGTTATGCCCCATACCGATTGCCAGCCCCAGAATGCTTTGCTCATCCAGAAGCGTGTCGATCATCCGGTCCGGGCCGAACCGGTCGATCAGCTTTTGCGTCACACCATAAACGCCGCCTTTACGCCCCACATCCTCGCCCATCATGACAACCTCGCCATGCTCCAGCATCAGATCGGTCAGCGCCCAGTTGAGCAGCTTGTTCATCGGTTGCGGCGTATCCAGCGCCTTGAAATCACTTCCAAAAGCTGCCTCTCTCGCTGCCATGTCCGGCCCGTTGGTGGGGGCGCAGATGCGGGGGGGAGGGATCAGGGACGCCATCACACCCTGTGCCGTTTTCAGCCGTGGCCGGGTGATCACCTCTTCGGCCACGCGCGCGCATTGGTCCTCGCTTTCCTGATAGATCGCCAGAACCTCGTCAGCCGACAACACGCCCTTTTGGGTCAGCAATCGCGCGGAATGCAACAGCGGATCATCCGCCTCCCAGCCCTCGAACACCTCTTTCTTCAGGTAAGCCTGCTGCAGATCCGATCCCGCATGGCCGTAAAGCCGCACCAGTGACAGATGCAGAAAGGCAGGCTTCTTGCGTGTGCGCACATATTCCGCCGCCTCCAGCGCCACCCGGTAGGTGTCATATATATCCAGCCCGTCCGCGTGGAAGTATTTCAGCCCCGGCTTATGCGAGAAATTCGCCCCCACCCAGCCGCGCGGGGTGCGGGTGGAAATGCCGATCCCATTGTCTTCGCAGACAAACAGAAGGGGCAGGGGAACGGATTGATACGCGGTCCAGCAGGCGGTGTTGATCGCCCCTTGCGCGGTGGAGTGGTTTGAGGAGGCATCGCCAAAGGAACACATCACCAGCGCGTCATCGGCCAGCACCTTGTGCTCACAATCATGCCGCTTGCCCAGTCCAATCGAATAGGCCGCCCCCACCGCCTTGGGCAGGTGGCTGGCAATGGTTGAGGTCTGCGGTGGGATCATCAGCGCCTTTGACCCCAGCACCTTGTGCCGCCCCCCGGAACAGGGATCCTCGGACGAGGTGGCAAAGCTCAGGAGCATGTCCCAGGCCGGGGTGGTGCCGGGCACCTGTGCCGATCGCATGGTTTGAAACGCACCGTCGCGGTAATGAAGAAAGGCCATGTCATCCGGGCGCAGTGCCGCGGCCACGGCGGCCATGCCTTCATGCCCGCTGGACCCGATCGTGTAATAGCCTTCACCCGCGGCCTGTATCCTGCGCGAGCGGCGGTCGAGATTGCGGCTCAGAACCTGCGCGCGAAACAGCTCAACGGCCAACGTGTCAGACAGGGGACCTGCCGCCGGGCGCCCGGTCGGAAACCGGCCTGTTTCCACCGCCTTGCGAAAGGCCTGATCAACGATATCCGCGCGATCCATTCCAACCTCCTGCCCTTGGGCCCGTGCCTTTCCTGTTCAGGAAAGACTTGTGTCTTTGGTATATATTAGCGGATGGATTTACCGGAAAAAAACGATATTACCGCATAAGAACATTCCCAAATGGAATAAAGGCTCCGCCCATGGCTCGTCGATTTTCCCCGTCCACCTCTTGCCTTGCCGCGTTTGAAGCGGTGGCGCGGCTTGGATCAGTGTCTGATGCCGCACAGGAATTGGACCTGACGCAGAGCGCGGTCAGTCGTCAGGTTCAGAAACTGGAGGCGCAGGTGGGGCAGGGGCTGTTTCGGCGTGATCGCAAGCGGCTGGTCCTGACCGAACCGGGTGCGCGCTATGCCGAGGAGATCCGCGTGGCGCTGGCGCAGATCACCAATGCAACAATTGCCCTGCAGACCAACCCGGAAGGCGGGGTGTTCAACCTTGCGATCCTGCCCAGTTTCGGCACCCATTGGCTGGCTCCGCGCCTGCCGGAATTCATGGCAGAACATCCCGGCATCACGCTAAACCTGTCCACCCGCACCGCACCATTTGCCTTTGCCGGTGAAACCTTCCATGGCGCGATTCATTTCGGGCGCGATGACTGGGACGGGGTGGGGGCGGTGAAACTGTGGGAGGAGCAGGCGCTGGCGGTGGGCGCACCCGGTTTGCTGGCGCAGATGGACGGGGCCGAGGCGCCGCGTCTTGCCCTTGAAACCCGGCCTGACGCCTGGGCGGCGTGGGAGCGGGCGCACACCCGCCCGCCCGGGGCCCGCCCCGCCATGGTGGTGGACCAGTTCGCCACCATGCTGCGGGCGGCGCAGGCCGGGCTTGGCATTGCGCTCATGCCGGATTTTCTGGTGGAACGGGCCCTTGAAGAAGGCAGTCTTGAGCAATTGCCGGGATCGGTGCCGGTCAGTGTCGGCAGTTATTACCTCGTCTGGCCGGAAAATGGCGCGGATCACCCCGGATTGATTGCTTTTAGAGATTGGTTAATTGGAAAAAGCAATCAAATGAGGTTCTGAGCGCCTCACCCCCGCGCTTTCCCCTTTTCCCCACGCAGCTGATTTGGCGTCTTGGCATATTCCAGCCGATAGGCCCGCGCCAGCGAGGAGCTGTCGGAAAACCCGCAGGCAAGCGCCACGTCAATCAGCGGCATGCGCGTGTCGGTGATCAGCGCCTGCGCCCGTTTCAGCCTGATTTTCTTGTAAAATTTCGCAGGCGTTTCATCAAGATTGATCAGGAATAGACGTTCAAGCTGCCGCGTCGAGACCCCCACTTCCTGCGCCAGCTCCGACACTTTCAGCGGATGTTCCACCGTTTCTTCCATCAGGCGAATGGCGCTTTGCAGGCGCTTTTCCAGAAAGTTGGACGAGTGGCTCATCCCTTTGGGCTGGTCCCGGTTGGGGCCGCGCACATGTTCCAGCATCAGCTGTGCCGCCAGTTCCGCCGCTTCCTGCGGGGCGAGCTGTTCGGACAGGATTGCGACCATCAGCTCCAGCGTATGCCCGCCCCCCGCACAGGTCATGATCCCGCCGGCATCTTCGGCCAGATGGGTGGTCAGCGTGGGGTAATCGCCCCCTTCCGACAGCACGTTCACGTCGCTCCAGTTTGTGGTCACCGGATGGCTGCGCGGGTTGGTGGCCTTGATATATTCGGTGGCCGCCCCGGACAGAAGCACCACCCGCCGTTTGATTTTCTGCATCGCTCTCAGCCGCGCCATCCAGCCGCCGCCATGGCTGCCTGTGCCGCCAATCACCACCAACACCTGCCGCAGATATTGCTCCCCGATCGAGGGGCCCGCCCGCACCATCATATCCCCGTTGCTGTGCACGATGCCCGGATGATCCGAGGTGATCTGCCACGGGAACCGCTCATATCCGCAGACGTCATTGGCCGTGTTCAGCGCCGACAGGATCGAGGCGAGCTCAACCTGCCAGAACCCGGGCTGCACAAAGATCTCGATCCCGCATACGGGGGCGGTTGGGTCTGCGCCCTTGTCGGTGGCTTGTGCAATCTCGTCTGGCATCAGGGCGTGTTCCGTCGGGTGTCAAGTCTGGGTCTGGACCCGAAATGGGCGCAAGGGGTTCTTATATCTGCGATATTTGATACAGCCAGACAAGCCCGGGCATAGTCCGGGTTGCGTCACCAGATCATTGAAAACCGTCAGGGCAGGCCAAATTTTCCGTCAGAACCGATCTTTCAGTAGATGGGTCAGGGTGGCGCCGGTTTCGTAATAGACCTGTCGGGTGGAGGCCATCGTCACCCCGTGCTGATCCACCGGCGGGCGGGGCAGAAGCGCCTGGTCATCCTTGATAAGAGCCTCCGCCATGGCCTTGCCAAACAGGGTGCCCGGCCCAATGCCGCGCCCGGAAAAGCCAAAGGCGATCAGGGCGTTATTTCCCATCGGCAGGATTTTTGGCAGATATTCCTCGGTCATGGCTATGCGCCCGTGCCAGGGGGTGGTGAGGCGCAGCCCGGCAAGGGCGGGAAACATCCGGGCCAGTTTGCGATCAAGCCAGGCAAGATGGGCCCCGCTGGCAAAGTGGTCAATCGCCCCCATGCCGCCAATCACCAGCCGCCCGGCCTGATCAAGCCGCCAGGACGACATGACCATCGCCGTGTCCCAACATCCCTCGCGCCCCGGCAGGATCTGCGCCAGCTGATCGGCCGGCAGCGGATCAGTGGCCGCCTGAAAGTAATGGACCGGCACCACCTTCGGGGCAGGGGCGCCCTGGACGGGCAGGTGATAGGCATTGGTTGCGATGATCATCTTCCGGGCCGAGATCCCGCCCTCAGGGGTGCGCAGCTGCCAGCCGGTGCGGGTTTGCAAAATCTCGGTGGCGGGGCTGTTTTCATGCAGATGCGCCCCGCATTCCATCGCGGCCCGCGCCAGACCCCTGGCGTACCCCAAAGGCTGGATCGTGCCCGCGCGGGGATCAAACAGCGCGCCATGCACCTGCGTCGACCCCACCCGTGCCACCGCCTCCTCTCGTGACAGCAAGGTGACCGGTGCGCCGATGGCCGAGAGCTGCCGGTGCCGGTTGGCAAGATCGCGCATCCCGGATCTGGCATGGGCGCAATGCAATGTGCCTGCGCGCACCGGTTCACATTTGATGTCAAATTCCCGGATCAGCGCAAAGACAAGATCGGGCGCCCCGGCAAGGGCTGCGGACAGATTGTCGCCTGCCTCCTTGCCGATCCGCTTGGCGATCTCCTCCGGTGGCAGCCACAGCCCCGCATTGACCAGCCCCACATTCCGACCAGAGCCACCCTGCCCAAACCGACCCGCTTCAATCAGGCGGACGTCAAGCCCGGTCCGTGCCGCGCTCAGCGCCGCCGACAAGCCGGTATAGCCACCGCCCACCACCACCAGATCAGCCGTAACCTCCCCGCTCAGGGCGGCGGCGCCGGGATGCTCGGCGCAGGTTTTGTGCCAAAGGCTTTCGGTGATGTCCGCCCCCAAAGGCGCGCCCCGCTTTGTGCTCAAGGCTCAATCTCCAAATGTGATCCCCTGCGCCAGGGGCAGCTCGCGCGAGTAATTGACGGTGTTGGTCTGGCGCCGCATATAGGCTTTCCACGCATCCGACCCGCTTTCACGCCCGCCGCCCGTGTCCTTTTCGCCGCCGAAAGCACCGCCAATTTCCGCCCCGGACGGGCCGATATTCACATTGGCGATACCACAGTCCGATCCCCCCGCCGAGAGGAAATACTCGGTCTCCCGAACATCGGTTGAGAAGATGCTGGAGGACAGGCCCTGCGGCACGGCGTTTTGCAGCGCGATCGCCTCGTCCAGATGGCGATAGGTCACGATATACAGGATCGGCGCAAAGGTTTCGTGATGCATGACCGCCGTCTGTGCAGGCATTTCCACAAGGGCCGGGCGCACATAGGCTGGCTGGACATCAGCGCCTGACCCCCGCCATGCACACGACCGCCTTCGCTTACCGCCTGATCCAGCGCGCGGCCCATTGCCACAAGGGCGTCCTGGTCGATCAGCGGCCCGACCAGCGTGGATGGATCCAGCGGGTCCCCGATTGGCAGGCTGCGATAGGTTTCGATCAGGCGCTGGGTCAGCGCGTCCTTCACATCTTCATGCACAATCAGGCGGCGCAGCGTGGTGCAGCGTTGCCCGGCCGTGCCCACCGCCGAAAACACGATGGCCCGCAGCGCCATGTCCAGATCCGCCGAGGGGGCGACGATCATCGCGTTGTTGCCGCCAAGTTCCAGAATGCTGCGGCCCAGACGGTTTGCCAAATCGGCCGCCACCGCCTTGCCCATCGGCACCGATCCGGTGGCTGAAATCAGCGCCACGTCTTTTGACGCGGTCAGCACCTCACCCAGATCGCGCCCGCCGATCAGCGTCTGGATCAGCCCCTCAGGAGCGTCCTCACCAAATTCTGCGCAAACCCGGTCGCAGATCTTCTGCACGGCCAGCGCAGTCAGCGGTGTCTTTTCCGACGGTTTCCAGATCACCGGGTCGCCGCAGACCAGCGCAAGGGCGGCGTTCCAGCACCAGGGTGCCACCGGAAAGTTGAACGCGGTGATCACGCCGCAGATGCCCAGCGGATGCCAGCTCTCGCGCATCGCGTGGCCCGGACGTTCGGACGCGATGGTCAGGCCATAAAGCTGGCGGGACAGCCCCACGGCAAAGTCGCAGATGTCGATCATTTCCTGCACTTCGCCCAGCCCCTCGGCAGAAATCTTGCCGCATTCCAGCGTGACCAGCCGGCCGAGGGTTTCCTTTTCCCGCCGCAGCGCATTGCCCAGTTGACGCACCAGTTCACCGCGGCGTGGCGCGGGCACCATGCGCCAGTGGCGGAACGCCGCTTTGGCGCGGGCGATTGCGGCCAGGGCGGCGTCCGGCCCGTCTTGGTGGATCCGGGCAATCTCACTGCCATCCACCGGGGTTCTGACCGACAGGCTGCCCCCGGTCAGCTCCTTCGGGGTAAACCCGCTAGCGGCCAGGATTTCGGAAAACCGGGGGGTGGTTGTTGCGGAGTTGGTCATTGAGGTCTCTTCCATCCCATGAGAAAAAGTTCAGTAAATTCAGTTTCTCATGGGTGGCGGCCAAAAACTATTGAAAGTAAATCGTTATAGTATGAGGATTGCTCATATGATTATCTCGCGCCGCTTCCTGCCCTCCATCCCCTCACTGCTTGCCATCGAAGCGGTGGACCGTCTTGGCTCTGCTCAATCTGCTGCACAGGATCTGTCGTTGACACAAAGCGCCATTTCGCGGCAGCTCAAACAGCTTGAGGCGCAGATGGGGGTTGATCTGATCCAGCGCGACCAGTTGCGGCTGGGGCTGACCCCGGCCGGGCGGGAATTTGCCCGCGAGGCGCGTCAGGTGCTGGAGAAGCTGGGCCATGCCTCGATCCGGCTGCGTGCCAATCCCGCCGGGGGCTCACTTGACCTGTCGATCCTGCCTGCGTTTGGGCTGAACTGGCTGGCGCCCCGGCTGAAAAGCTTTGTTGCGGCCCACCCGGATATCAGCGTCAACCTGCACACCCATAACCGCCCGTTTGATTTCGCCAACAACCCGGCCCAGGCGGCGATCCATTACCGGGCGGATCGGCAGGCAGATGGGCATTTGGACGACTGGCCGGGGGTCGAGCAATTGCCGTTGATGCCGAAATTCGTGATGCCGGTCTGTGCGCCGGACCTGATGGCGGCTCCGGTCGGGCAGCCCGCCGCGCTGCTGCACCTGCCGCTGTTGCATCTGGAAACCCATCCCGACAGCTGGGAGGTCTGGTTTGCCCGCCATGGGGTTGCGGCCACGGGGCTTGAGGGGATGTTGTTTGACCAAAGTTCCACCATGACACAGGCTGCCGTGCACGGGCTGGGGCTTGCGCTGTTGCCCAGCTTTCTGGCGATGGAAGAGATCCGTCTGGGGCGGCTGGTCCCCGCGCTGGAAGCAGCCCCCGTGTCGCTGGGCGATTATGCGCTGGTCTGGCCCGAGGCGCAGTCCTCCCACCTGCCGCTGATCCGCTTTCGCAGCTGGTTGAAGGCGCAGGTGGCCGGTGAAATATGAGTGGGTCTGGCCCTAAAGCGTTTCGGGATAAACTTGAGACATATGTTTATTCCGAAACGCTTTAAGCGCGCCTGATCGACAGGCGCTGTGTGCCCAGCCCCTCAACCCCCAGAACCATCTCATCACCTTCGCGCAGATAGACGGGTGGCCTCTGTCCCATCCCCACACCGGGCGGGGTGCCGGTGGCAATAATGTCGCCCGGTTCCAGCGTCATGAATTGCGACAGGTAAGACACCAGATGGGCCACGCCATAGACCATGGTTGCAGTGCTGCCTGTCTGCATCCGCGTCCCGTTCAGGTCCAGAAACATCGACAATGCCTGCGGGTCCGCCACCTCGTCCCGGGTGACAAGCCAGGGGCCGATCGGGGCGAATGTGTCATGGGATTTGCCCTTGATCCACTGGCCCGCCCGTTCCATCTGAAACCCACGTTCCGAAATGTCATTGACCACACAGAAACCGGCCACATGGGACAGGGCCTGATCCTCGGCGACATATTTCGCGCGGGTGCCGATCACCACACCCAGCTCGACCTCCCAATCCACCTTGCTTGAGCCGCGCGGCAGTTCCACCTGATCATTGGGGCCGCAGATCGCTGAGGTCGCCTTGGAGAAGACCACCGGTTCCGGTGGCACCTCCATCCCCGCTTCCGCCGCGTGGTCGGCATAGTTGAGGCCGATGCAGATGATCTTGCCCACATGGGCCACCGGTGCGCCGATCCGCGTGTCGGTCACAATCGGCAGCGTGGCCGGGTCGATATCCGCAAGGATCGCGAGTCCGGTGTCGGACAGGGCCGCTCCGGTGATGTCTTTCACATGCCCTGACAGGTCGCGGATCTGCCCGTCCTGATCGCACAGCCCCGGCTTTTCCGCCCCGTTCGGCCCGTAACGCAGAAGTTTCATCGTGCCTTTCTCCCTCGTCCCGCCCGTTGACCGGGCTTGCCCGCCGTTGAGCGCCCTTTCTGTTCCGACGCGGCCTCGATCGCGGATTGCCGCGCCAGCGGGTCGTCGGCCACGGCCAGTTCCACCGCTTCCAGCCGGTGGATTTCGTCGCGCAGCCGGGCGGCCTCTTCGAATTCCAGGTTTTCGGCGGCCTTGCGCATGCCGGCCTTCAACGCCTCCAGATGGGCGGACAGATTGTCGCCCATCAGCGGTTTGTCCACGGTGGCGGTGACGCGGGACATGTCGGTGTCGCCCTGGTAAAGCCCGGCCAGAACATCATCGACGTTTTTCTTCACCGTTTCCGGTGTGATCCCGTGCAACGCATTGTAAGCCATCTGCTTTTCGCGCCGCCGCTCGGTTTCCTTCAGCGCGCGTTCCATCGAGCCGGTGATCTTGTCGGCATACATGATCACCCGTCCCTCGGCATTCCTAGCGGCGCGACCGATGGTCTGAATGAGCGAGGTTTCCGAGCGCAGGAACCCCTCTTTATCCGCGTCCAGAATGGCCACCAGCCCGCATTCCGGAATGTCCAGCCCTTCGCGCAACAGGTTGATCCCGACCAGAACGTCAAAGGCGCCCAGCCGCAGGTCCCGCAGGATTTCAATGCGTTCCAGCGTGTCGATATCCGAGTGCATATACCGCACGCGGATACCCTGTTCGTGCAGATATTCGGTCAGGTCTTCGGCCATGCGTTTGGTCAGGGTTGTCACCAGCGTGCGCATCCCCTTGGCCGAAACCCGGCGCACCTCGTCCAGAAGGTCATCGACCTGCATCTCGACCGGGCGGATTTCAACCTGCGGGTCCAGAAGCCCGGTGGGGCGGATGATCTGTTCGGCAAACACGCCGCCGGTCTGTTCCAGTTCCCAGTTCGAAGGCGTGGCCGACACAAACACCGATTGCGGGCGCATCGCGTCCCATTCCTCGAATTTCAGCGGGCGGTTGTCCATGCAGGAGGGCAGGCGGAAGCCATGTTCGGCCAGCGTGAACTTGCGTCGATAATCGCCCCGGAACATGCCGCCGATCTGCGGCACCGACACATGGCTTTCATCGGCAAAGACAATGGCGTTATCGGGGATATATTCAAACAGCGTGGGGGGCGGCTCTCCCGGCGCGCGACCGGTCAGGTAGCGTGAATAATTCTCGATCCCGGAACAAAACCCCGACGCTTCCAGCATTTCAATGTCGAATTTGGTGCGCTGTTCCAGTCGCTGCGCTTCCAGAAGCTTCCCCTCCGCCTCGAACTCCGCCAGCCGCAAAGCCAGCTCCTGCCTGATGTTCTGCACCGCCTGTTTCAGCGTCGGCGTGGGGGTCACGTAATGCGAATTGGCATAGACGCGCACCTTTTCCAGCGTGTCGGTCTTTGCCCCGGTGAGCGTGTCAAACTCGGTGATGTTTTCCAGTTCCTCACCGAAAAAGGACAGGCGCCAGCCGCGGTCTTCCAAATGTGAGGGCCAGATCTCAAGGCTGTCGCCACGCACCCGGAAAGACCCGCGATGAAAGGCGTTGTCGTTGCGCTTGTATTGCTGCGCCACCAGATCGCGCATGACCGCGCGCTGGTCATAGTCCTGCCCCACCACGATATCCTGTGTCATCGCGGTGTAGGTTTCAGGCGAGCCGATGCCGTAGATGCAACTGACCGAGGCGACGATGATCACGTCATCGCGCTCCAACAGGGCGCGCGTGGCCGAATGGCGCATCCGGTCGATCTGTTCGTTGATCTGGCTTTCCTTTTCAATGAACGTATCGGACCGCGCGACATAGGCTTCGGGCTGGTAATAATCATAGTAGCTGACGAAATATTCGACCGCATTTTCAGGGAAAAACCCCTTCATCTCGCCATAAAGCTGGGCGGCGAGGGTCTTGTTCGGGGCAAGGATGATGGCCGGGCGCTGGGTTTCCTCGATGATCTTGGCCATGGTGAAGGTCTTGCCGGTGCCGGTGGCCCCCAGCAGCACCTGATCCCGTTCGCCTGCCTCAATGCCGCTTTTCAGCTCAGCAATCGCTGCAGGCTGGTCGCCTGCGGGCTGAAAGGGGGACTGCATCACAAACCGTTTGCCGCCTTCCAGCTTTGGCCGGGCGGTTGGGGCCTGGGTCGGATTGGTCAGCGGGCTGTGGGCTGTTTCTGTCATCGGCGAATCCTCCGATCCCAAACATGACCCCTTTTTGTTCCTGTTCAAGGGGGCAGGGCGCGGATTGGGGCAATTGCGGGCGGTCGGGCAGGGGGCGCAGGAAAAGGCCCGGCGGATACCCCCACGGTTTGGGCCTCCCCTAAAATGGTGAGTTGCCGGTGACGCCGCGCGGCGGGCAGAGTTAACACATGGTTGACTTTCTGAGTTGGCGGTGATCAACTTCAGGTGGTTTGCTGAGATTGCGAAGCCTGCGGCTGGCGGTTTTCTGCCAGCCGCATTAACCTATTGTTAATCTCCTGATAAATCTAAACAAATCACTAACGTTAAAGGCGAAGTAATTTCCAAAAAACACAACTAAAAGTGTTTTTAACTCTTGCAGTGGCGATAAAACTCGGGTTAGTCTGATTGTGCAAGCAGCAGAATGGTCTGCCGGCGACAACGAATACCCACCCCACCCCTCGCTCCCTCGTTGTTGTCGGCAGCCTCTCTCCTACCTCCCCCCCCGAACGCAGATTGAGAAAAACCGGGCCACGCGCATGATCCGTGGTGACATGATCCCTGCTGTGGCTTTTGTGGCATTTCAGCTTGAAATACCGCCCCCATTTGGGGATAAGAAAGCGCACAGCTTCAGGAGATCCGCCATGCGCGCCCGTATTTATCAACCTGCTCGCAACGCCATGTCCTCCGGTCTTGGCAAAACCAAGGTCTGGGTTCTGGAATATGCGCCGGATGCGCCGCGTGAAATTGATCCGCTGATGGGCTGGACCGGCTCGGCGGACACCCAAAGCCAGGTGAAGCTGAAGTTTGACACCAAAGAGGCCGCGCTGGAGTTTGCCAAGTCGAAAGGCATCGAGGCCGTGGTGCATGAACCGCATAAGCGGGCCGCCAATCTGCGTCAGGGCGGCTATGGTGAAAACTTCGCCACCAACCGTCGCGGACCGTGGACGCATTGATCTGCCCCATCAAGGGTCTGTTCGATCCCATGTGAGATTTGAGGCGCTCTCCGGTTCGGGGAGCGTTTTTATTTGCGACACAGCGCGTGTGGCATGGGCGGGTGCGAGGCTCTGCCTCGCGCTCCGGAGTATTTTTGCCAAGAAGAAAGGGGCGTTCGGATCAGTTGTCGATCAGGAAGGCGCGCACGGCGGCCTCGAATGCGCGTGGTTTTTCCGCGTGCAGCCAGTGGCCCGCATCGGGGATCTTGGCCTGGTGGGCGTTGGGAAACAGCGATTTGATCTGCGGGCGGTGGTCGCGCAGCACATAGTCGGAATTGGCCCCGGACAGGAACAGGGTTGGGCTGGCAAACTGGCCGGTCACGTCGGGGAACCCGACAATTCCCGCCATATTCCGTTCCAGCGCATCCAGGTTGAGCCGCCAGCGTTTTGCCGCCACGTCCAGAGATTGCAGGAGGAAGGCGCGGATGGAGGCGTCCTCGACATCGGTGGCCAGCAGCCGGTCCGCGTCAGATCGTTTTTCGATCTGCGACAGGTCAATCCGGCGCATCGCGTCGATCAGCGGTGTCTGGCTGTGCCCGTAGCCCACCGGGGCGATATCCGCCACAAGGAGGCGACGCAGCAGCATGGGGTGGGAAAGGGCCAGCACCATTGCCGCCTTGCCCCCCATCGAATGCCCGATCAGATCCGCTGTGCCACCGATGGTGGTGATCACCTCGGCCAGATCCCCGGCCAGATCTGTGTAGCTGTGGCTGTCCGACCAGGGGCTGTTGCCATGGTTGCGCATATCCACGGCAATAACGCGCCGCGCATTGGACAGCCGCTTGGCGATCACACCCCAATTGCGACCGGACCCGAACAGGCCATGGGCGATCAGGATGGGCGGGAGGGTGTCATCCACCCCGAATGTCTGGAACTCTAACATGGGTCTGTCATATCGCGCTGGGCGGGGTGGGGGAAGGTAAAATGGGTTGCCCTAAAGCGTTTTGGGATTACGTTGAAACAGCGATGTGGAAACGTTTTAAAATCGAGATGGTTTAGGGCTGTTGGCCAAGTCATATCGCTTGGAAGGGGGAGGGCATGGACCTGCAGAGCGAAACCGCGCGGTTGGCGCGGCTGATGGAGGAGCGGCTGGATGTCACGGGGGCGGATTTCCCCACCAAGGTGCGCCGCGCCGGGCGTCTGTTGCCACGCCATGTGCGGGCGGCGGCGGCACGGTTGATGGAGGCCCAGACCCTGTCGGAGCATCCCCGGCTGGCCCGCCAGCTTGCAGCGGATGACCTGACCCGCGCGATCCACGAGATTGACCACTATCTGCGCGGGGTGGACCCGTGGGAGCGGCGCTTTGGGATATTCATCAGTTGGGCGTCAGGGCTGGCCTTCAGCCTGTTGCTTCTGGTGGGGGCGGTGTTGGGGCTGCTTTACCTGTTGCGGGGGTTTTGAAGCGTTTCGGGCACGGGACCGCCCAGGGCGCGACGATAGACCAGGGTGACGGTGGCAAAGCTCACATATAACAGCAGATACCAGCTGCCCATTTTCGCAAGCGACGCCCAGTCGATGGCCTTGGTGCCAGCATAGACCCAAGTGCCCGACCGGGTGCCGACATTCTCTGCGATCCACAGGAAAAAGCTGGAGAAAAACGCGGCGAGCGGCAGGGGCATCCAGTAAAACCTGCCGATCCGAAACCAGATCCGGGTGCGCCAGAACAAGGCTACGGTCAGCCCCATCAGGATCCAGCGCATGTCCCAGATCCAGTGATGGGTGAAGAAGTTCAGGTAAATCGCCCCCGCCAGCGCAAAATGCGCCCAGAGCGGCGGAAAAGGCGTGAACCGCATGTCGAAAATGCGAATGACCCGCGCCATGAAACTGCCGACGCTGGCATACATGAAGCCGGAAAACAGCGGCACACCCATGAGTTTGAGCAGGCCGGGTTCCGGGTAGGCCCAGCTGCCCATCTGGATCTTGAAAATCTCCATGATCGTGCCGGTGAGGTGGAAGAGCAGGATCACCCGCGCCTCGGCCCAGCTTTCCAGTTTCAGCCAGAGAAAGCCTGCCTGCAACGCCACGGCGTAGATGACCAAAGCGTCATAGCGCGCGAGCGGCCAGTCCGGCTGCCAGATCGCCTTGGAGAGCATGATCCCGATCAGCATCAAGCCCCCAAACAGCGCCGCCCAGCCCTGTTTCAGAACAAACATCACAAACTCCGCCACACCGTAAGGCAGATGCGCGCGCATCCACTGGCCGAGGGAATGTTCTGTATCGCGGGTGGAGTGCTGGATCATGCGTCGGCCTAATTGTTTTGGGCGACACTAAGGAAGGACGAAACAGAAGCAAATACTTCTTTAGCCGTGTGTGCAGGTGACGTTCAGCCGGGAGAGTTCCAGTTCCGCCTCTTCCAAGGTGAAGACATCCAGCGCCGGGCGCGCGCCGGCGGGCAGGGTGCCTTTGGCCAATTTGTTGATGGCAATGACGGCAGGGATGGCGGGAATGAACGGCCCGTCGCCCGCTTCCGCCAGCAAGGTCCAGCTTTTGCGCACCCCAGAATGTGCCTCAACCTGCACCACCATGCCGCCACGATCGGAGCCAAACGGCTCGAGCCAGCTTGCGATCCATTGCAGCGGCTTTGCAAAGCGGGCGGGGTTGGGAAACAGGCCTCGGGCGCGCAGCCAGCCAGTAATGGCGAGCGAATACTGCATCACACCGAGTTCTAATCCAGCACGAAATTCTACGGTCTCTGCACTGTAATGGCTTGGAAAAAGACCCAAATCGGGCGCGCCAATGAGGGCGGCGTTGCGCTTGAGATCGGGGGCCAATGCGTAGGATTTTGGTTCGGACCAACCGCGCAGCTCTTGCCAAGCCCCGTCGCGCATCACCTTTAAGGGGGCACCAATTTGGCCTAGAATGGCCTGCATTACCGACAGCCCGCGCGGCGCACGATTGCCCGGAAGGATCGCGGTTTCGATTTTGCGAATTGCGTCCATTTCGCGGGCAAGACCTGTTACCGCTGCCGATGAAATGGCAGGTACTGACGAGACACCAGAAAGGCAGGCAACCCCTTGGGACTGCGCCAATTTCTCAAGCTCTGAAATACCAGCGGTAAAGGCGGCATCGTCAGACAGATCGAGGTAATGCACCCCGGCCTCAACCGTTTGGCGGGCCACGTTATAGGGATCCCCGTGATAATTTTGAAAGGGCCCGGCCGCATCGACCAAAACGTCGAAACTGGCCAAGACCGGGCGAAGGTCCGCGTCGCGGTCCAGCGCAAGCGGTGTGCCGCCATAGGTTTGGGTAAAGGCTTGGGCGCGGGCGAGGGTGCGGCTTGTCACCGTCACATCCCGGTCATCTTCGATCAGCATTCGTGCTAATCGGGATCCAAAAACACCCGTCCCCCCAAGGATTAATACGCGGGGGGAGGGGATTTTTTTCAGGCCAGAACTTACAGGTTCGGGTACATTGGGAAGCGGGCGCAGAGGGCGGCCACTTTGCCGCGCACGGCCTCTTCCACAGCCTCGTTGCCGTCTTCACCATTGGCGGCCAGACCATCAACCACTTCGATGATCAGATCCGCGATCTCGCGGAATTCTGCTTCGCCAAAGCCACGGGTGGTGCCCGCCGGCGTGCCCAGACGGATGCCCGAGGTTACGGTGGGTTTTTCCGGGTCAAACGGGATGCCGTTTTTGTTGGTGGTGATATGGGCGCGACCCAGGGCTGCGTCCACGATATTGCCGGTCACGCCTTTCGGGCGCAGATCGACCAGCATCAGGTGGGTGTCAGTGCCGCCCGATACGATGTCGAGGCCGCCTTTGACCAGCTGATCGGCCAGCGCCACGGCGTTCGCGCGCACCTGTTTCTGATAGGCTTTGAACTCCGGCTTCAGCGCCTCGCCAAAGGCTGCGGCCTTACCGGCGATCACATGCATCAGCGGACCACCCTGAATGCCCGGGAAAATGGCCGAGTTCACTTTCTTGGCGATCTCCGCGTCATTGGTCACGATCATGCCACCGCGCGGACCGCGCAGGGTCTTGTGGGTGGTGGTGGTGGCCACATGGGCGTGCGGGAAGGGCGAGGGGTGCTCACCTGCCGCAATCAGGCCAGCGATATGGGCCATGTCGACCATCAGGTAGGCGCCAACCGAATCTGCAATCTCGCGGAAACGGGCAAAATCAATCTGACGCGGGATGGCCGACCCACCGGCGATGATCAGCGCAGGCTTGTGCTCATTGGCCAGTTCCTGGATCTGGTCATAGTCGATCAGGCTGTCTTCGCGCTTTACACCGTAATGCACCGCGTTGAACCACTTGCCCGACTGGTTCGGACGCGCGCCATGGGTCAGGTGACCACCGGCCGACAGATCCATGCCCAAAATGGTGTCGCCCGGCTTGATCAGCGCCTGAAACACACCCTGGTTGGCTTGCGAGCCAGAGTTCGGCTGAACATTGGCAAATTCACAGCCAAACAGTTCCTTGGCGCGGTCAATCGCCAGGTTCTCGGCCACGTCCACATATTGGCAGCCACCATAGTAACGACGCCCCGGATAGCCTTCGGCATATTTGTTGGTCAGAACCGAGCCCTGCGCCTCCATCACAGCGGCGGAGACGATGTTTTCCGATGCGATCAGTTCGATCTCGTCGCGCTGGCGCCCGAGCTCATTGGTAATGGCGCCCCAGAGTTCCGGGTCACGGGTAGCGAGGGCCTCAGTGAAAAAGCCCCCATCACGAACATTGGTGTCACGGGTATCAGTCATGCGCGTTCATCCTCCGATGCAAGACTTGGGTGATTAACTTGTGTTGCGTATTTCCTATCGGAAACAAATCGGGGCACAAGGGGCAGAATGCGACCTTGTACCCGAAAGACGCGCCATGACTGGCACTTTCACGAAACTTGTGGTTCTTTCGGAAACGAGGGACAGGAAGGGAAACCCCGATGAGCCAGAGAATCGCTTTCCTCGCCAGCGAGGCGCCCGTGGCCCAGGCCGCGTTTGACGAATTGGTGGCGCGCTATCGCAATGTGCCCCCGGAACAGGCTGACATCATCGTGGCCCTTGGCGGCGATGGGTTCATGTTGCAGACCCTGCATGACACACGCGATCTGGCCGCGCCGACCTATGGCATGAATTGCGGCACCGTCGGCTTTTTGATGAATGAGTATAGTGCCGATGCGCTGGTCGACCGGTTGATTGCGGCCGAGGAAGCGGTGATCAACCCGCTGGCAATGACCGCGGTGGATGTGCAGGGTAACACCCATGAGGCATTGGCGATCAACGAGGTCAGCCTGCTGCGTGCAGGTCCGCAGGCGGCGAAGCTGCAGATCTCGGTGGATGGCCGGGTGCGGTTGGATGAGCTGGTCTGCGACGGGGCGCTGCTCAGCACCCCGGCAGGGTCCACCGCCTATAATTATTCCGCCCATGGTCCGATCCTGCCGATTGGCTCGGATGTGCTTGCGCTGACCGCAATGGCCGCGTTCCGTCCCCGCCGCTGGCGCGGCGCGCTGTTGCCGAAACGGGCCACCGTGCGGTTTGATGTGCTGCAGCCGGAAAAACGGCCGGTCATGGCGGATGCGGATTCGCGTCAGGTGGAAAATGTGCTGTCCGTGGAGATCCGATCCGCCGACCACATCCGGCATCGTATCCTGTTTGACCCCGGCCATGGGTTGGAAGAGCGATTGATCCGCGAACAGTTCGTCTGATCCTGCGACGCGTTTGCAAAGTAGGGATCTGTAAATCGACCGGGCCAGAAAAACCACTGCCAAACCACAGACAAGATCACGGCGATAATACGGGCAAAAAGTTTAAACTTTCGGATTTTGCCGGTTGAAAAATTTAAACTTCGCCTGCGTCGGGCGTTCATAAGTTTAAACTTTTCTGTGCCCCCGCCACCAACCCTGACCCTGCGCACACTTTGCCGTGAGCGGCAGATTTCAACCTTGGCCAGCGGCGCCTCTGCCGTCATGACGAGGGAAACAACCGGAGCCACCATGCGCCTTTTTGCTCTCACAACCCTCACCATGCTGGCTTTTGCCGCCAATTCCCTGCTGAACCGCGCAGCACTTTTGGGCGAGGGGATGGATCCGGCCAGCTTTGCCCTGATCCGCGTGGCCGCCGGAGCGGTGATGTTGATGGTGTTGCTGCGCCTGCGTGCCCCGGTTGAAATACGCCGCCCGCAGCCTTTGGCAGTCTTGGGTCTTGTTGCGTATTTGTTAGGGTTTTCCTATGCTTACACGTCAATGGATGCGGGCGTTGGCGCTCTGATCCTGTTTGCCGGGGTGCAGATCACCATGTTTTCCGGGGCGCTGCGGGCCGGAGAAAACCTCCCGCTCCGGCGCTGGATCGGCGCGCTCGCCGCACTTGCTGGGCTGGTGTTCCTGCTGTGGCCCCGTGAGACGGTGGAACTGTCAGGTCCGGGCTTTGCCCTGATGTCTCTGGCAGCCGTCGGATGGGGGATCTATTCGCTGATCGGACGCAATGTGCAAGATCCGCTCGAGGCAACCGCATGGAATTTTCTGTATTCTTTCCTGATGGTTGCACTGTTTTACTGGGGGGCATCCCCGGTGGTGATCCCTGTGGGGATGCCCCTTGGTCTTGCCCTGATATCCGGTGCGATCACCTCTGGATTGGGCTATGCGCTCTGGTATGCGGTGTTGCCGAAACTCGGAGCCGCCCCAGGCGCCTTGGCGCAACTTTCCGTTCCGGTTCTGGCTTTGGGGATGGGGGCACTCTTCTTGGGGGAACAAATAGCATCACACACGGTGCTTGCAGCGATGATTGTTTTGACAGGCATTGCAATCGGATCGGTAAGGTTTAAGAAAATATAGCGTTTATAGGCGCTTACTTCTTTTTTGCCGGTTTCGCAGCCCAGGTTTCGCGCTTGCGGTAAATGGTGGAGGGGGAAACTCCCAGCACCCGAGCCGCACGCGGAATTGAGCCGCCATAGGCGCGGATCGTGTCTTCGATCACGATCTGCTCAATGTCTGCCAGGCTCAGCCCGACCAGTGAGCCCGCGCGGTCAGATGGGGGGCTGGTCGCCGCAGGGTGGCTGGGGTCAGAGCGCAAATGTGCAGGCAGCATCACCGAGGTCAGCACCTGCCCGTCATGGTGCAGAACCGCATTCCAGATCGCGTTCTTCAGCTCATGGATATTGCCCGGCCAGCTGTGGCGCTGCAACACAGCAATGGCATCCGGCGAGAGCTGGGTGAACCCCCTGTTTTCAGATCTGGAATAGTCTTGCAGGAAATGTTGCGCCAACAGGGCAATGTCGCTTTCGCGTTCGCGCAAAGGCGGGAGATGTATGGGGGCCACGTAAAGGTGGTAAAACAGATCGGATAGGAGTTTTCCTTTTTGGATCAATGTATTTGGGTCATGGGAGGTGGTGCTGATAACCCGCACATCCACATGTTCCGGCTGTTCTGAACCCAGCCGCTGCACTGTGCCCGTCCGCAAAAAACGCACCAGCTGGCTCTGGGTGCGCAGGTCAAGATTGGCAACCTCATCGAGGAACAGCGTCCCGCCATCGGCGGCGAGGGCGGCGCCGATTTTGTCTTTCCGGGCCGCTGAAAACGCTCCGGCCAGATGCCCAAACATTTCGGATGCCATCGTCTCCGGGTGCAGCGTGGCGCAGTTGATCGCAATAAACAGATCAGGGGCGCGACCGGACAAATCGTGAATGCTGCGGGCGTAGTGCTCCTTTTCCGTGCCGGTTTCCCCCTGCAAAAACACCGGGGCGGTAGAATGGGCCACATCTTCCAGCATTTGAAGGACGGTGCGGATTGAGGGGTGGTCACCCAACAGATGGGTGCCGTTCAACTGAGGCCTTGCTTTCGGGCGGGCAGGCGCTGCTGGGCGTTCCGAGTTGCCGCGGGCAGCTGGCTGTCCCGCTATTTCCAAGGGGGCGTCTATATGCGAGGGGTTTTGTTTTTTCCCTTTATTATCTTTGGTTTGCTGTTGTTCTTCTTGCTTGGTGATGCTGACCCGAGGACCAAGGGCGCTGTGAAGGGCCTGCTCCAACCGCTTGGCTCCAAAGGGATGGAACAGGCAATCAAACGCCCCAAGGCGCATGGCTTCTGCGGCATCATTGATCTGGTCGTTGCTGGCCACAACCACCACAGGGGGGGGGGGAGAGAGGCTGCGACAAGATTTCAACAGGGCTTCGGTCGGCTTGCCCCCAAGATGAAGCGGTATGAAGACAATATCGGGAACCGAGATTGCCAACTGTATCTCGGCTTCCTGGATCGTTTGTGCATATCTTGGGGTGCAATTGAGGTGGGAAAAATGGCCGGCAGGAAGCCATTGTGTCATCGCCTCGCCCAGCACGACCAGGGCATCCGCCAATGCGGGGGGATCGGTCATCGGGGGTTCGGCCCCGGACAGACTGTTAAGCTCTTCTTTGTTCGTCACGACACTACAATTGACCTGAGTGGGCTGAAAGTCAGCTTCACGTAAAAGTTGATTAGAATTGTATACTTCTGATTGTGGGATGAAAAAACACCCCCAAATTGCGATTGAGGGTGTTTTTATTTAAAATTATAACGATTTCCTATACTTTTGTATAACCGATGTCAGCCAACGCGTCACGGATCTCGTCCAGAATCGCCGGATCGTCAATGGTCGCCGGCATTTTGAAATCCTTGCCATCGGCAATCGACACCATAGTGGCGCGAAGGATCTTGCCTGACCGGGTTTTTGGAAGACGGTCTACGACGATACAGAGTTTGAACGCGGCCACCGGACCGATTTTCTCCCGCACCAGCTTTACGCATTCGGCGGTGACGTCGGCATTGTCGCGGTCGGAACCGGCGTTCAGGCAGACCATGCCCAGCGGCAGTTGCCCCTTGAGCTGATCGGTCACGCCGATCACGGCACATTCTGCCACGTCCGGGTGGCTGGCCAGAACCTCTTCCATCGCGCCGGTGGACAGGCGGTGGCCTGCCACGTTGATCACGTCATCGGTGCGCGCCATGATGTAGACATAGCCGTCTTCGTCCTTGTATCCCGCATCTCCGGTTTCGTAATAGCCGGGGAAGGTGGTCAGGTAGGATTTCTTGAACCGCTCTTCTGCATTCCACAGGGTTGGCAGTGTTCCGGGGGGCAGGGGCAGTTTGATCGCAATTGCGCCCAACTCGCCTGCTGGCATCGGGTGGCCGCCTTCATCAAGGATCTGCACGTCAAAGCCCGGCATCGGCACTGAAGGCGAGCCAAGTTTGATTGGCAGTTCTTCAATGCCCAGCGGGTTGGCCGCGATGGCATAGCCGGTTTCGGTCTGCCACCAGTGGTCAATCACCGGCACGTTCAGCTGCTCCTGTGCCCAGACAATGGTGTCGGGGTCCGCGCGTTCACCCGCCAGGTAGACCTGTTTCAGGCAGCTGAGGTCGTATTTCTTGACATAGTCCCCCTTCGGGTCTTCGCGTTTCACGGCGCGGAAGGCGGTGGGGGCGGTGAAGAAGCTTTTCACGTTATGCTCGGAAATCACCCGCCAGAAGGTGCCCGCATCGGGGGTGCCGACCGGCTTGCCTTCAAACACGATCGTGGTGTTGCCATGCACCAGCGGGCCATAGGTGATATAGGAGTGGCCAACAACCCAACCCACGTCAGACGCGGCCCAGAACACGTCGCCGGGATCGACATTATAAAGGTTCTTCATGGTCCAGTTCAGCGCCACCAGATGGCCGCCCGTGTGACGGATCACGCCCTTCGGCTGGCCGGTGGTGCCAGAGGTGTAAAGGATATAGGCGGGGTGGTTGCCTTCGACCGGCACACAATCGGCCGGGGCGGCATTGGCTTCCATCTCGGCCCAATCGAAATCCCGACCGTCGATCAGCTCAGCAGGGTGTTCCTCGCGCTGCAGAATAACGGTGAAGTCAGGCTTGTGCGCAGAAAGTTCAATGGCACCATCCAGAAGCGGTTTATAGGCCACAACCCGGTTCGGCTCCAACCCGCAGGATGCGGCGATGATGGCTTTCGGTTTGGCGTCATCAATACGCACTGCCAGCTCGTTCGAGGCAAAGCCGCCGAACACCACCGAATGCACGGCGCCAATACGGGTGACGGCCAGCATGGCGATCAGCGCCTCTGCCACCATCGGCATATAGATGATGACCCGGTCGCCTTTGGTCACCCCCTTGGCGGCCAGGCCACCCGCGACCTTGGCCACGCGCTCTTTCAACTCGGCATAGGTCAGGGTCGATTTGCGTCCGGTGATCGGGCTGTCATAGATGATCGCCACCTGATCGGCGCGACCGCCTGCGACATGCCGGTCAACCGCGTTCCAGCAGGTGTTGACCATCCCGTCCGAGAACCATTCGTAAAGCGGAGCCTTCTCGTCGAAAAGCGCCTTTGACGGGGCTTTGTCCCAGTCAATTGCTTCGGCGGCCTCCATCCAGAACGCTTCCGGGTTGGCCTGCCAGGCGGCGTAGACGTCTTTATATGCCATGTTGCACATCCTCCTAAATGCTTGCGCAAGAGTTAGGCAACCTGTGGGCTGTTGGGCAAGAGGCTTGAACCTTGCTGCGGCCAAATTTCACGCAGGGTTTGCAGTTTGGTGAAAATCCGCCTGCAAATTTTGCAAACCCCTCGAAAATATGCGGCGGTTCTGAAAAATCCAGAAAGTTTGCAAAATTGCAAAGTTTTGCGGTGCAGATTCGCAAGAGGAGCGAACGCCAGAAAGCACAAAAGAAAAGGGGGCCGAAACCCCCTTTTGTCATATTCAGCCGCCTGTGACGCGACGTTGCCGGTCAGGTGTCAGCCGTAATGGGCCACAGGTGTGCCCGCAATCGCTGACATGTTCAGCAGGCCGCGCGCGGTGATTGACGGTGTCACGATATGGGCCCGGTTGCCCATGCCCATCAGGACCGGGCCGACCTCCAGCCCGCCGCCTTTCACCTTCAGCGTGTTGCGCACCGCGCTGGCCGCATCCGCATTGGTAAAGACCAGCACATTTGCCGGGCCGTCAAAGCGGGCACCTGGGAAAATATGGCGGCGCACCTCGTCATCCAAGGCGGCATCCACATGCATTTCCCCTTCATAGGCAAAGTCGCGCGGGGCGCTGTCCAGGATCGCCAGGGCTTCACGCGCGCGCACACCGCTGTCGCTGCCATGGTTGCCAAACTGCGAATAGGAACAGACTGAGATCTTCGGCTCGACCCCGAAGCGGCGCACATGGCGGGCCGCACCAATCACTGTTTCCGCAATCTGCGCACCGGTGGGGGTAGGGTGCACATGGGTGTCGGCAATGAACAGCGGCCCATCTTGAAGGATCATCAGGCTGAGCGCGCCCACGGGGTGCAGATCCGGCGTGCCGAGGATCTGCTGGATGTAATTGAGATGCCACAGATACTGGCCAAACGTGCCGCAGATCAGGCTGTCCGCTTCTTCGCGTTGCACCATGATTGCGCCAATCGCGGTGGTGTTGGTGCGCAGGATCGCCTTGGCAAGGTCGGGGGTGACGCCCTGACGGGCCATGATCTGATGATAGCTGCCCCAGTAGTCGCGATAACGCTCGTCACGTTCCGGGTTCACGATGTCAAAATCCCGACCCGGCTTGATCGACAGGCCCGCGCGCTCGGCGCGGCGTGCAATCACGTCGGGGCGGCCAATCAGCACGGGCAGATCGGTGGTTTCCTCGATCATCGCCTGGGCCGCGCGCAGCACGCGTTCGTCTTCGCCCTCGGCAAAGACAATCCGGCGATTGGCTTTGCTTGCGGCCTCGAAGACCGGACGCATGATCAGGGCCGAGCGGAACACACTCTCATCAAGCTTGGCCTTGTATGCCTCCAGGTCTTCGACAGGCCGTGTCGCCACACCGCTTTCCATCGCCGCTTTGGCGACCGCGCTGGCGACAACCCCCATCAAGCGGGGATCAAAGGGTTTTGGGATCAGGTAATCGGCGCCAAAGCTGAGCTGTTCGCCCTTATAGGCCGCCGCAGCTTCGGCAGAGGTGGTGGCGCGGGCAAGGGCCGCAATCCCTTCAATGCAGCCCAGTTGCATTGCGTCATTGATCTCGGTTGCGCCGACATCAAGCGCCCCACGGAAGATGAAGGGGAAACACAGTACGTTGTTGACCTGGTTGGGAAAATCGCTGCGTCCGGTTGCAATGATCGCGTCCGGTGCGACTTCGCGCACCTCCTCCGGCATGATTTCCGGGGTCGGGTTGGCGAGCGCGAAAATTACCGGCTTGTCCGCCATTTTACCAACCATGTCAGGTTTCAGAACACCCGGCCCGGACAGGCCAAGGAACAGGTCGGCCCCGGCAATCACATCGCCCAGCGAGGCGGGGGTGTTGCCCTGCGCATAGGCGGCCTTTTGCGGGGTCATCTCTTTCTCGCGCCCCTTATAGACCAGCCCTTCAATATCACAAAGCCAGACATTTTCGCGTTTCACACCAAGCTTCAGCAACATGTTCAGGCAGGCAATGCCCGCGGCGCCGCCACCGGTTGAAACGACCTTGATTTGTGAAAAATCCTTGCCCACGACCTTGAGCGCATTGGTGGCCGCCGCGCCGACAACAATTGCGGTGCCGTGTTGGTCGTCGTGGAAAACCGGGATGTTCATCCGCTCGCGGCAGATTTGTTCAACGATAAAACAATCGGGCGCCTTGATGTCTTCCAGGTTGATTGCGCCGAAGCTGGGTTCCATGGCGCAAATGATGTCTGCCAGCTTCTCGGGGTCGCTCTCATCCAGTTCAAGATCGAAGCAGTCGATATTGGCGAATTTCTTGAACAACACCGCCTTACCTTCCATGACGGGTTTTGAGGCCAGGGCACCGATATTGCCAAGCCCCAGAACAGCCGAGCCATTGGAAACCACCGCAACAAGGTTGCCGCGTGCAGTGTAACGGCTTGCTGTGGAAGGATCTTTTGCGATTTCAATGCTGGCCTCAGCCACACCGGGTGAATAGGCCAGAGAAAGGTCACGCCCGTTGGCCATGGGTTTGGTGGCTTGAATTTCGAGTTTCCCCGGCTTCGGGAACTCATGATAATCCAGCGCGCGCTTGCGGGAATACTTGCTGTCAGTCATGAGGATCTCCATCGCGGCAGTAGGGTTGTTTAACTTTAAACCATCCTTGATTTCCTGTGCATCATAGGGGGGATGGCGCAGCGATCAAGTCGCAATTTACGTCCTGCATGTCGGTTTGGTCGATCCGGGTGGCGCGGGCAGGCGGAGGCAGGCAAAAGGTGCATATGATGTTTGCGCAAACGCGCTTTGCGCTTGCATCGGGCCAGCGGCTGGGACAGATTTGTTCAATTGATCAAAAAGGAGGGGCAGATGTCCTTGCTCAAGGCTGCGACCAAGGTGCGAGAAAACGCCTATGCACCTTATTCCAACTTCAAGGTCGGCGCCGCGCTGCGCACCACATCCGGCGATATCTACACGGGATGCAATGTGGAAAACGTGGCCTATCCCGAAGGAACCTGTGCGGAGGCCGGAGCCATTGCCGCCATGTGCGCCGCGGGCGAGCGGGAGATTGCCGAAGTTCTGGTGATTGCAGACGCGCCTTTGCCGGTCACGCCCTGTGGCGGCTGCCGTCAGAAACTGGCCGAGTTTGCCCGAGGGGATGTGCAGATCACCATGACCACGACCGAGGGGAACAGCATGGCCATGTCGATGGCGGACCTGCTGCCCGGTGCCTTCTCCAACGAGCATATGGAAAACACATGACCCGCGCTTTTCTTGTTGTGCTGGATTCTGTGGGATGCGGTGGCGCCCCGGATGCAGACAAGTTCTTTAATAACAAAACGGTGCCGGATACCGGATCCAACACGCTTGCCCATATCGCACAGGCCTGTGCGCAGGGGCGTGCGGAAGAGGGGCGCAGTGGCCCGCTGAAAATGCCGCACCTTGATGCGTTGGGTCTGTCCGCTGCTGTAAAGCTCGCATCAGGTGAGGAGATGCCGGGGTTTGATGCCGTTCCCGCCGGGCTTTGGGGGGCTGCTGAAGAAATCTCACCGGGTAAGGATACGCCCTCGGGCCATTGGGAAATTGCGGGTGTTCCGGTGCCGTGGGACTGGGGGTATTTCCCCGACACCCAACCCTGTTTCCCGCAAGAGATCATCGACGAAATCTGTCGTCTGGCCGGGGTTGACGGGGTTCTGGGCAACAAACATGCCTCGGGCACGGCGGTGTTGGATGAGCTGGGGGAGGAGCATCTGCGCACCGGCTGGCCGATTGTCTATACCTCGGTCGACAGCGTGTTGCAGATTGCTGCCCATGAGGAGCAGTTTGGTCTCGACCGTCTGGTCAAGCTGTGCGCGGATCTTGCGCCGATGGTGCATAAGCTGAATGTGGGCCGGGTGATTGCGCGACCGTTTCTGGGCGATCAGGCTGGCGCGTTCGAGCGCACGGCAAACCGGCGCGATTTCGCCATTACACCGCCCAGCCCGACCCTGTGTGACTGGGTTGGGGCCGTGGGCGGCAAGACCCATGCGATTGGCAAGATCGGTGACATCTTTGCCCATCGTGGCATTGATACGCTGAAAAAGGGTCGGGATCTGGCGCTGATGGAGCATCTGCTCGACAGTTTTGACACCGCAGGGGACGGCGATTTTGTCTTTGCCAATTTTGTCGAGTTCGACTCGCAATATGGGCACCGTCGTGACGTGTCCGGCTATGCGGCGGCGCTGGAGTGGTTTGATGCCCAGATCCCCCGTATCCTTGGAAAAATGCGTGACGGGGACCTGATCATCTTTACCGCAGACCATGGCAATGACCCAACCTGGGTGGGCACGGATCACACCCGCGAACGGGTGCCTGTCGTGGGGGCGGGGCTCGGCCTGAAAGAGGTCGGTATCTGTGCGTTTTCTGATATTGGCGCGTCGATTGCGGCCCATCTCGGGCTGGCGGAGCGTGGCGCCGGAAAGAGTTTTCTATGAGCGTCCAATCGCTTCCTAAAATCGAACTCCACATGCACCACGAAGGGGCCGCGCCGCCTGCGTTCATCCGAGGTTTGGCGAAAGAGAAGAGGGTCGATATTTCCGGGATCTTCACCCCGGATGGCGGGTATGACTACCGCGACTTTCTGCATTTCCTTGAGGTGTATGAGGCGGCCACATCGGTGTTGCAAAGCCCCGAAGATTTCCGCCGCCTGACTTTGGCGATCCTTGAGGAGAGCGCAGGTCATGGGGTGGTGTATGCGGAGAGCTTCATCTCGCCCGATTTTTGCGGTGGGCGGGATGTGGTTGCGTGGACAGACTATCTTGCGGCGATCCGGGATGCGGCGGATGAGGCAGAGCGCAACTTTGGCATCACCTTGCGCGGCATTGTCACCTGTATCCGCCATTTCGGCGGCGAGGTGGCGCGCGAAACCGCGCGTTGCGCACAGGAAACCGCCGGTGACTGGATTGTCGGCTTTGGCATGGGGGGGGATGAGAACGCCGGCCATCAGTCCGATTTCAAATACGCCTATGACATGGCGCGCGAGGCCGGGCTGAAACTGACCACTCATGCGGGGGAATGGCGCGGCCCGGAGGAGATACGCGAGGCGCTGGATGCGCTGAAAGTCACCCGGATTGGCCACGGGGTGCGGGCAATCGAAGATCTGAACCTTGTTGAGCGGCTGGCGGATGAGGGCACCACACTTGAGGTCTGCCCCGGATCAAATGTCTTTCTGGGCGTTTTTGACCAGTTGGAAAATCACCCCATTGCCAAGCTGCGCGAGAGGGGGGTAAAGGTCACCGTGTCCACCGATGATCCGCCTTTTTTCCGCACCACGATGACAAGGGAATATGAGGATCTGAACCGGGTCTTCGGTTGGGACGAGGCGGATTTCGCCGATCTCAATCATGTGGCTTTGGACGGGGCGTTCTGTGACGCGGACACCAAGGCGCGCATTGCCAAGCTGCTGGAGCCGAAAGATGTATGACCACCTGACCGTCGTTGATCACCCGCTGGTGCAACATAAGCTGACTTTGATGCGCGAAGAGGGCACGCCCACCAGTGTCTTTCGCCAGCTTCTGCGCGAGATCAGCCAGCTTCTGGCCTATGAAATCACCCGCGAACTGCCGATGACCACGAAGTCGATCCAGACCCCGATGCAGCAGATGGACGCACCGACACTGGCCGGGCGCAAACTTGCCCTGGTGTCGATCCTGCGCGCCGGAAACGGTCTTCTGGATGGTGTGCTGGAGCTGATCCCCTCGGCGCGGGTTGGATTTGTTGGGTTGTATCGCGATGAAGAGACGCTGGAGCCGGTCGAGTATTATTTCAAGGTGCCCGAGAAGATGGATGAGCGTTTGGTGATTGCGGTGGACCCGATGCTGGCCACCGGTAACAGCTCGGTCGCGGCGATTGATATGTTGAAAAAAGCGGGCGCCAAGAATATTCGCTTCCTCTGCTTGCTGGCCTCTCCGGAAGGGGTTGCGCGGATGAAAGAAGCGCATCCCGATGTGCCGATCATCACCGCCTCGCTGGATGAGCGTCTGAACGAAAAGGGCTATATCATGCCCGGGCTGGGGGATGCGGGGGACCGCATGTTCGGCACCAAGTAAGCGCCAGGGATGGGCTGCGTGCGCGGGCTTTCCCCGCTGCGCAGCTGATTGATTTTTAGGCAGTTTCGGCTAATCCCCTCAGATTCAACAAAGTTTTTCGATGAATTGTCCACAGCGCCGAACTGGCCCTGTGGATTATCCCTTTACTTCGAATCGGTCATCCGTCATGCTTGTCCACAATATTTTGTGTGGGGACACAAGAGCATGTTAAAAAGAACCGTGGCTATAATGGCCGTTATTACAGGGATGTCGGCGACAGGCGCTGACGCTCTGAGCTTGAAAAAAGGCGCGCAGCCGGCAGAGACGCCGCCCGCGAGCTACAAGGGAAACACCTATGTCGACAGTCGTGGATGTGTGTATATCCGCGCCGGGTTTGGTGGAAATGTGACATGGGTGCCGCGTGTGACGCGTAGCCGACAGGTGGTGTGCGGCGCCGCGCCCAGCCTTGGGGGGAATGGCGGATCGGTTGTCGCAACCAAGCCAGCCCCCGTGCCTGCGCCGCAACCTGTGATCGTTCCTGAAAAGCGCCCTGCCCAAGTGGCAACCACCCGTCCGTCTGCTTCTGTGCCTCAGGTGAAGCCGGCTCCGGTTGCCCGACCTCAGGTGCGCGTGCAGCGACCAATAATTCCGGGTCCCGAGCTGCCACCGCGCATCGGTTTTGGCCCGTCCGAGACCGACCCGTCCCTGCCGCAGCGCAGCCCCGTGCCACCCGCGTGGACTGATCGCTTTACCCATGGCAAGGGGGATGACGGCTGGATCGTGTCCGACAATGGACAGGCGGCTCAGGCGGTGCGGGTCAATTGCCCCGCAAATGTCAGCAAAGTGTCTTTTGTGCGCCTGAACGGTGCCAAACTTCCGGTGCGCTGCGGGGCGTTGCAGGTGGCGCCGGTCACCTATCTGGTTGAGGACAACACGGGCAACCTTACCCGGATCACAACCCTGCCGCATGGATCAAACCTGCGTGCAGCACAGGCTGCACTGGCGGGGCTTTCCGGTGGAGCAGCCGGGGGGACGGTCACCTCCGTTCCGACAACCCGTGTGCTGGTGCCGCAGGGAAATGGTCATGCCCCCAAGCCCTATCAGGTTGTGCGCAGGCGAGATCTGGACAAATCCGCGCTTCCGCCCAGCACGGTGATTGCGCCGCAGACCTATGTGGCGTCGAATATGCCGGTTGCGGTGCCTGAAGGTTATACTGCAGCCTGGAGCGATGGGCGTCTGAACCGTCTGCGAGGGGTGCGCTCGATTGCGGGGGACTTGCAGACGGCAGAAATCTGGACCGACACGGTGCCACGCCGCCTGAAAGGGGTGCAGTTGCCAGAAAAACAGGTCGCAGATACATCGCCGGTTGACAGGACATATGGCAAGACCCGAGCACGGGCGAAAACCACCGCCATCAGCAAGACGCGCTCTGTCAGCGCCGGGCGGCTGCCGCAGAAATTTGTGCAGGTCGGGCGCTACAGCGATGCGGCCAATGCGCGCAAAGTGATCCTGAAATTGCAGCGTATGGGGCTGAAAGTATCGTCCAGCACCTCAGGAAGCGGCGTGAAAACCGTTCTGGCGGGTCCGTTCAAGCAGCAGGCAAAGCTGAGCACGGCCCTTGCAAAGCTGCGAAACGCAGGTTTCAGAGACGCGTTTCTACGCTGATATGGATATGAATTGGCAGGTGAAAGGCTCCGCAAATTTGCGGGGCTTTTCCTTTTCGGGGCGGGCCTTAAGCGTTGCGGAGTAAACAGGTGTTTCAAACGTATCCCGAACGCTTTATTCGCCGCAGATCCCTTGTAGTCGCACCCAATCCCCGTCTGACAAAAGCGGCAAAGCCGCAGCCAGCGGCACGGGATCGGCTTCGATCAGTGAGATGGTCTTTTCGCCGGTCAGGTCCAGCGCGTATGCGTAAGGGGTGGACCGGATGCCGGCCTCTTCAAACCGGGGCAGAAGATCGGAGGCTGTCAGGGGCGCGGGTTCCGAGGTCAGCAGCCATTCGGCATAGGCGTCAATTGCTTCATTTGTCACTTCGCCAGTGGTCAGAAGGCGTATCGTTGTTCCGGTCCCGGCATGATCCAGAAACCCAAAAACCGGGTCGGTCATGCGGCGGCGCTGGTCTTCGGCCAGAATGAAGCCTGCCACGACATCAGCTTCTTCAAAATCCTCGATCAGGGCACGGTTCAGAAGGGTGATATTACCAGGGAGATGGGTCGCAGCCTGTACGCCGCTTGACAGCACAACCAGCCGGGGGGCGTTGGATCCCAGTACCCGGCGGCCAAGGGCCTCAAGCGCGGAGCGTGCCAGAACGTCATCGCATTGCTGGCCCGCTACGCGGCCAATTCTGGTCAGGATGCGCTGGCCAATGGCTGCGCGGGTAGGGGCGGGCACAACGGCGGTTGTATAGCTCTGTAATGCGCCGGGAAGCCAGGCGATGCCCCCGATGATCAGAAAAGCAAGCCCGCCGCCGGTGATCCATCCGCGCAGCCTGCCAGGGCGGTCGCGGCGTCGTTCCACCACTTTGCGCACCCGTTCGATCCCGTCGATCATCGTGTCGTCATCGACTTCCAGCTCTTCGAACACTTCATCCGATGGCGAAAACCGCGCCGGGCGTTCGCCGGGATTGATCCGTCGCACGGCCGCAAGGGACCAATGGGTCAGGGCGGTGTCGGACATGTTGGTGATGGTCAGGGTTGCTTCGCCCAATGACACAATCACATTCACGCGCTGCGCATCGGGGGATGCACTCCAGACACCCGGCGCTTCGAGCCGGTCGTATTTCTTGAGGGCTGTCATGGTTGGGCGAGGCTGCTCTTAAATGCGGCTCAATGCTTTCTTGTTGGAAAAACAATAGCTAGGCTTTTGCGGTTTGTCGATTGGGGGAATGGCAAATATGGGGCCAAGAGGCGCCGTTGGTCCCGGCCAGCGTCTGGCCGGGTTGGGGGGCGGCGTGGTGCGCCCGGTTTGCGATGCTTTTCCTGTTCGCGGCGCGTGTGCAGGGAAGCCTCGCCCCGCACACCCCCCTCATTTCCCGGCAATGCTGGGGCAGGTTACGCCTGCCCCTGTTGTTCCTTGGCCATGCGGCGGAGCTGGAATTTCTGGATCTTGCCAGTGGATGTTTTGGGCAGCTCGCAGAACTCAACCTGTTTGGGGGTCTTGAACCCCGCCAGATGTTCGCGCGCAAAGCGTATCAGTTCCTCTGCGCTGATATCTGCCCCTTCTTTCAACTCGACAAAGGCGCAGGGCACTTCGCCCCATGTCTCGTCCGGTTTGGCCACCACCGCACAGAGCATCACCGCGGGATGGTGCATCAGGACGCCCTCGACCTCAACCGAGCTGACATTTTCGCCACCGGAAATGATGATGTCCTTGGCGCGGTCGGTGATCTGGATATAGCCGTCCGGGGTCTGGTGCGCGATGTCGCCTGAGTGGAAATACCCACCGGCAAAAGCTTCGGCGGTGGCGTCGGGGTTTTTCAGATAGCCTTTCATCACCGAGTTGCCACGGATCATGATTTCCCCGGTTGCCTCGCCATCCATCGGGATCTGAACCATGGCGTCATCCATCACGGTAATGTCGTCCATCTGTGGAAACAGGACGCCGGTGCGGGCCTTGATTGCTGCGCGCTCGGATTGCGGCAGCGGGTCCCATTTCGGCCCGTTCCAAAGGCATTCGGTCACATGTCCGTAAGTTTCGGTCAGTCCGTAGACCTGTGTGATGTTGAACCCAAGCGGTTCAATCGCGGCTAGGGTGGCGGCTGCCGGGGGCGCACCTGCGGTGAAAACCTCAACCACATGGTCAAAGGACCGGCGCGTATCTTGTGGGGCATTCACGATCATGTTCAGCACAATCGGAGCGCCGCCAAAATGGGTCACGCCCTCATCTGCAATCGCGTCATAGATCGCCGCTGCCGTGATGTCCCGGCAGCAGATGATTGTGCCCCCCAGCGCCGGCATCATCCAGCTGTGGTTCCAGTTGTTGCAGTGAAACAGCGGCACGATGGTCAGGTAGCGGGGATAAAGCCCCATATTCCAGCTGATCGGTGTGCCCATGGTCATCAGATAGGCGCCGCGATGGTGATAGACCACGCCTTTCGGGCGGCCGGTGGTGCCGGAAGTATAGTTGAGCGCGAGGCTTTCCCATTCATCCTGTGGCATGATCCAGGAAAAATCCGGGTCGCCTGAGGCCACCACCTCTTCATATTCGGGATAGCGGCCGGTGGCGGGGTGACCGGCCGGGGCATCCGCGACTTCGATGATGTCCGGTCCCGCCCCGTTCATCTGGGCCACCGCCTTTTCCGCCAGGGGCAGGAATTGGGTATCGACAAGAACGATCTTCGCCTCTCCATGACCAAAGATATAGGCCACCGTGTCCACATCCAACCGTATGTTGATTGTATTGAGCACCGCCCCGCAGGCGGGGATGGCAAAGCTTGCTTCCACATGGGGCAGCGTGTTGGGCAGAAGTGTTGCCACGACATCCCCGGGGCGAATGCCGCGTGCGGCAAGGGCGCTGGCCAGACGGGTGACCCGCTCGTGATAGTTGCGATAAGTCAGCCGGAGCTTGCCATAGACCAGTGCCTCACGATCGGCAAACACCGTCGCCGCCCGGCGCAGGTGAGACAGCGGTGTGAGCGGCACGAAATTTGCAGCATTCTTCTCAAGCCCCGTTTCATCTGACATCCATCCCATCGCTTACTTCCTGTGGTCCCATGTCGAAAATCTGTTCTGGTCTTTTTTGCCAGAATGTCGTTTTTCGAGCAGACCAGAACAGATGCCGCATGGTCAATGCCTGAAATTCCGAGATGAAAGAGGATATGAACATGTCCGCAGATGCATCACCGCCGAATATCCCAGTCGTCGGCACGGGCGAAGAGCGTCCCTTGGCTGCGGCGGGGGGGGGATCATGCGGGCGATGTTCATGCTGGGTATCCTTGACAGTTCTGTTGCCGTGATCGCGCGGGATACCGGGTTGTGGCAGTTTCACTTTTTGCGCTCGGTGCTGGCCTGCCTGTTGATTTTGGGTCTGGCGAAAGCAGGCGTGGTTCGTATCCCCCCCGGTGGCGCTGGGCGGTTGCGCTGCGCGGAGGGCTGACCGGCCTGTCGATGCTGTTTTACTTTGGCTGCCTGGCCTTTTGCCGCTTGGTCAGGTGGCAGCAGGGCTGTTCACGGCCCCGATCTGGGTGATGATCCTCTCGGCCCTGTTTCTGGGGCAACCCATTGGAGTGACACAGCTGAGTGCCGCTGTGCTTGGTTTTGCCGGGGTTCTGATGGTGTTGCGTCCGTTTGAGAGCGGGCTGGAACCTTTGGCCATCCTGCCAATGGTTGCGGGATTTTTCTATGCTTTGGGGGCACTCGCCACGCGCCAGTTCTGTACGGGTGAAAGCACCTTTTCGATGCTGCTCTATTTCTTCCTTTCCCTGGGGGGGGCGGCCTGTTGGGGACGGTTGGCATGACGCTCTGGCCGCATGATGTGCCTGCGGGGGCAGAGGGGTTTATCCTGCGCGGCATCGGCCCCATTGGGGGAGTGTCCGTGCTGCCGACCGTTACCCAGGCCGTGGGGGCGATCATCGCTGTTGGCCTGATTTTCCGTGGCTACCAACTGGGGGAAGCGGGGCAGGTGGCCATCTACGAATATTCTCTTCTGATTTTTGCTGCTGGGTGGAGTTACGTGCTGTTTTCCGAACCGACGGGGCTGATGCCTGCGATCGGCATGGGGCTGATCATCCTGTCGGGAATTGTCATTTCTCTGCGCTCGCGCAACCGGTGAAAAGGTGATAGGGTGACGCCATGATCATTTCGCATGGCCGCCGCTATATCTTTGTGCACGCTCCTAAAACGGGGGGGACATCCCTTGCCCTGGCGCTGGAGGCGCGCGCGATGAAAGATGACGTGATGCTGGGCGATACGCCCAAGGCGTTGCGCCGACGCAGGCGCCTGAAGGATGTGCAGGCGGGCGGGCGGCTGTGGAAGCATTCAACCTTGTGCGACATTGCGGGGCTGGTCACCCCAGACCAGATGCGTGACTATTTTGTGTTTACGCTGGTCCGCAATCCCTGGGATCGGATGGTAAGCTATTATCATTGGTTGCAAGCTCAGTCCTTTGACCATCCGGCAGTGAGTTTGGCCAGGTCATCCGGGTTTGCCGATTTCCTGCGCGCGCCTAAAATGCAGGCCAGCTTTCGGGCAGCCCCCTATGCCAGCTATGTGACCGACCGGGAGGGGCGCGAATATGCGGATCTGTTTGTCCGGCTGGAACATCTTGATGAGGATCTGCCCGTGCTTGAGGCCCATCTGGGGTTCTCCTTGCGCCCGCTCCCGCATGAAAACCGGTCTGACCGGCAAAAGGAGTATCGCCAGTTTTACACGGATGAACTGCGCCAGATCGTGGCCCGATGTTGTCACGATGATATTGAGCGGTTCGGGTATGTGTTTGAATAAAAACACATTGTCAGTATTCAGAAGCACCTGTCCCGCGGTTGGTGAAAACTAGAAAACTAGTTTTCTCTGACATCAAAGTGGGCAGCGCCAAAAGAGACGGGACCACCAGAAATGGGGCCAAAAGAAAAGAGCCCGGATATGTCCGGGCTCTCTTGTTTGTGTTGGAAGCGTTTCGGGCTCAACCTGAGGCAGGGAAAGGTTGAAACGCTTTCGGCAATTATGCGGCGGCTGCGGTCTTGTCGAACCGTTGATAGAAGGTTTCGCCTTCCTCAGCCATCTCGCGCAGCAGCGCAGGGGTGGTGAAGCGCGCACCGTGTTTTTCGGTCAGCTGATCACAGACTTCGGCCGCATAGGGCGCACCCAGCATGTCGAGCCAGCTGAAGGGGCCGCCGGACCACGGCGCAAAGCCCCAGCCGAGGATCGCGCCCACGTCGCCTTCGCGGATGTCCTCAAGCACGCCTTCTTCCAGCGCACGCACCGCCTCCAGCACCTGTGCCATCATCAGGCGATGCTTGACCTCGGTGATTTCCGGCTGTGTCTCGGCGAGCGGGAATTTTTCACCCAGCCCGGTCCACAACCCGGCGCGCTTGCCGTTGTCATCATAGTCATAAAAGCCCGCATTTGCCTTGCGGCCCAGACGCCCTTCATCGGCCATCCAGAAGATGATGTCATCCACGGCGCTGTCAGGATAGGCATCCCCCATTGCGGCCTTGGTTGCTTTTGCAATCTTCACCCCCAGTTCGACCGAGGTCTCGTCCACCAGCTGCAACGGACCAACCGGGAAGCCCAGCAGGCGCGCGGCCCCTTCCACAAGGGCAGGGGATACCCCTTCGCCCACCATGCGGATGCCTTCGTTGATATAGGGAATGATGCAGCGGTTGGCATAGAAGAAGCGCGCGTCATTGACCACAATCGGTGTCTTGCGGATCTGGCGCACATAGTCGAGCGCCTTGGCCTTGGCCCGATCGCCGGTTTCGCGGCCCTTGATGATCTCGACCAGCATCATCTTCTCAACCGGTGAGAAGAAGTGGATGCCGATGAACTGATCCGGGCGTTGCGATGCTTTTGCCAGCTCGGAAATCGGCAGGGTCGAGGTGTTGGTGGCATAGATGCAGTCGGGGCCGACAACAGCCTCGACCTTCCGGGTCATCTCCGCCTTCACACCCACATCTTCGAACACCGCTTCAATGATCAGGTCCGCCCCTTTGAGAGCGTCCAGATCGGTGGTCGCGGTGATGGCGCCCAGAACGGCTTCTTTTTTCTCCGGCGTGGCTTTCTTGCGGGCGATGCCCTTGTCCAGATAGGTCTCGGAATAGGATTTCCCGCGATCTGCAGCGTCTTGGGTCTGGTCGATCAGCACCACGTCCATGCCCGCCATGGCAGAGACCAGCGCAATGCCTGCCCCCATCATGCCTGCGCCCAGAACGCCGACCTTCTTGACCGACTGATCCTCAATGTCATTCGGACGCACAGCCCCTTTTTCAAGCGCCTGCTTGTTGATGAACAAGGACCGGATCATGGCCGAGGAGGACGGGTTCATCAAAACATTCACAAACCAGCGGCACTCGACCCGCAATGCGTCATCAAAGGGCACCATCGCCCCTTCGTAAGCTGCCGACAAGAGCGCCTTGGCCGCCGGATAGACCCCCGCGGTCTTGCCATGGATCATCGCCGCCGCGCCGATATAGGTCTGGAACCCGGCCGGGTGATAAGGCGCGCCACCGGGCATTTTATACCCCTTGGCATCCCACGGTTTCACGATATCTGCGTCCTTGGCGTTCAGAACCCACTCCTTTGCGCGGGCCTGCAGCTCTTCCGGGGCGACAACCTCGTCGATCAGGCCTGCGGATTTTGCCTTGGCCGGGGCCACGGTTCTGCCCTCAAGCAGGAACGGCGCTGCCGCCATCGCGCCCATCTTGCGCACAAGGCGGGTGGTGCCGCCTGCGCCGGGGAAGATCCCCACAAGGATTTCCGGCAGGCCGATCTTGGCCTTGGGATTGTCGGCGGCAATGATCCGGTGACAGGCCAGCGGGATCTCAAGCCCGATGCCAAGCGCGATACCGGGCAGGGCCGCGACAATCGGTTTGCCGCCCTTGTTGGTTTTCGGATCCATGCCAGCCCGTTCGATTTTGCGCAGCACGCCATGCATCTGCATGATGCCGTCAAACAGGCCTTTCGCGGGGTCGTCGCCCGCGTCTTCTTTCATCTGGGCAATGACATTGAGGTCCATCCCCCCGGCAAAGTCCTTTTTGCCCGAGGTGATGATCGCGCCTTTCACGGCGTCATCTGCCAGAACGGTGTCGATATGCCCGTTCAGCTCTGCCAGAGCGGCATACGACAGCACGTTCATCGACTTGCCCGGCACATCCCAGGAAATGGTGGCGACGCCATCGGCGTCAACAGAGTAGTTGAAATCAGCCATTTTTAACGTCCCTTCTTAAACGCGTTCGAGGATGGTTGCGGCACCCATGCCAGATCCGATGCACAGCGTGGCAAGGCCAGTTTCCTTGTCCGCCCGCTCCATTTCATCCAGAAGCGCACCAAGGATCATTGCCCCGGTGGCCCCCAGCGGGTGGCCCATGGCAATCGCCCCACCGTTCACATTCACCTTGTCATGATCGGCGTTGAAGGCTTGCAGGAAGCGCAGCACGACCGAGGCGAAAGCTTCGTTCACCTCAAACAGGTCAATGTCACCAATGCCCATGCCAGCGGCCGCCAGCACACGTTCGGTGGCCGGAACCGGGCCGGTCAGCATGATGGTTGGGTCGGTGCCCACCTTGGAGGTGGCCTTGATGCGTGCGCGCGGTTTGATCCCGTGACGTTCGCCGAATTCCTTGTTGCCGATCAGAACGGCAGCAGACCCATCGGCGATACCGGACGAGTTGCCCGCGTGGTGCACGTGGTTGATCTTTTCCAAATGCGGGTATTTCAAAAGCGCAACCGCGTCAAAGCCCGGCATCTGCTCTCCCATCATCGCAAAAGACGGGTTCAGACCACTCAGGGTCTGCATGTTGGTCTCGCGGATCATCTCGTCCTGCGACATGATTTCCAGACCGTTCTGGTCGCGCAGCGTGTAGACGGATTTGTCGAACCGGCCCGCGGCACGGGCGGCGGCGGCGCGTTTCTGGCTTTCGACCGCATAGGCGTCACACTCGTCGCGTGAAAACCCGTATTCGGTGGCGATAATGTCCGCAGAAATCCCCTGCGGCACAAAATAGGTCTTGGCTGCAAGGAACGGATCCGCCGCAATTGCGCCCCCGTCGGACCCCATCGGAACCCGTGACATGCTCTCGACGCCGCCGGCGATATAGGCGTCACCCGCCCCGCCACGCACCTGGTTGGCCGCCATGTTCACAGCTTCCAGGCCCGAGGCGCAGAAGCGGTTGATCGACACGCCGGGGATGCGCTCGTCCAGATCGGAATACAGCACCGAGGACCGGGCCAGGCAGGCGCCTTGCTCACCCACCTGGGTCACGTTGCCCCAGATCACATCCTCGACGGCATGGCCCTCAAGGTTGTTGCGGCGTTTCAGTTCGTTAAGGGTCTCGGCAGAAAGACGTACGGCTGTCACTTCATGCAGCGTGCCGTCTTTCTTGCCCTTGCCGCGCGGGCTGCGCACGGCATCATAGATATAGGCGTCGGTCATTTTCTATTTCCTTTCAGGAGTCCAGGTCCAGAATGTCAGGCGCGGTCAGCCGGGCTGCCGGGCATAAGGTCGTAAGGGTGTTTCCAGCCGGGGGTTTCGGCAATCCGGGTCAGCCAAGCGTCGATGGCGGGCCATTCGGTGCGGTCAAAGCCAAAGGGTTCAGGGTAGAACAGGTAACCGCAGCAGGAGATGTCTGCGAGGGTGATGGCGTCGCCCACCAGCCAGTCCCGGGTGGAAAGCTCGCTTTCCAAAGTCTTGTAGGCGGATTTGAGGCGGCCCTGATTGAAAGCAATCACCTCGGCCGGGCGCTTGTCTTCTGGGATAAAGTTCATCAAAAACCGGGTCATGCCCGCCACCGATGACATTTTGTGATTGTCCCAAAACTGCCAGCGCAGGATCTCGCGCCGCTCTGCTGCGCTGCGCCCCCCAAGTTTGCCGGATTTCGACGAGACATAATCCTGAATGGCGCCCGATTGCGACAGGGTCACATCACCGTCCACCATCACAGGGGCCTCCCCCATCGGGTTGATCTCACGATATTCCGGCGTGCGGGTCTCGCCGCCAAAGAAGTCTACATATACCGGCTCCCAATCCAGGCCGGACAATTCCAACGTAAGCGCGGCCTTGTAGGCGTTGCCACTTTCGCCGAAGCAGTAAAGTTTGATGGTCATCGCGTCCTCCCAGTTGCGATCTCGAACCCGGGGGCAATTTCCCCGCAGACCCGATTGAGTATTTTGACCAAGAAGAAAGCCTGATTGCTCTTCCAGTCACGTTTTCTTAACCAAGAACGGCCAGCTTAGGGGGGCGGTACAGGCTGGAGAGCCGATGACCGCCCAAGGAGAAGGCGGCCTCGCCATCAACGCCCGAACGGGCCGGGGCGGCGAGGCCGTTATCGGTATGAGACGCGCGCCCCTTCTTCTTGCTCCAAATACTCCCGCCGGAGGCATCCAGCAGAAGCCAACTGTTCAGGCTCATCGCTTGCGCGCCTCCAGTTCCGCGTTGAACAGGCGCAGGCGCGCGGTGAGGTTTTCTTGGTGCGTCACGCTGTCGAAATGTTCAAACAGGAAGGACAACGCTTCGCCCTCATCCAGCCCTGCCTCCTGCGCAAATCGTTTCAGGCGGCGATAGCCGTCTTCGGTCATGGCGCAGGGAAAGCGGCGGGTGAGTTTGAAGCGTTTGGGCATTCCTGTTCTCTTTTCAATTGGTTAGAATTGGTCCGCAGTCAGCCCCATGACCGTGGCCGATCCGCTTTCGATCCGTGCCAGATGCATCGCGGTGGCGGGTAGGCGGCGGGACATATAGTAGCGGGCCGTGGTCAGCTTGGTCTCGTAGAACGTGGCGTCAGAGGTGCCGCTGGCCAGCGCATCCAATGCGGCCCGGGCGGAGCGGGCCCACATGAAGCCCAGGCAGACATGGCCGAAGAGATGCATGAAATCATAGCTTCCCGCGAGCGCGTCATTGGGGTTCTTCATGCCCGACTGCATGAAATACATGGCCGAGGATTGCAGGTGTTTGGACGCTTCTTTGAGCGGCGCGATGAATTCTGCCATCGCTTCGTCGTCACCTTGTTCCTTGCAGTAGGATTTGATCATGTCGAAGAAGCCCATGATCGGCTTGCCGCCACCGGCAGCCAGTTTGCGGCCGACGAGATCCAGCGCCTGAACACCGTTTGCCCCTTCATAGATCTGGGTGATGCGGGCATCACGTGTGAACTGTGACATGCCATGCTCTTCGATATAGCCGTGGCCGCCATAGATCTGCTGGGCGAGGACGGTCATGTCATAGCCCTGATCGCTCAGGAACCCTTTCAGGACCGGGGTCATCAGCGAGATCAGATCATCGGCGTCCTTGTCTTCGGCGCGGTGGGCCTGATCAATCAGTGTCGCCCCCCAGAGCAGAAAGGCGCGCGCCCCTTCGATGAAGGATTTCTGGTCCATAAGTGCGCGGCGAATGTCGGGATGAACGATCAGCGGGTCCGCCGGGCCATCCGGGTTCTTGACCCCGGTGACGTCGCGCCCCTGCAGGCGGTCCTTGGCATAGATCACCGCGTTTTGATAGGCGGCTTCGGCTTGCGCCAGACCCTGCATCGCCACGCCAAGGCGGGCTTCGTTCATCATGGTGAACATGGCGCGCATGCCTTTGTGCATGTCTCCCAGCAGATAGCCGGTCGCCTCGTCATAATTCATCACACAGGTGGCATTGCCGTGGATGCCCATCTTTTTCTCAAGATTGCCCACGGACACGCTATTGCGCGCGCCCGCAGACCCGTCTTCGGCCACCATGAATTTCGGCACAATGAAAAGCGACACGCCCTTGATGCCCTCTGGTCCGCCGGGGATTTTTGCCAGCACGAGGTGGATCACGTTTTCCGACATGTCATGGTCGCCTGCCGAGATGAAAATCTTCTGGCCGGAGATCTTGTAGCTGCCATCCTCCTGCGGTTCCGCCTTGGTGCGCATCAGACCCAGATCGGTGCCGCAATGCGGCTCTGTCAGGTTCATGGTGCCGGTCCATTCGCAGCTGACCATTTTGGGCAGATAGGTGGCTTTCTGTTCATCCGTGCCATGGGCCAGGATGGCGGAGGCGGCCCCATGGGTCAGGCCCTGATACATGGTGAAGGCCTGATTGGCGCCGGAAAACAGTTCACCCACAGCGGTGCCCAGCACCACTGGCATGTTCTGGCCACCGAACTCTTCGGGCATGTCGAGCCCGGTCCAGCCGCCGTCTTTCATCTGCTCAAAAGCGTCCTTGAACCCGGCAGGTGTGTAAACCACGCCATTTTCCAGGCGGCAGCCCTCGTGATCGCCAACCACATTGAGCGGCGCGAGCACCTCTCCTGCCAGTTTGCCCGCCTCTTCCAGAACGGCAGAGGTAAAGCCAGGTTCCAGATCTGCATATCCGGGGGTGGCGGCCTCATGGGTTTTCAGCACTTCGTGCAGCACAAAGCCCATGTCCTTGGTGGGGGCGGTATAGCTCGGCATGTGGTAATCCTCGTGGTTGATAACTGGCGCTTATTGCCCTTCGCCCGCTTTGAATCTGGCGATGGCGTCTTCGGCCCATTTCAGTTGGTCCGTCAGATCGGCAATGGCCTCGTCCAGCTCGGTGCGCTGCTGCCTGAGGTCGGCCAGGTGTTTCTGGGCCACCTCGTAGGTGCGGGTCAGCTGGGTCTGCTGCTGGTCCCCCATGTCATACAGGTCGAGCAGCTGGCGGATTTCCTCCAGTGCAAACCCAAAACGTTTGCCGCGCAGGATCAGCTTGAGCCGGGCACGGTCGCGTTTTGTGAACAGGCGTTTCTGGCCTTCGCGTACCGGTGCAAGCAGCTCTTTCGCTTCATAAAAGCGCAGGGTGCGAGCGGTGACATCAAAAGCGTCACACATCTGACGAATGGTCATAAGGTCGTCGGTCATTCGATCCTCTTTTTGACACCGGTCGGTTGGGGGCGGGGATCCCGCCGTGTTGATCTGAGTTGATCTGACCGGTTCTGTTTACTGCATAAGTTTACGTTGACGTAAATGTAACGTGGCGTCAAACATTTCAATGGCGTGGCGTCAACTTTTCTTTCCGTTACGGAACGTCATTTCCCCAGCTTACGCCCCTAGACGTGTGATTTCCGCGCTGCCGCGCACGTTTTGCGGGTGAAAAGGAGCGTTGACCTCGTGCCGCAAGGGGCACATGGTCTTTTCGGATCAAGGGAAAACACAGTTCGGAAGGGGGGGCGTGAGTGGTGACAATATAGATGGCGTGGACTATCTGAATGCAGAGCGGGCATCCCTTGAGGTGATGCAGGCTCAGATGCAGGGGTTTCTCAGGAAACGACTGGCCATGTGGGCGATCCGCTGGGGTATCGGGATGCCGGTGGCATTTGCCGTGCCCGCAATCTGGGGGCTTTGGCCCTGGTTGCCGATGGCGGCTGGGATTGTTGCCCTCGTCTCTCTGGCCACAATCATGATCATGTGGCTTGTCTTGCTGCGCAAATTTCGCTCCACCCAAGCCAGCGCAGATCGGTTGGAACAGGTGTTGAGGGAGGAAGACGACCTGGCGTGAGGGTTATGTTACCAGCTTTGCCACGTCGTCCCGCAGATCCTGAAGATCATCAATGGTTTCGGCCAATTGCGCATATTGCTCCCGCAGGGCCTTGAGCTGGCGATCCGCCAACTCCACCCAGGCCTGATTCTGCGCATCGGTGCCTTTCTCATCATAGATCAACAGCCATTGGCGCAGCTCTTCCAGAGAGAAACCAAACCGGCGCCCGCGCAGGATCAGGGTCATGCGGGCCACTTCGCGTGGCGTATAAAACCGCGACCGCCCTTCCTTTTCCGGTGCCAGAAGCTCGATATATTCGTAATATCTGAGCGTCCGTGGAGTCACGTCAAACTTGGCACACATTTCTTTGAAGGTGAGGCGTTCGTCAGACATGGGACATCCTTGCTGTTGCGGTTCGTCCTCATTGGTAACGCTTTCTGCACTGCAGCGCAATTCTGTAGAACTACGCTATGCGCAAAATATTGAGCAAAATCTGCAAAAAAGGGGACCCCGTTATGGGATCCCCCGAAAGATCTGCCTCACAGAAGGGTCAGTTCATGAAGCCCGGAGCGAGGAAATAGAACGCATAGGCCAGGATCAGGGCAGGCACGGCCGAGTAGAGCGTGGCAATCACCGCCGCCTTGGGGTTTAGCGCAATGGCCGGGAACAGGGCGTCTCCGTCATTGGAAATCGCGTTGCCCATCAGGGCCGCAAACGGAACGGCACCATTCAGGTAAAGCGTCGTCACCAGAACCTGAGGGCCGCAGCCGGGCACAAACCCGATCACAATCGCCATCAGCGGCAGGAGAGGCGCGACAGTTTCGAACATCACGGCCACATCCACCCCCGTATAAAGCGCAAGATAGTCATAGGCGAGATAGGCCCCGATCACCCAGACCGAGATGAAACTGGTCTCTTCGGCCATCCGTGTGATCGGGTTGTCCTTGGCGTTGGTCATTGCCTGCAATGAGGAGGTGGCCCAGATGAATAACCCCAGAAAGGTGCCCGCCATGGCGATCCACAGAACCGGAATCCCCAGAGGGTGGGTGACCTCAACCTGCATCAGCTGGCCAACACCGACAATCAGACCGGGGGCCGCAATCACGAGATAGGCCATGTCCTGCGGGCGGGTCTTGCCGATGCGCGGTGCCAGTTCACAGCTGCCAGTGCCGGGGCTGCGAAATTCGATCTTGTTGAACCGATCCACAATCCAGCCGGACAGGATCCCGACCACAAAGGACAGCGGCAGGACAACAAGGGCCGCATCCGGTCGCGTCGCCAGCAGCAGAAACGCCGCATCCCCCATCGTGGCCGTCAGCGTGGCGACAACCGCGCCAAACCCCACGTGACCTGAGGAATAGGCCGCAACCACAACAACAGCGCCGCCGCATCCCGGAGTTGCCCCGAGCAATGCCGCCAGTGGCACCTGAGCCGCCCGGGCATTGGACAATGCATCGCCGATGTTGAAGCGGAACAGGCGTTCCGCGCCATAAAACAGCAGCAATGTGGTGGCCACAAAAACCGAGACCTGCACATAGGCATCTGTCATCAGCGAACGGGTCAACTCACCCAATTCCCCCGGCGCGATGGCCAGCACAAGCAGCACTACCAGAACAAACAGGCGCTTGGGACGCAACTCCCCAAACGGGGCGGTTAGGGTGGTTGTGGCGGCCATATGGCGCTCCTGCAATTGAGAATAATTCGCAAATGCAAAACTAAGGGCTTGCTCCACAAAAGGCAAGCGCCAATAAACAGGGGACGGCTAAGAAAGGGAAATGCCCCATGATCAAAGCTCTGCCCCAGGAGAAGAAGGCGGAAATTGCGCGGCAATTCACCGAAGCGATCCCCCATTGCCGGGCGCTGGGCATGGTGCTGGAGGATATCGGCGATGGGGAGGCGGTGATTTCGATGCCTTACAATGAGGCCTTTGTCGGAGATCCGCGCAGTGGCGTGATCCATGGGGGGGCCGTGTCTGCGGTGCTGGACACCTGTTGTGGAGCCGCAGTGATGAGCCATCCACGCGCCCCTGATATCACCGCCACCATTGATCTGCGCATTGATTATATGCGACCGGCAACACCCGGTCAGAAAATCACCGCACGCGCCACCTGCTACCACGTCACCCGCTCCGTCGCCTTCGTGCGGGCCGTGGCACTGGATGAAGATACGGAGCGCCCGGTGGCAACCGCCACCGGGGCGTTCACCGCAGATGGCGATCCGAAACGCAAATCGACCGAGGCCGTGTCATGAGCACCCCCAAGCGCCCCCGCCCCGAACCGGTTGAAATTGTCAAACATCGCCGTGACAGCACCCTGTCCGCGCTGGTGAACGGTGTGCCTTATATCAAGTTCCTCGGGATCGAGTTGGAGCGGCACGGGGATGAACTCACCGCAATCCTGCCCTTCGCGGAAAAGCTGATCGGAAACCCGATGCTGCCTGCCATCCATGGCGGCGTGATCGCGGCCTTTCTGGAAACGGCAGCGGTGATCGAACTCACCTGGGTCAGTATCTGGGCGGATATGGAGGCAGGGCTTCTGGATCCGGGAGAGCAGCCCGGGAATGTCCTTGCCTACCTTCCGAAGACCATCGACTTTTCCATTGACTATCTGCGATCGGGCCTGCCGCGTGATGCCTATGCCCGGGCGCGGGTGGTGCGTTCCGGTCGGCGCTATGCTTCGGTGCATGTCGAGGCGTGGCAGGACAATCGGCAAAAGCTGTTTGCCCAGGCCACCGGGCACTTCCTGATGCCTTCTCCGAATTGACATGCCCGCACAGGATCCTGTGACCCTGACCCATCGCCGGGTTCTGAAGTTTGCCCTGCCGATCACCCTGTCCAATGTGACCGTGCCGCTTCTGGGGCTGGTGGACACGGGTGTGATTGGCCAACTGGGGCAGGCCGCACCAATCGGTGCGGTTGGCATCGGGGCCGCGATCCTGTCTGCGCTGTTTTGGGTCTTTGGCTTTCTGCGTATGGGGACAACCGGGCTGACGGCCCAGGCCCATGGGGCAGGAAATATGGCGGAAGTCGCGGCGATGCTGACACGTGGCCTGCTGGTGGCGCTTGTTGCGGGGGCGGCCCTGATCGTGTTGCAAGGGCCTCTGATCTGGGCTGCCTTCCAGATTGCGCCCGCCTCGGACGAGGTTGAGGGGCTGGCGCGATCCTATCTACAGATACGGATCTTCGGAGCGCCTGTCGCGATTGGGATATACGCCATGACAGGCTGGTTGATTGCGCTGGAGCGCACCCGCGCGGTGCTTGCCCTGCAGCTTGTGACTAATGCGGTTAATATCTTGCTGGATCTGTGGTTTGTGCTGGGGATGGGCTGGGGGATCGAGGGGGTGGCGCTGGCCACGCTGATGGCCGAAGTCCTCGGCTTTGCCCTTGGCCTGTTTCTGTGCCGCGAGGTGTTTGCCCGCCCTGGATGGGCCGACCCGCGCCGGATCCTTGATGCCGTGGTTCTGAAACATATGGCGGCAGTCAATTCCGACATTCTGATCAGGTCGCTTCTGCTGCAGGCCATTTTCATCAGCTTCATGTTCTTTGGAGCAAAGCTTTCCGATGTGGAACTGGCCGCCAACCAGGTGTTGATCCAGTTTGTCTATGTCACGGCTTATGCGCTGGACGGGTTTGCGCTGGCGGCAGAGAGCTTTGTCGGGCAGGCGGTGGGAGGCAGGCGAGTGCATGTTCTACGGAGGGCTTCTGTGATGACCAGTTGGTGGGCCGCAGGCGTTTCGCTGGTGCTGGCGATGATATTCTGGCTGGCAGGCCCCTGGGGCATCGCCACAATGACCACGGCACCCGATGTGCAGGCCACCGCTGACACCTATCTGATCTATATGGTGTTTGCCCCGCTTCTTGGTTGGCCAAGCTTCATGTTGGACGGGATCTTCATTGGGGCCACACGCAGCAGGGAAATGCGCAACATGATGGCGCTGTCCGTGGTGATTTATGCATTGTCGCTTGCGATCTTGTTTCCCTTGCTGGGCAATCACGGGCTTTGGCTGGCCCTGCTGATCAGCTTTGTTGCACGTGGGGCGACGCTTTTGTGGCGCTATCCGGTGTTGGAGCGATCGGTCAGGCCGGTGGTTTAAAGTGTTTCGGCTTTAGCACGAGGCGGAGAAAAGTCGAAACGCCGTAAGAGAGATTTGCCGTGGGCGTTTCGGAATGAACATGTGTTTCAAGTCTATTCCGAAACGCTTTTGGGCGTGGGTGGGATGTGACCTGACGGTCACCGCCTGCGGCGGGCAGGGGCCTCGCTGCGCTCGGCCTGCCTTATGCCTCCGGCGGGGAAGAAAATGGCAGCTCAGAGGATATCGAGAACGCTTTCCGGGGGGCGACCGATGCGGGCGGTCTGATTTGCAAACACAATCGGACGTTCGATCAGGATCGGATGAGCCGCCATGGCGGCGATCAGGTCGTCGTCTGACGTGTCGGCAGACAGATCCAGCTCTTTGAAAATCCCCTCGCCCTTGCGCATCATGTCAATCGGGCGCAGGTCGAGTGCGGCGCAGGCTGCTCGGATTTCATCTGCGCTGGGGGCATCGTCGAGATATTTGCGAATGTTCACCGCGGTGCGCTCTTCCACCAGCGCCAGGGTCTGGCGTGATTTGGAGCAGCGGGGATTGTGCCAGATTGTGACGCTCATAGCCAGTCCTCCCGCCCGGTGCCAACCGCTTCGCTGACCTTGGTGAACCCATCCCGTGTCAGCAGGGCATCAAGCCCGCGGGCCACCTCTTCCACCAGGCTGAGGCCCTGATAGGCGAGCGCGGAATAAAGCTGCACCACAGAGGCACCTGCGCGGATCTTGGCATAGGCCTGTTCGGCAGAGGAGATGCCCCCCACGCCAATGAGCGGCAGTTTCCCATCGCTCAGTTTCGAAAGCCGGGCCAGCACCCGGGTGGATTTTTCGAACAAAGGCGCGCCGGACAGGCCGCCGGTTTCGTCCTTATGGGCACTTTTCAGACCTTCACGTGAAAGCGTGGTATTGGTGGCGATCACCGCGTCGATCTTGACCTCCAGCGCAACCTCGACAATTTCGGCCAGTTCCGCATCGCTCAGATCGGGGGCGATTTTCAGGAAGACGGGGATGTATTTGTCGAGACCACCCCGCACCTCCTGCACCCCGCTGAGCAATCCACGCAGGGCGTCGGCCCCTTGCAGGTCACGCAGTTTTTCCGTGTTGGGAGAGGAGACATTCACGGTTGCGAAATCGAGATGCGGCCCGCAGCATTCCAGCACTTTGGCGAAATCGGCGGCGCGATCTTCGCTGTCTTTATTGGCGCCAAGGTTCAACCCCACGGGCACTGGGCGGCGGCGATCCCGGCGGGCGAGGCGCGCGGCTGCGGCGTCCATGCCTTCATTGTTGAAACCGAAGCGGTTGATGACCGCCCGGTCTTCGGTCAGGCGAAAAAGCCGTGGTTTCGGGTTGCCGGGCTGGGCGCGGGGGGTGATGGCGCCGACTTCGACAAAGCCAAACCCCGCTTGTGTCAGCTGTGACACCGCCTGTGCGTTCTTGTCATATCCGGCGGCAAGGCCAACCGGGTTCAAGAGGTCCATCCCACAGAAACTGGTCTTGAGACGGTCGCTGGTCACATCCCCCGCAAGGGGCACAACACCTGCGCGCAGGGCCAACAGTGACAGCGTATGCGCGCGTTCCGGATCGGTCTGGTGCAACGCCTTGAGGGCCAGTTTCTCGACAAGGTTCATTTCATTTTCTCCGGGAATTCATGGCCGTTCGGGCCAAGTGGGAGGGAGGTTTGCCAGTGGATTTCGGACAAGGCGAGGTCGCGGTAGAGATGCGGAAACAGATCGCCGCCCCGCGACGGCTCCCATTTCAGAGCGTCCCCCATGGCCTCTGCGTCAAACGCCACCAGAACCAGCCCGTCTTCGCCTTTGAAATGCTTGGCGGCGGTTTCTCGTGCCTGTGTGGCGGTGGAAAAGTGGATGAACCCGTCGGCAAGATCGACAGGGGCACCACTGGTCTGGCCGGCAGATTGAAAAGAGGTCCATTCCTCGGCCCGAAGGATTTTGTAGATCAACATGCGCTCCACATGCCAAGTGGCAGCGCGCCCGTCAAGCAAGGCGTGTTGGTCTGAGGGGGCATTTGTGCAGGAATGGGCTTTCGGGTGGCCGGTTTTTTGTTAACAATGGGCGCATCGCCCCTGTTTCTTGAGGTCCAAGCCCATGTCCAAACCCAGCTATTACTCTCCGAAAGGCGGGTTGCCGCCGCAGACCCAGTTATTGACAGATCGCGCCATGTTTACCGAGGCCTATGCGGTGATCCCGCGCGGAACGTTTTCGGATATCGTGATCTCGAAACTGCCGCATTGGGACGGGGCGCGGTTTTGGGTTCTGGCGCGTCCGATGTCGGGCTTTGCCGAGACCTTTTCGCAGTATATAGCCGAGGTGGTTCCCGGAGGAGGATCGGACCATCCCGAGACTGAAGCAAATGTAGAGGCGGTGCTGTTTGTGGTGGAAGGCACCATGCGGCTCACCCTCCCAGGCGACAGCTATGAACTTATGGAAGGTGGCTATGCCTATCTTCCACCGGATGCGGTCTGGAGCGTGCGTGCCTGTGGATCGACCCCGCTGCGCTTTCATTGGATTCGAAAGAACTATCAGCATGTTGACGGGATTTCCCCACCCGAAGCCTTTGTGACGAATGAACAGGATCACACGCCGATACCGATGCCTGATACGGATGGTGCCTGGGCCACCACGCGTTTTGTCGATCCCGAAGATCTGCGCCATGACATGCATGTGAATATTGTCACGTTTCAGCCCGGTGGCGTGATCCCCTTTGCCGAAACCCATGTCATGGAGCATGGCCTTTATGTGCTTGAAGGGAAAGCCGTTTACCGACTCAATCAGGATTGGGTTGAGGTCGAAGCTGGCGATTTCATGTGGTTGCGCGCCTTTTGCCCGCAAGCCTGTTACGCGGGGGGGCCGGGGCCCTTCCGCTATCTCCTTTACAAAGATGTCAACCGCCATATGGGGTTGCGGCAGGTCTGAGGTGGTTCTGGGGCAGGTCAGGGTTGCAGGATCTCTTCCAGGGGCACTTGCTTTTCCGACAGGCGTGAGAAATCCAGATCGGCCTCAAGATGAGACAGGTGGCGTTCCATCTCCGCAATCAGTTGCGCTTTGTCCCGAGCGGCCAGCGCGGCCAGAATACGGCGGTGTTCACCCCGGTCGCAATGGGACGGGCCGTTATGGCCGTAAAGCCCGATAATCAGGGCAGAGCGCATGGTCAGGTCGGTGAGGAAGCGGGTCAGAACACTGTTTCCCGCAACGTCAGCGATGCGCAGGTGAAACTCTGATGACAGGCGCAGAATTTGTGTCTCATCACCCGCGTCCCGCGCGGCGTCCTCATTGGCGATAATATCCGCCAATGCGGACAGATCCGTGTCTGTTGCATGATCGCATGCGGCTGTCACGATGGTTCGCTCGATTGCGCGGCGGGCCTGAAAGACGTCTTTGGCATCCCGGGGGGAAGGCGAGATGACAAAGGCCCCGCGATTGGGGATCAGGTCAACCACATTCTGAGCTGCAAGCGAGGCCAGCGCCCGGCGCACATTGGCCCGGTTGCAGGTGAAAATATCACTGAGCAACTGCTCCCCCAGCTTGGCCCCGGGGGGCAGGCGGCGTTCGGCAATCGCTTCGAGAACACGCTGTTCGATCCTGTCTTCGATGCTGATTTTCATGTGACCCCCGCCAAACCGTCGTGTTTTCCCTTGAAATTGCGCCCCTGCTAGCGCCCCGAGCCTTTTTTTGCAACGCTTTGGGCCGGGGGCAAGATGATCCAGGGGATCTTGAACAGATGTTCTTCGAGGTTCAGGGCCGGGCCAATATGATCCACAACCGCATAAAGCCCCTGCGCGTCGATCGGGGCCAGAACCCCGTGCCAGGTGCCGCGATGCAGATTGATGGCCTGTTCCGGCGCCATCATGAAGGCGCGTGGCGTGCCTGGGCGGCCGCCTTCATCCGGGCAGACGGTGATCAGAAGAGGCACGCCATTGAGGGGGATGAACGCCTGCGATCCTTCCGGGTGCCGCTCGACCAGATCCAGACGATAGGGAAACCTGCGGGCCTGACCATCAAACAGGCTGATCCCGGCGCGCCCGGTTCCGAAATCCAGCTGGGCCAGATCATGATGCCGGTCACACATTCCGGCATTGATCGGCCGCGGGGCTGCTCCGCGTTCGATCACATCGCCAAACGGGGAAAACTGATCTGCCGTCAAGGGCTGGGCAATGACCTCGCGCGGGCTCATGCCAAGAGGTCCTTCAGGCGAAATTCTGCAATGCGCTCCACCTGTCTGCAGGCTTCCTGAAACTCCGCGTGGCTTGCCTGTTCAAGGCGGCGCCGGAACGCGGCAAGGATTGAGGATTTGTCGTGGTCACGCACCGCAATGATAAAGGGGAAGCCATGTTTTTCGACATAGTCCCGGTTCAGCCGGGTAAAGGTTTCCCGCTCCGTATCGGTCAGAAGATCCAGCCCGGCGGAGGCTTGTTCGGATGTGCTCTCAGCCGTAAGGCGCCCGGCAGCGGCGAGTTTGCCGGCCAGATCGGGATGTGCGTTCAGAACACCCAGACGGTCCTGGTCTGAAGCGGCGCGGAAGCTGCGGCACAGGGCGTTGTGCAGACCGGTTGCGCTGTCATGGGCGGGGCCAAGTTCCAACCCATGAGCACGCTCTGCCACCCAGGGGGAATGTTCAAAAATGCCCCCGAAACACTCGACAAACCGGTCCCGGCTCATCTGGCTGGGGCGTTCGAAACGAGAGGGAGGATGGGTTTTGGCCCAATGCTCGGCGATCTCGATCCGGCGCGGACACCAGACCCCGGTATGTGACTGAATATGGTCGATAAACCGCTTCAGCCCGGAAATTTTCCCGGGCCGGCCCACAAGGCGGCAATGCAGGCCAACAGTCATCATCGAGGGGCGCCCGGCGGTGCCTTCGGCGTAAAGCGTATCGAAACTGTCGGTCAGGTAGTCTTCAAAATCCCGCCCCGTGACCCAGCCGGGGGCGGTGGCAAATCGCATGTCATTGGCTTCCAGCGTATAGGGGATGATCAATTGGTCCCGTTCTGCGAAGCGGCGCCAATAGGGCAGGTCATCGTCGTAACTGTCTGAAATATAGTCAATCCTGCCGTCCTCAGCGACCAGCCGCACGGTGTTGGCCGAACAGCGTCCGGTATACCAGCCTCGCGGCGGTTCCCCGACCACTTCGCTATGCAGGCGAATGGCTTCGGCGATTTGTGCCCGCTCTTCCGCCTCGGGCATGTCCTTGTGCTCGACCCATTTCAACCCGTGTGACGCGATTTCCCATCCGGCGGCTTTCATCGCGGCCACCTGTTCCGGGCTGCGCGCAAGTGCGGTGGCCACACCATAGATGGTCAGGGGTATTCCCGCTTCGATGAACAGGCGGTGCAGCCGCCAGAAACCAGCACGTGCGCCATATTCATAGATCGATTCCATGTTCCAGTGACGTTGCCCTGACCAGGCGGCGGCACCGGGAATGTCGGACAGGAAGGCCTCGGACGCCGCATCACCATGCAGCAGGCAGTTTTCACCGCCCTCTTCGTAGTTCAGCACGAATTGCACCGCGATCAGGGCCCCGTTCGGCCATTGCGGGTTGGGTGGAAACTGTCCGTGTCCGCGCATGTCACGGGGGTAGCGGTTCATATGTCGGATCCTTTGCGGTCAGGTGGGGCGGTCAGGTGGGCCTGAAGGGAATGTCCTGTCGATGATAAGGGGATTTTCTGGATTGTTAACAAAATTTTTCTGCCCGTAGCGGCTTGGTCCGGGGCGGAAAGTGATCTACTTACCGTTGCGGAAGTCGTGCCACGGCTTTGACAAGGTGTCCGACTCGGGCCAGTCTTTCGGCAGATCAAAATTCCAGGGGGAACCTGATATGAAACATTTCCTGACCACTGTTGCCGCTTTGGCGCTGGGCGCGGGTGCAGCCGCTGCGGACTATTCCTTGACCGTTCTGCACACCAATGATTTTCACGCACGGTTTGAGCCGATTTCCAAATATGACAGCGGTTGCTCGGCCGAGGACAACACAGATGGCAAGTGTTTCGGTGGCTCTGCCCGCCTTGTGTCGGCCATTGCCGAAGCGCGCGCGCAGACTAACAATTCCATCCTTGTTGATGGTGGCGACCAGTTTCAGGGCACGCTGTTTTACACCTATTACAAGGGGAAATTGGCCGCCGAGATGATGAACAAGATGGGCTATGACGCGATGACCGTGGGCAACCACGAGTTTGACGACGGCCCGGAGGTGCTGCGTGGCTTCATGGATGCGGTGAATTTCCCGGTGCTGATGTCGAATGCAGATGTTTCGGGCGAGCCTTTGCTCCATGAAAAGCTGGCGAAATCCACCGTAATCGAACGGGGCGGCGAGAAGATTGGCCTGATTGGCCTGACCCCGCAGGACACCGACGAGCTTGCCTCGCCGGGCCCGAATGTCATTTTCAGCGACCCGGTCGGCGCCGTGCAACAGGAAGTTGACAGGCTGACCGAACAGGGGGTCAACAAGATCATCGTGCTGTCGCATTCCGGCTTTGTTGTGGACAAGCGCGTTGCGACGGAAACCACCGGCGTTGACGTGATCGTGGGGGGGCACTCCAACACGCTCTTGTCGAATACCCACGAGCGCGCAGAAGGGTCTTACCCGACCTACGTGAACGGCGTGCCGATCGTGCAGGCCTATGCTTATGGTAAGTTTCTGGGCGTGCTCGATATTTCTTTTGATGACGACGGCAATGTCCAGGCCGCTGGCGGCGATTTGATGTTGCTCGACGCCTCGGTCTCTGAGGATGAAGACACTGCCGCACGCATCGCGCAGGCTGCCAAGCCGCTCGACGAGATCCGCAACAAGGTGGTGGCCAGTTCTGCCGAGGCAATTGATGGCGAACGGGTATCTTGCCGTTTGATGGAATGCACCATGGGCAATATTATTGCTGACGCCATGCTGGACCGGGTGAAGGATCAGGGCATCGAGATTGCAATCCAGAACGGTGGCGGTATTCGTGCCTCTATTGATGCGGGGGATGTGACCATGGGGGAAGTGATGACCGTGCTTCCGTTCCAAAATACGCTCTCGACCTTCCAGGTGGATGGGGCAACCATTGTGGCCGCGCTCGAAAATGGCGTGAGCAAGCATGAGGAGGGCGCCGGGCGCTTCCCGCAAGTGGCGGGGATGAGCTTTGCCTTTGATGTGTCAAAACCGGCGGGGGAACGGGTGTCAGATGTAATGGTCGGTGGGCAACCTATTGATCTTGCAAAGGTATATGGGGTCGTTTCCAACAATTATGTGCGCAATGGGGGGGATGGATACAAGATGTTCCGCGATGCGCAGAATGCCTATGATTTTGGTCCGGACCTTGCTGATGTGACTGCTGAATACATGGCTCGGATGACACCTGTGACACCGATGCTGGATGGGCGCATCACCCAAAAATAATCATCGGAAAATCCTGTTTCGATGACGTTAGGAAGGGCTGGAGAAATCCTGCCCTTCCTTGTTGATGGGACGACTTGGCTGGCGATGTTTTTTGAGAAAACTAGAAAACTAGAAAACTAGAAAACTAGTATTCTCGCCCGTCAGGTGCCAGCTTTTCAGCGCCCTGCACAGACCCGCGTCTTTGCGATCATCAGAATGCGCGTTAAACTCCCACCATGGATCATCCGCTCATAGACCTCATCAATCAAAAAATCCGCGCCGCAGAAGAGGCGGGCGACTTTGACAACCTCGAAGGGGCAGGCAAGCCGCTTGATCTGGAGGGCGACCCCGAGGCTGCGCTGATCAACCGATTGATCCGGGAAAACGGCGCGGTGCCGGAGTTTGTGTCATTGTCGCGCATGTTGCAGAAATTGCGCGATGAACTGGCTGAAACGGGCGACCGGACCCGCCGCCGCGACATCATGAAAGAGATGTCCATGATGGAGGCGAGAATTGACATCGCCCGCAAATCGGTGCGCTAAAGCGTTTCGGTTTTAACCTGACACAGGGCAAAAACACTGGGCAAAACCGAAGCGCTGCAAGAGATATCAATGTCGTGGGCGTTTCGGAATAAACACGTGTCTCAAGTTTATCCCGAAACGCTTTAGCAGGCCATGTGCGGGCGTATTGCCACAACTTTGCCCCCGGATGCGATGGCCAGGCTGTTCAAGGCGAGCTCGTCAAATGACCTGCCTGCACATGAAACCTTCGACGTCTGCCCAACCAGCCAGGTGTCGGTGATTTCATTGATGGGAGGTGCGCGGCGCCTGTCCGCGATGTGCTGGGGTTCCGGCCATCTTGGTATAAGTCTGAGCGTGATGGGCCGCTCCTGATCAATGCCCGCGCGGAAACGATTGCGGAGAAACCCGCGTTTCGTGCCGCCTGTCGCGCCCGGCGCTGCCTGATCCCGATGGACGGGTTTTACGAATGGTTTCGCGAGGGCAGCACTCGCCGCCCCTAATTATGTCACAAGGGCAGATGGAACCCCCTTGGTGTGTGCCGGGATCTGGGACAGGGGAAATGGCTGGGCGAAGAAGGTCATGGCGCGGCCCGGCTTATGGTGCCCCCCGAACCGGGGCTTTTGAAAATGCACCCGGTCGGGCAGGAGGTGAACTCCAATCGCGCCTCCGGCCCCGCGCTGATCGAACCGATTGAAAGCTGACCCCGGGGCGTTACACTGCGCAAAACAGGAGGGCAGAATGGCATATACCGGATCAGATCTGTGTGCGATGGAAGCGCATCAGGTGGTGGCCTTGCTGAAGGCGCGCAAGCTGTCCCCGGACGAACTGATCTCGGCCGCCGAGGCCCGGATGGATCAGGTGGATCCCGCCGTGAATGCGGTGCCGGTGCGCTGCTCAACGCGCGCCCGCGCGCAGGTCATGTCGCTCAGGCCCAGCGATCACCCGGGGGATCTTGCGGGTCTGCCAATTGGCATCAAAGACCTCACCCCGGTTGCAGGTGTCCGGTCCACTTTCGGCACCAAGGGGTTGGCCGCGAATGTTCCAGCCGAAAGTGACCCGCTTGTCACACGGCTGGAGAGGCGTGGCGCGCTGGTGATGGGCAAGACCAACACGCCGGAATTCGGTGCGGGTGGGAACACGTTCAATGAGGTGTTTGGCGCAACGTTCAACCCTTATGACACGCGGCGCAACGCGGGCGGGTCATCCGGCGGTGCGGCGGTGTCACTGGCGACAGGGGCGCTCTGGCTGAGCCATGGATCCGATCACGGCGGCAGCCTGCGCACCCCAGCGGCCTATTGCGGGGTGGTCGGATTGCGCACCTCGCCGGGGCTGGTGGCCAAATCGTCCCTGACGGGCTTTGTCGGCGAAGGTGTCGAGGGGCCCATGGCCCGATCCGTCACCGATTGTGCCCTGTTCCTGGACGCTATGTGCGGGTTTGACCCGCGCGCGCCATTGTCCTTTCCTCCGCCCGATACCCCGTATCAGGAAGCAATCCAGACACCTCTTGCCCCCCGGATTGGCTGGGCGCCGGATCTGGGGGGCTTTGCGCCTGTGGATGCGGATATGGCGGACCATCTGGCACGCGCCATGGCTAGGCTTGACCAGACTGGGGCCGAAGTGGAAGAGGCCTGCCCGGCGCTGCCCAATCTGGAACGCACCTACCACCAGCTGCGCGGCTTCATGTGGACCGCGAATTTCGCCAAAGCGCCCAAATCCCTCACACGTCATTTCAAACCCACCCTGCGCGACAACCTTGCCTATGGGCTGTCGCTGGGCGCCGAGGAATTTGCCGAGGCCCAGCTGGGGCGCTCGCTTATTTATGACAATATGCGGGTGTTTCTCGATCGCTACGATGTGCTTGCCTGCCCGGTGGTGGGCAATATGCCTCATGCACAAAGCGAAGAATGGGTGCGGGAGGTCGGCGGACAGAGCCTGAGCGGATACATGGACTGGCTGCGCTTTGCCTTCCTTGCCACCACGGCTGGCCTGCCGGCGATGTCGATCCCGGTGGGGTTTTCCAGCGATGGCCTTCCTGTTGGCTTGCAGCTGATCGGCCCGCCGCGTGGTGAGGCGAAGCTTTTATCAGTTGCGAAATGGATTGAAGAGGCGCTGGGCGGGCCGAATGGTCCGATTGACCCGGTGACGCCCAGCCGCTAACCCTCGTGCAAACCGCGATAAATTGCCAGATTTCGGAGCCCCTCATGTATGATGCCAACCACCTCGCCCACGCCATTTCCCAAGCCTCCGATGGTCGCCATGATGCCCCGTTCCTGACCGATTTTTCCAGCGGGGCCGAGACCACCTACGGGACGTTCTGGGCCAATGCCGAGCGGATGGCCGCGGCCTTGGTGCGATTGGGGGTGGAGCCAGGCGATCGGGTTGCTGTGCAGACGCCAAAAGAGGTGCCGATGCTGGAGCTTTACGTGGGCACGGTGCTGGCGGGGGCTGTGTTCCTGCCGCTCAACACCGCCTATACGGCCCAAGAAGTGCGCTATTTCCTTGGTGATGCCTGTCCGCGGGTGTTTGTCTGTGATCCCAAGCGGTTGAATGAGATGACCCCGGTGGCAGACGACTGCGGTGTGGCCCATGTGCTGACCCTTGGCATGGGCGGAGCGGGGAGCCTTGTCTCCGCGCGGGATGCTGAGGCACCGGGGTTTGAGGCGGTGCCGCGCGAGGCATTGGATCTTGCGGCGATCCTCTATACTTCGGGCACGACAGGGCGTTCCAAGGGGGCGATGCTCACGCATCGGGCGCTGGCCTCGAACTCCGAGGTGCTGCGTGATTACTGGCAGTTCACGGACAAGGATGTGTTGATCCACGCGCTGCCGATCTTTCATACGCACGGGCTGTTTGTGGCGACGAATGTCACCCTGATGGCCGGCGCACAGGCGATTTTCATGGGCGGCTTTGACGCAGAGGCAATCATTGAGGCGATGCCCACGGCGACGGCGCTGATGGGGGTGCCGACCTTCTATACCCGGCTGTTGAAGGATCCGCGCCTGGGGGCAGCGGCGAGGAACATGCGACTGTTCGTGTCGGGCTCTGCGCCGCTTCTGGCCGAAACCCATGATCGCTGGCGCGCAGTGACCGGGCATTCGATTTTGGAACGTTACGGCATGACCGAAACCAATATGAACACGTCGAACCCTTACGAGGGCGCGCGCCGTGCGGGCACAGTCGGGTTTCCTTTGCCCGGGGTGGAGTTGAAGATCTGCGACCCGGTGAGCGGAGAGACCCTGCCCACTGGCGAGATTGGCGTGCTCGAAGTGCGCGGCGATAACGTGTTTGCGGGCTACTGGCAGATGCCGGAAAAAACGGCGGAAGAGCTGCGCGCGGATGGATGGTTTATCACCGGAGATCTCGGGTTTGTGGATGAAGACGGCTATGTGACCATTGTTGGTCGTGGCAAGGATCTGATCATTACCGGCGGGTTCAATGTATATCCGAAGGAAGTGGAAGGGGTGATTGATGATTTGCCGGGCGTGCTGGAAAGTGCGGTGATTGCGGTGCCGCATGAGGATTTCGGCGAGGCGGTTGTGGCGGTTGTGGTGCCTCAGGAAGGCGTCACGCTGGACACGGATCAACTGCGGGCGGGCGTTGACGGCAAGCTTGCCAAGTTCAAGCAGCCCAAGCGGTTTGTGCTGGTTGAGGCCCTGCCGCGCAACACGATGGGCAAGGTGCAGAAGAATGTGATGCGAGAGACCTATAAGGGGCTTTTTGCCTGACCATCTGCAAAGCTTGCGGGGATTACTTCGAGGACGTCGTCGGTCAGAAATGCATGAGGAGGGGCGCTGCCCCTCTTGATCCCTTCGGGACCAATTCACCCCAGGATATTTTTGACCAGAAATATGAGGGGAGGCAGGATCAAAGATGCCTGCCTTCCGTGCTGTTATAGCCGCCCGAGATAGGCGCGATATTCCACCTGACTGATTTCATTGGTCAATTGGTCGATTTCATCAAGCCGGATCGCAGAATAAATATCGCGGTATCGCTTGCCAAAGATCTCAGCCGCAATATCGGATTGTGAGAAACGGTCGACGGCGCGGATCCAATCGGCTGTCAGACGGGGGGCGGTTTCGGCATTTGGGTCATCCAAGGGCAATGGCAGGTCCGGTTTGGTTTCCAGCCCGTGCAGCATGCCCCCCAAAATGGCGGTGATGACCAAATAGGGGTTCACGTCTGCCCCCGCGATCCTGTGTTCCAAGCGGGCGGCGGGGCCCTTGATTTCTGGCAAACGCACGCCGGCGGCGCGGTTGTCATAGCCCCAATCCGGGGCCGAGGGCGCAAAGCTCATGGGGCGATAGCGACGATAGGAATTCAGATGTGGGGCGAAAATCGCCTGTAGGTCACGCATGGTGTCTAGCGTACCACCGACCGCAGCGCGGAGCGTGTCAGAGGCCTTTGGGCTGCCATCATCAAAGATGTTTTTCCCATCTGCATCCACGACCGAGGCGTGAAGATGCATGCCATTGCCGGGGAAATCGGCATAGGGCTTGGCCATGAAGGTGGCTTCTAGCCCATGATTGCGCGCAACCCCGCGCACCAGGCGTTTGAACAGCAGCGCGGTGTCGGCGGCCTTTAGAACATCATCGGTGTGGTGGAAATTCACCTCGAACTGGCCGGGGCCATATTCGGCGATCAATGTGTCCGTGGCGAGACCCTGAATGGCCGAGGCCTCAAGTATTTCGTCGAGTACATCTTTCATACGTTCCAGAACTTCCAGATCGTAGTTTTGCGCATCGGGGCTGCGGACGGGGGGGGTTGGGGCCTCGTCTTCGCTGTTGCGGGGTTGGATCAGATAAAATTCCAGTTCGCTTGCCAGCACGGGATGCCAGCCTTTTTCATGAAACCTGTCGACCATGTTTGACAGCAGCTTTCGTGAGGACAGCTCGCTGAGCTCACCGGTTTCCGGGTCGAGCATCTCAACCTGAATTTGCGCCATGTTCCCCTTAGCCCAGGGGACGGGCTTCATGGTGCCGGGAATGGGCACGATCCGGCCATCCGGGTCGCCCACAACGATGCCCAGCCCGGTGGCAGACACTTCTGCCCCCAGGATATTGGCTGCATAGGTGGAAATCGGTAGGCGCACCATGCCTTCAGCCAGCTTCTTTTCATCGTCGCCGGGCAGCCATTTCCCGCGGAGCACCGCGTTGACATCGCAGAGCATAAGCTCGATCCGTTCAGGCCTGCCATGCTGGTCGCAATAGGCGGCATATTCAGTCAGAAAATCGCTCATCAGTTTGCGTCTCTTTCGTCTTGTTGTTTGCGGGCGATGGCCCGTTTCGAGCTGAGCGAGGCGGCGATGACGCCGATGGTCACAAGCCCGATCATGATGGTCGAAAGGGCGTTGATTTCCGGTGTAACCCCCAGGCGCACGGCTGAAAAGATCTTGATCGGCAGGGTTGTGGATGAGGGGCCGGATGTAAAGGAGGCGATCACCAGATCATCGAGTGACAGGGTAAAGGCCAACAGCCAGCCCGAGAACACCGCCGGCAGGATGATCGGCAAGGTGACAAGGCGGAAGGCCTCGAAACCGGTGCAGCCAAGGTCGAGGGCGGCCTCTTCCAGGGACTGGTCGAAGGTGACGAGGCGTGAGCTGACCACCACCGAAACATAACACATTGAAAACGTGGTATGGGCCAGCACGATGGTCATCACGCCACGATCCAGTCCAATCGCGATGAACAGCAGCAGGAGAGAAAGGCCGGTGATGACTTCGGGCATCACCAAGGGCGCATAGATCATGCCGGAGAAGAGTGTTCGCCCGCGAAACCGCCCGGCCCGCACCATGACATAGGCGGCCATGGTGCCCAGAACCGTGGCGATGGTCGAGGACATCACCGCCACTTTCAGCGTGACCCAGGCGGCCTGCAGAAAGGCTTCGTTCTGCATCAGCTCGCCATACCATTTGAACGAAAACCCGGACCAGACGGTGACCAGCTTGCCCGCGTTGAACGAGTAGATGATCAGGATCAGCATCGGGATATAGAGGAAGGCAAAGCCAAGGGTCAGGCTGAGCGCATTGAACCAGCTGAGTTTTCTCATTTGCCAGCCTCCCGCTGTTTTTCTTCGTTTTTCTGAAAAAGGACAATCGGGATGATCAGGATCAGAAGCAGCACCACAGCCACCGCCGAGGCCACCGGCCAGTCGCGGTTGGCGAAGAACTCTTCAAACAATACCTTACCGATCATCAGGGTTTGCGATCCGCCCAGAAGGGCCGGGATAACATATTCCCCCATCGCTGGAATGAAGACGAGGAAGGATCCCGCGATAACGCCCTGTTTTGACAGGGGAAGCGTGACCAGCCAGAAGGCTGAGAGGCGGGAACAGCCAAGGTCCTCAGCCGCCTCAAGCAGGCTTTCGTCCAGTCGCTCCAGCGCCGAATAGATCGGCAGCACCATGAAGGGCAGGTAGGTATAGATGATGCCGATATAGACAGCGGTGTTGGTGTTGAGGATAACGAGGGGGGCGTCGATCAGCCCAGTCCAGAGCAGAAATTGATTTAGCGGCTGGGTCAGGAAGCCATCGTTCGACAGGATTGCTTTCCACGCATAGACGCGGATCAGAAACGAGGTCCAGAATGGCAGGATCACCAGCATCATCAGCGTGGGGCGCCATTCGTCCGGCGCGCGCGTCATGCCATAGGCAATCGGAAAGCCGACCAGCAGGGTCAGGATGGTTGAGGTGATGGCAATCTTCAGGCTCGACAGATAGGCCTTCCAGTAAAGATCGTCTTCGGTCAGCCAGACAAAATTCTCCATGTCCAGCCCGGCCCACCACGCCTTTACCCCGGCCCAGCCTTCGCTGATATCCAGCTGCGGCGTATAGGGCGGGATCGACAATTCGGTGTCCGAGAGAGAGATTTTCAGAACGATCAGGAAGGGCACCAGAAACAGCACCAGCAACCAGACATAAGGGATCGAGATCAGGGCAAACCGTTTCATGATACCAACACCACACCTGCCGTATCGGTGAAGGACAGCCAGACTTCCTGTTCCCAGGTGATCGCCCGGCGGGCGATGCGGCGGGTGTTGGCGGCCTGCGCCTTGATCAGGTTGCCATCTGCTGTTTCGATCACATAGGTGGACATGTTGCCAAGATAGGCGATGTCATGCACGCGGCCCCGGATCGCATTGGTCACACCCTCTGGGCGCTCCGTTGAGATATTGAGTTTTTCCGGTCGCACGGCAAGGGTGGCACGGGTGCCCAAGGGGATTTCCTCGTGGGCAATCCCGATCAGTTCCTGCTGACCGGATGCCCAGCTGAGTGTCGCGTGATCATCACCTGAGCGGGTGACATTCCCTTCGATCAGGTTCACATCCCCAATAAAGTCAGCGACATAGACCGATCCCGGCTCCTCATAGATTTTTGACGGCGTGTCGACCTGAATGATCTTGCCGTGATCCATGACTGCAATGCGACTGGCGACCGTCATTGCCTCTTCCTGATCATGGGTCACGATCACAAAGGTGGTTCCGGTTTTTTCCTGGATATCCATCAGTTCGAACTGGGTGTCCTGGCGCAGCTTCTTGTCCAGCGCCCCCAGCGGCTCGTCCAGAAGCAAAAGTTTCGGGGCCTTGGCAAGAGAGCGTGCCAGCGCCACCCGCTGCCGCTGCCCGCCCGAAATCTGATGCGGTTTGCGTGAGGCGAATTTGTTCAACTGAACAAGGCTCAGCATCTCTTCGACACGCGCTTCGATCTGATCCTTCGGCATCTTGTCGCGTTTCAGGCCGAAGGCGATGTTTTCGGCAACGGAAAGATGGGGAAACAGAGCATAGCTTTGGAACATCATGTTCACGGCGCGCTTGTTCGGCGGCACCGGGGCGATGTCCTGCCCGTCCAGCGAGATGACCCCTTCGGTTGGGTTTTCGAACCCGGCTAGCATCCGCATCATCGTGGTCTTGCCGCAGCCAGACGGACCAAGCAGGGCAAAGAACTCGCGCTCGTAAATGTCGATGGTCAGATTGTCGATCGCGGTGAAGTCACCGAAGCGTTTGGTGACATTCTGAAACTGGATGATCGGTTTTGCGTCCGGGTCGTTCCAGGGTGCAAAAACAGGCGCCAGGGCAGGGGCGGCGTCAGACATGGGCGTTCCTCGGGGAAAATAGGGAAAAGCCCTCTGCGCCGGACCATGGGAACCCCGCTGGACGGGGCGCAGAGGGGAAGGCTTAGGTGCCCGATTTGATCTTGGTCCAAAGACGGGTGGCAATCCGCTGAACCTTGGACGGGTAGGCGCGTTTCACATAGAGGTTCTCAAGCGCCGCCGGGGTCGGATAGATGGCCGGATCACCGATCACATCTTCTTCGAGGAATTCCTGCGAAGCCAAGTTGCCATTGGCGTAGTAAACATAGTTCGACGCGGCAGCCATGTTCTGTGCATCCATGATGAAGTTCAGGAACTTATGGGCCGCGTCCGGGTTCGGAGCATCTGCCGGGATGGCCATCTGGTCGAACCACATCAGTGCCCCTTCCTTCGGAGCGTTATAGGCGATTTCGACCCCGTTCTCGGCTTCGTCCGCGCGGTCGCGTGCCTGCAAAACGTCACCCGACCAGCCGAAGGCTACGCAGATGTCACCATTTGCGAGCGCGTTGATATATTCCGAGCTGTGGAACTTCTGGATATAGGGGCGAACCGGGGCGAGGACCTCTTCGGTGCGCTCGATCACGGCCTTGTCATTGCTGTTGGGGTCTTCCCCCAGATAGGTCAGTGCCGCCGGGATAACTTCGTCTGGGGCGTCCAGCATATGCACGCCACAGGCGGCGAGCTTTTCCATATTGGCGGGGTTGAAGATCAGCTCAAGACTGTCAATCGGGGCATCTTCGCCCAGCACTTCCTGAACTTTCTGGACATTCACGCCCAGCCCGGTGGTGCCCCACATGTAGTTGACGGAATAGGCATTGCCCGGATCAAACTGCGCGGTGCGATTGGCGATCACATCCCACATGTTGCCCATGTTGCTCAGCTTGGACTGGTCAAGCGGCTGGAAGACACCCGCGGCAATCTGGCGTTCCATGAAGGAGGCGGTTGGGACCACAACGTCATATCCCGATCCACCGGCCAGCATCTTGGTTTCCAGAACTTCGTTTGAATCGAACACGTCGTAGATCAGCTCGATCCCGGTTTCCGCTTCGAATTTTTCCAAAAGCGCTTCGTCGATATAATCCGACCAGTTGTAGACGCGCACTTCCTCGGCTGAGGCTGCGCCGGCGATCAGCGCCAGGGCGGTGCTGAGCTTGAGCATATGTAGATTCATTTTTGTCTCCCTGTGGTGGGGGTGCGTTGACCCGCTGATTTCTATTTGATCAAAAGAAAGCTGTTCGCGCAATATGGTAAAATTTCATACGCCGCGTTACTCTGTCTATGAGAATGGGCTGCAAGGCCAAAATTGGCAAAGATATTATGCCGTTGGAAGTAAGGGAGAGGGGTGTGACAGAGCAGACCGTCAAGTTACCGGACCACCAGAAAGTTTACCGCAAACTGCGCGAAATGATTCTTTTTGGCGAGCTTGCGCCGGGTCAGCCGGTAACCATTCAAGGCTTGGTGGCTGAGCTTGAGGTGGGGATGACACCGGTGCGTGAGGCGATCCGTCGACTGACGTCGGAAGGCGCTTTGGTCTTCAAGGGAAACCGCCGGGTTTCGGTGCCGCAGCCCGATCTGAAGCAATGGGATGAAATTGCATTTGCCCGTATGGGGGTTGAGCCAGAGCTTTCTCGCAAAGCGGTTGAAAATATAGGTAAAGACGACATTGCGCAGCTGGTATTACTGGATGATCGGGTGAATGCGGCAATCGACCGGGGGGATGTCCGGGGCTATCTTGAGAACAATTATCGCTTCCATGCCTACCTATATGAACGCGCCGGTGCAGATGTGCTTTTGTCTATTGCCAACATGCTCTGGCTACGGGCTGGTCCGTCGCTGCGCGTGGTGCTTGGGCGCTATGGAACGGCAAATATGCCGGATCATCATGCTGAGGCGCTTGAGGCGTTGAAGGCCAGGGACGCAGAGGGGGTGGCGACCGCCATTCGAGGGGATATCGAACAGGGAATCGCCCAGGTGCGCGAGCATCTGCTGGCGGAAAAGAAATGATCATATCTCACCTCCCCCGTTGACATGTAAAATTTTGATCATATTCTGAGGGCAGCTTAGAATGACACGGCCAGAACCGGTCTGATCTGGCCAAAGGAGTGCCCTGAATGACAAAAATTACGAATCATCTACCCACTGCGGAACTGCAGGCCATCGACGCCGCCCACCATATGCATCCCTTCACCAATGGGGATGAACTGGCCCAAAAAGGCGCACGCATCATCACCTCTGCCAATGGTGTTTACCTGAAAGACAGCGAAGGCGAGGAAATCCTAGATGCGATGGCCGGTCTGTGGTGCGTCAATATCGGGTATGGCCGCGATGAGCTTGCCGAGGTGGCCGCCCGGCAGATGCGCGAACTGCCTTATTACAACACGTTTTTCCAAACCACCCATGTGCCCGCCATCGCGCTTGCGCAGAAACTGGCCGAGCTGACGCCTGGGGATCTGAACCACGTCTTCTATGCCAATGGCGGGTCGGATGCGAACGACACCAATATCCGTATGGTGCGCGCCTATTGGGACGAGAAAGGCAAGCCGGAAAAGAAAACCATCATCTCGCGTTGGAACGCCTATCACGGCTCGACCATTGGCGGCACGTCGCTGGGGGGGATGAAAGGGATGCACGGGCAGGGGGACCTGCCGATTCCCGGTATCGCGTTCATTGACCAGCCCAACTGGTGGGCAGAAGGTGGCGATATGGAGCCAGAGGCCTTTGGTCTGGCGCGCGCCCGCGAACTGGAGGAGAAAATCCTTGAGCTGGGCGAAGACAAGGTTGCCGCCTTTATCGCTGAACCGGTGCAGGGTGCGGGTGGCGTGATCGTTGCGCCAGACAGCTACTGGCCTGAAATTCAACGGATTTGTGACAAATACGACATCCTGCTGATCGCTGATGAGGTGATCTGTGGCTTTGGACGCACCGGTGAGTGGTTTGGCTCGCAAACCCTGAACATTCGCCCCGACATCATGACCGTCGCCAAAGGTCTTTCGTCAGGCTACGCGCCGATCGGGGCGTCGATAGTGTCGGACGAGGTGGCCAAAGTTCTGGATGCCTGCGAATTCAATCACGGCTACACCTATTCCGGTCATCCGGTGGCCTGCGCGGTGGCGCTTGAAAACCTGCGTATTCTCGAAGAAGAGGGCATTGTGGACCATGTGAAAAATGTGGCCGCGCCTTATCTGGCCGAGAAATGGCATTCGCTCGCCGACCACCCGATGGTGGGAGAGACCAAGATTGTTGGCCTGATGGCTTCGCTTGCATTGACCCCGAACAAGGGCTCACGCGCCAAGTTTGCCTCTGACGCGGGCACCGTGGGGTATATCACCCGCGAATGCTGCTTCGGAAACAACCTGATCATGCGTCATGTCGGGGATCGGATGATCATTGCACCTCCCTTGGTGATCACCACGGATGAAATCGACATCCTGATTGATCGCGCCCGCAAGTCGCTGGATGAGGCCTATGAAAAGGTCAAGGCGCAGGGTCTGTTTGTTGAGGCCTGATTGCCAGCGTCTGCTTGTCGGGCCTGCTTATCTGGACCTGGCCTAAAGTGTTTCAACTTATTATTGAGACACAATAATGAGGCGAAATGCTCGAAACCTACTGATGTTGCGGGCGTTTCGAAATCAACTTGTGTCTCAAGTTCATCTCGAAACGCTTTAGCCAAGAGTATTTGAAAAGACGGCCCGAGGGCCGTCTTTTTGTTTGGGGACAGCATTAATCATGCCAGGTCTTGCGAAATGATGAGGGCGAATGCCCATAGCGCTTGCGAAACTGATTGGCCAGTTGCGAGGTGCTGGTAAAGCCCGACGCCGTGGCGATTTCCGTGATCGACAGGCTGGTTTCATTCAGCAGCGCATAGGCGCGTTTTACCCGCAAATCAGCGTAAAACTGCAGGGGCGAGGTGCCGACATAGAGCTTGAACAGCCGCTCCAGCTGACGTCTTGAGATCTGCACATGCTCTGCGACCTCATCCATGCTGACCCCCTCCTCCAACTGGGTGTTCATGAATTGCATCGCGTTGATCAGGTGCTGGTTGCGCACGGACAGGGCTTCGGAATAGGCGGATTTCTGGGGGGATTTCCGCGTATTGGACCGGGCGTGAATGCACATGTCAGCAATAATCACAGCCAGGTCTTTGCCGTGGTCGCGTTCAATCATGTAAAGCATCATGTCAAGCGAGGCATTGCCGCCACCGCATGTCATCACCCCATCATCCACCTCAAACAGATTGTTCGATGGGTGAAGCCCGATGAAATGCTCTTTGAAGGCCGGCTGGTTTTCCCAGTGCAGCGTAAAATCCCGGTTCTTGAGGAGCCCGGCCTTGGCAAGGGTAAAGGCACCGGTGCAGATCCCCCCAATCCGACACCCAAAGGCGCGCTGCCGCGAGATCCAGTTCAAAATACGCGGGCTGGTCGTATCCGCCGGCTCCACCCCAGCCACGACAAACGCAAGGGAAGATTTCGGCAGGTTGATCAGTCCGAAATCCGGCACAATGGCAATACCGTTTGAACATCGGATCGCCTGGCCATCCTCGGTCAGAAGAAACCAGCGATAGAGCTCTTTGTTGGTGACCTGATTGGCAATGCGCAGGGGTTCGACGGCGGCGCTAAGCGCCAGCATCGTCACTTTGGGCAGGAGCAGAAAATAGATATCTGTCGGCCCTCCCTCATGCTCAATCGGAAAAGAGGCCGCCCCTTTTGAGATAAAGCTGCGTTCGGTCATCTTGGCTGCCCCGGCTGAGAAGCCCGGCAAACTGCTGACGCGTATCTGGGGTTCATGCTGGGCCTTTCGGATCGGACATCAACAGTTTCAGCGAAAGATGGGTTTTGTGGTCGTTATTATACGACAAGGATGGACGTTTTGCGACATTAGGGCGGGGCTTGCCTATCGGCTGGCGTTTGTATCTGATTTGAAATGCATGAAATCCATCTTGCAAGGGAGAGCTCCGTGGCGCGTATTGGCTTTATCGGAACTGGCACGATTGCTTCTGCCATGGTGGCGGGGCTGGCGGGGCAGGGGCATCAGATCCTGATTTCACCGCGCAACCGTGAGGTCGCAGAGCGGTTGTGCCAGGCACATGCCGGGGTCGAAATCGCTGAAAATGCGGCCATTGCCGCAGGCGCGGATGTGGTCTTCGTCTGCCTGCTGGCGCATGTCGCGCAGGATGTGCTGCCGGGCCTTTCGTTTCATCCTGCACAGACCGTGATCTCGGTGATGACGGATTTGCCATTTGCCGATCTGCAGCGCCTGTGTGCTCCGGCGACGGATCTGGCGATTGCAATTCCATTGCCTTCAATCGCTACGGGGGGATCTGCGCTGCCGGTTTACCCGGACAATGCACAGCTGGCCATGCTGTTTGGGGAACGCAATAGGCTGATCCCTTGCCGCGATGAGCGTGCCCTGAATGCACATTTTGCAGCCTCCGCACTGGCCTCTCCCATTCTGGACCAGATGCGGCAGGGAGCGGTGTGGCTGGCGGATCAGACGGGTGACAGCAAAATGGCCGAGGCTTTTGTCGCGACCATGTTTTCTGGCTTCCTGTCCAATATGGCAGCAGATGATGAGGTGGGGTTTGAGCGCCTCCTTCAGGATCTGTCGACAGAAGGGGGGCTGAATGCAAGCCTCCGGGATCACATGCGGGACAAAGAGGCGCTTAAGGCGCTGCGCGAAGGGCTGGACCTGCTGAAACCGCGTCTGGATTTGTGAGGCCGGACATGGGCATGAGAGTGCGCAAGGCTGAAACGCAGCTGCGGATTTCAGCCTTGCGGGCGTTTCCCGATACATCTCAACCGCCCAGCTTAGGCGCCCGCGCCATGTTGGTCAGGTGCGAGGGTGCTTTCAGGTGGTCCTTTGGGGCGCGGCTTAGCCTCGTCCGCGATAGGGGGGCACGCCCTGATCCGGGATCCAGACGCTGTCGGGTTTCGGGCCGGATTGCCAGAACACATCAATCGGAATGCCGCCGCGTGGATACCAATACCCCCCGATGCGCAACCACTGTGGATCGAGGAATTCATGCAGGCGACGTCCGATGGAGACGGTGCAATCCTCGTGAAACGCACCGTGGTTGCGGAACGCGCCAAGAAACAGTTTCAGTGACTTGCTTTCAACGAGCCAGTCACCGGGGACATAGTCGATCACCAGATGGGCGAAATCCGGTTGTCCGGTCATTGGACAGAGCGAGGTGAATTCGGGCGCGGTAAAGCGCACGTTATACGCGGTGTCCGCCTGAGGGTTCTGCACCCGCTCAAGCACGGCCTCTTCCGGCGAGTTGGGCATCACGGTATCGCCCCCCAGCTGTTTGAGGTTGGCATAGATGCTGTCGGTCATGGGATGTCCTTTCTAAACACCGCGCTTGTTGCCCCACACAAGTACATACAGTTGCGGCAGGATGTGTGGGGTAAAGCTATAGTCTTTCATCTTCTTTTCAATGAGCCACAGGAGCCGGTCTGTGGTTTGTTCAAGATCTACGGGCACCTCCGGGTTGATGTCAGGGTTGTCGGGTTGGAGGAAACACTACAACACCAAACGGCCACATAGTGCCTTGGGCTACCGCCCACCGGCTCCGGAAGCTATCGTCCTGATGGAACCCAGGCCAATCATGCACTAACATTCAAACTGGACCACTTAGGTAGGGCTGATCAATCTGCGCGCCGCTATACTTTGGTTTCTTCATCAGAATCTCCTCTTTCATCTCCGAGAAAATTCTACTTCCGTCCCCCCCCCTAAATTTCCGGGGGATTACCATAGGTTCGCCCCGGAGGCCGACGTTTCCATCATCAATCTCTCGCCCCCAGGGCCCGACTCAACCAGCATTTCAACGAGCGCGCGTGCCGCGGGCGGTAAGTTGGTCCGATCTCTAACGAGGACAGATCGGGTGCGGATTGACCAGTCATCTTGCAGATTCAACAAGTCGATGTTCATCGTTTTTCTGTGACGATTAGCTGCGGATTCCGGAACGATACCTATCCCGACTCCAGCCTCAATAAGGCGGCACATAGCTTCAAAGCTCCGGACTTGTAGGCGAAGGTGTTTTTCATATCCACTACGCCGAAACTGCCGCCTTAAAAAGTCAAGGAGTGTGCTGCCCTCGTGCAGCGAAATATGCTCAAAATTCAATGTATCTTTGAACATTACGCCATCGGATTTGGTCAATGGATGATGAGCTGACGTTGCGAGCATCAATCTGTCAGTTGAGAAGGGAATAATATCTAGGTCATTCGTCTTTGGGTCACCGGAAATGATCCCGAGATCGGATGTGCCATCTGCAACCGAGCGAACAATGTCACGTGTCAGACGTTCCTGTAAATCTACCGTAACTTCCGGCCATTTTGACAAAAAATGCGCCAGCGTTTCAGGCAAAAATTCAGTCAATGCAGTGGTGTTTGCCGAGATTCGAATATGGCCGGAATCGGGGTTGATCATTTCCTCGGTCAGAAAATCGACCTGACGAAGAACCAAACGCGCCTGACGCAGGAACACCTTGCCCGCATCGGTCAGCGTGACGCCTTTGTTGCTTCGTAAGAACAGTTGTTGCCCGGTTTCCTGTTCAAGCGATTTTATTCGGGCGCTGGCTGCCGGTGGCGACAGAAATGCTTTTTCGGCCCCATGTGTGAGATTTCCACATTCGGCAATGCATACAAAGAGCTTCAGATCGATGAGTTCAAAGTTCATGGTGTTCACCTATCACGAATACGGCCTTATTCATATACGAATTTTCTGAAGGCAAGAGCTGTGCAACCCTGTCTGTGAAACTGAAGCCGAGGTTACCATGGAACAGGACCAACTCCAGGAATGGGTGGGGAAAACGGAACAAAGGATTGAGCGTATCGCGCCATTCCCAGCGAACGCATTGGCGGCGACACTTGATCGTGACGATCCTGTTTACGAAACCCAGACCGCACTGCCCCCGCTTTGGCATTGGTTGCATTTCCTGCCCATCTTCAAGCTTTCCGACGCCGGGTATGATGGCCACGCGGCCCTTGGCGGCTTTCTTCCCCCGGTGCCTTTGCCCCGTCGGATGTGGGCAGGAAGCAGACTGAATTTCCATGCTCCGATGCGAATTGGGCAAGAACTCAGGAAGATTTCGACGATCAAATCGGTGAAGGCAAAAAGCGGGCGGTCCGGGCAGTTGGTCTTTGTCACCGTTGGCCACCAGGTTTTTGACGGCGACACGCTTGGCATCGACGAAGAGCATGACATTGTCTATCGCGAGGAGCCGAAAGCGGGTGCCCCGGCCCCCACTCCGCCGCAAGCGCCCGGCGCGTCCGATTTCTCCCGCGACATCAATCCTGATCCGGTTCTCTTGTTCCGATACTCCGCGCTGACGTTCAATGGCCACCGGATTCACTACGATCAGCCATTCTGTGTGAACTCGGAAGGCTACGCCGGGCTTGTCGTTCACGGACCGCTCCTGGCAACGTTACTGCTTGATCTGCTGCGTCGCGAAAAGCCGGATGCGACTGTCACAAGCTTCGAGTTCCGCGCGGTGTCGACAATCTTCGACACTGAAACCTTCTCGGTCCACGGCGCTGCTGACAGGGATGGAAAGACCTTCCATCTCTGGGCGCGTCGGCAGGATGGTGCGCTTGCCATGAACGCCCAGGCAACGATTGCTTGAGGTGTCATATGAATTTTGACCACACAGAGATCCGTGAAGCCGTTCGGGCAGTTTGCGCCACATTTCCCCCGGAGTATCACCGGAAAATAGATAAACAGCGCGGCTATCCGGTGGGTTTTGTCAACGCCCTGACAGAGGCGGGTTGGCTTGCCGCCATGATCCCGGAAGACTATGGCGGCTCGGGCCTTGGCCTCACCGAGGCGAGCGTCATCATGGAAGAGATCAACAGGTCGGGGGGCAACTCTGGCGCGTGTCACGGCCAGATGTACAATATGGGCACCTTGCTGCGCCATGGCTCGGACCAGCAAAAGCAGCGATATCTGCCCCGGATCGCCAGTGGTGAATTGCGGCTGCAATCGATGGGGGTGACTGAACCCACAACCGGCACGGATACCACCAAGATCAAGACGACCGCGGTCAAAAAAGGAGATCGCTACGTCATAAACGGTCAGAAGGTCTGGATCAGCCGGGTGCAACATTCCGATCTGATGATCCTGCTGGCACGCACCACGCCGATTGATCAGGTCACGAAAAAGTCGCTAGGCATGTCGATCTTCATGGTCGATCTCAAAGATGCCACCGGCAACGGGATGGACGTGAACCCCATTCCCAACATGGTCAACCACGAGACCAATGAGCTTTTCTTTGATGATCTGGAGATCCCTGCTGAGAACCTGATAGGCGAAGAAGGTATGGGGTTTCGTTACATACTGGACGGGCTCAATGCAGAACGCACGTTGATCGCCGCCGAGTGTATCGGTGATGGCTACTGGTTCATCGACAAGGTGAGCGCCTATGTCAAAGAGCGGGAGGTTTTTGGCAGGCCGATTGGTCAAAACCAGGGTGTTCAGTTCCCGATTGCAGAAGCCAAAATAGAACTGGAAGCCGCCAATCTTATGCGATTCCAAGCCTGCCAGCTCTTTGACACGGGCCAACCCTGTGGGGCTGAAGCCAACATGGCCAAGTATCTGGCAGCAAAAGCCAGCTGGGAAGCGGCCAATGCGTGTCTGCAATTCCATGGTGGGTTCGGGTTTGCCGACGAATACGACGTGGAGCGCAAATTCCGCGAAACCCGGCTTTATCAGGTCGCTCCGATCTCCACCAATCTCATCCTGTCATATGTTGCCGAGCATGTTCTCGGCCTGCCGAGGTCATTCTAATGCTCCCACTTGAAGGAATTACAGTCGTCAGCCTTGAACATGCGATTGCCGCACCCTTTGCGACTCGCCAGCTTGCTGATATGGGCGCACGGGTCATCAAGGTCGAGCGCCCGGGCGTTGGGGATTTCGCGCGCAGCTACGACACCCGCGTGAATGGGATGGCCTCGCATTTCGTCTGGACGAACCGGTCCAAAGAAAGCCTGACGCTGGATGTCAAACACCCTGACGGGGCCGATATCCTGCAAAAGCTGGTCACAAAGGCGGATGTGGTTGTGCAAAACCTCGCCCCGGGTGCCGCGGCGCGGCTCGGTCTTGGATACGAAGATCTCTCCAAGGCCAACCCCGGTGTCATCGTCTGCAATATCTCCGGGTATGGCAAAGGTGGGCCGGACGAAAAGCGCAAAGCCTATGATCTTCTGATCCAGTCGGAAGCCGGTTTTGTAAGCACGACCGGAACGCCGGATGATCCAAGCAAAGCGGGGATATCGATCGCGGACATTGCGGCCGGAATGTACGCTTATACGAACATCCTGACAGCACTCATCCAGCGCGGAAAAACCGGGAAGGGTTGTGAGATTGATCTGTCCATGCTGGACGCGATGACAGAATGGATGAGCTATCCGCTCTACTACGCCTATGAGGGGGCTGAACCTCCTGCGCGTGCCGGTGCCAGCCATGCCACGATTTTCCCGTATGGTCCCTTTGCGGTTGGGGACGGGCGCACGGTCATTCTGGGTTTGCAGAATGAACGCGAATGGAAAGCCTTTTGTGACGTGGTCCTTGAAACACCGGGACTTGCAACAGACGGGCGATTTTCATCGAACAGCCTGCGCGCCGAGAACAAGATCGCCCTTACCCAGATCATCACAACCAGTTTCGATGATCTGACAACTGAAGCGGTGATCGAGCGGTTGGACCGGGCCGGTATCGCCAATGCGAACATGAATGACATGTCCGACGTCTGGCATCACGTCCAGTTCGAAGCGCGCAACCGATGGCGCGACGTGCAAACACCAAAGGGATCAATTCCTGCACTGCTTCCCCCAGGTGGAATTGGATCAGAGCCCCGTATGGATGCCGTACCTGCGCTTGGGGAACACTCCGCTGATCTCCTTGCAGAGCTTGGCTACTCAGGCAGTGAAATCTCACAATTGCAAAATGAAAGGGTGATCTGATGCCTGATCTAAAGTCAGCCCGCAGCTTTCTCTTCGTCCCCGGGGATCGGCCAGAGCGTTTCGACAAAGCGGCCGCATCCGGTGCCCATGCCATGATCATTGACCTTGAGGATGCGGTGTCCCCCGAGACCAAAGTGAAAGCACGCTATCATGCGCGAAGCTTTCTGGACAAGGTGGCCGACCAGAACATACTGATCCGGATCAATGGCACAGACAGCGAGTTCCACGATGAAGATCTCGCACTGGCACGTCACAAAAACCTGGCAGGCATCATTCTTCCCAAAGCCGATGCAAAAAGCTGTTCGGAATTGACGCGAAGGTCAGGAACGCCTGTGTGGCCACTCATCGAAACCGTGCATGGCCTCGTCGATCTAAGGGAAATCGTGACTTTGCAAAACCTTGGGCGTCTTCTGCTTGGTACAATTGATTTATCCCTGGATCTGGGGGTGGATATTTCCCATCCTGCCAGCCAATCCACACTCGACACAGCCCGGTTCATGCTTGTGTCAAATTCTCGGCTGGGCAACCTTCCCGGGCCGGTCGATGGTGTTTTCACGGATTTGAACGACGAAATCGGGCTTCAACGTGCCGCAGAACATGCAAAAGCGTCTGGCATGGGGGGGATGATGTGCATTCATCCGCGCCAAACAAAAAGTGTTCATACGGCATTTTCCCCGAGTTCCAGTGACTTCGAATGGGCAAATGCTGTTCTCCAAGCTTCTAAAACTGAAAAAAGCAGCTTCCAGTTTCGTGGCCAGATGGTTGACAAACCGGTGCTTGCCCGCGCGCAACAAATTCTCGAAGCGCAACAAGCACAAAGCACTTGAAGAGCCCGGCCTGTCGCCATTTCCGGTCATTCCGGGTGTATTCGGCCGAACCAGAAGCGAAACGCGCAAACCGGGCATTCTGATACATTTGGTGTTCTCGCGGCACTTCAAGCTAAATTCTAAACTATCTTGCCGCAAAACTACGGAGACCAAGCAATGCAAATTGATCGCATGGATCATTTCGTCCTGACTGTCGCCTCGATTGATGCGACCTGTGACTTCTATTCAAAGGTTCTGGGAATGGACGTGACGGAGTTTGCGGGAGGACGGAAGGCGCTTTCGTTTGGGGCGCAAAAGATCAACCTGCACCAACATGGCAACGAATTTGAGCCCAAATCCCTGACACCGACACCTGGAAGCGGCGATTTTTGCCTGATCTCGGCGGTCCCGATGGCTGAAGTTGTCGCGCATCTCGAAAATTGTGGTGTCGAGATCGAAGAGGGTATCGTTCTGCGCACGGGCGCAACCGGCCCCATCAAGTCCGTGTATCTGCGCGATCCCGATCAGAACCTGGTTGAGATATCAGTGTACGAATAAAAGGCAGTGTGTGCTGCAAGGAGATAGCCAAATGGACGGTTCACATCTGCCCGAGACATATATGACGAACCGGCCTGTAGGATATGTCAAATTCCGCCAGCGCTGCAGCGCGGATTTTCATCAACTCCACATCTCCAAAACTTGCATCCTGCGCATCCGTTCCGGGCGAAAGACAGTCCGGACCTTTGCGGGTGCTGAGACGACGGTTGAGCAAGGCGAGTTTGTCTATCTGCGCCGTGGTGAAAACCTGACGATCGGGAATATCATCGGTGATACTGGCCTCTACTTTTCGGAAGGCCTGGTGATTGACGACAGTGTTATTTCCGATTTTCTGCAACTGCATCCAAACCCAAGCGCTGCGCGCGAAGTCAGAAAAGGGATCATGCCGAACGGTTTCAACGACACCTTCTCGCGCGTTGTCGCAAGCCTGGATGATCCCGATCTTGGTGATGGCATTTTGTCCTATCGAACGCAGGAATTGCTGATGTGGCTGCAACTGCAGGGTGCGGCGCACCGTATTCACTGTTGTGAAGGTCTGAAGGATCGGTTGCGGATGCTTTTTGAGGGTGACCTGGAGCGCAGTTGGAAGGCTCCGCAAGCCGCCCGGGAGCTTGGTATGAGTGAAGCGACATTGCGCCGGACGCTCAGCAAAGAAGGCACCGGTTTCACCGAAATGCTACGCGATGTGCGCTTGTCGTTTGCCCTGATGCGTATTCAAACGACACAGCATTCATTGGCCGAGATCGCTTATGAATGCGGGTTCAGCTCTCAATCGCGTCTCAGCGAAGCGTTCAAGGCACGTTTCGATATCACACCTGGAAAACTAACAGGTCGCTGAAATAGTCGCTGAGCCGGAACGCTTTCCCGTCGTCAGGTCCGGTTCGACTGAAGTGTCATGTCTGTCGGCGCGCCCACGGCTCGCTTCTGGGGCCATCTTTCCCTTCATACCGCCAGCAACCTCGGCAGCCGGGCAAGGTTGTTGGCGGCCATGGTCAGGATGAAGCGGGATCGGATGCGTTCGACGCCCCGATACATGGTCTGCGCCATGTCGCCGACGGTTTTGGCCCATCCGAACGGCTCTTCGATCTTCTTTCGGTGCTGCTGGGATAGAGCGTAGCCCTCGTGCCGGGTGGTTCGGCCATCGATTGCTGAAAATCTCGTTTTCTGGGCGACATGGGGCGTGACGCAGGCTTGGCGCAGGTCGGACACGAACCCGGCCGCGTCATATCCCTTGTCGGCACCCAGCGTCAGCTGCCGCGTCGATCCGGGGGAATGTCGATGGATCATGTCCAGTGCCGCCTTGCGCTCGGCATGACCGTCCATTGCCCGGCAGGCGATTGCGCAGCAATCTGCCGAGAGGGGCCTGGGTCAGATCACCCTGCACGACCAGCCCGTTGCGGTTCTCCATCAGAGTATGCCCCATGAAGCACAGCATGGCACCCGTGCCGGGGGATTTCTTGTAAAGGCGCGCATCCGGATCGGTGGTCGAGGCATGCGTCGCGTTCGAGCGCTTCTCGCCCTTGAAGTCGACCTCGGCAATAGT
>NZ_LKBA01000005.1 GCF_001307765.1 Aliiroseovarius crassostreae
ACCATCGCACCGCCCAAAGCACGACCTCACCGCTGAAATGCCGTCCTTTGAAATCACTCATGGAGCATCCCTCCTGCCTGGCGAAACTTAAAAATGGGGCCGCACGGAGAAGTTTGCAACAGAGCCTCTTCAACAAGTCTACGCACCAGACGCACAGAAGTCATTGCGACTTTTCAGTGCGACAGAGACGGCTGATCTACTTGGAGTAACCGCTGCGTTCCTCCGCAAATGCCACTCGGATGGCAGCCTCCCGGAACCTGACGTCAATAAAAACGGGCGTCGGTTCTACACCGGTCAAGATATCCGCGATGCAAGAGCCGTCCTGGAAGCCAGTTCACGCACGCCTGGGAAATATCTTCCCGGTCGCCGTGAGGGAGACGATCTCCAGATTATCCAGCTTATGAACTTTAAGGGTGGCAGCGCGAAATCCACTTCTGCCATCCATTTGTGTCACTATCTCGCCTTAGCTGGCTACAAAACTCTTGCAATCGACCTTGACCCACAAGGCTCGATGACCGGGTTTTTCGGAATCCAGACAGAGCTGGAGTTCGACGGGAACTCAATTTACGACGCAATCAAATACGACGACCCGGCACCCATGTCGGAGTGCATCGCGAAAACATATTTTCCAAACCTGGACCTTGCTCCTGCACGGCTGATATTGAGTGAATTTGAGACCGAAACTGCGGTCAACGCCGGGCGAGGCATCTCCTTCTTTGATCGGCTAACAAACGCAATACAATCGGTTGAGGCAGATTATGATGTTGTCATTATTGACAGCCCTCCGTCCCTCGGCTTTTTGACCTTGGCCGGCCTCTACGCAGCCACTGCGGTCCTCGTGCCTATGACCCCCTCAATGCTCGATCTGGCATCGACGCAGCAGTTTCTCGACATGACATCGGCATATCTGGAAGTTATCGAAGGCACAGGTCTTCATGTCGACCACGACTTCTTCTCGTTTCTCGTCACAAGGGATGACCCCACAGACATTCCGTCACAGCAAATCGTCAGCCTGATGCGGGCGCTTTTCCAAGATCGCGTCCTGACAACCACCGCACTGCGAAGCACGGCAATTGCCGACGCGGCGATGTTGAAAATGTCGATCTATGAGGTGAACCGATCCGACATGACCCGCTCCACATATGACCGCGCACGCAACAGCATGGATGGGGTTGGAAACGAGGTCTCGTTAATGATCCAAACAGCCTGGGGGCGTGAATAATGGCACTCAAGCAAAACAAGGCCGGCATGGCTGCCGCGATCGCTGCTGCAGCTCAATCAACTGGCACTGGCAGAGCCCATCCTTCGTTGCCGAAGGGCACTATTGGAGCCGTTAAGGCAGGGTTTGCTGGAATTCAGGAGATTGATGTCGACGACATCCTCCCTTGGGGTCCGCAGGATCGCCTGGCAGCGGAGTTAACAGCTGTTAACAGTGACGGTGAGGTTCATGACCTCGCGAAGAGCATCAAATTGAATGGGCAACAGGTCCCTGTGTTGCTGCGTCCCTCGCAAGAGCAAGATGGCAAATTCGAAGTCATCTATGGCCGACGCCGGATTCTGGCATGCCGTGAAGCTGGTACGCCTGTAAAAGCGCTCGTCCGAACAATGGATGATGGCCAAGCGCTGCTGGCAAAGGGGCTGGAGAATTCAGCTCGGACCGATCTTAGCTTCTACGAACGCGCTCGTTTCGCAAAGGCAATCACAGACCAAGGCTATAGCAATGAAGAATTGATGCAGGCCCTGTCTATCTCGAAAAACACTCTTTCTCAACTGACCCGCGCAACGAAGCACATCCCAGACAGGGTAGGGGATCTGATTGGAGCAGCTCCTAAAGGTGGCCGACCAAAGTGGAATGCCCTTTCCGATGCGTTCAGAGATAACCTGATTGGAGCAGAGAAAGCTGAGCAGATTCTCTCTGCGCTCCCTGGTGATAAGGATTCGGACGACCGACTTAGTCTTCTGCTGAACTCCATCAGTTCGAAGAAGGCTAAGCCAGAAAAATCAAATGAAAGAAAGATCCAGACTGGCGTGACGATGAAGTCGAATGACAAAGCTGTCACAATCTCGGTGAAGAGGGCAGGGGGCTCTGCCGCATTCGCCACCTGGCTTGAACAGAATATCGAAGAGCTCGTGAAACGGGCCAACGATGAGGCGGGTTAACAGCTGTTAACTCAGAATGCAGAAGCAACGAGCAGAAAGAATGCAGAAGCAACGAGCAGAAAGGAGGACGCAGAAAGAAGAAACCCTCGAAACCGGAGTTCCGAGGGCTGCAGCACACAAGGTGCGCTTAACTTAGACACTTAAGCAATAGCAGTCCCCGAATCACCAGACAAGAAAAAACGCCCTTGGGCGAACGGGTTTTCTTTGCTGCGAAACATTATGAATGCCATGACAATGCCGACCCGGCTTGGGTCAATCCGTTCGGGCGTGTCGGACGGACAGGATGGAGCTTTGCATCCGAAATGGAAACTTTTGAAAGCTGCCGAAGAGGCCAGAGAACCTCTCGGGTTGAAGAGAACATCCTTAGCATTGCTTAGGACAATGATCTCGCTTGTAAGGGCAAATCATATTTCCGATGCAGTCGCAGATCAGCACATCTGCTTCGCCAGCAACGCGACGCTTGCTGAACGCATGCATGTCAGCGTGAAGACAGTGGAACGCCACATCACCATTCTGGCAGCTACCGGGCTTACATGGTTTTGACCCGCCTTGAGATGGGTCGGGTCGATTTCCTCAATCTGCGCCACCCAGTCGTCGCTGGGCGCAAAGGGATAGCCCCCCTGGAACGGCTGGCCGTTAAAGGCGCGACCCAGCGCGATCATCGCCTGATCCCCACGCCCTTCATACGCCAGGTACGCCGCGCGGATCTCGGTCGTCAGATACGGCAGTTCAAAATCCGACGTCACAACCGGCGTAGTCTCGTCCAGAAGAACCGATTCCGATGACGGCACCAGTTCCACCCGGCGCCATGCTCCGTGGCTGGTCTGGTCTGCAAGGGCGGCCAGTGCCGCGTCCCGCGACACGGCCCCAATGGTCTGGTCCCCCCAGAACTCGATTTCCGCCAAGGCCGTGGCATCGCCCCCGGACATCGGCGTCAGTTCAAGCGAGAGGGTTTGTGTTTCTGTCGTGCCCGTCAGCGGGATCCGGTTCCAGCCATCGCCAAGGGTGGACATGTCAAGGGTCAGATTGGGTGCGGTGGTGTCGTCAGAGGTTGACAGGTTCAGCGTGTAGGGGGCCGAGCCGAAGATGCGGATCTCACGCACGGGATGCTGACCAGCAAGCGCAACATTCAGGCGTGTCGTCCCAAACAACGTCAGCCCTGTTGCCGTGTCGCGATCAAACGCCAGATGCCGATCGCGCTACTCTTGCAAAGCAACCGACGCGGGCAACGCTTCATCAGATGTCAGAGAGATTGATCGGACCGGCAACCGGACGGCCGTGTCGGCCTGGGCACTTAAACCTGAAACAAAAAGAACCGGAACAAACGCGAGAAACAAAGCACGAGAAAACAGTCGCCCAAACATAGCACTTACCTACACAAACCAATCTACTTTGGAGGGTATTGAAGGGATCAACCTTTCGTCAACCATTTGTTGAAATTATATTTCTTCAACATATCAATTGGTTATAGGATTATTTACCAAGCAGATAAATTCACCACAACCTTTGGCGGATCTCTTTTTGAAAGTCCCCGATCTCCGTGAAGGGGATTCGCCTACACGGTTCGCGTCCTTAATCTGCGCGATGTCGACCTGACATGACGAACCAAAGCGTATGCTGCAGGTTGACCTTTCGGGGCGGCTTCCAGTTTTAAAATCTGACCTGCGACCGGGCCATATTACGCCGCGATGTCCGGGCCTGCCGCGCGCGATGGCGTCACAGACCCGCTGCGCCACCCGGGCCGCCCAGACCGCCTGTCGTGTCTGAAAGCGCAAGACCCCCGAGCCGCGCCATGACCCCCTCGCGCACCGTGTCGACAAGGGCCTGCGGAAAGGACGCGGGCAGGGCGTTGGCGGCGGCCTCAAGGGCGGCGGGCGCTGTCGCGGCGATCTCCTCGAGAATGCCCGTGGCGCGTTTCCTTGAAAACCCCGCGCGCAGGGCGGTCTGCACGAAATGGCGCCCGTGAATACGATCAAAGCGATAATGCCGGCTGTCGCCGACCGACATCGCCATCTTCATCTGTTTGCGTTCGATCTGGCGGGCCTGCAGCGCGCCTTGCGCCGTCACGATGTCGTAAAGCGGCGTCATGCGATAGCTGCCTCCGGGGCCCAGAAACACGCTGAAATTCTTGGCGTGGCCGTCCGTCGCCCCGATCAGCCAAAAGAGGATCTGCGCCTTCAGAAACGTATCCTGATCCTCGGTCGGTGTGTCCCCCCCCGCAAGCAGGCGCAGAATATCAACCATCCCCGGCCCGCCTTCGTTTTGGTATTTCAGCGTCGGCGGCACCGACAACGCCTGACAACAATCTTCCTGCGGCAGGCGCAACACCCGCCCGTCGCGCGTCCAGTGGCGGTCAAACCGTTCGATCACCAGCGCCTTGGTATCGCCAAAGGTTTCGATGGTGGCCGTGTTCACCGGCAGGCCAAACGCCGCGATCAGTTTCAGGCAGAAATATTCGTTCTCAACACTGTCCGACAGATCAATCCCACCGGGCAGCGCCCCGATCTGGGTCTTGAACAGATGCGTGGTGGGCGTTGCGCCATGGGGCCGGATCCACTGACCTTTGTGGCGCAGCAAAGCGGTCTTTTCCTGCGCCCCCGCGACCGAAATCCGAAACGCGTCGTCGCGGGCCAGACCAAGCGGCGCGTGGCGCAGCCCGGTCAGGATTTTCTCAATTTCCGCCGCATCCACCGGGTCACCGGCGATCTTGCCGCCCGCATCCGGGGCGTCGGCGTCGCCGGCGATGAACTGCAACGCCCCGACGCAATCCTGGCCGATCTTGGTCAACATGCTGTAGGCATCCGTGCCGCGCGCGCCCACCTTTTCGGCGACCAGCCCGCGCAACCGGTCCGAATCCGGCAAAAGGTTCTCAAACACGGCCCACACCGGCGCGCCGCGATAGGGCGTCTCGCGCAGCGGCAGCGACAACGAGATCGGCAGCGCATGGTTCCAGCCCAGCCAGCCCGCGTCATAGGAAAACCCAATCGCCCCGTCAGACGCGCGCGTCAGCGTACCCACCCGGCGGTTGTTCAGGTAAACCCGCAACGGGGCGTGGGCCGAACGCCGCGCCATTAAAACAGCGCCTCGATGTCGCGGCCCTGCCCCTTGGAGCGCGGCCCGACCCTGAATTCAAGGTCGAGTGCTGCAAGAATCGCAAGGATGGTGTCGATCTTCGCCGGCGTTTCCCCGCGTTCGATCATCGAGATCGTCGCCTGGCGCAGCCCCGCCCGTTCGCCCAACGTCGCCTGCGTCCAGTCGCGCTTTTTGCGCTCTCGCTGGATGATGGCGCCGATCTGCCTGGGGGTGCGTGCAAGAGTGTCCATGCGACCGATATACGCCAAGCCGAATAATTCGTCAATATTCGCCGCGGCGTATATTCAGGGCTTATACGCCCCATCGTATAAAATAGTTTTTTCGCTATGCCGTATAAAACGACCCAAACCCCGCGCAAAACAAGACAGACGCCAAGGGCATTCCCCCTCAAACTGGCTCTGTTGCAAACTTCTCCGTGCGGCCCCATTTTTAAGTTTCGCCAGGCAGGAGGGATGCTCCATGAGTGATTTCAAAGGACGGCATTTCAGCGGTGAGGTCGTGCTTTGGGCGGTGCGATGGTA
>NZ_LKBA01000006.1:0-395000 GCF_001307765.1 Aliiroseovarius crassostreae
AACATGATTCACCATCCGGGATGGTTACGGCGGGGGGGTATGATGCGCGGAACGGACGAGACGAGCGGGTCGCTGTTCAGCTATGTCGATCTTGAGGAGCGCATCCCGCCGCGACACCCGCTGCGCAAGATCCGGCAGGTGGTGAATGACGCGCTTGCCAGCCTCGATGGCGAATTCGAAGTGCTTTACACGGATTTCGGCCGCCCCTCGATCCCGCCGGAACGGCTGATCCGGGCGAGCTTGCTCCAGATCCTGTTCTCGATCCGCTCCGAACGGCAGTTGATGGAACAGATGGATTACAACCTGATGTTTCGCTGGTTTGTGGGCCTCGGGATCGACGATCCGGTATGGGTCCCCACGGTATTCACCAAGAACCGCGACCGGCTTCTGACCACGGAAATGTCGCGCAAGGTAATGGCGGCGATCCTGGCGCACCGCGAGGTCGCGCCGCTGCTGTCGGACGAACATTTCTCGGTCGATGGAACTTTGGTGAAAGCCTGGGCGTCGATGAAAAGTTTCCAGCCCAAGGCTGAAGCCGCTCCGCCTGACGATGAAGGACCCGATGATCCTCCCGCCACTGAGACCACACCCGAGACCGACCCGATGCCCCGCAATTCTCACCGCCAGCGCAATGCCGAGGTCGACTTCAAGGGCGAGAAGCGCTCGAACGCGACGCATGCCTCGACCACCGATCCGGATGCGCGCCTTTACAAGAAATCCCCCGGCACGGGTGCCATGCTGTGCTTCATGGGGCATACTCTGATGGAGAACCGCAACGGGCTGGTCGTGCAGGGTGATCTGACCCAGGCCCCTCTCGGCAGATTGCTGCGCAATCGCCTGCCGGGCAATGGACGGTCATGCCGAGCGCAAGGCGGCACTGGACATGATCCATCGACATTCCCCCGGATCAACCCGACAGCTGACGCTGGGTGCCGACAAGGGATATGACGCGGCCGGGTTCGTGTCCGACCTGCGCCAAGCCTGCGTCACGCCCCATGTCGCCCAGAAAACGAGATTTTCAGCAATCGATGGCCGAACCACCCGGCACGAGGGCTACGCTCTATCCCAGCAGCACCGAAAGAAGATCGAAGAGCCGTTCGGATGGGCCAAAACCGTCGGCGGCATGGCGCAGACCATGTATCGGGGCGTCGAACGCATCCGATCCCGCTTCATCCTGACCATGGCCGCCAACAACCTTGCCCCGCTGCCGAGGTTGCTGGCGGTATGAAGGGAAAGATGGCCCCAGAAGCGAGCCGTGGGCGCGCCGACAGACATGACACTTCAGTCGAACCGGACCTGACGACGGGAAAGCGTTCCGGCTCAGCGACTATTTCAGCGACCTGTTAACGGGTCCGCCACCATCGGGTTCTTGTCGCTCACCCCGGCACAGAACTCATAGGACAGTTCCTTGTGAAGCTGCGCCAGTGGGTTGCGCATTGCATTGGCGTGATTCTTCACAGCAATCTGCGCAAGCGCATCGGACTGATCACCGTATTTGTCAAAATAGGCCCGCGCAAATCCGGCAAAGACCTGCGGAAAGCTCATTCCCGCCTCTTCGGCCTGATAGGCCGCATGCCCCAAACCGCGCGCCACCTCGGCTGTGGGCAAGTGGGTCATCTTTTCCGCACCAATCACCAGGGCAATCTTGGCGCGCCCGCTTTCAATCGCATCGCGCGCGGCAAAGATCGCAGCTGCCCCGGACGCACAGGCATTTTCAAGCCGCGTCGCGGGGGTGAAACGCAGATCATCATGGATGCCAAGCGCCAATGACGCCGCAAACCCATCCCCCACCATGCCCCCGTTGAAATGCCCAAGCCAGATGCCATCAACATCCCCAGGTGCCACGCCCGCATGGTCCAACGCTTCGCGCCCTGCACTGATGATCAATGCTTCAAGATCAAAATCCGCAAGTTTGCCAAATTTGGTATGGCCCCAACCCACAATTTGCACCATGCTCCACTCCTGTCATTTGGCCTGTTCACGACAAAGAGTATCACGTTCCGGGGCAAGGTGGCGCAATCAGGTAGAAATACCCGCAAACCTCTGGCAGGATGGCGAAATGACGCAAATGGACATCGCTTTCATGCATGCGCCAACCGGGCTGGCGCTGACCGAAAACCGCATCGTTCGCCGATGTAATCTGCGCTTTGCGGAGATGTTTGGCGCCGCTGTCGATGATTTTTCAGAGATGCCTCTGGAACGGCTTTACCCCTCGCTCAAGGATTATGAAAAGGTCGCACGCGTTGGGGGGAACATCCTGCGCGAAACCGGGCGCTATGAAGATGAGCGCGTCATGCGGCGCCTGAACGGCGCATTGTTTTGGTGCCGGGTGCGTGGCACCTCCCTGACCCCTGAGGACCCCTTCAAACAAGGGGTGTGGAGCTTTGCCGACCTTTCCGCCGAACGGCCTGTGGTCGAATTGACCGCCCGAGAACGCGAGGTGGCCATCCTGACCTGCCAGGGCAAGACATCCAAGGAAATCGGGCTCGCCCTCGACCTCAGCTATCGTACTGTCGAGGCCCATCGCGCCCGGCTTTTACAAAAGTTCGGCGCTCGGAAATTGCCCGAACTTGTCGCGAAATTCTCTGGTATGCCCTTATAAAATCGCGTAATTTTCACCCCTATTGCCAAGGCTATTTCCAGCCAGAAGGAGAGTGACTGGTGACACAGCCCCCGCAAACCCGGATCCAGAAACGCAACCGCGCTGCCATCCTCAATGCCGCGCTGGATGTGTTTTCCGCACATGGGTTTCGCGGTGCCACGCTGGACCAGATTGCCAAGGCGGCCGGGCTTTCAAAACCCAACCTGCTTTACTATTTTCCGTCAAAAGAAGCGGTGCATGGCGCGCTTCTGTCCCAATTGCTCGAAAACTGGCAAGAACCGCTGGAGGCGCTGGATCCGGAGGGGGACCCGGTAGAGGAACTGATCGCCTACGTGCTGCGCAAGCTTGAAATTGCCCGCGCCCTACCGCGCGAAAGTCGCCTTTTTGCAAATGAGATTATTCAGGGCGCCCCCAGAATCCTTACGCAAATTCAGGGGCCTGTGCGTCATCTTGTGGATGAAAAGGCCAAGTTGATCGCCCTGTGGTGCAAACAGGGTCAACTGACGGATCTTGATCCGCATCACCTGATTTTTTCGATCTGGGCAACGACGCAGCATTATGCGGATTTCGATGTGCAGGTCCGTGGAATCCTTGCGCCCCAAGGCGACACCCATTTCGAAGATGCCGCCCGTTTTCTGGAACAAATGTATCGCGCAGCCCTGACCCCGCCCACGGCTGGGCAGTGAACCTCCCGCTTATCTAAAGCGCTTCCCGTTATCGTTGGATCACAGCAAGAACTGGAAACACCCACCATCCCTAATTTGATACGCGGCATTTCCCCATCACGCCGTTTTAACGTGATATGGAAACGCTTTAAGATAACGCTTATTAACCAGAAGTTCAGATTTCTCTGGAGAGTTAACTTTTGAGCAAGACATCCATCTCTAATCTTTTAGCAAGTGGGGGCTTCGTGAGAAACGGAGCAGAAAATGGATATTTCGGCACCATCACCGATCAGTGCGCAAGCCACGCTCGCAGCACATGCGCCGGTGCGCGAACCGCCAGCCGTCGCTCAGGTTGATCCCAGCCCGGCCAGCGATGGAACACGTATGGACTCCAACACCGCCAATGGTGAGGGTCGCTCAGATCTGGCCCAGGACGCGCGCAAAAGGCTGGCGCATCAGGAACGGCTGGAAGACCCAAAGACGCCAACAGGTCCACCGCCGACCTTTCAGATCACTTTGCTTGAGGTGGAACAGGATCTGCACAATATCCTTGCACGCCTAGAAATGGCCCGCTCAAAAGAACGCGATGCGGACGGGGTGCGCCCTGATGTTTCTCAGGATACAGCTCAGGCGTCCTCGGAGCTTCAAAACAGGGCACCCAATGAGGTAAGGGATGTTCCGTCTTCCCAATCCCAACAATTGGACGCACATGAGACCAATAGATCGGCCCCGACGCGCGCTATTTCCATGGTTGAGCCGGAACAACTGCCAGCCCAGACCTCGCAACAGGCTGCCACGCTGACCAGAGCCCCGACCACAAATGATGGCATGCCAGTTTGAGGCGCCGGTCGCCATCATCACGATTGAGAAATCCCCGAAACGTTTTGACTTTCACCCTGAGGCAGGGAAAAAGCGAAACGCCGCAAGAGATACCCATGCTCGTGGGGGCGCGCAGAATAAACATATGTTTTAAGTGCCCCCCGAAACGCCTTAATCGGCCCGTTTCACACGCAATGACCCCGCCAAAATTCAATTTTGGTGGGGTTCGCGCTTTTCTCCCCCTACGTCACGCTCTATATGTAGGCAGATAGTGATGACCCGCCCCAACGCGGGCACGGAAATAAGGCGAGGACCCATGTCCAAGAAAAACCACGAAACCGATGTGGCCTTTATCGAAGCTCTGGCCAAGCTGCTTCAGGAAAACGACCTGACGGAGCTGGAAGTCATGCGCGATTACGGCGAAAACGACAGCCTGAATGTGCGCGTCAGCCGCGCCAAAGAAGTGATCACCCAGATGGCGCCTGCTGTCGCGGCCGCGCCTGCTCCTGCAGCTGCAGCCCCTGCCGCGGCTCCCGCCGCAACCGAGGCACCGGCCGTTTCGGACGATCCCGCAAACCATCCCGGCGCGGTTCCTTCGCCCATGGTCGGCACCGCCTATCTGCAACCTGAACCGGGTGCCCCTTCCTTTGTCAGCGTTGGCGACACCGTGTCGGAAGGCCAGACCGTGCTGATCGTCGAAGCCATGAAAACCATGAACCAGATCCCTGCCCCGCGTGCGGGCAAAGTGAAACGGATCCTGGTCGAGGACGGCGCTCCGGTAGAATTCGGCGCCCCCCTCATGATTATTGAATAAGGGGCGGATCATGGCCCAATTCGATAAAATCCTGATCGCCAACCGCGGCGAGATCGCGCTTCGCGTGATCCGTGCGGCCCGCGAAATGGGCATCAAGACCGTCGCCGTGCATTCCACGGCTGACGTCGATGCCATGCATGTGCGGATGGCCGATGAAAGCGTCTGCATCGGCCCACCGCCGGGCACCGACAGCTATCTCTCGATCCCGGCCATTATCGCGGCCTGCGAAATCACCGGCGCACAGGCCGTGCATCCAGGCTATGGTTTCCTGTCGGAAAATGCCAATTTCGTGCAATGTCTGGAAGACCACGAGATCACCTTTATTGGCCCCTCGGCCAAACATATCCGCATGATGGGCGACAAAATCACCGCCAAGGAAACAGCGATCAAGCTGGGCATCCCGGTGGTTCCCGGTTCAGACGGTGGCGTCCCGGACATTGAAACCGCTCGCAAAGTGGCGGCGGATATGGGGTATCCGGTGATCATCAAGGCCACTGCTGGTGGCGGCGGCCGCGGCATGAAAGTGGCTGAAACCGAAGCCGATATCGAAATGGCCTTCTCGACTGCCCGTTCAGAGGCCAAAAGCGCCTTTGGCAATGACGAGGTTTACATGGAGAAATACCTCCAGAAACCGCGTCACATCGAGGTGCAGGTCTTTGGCGACGGCCAAGGCGGTGGGGTGCATCTGGCTGAACGTGACTGCTCGTTGCAGCGACGTCACCAGAAAGTGTTCGAGGAGGCCCCCGGCCCCTGCATCACCCCGGAAGACCGCACACGTATCGGGTCGATCTGTGCCAATGCCATTGCCGAAATGGGCTATTCCGGCGCCGGCACAATCGAATTCCTCTATGAAGATGGCGAGTTTTATTTCATCGAAATGAACACCCGCCTGCAGGTGGAACACCCGGTGACCGAGGCCATTTTCGGCGTTGACCTTGTGCGTGAACAGATTCGCGTTGCCGAGGGGATGAAACTCTCCTTCGGACAGGACGAGCTTGAGGTAAACGGGCACGCCATCGAAGTGCGCCTGAATGCGGAGCGTCTGCCCAACTTCACCCCCAGCCCGGGCAAAATCACCCAGTATCATGCTCCGGGTGGCCTTGGGGTGCGCATGGATTCTGCGCTTTATGATGGCTACTCGATCCCGCCCTATTACGACTCGCTGATTGGCAAGCTGATCGTTCATGGCCGCGACCGGACCGAAGCTCTGTCGCGCCTGCATCGCGCCTTGGGAGAGCTGGTGATTGACGGCATCGACACAACCGTGCCGCTGTTCCACGCCCTGCTGGAAGAGGCCGACATTCATTCCGGGGAATACAACATTCACTGGCTTGAACGCTGGCTTGACGAAAACATGGGGTAAGGGCTTTGGCCCCTCCCCCACTCACCGCTGAATTATTGTTGCGCGCCTACGCAATGGGCGTGTTTCCAATGGCAGAAAGCCGGGACGACCCAGAGATTTTCTGGGTCGACCCGAGCGAGCGCGGTATCTTTCCGAACGGCGGCTTTCACCTTTCGCGATCCCTCCGCCGCACCATCCAAAAATCACCACTGACCGTGACCCTGAACCGGGATTTCGCGGGCGTCGTGAAGGGCTGCGCAGATCGCGATGAAACCTGGATCAACGACGAGATTTTTGCGCTCTATTGTGACTTGCATCAGATGGGGCATGCCCATTCCCTTGAACTCTGGGATGGCCATACGCTGGCGGGGGGCGTCTATGGCGTCACTCTGGGGGCTGCCTTTTTTGGTGAAAGCATGTTTTCGCGCCGCCGGGACGCATCAAAAATTGCCCTCGCCTACCTGACCAGGCATCTGGAAGATTGCGGATTCAAGCTCTTTGATACGCAGTTCCTGACGCCACATCTGGCCAGCCTCGGAGCGATCGAAATCCCGCGCGCCGACTATCATGAGCGTTTGTCGAAAGCCCTTGGAAGCCGGGCAAGCCTGACGTCCCGCCCATTACCGGACGCTTATTCGGTGGTGCAGCGCAGCACCCAGACATCATAGCGCGGATGATCCAGGCCGTTCAGCCCGGGGCTTGAGGAAATCATCCAGCCCTCAAAGGCGGTCTTCTCTGAATTTCCATCCCGCACAACCAACCAGGCGAAAGCATCACCTGACGGGTTGTCGGTCGGATAGCGGCATTCCCCCAGGGTGATCTGCAATTTGCCAAGCAGAACTGTTTCACCGGCGTTCAGTGAAAAATCCTCGTAGCTGCCAGAAATCTTATCCAGACCGCGCAGCATGGCACCAGGTGCCTTTGCCGTCTGGGCTGTTGCCGCCAGCGGGGCCAGCAGGGCAATTGCACTGACAAATGCGCGAAAGATCACTTCTCCCCTCCACCATCGGAGACGAATTTCATCAAAAGCTGGACCAGGCTGACCGCCCCCTGCGTATCTTCAATCTCCGCACCTGGCTCAAGATTGAACGGAGAGCCCCCCGGCAGAAGTTCCACATAGGAGCCCCCCAGCAGGCCTTCGGACGAAATGATGACAGCCGTGTCTTCGGGAAGCGCCACATCAGATTGCACGGAAAACGCCGCTTCGGCCCGGAAAGTTTTCGGGTTCAGCGAAATACCCGTGATCTGCCCTACTTTCACACCAGCAAGGCGCACATCCGTGCCAATCGAAATCCCGTCAGCAGATCGGAAAGAGGCGGAATAACTGTCGAGGTGGCTGCTACCGGAAATTCCGACAATTTGCCCCGCATAGACCAAAAAGGCCACGGCGGCTGCCAGAACGACGCCGCCGGTGATTACTTCGGTGGTGTGGGATTGGCTCATCTCGCCCCCGTTTCTGTCTGCGATAGCGCGGGTTATTCCGGCTGCCAGGCCTCATAATCGCGACGTTCAGCCGGTTGTGCCTGACGCAGCGATCCAGCCGGTGCATAGGCGGCCGGCGACCCGGTCAGGTTGTCCTGATGGGGTTTTTCCCAGCCTTTATGCTCAAGCGGTGCCTCGGACGGGCAGTTATCAAAGGTGCGGTGCAGCCAGCCGTGCCAATCCGGGCTTACGCGGCTTGCCTCAGGTTCCCCTTTGAAGATCACCCAGCGGCGGCTGTCATCCTTGTTGCGGTAAAACACATTCCCCTGCTCATCTTCCCCCACCTTGACGCCTTTGCGCCGGGTAAAGAGCCAGGTGCCGATGGTTTCGCCGTGATACCAGGTCAGAAGGGACAGTAGCCGCATGTCAATCTCCGCTTTCTCTCAACCTCATATGGCGCAAAGACGTGCAAAGGTCCAGTGCTTTGCTTTGATTTGACTGGCTCTGCGCTGTTTTCCCCTCACCTGATCCCTGCAACGCAAAAGCCACCCTGCAAAGGGTGGCTTTCATATTGGCTCTCAGGGGCTTGTCAGCTGGCAGAGGCGCCTTCCTGTTCCCCTTTTGCGTAGATGATCAGCGGCGACGCATCCGAGGTGACGGCCTCTTCATTGACCACAACTTCATCCACATTTTCCAAGGCCGGCAGTTCGAACATTGTATCGAGCAGGATATCTTCCATGATCGAACGCAGGCCCCGCGCACCGGTTTTGCGCTCGATCGCGCGTTTGGCAATGGCGGTGAGCGCATCTTCGGTAAAGGTCAGCTGCGCCTCTTCCAGTTCAAACAGGCGTTGATACTGTTTCACCAGGGCGTTTTTCGGCGCGGTCAGGATCGTGACCAGCGCGTCTGCATCCAGATCTTCCAGCGTTGCAATCACCGGCAGACGCCCGACAAATTCGGGAATCAGCCCGAATTTCAGAAGGTCTTCCGGCTCCAGTTCCTTGAAAATCTCACCCACGCCGCGGGCATCATCCCCCTTCACTTCGGCACCAAACCCAATGGCAGACCCTTTGCCACGCTGGGCAATGATCCGGTCGAGGCCGGCAAATGCGCCACCGCAAATGAAAAGAATATTGGTCGTGTCGACCTGCAGGAATTCCTGCTGCGGATGTTTGCGCCCACCTTGCGGCGGCACGGAGGCAACCGTGCCTTCCATGATTTTCAGAAGCGCCTGCTGCACCCCCTCGCCCGACACGTCACGGGTAATCGAAGGATTGTCGGATTTGCGGGTGATCTTGTCGACCTCATCAATATAGACAATACCGCGCTGCGCACGTTCGACATTGTATTCCGAGGCCTGAAGCAGCTTGAGGATGATGTTTTCCACATCCTCGCCCACATAACCGGCCTCCGTCAGTGTCGTCGCATCCGCCATGGTGAAGGGCACATCCAGAATACGGGCAAGCGTCTGGGCCAGAAGGGTTTTACCACAGCCCGTTGGGCCAATCAGCAGGATGTTCGACTTGGCCAGTTCGATATCCTCACCGGATTTCGCCGCATGGTTCAGACGTTTGTAATGGTTGTGCACGGCCACGGCGAGCACGCGTTTTGCATGGGCCTGACCGATCACGTAATCGTCCAGAACCCCGCAGATTTCCTGCGGTGTCGGAACCCCATCCGCGGCCTTGAGACCAGAGGATTTGGTTTCCTCACGAATAATGTCCATGCAAAGTTCGACGCATTCATCACAGATGAATACGGTGGGACCAGCAATCAGCTTACGCACCTCGTGCTGGCTCTTTCCGCAGAAAGAACAATAGAGGGTGTTTTTGCTGTCACCGGAGGAATTATTCGCCATCTTGTCTTCCCTAGGGCCTACGCCCGAAACTTGAAATGCCCGTTCGGGCCTGAACCGGCCCCTGCGCCTTTAGCTTAGGACAGGGGCCGGTTGGGCACAATGCGATTTTCCACATGGCCTTTTTCATCACAGGCAGCAAATGGGCTGCCTCACCTCAAGTTACTCGTCATCTGTCTTGGGGCGGTTCTCGACGATCTCGTCGATATGTCCCCAATCCTTGGCCTCCTGCGGTGACATGAAGTTGTCGCGCTCCAGCGCTTTTTCCACGTTTTTCAGCGAGTTGCCTGTGTGTTTTACATAGATCTGGTGCAAGGTATCCTTGACCTTCTGGGTCTCGGCCGCATGGATCATGATATCGGTTGCCTGCCCCTGATATCCGCCCGAGGGCTGGTGCACCATGATGCGCGAATGCGGCAAGGAAAACCGCATCCCCTTTTCGCCGGCCACCGACAGGACCGACCCCATCGACGCGGCCTGACCAATCACCAGAGTCGACACTTTCGGTTTGATATACTGCATCGTGTCATAGATCGACAGGCCAGAGGTCACCACGCCGCCGGGCGAGTTGATATACATCGAGATTTCTTTTTTCGGATTTTCCGCTTCGAGATGCAGAAGCTGCGCCACGATCAGGCTCGACATACCATCATGAATCGGCCCGTTCACGAACACGATGCGTTCTTTCAGAAGGCGCGAGAAAATATCATAAGCCCGTTCCCCGCGCGAGGTTTGCTCAACCACCATGGGGACAAGGGTGTTGTTGTAAAGATCAATAGGGTCGTGCATTCTGCCTGCTTTCATAGTCGCGTGTATTGGCCCGTCCTGGGCCGACCTCATCAGAGATTACTGGGGCACACCGGGGGCCGCAAGGGGCTGCGGGGCGCGGGGCACCGGAAAACGAGATCGGGCTGGGGTGCAAAACGAACCATAATGTCAGGCATCGCGCAAAAGCGTTAACAATTCCTTTCCATCCCACCCGCCTGACCTTGATTTCCCCAATAGCGTTTTGAGTTATTGTTGCCCCCCAGAGATGACTGGAAACACCTTAAACACAAAACGGCGCCCCGGTTTGGGACGCCGTTTTCTTTTGGGATTTATGACCCTGGATTAACCGGGTGACATACCACGCAGGCGCTCAGACCGGCGACGCAGCAGTTCCACGGTGGTCAGCAGGGCAATCGAGATCACCACGAGGATGGTGGCCACCGCCAGAATGGTCGGAGAGATCTGCTCGCGCAGGCCCAGGAACATCTGCCAAGGCAGGGTTTTCTGACCGGCAGAGCCAACAAACAGCACCACAACCACTTCGTCAAACGAGGTGATGAAGGCAAAGAGGGCCCCGGAAATCACGCCGGGCAGAATGAGCGGCATCTGCACCCGGAAGAACGTGGTCACCGGATCGGCGCCCATATTCGCCGCAGCCCGTGTCAGAGAGCGGTCAAAGCCCACCAGCGTTGCGGTCACCGTAATGATCACAAACGGGATCCCCAGCGCGGCATGGGCCAGCACCACACCCCAATACGTCCCCTGCAAGCCCAGACGGGAATAGAAGAAATACATCCCCGCCGCCGAGATGATCAGGGGCACGATCATCGGCGAAATCAGGATCGCCATGATCGCGCGTCGGTATGGCACATGCGGCTGGCTGAGGCCGATTGCCGCCAGCGTCCCAAAGCCCACCGACAGAAGCGTCGCCACCGGTGCGATCCGCACCGAGTTCCACAGCGACGATTGCCAATCCGCATTCGAGAAGAAATCGCGGTAGTGTTTCAGCGAATAGCCATCAGGATCCAGGCGTAGCATTTCCGGTGTGAAGGTGAAGAAATCCTGTGCGTTGAAGCTCAGCGGGATCACCACCACAATCGGTGCAATAAGGAAAAAGAAGATCAGACCGCAGATGAACCGGAACGTATAGTACCAGATCCGTTGGCCGGTGGAGGCATAAGGAGGAAGTCCCATAGTGTTTATCCCAGTTTCACGTTGTCGATGCCCACGATCTTGTCATAGGCCCAATAAAGGACCAGCACGACCGCGAGGAGAATGGCGCCCAGTGCCGCTGCCAGACCCCAATTGAGCGAGGTCGAGATATGGTAGGCAATCTGGTTCGAAATGAAGGTGCCCTTGGTGCCACCAACCAGCGCCGGCGTGATGTAGTAACCGATCGCGAGGATGAAGACGAGGATCGAGCCCGCGCCGATACCCGGCACCGTCTGCGGGAAATAAACCCTCCAGAACGCGGTCCAGTCGGTGGCCCCCAGAGATTTCGCGGCCCGCAGATAGCTGGGCGGAATGGTCTGCATCACCGAATACATCGGCAGGATCATGAAGGGCAGCAGAATATGGGTCATCGCAATGATGGTCCCGGTCTGGTTGTTGATGATGACCAGACGACTGTCATCTGCGATAAACCCGACCCAAACCAGCAGGTCATTGATCACCCCCTGTTGCTGCAGCAGGATTTTCCAGGCCGAGGTCCGCACCAGAAGCGAGGTCCAGAACGGCAGCAGCACCAGGATCATCAGAAGGTTCGAGATCCGCATCGGCAGATTGGCCAGGATCCAGGCCACCGGATAGGCCAGCATGATACAGCTGAATGTGATCAGCAAAGACATCCAAAGGGTGCGCCCCAGCAGATTCATGTAGATCTGTTCGTCTTCGGGACGCGCTTCGGCCCCATCCGGCCCGACCCGCATGTCAACGGCATTCAGGAAATAGCCCTGCGTGACACGCGGCGAATAGGTCTGAATGGTGCGCCAGACCTCGGTGTCCGCCCATGCCTTGTTCAGACCGATCAGTTCTTCTTTCCACGGGCCGCCATTTTCGATATCAAATTTCTTGGCCTTGCGGCCCGCCTTGCGGAAGGCCGACGCGATACCGGGGTTTTCATAGTTCAGACGTGTGCCGACCTTTGTGTGGGTCTTCGCCTCGGCTGCGTCTTTCAGATCCGCCGCCATCGCGGCATAGACCGCTTCACTTGGCAACTCGCCTGAATTCGCATCCCAATCCTGGATGGCCACAACCGTGCGCGGCAAAGTGTTGGCCACGATGTCGTTTTTGACCGAGCGATAGAGCATATCGCCCACAGGCAGAATGAAACTGACCAGAATAAAGATCAGCAGAGGAGCGATCAGCATCAGGGCGCGCATTTTCTGCCGCCTGAGCGCACGCGCCAAGCTGCGCTTGAGTGGGGTCCCGTCTGCGGCCAGAACCGGGCCGGTATCTGTCATATCGCTCATATCATCCCTGTCGGCTTACGCCTTTTTGTTTTGTTGCAGCATGTCGAAAGTGACTAACGAAAGGTCTGGAAAATAAAGAAAATCACGCGGCGCCAATTGGCATCTGGAATTCGGACCGCAGGGTGAAGGGGGCCGCATACTGCGGCGCAGCCCCCTTCGAAAGCTGGAATTACTTGGCCAGCCAGGCTTCAAACTTCGCGTTCAGATCGTCGCGGTTGTCTGCCCACCATTCGTAGTCATAGACGTGAATGTTGCCAGAGTTGGCAGGATCGGTCGGCATGTGCGGCGCCATGTCGATGCCCAGTTCCGCGTGTTTACCCACCAGCGGAGCCGACGACTTACGCGACGGACCGTAGGAGATGTAGGCGGCCTGATCTGCCAGACGCTGGGTGTCGGTGGCGAACTTCAGGAAGTCCAGCGCACGGGCACGGCGATCTGCCGGCAGGTTGGCGGGCAGCACCCAACCATCAAGGTCAAACGACTGCATGTCCCAGAGCATACCAATCGGCTGGTTCTGCTCGGCAATGGCCGAGAACAGGCGACCGTTGAAGGTTGAGCCGAACACCACTTCGCCGTCAGCCAGCAGCTGCGGGGTTTCTGCACCAGCAGTCCACCAGACAACGTCCGACTTGATGCTGTCGAGCTTCTTGAACGCACGGTCTACACCTTCGTCGGTGCCCAGCACGTCATAGATCTCGTCCTTGGCAACGCCGTCGCAATAGAGAGCCCATTCCATATTGTCGATCGGGCGTTTTTGCAGCGAACGCTTACCCGGATAGGTGGCCGTGTCGAAGATCGCGCAGACATCAGTCGGCGGGGTGTCCCCCACCATATCGGTGCGATAGCCGAAGGTGGTCGAATAAACGATCTGCGGAACAAAACAGTCAGATACGATCAGCGGATCCATATCTTCGGATGCCGGGGTGCCATCGGGGGCAGCGGCCAGCACCTCGTCATGGTTCAGCTCTTCTGCCAGACCTTCGTCGCACAGGCGCATCGAGTCCGAGGCCACGGCATCCACCAGATCCCAGGTCACATTCTTAGCTTCATCCATGGCGCGCATTTTGGCCACGGCTTCTGCCGACGAGGTGTCCCAGGTCACGGTCAGGCCCGGGTTCATCGCCAGATAGGGTTCAACATAGGCCTTGTGCTGGCTTTCCTGATAGGCACCGCCCCAGGACACGAGGGTCAATTCGTTTGACATTTCTTCGGCATTTGCAACGCCAGCGGCAACGGTCAGTGCCGTCGAGGCCGCAAGAAACTTAGCTACTTTCATATTTTTCTCCCTGTTACATTCCCGTAATTTTCTTGGGGCCGGCAGACGGGCGGCAGCGTGGCCCCGGACTGTTCACCGTTGCCACCCATCGGGCACCCAGCGGCCCCGAAGGCGGCAAAGGCAATATCTTAGGCGTCCAGCGCGCGGCAATCCTGCGGAAGCCAGCCGATTTCGATCTGCTGGCCCGGGACCAGACGATCAACATCAGGGGCGTTGCGGGTCTTGATAATGAAGTCTTCATTACCGGCCACGCGCAGACGGGTGCGGAAAATGTCACCCATATAAATGAACTCAAGCACTTCGGCCTTGAGGGTATGAGCGCCTTCCTGCAGGCGATCCTTATTGTATTCAACACGCTCGGGGCGGATCGACACTTTGGTGCGCTCGCCCACTTTCGAGACGTTGATCGGGGTGGCGTCAAGCTCTTCCCCATCATCCAAACGTACCACGCAGGTATCGCCGGAAATCTCAGTCACAACGCCTTCCAAAGTATTGTTTTCGCCAATGAATTGCGCCACAAAGCTGTTTTGCGGCTTTTCATAGAGATCCGCGGGCGGCGCCAGCTGCTGAATACGGCCATCGTCAAACACGGCGACATTGTCCGACATGGTCAGCGCCTCAGTCTGGTCGTGGGTCACGTAAACCGTGGTGATCCCCAACTGATGCGCCAGGTGGGTGATTTCGAACTGCATCTTTTCGCGCAGCTGTTTATCGAGCGCCCCCAGCGGTTCGTCCATTAGCACCAGTTCCGGTTCGAACACCAGCGCACGGGCCAAGGCGACCCGTTGTTGCTGACCGCCCGAAAGCTGGGCGGGGCGGCGACCACCGAAAGCGCCCATTTCCACCATATCCAGCGCGCGTTTGATCTTCGCTTCGCGCTCGGATTTGCCCATTTTGCGCACCTCCAACGGGAAGGCGAGGTTTTCGGCAATCGTCATATGCGGAAACAGAGCGTAGTTCTGGAAAACCATGCCAATGCCGCGCTTGTGTGGCGGAATATTGTTGATCGGACGACCGTCCAGCAGAATGTCGCCATGGGTTGCGGTTTCAAACCCTGCCAGCATCATCAGGCAGGTGGTTTTCCCGGATCCGGACGGCCCGAGCATGGTCAGGAACTCGCCCTTCCCCACGGACAGGTTGAGGTCTTTCACGACCAGGTTAACCCCGTCATAGCTTTTCTGAACACGATCAAATACGACGAAACCGTCGTTCGCAGCAGTATCGGTCAAGTGACCCCCCTGTACCCGTTTTCGGGCTCTCTGTTGCAGCGCCTGCGTTTGCTTCACAGGCATCTTATTTTTTCGGCTGTCCCGGAGTTGAGCCCAGCTCTTCCCTGCAGCCTTTTGGTGCGTAAGACAAAGCCAACACGAAGCGCGGACAGATTGCAACAGGAAAGCGACGTCTTTTGTCCATTAACGACAAGGCATTGGCGATGATTGGATCCAATGATACATTTCCGTCAAGCTTTATTGGAAATAATCATATTGCCGCCCCCACCCTGATTTTTGATATTTTCTTGCGAGATTGCAAAGATTTTGATCTCGAATCAAAATTCAGACAACCCTAAGTAGTGACAGCAACACCATCGCTTCATCTTAAAGGGTATCAGGCACCATCTGAGACGAAACAGGCCCGAAACTTCATGAGCATGTCGGAACAATGTTGTGTTCCGGGCCATAGGGGAAGCCGGTGATGTTCTCGGCCCCCGCTTCACCCACGACAAGAATATCATGTTCGCGGTATCCCCCTGCCCCCGGCTTGCCCTCCGGCAGGAACAACATCGGCTCCATCGAGACCACCATTCCGGGCTCCAGCACCGTGTCGATGTCTTCACGCAGCTCCAGCCCCGCCTCACGCCCATAGTAATGCGACAGAACGCCAAACGAGTGCCCGTAGCCAAAGGAGCGATATTGCAGCAGGTTCTCACTTTCAAAAAACCTGTTGATTTCGGCCGTAATGCCCGAGCAACTCGCCCCCGGTTTGATCAGGCTCAACCCCAGTTCATGCGCAGCTACATTGGCCTCCCAGATGCGCAGACTGTCGCGGTCCGGCTCACCAATGAACAGCGTGCGTTCCAAAGCGGTGTAATAGCCCGAGATCATCGGAAACGTGTTCAGGGACAGGATGTCGCCTGCTTCCAGTCGGCGCGTGGTCACCGGGTTGTGGGCACCGTCCGTATTGATACCGGACTGAAACCAGACCCAGCTGTCACGGATTTCGCTGTCGGGATGCGCGCGGGAGATCTCCTCTTCCATCGCATCCCGTCCGGCCATGGCAATGTCAATCTCGCGGGCGCCCACGCGTATCGCGTCGCGAATTGCGGCGCCACCAATGTCCGCCACCCGCGCCCCGTCGCGGATCAGCGCGATCTCTTCTGCGGATTTGATCATCCGCGCCTGCATCGTGTCTGCGGCAATGTCGACAAGCGCGGCACCTTGCAGGAACTCTTTCGCAAGCGCCTGCTGGGCCAGTGTCAGATGGTCACCTTCGATCCCGATCTGCCTTGCGCCACCGGCAACCTCTCGCACGGCGCGCCAGTAATTGTTTCGCTCCCAATCAGTGTAGATCACGTTGTCGCCAAAGCTGCGCCGCCACGGTTGCCCTGCATCAATATTGGCGCTGATCGTGGTGCAGCGGTCAGCGGTGACCACACAGCCGTAAGGGCGCCCAAAGGAGCAATACAGAAAGCCCGAATAATAGGCGATATTGTGCATTGAGGTGAACAGGGCGGCCTCGATCCCTTTCGCCGCCATAATGGCGCGCAGTTGCGACAGCCGGCGTTCATATTCGGTATTTGAAAAGGGCAGCGGGGCTTTTTCCCCGTTTTCACAGACAAAGAACTGAGGACGTAGCATAAGCATCTCCATATCCGAGGCCGGGATGGGTTTGGGAATGGTCATGCCCGGCCAATCAATGCCCCGGCGTTCAGGACAGTTGATCTCCGGTCGGGGAACTGCGGCGGATCAAACGGCTGGGTAACCTCCCAAGGATCCGTGACGCAGGCCCGGTGCAGCGACGCCATCGCTGCGGATAACAAATACCTGCCTGATTCCTGTCAGCTCTGTCAATCAGCTTGTAAGCGGAAAGATCTAGTCCCCCGCAAGCAAAGCCCGGTCAGTGATCAATACCCCGTGGCCCACACGGTCACCGGGATGGGTGACGACCTGCTCCCCTTCAAGCAGGCCCTCTATCACTTCGGCAAAATCCTCATTTCGATGTGAAATCACCACCTTCCGCAAATGAGCCAAACCGTTTTCTGCCACGAAAACCGCCCATTCCCCCCCAGATCTGAACAACGCCGAGACCGGCACACGCAACACGTCATCTGCCGACCATTCGACAATGCGCAGATAGGTGCGGAACCCATGTCCAAGCGCCGCTCTCGCCTCGGTCGGACTGTCGAAATCCAACCGCACCTTGACCCGCTGTTCTTCAATGCCCAGCGCAGAAATCTTTGTGAAACCAGAGGGTTCGATTACCCGAAGGTGTGCCATCAGGGTTTCTCCCCCCCCCCAGCGTTCAACATAGGCACGCGCACCGAGCGTCAGCCGCACCGCATCCGAAGAGAGGAGATCCGCCGTAATTTCAAGGTCACTCGTCTCGCCAATGGACAGGATCGGTGTCCCCACCTGCACCATACGCGCGCTTTCATGGGCGATGCTCAGCACGGTGCCGGATACCGGGGCCAGCAGGTCCAGACAACATGAGGACCTGTCCTCATCGCCCCACCCGCTTGCGGGTTCGATCAGGGTCGCGGTCTGTGCGGCCAGCTCACCTTTGCGCATTTCATACTGGGCATGGGCCGCATCAAGCTTGGCCGCCGCAAGGTCCAGCGACAGCTCTGCCGCATCAAGCTGGGTTTGCGGGGCGGTGCCACGTGCATGAAGATCCACGAGGCGGCTGAGATTGACCTGTGCATGGCCCAGATCCGCCTCTGCCATGGCGATGTTTGAACGGGCAAGTTGCAACGCGGCTTTGGCCTGGGCCACGGCGGCTTCGGCCTGAGCGCGGGACCGGTCATCGAGAAACGCAGGCGCGCCGGGGGCGATGCGCGCCACAAGCGTTTCCCCGGCCACCACCATATCCCCGACCCGCAGAGGGCTGCGGTCCATCTGGCCTGTTACCGGGGCGGACAGGTCATAGATATCGCGGATCCTAGTCTGCCCCTCGGCATTGATGGTCACCTCCAGCGGTCCGCGCCCCACCTCAGCCAGATCCACCGGGACGGCTTCGGGGCGGCTGACCAGATAGATCAGCGCCACAATCCCGATCACGGCCAGGGATCCCAGCCCGAACTTGCGCCAGATCTTTGTGTTTTCACGTCCAGACATTCGGGTTACTCCCTTGTTTTCATGACAGACACCAGTTCCATCTGGTCAATGCGCCGCCACACCACAGCGGCAGACAGCACGGAGGCGAGCGCCACAACCCAGGCGGCCCGCACATAGGTCCCACGCGCAATATGCAGTGGGATCGCGTAGAGATCGCTTTCAAATCCAACCGCCATAAGTGCCGCCAGCCCGCGGCCCATCATCAGCCCGATAGGAATTGCGAGGCAGGTCAGAAGGGCCAGCTCTCCCATCAGAATGTAGCTGACCTCGGCCTTGGTAAAGCCAAGGATGCGCAGGCTGGCCAGTTCCCGTGCCCGCTCAGACAGCTGGATCCGTGCAGCGTTATAGACAACCCCCACCGCAATGAGCGCCGCCATGATCGAGTTGATGGTGGTCATCATTCCGGCATTCTGGGCAATCGTATCGGTAAAACTTTGCCGGATCGCGGCCATTTCCACCATTCCCGAAAGGGCTGGCGTGGTCTTGGCCACTTGATAGAAAGCGTCGCGCTGATCTTGATCAATCAGCAGGTTGGCCTGCGTGACCCGCACCGCCTGCCCGGTCAAACGCGACAAGACATGCGGGCTGACATAGGCCCCCATCCCAAAACCCTGATCGGCATACCCCACCAGAGGCAGTCGGGAGGTGCCCGTCCCAAGCAAGGGAAAATTCAGGGTCACGTCTTCGCCCAGCGCAAGGTCAAGCTGATCGGCCAGTCGGCGCGTCAGGATCACCCCGCTTCCGGGGTCCAGCGGCTGGCCCTGCTCCGACAGCAGGCGCGTCAGGTCAGCGTTTTCTTCGCGCGCCTCCAGAACCGCGCGTTTGCTGCGCGCACCGTGGGTCAGGCGCACCGGCATTGCCCAGACGCTTTCGCTGACCAGAACCCCCGGCAGATGGTCCACATCCTCCACGACAGATTGCGGGCGCTCATTTGTGAAACTCAGCACAACGTCCTGACGGTTGAGCTGGACAAACGACTTGTCCAAAAGCGCGTCCATCGCATCGAACATGAACAGCGCCGCCACCATCACCGCCGCCGAAGTGGCGATGCCCAGAGTGGTCAGCCCTGCGCGCAGGGGCCAGCGAGACAGGGAGCGCCAGATCATCATGCTGGTCTGGCTGAGACGCAACCAATTGATCATCCGGTCCGCAAGCCCCTTTCGGAACTTCAGCGGAGCGGGTGGGGACATGGCAACGGCGGGGCTGAGAAACACAACGTTACGCACAGCAAAGACCGCCCCCAGTGCCGCAGCCATCAGGCCCGCCAGCCCAGCCAGCGCATAGACCGGGGGAGAGGGCAAAAACACCAGATAGGGAAAGTGGAAGAAATCCGCATAAAGCCGGGCGATCCCCTGCCCCGCCCACAGGCCAAACGCCCAGCCGATCAAAACCCCAAACGCTCCAATCGCGAGCGCCAGTTTGACATAGTGCCAGACTATTTCCGCACTGTTATAGCCCAGCGCCTTGAGCAGCCCGATCTGTTCACGCTCCAGCGCAACCAGCCGCCCCAGAACCATGTTGACCAGAAACGCCGAGACGATCAGAAAAATCGGCGGCACCACTTTGACCATGCTGGCCAGCTGGGTCAGTTCGGCATCCAGAAACATATGCGATTGCTGATCCTTGCGCAGATAAGCGCCGGTGCCCCCAAAGGGCGCGAGGATCAGATCAAGCCGGCGCAGGATGTCCTGCAAATCCGCGCCAGGTTCCGCCGACAGGCTGATGTCGTTGAAGGCACCGGTCAGGTTGAAGGCCGAGGCAAGCACCGCCTCTTCCATCCAGATCACCCCGAACCGTTTGTCATCCGGCATGAAGGCGCCAGGACCGATCGTATAGATGAACTCCGGCGAAAGGGCCGTGCCCACGATGGTCAGCGCATGTCGCTGGCCGTTGAACAGGGCATGAAACCTGTCACCGGGCTGAAACCCATGTGCCTTTGCGAAGGTTTCATTGACCACCACTTCGCCCGTTCTGCCCAGAAGCGGCATACGTCCGGTGGTCAGGCTGGGCTTGTTCAGACGAGGAGAGGTGCCAGCAGGCAACGACAGCAGCATCCCGGCGCCCGGCGCCCGCATATCTTCGATATCCAGCACGACATTCCGACGCCCCCGTACCTCGGCGACGGCAACACCGGGAAGGGCGCGCACCCGATCCAGAACCTCAAGAGGGGCACGGGTCACCGTGGCAAAGACCTGACCAAACTGGTTGCGTTCGTAAAACGTGTCGCGTGTTTCCCGCAGCGCCCGTTCCGCCCCGGCCATCATCACCAGGATCGCCACCCCGACCGCCAGCACAAGGGCAATCGCCAGGCTCTGCGACCAGAGACGGGCCAGATCCCTCAGCAATTTGCGATCAAGTGGGGCCATTGGATCACCAGGAAATTTCTGCGGGCGCAAGGCGGGTTTTGTTCAGGCTGACCGAACTGATCGTGCCATCTGCAAATCGGATCACCCGGTGTGCCATAGCCTGAATGCCGGCATTATGGGTGATCACCACGGTGGTTGTGCCCAGATCACGGTTGATCTGCTCCAGCGCCTCGAGCACCTGCACCCCGGTCTTGCTGTCCAGCGCCCCGGTCGGTTCGTCACACAAAAGGATCTCAGGGCGTTTGGCAATGGCACGCGCAATGGCCACGCGCTGCTGCTCCCCCCCGGACAGCTCCGCCGGAAAATGGTTCATCCGGTGGGCAAGCCCGGCCCGCTCTAACGCCTCTTCCGGGGACATGGGGTTCGGTGCAATTTCCGTCACCAGCGCCACGTTTTCGCGCGCCGTCAGAGAGGGCACGATATTGTAGAACTGAAAAACAAAGCCGACATGATCGCGGCGATAGCGCGTCAGCGCACGATCCCCCATTGCTGTCAGCTCCTGATCACGAAACCAGACCCGGCCAGAGGTGACATGGTCCAACCCGCCAAGGATATTGAGAAGGGTGGATTTCCCCGAGCCGGACGCCCCGAGCAGCACGGTGAACTCACCGGAAAACAGCTCGACATTCACGCCGCGCAGGGCATGCACCTCGACCATCCCTGTGCGATAGATCTTGGTCACATCCTCCGTATGGAAAATGCGTTGGGCGGCACGCGCGCCATCAGGCGCTGTGGGATCTGCATGGGTCATGGCTTATCCTCACACAACATCCTGCCGCGCGCTTTGACGTGGCGCAACCGGAAGTGGCGGGATTTCTGGCCAATATGTTACAGGTCAATATGATGCCGGATTAATTGTGGTACCCGCGGTCGGACCCGAACCGGCACGGCCTATACGGCCTAGAGATTTTAAGTTTTAATTCAGGGCGCTTTTTACGACCTTTTGCGCCTTATAGCGGTCCGCAAGTGCATATAAACACGACATAAAACCCGTATGCGCCTCAGATCGACCTGAGGCACCCTAGGCTCAGGCGTCATAGCCAACAAATGACGATGGCGGCGAGAGCGATTGCCGAGAGGAAGACCAGACGCCATCAGAATTGGGGGCATGGTGAGTTCATCGAACGAGCATTTGTCGCGGCATCGAGCAATCACGTCGCCCAACCGAAAACGTTCTGTCTGCCCTCCGCCCTTTGGGCCTGAGGGATCAGAATGACTTTCCAGTCGATAAGGTTGCTCAATCAGCTTGCGCACGCGGTGATAGCGCCAGCCTGTCGCTTCACGGATGTACGCACGAGACAACGTGAATTGTGTCAATCGTGTTTCCAGTGTTTTTGTGGATATCAGGACGCCCCCGGCGTCAAACCAGACTGCCCCTGGCAATTAGGTTATGTTCGGAAACATACCATACTTTGCGACTCACTTCAAGGAACATAAAGAGAACGGCCGCATGTTTCTTGAAATCTTCCTGAAAGGAAATCCCACGCCTTGAGTTGCTAGAAATGTGGCAGAGTTACCATGGAACCTCAGAGGCGTTACCATGGAAATCAAAAAAGGCGCGGAACCATCTCGTTGATTCTACGCGCTTTTTTCTCAAAATGATATGGTGGGTGATAAGAGATTTGAACTCCTGACATCTTCGATGTGAACGAAGCGCTCTACCACTGAGCTAATCACCCAACGAGGGGCTATTTACCGTCACTCGGCTGCAGGCGCAAGAGGGTCATTGTCAGAATTTTCATCCTTTTTACGGCGCAGCTTGCAGATCAGAACATCCGCCGCTCCAACATCCTTGCTGCGCTTGACCTGCATCTTTCCAAGCCCCGGCAGTTTCAGTTCTTCACTGTTCGAGAGCGCCAGCCCCAATTCCTCAAGCACCGCTTCGGTCACCGCACGCACCTGATTGGGACGCAGGTCAGCACGCTTTGCCACCCGGCGCACCAGTTCTTTCTTATTGACACCTTTCGCCGCAATGGACCGTGTGACACCAGACACCTGTGTGGGCGTGGTCGTCGCGGGGGCCTCTACAGCTGCGCTGCGTGTCGAGGTGGCAACCTTTTTCACTGCGGCGTCCAGGGCGGGGTCAGGTGCAACAACCGGGCTTGCAGGTTTTGGACTTGCCTTCGACGTCTTTGTCACCTTCGCCACCTTTTCCGCAGACGCTTTTGTATTTTTGGTGCGGGTGGTTTTTTTCGACTTTGTCGCCATTGCTCTGCTCGGTTCATGATTGTTTCTGATTGGGAATAAGTTAGAGCAAAAACATTAACAAATCCAGCTCCAAGCATTTTTTAGAGCAAAAATTCAAGTGGCGCGCCCAAACCGGGCGCGCCACTGAAAGGGTGTCACAAGCACATAAAACGGATGGGCCCCTGCCCGTCCAGATCAATGCGCGGTCTGGCTGGTGCTGCCCGGTTTGCTGGCAAGCGCGGCGGCGGCCTCTTCCGCGGCTTCATCCCATTCCACCGGTTCCGGTGTCCGGGTCAAAGCCAGTTTCAGAACATCCGACACATGGTTTACCGGGATAATTTCCAGACCATCCTTCACGCTGTCCGGCAAATCCGGCAGGTCCTTTTCGTTCTCCTCGGGGATCAGAACCGTCTTGATCCCACCACGCAGCGCCGCCAGCAGCTTTTCTTTCAAACCACCAATGGCCAGCGCATTGCCGCGCAGGCTGACCTCTCCGGTCATGGCAATGTCCTTGCGCACCGGAATGCCGGTCAGCACCGAGACAATTGACGTGACCATGGCCAGACCCGCCGAAGGACCATCCTTTGGCGTGGCCCCATCCGGCACGTGCACGTGGATGTCCCATTTTTCAAACTGCGGCGGTTTCACCCCGATTTCAGGGGCGATGGAACGCACATAGGACGAGGCCGCATCAATCGACTCTTTCATCACGTCGCCCAGTTTCCCGGTGGTCTTCATCCGGCCTTTGCCCGGCAGACGCAGGGCTTCGATCGACAGAAGGTCGCCACCAACCGAGGTATAAGCCAGCCCGGTCACGACACCGACCTGATCTTCCTTCTCGGCCAGACCATAGCGATGGCGCCGCACCCCGAGCAGGTCAGACAATGCCTCAGGGGTCACATCCACCGCTTCAACCTCACGCTTCACGATTTTGGTAACCGCCTTGCGGGCCAGTTTGCCAATCTCGCGCTTCAGGTTCCGAACGCCCGCCTCGCGGGTGTAATAGCGGATCACATCACTCAGGGCATCATCGGTCAGCGAGAACTCTTTCGCCTTCAGCCCATGATCCTTGATCTGCTGCGGCACCAGATGCTGGCGTGCAATCTCAAGCTTTTCTTCCTCGGTATAGCCCGACAGCGGAATGATCTCCATCCGGTCCAGAAGCGGGCCCGGCATGTTGTAGCTGTTGGCCGTGGTCAGGAACATCACATCCGACAGGTCATATTCGACCTCGAGATAGTGATCGACAAAAGTCGAGTTCTGTTCCGGGTCCAGCACTTCCAGCATCGCAGACGCGGGATCACCCCGGAAATCCTGCCCCATCTTGTCAATTTCATCGAGCAGGATCAGCGGGTTGGTGGTTTTCGCCTTTTTCAGCGCCTGGATGATCTTGCCGGGCATGGACCCGATATAGGTCCGGCGGTGGCCGCGAATTTCGCTTTCGTCACGTACGCCGCCCAGCGAGATGCGAATGAACTCGCGCCCCGTGGCCTTGGCGACCGATTTGCCAAGCGACGTCTTCCCCACACCCGGCGGGCCGACAAGGCACATGATCGGGCCTTTCAGCTTTTTCGAACGTTGCTGCACGGCCAGATATTCGACAATGCGTTCCTTGACCTTCTCAAGCCCGTAATGGTCTTGATCGAGCACCTTCTGCGCGTTCAGCAGGTCTTTTTTCACGCGGGATCTCTTGCCCCACGGCAGACCCAGCATCCAGTCGAGATAGTTGCGTACCACGGTGGCTTCGGCCGACATGGGCGACATGTTCTTGAGCTTTTTCAGCTCGGCATCCGCCTTTTCGCGGGCTTCTTTCGAGAGCTTGGTTTCGGCGATTTTCTCTTCGAGTTCCGTCAGTTCGTTCTGACCTTCATCCCCATCGCCCAACTCCTTCTGAATGGCCTTCATCTGCTCATTCAGGTAATATTCACGCTGGGTGCGCTCCATCTGCGATTTCACGCGGGTCTTGATTTTCTTCTCAACCTGCAGAACGGACATTTCCCCCTGCATCAGCCCCATGACCTTTTCCAGCCGCTCGGACACGGTGAAGGTTTCAAGCAGGTCCTGTTTCTGATCCACATCCACGCCAAGATGACCCGCCACAAGGTCAGCCAGCTTGTCAGGTGTGCGCGTCTCGGCCACGGCGGCCAGCGCCTCTTCGGGGATGTTTTTCTTGATCTTGGCGTAGCGTTCGAAATCTTCGCCCACCGAGCGCAGCAAGGCTTCAAGCTCGTCGGGATCTCCCGGGCGTTCTTCGATCAGCTCTGCCTCGGCTTCGAAATAATTATCATTGTCGAGGAAGTCGGTGATCTTCACCCGTGCCTGCCCTTCGACCAGCACTTTCACGGTGCCGTCGGGCAGCTTCAGAAGCTGCAACACATTGGCGAGCACCCCTACGGAATAGATGCCCTCGACCTCCGGCTCATCCACCGCAGGGTCGATCTGGCTCGACAGCAGGATCTGCTTGTCATCCGCCATCACCTCTTCCAGTGCGCGCACCGATTTCTCGCGCCCGACAAAAAGCGGCACGATCATATGCGGGAACACGACAATGTCGCGCAGCGGCAGCACCGGATAGGATTGGTTCAGTTGCTCGGTCATGGATAATCCTTGTTCTTGGCAAGAAGATCAGGCCCCGTAAGCGGCAGCCGCGATCCCCTCCTGTTCGCGTATATCACTTGGGCATTCAGCAACCCGGTTTCAAGCGCAGCAACCCTGGACTGGCCCTGGACTGGCCCTTAGATCCAGCCCATACGCGCTGTCCCAAACCATGCCTGTGCCGGACGGAAGGTGCAAGGGGCCAATCCCGGTGAGAGGGCGGAAAACCACATGGTTTTGTGGGAAGGCAAATGCCCTTCCGGTTTCCTGCCCGGCGGGATCGCGTTGCCCTCGCGCATCGCCTGGGGGTTTAACCACGTTTTTTTCACAAACGCGCCGCAATATGGTGATTCTCCTGCTTAAAATACCTTCCGACATGAATTCGGAGATTTCAGGATGCTAAAATTTCTCAAGCGATCATCGCAGAAGACCGATCCTGCGCCAGCGAAACCTCCTTCCGCCCCGCAGATGCCCACCCCGTTGCTGACTGCGGAAATGATGCACCGCCTTATCCGCAACCTTGCGCGTGAGGGCCACTTTCAGGGTAGCTTTGCCATTTTCCCGGACTATCTCAGTGAAAAAACCGGGAAAGATCAGGAAAATGTGACCCATGCCAGTTTTCTGGCTGGTGGTCATCTAGATCCGACAAGGGTGGCCATCTCTTTTGCGGGCATCACCGGGCCGCACCTTGCCAGCCTCGCAATCGACGTGGTGATGGACGATCTGTTTGAACTGATCCCCAAATGGCACAACAGCGATGAGGGCACGGTTTCAACCCGCCTGCCCTTTGGTCCGCCGGGGCATTGGATGCTGATCGACTGTGTCACCGAACCGGTTGATCCTTGGAGCACCGGGCAGATATGTGACGGGTCCACCCTTCGGATCTCGCTGGTCGAAGAAGGGTGAGCCGCCCGGAGCTGCGGCCCTCCGGACCTGCTTACAACGGCGCGATGTCCCCCTGGGCCCGCTGCGCGTGGAACTCGGCCTCCCAGGCGTCGAACCGCCCTTCGAAAATCGCATCACGCATCCCCTGCATGATCTCCTGGAAATAATGCAGGTTATGCCAGGTCAGTAGCATCCCCGAGATCATCTCGTTCGAGCGGAACACATGATGCAGATAGGCGCGCGAATAATTGCGGCAGGCCGGGCATGTGCAGTTCTCATCCACCGGGCGCGGATCATCTGCGTGGCGGGCATTCTTGATGTTCAGAACGCCATGGCGGGTCCAGACCTGTCCGGTGCGACCTGATCGCGAGGGCAACACGCAATCCATCATGTCCACCCCACGCTTCACGGCCCCGACAATGTCGTCCGGCTTGCCAACCCCCATCAGGTAGCGCGGCTTGTCTTCGGGCAGGAACCCCGGCGCAAATTCAAGGCAGTCAAACATTGCCTCCTGCCCCTCACCCACTGCGAGACCACCAATTGCGTAGCCATCAAAGCCGATCTCTATCAGCGCCTTGGCCGATTCCTCACGAAAGTCCTTTTCAAGCCCGCCCTGCATGATGCCAAACAGCGCATGTCCCGGACGGTCGCCAAAGGCCTCGCGCGACCGCTCCGCCCAGCGCATCGACAGGCGCATGCTTTCGGCAATTCGTTTGCGGTCGGCAGGCAAGGCGGGGCATTCGTCGAAACACATGACAATGTCAGACCCCAACAGGCGCTGGATCTCCATCGAGCGTTCCGGGGTCAGCTCGTGTTTTGAGCCGTCAATGTGGGATCGGAAGGTCACGCCCTTTTCCGTCAGCTTGCGCAGGGACGAGAGGCTCATCACCTGGAACCCGCCGCTGTCGGTCAGGATCGGTTTCGACCAGTTCATGAACTTGTGCAGCCCGCCCAGCGCGTGAATACGTTCCGCTGTGGGGCGCAGCATCAGGTGATAGGTGTTGCCCAGCAGGATATCCGCCCCGGTCGCCGCCACGCTTTCCGGCATCATCGCCTTGACGGTGGCCGCGGTGCCCACCGGCATGAAGGCAGGCGTGCGGATCTCTCCGCGTGGGGTAGAGATCACCCCGGTGCGGGCGCGCCCATCGGTGGCTTTGAGGGTATAGCTGAATGTGGTCGTATCCTGTGTCATATCCCCCGAATGTCGCAATTGTCGGAAAATGCCAAGAGGGGAATCGCGCCAGAGGACAGTTCTCCGCCCGGATTGGCATGGTTCCCGAGCGTTTCAGGCGGGTTTGATCTGCATCATGGGCAATTTCCGCACCCTGCGGCATTGGTCCTCTGGACCTCGGAGCATGTAATCCTTATATGTTCGCTCAGGAATAAAACGGGACTTTCCAGATGACCATGGAATCGCAAGACCAGCTCGAAGGTGAGCCACTGATCAAACCCTCCTCAACCGAGCATCCGCTTTATGATGATGTGGTAGAGGCCTGCCGCACGGTGTTCGACCCGGAGATCCCGGTCAATATCTATGACCTTGGCCTGATCTATACGATCGAGATCAACGCGCAGAACGAAGTGGATATCATCATGACCCTCACCGCGCCGGGCTGCCCGGTGGCTGGTGACATGCCGGGCTGGATCATTGAGGCGATTGAACCGGTGGCAGGTGTGAAGCAGGTCAATGTGGACCTGACATGGGAGCCGCCCTGGGGCATGGAGATGATGTCGGACGAGGCGCGTCTGGAGCTTGGCTTCATGTAAGCCCTCCCCCTCAAGAGATCCGAAGGCAGGCCCAGCGCCTGCCTTTTTTGTTGCCCCGACAAGTTCGCAACTGCTTTCAGTTGCAATACATCAAAGCAAGCAAAATAACTTGCATTTGCCAAAAGCAAGCGATATAACTTGCATATGCCACAGATTGCCGTCCTCACCGGAGATATCGTGAACTCCTCTGCCCTCTCTTCAGGAGAGCTGGACCGGGCAATTGAAACGCTCCAACAGGCGGCAATGATGATTTCTGCATGGCCTCCACACGATACAAAGACAGCAACTGTTTTTGGGCGTCGCGGTGGGGACGGCTGGCAAACGACACTTTTTGCACCTGGGCGTTCACTGAGGGCCGCGCTGTTCCTTCGCTCCTCACTTATGTCTGCGGGGGCATTTCAAACCCGCATCGTCGTAGCCGTCGGCGAAGGTGCTCTAAGCGACAAAGCAATGAACGACCCGAATTATGGCCATGGCCCGGCATTCACACATTCCGGGCGCTTGCTCGAAAAACTCCCCCGTAACAGCCTGATGCAACATGCGGATGGCGGGCCACTCTCTGCCGCCTATCTGCTGGCAGATCATATTTCGCGGGAATGGACACAGGCACAGGCCGCCACGATGGCCCTTGCCCTCGCGCCAACACGCCGAACACAGCAAGACATCGCCGAACACCTCGGCATTTCACGTCAGGCCGTGGCACAATCCCTGAAATCGGCAGGCTATACCGCCATAAACGCCGCGCTCGCGCTGATCGAAACAGCCCCACCCGAAAGACATCACGATGCTTGAAACCTTCCTGGCCCTTCTCATCGCCCATCTGCTCGCCGACTTCGTGTTTCAGACCAACGCAATGGTGCGCGAGAAGCGGCGGCTGGATGTGTTTGCCTCACATATCGCGGTGGTCGGAGCGGCCAGTCTGTTTGCGCTGGGGGGCGATTGGCAGCCTGCGCTGGGGATCACCGTGGCCCATGCGATCATTGATACGCTCAAAACCTACGCCCTGCCGGCCCGGCAGGGCGCACGGCTTTGGGCCTTTCTTACGGATCAGATCGCGCATCTGGCCACGATCTTCTGGGTGGCGCTCCTCTGGCCGCTTTCCTTCGTGCATGGGATCTGGGGCTTTGCCACGCCCTATATGGCGGGGCCAGCCATCCTAATCGCAGGCTTTCTGATTGCCACCTTCATGGGCGGGCCGATTGTGGGGGGCCTCATGCGTGGCTTCCCGCAAAGCTTTGCCATTCAGGGGTTGAAAAATGCAGGGCGCATGATTGGCCTGCTTGAGCGCATCTTCGTCTTTTTCCTGATCCTGTTTGACAGCCCGATCGGCATCGGCTTCCTGCTCACCGCGAAATCGGTTCTGCGCTTCGACACTACCCGCAAGGGGCAACGGGCCTCTGAGTATGTGATTATCGGCACGCTTGCCTCATTTGGATGGGCGATGGGGGTGGCTTTCCTCACAAAAGAGGCATTGGCGCTTCTCCCCCCTTGAGACATTCCGAATAACACCCTAAATTTGTCAGGCTCATCAGATTGGGCACAAAGGAGCACAACATGTTCGGCATCCCCGGCAAACAGGCCCTGACCATGACGGATCGGGCCGCTAAGCAGATCTCCAAACTGATGGAGAAAGAAGGCCATACCGGTCTGCGCATCGGCCTGAAAAAGGGTGGCTGTGCGGGGATGGAATACACGATGGACTATGTGGATCAGGCCGATCCCCATGATGAGGTGGTCGAACATAACGGTGCGCGTATCCTCATTGCCCCCACCGCACAGATGTTCCTGTTCGGCACCGAGATCGACTATGAAACCGGTCTTCTGGAAAGCGGCTTCAAGTTCAACAACCCCAATGTGGACGAGGCCTGTGGCTGCGGGGAATCGGTGACGTTCAAAAGCGTCGAAGAACTGACCGAAGCCTTCCCGAACGGGGTGCCGAAGCTGAGTTGAGACCCTACCAAGTAAATTTCCTATTTTGATTAAACAATGCGAATAGTTAAATGCACGAGAGCTTAGACCCAAGACTAATGGCCACCCTCTTGGGCGCTGGAATTTCTACGGCTACGGCCCTCATTGTTTTCACACTAAACCAGAAATCGGAACGCAAAAAACGCGACGAAGAAAGAAAGCGCTTGGAAGCTGGAAATGCTATTTCTGGCCACATCAAGCTCACCCAATGGGCCAACTTGCTCGCAAACATACAGAGCCACATCGACCGCTTTTATGAGGAAGCAAACCAAGATGACCTGCAAGTCTACGAGCCGTGTCAAATCGTTGGGCCAACTGCGGGTCTCTTCCTGGAACCGGAGAGACTGAAAGCGGAGGAATTCGCTTTCCTCATATCCGAAAAAGAGAGTGAGCTTATTAGCAATATGCTTTTGGTGGAAGCGCGTGCCAGCAACACGCACCACTTGCTGAATGAATATTCAAAACAGCGTTTAGCATTCGAGGAATGGTTAGAGAGCCTGCCGGGATTTAAAAGAGAGCTTGTTGGTCGCATATCTAAAGAAAGCATTCCCATTGAACATAAGACAAATTGGGACCTTCGCATTGCTCAGCTAAATGTGATCTTGGGCAACATAATTGCAAACATAAAAGCCGACATCTTGTTAGCAGAAAACACCACAAATGAATTCGCCCGTATTGCGCACCATAGATTTGACGACAATTTTCCAGAAATAACTTTGAATTCGGAGCCCTCCTGATCTCGCGCCTTAATGCCCCCTTGACGCCCCCTGCCCCAGCCCTGAAAACGGGGCAAACAGTATTGGAGGATCCGCGATGCGGCGTAAATTGGTAGCAGGCAATTGGAAGATGAACGGGCTGGGAAGCAACCTGGCAGAATTGGAAAAGCTGTCGGCGCATCATGCCGCCCCCTCCTGCGAGGTGCTGGTCTGCCCGCCCGCCACGCTGATCTCTCGCGCCCGTGACACGGCGGGCAGCCAGATTGCCATTGGCGGTCAGGATTGTCATGCGGCCACCTCGGGCGCGCATACCGGTGACATCTCTGCCGAGATGCTGAAAGACGCAGGCGCCAGCCATGTGATCCTTGGCCATTACGAGCGTCGAGAGAACCACAACGAAAGTGACACGGATGTGCGCAAGAAAGCCTCTGCGGCGATTGCAGCGGGCCTCAAGGTTGTGATCTGTGTCGGCGAAAGCCTCGACGAACGCGAAGCAAACAACACGCTTGATATCATTGGCGGGCAATTGGCGGGATCGATCCCTGATGAAGTGACCGGCGAAAATCTCATCGTGGCCTATGAAGCGATCTGGGCGATTGGCACCGGCAAAGTGCCGACGCTGGACCAGATCGGCGAAGTGCATGATTTCATTCGCTCCCGCCTGGAGCGGCGCTTTGGCGAAGGCGTGGGCCGTTCGGCCCGCCTGCTCTATGGCGGTTCCGTCAAGCCGGACAACGCGGGTGAGATTTTTGCCGTCTCGAATGTGGACGGTGCCTTGGTCGGCGGGGCCAGCCTGAAAGCTGATGATTTCTCGGCAATCATATCTGCCTTGGAAAACGCCTGAAGCATCATGGAGTGAGGGGCTACGGCCCCTCTTTTCTTTTGCCTGCCCGGAACACCAACTGAAGCCCCACAAAAGAACAGGCGACACGACAGATACAGGGAAACGGAAGCTCGACATGAACCACGACGATCTGGTCACCTGGTCCACAAAAGCCGCCGAATGGGCGCGCGACTACCATCAGGGGCTGCGCGCGCGCCCGGTGCGCCCGGACATCACGCCCGGCGCTTTTCTGGCACAAATCAACGCACCGGTGCCGGAAACCCCCGAACCGATCGAAACGATTTTTGACGATTTCACCCGGTTGGTGCCGGACGCGATGACCCATTGGCAGCACCCGCGCTTTTTCGCCTATTTCCCAGCCAATGCGGCCCCTGCGTCGATGCTGGCAGAGCAACTGGCCAATGCCATGGCCTGTCAGGCGATGCTCTGGCAGACCGCCCCGGCCGCAAATGAGATGGAGGAGCTGGTGATCCGCTGGCTGCGCGACGGCATGGGGCTGCCCGAGGCGTTCACCGGCACCATTCACGACAGCGCCACCACCGCCACCTTTTGCGCCGTCACCACGATGCGTGAACTTGCCCTTGGTCATGAGGGCGTAAGCAAAGGGCTGGCCGGTGGCCCGACCCTGCGCATCTATGCCAGCGCCCAGACCCATTCGAGCGTCGACAAGGCGGTGCGCCTGTGCGGCATCGGGCAGGATAACCTTGTCAAGGTGCCCACCCTGCCCGACCACGCCACCTGGTCGATGGACCCGGTGGCGCTTGATGCCCTTATTCGCGCCGACCGTGACGCGGGCCGAAAACCGGCAGGCGTCGTGCTTTGTGTCGGGGGCACCTCGATCGGGGCCTGCGACCTGGTGGGCGACTGTATCAAGGTCGCGCATGCCCATGGCCTCACCGTGCATGTGGATGCGGCCTGGGCGGGATCCGCGATGATCTGCGAAGAATTCCGCACGCTTTGGGCGGGGATCAACGCCGCCGACAGCATTGTCTTCAACCCGCATAAATGGCTGGGCGCGCAGTTCGATTGCGCAATCCAGTTTCTGCGGGACCCCGCCCCCCAGATCGGGGCAATGGGGCTGAGACCCGATTACCTGAAAACGCAGGGAACGGATGAGGTCGTCAATTACAATGAATGGACCCTGCCGCTTGGCCGCCGCTTCCGCGCCCTGAAGATCTGGTTCCTGTTGCGCGCCGAGGGCCTGACAGGTCTGCGCGACCGCATTCGCAACCACGTCACCTGGGCAAAAGAAGCCGCGGAGGCCATCGCCAAACTGGACGGGTTCGAGATCACCACCCCGCCGATCCTCTCTTTGTTCACCTTCCAATACCAAGATGACGCCAAAACCGCAGCCCTTCTGGAGCAGGTGAATCGCGACGGGCGCATCTATCTGACCCAGACAAATCATGAGGGGAAATTTGTCATTCGTGTGCAGGTCGGCCAGTTCGATTGCCTGCGGGAGGATGTGATGATGGTGCCGAAAGTGCTCTCGGAACTTGCAATCGACCTCTAAGGCAAGGAAATCTTTACATGTTCATGAAATCCTGATGATCAGAACAGGTCATCAGGCGCAGGCGGGACTGTTTCCGGCATCCTGACAATGAGTTGATCAGGTTTGACCACAAATCGCCTCGATTTTGCGCTAACATGAAAGGACCGGTCCCAAGGCGATAGGCCTTCATGTCCGACATTGCACAGAAAGTCACATCCAGAAGGATCCCGAACTCATGGCATTGAACCGTGCGTCAGGCACGGATCACGGACATTACAGGTCACGTCGCCCTGCACGAGATTGTTTGTGGGCGTGTTGCCGAGCAGCTTTTTGCAAACCCTTCGACACCCCGCATGAGCAGCATTTAAAGCGTTTCGACTTTACGCTGAAACAGGGAAAAGTCGAAACGCCGCAAGGGGTAGCGATATGGAGTTTGGAGAAGAATTCACATTTCAGGAATATGTCGCCGATGGTGTCGTGCACGGGGTGGGGGTGATTGCCGCCCTTGCTGGCGCCACCGGGTTGATCATCTGGGCGGCCCATGCGGGGCCAATGGGGCATTTGCCGCTGGTGGCCATCTACGCAGCCGGATTGCTGGCCACGTTCCTGCTTTCAGCTGCCTATAACATGACCCTTCACCGCGAAGCCCGCGCCGTGCTGCGCCGCTTTGATCACGCAGCGATCTTCTTGATGATCGCCTGCTCCTACACCCCGCTTGCTCTGATTGGCATTGGCGGCACCAACGGGGTGGCGCTGATGCTGGCAGTCTGGACCATCGCCGTGATCGGCATCACCCTGAAACTGTTCTTTTTTGGCCGGTTTGAACGGTTTACCTTTCAACTCATGCTGATGCAGGGCTGGCTTGCCGTTCTGGCCATAGGCCCGTTGATCGCCTCTTTCAGCCTTGGCGTCCTGATCCTGCTGGTCGGCGGCGGTGTGCTGTTCACATTGGGCACGCTGTTTCACCTGCGCGATCACCTGCCTTTCAACCGCGCCATCTGGCACGGGCATGTGCTGATCGCCGCCGGGATGCATTATGTGGCCATGTTCATGATCTTGCGGGGATAATCGTTACATTCCGTCGTGACAGCGTCCAATTGCGACATGCAATTATGACGCAAACGGAAAAGAATCACGTTCTGCACTCGTTTCTTATTGGAAACAGGGAGGACGAAATGGACAGCTTTAACTGGCTCATTTCCATTGTGGTTAGGACCATTGGCGCCGAACGGGGCCGGGCCGCACGTGGGCGACCGGGTGGCAGCTGAGCACGGGCCGCGATTTGCCCCGTGGCTTTGGCATTCCACCCCAAGATACACTCTCTGATAAATGGACCTTGATATGAGTTCACCTTCTGCCCGCCGTTCCGGCGGTCGCGCAGCCCGTAAGGCTTTGCGCGCAGCCCCCCTGACCGATGCGATCCGCCCCGTGCGTCCCGGAATGGAGGGCGGCACCTATCAACCGCTTTCCGATGCGGATGTGCTGCGCATCCACAACGCCGCCCTTGAGGCACTGGAGACAATCGGCCTTGCCGATGCCCCCCCCAGCGGCATTGAATACATGACCAAAGCGGGGGCCATCCTGGGCGAAGACGGGCGGCTGCGCTTTCCGCGTGCTTTGGTGGAAGACAGCCTGGCCATGGCGGCAAAACAGATCACCCTGCATGGGCGCGATCCAAAACGTGACCTGGACCTGGGCGGCAACCGCGTCCATTACGGCACCGCAGGCGCTGCGGTCAGCATGGTGGATGTGCAGGGCCGCAATTACCGCGACAGCACCGTACAGGACCTGCATGACGCGGCCCGTATCGCGGATCGTCTGGACAATATCCACTTCCTGCAACGCCCCATGGTCTGCCGTGACATCGCTGACAATTGCGAGATGGACCTGAATTCAATCTACGCCTGCGTGACCGGCACCACCAAACATATCGGCGTCTCTTTCACCGAACCGGATTTCGTGAAACCGGCCATGGAGTTGCTGCATATGATGGCGGGCGGCGAAGAGAAATGGCGCGAGCGGCCCTTCGTGTCAAACTCCAACTGCTTTGTGGTGCCACCCATGAAATTTGCCACCGAAAGCTGTCAGGTGATGGAAGAGGTGATCAAGGCCGGCATGCCGGTGCTGCTGCTGTCTGCGGGCATGGCGGGCGCCACCGCCCCCTCCACCGTGGCAGGCGCCATTGTGCAGGCCACGGCCGAATGCCTCGCTGGTCTGGTCTATGTCAATGCCGTCAAACCCGGCCACCCGGCCATCATGGGCACCTGGCCCTTCGGTCTGGACCTGCGCACCGGCGCCATGTCGGTGGGATCAGGAGAGCAGGCCCTGCTAACCTCTGGATGTGCACAGATGCACCACTTTTACGGTCTGCCCGGCGGAGCAGCCGCTGGGGCGTCAGACGCGAAACTGCCGGACATGCAGGCCGGCTGGGAACAGATGTGTTCCAATGTCACCGCCGGGCTGGCCGGGGTGAACATGATCTATGAAGCGGCCGGCATGCATGCCTCGTTGCTGGGATTTTGCCATGAAAGCCTGATCCTTGGCGATGACCTGATTGGACAGGCCCAGCGCGTGGTGCGCGGGATCGAAGTGACGGATGAGACGCTTGCACTGGACCAGATCGCCTCGGTCTGCCTTGAGGGGCCGGGGCATTACCTTGGCACCCCACAGACCCTCAGCCGGATGCAGGCGGATTATGTCTATCCGACATATGGAGATCGGACCTCGCCCAAGGAATGGGCAGAAAACGACAAACCAGACCTGATCGCCAAAGCGACCGAACGCAAGGAGGCCATTCTGGCGGAGCCGTCGCAGGCCGCCCTAGATCCCATGCTGGATGCGGAGATCCGGGCCAAGTTCAACATTCACCTGAAAGGGTGATCAGGCGCGCGCGGGAACACTCCCGCGCCTTTACGACCTGCCGGTCGACAGGCTTGGGCAGGGCCTCGCTTCACTCGGATCAGGGGCTTTGCCCCTCGCCTCTGCGCGGCTCACCCCAAGGTATTTGGGGCAAGAAAAAAGCGAAAATACTAAAGTGTTTCGACTTATTATTGAGACACAATAATGAGGCGAAACGCTCGAATCCTACTGATGTTGCGGGCGTTTCGAAATCAACTTGTGTCTCAAGTTAATCTCGAAACGCTTTAGGATTTCGCCGCCTCTGCTTTTTCCTCCAGCTCCAGCCATTCCTCTTCGGCGCGCGCGAGTTTTATCTGCCGTTCTGCCAGCCCTTCCGAGGCTTTCTTGAACTTGATCGGCGCATCCGTGAAGAGGTTTGGGTCCATCAGGAACTCTTCAAGTTTGGCAATCTCGGCCATCAGGCGGTCAATCTCATCGGGCAATGCCTCCAACCGATGCTGTTCGGTAAAAGAGAGGCCAGTGGTTTGTGCTGCGGATTTTTCGGCTTTCGGCTTCTCGGCAGGCTTGGATTTTTTCTTTGCCGGCAACGCTGGGTCTTCTTCGCCCTTCTGTGCCTGATAATCCGACCAGCCTCCGGGGTAGATCGTCGCGCGCCCGTTGCCCTCCATCGCAATGGTGCGATGCGCCACTCGGTCGAGGAAATCCCGGTCGTGGCTCACCAGCAGCACCGTGCCGTCATACGACCCAAGAATGTCCTGCAGCAGGTCGAGCGTTTCCACGTCAAGGTCGTTGGTCGGTTCGTCGAGCACCAGCAGGTTGGATTGCCGCGCCATGATCTTGGCCAAAATCAGCCGCGCCTTTTCCCCGCCGGACAAGGACCTGACCGGTGCCCGGGCCTGCGCCTCATCAAAGAGAAATTCCTTGAGATAGCCCACCACATGTTTCGGATATCCCCGCACCATCACCTGGTCGGCCTTGCCGGAGACGCGCATCTCCGGGTCCCCGGTCAGGTTTTCCCACAGGCTGTCATCTTCCACCAGGGTCGAACGGTTCTGGTCAAACACCGCCATTTCAATGCCGGTTCCCAACGAGACAGAGCCGTCATCCGGGGTTTCCTGACCAATGAGCATTTTCAGAAGCGTGGTTTTGCCCGCGCCATTGGGGCCGACAAAGGCCACGCACTCACCGCGCATGACCCGCAGGTCAAACGGACGCAGAATCAGTTTATCCCCGTAGGCCTTTGAAATACCTTGCGCTTCGATCACGCGGCGGCCGGATTTCGGCCCCGCCTCAAGCACCATCTCAGCCGTGCCCTTGCGTTTGATCTGCCCCGCGCGTTCGTCGCGAAGCTTGGCCAGTTCACGCAGCCGCCCCTGATTGCGTTTGCGTCGCGCCGATATCCCTTCGACCGCCCAGCGCGCTTCGGATTTGATCTTGCGATTGAGCTTGTGGCGGCCCTGGTCTTCCTCTTCCCAGGTCTTGTCGCGCCAGGTTTCGAAATGTTCAAATCCCTTTTCCTGCCGACGCACCTGCCCGCGATCCACCCAAAGGGTCGCACGGGTAAGATTGCGCAGAAATGCGCGGTCGTGGCTGATCAGAACATATCCTGCACGGGTGGAGTTCAGCTCATCTTCCAGCCATTGAATGGCCTGAATATCGAGGTGGTTGGTCGGCTCATCCAACAGCATCAGATCCGGGGCCTCAGCCAGCAGTTTCGCCAGCGCCGCCCGCCGGCGCTCTCCGCCAGAGGCGGTCCCTACCGGTGCTTCAAGGTTCATCTTCAACCCCTCGGCCACCCGCTCAACCAGATACTCCTCGCCGGGTTCCAGCCCGCTCACGGCAAAATCACCCAATGTGGCAAAGGCAGACAGGTCCGGGTGCTGTTCCATATACCCCACGGACACCCCGGGCGACAGCACCCGCTCCCCCTGGTCCGGCTCAATCATACCGGCCATCACTTTCATCAAGGTGGATTTCCCCGACCCGTTGCGCCCGACCAGCGCCACACGATCCGCGGGCTGCACCACCAGATCAAGATCATCAAAAACAGGATCGCCCCCGAAGGTCAGCGAAATTCCGGACATTTGCAAAAGAGGTATACGTGCCATGAGGAGGAGTTAGGCGGCCTGATGCGACAGGTCAACGCCAAAGCCGCACCAGAAACCCCCGGTCCTTATTTTCTGGTCAAAAATATCCTGGGGTGAATGACGCAGTCAGAGGGGCAAAGCCCCTTCCCTACCCATCCTGCGTCAAAGCCCGCAGCAGACGTGCCCGACCGGGGGGGATGGCGGCAATTTCCACCCCGATGAACACATGCAACGTGTTCAGGTCACGATCCACAACCGCGTGATCACTGACCCACCCTCCCATACTCAGATAGCTGCGCAGCAAGGGGGGCATCAGCCGCAACGCCTGATTTCGGTCGGGGGGCCGCCCGCCCGGACCTTCCTTGGCAAACGGCACCACTTCGGGGGCCTTGCGTCGGGGGGCATGCTGGGCCGGGGCCAGATGGGCCTGACGCAGAACCCCAAAGACATCAAGGTAGCGGGCCACGTCGGTTCCCTGAAAAGAGCTGCACCCGAAAAGCAGTCCAATCCTTTCCGCATCCACCACCCGCGTGATCTCAGCCCAGGCCAGACGCAGGATATCCGCCCCATCGGCTTCCTTCGCCCCGTCGGGAGCGATACAGAACCGGCCCAGTTCCAGCAATGGCTCCGCATAGGTCGACAGCGCGGACAGGTCGTAATACTGCGCGGAATAGCTCCGCGCGATCTCGGCCCCGGACGCAAGCGGCAACAGGCGAAAACAGGCCATCAGCGCCCCGTCCTCCATCCGTTCGATCAACACGTGGCGACAATGCGCGTCAAACGCGTCATGGTCACGGGGTTCCTGCCCGGAGGGATCGGGTTGGTTGGCCTGCCCGGCACGGAAACACCGAAACCGCAGCTTTTGCGCTGCAATCCGATCCCCCTCCCCATCGGCCAGACGCACCCGGTAACGGGGGGCACACGTTTTCGGCATCCTTGTTTCTCCGCCCTTGGCGCCATCCCGCGCGCACCCTAACTATTGGCTCTATCGGTCTGCTCGCTGGCACAATTATGTGACAGCAGTATGACCCTTGCCTGATCCAACCATATTGAATGAGATCAAGAAAAGCGAAAAGGGAGAGGCGACATGGCCAAAGTGACCAAAACCGACGAGGAATGGCGCGCCGAGCTGCAAGACGAACTGACCTTTCAGGTCACACGAAAGGCCGCTACGGAACGCGCCTTCTCGCATCCCGGCTTTCCCGAGGGCGACGGTGTCTTTCACTGCGTCTGCTGCGGGGCCGCCCTGTTTGACAAGGGGGAAAAGTTCGAAAGCCATTGCGGATGGCCCGCCTTTTCCGCCCCCCGTGACGATGCCCCGATTGGCGAAGAGGTTGACCGCAGTTTCGGCATGACCCGCACCGAGGTGCATTGCGACGATTGCGGCGCCCATCTGGGACATGTGTTCCCGGACGGCCCCGGCCCCAACGGTTTGCGCTATTGCATCAACGGGGTCTGCCTGAGTTTCGAACCCGGCCCAGGGACAAAAAAGGACTGACACGCACGCCCACAGACATGCCCCACAGACATGAAAACGCCCGGACGGGTGATCCGGGCGTTTTATCTAAATTCTTGCAAAAACCGGTTCAGTTCCCGCTGATAATATCCCCGACATTAAGCCGCCCGAGCGAGCCGAACATCTGGCGCAGGAAGCCAACCCCGACGATCCCGGTTTCTGTCACACGCCGATCCAAAACAACCACGCGGCCATCTTCCAGGCCAAATCGCTCGATATTGGCGACCTTACCTGCGGTGTCATAGCTGATGGCCAGCACCTGACGGTCGATCTCTTTCGGTTCATTATAGGTGAAATGCTCAAACCGGCTTTGCACGTAATACCAGCCCCCGTCGGTCAACAGACCGCTGGTGCCCGGTTGTCCGACGGTTTCCGCCACGCTTTCACGGGTATCGACACCCACCTGAAGGGCAGCAATATCCGTATCCGTCGGCATATAGCCGTGATTACGATAGGTTGCCGAGCAAGCCGCCACGCTGCCCGCCAGCAGTATTGCCAGCCCCACGCGCTTCAATTTTGACATTGGCCCCCCTCAAGACGCATCGCTAAATTTCACCAAACAGGGCTTGCGCAAACCGCCATTGGTTGGGCATGGTGACCAAACCGCGGGAAACCCGTCCGCAAACACCTTGTAATACAAGTCTGTCCACTCACAGCCCCTTATGGCATATTGCGTTTTCCTACCTGTCTCGCGTATCGGCTTACCCTAGGATCGCAAAACGTTCAAGAAACATACATCATGACCCAGCCAAAAGACGCCCTTCTCTTCACCCACCCGATCCGCGTTGCGGATCTGAGCCCGAATGAGGCCACCGCCTTTGAGATCATCCCAAGCGAGGCGCAGTGCCGTGCAATCGCTGCAGATATTGGCGTGCCCGCCCTGCGCAAAATCCGCTTTACCGGCACCCTCGCGCCGATGGGAAAACGCGACTGGAAAATGCAGGCGCGCCTTGGGGCCACCGTGACGCAGGACTGTGTTGTCACCCTGGCGCCGGTCACGACCCGGATCGAAGACGAGGTCAGCCGCCACTGGATTGCCGGGCTGGTCACGGCCCCGGAAGGTGACGAGGTGGAAATGCCCGATGACGTCACCCAGGAACCGCTTGGTACGGAGATTGATCTGGGCGAGGTGCTGATCGAGGCGCTGGCGCTGGCGCTGCCGCTTTACCCGCGCGCCGAGGGGGCCGCACTTGAGGCACAGAATTTCACCGAACCGGGCATCACCCCAATGACGGATGAGGCTGCGCGGCCTTTTGCGGGACTGGCCGGGCTGCGGGACAAGCTGTCAGGCGAATCTGACCCATCCGACAACTGACCCACCACGCCGGATCCGCCATCAGATCAGTCAGATCAGGCTGTCAGATCGCCCCGGGACACCCGTCCCGGACCACGCGCTTTCAGCCTATTTCACCTTTTGCACCATTCCCCCTTGCAACATGACAGAAAATACGTATTTTCGCGGCTTCTTTCTGCAAGATGAGTTGGACAGCGCCCGCGAGATCGCGTATGACGCGCCGAGACTCAGGAAACTGAACATGAACATGGGCGTGATTGCCCCCGATTAAACCCGGGCCCCGCGCCCCCAAACCAAAGGTTGAGACGATGGCTGTCCAACAGAACAAAGTTTCGAAATCGCGCCGCAACAACCGCCGCGCACATGACGCTCTGGTTGCTGCCAACCCGAACGAATGCACCAATTGCGGCGAGCTGAAGCGCCCGCACCACGTCTGCCCCTCCTGCGGTCACTATGACGACCGTGAAGTGGTGGCCATGGCTGGTGAAGCCGACTTCGACGACGAAGACGCAGCGTAAGGCTCTTGCCCTCTTGGGGCGGGCATGTCAGGAAAGTCCCTAAAGCACGGGTGGCCCACAGGCAGGGCCCCAGCGCCCAAGGGACAATTAAGAATGACAAGTAACGCCCCGAAACGCACCATTATTTCGATCGACGCCATGGGCGGCGATCGTGGGCCGGCAGCCGTGGTTGCCGGCCTTGCGCTGTCTGCAGAAAAGAACCCGGATATCGGGTTTCTTCTGCATGGCGACAAACCCACCCTTGAACCGTTGATTGCGCGCGAAGCCAATCTGCAGGGCCGGGTGGAAATCCGTCACACTCAGGAAGTGGTGACGATGGATGCCAAACCGTCTCATGTCATGCGCAATGGCAAAGAGACCTCGATGTGGGCCACCATTGATGCGGTGCGCAACCACGAAGCGGATGTGGCGGTCAGCTGCGGCAACACCGGCGCGCTGATGCTTCTGTCGATGGTCCGCCTGCGCAAGCTGCCCGGGGTGAACCGCCCTGCGATTGCCTGCCTCTGGCCCTCGCGCAATCCCGGCGGGTTCAACATCATGCTGGACGTTGGGGCCGATATTCGCGCCGACGACACCGATCTTCTGCAATATGCGATGATGGGCGCGTCCTATGCGCGCAACGGTTTGGGCATCGCCCGCCCGCGTATCGGCCTGCTGAACGTCGGCACGGAAGAGCACAAAGGCCACCCGGTTCTGAAATCGGCCCATGAGCTGATCACGAACGCGGCAGAGGACGCGAATATCGAGTTTGTCGGCTTTGTCGAAGGTGTCGATATCCCCTCGGATCAGGTGGATGTGATCGTCACGGACGGGTTCACCGGGAATGTGGCGCTGAAAACCGCCGAAGGCACGGCCAACCTGATGGCAGGCTTTATTCGTGAAAGCTTCACCGAGACCGTTCTGGCCAAGCTGACCGCGCTGATCGCCAAGGCGTCGCTAGGGCGGCTCAAGCTGCGCATGGACCCGCGTCGCGCCAATGGCGGCGTGTTCCTGGGCCTCAACGGCACGGTTGTGAAAAGCCATGGATCGGCGGATCCGGTGGCCATTTCATCGGCCGTCAAACTGGCCTTCACGCTGGCCCGGTCGGGCTTCAATCAGAAACTTGCCGCACGGGTTGCATCCTCGGGAACCCTACGTCAAGATGACATGTCAACGAAGGATGAAGAGCAGGCATGACAATTCGCGCGGTGGTCAAAGGCGTTGGGCATTATCTGCCCGAACGCGTGGTGGAAAACTCCTATTTTGAAGGCATTGTGGACACGTCCGACGAATGGATTCGGGCGCGTTCCGGCATTGAACGGCGCCGTTTTGCGGCAGAGGATGAGACCACATCGCAAATGGCTGGAAAGGCCGCGCGCGAAGCCCTGGCGGATGCCGGTCTGGACGCGGATGATATCGACGCCATTGTCGTGGCCACCTCCACCCCGGACCTGACCTTTCCCTCGGTCGCCACCATGGTGCAGAACGAGTTGGGCATGACCCGCGGCTTTGGCTTTGACGTTCAGGCGGTTTGCGCAGGCTTTGTCTTTGCCCTGACCAATGCCAATGCGCTGATCCTGTCCGGTCAGGCCAAACGTGTCCTGGTGATCGGGGCCGAGACCTTCTCGCGCATCCTTGACATGACGGACCGGGCCACCTGCGTGCTGTTCGGTGATGGCGCCGGGGCCCTGGTGCTGGAAGCGCAGGAGAGCCGCGGAGAGAATTCGGATCGCGGCATCCTGTCGGCCGACCTGAATTCAGACGGGCGCATGCGCGAAATGCTTTATGTGGATGGCGGCGTCTCAACCACCCAGAAATCGGGCTTCCTGCGGATGCAGGGCAACCCCCTGTTCCGGCAGGCGGTCGGCAAACTGACCGAGACCGCCGAAGCCGCTTTGGGCAAGATCGGGTTCACCGATGATGACGTGGATTGGATTGTGCCGCACCAGGCCAATATCCGCATTATTCAGGGCACCGCGAAGAAAATGGGCGTGCCGATGGACCGCGTGATTGTCACGGTCCAGGACCATGGCAACACCTCTGCCGCCTCGATCCCGCTGGCCCTTTACGAGGGGCGCAAGTCCGGAAAGATCAAAGAAGGCCAGCTTGTCGTAACCGAGGCAATCGGTGGCGGGCTTGCCTGGGGCGCGGTGGTCCTGCGCTGGTAACCGGCAGGCTTTTGCCTGCAACTCACGACACAAGCCATTGATTTTGGGGGTGCTTATTGACAGCCTCCCCCAAAGCACTCATTCTCTCTGCAACAACATTACAGGGGGACAAACAATGAGTGAAAAGACTTTGACGCGCATGGATCTGAGCGAAGCTGTATTCCGCGAAGTAGGCCTGTCGCGCAATGAAAGTGCGCAATTGGTGGAAAGCGTTCTGGGCCATATGTCCGACTCTCTGGTCAATGGTGAAAGCGTCAAGATCTCATCCTTCGGCACCTTTTCCGTTCGCGAAAAAGCTGCCCGTGTGGGTCGCAATCCGAAGACCGGTGAAGAGGTTCCGATCAGCCCACGCCGCGTGCTGACCTTCCGTCCGTCCCATCTGATGAAAGACCGTGTCACGGCCGGCAATAAGAGCTGATTATTTACGTGTTTTCAGGGGGATAACTCCCCCCTTTCTTTTCTATTTTCCACTGAATATCCGGGCAAAACACCATGGACAAAAAGTCACCCGACGCCTTCCGGACCATCAGCGAGGTGGCCGATTGGCTTGGCGTGCCAACCCACGTCCTCCGTTTCTGGGAAAGCCGTTTTTCGCAGGTCAAACCGGTGAAGCGCGCGGGGGGGCGGCGTTATTACCGCCCCACGGACATGGCGCTTTTAGGCGGCATTCGCAAATTGCTGCATGAAGACGGGATGACCATTCGCGGCGTGCAGAAACTGCTGCGCGAACAAGGGGTCAAACATGTGGCCGCCATGTCCCCCCTGCTCGATTCGCCCCCTTTGCCGCAAAATGCCGAAGGCAACGTGGTCTCCTTTGACCCTGCCGAACGCGCCCGCGATGGCCAGGCTCAGTCCGGTGATGGGCAGCCCCAGCCGGATGAAGACGCAGCGACCACCCCGGATGTGACCGCACCTCCCGCAGAGGAGATTGCAGAGGCTGGCATCTCCGAAACGGATGCTGACACCTCCCCAGCGACCCCAACTGACCCACTTGCCCCGCTGCCACAGAAGGACCGCACCATCGCCGAAGCTCTGGAGAACGGGCCCAGCACTGCCCCGGCCCCAGAGGATATCGTGGAGGAGTCTGCAGCCCCGGTCACAACAGATCCTTCCACCATCCCTTCCACCATGGAAGACGGGGAAGATGCGAACGTCGCTGAGGCGCAAACAGAGGTAACAACCGCCCCAGACACGACAGCACCGGCCGAAGCCATGCCTTCGCCGTCGGCTTTCACCGAAGAAGACACTCCAACCACATCGGCAGATCCCGCAACCGATCCGTTGCCCCCCCTCCCCGAGCAAATGCCGCCGGAAGAGAGCGCGACGAGCGCGCCTGCCGCAGATACCGTCACCGGAGAGGCCGACACCGAGGCGGAACAGCCTTCCCCCACAGAGGCTGCGCAGGAAGGCGAAGCGGTCGATCCCCCCGCCAGCCCGCAACCGATGGATCTGTTCGGATTTGCGGACACGCTTCCGGGCGAAGCGCCAGACGCAGGCCCTGCTGACCCGCCAGCCACATTCCCGGCAGCCGAGGGGCAGGACCCTGCCCCGACCACCCCCACCGACAGTGAGCCGGACGCCACGGGTGAGGCGCTGAGCGCCGAATTGCCCGATCTTGCGGATGACGCCTCGCATCCCACTGACACCGATCCTGATTTTGACGCTGGCGAGACACCAGTTGCCCCGACCCTTGAGCAGCCCCCCGAACAGGACACGGGGGATGGCCTGTCCGAAGACATGGTGGCAGTTGAGCACGGGCAAGAGGACGCCGAGGCGGATCCCACCTCCCTCCCCCCGCTTCATTCTGAACCGGAGGAGAGCGACACGTCCCAGCCGGAAGAGATCCCGATACCACCCGAATCTCCTGCTGAGCCAGACCTGCCGCCGCAGATCGACCTGTCCCATATTCCGGCCGACCCCGAAGGGGATGATCCTGAGGTGGACACCCCCCTGATCCTCACGCTCCGCGACATCGGAAAGCGCGGCACAGATGTGCATCTGCCGGTTTTGCAGGCCCTTGCGGATCAACTGGATGCTCTGCTTGCGCAGATGGACCGATCAAACAAGCGTTGAGCAAAAGAAGTGGGGACAATGGTGACTTTCCTGCGTTTTCCGGCTTGCCCCGCCCGTGAAAATCACTATGTAAGGGCCTCAGTCGGGCTATGGCGCAGCCTGGTAGCGCGTCCGTCTGGGGGACGGAAGGTCGCAGGTTCGAGTCCTGCTAGCCCGACCAAAACAGCCCGCCCCTTCACTGAGGGGTGGGCGTTTTTGTATTCGGGGTTCAGGGAAACGATGGGAGGATTGCGATGACACCGGGTGTTCTGGCAGATGCGCAGATCAGGCAAATGATCACCGATGGGGCCATCTCGGCTGCCTCTCCGATTCTGAATGACCAGATCCAGCCCGCCAGCCTTGATCTGCGGCTGGGGGAGCGGGCCTATCGCGTGCGCGCCTCGTTCCTGCCGGGATTGGGACGCACCGTGGCGGACCGTCTGGACGATCTGACCATGCATGAAGTGCCCCTGACCGGCGGTGCCGTGCTGGAAAAGGGCTGTGTCTATGTGGTGCCGCTGATGGAACACCTGTCCTTGCCTGCGGGGATGACCGGGGCGGCCAGCGCCAAATCCTCAATCGGGCGCCTTGATATGATGACACGTGTGATCACCGATCAGGGGATCGAATTTGATCGCGTTCCCGATGGGTATGAAGGCCCGCTTTATGCCGAAATCTGTCCGCAGAGCTTTTCGGTGGTGGCCCAGCCCGGTCAGTTGCTGACACAGATCATCTTTCGGCAGGGCCGCACATTCCTGTCTGATGAGGAGTTGCGCAAGGTCCATGTCGAGACGCCAATTGTTTCCGGTGACCCGGTGATTTCCGATGGGCTGGGGTTTTCGGTGGACCTGAAACCACGTTCCGGTGACCTTGTAGGCTATCGCGCCAAGCGGCACTCCGGTGTGGTGGATCTGTCCAAGCTTAACCATTACGACCCGGCGGAATACTGGGAAGAGGTGCGCACCACCAAAGGGCAGATTATCCTTGATCCGGGAGCGTTTTACATTCTGGTCAGCCGGGAGGCGATTGCGATCCCTCCCAATTGTGCTGCGGAAATGGCCCCTTACCTTGCCATGGTGGGTGAGTTCCGGGTGCATTATGCCGGTTTCTTTGATCCCGGTTTTGGCTTTGATGCTGCGGGTGGATCAGGTTCACGCGGGGTTTTGGAAGTGCGCTGCCATGAGGCGCCTTTTGTGCTGGAACATGGGCAGGTCGTGGGACGGCTGGTGTATGAGCGCATGTCACAGACACCTGAGGCGCTTTATGGGGTTGATATCAAATCAAACTACCAGGGGCAGGGCCTGAAACTGTCCAAACATTTCAAGGCAAAATGACGTAGAGGGCCAAGGGGCGCTGCCCCTCGCCTCGTTGAGGCTCACCCCGGGATATTTTCAACCAGAAAATGAGAGCGGCGACTGGATGCCGGTTCCGTTTCCAGTGGCGGCGGCGCTTGCGTAAAGGGTTTCGGCCTCTCAGAACAGTTTGCGGGTGATGCGGGCGCTTTGCCGGGCCTTTCGGACCATCTGGCGGGCCTGCCGGGCGCGCTTGCGCTCTTCAGGGGTCATGTCTTCGTTTGTCGGGGCCTCACCACGGCCAGACCGTTTCGCGGCATAATCAATTCCGGCATCGACCCCTTTGTTGATCAACTGGCCAAGAACCCGGCGAATGATCATGTTGATAATGCTGTTGAGGTTCATGTCTGTCTTTCCCATCTGCGCGCAAAGGTAATATAGCACATCATTGCGGCGATTTCAGGATGTGGCCGGAATTAATCTTCGAACAGTTCGCTCTGGCCGCTGGTTGGTTCGTCATCCTCGTCGTCATGGTCCGGGCCGGGCATCATGCCGGGGGGCGGGCGGCTTTCGAGAAGGCCTGCGGCGCGCAGCTCTTTCAGCCCCGGCAGGTCGCGGGCGCTTTCCAGGCCAAAGTGATCCAGGAAATGCGGCGTGACCACAAAAGTGACAGGGCGGCCCGGGGTCATGCGACGGCGGCCAAAACGGATCCATTCCATTTCGATCAGCTGATCGATCGTGCCCCGAGAGACGGAAACGCCCCGGATCTCTTCGATTTCGGCCCGCGTGGCGGGTTGGTGATAGGCGATGATGGCCAGGGTTTCGATTGCGGCGCGACTGAGTTTCCGCACCTCGATCGTTTCCTTTTGCATCAGATGGCCCAGATCAGGGGCGGTTCGGATAGCCCAGGCATCCCCCACACGCACGACCCGCACACCGCGCCCTTCATAGCGTTTCACCAGATGGGCGAGTGCCTCGCCGGCATCCGCCCCATGGGGCATGCGGCTTTCAAGTTCCGCCACGCTGACCGGTTCCCCCGAGGCAAACAGGATCGCTTCGACCATGCGTTCCTGCTCTCCCATCGGGGGGGCATCAAACAGGCTTTCTTCCTGAGTATCAACGACTTGCTCATTCATCACGATTTCCTGCGAATTTCGATCGGCGCAAATGTGTCGGGTTGGCGAATGTCGATCATTCCCCGTTTGGCCAGTTCCAGAGAGGCGGCAAAATTGGCGGCGGTGGCCGAGCGGCGGCGTTTGCCATCCAGCACCCAGCCCTCGGGCAGATAAGAGGACAGGTCGGTCCAGTCCCCCGCATAACCCACGAGGTCACGCATCCGTTCCAGCGCCTGTTCCATGGTCATCAGGCTTTCCCGGTCCATGACAAAAGGGCGAAACTCGTCCTTGGTGCGGATCCGTGCATAGCCCTGCATCAGGTCGAGAAGCGTGGCTGTATAGGTCACGGTGCGAATGCGCGTCACATCCTCGGGCACACCACGGGCGAAGAAATCCCGCCCCAATTGGTCACGCGCCATCAGCTTGGCAGCGGCATCGCGCATGCCCTGCAGCCGTTCCAGCTGAAACGCCAGATGCGCGGCGAGGTCCTCGCCCGTCGGCCCTTCTTCGGTGGGGTCAGGGGGCAGAAGCAGACGGGATTTCAGAAAGGCCAGCCAGGCCGCCATCACAAGGTAATCCGCCGCCAGCTCAATCCGCAAATGGCGCGCTTTTTCGACAAATCCCAGATATTGTTCCGCCAGATCAAGGATCGAGATCTGGCGCAGATCCACTTTTTGCGTGCGCGACAGGGTCAAAAGCAGGTCCAGCGGGCCTTCATACCCATCGACATCGACAATCAGTGCCTCCGCCGCGAGGCGGTCTGACACCGACATGACGTCTTCTGAAAATTCTTCCTGCTCCGCCATCTAGCGTGGGTTCTCTGCTGTTTCACCTGTCATCAGGTTCTGAAACTCGGCCTCCAGCGCCTCTATGTCAACCGCCATGGGCACGGCGCGCCAGGTCAGTGCCTTGTCGGCCCGCGCCTGCGCCCCCTCGGACATCTGACCAGTGGCGTCCACAATCTCGGCCATTTCTTCCCGATCCCCGTTGCAGTGCAGGATCAGATCGCAGCCTGCGGCAAGGGCACGGCGGGCGCGCAGCGACAGCGGCCCTTCGAGCGCCTGCATCGACAGATCATCCGTCATCAAAAGCCCGTCAAACCCGATATCCTTACGGATCAGGTCCAGCATGATGGGGGATTGGGTGGCGGGCGCGGTCGGGTCGATATCCTCGAACACGATATGCGCGGTCATGCCAAGGGGCAGGTTCGAAACCCCCGAAAAGGCAAGGAAGTCAGTGTTGTGCAGCTCTCGCGCATGGGTGGCAACATGGGGCAGGTCCAGGTGGCTGTCCATCGTGGCCCGCCCATGCCCCGGCAAGTGTTTCACCACCGGCAGCACCCCGCCCTCAAGCAAGCCCTGGGCCACGGCCTGTGCCCGCTCCACCACATGCACCACATCTTCGCCAAGGCAGCGATTGCGCAGGACGGGATGGGTGTCGGCAAAGGCAAGATCAACCACCGGGGCACAATTTCCGTCAATGCCAACGGAATAAAGCTCGTCCGCAATCAGGCGATAGCGCAAATACATGGCGCGTGTCGCGTTGCGTTTGTTGAACTGCGCCTGATCCAGCGCCGGAAGCCATTCCCGCCAATGGGGGGCAATCATGCGCGCAACCCGGCCGCCTTCCTGATCAATGAAGATAGGGGCATTTCGGCCGACCGTGCCGCGCAGATCAGCCGTCAAAGCGCGCAGTTGATCGGGGCTGTCCACATTTCGGGCAAACAGAATAAATCCCCAGGGCTGCGTTTTCTCAAAAAACCGGCGTTCCCGTTCGGACAGGGTCAGACCTGCGCAGCCGAAAATATAGGCGCCCTGCCGTGACATGACAGCTCCTTTAACTTCACATTCCGGCAGGACCGATCAGCGGGTGACCACCGGGATACAGGCGGTTTTGCCTGCCATCAAAGCTGAACAGAAACGGCGCGCATCGGCAAGGTCTTTAAATCCCATGGCGCGCAGACGATAAAAGGTCTTGCCGCCGGATTGGGCCTTTTGGATCACGCGGGTCTTGCCGGGAAGGTAATCGTCAAACCGGGTTGAAAGCTTGTCCCATTCGCTACGCGCAATCTCTGCACTTTCGAAGGCGCCAAGCTGGACAAGCCGCGTGCCGGCCGGGATCGCCTCGGGGGTGATCTCCTTGGGGGCGCTGTCCACCGGTCTTTCCAGGCTTGCCTTGACCGGGCTGATCGTGCGCAGATCCGACGGGCGGATCAGCGGGCGGGCGGATGTCGACACGCCGGGCACGGAGGCCGGAATAACCTTGACGGTTTTGGGGGCAACCTGCGGCAGGCTGACCGGGCTTTGCGCCGCCACCCGGGTCACATCTGCGCCAGACGGGGCAGTTTGCGACAGGGGCTTGATATTCTGGCTGACCTGACTGGCAATGGCCAGCGCGGCGACCACCGGGTCAGAGGGCAGATTGCTCATATCCACGCTCGGGGCGCCAGGAACAGAATGCGCTGCAACTTCAATAGGTTCAAGAATCGGATCCGTATCCGAGATCTGGGTTTCGACCTGTGCGACGAGATTGGCAGAGCCCGCCGGGAGATCCTCATCATCCAGCGTTTCCGGCGCAGGGGCAAGCGCCACCTGATCAGACGGGGCACTGGCCTCGCCGTCTGCCTGAACCGAATTCACCGCCAGGCCCTGGTGGGCCGCAGACTGCCCCCCCGGTTCAACCGGCTGTATCCGCATCGGACCTTCCAGCGCGCGCACCACCGGAATGCCGGTCACGTCGCGCATGGCCAACTGGTATCCCCAGACGGCCAGCCCAACAATCAATCCAAGAGAAACCGCCGCCCCGGCATAATTGACCACTGTCCCAAAGCGCCCACCGCCATTCAGGACAGGCGCAGCGGGGGCTGGCATATGAGATGTGTGGGCATAGGCAGGCGGGGCACCAAACTCATCCTGCCCCTGTGCACCACCATAGTGGAGGTGAGGATCCTGCACAGGCACATGATGCACCTGCCCAGCGGCAGACCAATGTTGATGTCCCTGTTGCTGCTGTCCCTGCACCGGGGCGGATCCCCCGTTGGAATAGCCGCCCTTCCCTGCCGGTCCGGGTGTCTGCTGGGGATATATGGGGGCACGGGTGTTGCCCCAATCGATCGTCGCCATACCTGCCTCACATCCGGGGGGACACGATTAGGCAGGCCTGCTGCCCGCATCCTCTCTCCGGTCTCTGCTCGTTGCCTCGAAAAGGGGCGTTTGCGCCCCCATTTCCGGCACGAGCTGAGCTTGTGATCAGCGCATTTCCTCGGCCGGATTGACACCAAGAATACCAAGACCTGCGGAAATGACAAGTTTCACGGCACGCGGCAGGGCGATTTTCGTAGCAGATGAGTCATTCTTGCCATCCTGCACGAAACGCAGCTCTGATTTTTCGTTGCCACGATTGTAAAGCGACTGAAATTCTGCTGCGAGTTCATAGAGATAGAAGGCGACGCGATGCGGCTCATGGGTGCGTGCCGCGATCTCGACCAGGCGTGGCCATTCGGCCAGCTTCTTGGCCACCGCCAGCTCTGCCTCATCTTCGATCAGCGGTGCGGCGCCCAGGGAAACACCAGCCTCTTCGGCCTTTTTCAGAACCGAACAGATCCGCGCATGGGCATATTGCACATACCAGACCGGGTTGTCCCGGCTGGCCTCTTTCACCTTGTCAAAGTCGAAATCAAGCGGGGCATCGTTCTTGCGGGTCAGCATGACAAAACGGGTCACATCCGCCCCCACCTCGCTCACCACATCGCGCAGCGTGACAAAATTGCCCGCACGTTTCGACATTTTGAACGGCTCACCGTTTTTATAAAGCTTCACCAGCTGGGTCAGCTTGATATCAAGCGGCACCTTGCCATCCGACAATGCGGACACTGCCGCTTTCATCCGTTTGACATAACCGCCATGGTCCGCGCCGAACACGTCGATCAACTGGTCATAGCCGCGCTCGACCTTGTCATAGTGATAGGCGATATCGGGCGCAAAATAGGTCCATGCGCCGTCCGACTTCTTCACCGGACGATCCACGTCATCGCCATGTTCGGTCGATTTAAAGAGGGTCTGCTCACGCGGTTCCCAATCTTCGGGTTTCTTGCCTTTCGGCGGCTCAAGAACACCCTGATAAATCAAGCCTTTGCTTTCGAGGCTGGCAAGGGCCGCCTCGATCCGCCCGGTGCCATATAGCGACTTTTCTGAGAAGAACTTGTCCATTTTCACACCAAGCTGCGCCAGATCCTCACGGATCAGGTCCAGCATCGCAGCCGTGGCAAACTCGCGGATTTCCACCAGCCAGACGTCTTCCGGCTGATCCAGATAGGCATCCCCGACCTTGGCCTTCAGCGCCTCCCCCACCGGCACAAGATAATCGCCCGGATAGGTGCCATCCTCAAACGCCACTTCCTGCCCGTGGGCTTCGAGGTAGCGCAGGTAAACAGACCGCGCCAGCACATCAACCTGCGCGCCACCATCGTTGATGTAATATTCGCGCGTGACGTCATAGCCCGCATATTCCAGAAGGCTTGCCAGGGCATCTCCAAAAACCGCACCGCGGGTGTGCCCCACATGAAGCGGCCCGGTCGGGTTGGCGGACACATATTCGACATTGATTTTCTGATCCGCCCCCATGGCGGACCGACCATAGCCCTCGCTTGCCAAAATGCCCGAGACCAGCCCGGACCAGATCGACGCCGACAGGCGCAGGTTCAAAAAGCCGGGGCCCGCCACTTCCGCCACATCAATCCGATCATCCGCCCCCAGCTTGGCAGCCAGCACTTCGGCAATATCACGCGGCTTCATCCGGGCAGGCTTGGCCAGCACCATCGCCGCATTGGTCGCCATGTCCCCATGGGCCGGATCGCGCGGAGGTTCCACCGCCACATTGTCAAAGCTCAGCCCCTCGGGCAGCACGCCTTCGGCCACCATCTCGGTCAGGCTGTTGATCACAAGCGCGCGAATTTCAGCAAACAGGTTCATGTCACGGATCCTTTCTCGTCCAGCGCACCTCTATCAGCATGGGGCCAAAGGTCAAGAGAGCCACCCCCTCACGCGCGCCCTCTTTTTTCTTTGCTACAAATACCTCGGGGTGAGCGAGCTTGTCTCGCGAGGGGCAGCGCCCCTACCCCCCGAGCCCCAGACGCCTGTGTTCCTGAAGCGCAAACCGGTCCGTCATCCCGGCAATGTAATCGGCAACATGACGTGCAATCGCCCGCTCGCTCGCCCCAGCAAGGGCCACCTGCCACTCTGCCGGAAGATCCGAGGGGTGCGCAAACATATGGGCAAACAGCTCTTCCAGCACCTGCGTGACCCGCCTGCGCATCTCAACCACCGAAGGGGCACGATACATGCGGGTGAACAGGAATTCCCGGATTTCTTTCAGGTCCTGCCACAAACCGGGTGAAAAGCGGATCACCGCGTGATCCAGCGCACGCAGATCCTCGACGCAGGCGGGGTTTGCCGCTTGCAGCAATCGGGTTGAGGTCGCAAGCACGTCTTCGACCATGACGCCAAAGACGCGCCGCAGCGCTTCGTGGCGCCGCCGCCCGCCGCGAAGGCCGGGGTATTTGCGGTCCACCTCGCGGATCATGTCCCCCACGATGGGCAGCTCCGCAATCTCCTCCATCGTGAACAACCCCGCCTGCAACCCGTCATGCAGGTCGTGATTGTTATAGGCAATGTCATCAGCCAGCGCCGCCACCTGCGCCTCGCCCCCCGCATGGGTGTGCAATTCCAGATCATGGCGCGCATTATACTCCGCCAGCGCAAAAGGCAGCGCGCCGCTGACCGGGCCATTGTGCTTGGCAATGCCCTCAAGCGTTTCCCAGGTCAGGTTCAGCCCGTCCCAATTGGCATAGTGATGTTCCAGAGAGGTCACGATCTTGAGCGCCTGCGCATTGTGGTCAAACCCGCCATAGGGCGCCATCAGCTCATCCAGCCGATCCTCTCCGGTATGACCAAAGGGCGTATGTCCCAGATCATGGGCCAGCGCCACCGCTTCGGTCAGATGCTGGTTGAGCCTGAGCGCCCCGGCAATGGTGCGTGCCACCTGCGCCACTTCAATCGAATGGGTCAGCCGGGTGCGAAAATAATCCCCCTCATGTTCGACAAAGACCTGCGTCTTATGCTTGAGCCTGCGAAAGGCCGAAGAGTGAATGATCCGGTCCCGGTCCCTCTGATACGGCTCCCGAAAGGCGCTTTCGCTTTCCTCAAACAGCCGCCCTCGGCTGCGTTCGGGATGCGTTGCATATGTGGCGAGCATCCGGGTGCTCCTTCTCTGCCTGTCAATCTGCCCATCAAACGACCTGTCAAAACGCACTCAATTGCAAATAGTTACCCAGGTCAACACATAGCCATCTTGCCGCGCGTGGCCCCCACACCTATATTTGCTCTGCGCTGAACAAAATCGTTTCACGTCAAATCTGGGTCACAGTTTTGGCGTGGGGCTTTTCTACGACAAACATCACCCGCGCTGCCTCCTCCCGTGTTTCGGCACAGGAAAAGCGCTCTGAGAAATGGTTACCCCGATGGATCTCACCCTGCCCCCCACCGTGACCCAACGTGCTTTTGACCGGCTGGCCGAAATTGGCGCGGCCGATCAGGGCAAGGCCCTGCGGGTGGCCGTGGAAGGGGGCGGCTGCTCCGGGTTTCAATATGACATTTCCCTTGATGATCCCGCCGAGGGCGACCTGATCCTCGAAAAAGACGGCGAAAAGGTTGTGGTGGATGAAATGTCCCTGCCCTTTCTCGCCAATGCCGAGATCGACTTTACCGAAGAACTGATCGGGGCGCGGTTTGTGATCAACAATCCCAATGCCACCGCCTCCTGCGGCTGCGGCACCTCGTTTTCGATCTGACCCCGCGCAGGAACCGGCCCGTTTCCCGCACCACCTCAGCCCCGCCCCTCAACGGCAGGATGGCCGCGCGTGATGCCAGCCTCGCGGCCCTGACCTGCACGCTTTCCTCTTACTGATGAAACAGGTATGCAGCGCCATGATTTACGACACGATCATCATCGGCGCGGGGGCGGCTGGCCTGCTTTGCGCCACGCGAACCGGCGGGCGCACGCTGGTGCTTGATCACGCCAAACGCCCGGGCGAGAAAATCCGCATTTCCGGCGGCGGGCGCTGCAATTTCACCAACATGTATTGCGAGCCGGGAAATTTTCTCGGGCAGAACAGGCATTTTCACAAATCCGCCCTCAGCCGTTTTGGCCCCTGGGACTTTGTGGCCAAGCTCGACCAGGCCGGGATAAACTGGCATGAAAAAACGCTTGGGCAGCTGTTTTGCGACGACAAGGCAACGCAGATCGTAGAGCTTCTCGTCTCCGAGGCCAAAGCCACGGGCGCGGAAATCCGCCTGAATTGCAGCGTTCAGTCCATTGCCCATGACGGTCAGGTATTTGTCCTCACCACCCCTCACGGCCCGGTGCAGGCGCACGCACTTGTGCTGGCCACCGGCGGCAAGTCGATCCCGAAGATGGGGGCAACCGGGTTTGCCTATGACATCGCCCGCCAGTTCGGGCATGAGATCACCGAAACCCGCCCCGGCCTTGTGCCCTTCACCTTTCCCGAAGGGCGCTTTGCCCCGCTGTCCGGCCTGTCCCTGCCGGTGCGGGTCTGGAACGCCCGCGCGCGGTTCGAAGAGGCGCTTTTGTTCACCCATCGCGGCCTGTCCGGGCCGGCGATCCTGCAGATCTCGTCCTACTGGCGCGAAGGGGAAAGCGTCACGATTGACCTGACCGCGGGGATTTCGGACGGGCGCGACCTGTTGACAGCCCTGCGCGATCAGCGTCAGCGCGCCGGGCGGCGCAATCTGACCACGGAGCTGGGACAGTTTCTGCCCGCAAAACTTGTCGATTTCCTTGCGCCCGAGCTGGGCCTGTCCGGCAATCTGGCTGATCAGAGCGACACCCGCCTGCGCGAAATCTGCGACGCCCTTGCCAACTGGACCGTGACCCCGTCCGGAACCGAAGGCTATCGCACCGCCGAGGTGACGCTTGGCGGGGTGGCAACCTCGGGCCTCGACAGCAAGACAATGATGTCAAAACACCAAGACGGGCTTTATTTCATCGGCGAATGCGTAGATGTAACCGGCTGGCTTGGCGGGTTCAACTTCCAATGGGCCTGGGCGTCGGCCCATGCGGCGGGCACGGCAATTGCGGCCCGCAATGCAGGCTGATCAGCCATTTCCGGCCCGCCGCCCCCCGGACCCGTTAATCGCTTGTGCCGCCGCAGATTTCCCCCCACAGTAAGCGCAGAAAATCGGAGAGCGCCCATGAAGATTGCCAGTTTCAACATCGCCGGGATCAAGGCCCGCATGCCCGCTCTTACCGCGTGGCTGGAAGAGGCGGCCCCGGATGTGGCAATCTTGCAGGAAGTCAAATCCGTGGATGAAAACTTTCCACGCGAACAGTTTGAAAACATGGGATATAATGTCGCCACCCATGGGCAGAAAAGCTTCAACGGCGTGGCGATTTTGTCGAAATACCCGCTTGAGGACGTGATGACCGGCCTGCCCGGGGACGACAGCGATGAACAGGCGCGATATATCGAAGCCACCGTGGTGAACGAATGCGCGATCCGCATCTGCGGGCTTTACCTGCCCAACGGGAACCCGGTCTCGTTTGATGCCGATGATCAACCGATCCATGACGGCAAATATGGCTATAAGCTCAACTGGATGGCCCGATTGCAAAACCGTGCAGAAGAGCTGATGGCCGCGGAAGAACCGTTCCTGATGGCGGGGGATTACAACATCATTCCGCAGCCTGAAGACGCCGCCCGCCCCGAGGCCTGGACCCGCGATGCGCTGGCGCTTCCTGACAGCCGAACCGCCTTTCGCAAGCTTCTGAACCTCGGCCTTACCGAAGCCTTCCGCACCCGCAATCCCGCCCCTGAGCAATACACGTTTTGGGATTTCCAGCGCGGGGCGTGGCAGCGCAATGACGGGATCCGTATCGACCATTTCCTGCTGTCACCGGAATGCGCCGACATGCTGCGTGACTGCCAGATCGACAAAGAGGTGCGCGGGCGCGAAAAGCCATCGGATCACGTGCCGATCTGGATTGAGCTTGCAGCTTAACACCAGGGCATAAAAATCAGGACACAAAGATCTGATATGGCACGAAAAATTATCATAGACACCGACCCCGGACAGGACGATGCGGTGGCCATCCTGCTGGCGCTGGCCAGCCCGGAAGAGGTGGAGGTTCTGGGCATCACGACCGTCGCCGGCAACGTGCCGCTCAGCTATACGCAGCGCAATGCACGGATCATCTGTGAGCTCGCTGGCAAGCCGGAGACAAAGGTCTTTGCCGGATGTGATCGCCCGTTGGAACGCGATCTGGTCACGGCGGAATATGTGCATGGTAAAACCGGGCTGGACGGGCCGGAGCTCTGGGACCCGGTCATGCCATTGCAGGATGGTCACGCGGTGGATTTCATCATCGACACCCTGCGCAGCCAGCCGCCCGGCGCGGTCACGCTCTGCCCGCTGGGGCCGCTGACCAACATCGCCACCGCCTTCACCCGCGCCCCGGACATCATCAACCGGGTTGCGGAGATCGTCCTGATGGGGGGCGCTTATTTCGAGGTGGGAAATGTGACCCCCGCAGCTGAGTTCAACATCTATGTTGACCCTCAGGCCGCTGATATCGTGTTCAAATCCGGGGTGCCGATTGTGGTGATGCCACTGGATGTGACCCATAAGGCGCTGGTCACCAAACCGCGCAATGATGCGTTTCGCGCCTTGAACACAAAGGTGGGTCGCTTCACCGCCGAGATGACCGATTTTTTTGAACGGTTCGACCGCGAGAAATACGGGTCTGAAGGTGCCCCGCTGCATGACCCCACGGTGATCGCCTACCTGCTCCGGCCCGCGCTGTTTTCCGGCCGCCATGTGAATGTCGAGATCGAGACCCGATCCGAACTTACATTGGGCATGACGGTCGCCGATTGGTGGGGCGTGACTGACCGCCGCCCCAATGCGCTGTTCATCGGCGATCTGGACGCGGACGGATTTTTTGACCTGCTGACAGAAAGGTTGGCCCGACTATGAGCGCATTACGCCTTGCCACGCTGGAGGATCTGGATCGGTTGACCCATCTGGTCGCCGGGTTTCACGCCGAAAGCGGTATCGACCAGGACGAGGCCACCCGTCACGATGCCCTTGTGCCGCTCCTGCAAGGTTCCCCCCATGGCGCAATCTGGATGATTGGCCCCCGCTCGGCCCCGGTGGGGTATATCGCGGTCAGCTTTGGCTGGTCGATCGAATTCGGCGGGCTCGACGCCTTTGTCGATGAGTTTTACGTGCGGGAGCGGGTGCGCGGGCGTGGCATGGGATCCGAGGCGATGATGGCGCTGGCCCGGGCGCTGGCCGGACAGGGGATCAAGGCGATGAACCTCGAGGTGGATACGGACAACCAGCGTGCGCGCACCCTATACGAACGGATCGGGTTCTCGTCGCGCGATCGTTACCACCTGATGGCGCGCATCCTGTAAACTGATCCCATGAGTGTGACCTTCGACAACAGCTATGCCCGGCTGCCCGCCCGTTTCTTTGCCCGCGTTGATCCAACACCGGTCAAGGCCCCTGCCCCGTTGATCGTAAACGAAAAGCTGGCCCATGTGCTGGGGTTTGATCCGGCGGAGCTGACACCGGAGCTGTTGACTGGCAATCATCTGCTTGCGGGGATGGAACCGATATCACAGGCCTATGCGGGGCACCAGTTTGGCGGCTGGGTGCCGCAGCTTGGGGATGGGCGCGCCGCGCTGCTGGGGGAAATCACCGGGGACTTCGGCCGTGTGGATATCCAGTTGAAAGGGTCGGGCCAGACACCGTTTTCACGGCGTGGTGACGGGCGGGCCTGGCTCGGGCCGGTGATGCGGGAATATCTGGTATCCGAAGCCATGCATGCGATGCAGATCCCGACCACCCGCGCATTGGGGGCCGCACTGACCGGTGAGGTTGTGCACCGGGAAAGAGGCTTTCCCGGTGCGGTTCTGATGCGGGTGGCGGCAAGCCATATCCGGGTTGGTACGTTTCAGTATTTTGCCGCAAGGGGCGACACGGAGGCGCTTGGGCTGCTTCTGGATCATGTGATCCAGAGGCATTATCCCGATATTGCCGGCCCGGTGGCCTTTCTGGGCGCGGTGATGCAGCGGCAGGCAGAGCTTGTGGCGGCGTGGATGGCGGTGGGGTTCATCCACGGGGTGATGAACACGGATAATATGGCCGTTTCCGGCGAGACGATAGATTATGGTCCCTGCGCCTTCATGGATGCCTATCATCCGCGCACGGTGTTTTCCTCGATCGACCAGAACGGTCGCTATGCCTATGCGGCCCAGCCGGACATGGCGCTTTGGAACCTCGCACAGCTTGGCACGGCCCTGTTGCCGCTGATGCCAGATCAGGAGGCGGGTATCGAAGAGATGGGCGCCCTGCTTGACGGGTTCGGCACGGTTTTTCAGGCGGCGTGGTTGCGACGGTTTCGCGCCAAGATCGGTTTGTTGCGCGAAGAAGACGGGGACATGGCGCTGATCACCGGGCTTTTGGGCCGGATGGCAACCAGTCGGTCTGATTTCACCCGGACATTTACGGCCCTCAGCCACGGGGATGCACGTGACGAGGTCACAGACGAGGGCGCATGGGAGAGCTGGGCGCCGGACTGGCAGGCCCGACTGGCGCGAGAGCAGGACCCACATGCGGTCATGGCGGCGTCCAACCCGGTGATCATTCCCAGAAACCACCAGATCGAAGCCGCCATTCAGGCGGGCCTATCCGGCAATTATGCGCCGTTTCATCACCTTGCAGAGGCCTTCACCCGGCCTTACGCTCCGCACAAGGAGGACATGGACCTGACCCGGGGGCCACGATCCGAAGAACGGGTGATGCGCACCTTCTGCGGAACGTGACCCTGGGATGAGAGGGGCGCTGCCCCTCGCGAGGCAAGCTCGCTCACCCCGGAGTTTATGTGCCAAGAAGAAAGGGGGCAGCGTGGAGCTGTCATTGCTGACATACAATATTCGCAAGGCTGTTGGGCTGGATCGGCGGCGCGATCCCCATCGGGTGATGGAGGTGATCTGTCAGGCGGATGCGGATGTGGTGGTGTTGCAGGAAGCCGACCGCAGGTTGGGGCCCCGCCGGGCTGCGCTGCCGTTTCAGATCATCGCGGAAGAAAGTGATTACCAGGTGGCGCCTCTGGCAGCAAATTCCGTCTCTCTTGGCAGTCACGGCAATGCGGTTCTGGTGCGCCGCGGGTTTGAGATTGGCCCCTGCCAGCGCCTTCCCCTGCCCGGGCTGGAGCCGCGGGGGGCGGTCTCGGTTGAGGTTCAGGGGCTTCGGGTGATTGGCACCCATCTGGGGTTGATGCGCCGCTATCGCCATCAGCAGATGCGGCGTCTGGCGGGGGAACTGAGCCATGAGACAAAGCCCACGGTGATCCTGGGGGATTTCAATGAATGGTCCGCACATCGTGGGTTCGAGCCACTGGACCGGTGTTTTGATATCCATGATTTCGGCAAAAGTTTCCATGCGGCGCGCCCGATGGCGGCGCTGGATCGGTTGGTGATCAGCCCCGGCGTCGAGATCCTTGAGGGGCATGTGGTGCAGACGCCGCTTGCGCGGGCGGCATCGGATCATCTGCCGGTCTGGGCGCGGGTGGCGCTCAGTACCGGTTGATCAGGATGATCCTCGTCACCACGAGGGCAAGCGCCCCGAACGCGGCAGTGCCAGCGGCTTCGCCCAGCCACGCCCCCCATGGCGACGCCGAAAATGGGGGATAGGAAGGCAAAGAAGGCAACCGAGGACACCTTGTCGTGTTTCAGAAGCCAGAACCAGAACAGGAACAGGCCGGAGGTGATGCCTCTGTAAAGCGTTTCAACAAACAGGGCCGCCCGCAGGAGAACCGGTGCCACCGCCCAGACCTGCCAGAAGATCTGCATATCCGGCAAAGCTGTTTTCAAATCTGTGAGACGCGCGCAGAGCGACATGCGCATCCGGCCTCAGGACTTTGCGTCGCACACAGCGTCAAGAGGTTTGTGTCCCCGCATCCCCATGATAAGAGGAGGCAAATCACCCCTTCTCTTTCAGGCCCGGAGCCAAAACATGACTTTTCTGCAAATTGCGTCCCTGCTGATCGTTCTGGCGGGGCTTTTTGGAGCGATCAATTACCTTTTCCTGAAACTGCCCTCTGCCATCGGCATTCTGGTTGTGTCTCTTGCCGCGTCGCTTGCGGTGATGGGGCTTGACCTTCTGCTGCCGGGGCTGGGCATGGCGGACCAGGTGCGCAGCACCGTCGCCGGCATTGATTTTTCAGATGCGCTTTTGGAGGGCATGCTGGGGCTGTTGCTGTTTGCCGGAGCACTGCATGTCAAGATTTCCGATCTGAGGCAACAATGGCGGGTTGTGATCCTGATGGCCACCATCGGTGTGGCCCTGTCCACCACCATTGTTGGCGTAGGCTTCAGTTGGCTGACCGGGATGCCGCTTTTGATCGCACTGGTGTTTGGTGCGCTGGTCTCGCCCACTGATCCGGTGGCGGTTCTGGGGGTCTTGCGCGAGGCCAATTTGCAGAAGTCGCTGGAAACCAAGATCGCAGGGGAAAGCCTGTTTAATGACGGGGTTGGCTATGTGGTGTTTCTGGTGCTGGTCGGGCTGGCCTTTCCCTCTGCTGATGCTCCTGACCAGCCGGGCTTTCAGGCGGCGCTCCTGCTGTTTGCACAAGAGGCGTTGGGGGGTGCTGTGCTGGGGGTGATGTTGGGCTGGCTAACCTTTCGACTGATGCGCCATATCGACGATTATTCACTGGAAGTGCTGTTGACGCTGGGCCTGGCCTTTGGCGGATACGAGCTGGCGGTTGCCCTGCATGTCTCGGCCCCGATCATGGCGGTCTGTGCCGGTCTTTTGATTGGCGATGTGGGGGCGAAACACGGCATGAGCGAAGAGACACGGAAATATGTCGATGCGTTCTGGAAACTGATTGATGAGATCCTGAATGCGGTCCTGTTCCTGATGATCGGGTTTGAGGTCTTTGCCGTGGCCTTCACCGGGGATGCGGTCATGGCGGGCATCTTTGCGATCGCGCTGGCATTGTTTGCGCGCTTTGCCGCGGTGGCGGTGCCGGTGATGCTGCTCAAACCTTTCCGAAACTTCTCGGCCGGGGTGATCCCGATCATGACCTGGGGCGGGCTCAAGGGGGGGATCTCGGTTGCGCTTGCGCTGTCACTTCCCGAAAATGAATGGAAACCCTTGATCCTCACCGCGACCTATATCATCGTCATCTTCTCGATTATCATTCAGGGGCTGACCGTAGCGCCCCTTGCCACGAAATTGGGCCGCGAACCGGAGCTGATGTAATGCGCTATTTTGTCTATGACGTCTTTACCGACACGCCCTTTGGCGGCAATCAGCTGGCCGTCGTGCCGGAGGCCGGGGACCTGTCCGAGGCACAGATGCAGACCATCGCGCGCGAGTTCAACTTCTCGGAAACCAGCTTTGTCCTGCCGCCCGAGGACCCTTCCCACACGGCGCGGGTGCGGTATTTCACCCCAATGCGTGAGCTGCCCTTTGCCGGTCACCCGACCGTGGGCACGGCGGTGATGCTGTCTGATCTGGGCGGCGCAAATGATATGGTGCTGGAGCTGGGTGTCGGGCCGCTGATCTGTCAGGCCAAAGATGGCGCAGCCTCGTTTCGCACCGAACACCCGCTGGAGATAAAAGCCCACCCGGCGGCCGATCTGGTCTGCCGGGCCATTGGATGCGAGATCGGCAACCTGCGCAGCGAACCTGTGCTCGCCTCGCTTGGGGGGGATTTTGTCTATGTCCAGCTCGACAATCGGGACACGCTGTCAAAGCTCTGCCCCAATGTGGACGCCATGCGCGAGGGTGCAGCACTTTATCCCGGCAATCACGATTTTGCGGTTTACCCCTTTGTGATGGACGGCAAGGAAGCACATGCGCGCATGTTTGCCCCGCTCGACGGCATTCCGGAAGATCCGGCCACAGGATCGGCGGCCGCCCCGCTTGCATCCCTCATGTGCCAGAGCCTTGGGCGCGATATTGCCCTGACCGTGCATCAGGGCACGGATATGGGGCGCCCCTCGCGGATTGAGCTTCTGGCCGATGCCAAGGGGGTCACGGTTGCGGGACAGGCTGTGAAGGTGATGGAGGGCACGCTGCTGCTTTGAGCCGCCCACCCTCCGGCCTTTGCCCCATTCCCGGTTTCCCCACCCGTCGTTTCGCGTCATAAAAGGTGAAAGGATTCGTGAGGTTGATCAGATCATGCCCAACAAGAGCATACTTGCCCGCTGCGAGGAAAAGGGCCTGCGTATGACCGAACAGCGCCGGGTGATTGCCCGTGTGCTGCAGCAGGCCCATCACGACCACCCGGATGTGGAGGAGCTTTATGCCCGCGCATCCGAAATCGACGCCGGGATCTCTCTTGCCACCGTCTATCGCACGGTCAAACTGTTCGAAGAGGCCGGTATTCTGGTCAAGAACGAATTTGGCGACGGCCGCGCACGGTATGAAAGTGCGGATCGTGATCACCATGATCACCTGATTGATCTGACCACTGGCAAGGTGATCGAATTCGTGGATCCCGAGATCGAGGCGCTGCAGGAAAAGATCGCCAAGAAGCTGGGCTATAAGCTCAAGGATCACAGGCTGGAACTGTACGGCGTGCCGATCGACAAGGCTTGAGCCTGATCCGGTCAGGCTGGGGGCCAGCCCCCAGACCCCCGGGATATTTCTGACAAGAAAATAACGGGGGGCCTGTTGCAGGGACCCTGCGGCGCGGGGGCGTCGGTGCCGTGGCCCCTGCTTGTCCCTCATTCATCAGGAAATCAAATGTGATCCATCACGTTTCCCGGGCTTGTTTTGGATCCAATTTTCCGGTTTTGTCTGCCGGTAACATCGCGGGTCCTGAACATGCAAAATATACGCGGCATCATCCTTGTCACCCTGTCCATGGCCGCTTTTGCGGTTGAGGATGCGTTCATCAAGTCAAGCTCTGCCGGTCTGCCGGTTTCCGAGGTCTTGGTGTTTCTGGGCTTTGGCGGGGCATGTGCCTTTGCGGTGATCACCTATCTGACCCGTGGCACGCTGGCACCGCTGGTGCATCGGGACATGCGCTCTCCCATGATGCTGTGGCGTGCGGCCTCTGAGGGGGTGTCGGCAATGTTTTTCATCACCGCCCTGTCACTGGTGCCGATTTCCACCGTGGCCGCCGTGTTTCAGGCCACACCTCTGGCCATCACCGCAGGAGCGGCGCTGTTTCTGGGGGAAACTGTGGGCTGGCGGCGCTGGACGGCCATCGGCATCGGTTTTCTGGGGGTTCTGATGATCATCCGCCCTGGTGCGGCAGATTTCGACATGGCGGCCCTTTTTCCCATCGCCGCCGTCTTTGGCATTGCCCTGCGCGACCTGATCACCCGGCAGATCGACCCGTCGATCCCCTCAACTTCGGTCAGTTTCTACGGTTTCTTTGCGCTGATCCCGGCCGGGTTGCTGATGATCCCGGTCACGGAGCCGTTTGTCCTGCCTCAGGGGATCCAATGGGGGATTCTGGCCGGGGCAATGGTCTTTGGCGTGGGGGGGTATTATGCCATCGTTCTGGCGATGCGGATTGCGGAAACCTCGATCATCATGCCGTTTCGTTATTCACGGTTGATCTTTTCGATCATTTTAGGGGTGATCATCTTTGGTGAACGCCCCGACACGCTGACCTATCTGGGCGCGACGGTGGTCATTGGCAGCGGGATTTACATGTTTCTGCGCGAAGCTCGCGCTAACAGTCGCGCCGCCCGGTTGCCCGACGCTGGCTGACGGGTTAAAGACGCCCCAACTGAAGTTTTCTTCTTTTTGGGAGCGCCAATATGAGCACCATCGTCGATATTTTTGCCCGCGAAATTCTGGATAGCCGCGGCAACCCGACCGTAGAGGTCGATGTCTTGCTGGAAGACGGCACGCTTGGCCGTGCCGCGGTGCCTTCGGGGGCCTCGACCGGTGCCCATGAGGCGGTTGAGAAACGCGATGGCGACAAGGCGCGCTATCTGGGCAAAGGCGTTCTGGCCGCTGTGGAATCAGTAAACGGTGAGATTGCCGAGGCGCTGATCGGGTTTGACGCCACCGAACAGGAAGCCATTGACGCCGCCATGATCGAGCTGGACGGCACCTCCAACAAGGGCCGTTTGGGGGCAAACGCCATTCTGGGCGTATCGCTGGCCGTGGCCAAAGCGGCAGCCGACACCTCCGCCCTGCCGCTGTACCGCTATGTTGGCGGTGCAGCCGCCCGCGTTTTGCCGGTTCCGATGATGAACATCATCAATGGCGGTGAGCATGCGGACAACCCGATCGACATCCAGGAATTCATGATCATGCCGGTTTCGGCCACGAATATCCGCGAAGCCGTGCGCATGGGGGCCGAGGTTTTCCACACGCTGAAAAAAGAGCTGCAGGCTGCGGGTCTGTCGACCGGGATCGGTGACGAAGGTGGCTTTGCGCCCAATATCGCCTCGACCCGTGACGCGCTGGATTTCGTGATGAAATCGATCGAAAAAGCAGGCTACAAGCCGGGCGAAGACATCTACCTCGCCCTCGATTGCGCCGCGACAGAGTATTACAAAGGCGGCAAATACGTGCTGTCGGGCGAAGGCAAAGAGCTGAGCTCGGAAGAAAACGCCCAGTATCTCAAGGCGCTGTGCGACGACTACCCGATCATCTCGATCGAAGATGGCATGTCGGAAGATGACTGGGACGGCTGGGTCGCCCTGACCGAGCTTCTGGGCGACAAGGTTCAGCTGGTTGGCGACGACCTGTTTGTGACCAACCCGGCCCGCCTGTCTGATGGGATCAGCCGCAAGGCCGCCAACTCGATGCTGGTGAAAGTCAACCAGATCGGGTCACTGTCCGAGACGCTGAAAGCTGTCGATATGGCCCATCGCGCAGGCTACACCAACGTGATGTCGCATCGCTCGGGCGAAACCGAAGATGCCACCATTGCCGACCTCGCCGTGGCCACCAATTGCGGTCAGATCAAGACCGGGTCGCTGGCGCGCTCGGACCGGCTTGCCAAATACAACCAGTTGATCCGCATCGAGGAACAGCTGGGCGCGACCGCCGAATATGCCGGGCGCAGCATTCTGAAATAAGCCATCCGGATTTCACATAGATCCGCCCGACGGCCCAGAAAGGGGCCTGGCGGATCTGGTGATTTCCAGCATGAGAGCAAACATATCCGGGCCGCCCGCTGCCAAGACGCAGGGGCGGCCCGGTTTCTTTGAGCTCGGGGGCCCTTCCGCTCACGTGCCGGGCCCTTCGCCCCCCCAACCACCCGATCACCCGGCTTCAGCCCTGCGATCTCCCCCTCAGGTGCCGGGTTCACATTCCGATCACGCTCGGTTGAGCCCGCTTGCACTGCGTCACCGCTCTCGTAAACTCGGCCCTATGAGTTTTGTCACCACCCATCAATTGCACCTGCTTCTGGCGCTGTTCGTGATCGGCGCAATAGGCACCGCACTATTGTTTCGCAAGCCCCCCGGACATCGCGCCTGGAAACTGGCGGATCTGGTGTGGGTTGTGCTCGGGGGCGTCGGCGCCTTGGTGGCCATCATCGCCGGGCTTTACACCTCTGACAGTTCCCGCCTTGATCGGCAGATCGACCTGGCCTATGCCGCCAGCGCCGATTTCGACCGCGACGCCGCCCGGTTTCGCCTGCGCTTTTGTGACCCGGCCATGGATGAAAACGTGCGTGTTCTTTGTGACAAGGTCGAGTTCCTCTCCGCCTCCACCGCCGCCAATTCCGACCTGCCTCTGTTCATCGCCGTCACCGAAGAAGTGGCACCCCTCACCGGGCTCAGTTTCCTGACCCTTGGCCGCAGTCACCCCAGCAGCAATGATATGCGTGATATGGTGAGCAAGGCTGATGCCTTTGATATCTCAAGATTTCTTGTGTTCTCCTCCCTCGACCCAACCACGCGCGCAGCCATGACATCCCTGCGCCCGCTTGCCCCGGCCATTGCCGGGGATTTCCAGATCCTTGCCCAAAGCTACGACCGGCTGATTGAGCAGGTCGGACAGTTACAGCAGGAATGGGAATATCTGCAAAGCAACGCTCATATATTGATCCTGCAGATCCTGGCCCTCTGCCTGGTCAGCTTTGCCGCACCGTTTCGTCTGGGTAAATCCATCGTCGAATTGCGCAGCAGCATGAACCTGCCATAAAGCGTTCCGACGCTCATCCGTGACAGAGAAAAGTCGAAACGTCGCAAGAGATCTCAATGCTATGGGCGTTTCGGGAAAACATGTATTTCAAGTCTATCCCGAAACGCTTTAGTCAGGACAAAACCCTGCCCCCAACGAATGAGGCCGCAGATGACCGCTGACGAAATCATCCAACACCTGAACCTGGCCCCACATCCGGAAGGGGGATATTTCCGCGAAACCTGGCGTGACACCCAGTCAGATGGGCGGGCCCATGGCACCTGCATCTACTTTTTGCTGAAAGAGGGAGAGAGCAGCCACTGGCACAAGGTTGATGCCACCGAGATCTGGCTCTACCACGCCGGCGCGCCCCTGGTACTGTCCCTGTCTGAAACCGACAATGGTCCGGCCAATGACAATCTGCTTGGCCCAGACCTCTCCGCCGGACAGGCGCCGCAGATCATCGTGCCGGCCCATCATTGGCAAGCTGCCCGCACCATGGGCGCTTACAGTCTGGTCTCCTGCACCGTGTCACCGGGGTTTGACTTCAAAGGCTTCACCCTCGCGGCACCCGGCTTTGACATCCCGCGCCGCTGACACAGCCGCACCGTCAGCCCCGCCACCACAAACCACCCGCCCCGTTTTTTTCTTGTTCAAAATATCCCGGGGTGAGGCCGCCAGGCCGAGGGGCAGCGCCCCTCTCCCCGCTCACCCTACTCGCCCAGCAAAACCGTACTGACCGGCGCCAGAGACACGGATTTCGCACGAGATCCGAGGCTCCATTCGATCAGCGCCTGAAGCGTCTCCGGTCGGGCACGGCCCAGCACAATCACACCGTCCTGCTGACGCGCCTTGAAGGCGGCATTGTCAAGGAAACGGCGAATGGCACGCCCGTCCTGACCAGCCCCGTCCACATCCCGAAAGACCAGTCCGGAGGGCACACCCGCCTTCAGTGCGATCCGATGCCCGGTCGACAATCCCACCGGGCTGCTGACTGCACCGAACCCGCCAGCCAGCAGGATCTCGGATACCTGATTTGCAAGCTCCGTATTGTCCTGAAACCCGCTTTCCTCAGGCAGAAAGACAGCAACCCCTTGTTCCATCACATCTTTCTGGATCTGAAAATTCACCTCGGCATCCGTTGGAGTGGCCGCTTCGGGCAGGCTGGCCTCGATCACGATCTCAGCGCCTTTGGCGCGGTAATAGGCAATGGCCTCTTCCGCATCTGCCGCAGTTGCGTCAATCACGATGCTTATCGGGAAAGGCAGGGAAGACAGCTCCCCCAGGGCCTGCCGCTCCGCCCCCTGATCGCGCAGGATGATCGCCATGATCGGGTCATCCCCCATGCGGTCAAAAGGAATGGCATTTCGCTCAATCGCCAATGGGGATTGGGCGCGGGCCGCGTCTGCCTCCGAGATCACCTCAGGGGCATCCTGCGGCGCCTCTCCCGCAGCAATGGTGGGCAGACGATCCGTTGTGACATTGGGGGCAAGATCGCCAATTGGAGAGGACGGGTTATCGCTGAGCGCAATGCGTGCAGGGCCACCATTTGCGGATGGCTCCTCCTCCGGGGCAGGCGCGTTGCTGTCCCCGTCAGGCAGGCTCTCAGGCGGGTCGGTTTCGAGGGCAGGTGTTTGCACCGGCAGCCCCCCTGCCCCGGCGATCGGAGTATCTGCGACCACATCAGGCACCGTATCCTCTTTCGGGGAAACCGGCGCCGGAGCGGCTTCGGCTCCGGCAGGTGGCGCGTCTACGACGGGGGCCGCATCTTCGACCTGTGCTGCAGGACCGGTTGGCACAGCAATCGGGGCTCCGTCCGGCACCATCCCTTCGGGTGGTTTCGGCGCCTGGGTTGCGCCGTCGGAAAGGGGGGCCTCATCCCCTTCCGGTGCCATATCCGGATCAGGTTCGGACACGGAACGCTCCCCGCCCGACAGGTCAGGGGAAACCGGTGCATCAGGGGCAGCTTGGGACAAGGCAGGGGCCACGGGTTGATCGGTGGAAATATCGGTGTTCTGGCCTGCCAGCTCACCCGTGGCCGTGGCTGCGGGATCATCACCGGTCGGTGCGGACGGATCGGGGGACGACGTGGCAGTGGAAGATGTGGCGGGGGAAGACGTAACGGGGGCCACCTCTGGCGCTGCAACCGGGGCTTCGGTCTTGGTTGAGGTCCCAACCGGATCATCCGCCATCGGCATGACAAGCGACAGTCCCGCAAGACCCAATCCCGATACAATGGCCCCCATGGCCACCCCCGACAGAAACCCTCGTGACATGCCTGTCCTCCTCGGAGCTTTACGCCCGCTCACTCTTGCTGCATTCCGGGCCCAAAATCTGTATCTGCCCGGCTGTTACCTCATAGAACCCACCTGCCCCCCTTGACCAGAGGCGCAGGTCTGGAACATGTATAGCCGGACTGGACCCGCGCGTAACCCCTGTTGCGCCACCAATTGCTGAAAGGCCATCTCATGATCCTGCTGATCGACAATTATGACAGCTTTACCTACAACCTTGTCCATTATCTGGGCGAATTGGGGGCCGAGGTCGAGGTCTGGCGCAATGACGCGTTGACGGTTGACGAGGCGCTGGCGAAACAGCCGCAGGGGATCTTGCTTTCACCTGGTCCCTGCGACCCGGATCAGGCCGGAATCTGCCTTGATCTGACCCGTGCCGCTGCAAAATCAGGTGTGCCGCTTCTTGGTGTCTGTCTTGGGCATCAGACCATTGGCCAAGCCTTTGGCGGACAGGTGGTGCGCGCAGGCGAGATCGTTCACGGCAAAATGGGCACGATGCACCATGCCGGTCAGGGCGTGTTTGAAGGTCTGCCCAGCCCGCTTGAGGCCACGCGCTATCATTCTCTGATCGTTGACCGTGACAGCCTGCCGGATTGTCTTGAGGTCACGGCCTGGCTGGAAGATGGCATGATCATGGGGCTGCGCCACAAGGAACTGCCGATTGAGGGCGTGCAATTCCATCCCGAAAGCATCCGTTCGGAACATGGCCACGCCATGCTGGCGAATTTTCTGAAAGCGGCCGGGGTCAACGTGCAGGCCATCAACAAGGGGGACGCCGCATGAGCGAGATGATCAAACCGCTGATCGGAGCTGCCGCCGACCGCCCCCTGACCCGCACGGAAGCGGAACAGGCGTTTGAGATCCTGTTTCAGGGGGAAGCCACTCCAAGCCAGATCGGCGGGTTCCTGATGGCCCTGCGCACCCGTGGCGAAACGGTTGAGGAATACGCCGCCGCCGCCGCGGTGATGCGCGCGAAATGCAACAAGGTCACCGCCCCGCAGGGAGCGATGGATATTGTCGGCACCGGGGGCGATGGCAAGGGCACGCTGAACATCTCGACCGCCACGGCCTTTGTGGTCGCGGGGGCGGGGGTGCCGGTGGCCAAACACGGCAATCGCAACCTGTCGTCGAAATCCGGCGCGGCGGATGCCCTGTCGGAAATGGGTGTGAACGTGATGGTCGGGCCCGATGTGGTCGAAGCGGCCCTAACCGAGGCGGGCATTGCCTTCATGATGGCGCCAATGCATCACCCGGCGATTGCCCATGTGATGCCCACACGTGCCGAGCTGGGCACGCGCACCATTTTCAACATTCTCGGTCCGCTGACCAACCCGGCGAGTGTGAAACGCCAGCTGACCGGTGCCTTTTCGCGCAACCTGCTGCGTCCGATGGCAGAGACCCTCGGCCTGCTGGGCAGCGAAAAGGCGTGGCTGGTGCATGGGTCTGACGGCACGGATGAACTGTCGATTGCCGGTGTGAGCTGGGTCGCTGCGCTGGACAATGGCGCGGTGCGTGAATTTGAACTGCACCCCGAAGAGGCCGGCCTGCCGGTGCATCCGTTTGAGGCGATCATGGGGGGCGAGCCGGCCGAAAACGCCAAAGCGTTCCGCGCACTGCTGAACGGCGAGAAATCCGCCTATCGCGATGCGGTTTTGCTGAATGCGGCGGCAGCATTGGTGGTGGCTGACAAGGCGGGCGACCTGAAAGACGGCGCCGCGTTGGCAGCCGAGAGCATCGACAGCGGCGAAGCCTTGCGACGGATCGAAACCCTGGCCCGCGTGACCTCAGCAGGGTGATCATCCGCCATCTGACGAGCCCGGGCGGCAATCCGCCCGGGTGTAAAAACCAGAAAACTAGTTTTCTAGTTTTCTAGTTTTCTAGTTTTCTAGTTTTCTAGTTTTCTAGTTTTCTAGTTTTCTAGTTTTCTAGTTTTCTAGTTTTCTAGTTTTCTAGTTTTCTAGTTTTCTAGTTTTCTAGTTTTCTTCGAAATGTGCGCCCGAGCGCGCCTGTCAAGGTCTCCACCTATGCCCCACATTCCCGCAGCCTGGTCCGACCTTCCCTTTTTCACCGATACCTGGCCCAGAATTGACGCTGCAATCAAATCGGACCCGCGCGAGATCCTTCCGCCAGCGCCCCGCCGCTTTGCCGCCCTTGAAGCGGCGCAGCCCGAGGATGTGCGCGTTGTGATCCTGGGTCAGGATCCCTACCCCACGCCGGGCCATGCCAACGGGCTGGCCTTTTCCGTGGAACCGGATGTGTCCCCCCTGCCCCGCTCCTTGAAAAACATCTATGCCGAGCTGGAAACCGATCTGGGCATCTCGCGCGCCAATGGCGACCTTTCGGATTGGGCAAATCAAGGCGTCTTGCTTCTGAACACCGCGCTTTCGGTGCCGGCAGGAGAGGCCAACGCGCATCAGAAACTGGGTTGGGACCGGCTGGTGCATCAAGTGCTGGGGCGCGTCTCCCGTCGGCCCACTGCCTTCATCCTGTGGGGAAACAATGCCCAAAAGCTCGCCCGGCACATTCAGCCCGGTGATCACCTGATCGTGCAAACCGCCCATCCTTCTCCGCTTTCGGCCAGACGTGGATTTTTCGGCTCTCGCCCGTTTTCTTCCGTCAACAATTGGCTTACAGATCAGGGCCAGCCCCCAATAGCATGGTGATGACATGACCCTGACCGTTCTCGACAAGATCAAAGCCTATAAGCTGGAACATGTGGCCGAATGCAAAGCCCGCCACCCGCTGTCTGAGGTAGAGGCCGCCGCGCGAAACGCCTCTGCACCCCGTGGCTTTGCCAAGGCTCTGTTGGATGCGTCGAAAACTGGTTATGGCCTGATTGCGGAAGTGAAAAAAGCCAGCCCATCCAAAGGTCTGATCCGCGAAGATTTCAACCCGCCAGAATTGGCCCGCGCCTATGAGGCCGGGGGGGCCACCTGCCTTTCCGTGCTGACCGATGGTCCGTCTTTTCAGGGCGCGGATGAGTTTCTTGTCGCGGCTCGCTCCGCCGTGTCCCTGCCCGCGCTGCGCAAGGATTTCATGTATGACACCTATCAGGTGGCCGAGGCCCGCGCGCTGGGGGCCGATTGCATCCTGATCATCATGGCCTCCGTCTCGGATGCGCAAGCCGCCGAACTGGAGGACGCAGCCTTCGGCTGGGGCATGGATGTGCTGATCGAAGTGCATGACGAGGCAGAACTGGAGCGCGCCGTGGCGCTGAAATCACCGCTTTTGGGGGTGAACAACCGCAACCTCAAAACCTTTGAGACCACGCTCGACACCACCCGCCGTCTGTCAAAGCTGGCCCCGGCTGACCGCCATCTTGTCTGTGAAAGCGGGCTCTTCACCCCGCAGGATCTGGCCGATATGGCAGAATATGGCGCGCGCAGCTTCCTGATCGGTGAAAGCCTGATGCGCCAGGATGATGTCGAGACCGCAACCCGCACCCTTCTTGCCAACCCTGTTCCTGCCTGAGGTAACCCCATGACCAGATCACCGCTCACGCATTTCGATGCCGACGGACAGGCCCATATGGTGGATGTGTCCGACAAAGCCGTGACCGACCGCATGGCGCTGGCTGAGGGGTTTGTGAAAATGACCCCGGAGACGCTGGCGCTGATCACCGATGGCACCGCCAAGAAAGGCGACGTGCTTGGCGTGGCGCGGCTTGCCGGCATCATGGGCTGCAAACAAACCTCTGCCCTCATTCCACTGTGCCACCCGCTGCCAATCACCAAGGTCGCGCTGGAACTGGAACCGGTGCCGGACCTGCCCGGCATCCGCATCACCGCCACGGTGAAGACCGGTGGGCAGACAGGGGTCGAAATGGAAGCCCTCACCGCGGTGTCCGTCGCCGCCCTCACCGTTTATGACATGCTCAAGGCCGCCGAAAAGGGAATGGAAATCAAAGACATCCGCCTTCTTCGCAAAGAGGGTGGAAAATCGGGTGTCTATGAAAGATGAGCAAGGGGCGGTCTCTCGAACTCTTTTTTGTTGATGGTCGCCCCGATGGGATGCTGACCGCAGAAGTGTTTGACTGGACCGGTCATGTATTGCGCCTGCCCCGCACCCAGCTCGTGGATGGTCTGAAACGGCCTGAGGCGCAGCAGACCGGGGTTTACATCCTGATCGGACAGGATGAAAACGGACCACTTGCCTATATCGGCGAGACCGAGAATATGGCCGATCGGCTTAAATCGCACGCCCAGAGCCGCGACTGGTGGGACGACGCCATCCTGATCACCGCCGCCCGCGATGCGCTGCACAAGGCACATGTGAAATTTCTCGAAGCCCGGTTGATCCAACTGGCCAAAGAGGCCGGCCAAATCCGCCTGGAAAACGGCAATCAGCCCGGCGGGGCAAGCCTGAACGAAGCCCATACTGCCAATATGGAGAGCTTTCTGGACACCCTGCATATGGTGTTGCCCGCCATTCGTGTGGAGTTCTTTCAAAGCGGGCGACGCTCGCATTATGCAGAACAAATGCCCCCAGCGTCGCCAGCCTCTCCCACTTTCGTTTTTTCCTTACCTAGAAGAAGCATTCAGGCGCATGCTCGCCTTGAAGGTGCGAACATGCGGATCCTCAAGGGATCGCAGGCCAGCCTGACATGGTCAAATGCACAGCACAACCTTGGATACGCATCCTTGCACCAATCCCTTTTCGAGACTGGCATCCTCCGGCAACTTGGTGAACTTGCCGAATTTACCGAAGACTACGCCTTTGCCAGCCCCTCGGCAGCAGCCTCAATCGTTTCCGGGAGGGCTGCCAACGGACGCACATCATGGAAACTCCCCGATGGCCGCACCTATGCCCAATGGGAAGAAGAACAACTCAACGAGGCCCCCTCATGATCCCCGTCACCGAAGCCCTGGCCAATCTGTTTTCTCTGGTAAATCCGCTCAATCGCGAAGAGGTGCCTTTGGCCGAGGCCGCGGGCCGCGTGCTGGCCTCCCCGGTGACCGCCACCCGTCAGCAGCCCCCCTTTGCGGCCTCCGCCATGGATGGCTATGCGGTAAACGGCGTGGAAGCAGACCCCGAGGCGATGTTCCGGGTGATCGGAGAAAGCGCCGCCGGGCACGGGTTTGATGGCAAGCTTGGCGCAGGGCAATGCGTGCGCATCTTTACCGGCGCCCCGATGCCCGAAGGGGCAAATCGCGTTATTATTCAAGAAGATGTGACCCGAAAAGGGGATCTGATCACCCTGGGGCGCAAACTGGATAAAGGGCCTCATGTGCGCCCCGAGGGGGCTGATTTCGCGGTTGGGGATCAGGTCGAGGCCCCCTTGGTGCTGACCCCGGCCCATCTGGCTCTGATTGCGGCCATGAACACCCCGAAGGTGCAGGTGTATCGCAAACCCGTTGTGGCCCTGATGGCCACCGGGGACGAACTGGTCATGCCCGGAGAAAATCCCGGCCCGGACCAGATCATTTCCTCAAACACCTTTGGCCTCAAAGCCCTGATCGAAGAAAACGGCGGGGAAGCCCGTATGCTGCCCATCGCGCGCGACAATCACGACAGCCTGCGCATGGCATTTGAACTCTGCACCGGGGCAGATCTGATTGTGACCATTGGCGGGGCCTCGGTCGGCGATCATGATCTGGTGGGTGAGGTGACCGAAGAGCTCGGGATGGCACGCAGTTTTTACAAGGTGGCAATGCGACCGGGCAAACCGTTGATGGCAGGCAAGCTCGGGAACACACCGGTGATCGGGCTGCCGGGCAATCCGGTCTCGGCCATGGTCTGTGGGCATGTGTTCCTGGTGCCGGCCCTGCGCGCGATGCAGGGGTTGGGCAAGGCCGCGGCCCCGCGTTACACCGCCCGCCTGGGTGCGGATATTTCCGCCAATGGCCCCCGGGAACATTATATGCGCGCGGTCGTGGCCAATGGAGAAATTACAGCTTGCAATCAACAAGATAGCGCCCTCCTGTCGGTTCTTGCAGGGGCCAATGCCCTGTTGATCCGTCCGGTCAGCGATCCAGCTCAGCCCGCCGGGACGCTTGTGGAATATCTTGCTATTTGACGGGCAGGTACGGCTTGTTAACCACTCCTTTACCTCAAGTTGACACAAACAGAGAACATGGGTAGAACAGAGGCTGAACACCCGGTAATATCGGGACGATTGGTCCCTGCGTGAGCATCGCCCGTGATGATGCCCCACCGAAGGGGATGTGCCAAATAACAACGGAGGTAAGTGCAAGTGCTGACCCGTAAGCAATTGGAACTTCTGGATTTTATCCACAAACGCATCCAGCGCGATGGCGTTCCCCCCAGCTTTGATGAAATGAAGGAAGCGCTGGATCTGCGGTCGAAATCGGGTATTCACCGACTGATCACCGCCCTGGAGGAGCGTGGTTTCATCCGTCGCCTTGCCCATCGCGCCCGTGCCATTGAAATCGTGAAGCTGCCCGAAACCATGGAAAACGCGGGTCGGGCCGGGTTTGAACCCAAGGTGATCGAAGGCGACCGCCCCGAAACTCCGCCTGCGGCACTGGCGGTGGAGGCCGAAGCCGCGATGGGGGTAAGCACCCTGCCACTGCTGGGCAGGATCGCCGCTGGCGTACCGATAGAAGCCATAACCGATGGGGCGCAACGCGTGTCAGTGCCCCAAACCATGCTAGGCCATGGGGGGCAACATTACGCCCTTGAAGTAACAGGGGATTCCATGATCGACGCCGGCATCAACAATGGCGATATCGTGGTCATCCGAGAGACCAGCCATGCCGAAAACGGTGAAATTGTCGTGGCCCAGATCGAAGGGTATGAAGCCACGCTGAAACGCTTTCGCAAGACCAATGGCATGATCGCCCTTGAAGCTGCCAATCCGAATTATGAATCCCGCATTCTGCCCGAAGGCGCCGTCAAGGTTCAGGGCAAGCTGGTTGGGTTGATCCGCACCTACTGATTTCGATGCGATCTGCCGTAAACACCAAGAAAAAGGGAGGCTCACCGCCTCCCTTTTTCGTCTTTTAAAGCCTTCTTTGCCAAGAACAAAGCCGGCCGGGCGATGTGGAAACTTCAAGGCAACTGGCGCATTTGCACAGCCGCCCCTGAACCTGCTCACAATCCCCTCAGATCAGCCCAGACCAGAGAGTTTTTTCTGCAGCTCTGCCAGTTGTTTCTTGATCTCGCTCAGCTCCTCATCCTTGGACCCATTTTCCCCATCCTCTTTCGCAGAGGGGGCCGATCCAGCGGCAAAGCCGCCCATCAGGGCTTTCAGAAAGGCCTCTTGCTGCGCCTGCATCGCTTCCAGACCCGGCATATTGGCCATTGGGTGGCCCATCGTGCCCAGGTTTTCCATCATCTTGCTCTGCCCTTCGCGCAACATCTCAAAGCTTGCCGCAAGGAATTGCGGCACCACGCTTTGCGCCTGCGTCGAATAGGAGCGCACCAGATCCGTCAGAACATCGACAGGCAGGACATTTTCCCCCCGGCTTTCATGTTCCGCAATGATTTGAAGCAGATACTGCCGTGTCAGGTCATCTCCGGATTTCAGATCAATAATCTGAACATTCCGCCCGTCGCGGATAAAGCCCGCGATATCGTCCAGCGTCACATAGTCGGATGTTTCAGTGTTATAGAGCCGCCGACTGGCATAGCGTTTGATCAGCAGCGTATCGTGTTGTTGTACCATTTTTCCTCCCCCGACTGCACCTGCCTTGAGCGGCATTTTGTGCTGCAGTGCAAAAAGCCTATGCCAGCGTGCCAGTCATTGGCAAGCCTGTTGACCACAAAAGAATAGAAAAGGGCGCACCAAAGGCGCGCCCAGGGTCAGGTGCCGGGGGGAGGACCCGACAGAGTGTAACCCGATTATTTCGCGGCAGCGGTGGCCTTTTTGGTGGCTTTCTGCACCTCTTCGCCAGCTTTTTTCACAGCAGCCTGGGCTTCTTCGCCCATTTCTTTGCCCGCAGCCATCATCAGTTCGACGGTTTCGGCTTGAACGCGCTTGGCAACTTCTGCAAAAGCGGCCATGTTTTCGGCAGCCAGTTCAGCCTGGGCCGAAGCGAAATCGGTCACGGCTTTTGAGTAATCAGCAGCGTCTTCTTTGGCGGCGGTCACGTCGCCGATTTTGGCCAGGGTCTCTTTGGTCCATTTGGTCGAGATTTCAGCCGATTTGTCAGCAGCCTGCAGAGCCACTTTCGAGAATTTCTCGCCCAGTTCAGCCTGATTTTTGAAAGCGTCTTGCGCGATGGACATATCCACCGGGAAGTTGCTCATCATCTCTTGGAACATCTTGGTGAAGTCTTGCGTCTTGGTCATTGGTCATCTCCGAATTTTGCGGCCGCCGGGAGGAATAGGAGGAGGAGCGGCCAGGATATAGTCTGTCTGTTGCAACCTGCCAGTCCGCCCTGCGGGGATCACCCTGCTGTTTTTCGGCAAACCAACTTGCTGCGCCTGCAAAGAATATGGATGCTGCATCGCAGCAAATCAAGTTCTTTCTGCACTGCAGCATGTAAAACTTGTGTGACAGACAAAAAATGCGGAGATTCAGGGGGTTGCAAAAAATGCAACCCCAGATAGTTCAGCTCTTTTTCGCCACAACGTAGGTTCCGGGTGCCGGTGCCAGCACGTCGTTGGTCGAATCACCCGGCACACGCGCGGCCTGCTTTTTCCCGGATTTGGCCGAGAGCCATTTGTCCCAACGCCCCCACCAGGACCCTTCATGGAAAGTCGCCCCTTCCATCCAGTCATCCGCACGCTGGGGCCATTCCGTGTTGGTATAATGGCCATATTTCTTTTTGGAGGGCGGATTGACGATGCCTGCGATATGGCCGGATTCCGATACGATGAAGGTGCGATCTTTTGACGTGGTGCGCCGCATCCCGATGTAAGAGCTTTTCCAGGCCGCGATATGGTCAGTTTCGCAGGCAATGGCACACAGCGGGACATCGACATCCTCGATAGACAGATGTTCGCCCAGCAGTTCAAAGTCCCCCAGCGCAAACTCATTCCCCTGACACAGACCGCGCAGATACTCCACAGTCATTCTGGCCGGCAGGTTGGTGCTGTCCCCATTCCAGTACAATAAATCAAAGGCGGGTGGCGTTTTACCCAGCATGTAGCTGTTGATCGCCGGGCCATAGACCAGATCATTCGGGCGCAGATACGAGAAGGTGCGCGACATGAAGAAACTGTCGAGATAGCCCTTGGAATTGACTTCTTCCTCGATGCCATCGACAAAATCATCGTCAAGGAACACGCCCACTTCCCCCTGATCGGAGAAATCGGTGAGCGTGGTAAAGAACGTGGCAGAATTGATCGACGTGTCACCGCGTTTCTTCATCAGCGACAGGGTCAGAGACAGGGTGGTGCCCGCGATGCAATAGCCCACCACATTGACCTTTTTCTGCTTGGTGATCTTCTTCACCTCTTCGATCGCGGCCAGATAGCCTTCCTCGATATAGGTCCCCATTCCCACGTCACGATAGCTTTCGTCAGGGTTGGCCCAGCTGACCACAAACAGCGTGTATCCCTGATCGACAATCCATTTGATCAGGCTATTTTGTTCTTTCAGATCAAGAATATAGAACTTGTTGATCCAGGGTGGAAAGATGATCAGCGGGCGGGCATGCACCTGTTCCGTGGTGGGCGCATACTGGATAAGTTCAATCATCCGGTTGCGAAACACCACAGACCCTTCGGTAGTGGCGATATTGGCCCCGACCTCAAACGCACTCTCATCCACCAGCTTGACCAACAGCTCACCGTCATTGGCTTCCAGATCATTGACCAGGTTTTCCAGCCCATCCACAAGCGACCGGCCTTCGGTCTCGATCGCCCGCTCCATCGCGTCGGGGTTGGTCGCGAGATAGTTGGTCGGGCTCATCAGGTCGATCAGTTGCTGGTTGAAGAAGGCCAGCTTGGTGCGTTCGCGTTCGCTCAGCCCCTCAACCCGGTCGAGATTTTCATGCATCGCTTCCGCCGCCAGCATATATTGCTGCTTGAGGTAGCTGTAATAGGGATGCGTGTCCCACAGGGGATTGGAAAAACGGCGATCCTTGGTGGCCGGAGCCTCCGGCGCTTTGAACTCGCCGGTTTTCATGCCCTCGGTCATCGCCTGCTGGGCGTCCATCGCATGTTGCAGACTTTTGCCCCAGAAATTCACCTGCTGCTCAATGATCTTTGCCGGGTTGGTCATCAGTTCATTCCAATAGGCGGTAGAGGTCTTGAGCAGAAAATCCTGCCCCGGCCCCTGCAGGCTCTGCCGCACCGCCTTGCGCCCGGCAAGCACCGCAGACAATCGGGCTGACAACGTCTCAATCCGGGCAAGGTTTTCGTTCAGTTCACTTACATCCTGGCCTGGATTTTTTTGATCTGTTGTCATGGTGAAATATTCCCCCTATCTTATTTCGCACTTGCAGCATAAAATATATCTGCACTGCAGCATTGTCAAAACCGCACCGCAGCATAGCAAATATTGCATGTGTTCATGACTATGCGGTAACAAAGCTGGAAAATGCAAAGGGTAAATGAAAGGGGTTCTGAATGCGGTACATGGCGACATATGATCTGATGGAGACGTTGCGAAACACCAACCAGTGGCTGGGCGCGACGGCTGCCGCTCTTGGCTCCTACCCGGCAACGGCCCTTGTTCCCAACCCCTTCTTCCAGATGATGGCAGCCTGGGGCGGCGTCACCGAACGCACCTTCCACCGCATGACCGTGAAGCCTGACTGGGGCATCAAAACGGTGGTCACCAAAGATGGTCGTGAGCGTCTGGTCGAGGTTGAAAAACTGGTCGAACGCCCCTTTGGCGACCTGATCAAATTCAACGCTGTTGGTCGCGCCCCGCGTGAGCGCCGCATCCTGCTGATCGCCCCCATGTCGGGCCATTACGCGACGCTGCTGCGCTCAACCGTGAACAGCCTTCTTCCCGAGGCGGATGTCTATGTGACCGACTGGCACAATGCCCGCGACATCCCGGTCTCGGAAGGCAAGTTCGATATCGAAGACTACACCCTCTATCTTGTTGATTTCATGCGCCATCTTGGCCCGGACATCAATGTGATCGCCGTGTGCCAACCGGCCCCCCTGACCCTGGCAGCCACGGCCTATCTGGCCGAGCTGGACCCCGAAGCACAGCCCCAGACCCTTACCCTGATCGGGGGGCCAATCGACCCTGATGCCGCCGCCACGGACGTAACCGATTTCGGGCGCCGTGTGACCATGGGACAGCTGGAGGAAATGGCCATCCAGCGCGTTGGTTTCAAATATGCTGGCGCAGGTCGCATGGTCTATCCGGGCCTGCTGCAACTTGCCGGGTTCATGTCAATGAACGCCGAAATGCACTCCAAGGCTTTCGCGGATCAGATCATGCGCGTGACCAAAGGCGAGGCGTCGGATCACGACAAGCACAACATGTTCTATGACGAATATCTCGCCGTGATGGACATGACCGCGGAGTTCTACCTCTCCACCGTTGAACGCCTGTTCAAGGACAGCGAGATTGCCCGCAATGCATTTGTCGTGAACGGGCACAAGATCGATATCGGCAAGGTCACCGATGTGGCCGTGAAAACCGTGGAAGGGTCCAAGGACGACATCACAGCGCCGGGGCAATGCGTTGCCGCGCTGGATCTTCTGACCGGGCTGCCCGAGGATAAGAAAGCCAGTCATCTGGAGCCGGGCGCGGGTCATTACGGCATCTTTGCCGGCAAGAGCTGGCGCAACAATATTCGTCCCATGGTCCTTGATTTCATTGATCAAAATGCCGGCACCCATGCCAAGCAAGCCGAAAAGAAACGGGCGGAAAAGGCCAAGGCCAAAACAGCTCCCCCTGCGGCCAAAGCAAAGGCCGAGCCCAGTTCATCGGACGAAGGCGGCCTGCCCACGCGAATCCCAGTGTGATTCGCGCGATCACCCGGCACATCACCTGACCTCAGACACAAAAGGCACCCAACCGGGTGCCTTTTTTCTGTTTCTGCCCCTGCCCGGGTCACATTTTGGCAGGTCCGCATTGTCGCAAGTTATCGCAAAGCCAGCGGCATCTGCATCCAGGCATCCAGCCCGATTGTCACTTCCTCCGGGCATTCCAGCATCGGCATATGCCCCGCATTCGGCAACACGACCAGTTCCGCCCCCACCACCAGTTCCGCCATGTTTTCATGTCGGCGCGGCGAGGTCAGCCGATCATGCGCACCACATAGCACCATGGTCGGGATCTTGAGTTTCTGCAGCATTCTCTGGGCATCGGGGCGCCGTTGCAGCGCCCGTTGATGGCGGATGAACATCTCGGCTCCGAAATCAAGGGCCATGTCACGAATCAAAGACAGGATCGCGTCCTGCCCATCCCCCGGCGCCAGGGTATCCGGCGTGACCACTTCCGACACGGCCTCTGCCAGACGCCCCGCATGTGCCCGCACGATCAGCGGCTCTCGCCAGGCGGCCTGCGCAGGCGTGTCGGGCAAGGGAGAGGTGGACAAAAGCGCCAGACGCGAGACCCGCTCAGGTGCGCGCCGGGTCACCTCCATCGCCACGATCCCGCCCATCGAATGTCCCGCCAGCGCAAAGCGCGGTGGCGCCTGGTCCAGCACATGAGCGGCCATTTCCCGAATGGTATCCCCCATGGCTAAGTTGGTCAGCTGCACCGAGTATTTCCGGGACAACACATTGATTTGAGGCGCAAAAACCCGCGCGTCACACACCATACCCGGCACTAGAACCAATGGCTCCCGCATTCCCTCACCTCACCTTGTCCACCCGTCTTGTGCCGTGTCGCGACGGCGGGGGCAAGCACCCTACGCGCCCCCGGCACAAATACGCCTTGCCCCTCAGCCTGCGCGCCGGATCACCACCAGCGTCATTTTCTGGATCAGATCAAGACATTCCGGGCTGGAGAACCGGTGATCGGCCCCTTTGACAAGCGTCAGGCGGATATCATCCCCCTCGGCATGGTCCAGCAATTTGACCGCCTGCGACGTGGGCACGGCCTCATCTTCGGTGCCCTGCAGGAAACGCACCGGCATGTCGAGCTTCAAGGGTGAGCGCAGCACGAAGTTCTCTCGCCCATCTTCGATCAGCCGCTTGGTGATCAGGTAATCCTCGTCATAATCGGACGGGATCGACAGCATCCCTTCGCGCTCCAGTTCCGCTTTCTGCGCGTCGGTGAAACTGGCCCAATAGCCATCTTCGGTGAAATCGGGCGCGGCCGCGATGGTCACCAGACCGGCCACCCGGCCGGGGCGCGCGCGCGCCAAAAGCAGCGATTGCCACCCCCCCATGGACGACCCCACCGCAATGATCGGCCCTTGGGTCAGATTATCCACCACCGCCAGCGTGTCCTCATGCCAATCGCCGATGCTGCCTTCCACAAAGGCGCCCGAGCTTTGCCCATGGCCGGAATAGTCAAACCGCAGGAAGGCAAATCCCTTCTCCTGCGCCCAGGCCTCCAACGCGACCGCCTTGGTGCCTTCCATGTCGGATTTCAGCCCCGACAGAAACACGATGGTCGGCCCCGTCTGGTCTTGGGCACCGTCGGTCTTGTTATAGGCAATGCGACGGCCCTGCGGCGTGTCGAGAAAGTCCACCATCTTTGCGCTCCTCATCCTGTGATCTGTGCTGGGGCGAACCATAATCTGCCGGAATATATGAGCAATCCCCTTTTCACATTGACACGCGCGGGTCATCGGGGGAAAACGCCCCTTACACATAACCCGCAACCGGGCGTTCCGTGGGCGCCAAAACGACGAGGAGCTAGGCCGATGAGCCAGATTTCCCTTACATTTCCCGATGGCAATGCGCGTGAGTACAACGCAGGTGTGACCCCTGCCGAAGTGGCCGCCGGCATTTCCAACTCGCTCGCCAAAAAGGCCATTTCCGCCACCGTGAACGGGGCCCATTGGGACCTGCAATGGCCGATCAATGACGACGCCGAAATCGCCATTCACACCATGAAAGATGACGTGCAGGCGCTGGAACTGATCCGCCACGATTTTGCCCATGTCATGGCGCGCGCCGTGCAGGAGATCTGGCCGGATGTGAAAGTCACCATCGGGCCGGTGATCGAAAACGGCTGGTATTACGATTTCGATCGCGAAGAACCGTTCACGCCGGAAGATCTGGGCGAGATCGAAGCCAAGATGAAAGAAATCATCAACAAGCGCGATCCCGTCACCACCGAGATCTGGGAACGTGACCGCGCGGTGAAATTCTATCAAGCCAACAATGAACCTTATAAGGTCGAGCTGATCGAAGCCATTCCGGGGGACGAGCCGCTGCGCATGTATTGGCACGGCCATTGGCAGGACCTGTGCCGTGGTCCGCACCTGCAGCACACCGGCCAGCTGCCCGGCGATGCGTTCAAACTGATGAGCGTGGCCGGCGCCTATTGGCGCGGCGACAGCAACCGCCCGATGCTGCAACGGATCTATGGCGTGGCCTTCCAGAACAAGGATGGCCTCAAGAAACACCTGCATATGCTGGAAGAGGCCGCCAAGCGCGACCACCGCAAGCTGGGCCGCGAAATGAACCTGTTTCACATGCAGGAAGAGGCCCCGGGTCAGATCTTCTGGCACCCGAACGGCTGGACAATCTATACCGAGCTTCAGGATTACATGCGCCGCCAGCAAAAACGCGGCGGTTATGTTGAGGTGAACACCCCGCAGGTTGTGGATCGCCGCCTGTGGGAGGCCTCGGGCCACTGGGACAAGTATCAGGAAAACATGTTCATCGTTGAGGTGGACGAAGAGCACGCACGCGAAAAGGCGGTCAATGCACTCAAACCGATGAACTGCCCCTGCCACGTGCAGGTCTATAACCAGGGTCTGAAATCCTATCGCGACCTGCCCCTGCGCATGGCCGAGTTCGGATCGTGTAACCGCTATGAACCGTCGGGCGCGCTGCACGGCATCATGCGGGTGCGCGGCTTTACCCAGGATGACGCGCATATCTTCTGCACCGAGGCGCAGATCGAGGATGAAACCAAGCTGTTCATCGAATTCCTGTCCGATATCTATAAGGATCTGGGGTTTGAGAGCTTCTCGGTCAAATTCTCCGACCGCCCGGAAAAGCGTGCCGGCAGTGATGAGGTCTGGGACAAATCCGAAGCCGCCCTGATGGCCGCCACCAAAGCCGCCGGGTGCGACTTTGACCTCAATCCCGGCGAAGGCGCCTTCTATGGCCCGAAACTGGAATTTGTGCTGACCGACGCCATTGGCCGTGACTGGCAATGTGGCACGTTGCAGGTGGACTTTGTGCTGCCGGAACGGCTCGACGCCAATTATATCGGCGAAGACGGCGCCAAGCACCGCCCGGTCATGCTGCACCGCGCCACGCTGGGATCGTTTGAACGCTTCATCGGCATCCTGATCGAGGAACACGCCGGCAAACTGCCATTCTGGCTGGCCCCGCGTCAGGTGGTTGTGGCGGCGATCGTCTCGGATGCAGATGACTACGTGCATGAGGTGGTTGCCCAGCTGAAAGCCCAGGGTGTCCGGGCCGAGGCTGATGTGCGCAACGAAAAGATCAACTACAAGGTCCGGGAACATTCGCTGGGCAAGGTGCCGGTGATCCTGGCCTGTGGCATGAAAGAGGTCGAAGAGCGCACCGTGTCGATGCGGCGCCTGGGCGAGAAACATTCGAAGGTTCTGTCACTTGACGAGGTTGTGGCAGATCTTGCCGGTGAGGCCACCCCTCCCGACCTTCTGGCCTGAACGCCAAAATTACAGCCTTACAAAAGGCCAGGGTTCCACGCCCTGGCCTTTTTCTTTGCCCTAAAGTGTTTCGACTTATTACTGAGACACAATAATGAGGCGAAACGCTCGAAACCTACTGATGTTGCGGGCGTTTCGAAATCAACTTGTGTCTCAAGTTAAAGCGTTTCGGTTTTAACCTGACACAGGGAAAAGTCGAAACGCGGCAAGAGATATCAATGTTGCGGGCGTTTCGGAATAAACTCGTGCCTCAAGTTTATCCCGAAACGCCTTTAATCTCGAAACGCTTTAACCCACGAACCATGTGTCCGAAGGCACGCCAATATTTCGTTACAGGGTTCACGAAACGCGTGATCCCCCCTGTGCATGACAGCCTTGCGTCTGAAACATATCGGGGCCTGTCACATATCTTTGCAACGGAACGTAACATTTCGCCATCAACTGCCTGCCGTCAATTCACGGGTTAATCTTTTATTTTATTGGGGTTTCCACCGTTTCGCCCGGCGATGGCCCTCACAGGGGCGTGAGCGCGTTTCGCGCAACCCATAACGCCCCCGTGACTAACGCCGTCGTGAGTGGAGCGGCGCGACCGCACTGCCTAGATTGCTCTTACCGGCCCCGAGCAACGCCAACAGGGACATCAGACAGCCCAGATCACGCTCATCACGGGACGGTACGAGTTTTAAACCTGAAAGGAAGTTCACATGTCGAAAGCAAAAACCATCGCAGTTCTGGGTGCCGTTTCCGCAGCCGTTGCCGCCAACGCAACCGCCGCTCTGGCAGATGGCGATCAAGAGAAGTGCTTCGGTGTCGCTCTGGCTGGTCAAAACGACTGCGCTGCTGGCCCCGGCACCACCTGCGCCGGGACCTCAACCGTCGATTATCAGGGTAACGCCTGGAAACTGGTTCCGGCCGGCACCTGCGAGACCATGGAAATCACCGACAGTGCTGGCAAGATGCACAAAGGCTCGCTGGAAGCGACCAAAATGAACCTGCCGTCGTAAGCGCAGGTAAGTGGGTCGGGCAAGCCCCCAAGTTCTGCCCGACCCAGACAGATAAAAGATCGGCCCGGTCCACTGTGGCCGGTCCTCTTAAAGCCTCATTCCAATTGCCCTCGGGGGGCACCTCTTCCCCCCTTTCGCTCTGCGCGGGGCAATGTTTCGGGAGATTTCAATGCTGGACCAATCGCAAAATTCTGCCCCCCATTCCGCCCTGCCCAAATCAGGCGGCATCGGATATAAACCGCAGCATTTCAAAGATTTAATGGAAAATCCCGGTGCGGTTACCTGGCTTGAGATCCATGCCGAAAACTATATGGGGGATGGCGGGCGCCCACTGGCCCAGCTAAAGCATCTGGCGGACCGTTTCCCGATTTCCGTGCATGGTGTGGGCCTGTCTATCGGCGGCGAGGCGCGGCTGGATCCCGAGCATCTGGCCCGGCTGAAAAAGCTGGTCGACTGGATCAATCCTGCAATGTTTTCCGAACATCTCGCCTGGTCGACCCATGACAGCCAGTTTCTGAACGATCTTCTGCCCCTGCCCTATACCAATGACACGCTTGCCCGCGTGACCCGCCATATCAACGAGGTGCAGGACTATCTTGGCCGCAAGATGCTTTTGGAAAACCCATCCTCTTATCTGGCATTTGCCGAAAGCACCTGGTCCGAACCCGATTTCATCCGCGAGCTGGCCCGACGCACCGGCTGTGGCCTGCTTCTGGACGTGAACAACGTCTTTGTCTCCGCCACCAATCTGGAATTTGATCCACACACCTATATCGACGCCTACCCGCTGGAGCTGGTTGAGGAGTTTCACCTTGCCGGTCACGATGAAGACGCTGATGAGCTGGGCAGAAAACTCCTGATCGACAGCCATGGCAAACCGGTGGATGAGCCGGTCTGGGCGCTGTTTGACTACGTCATAGCCCGGGGCGGCCCCCGCCCTGCGCTAGTGGAATGGGACAATGACGTGCCGGATTACCCGGTGCTGGAAGCCGAAGCCGCCCGCGCCACCGCCCATATGGCCTCCATCCCGCAGCCGTCTGCCCAACAGGTGCCCGCATGAGCGTTGATCTGAAACCCCGCACGACAGAGGTCAGTCAGACCGATTTCCGCCACGCCATGCTGGATCCAACCACATCCGTCCCTGACGGGCTGGTGAACCCCGATGGCTCTCAGGCCAAGAAGCGGTTCAACATCTATCGCAACAATGTGACCCATTCGCTGGCAACTGCGCTGACAGAGGGGTTTCCCGTATTGGTCGCCCTGCTGGGTGAGGAGTTCTTTCGTCAGATGGCGCTGGTGTATCTGCGCATCCATCCGCCGGCCTCACAGCTGATCATGCATTACGGCGCCGCCATGCCCCAGTTCCTTGTGGGTTTTCCCGGCACGGTGCATCTGAAATACCTGCCCGATGTGGCCAAGCTCGAACTGGCCCTGCGGCGCGCCTATCACGCCGGGGACGGAGAGACGATTGATCCGGCAGAATTGACCATACTGTCCCAGGCCGACCTGATGGATGCGCATCTGACTCTGGCGCCTTCGGTGGAGGTTTTGCGCGTTAAACACCCGGCGCTCGCAATCTGGGAATATAATATGAACGGTGGCCCCTCCCCGGTGATGGCGCCCGAAGACATCCTGATTTCACGCAAAGGGTTCGATCCCATTGCACAGCGCCTGCCAAAAGGCGGCGCGACGTTCGTCAACGCGCTTTTGAAGGGGAGCAGCTTTGGCACGGCCCTTGGCCTGGCCACATCCGATGTGGCCGATTTTGACCTGACCACAACGCTGGGCGCGCTTTTTGCCGGGCACGCCATCACACAGATTTCTAGGGGATGACATGATCGCACTGATTAACCTGCACAACACGCTGGCCGGGCACGTCCAGCGTCTGGGTCCGGCTCTGCTGCCGCTTCTGGCCCGGTTCACCTTTGCCGCCACGCTGGTGGGGTATTTCTGGGCCTCGGGTCTGACCAAACTGGGCAGCGGCATTTTTGGCATCTTCACCCCGTCGCTGGGGGCCTATGCCCAGATTTTCCCCAAAGCGATGGAGGCGGCGGGCTATGACGTCTCGAAACTCAGCGCCTTTCACACGCTGGTGGTCACGGCGGGCACCCTGGCCGAGTTCATCTTGCCGCTGCTGTTGATCATCGGATTGTTCACCCGCCTGGCGGCACTCGGCATGATCGGGTTTGTGATCGTGCAGACGCTCACCGATCTGTTTGGCCATGGGGCCATCACCCACCCTGAAACGCTGGGCGCGTGGTTTGACCGTATCCCGGACAGCCTGATCCTGGATCAACGCCTCTTTTGGATGGTGGTGCTGGTCACGTTGGTGATCAAGGGCGCAGGCCCCCTGTCACTGGATCGGTGGCTGAAGCTGCACTGAAGGCACCTGCGCCGCAACCAGCCACAACCGGCCTCCCCCAACCTCATGTGTAACCAGTATGCGCCCCGCCGATCCGGCGGGGTGATTTCATCTGCGGTCAATCGCGTCCGGCTTCACCGCTGCAATCGCCAAAAGACCACCAAGACCTGCCAGCGCAATGGGGAACATGGTGAAAACGCCATAGCCAAAGGCGAAATACATGCCCGCGGCCGAGGCCAGCAACAAGATGCCACCAACCTGCGCGACCGAGCGCGCCATCGCCCCCCCTGCCAGCGCCAGGAGCGGCGCAATCAGCGCAAAAGCACGGATGCGTTCGGGGTGCTCCACCTGCTCGGCCAGATCGGGCAATTCACCAAACCGCTCGATCAGCTCCGTATAGCCATAGCCGAAGAACCCGACAAACATGCCCCAGACCCCGGCGATAATGCCCAATACCAATGCCGCGTTACGCATATACTCACTCCTCTTTGGGTAGGAGATAGGGCATCAGGCGCCGTTCTCCAACCACTCGGCACTGGTTTTCTTGTCCCAGCCCAGCGTCAGGCGATCGCCGTCTTCCACAACGGGACGCTTCATCAGGGTCGGGTGTGCCGCCAAAAGCGCCAGCGGATCACCTGCCCGCTCCTCCTCCGACAAGCCCCGCCATGTGGTGGAGCGCTTGTTCACCAGCGCCTCACCAAACGCCGCATAAAACCGGGCGAGATCCGCCGCCGCCACCCCATCTGCCCGCACATCGGTCACCGCCAGATCATAGCCCACCGCCGCCAGCGCCTTTTGCGCCTTCTTGCAGGTGTCACAGCTTTTCAATCCCCAAAACCGCATTGCCCTCTCCTGTCATGTCTTTGTCATGTTGGCCCGTCACATTCCCCCCGTTATGGGCGCCGATGATTGCAAGAACAAGACGGCTCTGACAGGTTCATTTGCAGGAAAGCCTTGATTTTTTCCCTGCGCTGCGCCATGTCAGTTCTGTACGACAGACTATCTTCCGCCTTCTCACTACGCAGTCGGCCAAGTTCAAGACTGCGCTACCAGGGTCACCGCATGTTGTGGGTGGCATAAATTAGGAGAATACGGAAATGGCTTCAGGCACCGTAAAATGGTTCAACAGCACTAAAGGCTACGGCTTCATTCAACCCGACGATGGCGGCGCAGATATTTTTGTGCACATCTCAGCCGTTGAGCGCGCCGGCCTGCGTGAGCTGGCAGACAACCAAAAAGTCACATACGAGCTGGAAACCGGCCGTAATGGCAAAACCTCTGCCGCCAACCTCGAGCTGGCCTAAGAGATTTCCCGCTTAGGGAAATGACAGACCCCCGCGGATCGAAAGATCGGCGGGGGTTTTCTTTTGCGGGGTGGAAATGTTGCACACTCTCTCGAAGGGCAGCGCCCGACCCGAGGGATCGCTGGAAGCAAATGTAGCGAACCATCCGATAAGGGCGGCGCCCGGCCCTGGGTGGGTGCGAAGCGCCCTCCCGTGGGGAGGGTCGGGCGCTGCCCGTGCAAGCACGGGCTAAAGAGATTTTTCCGTAGACAAGCCGTTATCAACGATAAAACGGAGAAAATTTCTACCGGTTTCCGTGATCCGATACTCTCCTGCTTCCTCAGTTACAAATGACGCATCTTTAAGGTAGGCCATATACATATCTATATTCCACCCATCTAAGATCCCTCTTTCAGCTTTAAGTTCATCAAGCAAATTAATTGCTTCAGAGCGGGACACATTTCGCGAGTTGAGTAATTGCAAGGCTTCTATTTGGCTTCCAAAAATATTTGCGTAGAACCTTTCAAACGCTCTCAACATCCGTGCTTCTGTCAAGCCACGCACCAAGACCGCAACTTGGTTCTCTTCTGGAATAGCTTCCAATGCTTCTATAATTGAGTTTTCTACTACTTGGGCATTGGGATCGTGCAATTCGGTCAAAGACACTTTGCTTAATTCCACTCTGGAATCGGGAGAGATAACCCCTTTCTGTTCCTTCGCTTCAAACTCTGCACCTGTGGGACCAAGTTTTCGCAACCTCGGCAAGAGACTCTTAAACTCATCGCTAAATAAGCGGGCTACAAAGTACGCGGCCAAGGGCCATGCGACCACTCCCGCTAAGGAAAAGAGTTGCTCCCAAAAAGGGAGTAACTCGATCAGTATCTGTTTGGCTATATCCAAAGACTACCCCTTCAACTCCGCCTCAAACTCACGCCATTCTCCGGCGCTCATGCCTGAATTCTCCTGCGTGACCTCTTCGCCTTTCAGCATCCGGCGGATGCAGTCCATGGCGCGGCCGGAGAGGTTGGAGCCTCCCAGACGGTAATCTTCGAACGCGCCGTAGGCGGCGGGCACCCAGTCGGCGACGATCTTGCACATCGCCTCGGCATAGACGCGGATTTCGTATTGGGCGTGGTGGTCGGCGCGCAGGCGCAGGAAGTGGAAGAGGTTGTGCAGGTCCACCTTCCAATACCATTGGGTATAGACATTGGCGGGCAGGTTCATCCGCGCAAGCTCGCGCGCCAGCCCGTCCTGACCGTCCTGCGAAATCATCTCTTCGTAGTGATCATAGGCCCGGTTGCTGTCGGCCTTGAGGATTTCCAGAACCCGTGCGGCCTCTTCCCCCTGCAACGCCGCGCCCCGGCCCTGATTGTTCACCACCGATTGCGCCGCCACATGTTCGGGCGCCGGGATATAAAACTCCCGATCCAGGATCGAATAGCGCGCGGAATATTCATTCACATTCGCGGTGCGGTGACGGATCCACTGGCGCGCCACAAAGACCGGCAGTTTCACATGCAGCTTGATCTCGCACATTTCAAACGGGGTCGAGTGCCAGTGGCGCATCAGATAGCGAATGAGCCCCGCATCATTCTGCACCGATTTCGTGCCCTTACCATAGCTCACCCGCGCCGCCTGACAGATCGCCGCATCGTCGCCCATATAGTCGATGACACGGACAAAACCGTGATCCAGCACCTCATGCGCGGTATAAAGGTGCTTTTCCATGCCTTCGCTCACCACACGCATCGTGGTGTTTTTCTGGCTGCGCTGTTCTTCGATCTCGGCTTTCTGCTCAGGGCTCAGGGGCATGACGAATCTCTCTCTGAATGTGATTGGGGCCACTATATCTAGGCGATGCGCCAAGCGGAACACACATGATGACGTGGCATCCCCCCAAAGCGGCGCATTCACCACACAGGCCGAGTTTTTCACCCGCGCGCCATTGAAAACTTGACAATATCCGCCCCACCCGCCTGAATGACGCAAAAGAAAACCCGAGGCAGTTTCATGACAGTGACTTTGAAAACAGGCGCAGCCCTGACCGCAGCCATGGCAGCTTTTGCGCTGGGAGCCTGCGACAATGGTGGCAACAACCCCCTGACCAATCCGGCGACCGACACCCCGGCAACAGAAAGCCCGCTGCCCCCCGGGACCGATGATCCCTCTGCAGGCGGATCCATCAATCGTTACGAAGAAGAGGACGGATCCGGCAACGGCTATGCGCAGTCGATCACCTATAATGAGGTGGACGATACTTTCACCGTCGACAACCTGGGCTTTGACGGGACCAACACCTATTCGCGGGTCACCCTGCCCGACGCACAGCTGGCCGCGGCGGTCTCGCCCTATCGGGTTTACGAAAACGCCTCGACATTTGCCGATTCCGTGACCGGCACGCCGATCACCCAATTGCCCCACAAGGCGATCCTCGGGGTCAGCACCAACAGCAATCCCGATGGCTCCCCCGTGACTCAATTTGCCCTGGTGCGCACCGGTGCCTATACCGATTACGGCTTTGGCGGCTTCATGTATGAACGCAACGGGGCGGTTGTCCTGCCGACTAGTGGCCAGGCCGGTTTCCGGGGCGGTTACGCGGGGCTGCGGGATTTCAAAGAGGTCAGCGGGCTGGAATATACCACCGGCGACATGACCCTGGATATCGACTTTGACGATTTCAACGCGGGCGACGCGGTGAAGGGCACCATTACCAATCGTCAGGTTTACGACATGGACGGCAACCGCCTGACCGATCAGTACATCGCCGAGATCAATGACGACAATGCCCTGGTCACCGGCTGGCAGGACATCCCGCTTGGGGCCCTGCCCTCGCTGCACCTGACCATTGGCCCGGATACGCTGAATGCTGATGGTGAATTGACCAATGGCATCACCAGCAGCAACTCCGGCGTTCAGCTGGAAAGCGGAAATTACTACGCGGTGCTGGCCGGTGAAGGTGCGGATATGGAAGTGACGGGGATCGTGGTGATCGAAAGCGCCGATCCGGGAACCGATGGTGTGGTAATCCGCGAAACAGGCGGCTTCATCCTTTACCGATAAATCGATGACTTTCCTTCGAAAATCCATATTTGCGGCGGTGTTATCACTGCCGCTTTTCGCCACATCATCCCTGGCTGAACAAGTGACCCTGAGCGCCGACCAGATGCTTGTGGCCACACGAAACGCGCTGGCGGCGCGGCAACCGGGCGTGGCGTTGCGATTTGCCACCGCCTATCTGGATGCCTATCCCGACTCCGTCCTGATGCTGGTGCTGAAATCCCGTGCCGAGCGGGACCTCGGACAAAACAAAGACGCGCGCAACACGGCCAAACAGGCCTGGAAACTTGCCGAGACCGAAGGGCAGAAATACTCCGCCGCCATGGTGGCCGCGCAGGCCTCGGCCTCGGGTGGCAACAAGATGGCAGGGCAGTTTTGGCTACGGCGCGCCTCAAACCACGCTGCAACCCCCGCGCAGAAGCGGCAATTGAGACAGGATTTCAACTATGTGCGGGCGCGCAACCCGTGGCGCCTGCAGCTTGATTTTGGCCTGACGCCAAGCTCCAACGTCAATGACGGATCCTCGGAAGATGGGGGATATTGGGTCTTTGGTGGCACGTTGCTTCCGGTAACCTACCGGGGGGCCTCTCGCCCGCTGTCCGGCCTGGAAGGGCATCTTGGCGCGACCCTCACCTACCGGTTTGCCGAAAGCAAAACCACGCGCAGTTTCGTTGGCACCCAGATTTTTCACAAGGAAGTCTGGCTGAACGACCCAAGCGACGCCGCCCCGGCTTCGGTCTCCGGGGCAGATTTCCGCTACAGTTCCGTTGCGCTGACCTATCGGCATCAGCGCCTGTTGGGGCAAAATCGCGGGATGCTGGACTTTGACATGCGACTGGGGCGCAACTGGTATGGCGGCACACCGCTGTCGGTTCTGTTTGGTGCCGGGTTGCAGTTTCACCTGCCCCCCAAGGCCGGGAAGCGTCTTTCCCTGCAATTGAAATATGACCTGCAATCGTCGGACAGCGCATATGTCGATGACATTCACACCACCGGGATCGGGTTGCGCTATCGCATGCCGTGGCAGAAAAACCGCCTCACACTGAAGGCGGACTACCAAACGGCAGCCTCACGCGACATCACCCGCGCCTATGACGAATACCGGCTCGGGATTGATATGGATTTTGGCAAAGCTCTTGCCGGAAACTCGATTTCAGGGGGCGTGACCGGCAGTTACCGGGAATATGCTCAATCCCCGCACACATTGGATGGGCGCCGGGACAAGACGTTCTCGGCATTTGCCGAAATGACCCTGAACTCGGTCAGCTATTGGGGGTTTTCCCCGGTTGTCAGCGTCAACCATACCCGCACCAGTTCAAACGCCGCCCGGTTCACAAAATCGGAAACCGCGCTCGGCCTGTCGATCCGGTCCCAGTTCTGACCTCTTTTGCTTAGCCCCGGGTCTGCTAAAGCGTTTCAAGTTTATCCCGAAACGCTTTAGTGTGACTGCTGAAACAGCTGAGACACAGGTCTTCCCGAAACGCCACGGCACTGTCACGTCCTGCCCCGTTTCGTCCCCCTGTCCCAGGTCAAGACCGAAACGCTACAGGCGGGGGGCAGCCCCTTTGCCCGAAAGGAGAAACCGGATGGATATCCGTTATTTACACACGATGGTTCGGGTCAAGGATCTGGACAAGAGTATCGCGTTTTTTGAACTTCTCGGGCTGAAAGTGACCAGCCGCCGGGATTTTGAACAGGGGCGGTTTTCCCTTATTTTCATGGCCCCACCGGCGCAACCGGATTGCCCGGTGGAGCTGACTTATAACTGGGATGGCGATGAGGGGTTGCCCTCGGACAGCCGCCATTTTGGGCATCTCGCCTATGAGGTTGAGGATATCTACGCGATGTGCCAGCACCTGATGGACAATGGGGTCACGATTAACCGCCCTCCGCATGACGGGCGGATGGCCTTTGTGCGCTCACCCGACAATATTTCGGTCGAGTTTCTGCAGATGGGGGCCCCACTAAAGCCTGCGGAACCCTGGACCAGCATGGGCAACACCGGGCATTGGTAAATGCTGCGGGCGCGGGGCATTCTGGGAAAGGTCACTGGCGTTTGGCGCAATACGCCCTCTTTCTTGCCCTGCCCCTGCTGACCGCGCCGCTTTCCGCAGCCCCCTGTCGACAGGCCCTTGCACTGGGGCTTGATGTCTCCGGCTCGGTTGATGATCGGGAATACCGGCAGCAGCTGGATGGCATTGCAGCGGCCCTACTGCAACCGGACGTGTTATCAATCCTGACCTCTCAACCACAGGCCCCTGTTTCAATTGCCATTTTCGCATGGAGCGGCCCCGACAACCAGAATACCCTTGTTCCCTGGACCCGGATCCAATCGGCGCAGGATGCACAGGATGTCGCCACAAAACTTAACCAGCAACGGCGCCGACCGGGGGATATGTCCACAGCCATGGGAAAGGCCCTGATTTATGGTGCAGAGCTGTTGCAGAACATGCCCGGCTGCTGGCAACACACGCTGGATCTGTCCGCGGATGGCATGTCCAATTCGGGTCCGCGCCCGGTGGAAGTGGCCGAGGATCTTGCCCGCAATCCGGTGCTGGTCAACGGGCTGGTGATCGCGCCGGATGGCAGGGGGGACCAGCAGGGTCTGGACCAACTGACCCGTTATTTCGAAGAATGGGTCATCCGTGGCCCGTTCAGCTTTGTGGAACAGGCCGCGGGGTATGAAGATTACGCAAATGCCATGGCCCGCAAGTTGCTGCGCGAGCTGTCAGGGTTGCCCCTGTCAAAAGCACCGCCAAAGGACGGGCCTGGGGCACCATCCGTGATCCCTATTGAAAGACAGCCTGAAGCGCCATCTCAGGACGTTTCAACTGCCTCAAACACACGGCTCCGGTCTAAGACGCCAAGTCAGCGAGACATGCAGACCCATTGATCCGCCCGAAAGTGTTTCGACTTACTATTGAGACACAATAATGAGGCGAAACGCTCGAATCCTACTGATGTTGCGGGCGTTTCGAAATCAACTTGTGTCTCAAGTTAATCTCGAAACGCTTTAGGATCAGCCCGATTATCAGCCCGGGGATCAGTAGATATAGCGGATCTGGTCTGTCCAGTAACGTTCAACCCGTTTCAGCGCGGAATTGATCTCTTCCACACCTTCAGCCCCCAGCACACCGCGCGACTGCAACCCCTCTGCGTGTCGCTCAAACAGCCCGCCAACAATGTCCCGAACGGCCCGGCCACTTTCCGTCAGGCGCACGCGCACGGACCGGCGGTCAATTTCACATCTCTGGTGGTGCATATAGCCCATTTCAACCAGTTTTTTCAGGTTGTAGGATACATTTGACCCCTGATAGTAGCCACGCGATTTCAGCTCGCCCGCCGTGACTTCGTTGTCACCGATATTGAACAGGAGCAGCGCCTGCACGGCGTTGACTTCCAGCACACCAACACGTTCAAATTCATCTTTGATAACATCCAGCAATAGCCGATGCAGACGTTCGACCAGGGCAAGGCTGTCAAGATACTGGCTCACGAACGTCTGGTTGACGCTCTGAGGGATTGGGGAATGCATGCTCATTCGTTACTCCGACCTAATTCTTGTGATCAGTTTTCAGAGCAAATCCATTACATTCAGTTAAATCTGAGAATAAATCTGGTGGAGAGTTGCTGAAAATTTTCAGAAAATCTCCTTTTTTAATCCCACTCCGGCCTCATTTTGCCCCCACTCTGGCCTCAGCGGGCACCGGTGAATTCAGCGATCTTTTCGATCAATGGCGCAATTTCGGCGGGCGGCGAGATCTGGCCCGACACCCACTGATAGAGGTCCTGATCATTTTGCGACAGGAGCGCTTCATATTCATCCAGGGCGGCTGCCTCCATTTTCTCAAGATGAGCATCCGCATAGGATTTCAGAATGATGTCCATCTCCTTGATGCCGCGCCGCATCGACCGCATTGACAGGCGCTTGATACGGTTTTCGGGGGTTTCCCCCTCCGCCCCCCCCGGCAGCTCGCTCAGAAGCGCGTCGAGCATCTCGTCGTTTTCACGGGTCATGCCTGACCTCCTTCGAAACGTTTGCGCAATGTCTTTTCCAGCCGCGCCAACCTGTTGGCAGAGCTGTTCATCTGGGTGCGCAAGTCCCGAATTTCACGCAATATATCACGGATTTCCGGGGTGTGTTCCGGTTCATCCTCGGGCAAGTTCAGCCCGTCCCCTTCGCCGGTCAGAAGCCAGCGCAAGGACACATTGAGAACCCCTGAGGCCATGTTCAGCTTGTTGGCACGCGGTTCGGACAGGTCATTTTCCCAATTGCGCAGCGTGGCAACCTTGACCCCAAGGCGTCGGGCCAGTTCGGCCTGGCTCATGGCTTCGGCTTCTCGGGCTCCGGCAAGGCGATCCCCAAAGGTGGCTTCGTCCTCCGAATACCATCCACTGTTCTGATCTGCATCTTCCATAAGATAACCCTTTCTTCATCTGCCGCATCCAATTGGGCGTACCATAGGGGCAATCGGGTAGAAGTTGAAGGGCCCCGCCCGCGCCAACCCGGACTTTTAACGCTCGCGCCCCGGTTTCTTGCATTATGGCTTTCACAACCGTGTCGAAACCCATTAGATGTTTCGCAACTGACTTACCAATAGAGGCCCCCCCATGTCTTTCCTGTCTGCGACATTGAACCGTGTAAAACCCTCCCCCACCATCGCCGTTTCGAACCTGGCGGCTGAGTTGAAGGCGCAGGGCAAGGATGTGATCGGGCTGGGTGCCGGGGAACCGGATTTCGACACACCTGAAAACATCAAGGAGGCCGCAAAGGCCGCGATTGATGCGGGCAAGACGAAATACACCGCCGTTGACGGCATCCCGGAGCTGAAGGCCGCGATCTGTGCCAAGTTCCAGCGCGACAATGGGCTGGATTACAGCCCTGCCCAGATCTCGGTCGGGACCGGCGGCAAGCAGATCCTCTATAATGCGCTGATGGCGACGCTCAATCCCGGTGACGAGGTGATCATCCCGGCGCCCTATTGGGTAAGTTACCCGGATATGGTGCTGCTGGCAGGTGGGGAACCCGTGGTGGTGGAATGCCCGCTGGAAACCGGGTTTCGCATGACACCAGAGCAGCTTGAGGCGGCGATCACCCCCAAAACCAAGTGGCTGATTTTCAACTCCCCCTCGAACCCGACCGGTGCGGGCTATTCGCGCGACGAGCTGAAGGCGCTGACCGATGTGCTGATGCGCCATCCGCATGTCTGGGTGATGACCGATGACATGTATGAACACCTCGCCTATGGGGATTTCACCTTCTGCACCCCGGCCGAGGTCGAACCCGGTCTTTACGACCGCACGCTCACCTGCAACGGCGTGTCCAAAGCCTATGCCATGACCGGCTGGCGGATCGGCTATGCGGCGGGTCCGATGGAACTGATTGGTGCGATGCGCAAGATCCAGTCGCAATCAACCTCAAACCCCTGCTCGGTCAGCCAGTGGGCGGCGGTTGAGGCACTGAACGGTCCGCAGGATTACATCCCGGAAAACAACAAGATGTTCGTGCGCCGCCGGGATCTTGTGGTCGAGATGCTGAACGCCGCCGACGGGCTGGAATGCCCGGTGCCGGACGGGGCGTTCTACGTCTACCCTTCGATCGCCGGATGTCTGGGCAAAACCTCGGCCGGTGGGGTGAAGATCGAAAACGACGAACAGTTCGCAAAAGCCCTGCTCGAAGAAAAAGGCGTGGCGGTGGTGTTTGGCGCGGCCTTTGGCCTGAGCCCCAATTTCCGCGTCAGCTATGCCACCTCCGACGCGGCACTGAAGGAAGCCTGCACCCGCATCCAGGCCTTTTGTGCAGAACTGAGCTGAGGGGGAACAATGAGCACCGAACTGCCCGACTATTACTTCCGTGTGCGCGACAACGGCGCCTTTGTCTTTCGCGTGGATACCGAAAACCGCCATCGTCGCATCGACATGGAACAGATCGCCATTGTGAATATCCGCAATGGCGAGGTGAAACCGCATGGGGACCGGGGGCTGTCATCGGAAGATCAGGCGGCAATTGCCACCTGGATGACGGAGCGCCGCGCGCTTTTGCAGCGGCGCAGCATCGACGACATCCTGCGCACGGTGGATCACCTGAACACCACGGCCCATTGGGCGCAGACCAAGGCGGAGGAGGAGGAGCTTGAGGCAATCACCGACACGCTCCTTCTGGCGATGCATGATCTGCGCAGTGTGCTGGTACGCAAAAAAGCAGATCGGATGATGAAGGGCTGAGGCGCCGTGCGGATCTGGTGGTGCGCGAGGTGGAAAGCGGACGTGATTTAGGGGCCTTCAATCCCGCTCGTCAGTGTATTGGTAAACCTATTGGCGACGGGTTGGCCTCCGATTAAATCCCGCAACTTGCAAATGCACGGTGCAGCACTTTGGACAATTGCCGATTTCGATATGGGCGGTGGGAGTTTGTAACCACCCACTGCCGATCATACCCTTCCTGATGACCTTATGCCGAATTTTTCCCCAGCCACGCCACAAGTTTTTTCTACGAATGCCAGATGTGGCAGGACCGTCGCTTCGCGGATCTCACGCCTTTGGCAATATGTATTCACAGAGGGGGCGCAATCTTTCTGGAACAAAGTTGAGGCACAATCAAATCTTTGTTTTTAAGTAAATAAAGCTGGCGCACCTTCTCTTTACTCGTCGCAAAACAGGGTGCGATTGTGGATTGTCCAACTTGGGGAGAGCATAGCCAGACCTACTCAACCCAATCTCTGGGAAGCACCAAGTGGCGTTCCATTTGAGCAACGGTCCTTGCCAGCTTCCAGTGTAAATCGACCTTATCAAGAGTATGAAGTGCTAAAGCCAATTCCTAATGTGAATTCAGGTACCGCTGCACCGTGGTTCGGTCAACCAGGTAGTGGAACACAGTATCAATTGCCGATAAGTATCGATGATCTTATACAACAGGGATTTATTGTGCCTATTTTTGACTAAGGGATGCAAATGTTACTAGATGAAATAAGAGAACTATACCGCCGATACAGCAAGCTTATTGATGGGCAAAAATCTGAGCTTCCGATTGGCACAACACCAGATGATTTTGGTGGTCGCCATCTTGAGATTTCTCCCGATGGTAAAATGGCATTGGTTGGTACTGATCGTGGACGAGAAACAAAGCGGCAAGAGACACGCTCGGTTGATGAGCTTCTGTATTGGTTTTTTGTGGGACAAGCGAATTCTAAAGCTTTTTATAGAAAACAAGAAAGATATGACTATGAAGCTTCGCAGACGATTGCTCTCGACGAAATAGGCAAAATTTCTAGTAAGTGGCGGGAACGCCTTAGACAAGAACAGCTAAGTTTTAAGCGTAAAGCATAATCATCGCTCTGGGTCCTTCGCCAAATTGAACAGTTTCTAGCGGGATGAGCCGAACTGAAGCATCGCAAAACACTTGGACCGGTCGCATTGCCGCATCACATGGGATTACGGTGGTTGTTGAAACAACTCGGCCCGGATCAACCGTCATTGATTTCGAGGCAAGGAGGCCGGAATAATGCGACATTGGGCAGAACGGTGGTCGAAAGGTGCACTGCCTTCAGAGTTATTGGCTGAAGAATATGCACGTAACCCAAACTCATCAGCTGGGCAGGTTGCTGAAATATTTCTCGAAGAATTTCCGGGAATTGACTGGAGAGCAGCTGTGTTTATCAGGCGCTGGAACCGTAATCAAGAAACAGATCTTGGATTGTCTACGGATGATCTGAACCGTTACATCGCGGATCTATGTGCAGAGTGGCAGACTGCGATTTGAATCCCTCTATGGTTCGGATACAAGAAACCGAAGATTTAGTAGGGGCAAAACTTCCGCCAAGTTATCTGTGGTTTGTTAAAAACTATGGTGGTGGTGAAATATACGGTGAAGAAATTTTCTCCATTTACCGCGTATTCCAACCGGAGTCGGCGGGCGACATTGGCGTGAACACTCTTCGTTTTAGAGAGGCCGGATTTATCGCTCAGAGCGAGATAGCGCTATGCTCCAATGACTTTGGTGAGATATTTACGTTGGATGTGTCAGTACATTCGGATGAGGGGGAGTATCCAGTCTACGTGCGGCGTGGCAAACAACGAGAAGCATATGCGGAAAATTTTGCCGCATTTTTGGCGAAACGTATCAGTAATCCGGAAGGCTGACCCCTAGGGCGTAGACCTATAAACGTTGATGTGTTTCAAGATGTGGACTTAGGAGGGTTCCATATCTTTGACATTTCTGGCTCACCGAAGAACAGTACAATAAAATCAGGCCCTTGCTGCCCAGAAAGCCGCGCGGTGTTCCGCGTGTCGACGACCGGCGCGTGTTATCGGGCATCATTTTCTGCATTCAGCGAGGCTATCGCTGGTCCGATGTGCCGCCGGAATATGGCCCCGCCAAGACGCTCTACAACCGCTACAAACGCTGGTCTGAAGCAGGCGTTTTCGCACAGGTGTTTGAGGCTCTGGTGCGCGACGGGACTGACCCATCGACGCTGATGATTGACGCCAGCCACGTCAAAACGCATCGCATCGCAGCCAATGGGGTAAAAAAACAACGGCCAAGGGCGGTGCATCGGCCAGACAAAAGGCGGGTTGAATTCAAAGCTGCATCTGACCGCAGGCATCGAGCCGATATTACCCATGCAAATCAATGCCTTGAGCCATATATTGCCAGGGGAACCACCGTCATTGCAGACCGAGGTTACGACGCAAATCACCTGCGCGACTGGCTGAGCGACGCCAAGGCAACCGCCTGCATCCCACCGCGCAAGAACCGAAAAATGCAATTCGAATATGACGCAGACCTCTACAAAACCCGCAACATCGTCGAGCGCATGTTCAACCGCATCAAGGTTTGGCGACACCTATCACGACGCACCTTCCGCTGCCCAAAAACCTTCTTGGCAGCAGCCCACATCGCCGCAACAGTCATTTGGCTCTTATGAGTCTACGCCCTAGGGACACATTGAGCCGCTATGAGCGCGGCTCAATGGCTCCGGGGGCCGAAGCGGTATTGCGGCGGCAAAGGCAGATCCATTGTGGCTCTTGTCCGGTCAGATGCCCCATCCGGTTGCTCCCGCTGAAACCGCAGCCATACATTGTGCTCTGGATGGCCTGTCAAAAGCCGTGGATGATATGCGCAGGGCCTGTGGCCTGCCGCCACAGGGAGAAGGGAGTAGGTCTGTCAAGTAGGGGGTGAAAACCCATTGTCGGGCCAAGGCGAAAATGAAAAAGACAATCTACCAAAATTAAAGTGTTTCGCCTTATTATTGAGACACAATAATGAGGCGAAACGCTCGAAACCTACTGATGTTGCGGGCGTTTCGAAATCAACTTGTGTCTCAAGTTAATCTCGAAACGCTTTCGCGGTTGCCGGTCCAGCTTGCGCGCTCACCCCAAGGTATTTTCAGCACGAAAAGAGATGGGAAAAGGATAGGCCGGAGCGGTCCTTCCCCTTCCCCGTGTGATACCAGTGAAACGGCGGGGGCCAGTTATGACAGGGCCGGTTATGGCTGAGACAGGCGCGAAGAGCGGCTCCAGAAGCGCCAGGACATGAACGCACCTGCGCAGAGAAGCCCGATGACGAGCCCGGCCCAGACGCCCTCTCCGCCCCAGCCCCAATGGATCCCCATCAGATAAGACATTGGCACCCCGACCAGCCAGTAGCTGATCGAGGCGATCACCATTGGCACCTTGGTATCATGCACCCCGCGCAGCAGGCCCAGCGCCATCACCTGCGCGGCATCGGCAAACTGGAAGAGCGCCGCCACGACCAGCAGCGAGGTGCCGACGCGCAGGATCTCGTCGCGCAGCGGTTCGGCCGGATCCAGGAAGGCGCTGATCATCGGGTATGGCAGGCCGATGAAAACCAGCACGGAAATGCCGCCAAACAGGAGAGACAGCAACGTGATCGCCAGCGCACCCCGGCGCAGCCCTGCCTCATCCTTGCGGCCCAGCGCGCGCCCGGCCCGCACGGTGGCCGCGTTGGACAGGCCGATATGCACCATGAAGAAGGCCGACACGATCTGCAGTGCGATCCCATGCGCAGCAAGCTCCAGCGTCCCGATCCAGCCCATCACCACGGTGGAGGCCGAGAAAAGCCCCGCCTCGGCAAGGGATGTCAGGCCGATTTGCCCCCCCATGCGCACCACTTCGCGCAGGGCCTCCCAGTCCGGGCGCCAGATCCGCTGAAACAGGTTATGTTCCGGCAACGCCCGCACCGCATAGGTCACCAGCACGGCAAAATTGACACATTGCACAATCAGCGAGGCCAGGGCCGCGCCGCGCACCCCCATTTCGGGAAAGCCGAAATTGCCAAAGATCAGCGCGTAATTCAGAAAGGCATTCAACACGGTGGCCAGAAGCGTGGCATAGAGCACAACCTTGGTGCGCTCCAGCGCCGAAAGATAAGAGCGCAGCACCATCAGCCCCAGCGCCGGATACAGGGACCAGCCCATGATGCGCAGATAGTCCTGCGCGATGGCCGACAGATCCGGCTCCTGCCCGATGGCCAGCAGAAGCGGTTCAGACCACCACAGGGCGGGCATCACCAGCGTGGCGATGATGGCTGACGACCAGAACCCCATTCGGGTCACCCGGCGCACGCGGGTGTCATCCCCCGCCTCGGATGCCGACGCCACCATCGGCATCACCGCCCAGGCAAAGCCCGACCCCATGATCATAAGCACGAAAAACAGTGTGCCAGCCAGCACAACAGCGGCCAGCGCCTCGACCCCGTACCAGCCCAGCATCACCGTATCGATGATCTGGATGGCAAATCCGGCCAGTTGCGAGCCGATGAGCGGCAGGCCCAGCAGGAGGGCTGCGCGCATATGCTGCGGGAGTGTTTGCGGTAACGTCGTCATTCTTCACCGCTATGATGAAATCCCCGCGCCCGCAAGGGGGGAAATTCCCCCCATTTGCCCCGCCAGGGCAATCGCATTTGCCCGGTCACATCCTGGCCAGAAGCGCCAGGGAGGGCTGCCCAGTGACCGGCAGGCCCTGGGCCTGTTCAAACCCGCGGATCGCCGCAAGTGTCTTGGGACCAATCACGCCGTCAGGCTCTCCCACATCGAAGCCTGCCCGGGCCAGCCCTTTTTGCAGGGCAATCCGGTCCTTCAACCGCATACCATGGATGTCCGGCCCAAACTGGTGGCGCAGCCCCGGCCGCCCGGCAAGCAGATCTGACAGCACCCCCACACCGATAATGTATTTCTGTGCATTATTGTAACTTCCCAGCACCCGGTAATTCGGCCCCTTATCAAAGCGCGGCCCATTCGCGCCACCGGGCACAACCGCTCCATCTGCGCTTTCCTGCCCCCAGCGTGCGCCTTTGCGCCAGCCATTGCGCGAAAGATAGGCCGCCGCAGAGGCCAGAGCGTCGGTGGGGTCCGCCCCCCAGATATCACGCTGCCCATCCCCGTCGAAATCAACCGCAAAGGACAGGTAGCTTGTTGGCATGAACTGCGTGTGTCCCATGGCCCCCGCCCAACTGCCCATCATCTGTGCGGGGGCAATATCCCCGTTGTCGAGAATACGAAGGGCAGCCTGAAACTGCCGCTCAAACAGCCGACCGCGCCGTCCGTCAAAGGCCAGCGTGCCGAGGGCGGACAGGGTTGGCACGTCCCCTTTGCGGGTGCCATAGCGGCTTTCCAGCCCCCAAACAGCCACAACCACCTCTTTCTCGACGCCATATTGCCGTTCGATCCGCCCCAACAGCCCGGCATGTTCGCGCAGCTTGGCGCGCCCGGTGCTGACGCGGTTTTCCGAGGTGGCAATGGCCATGTAATCTTCAAACGATCGGGTGAACTCGGTCTGGTTGCGGTCAATCTCGACCACTTCGGGCAGGAAACCGATTGTGGGGCGGGCCCGGGCAAGGGTGCGGGATGAAATTCCCTTGGCGCGGGCACGGGCAAAGGCGCCCTCCACCCATGCCTCGAACCCCGCATGGTGTTGCGGTTGAAAGCGTTTCGCCTGAGAAGAGGCGCGCGGGCCAGCGCGGCTTTCGGCATTGCTTTGGCACCCTGTCAGAAGCGCGGCTGTCATTGCCCCTGCCACACCCGTTGTAAACTGCCGCCTGTCCATCATACGCACCTATCAAATTACCTGTTCGTCAGAGCGTTTCCACAGTCGACCGGGTTCAAATTCCCTGCCTCTCGCTGCGCTCGAACGGGATTTTGAACACGCCCGTTTCAACGTCTTGTGGAAACGTTTCATGAGACCAGTCTAACGGCGCGCCCCGATCAGACAAGCGATCATGTGACGGGCATGAAAAGAGGCGGCGAGTTGCCCCGCCGCCCCGTCTGTTCTCTCTCTCCTGCGTGCGCGTCACGTCCCGCCGCAATCAGCTCCCACGCCGATGGTCAGGATGCAGGCTGGCGCCCAGAATGTGATCTGCGTTGTGGATGACCTGGCTGGCATGGCCAACAATCAGCGGATCGGGATGGTTGACGAGGTCGTAATCCTTATCCGGGTAATCCACGGTCGACAGGAAATGGCGCATACATTCCAGACGCGCACGTTTCTTGTCGTTCGACTTGATGATGGTCCAGGGCGCATCCGCGGTGTCGGTATAAAAGAACATCGCCTCTTTCGCCTCGGTGTAATCGTCCCATTTCGAGAGCGACGCCACATCCACCGGCGACAGTTTCCAGCGCTTGAGCGGATCATCCTTGCGACTGTCAAAGCGCCGCTTCTGTTCCTCACGCGTGACCGAGAACCAGTATTTGTAAAGACGAATACCCGAGCGGGTCAGCATCCGTTCATATTCCGGGGTCTGGCGCATGAATTCCAGATATTCGTTCGGCGTGCAAAAGCCCATCACCCGCTCCACACCTGCGCGGTTGTACCAGGAACGGTCGTAGAAGACCATTTCACCCGTGGTTGGCAGTTGCGAGATATAGCGCTGATAGAACCACTGGCCGCGTTCCTCATCAGTCGGTTTGTTCAGCGCCACCACACGGGCCTCACGCGGGTTCAGGTGCTCCATGAACCGTTTGATCGTGCCGCCCTTGCCCGCTGCATCACGACCTTCAAAGAGCAGAACAAATTTCTGGCCGGTCTCACCAACCCATTTCTGCACCTTCAGAAGCTCGGCCTGCAGCTTGCTTTTCTGGGTCTCATATTCCTTGCGCCCCATCTTCACGTCATAGGGATATTTCCCGTTTTCAAAAGTCTGACGGATCTGGTCGGCGGTCACATTGGGAAAGCCGGATTTGGAACGGGTTTCCACCGCCGCTGCCTTGGGTTCGGCCGGCTTTGCACCCGCGGCGGAGGCCGCTGGCTTGGTCGTTGTTTTTGCTTGAGTTTTTACGGTTTCGGTTCCATTTGCACTGGTGATTTGCGCCATGCAGAGCCCTCCTGACTGTCCCTTTATGAAATATGTCAGCAGTGTAACAGAACCCCTGAATCCGCGCCTTGATCCGGGTCAAATAATTGCTTTGAATTTGAATAATTTACATGCCTGGGTTGCACCCCCTTTCCCCTTTCAACACCATCTGTTAACCTTTGGCTGCTCTAATCGAACCAGCGCCGGACAACGGCGGGCCCGGACAACAAAAAGCCCAGACAACAGAAAGCCGGACAATCGCGGGAGAGACGGCATGATCCCATTTGACCTGCCAAGTTTTGACCAGTTCGCAGCCAGCCTGCTCACACTGGCCTTGATCCGCGAGCTGCTTTTTCTGCTGCACCGCCCCCCACCGCACGATCCCCGGAAACAATGAAAACACCCCGACCAACGGCCAGGGTGTTTCAATCTCTCTATTCCATCCACCCGTGTCAGATCGGTTTATCAACCCGGATCGTCGCCCAGACTTTGCCCCGCACCGCCTGCGGCCACTTCAGATGCACCTGCTTGTCCTCGATGCCCTGCGCCGTTTTCACCCGCGGCATGTCATAGATCTTGACGTTGGAACTGGTCTGGGTGCCGTCCTCAAACACCAGCGACTGGCACAGGCGGGCCTTGCCATCAAAAGGCAGGTATTCACCACTGTCGATCGTCCAGGTCGTGGCCTCGGTGTTCTGGCTGTACTCCAGCATCACCGGCGAACAGGTCCGCTGGTTCACCCCGAAGAAGGAATTGTCCTTGAAGGTGAGGTTGCGATAGGCCCAGCCGTTCAGTGACCCATGGGTGGTGACCACGCCCTCAACCCGATCAATTTTGCCATTGTAGGTGCGGAAACTGTTGCCCACCACATGCATGCCCGACACGTAATGCCCGGTACCAAACGGTTTGATCAGGATGAATTTGAACCAGGGCGCGGCATCAATGGTCACGAAAATATTGTTGGTGATGGTCATGCCACCAAAGGAATATTCCGCGCCGAAATTCGGATCCGCATCATGTTCATTGTTCAACTCGATCGAGCAGTTGTCGATATAGTTACCGGTGATCACCGTGTTGTTGTTTTCATTGGTCAGCACAAGCCCCGCCGTGCGCGCGCCCTGAACAACCTCATCCCCCTGGAAGATATGATTGCCCTGAATAATGTGATTGCCACCACTCAGAACCCCGGTGGTGCCCATACGCGCAAAGCGGTTATCGCGGATCTTGGCATCATTTGCGTTCACATTGAAGGCAATCGACTGACGTGCGGTTGCGGCCATGGATTGTTCGCTGGATACGAACTGGCAGCGTTCGATATGCAGATCCTGACAGGCTTTGCCAATCGAGGTGATGCCGCGGTTTCTTGGCTTGATGAAGAAACAGTCCTGAAAGATCGCATTCTCGCCCTCACGGGCCAGACGCACAGCAGATGCGTGGCCGTTGCACTGGAATTCCACCTCGGAAATGGTGAAGCGCCGCATCTGGGAAAACCCGGAGAAATCCAGAACATATTTGAAATTTTCAAAGGTGAAACTCTGGGTGACCGCACCGCCATAAATCGGCTCGGACAGGGTGGCCGAATTGGCACCGACATTCACATCCTTCACATAAACCTCACGGCCCACGCCGTTGCCAGTCACCAGCGCACCGCGTTTGACCGCACCGATATTGCCGATGCCGGTCAGGGTCAGCGGGTTGTTTGGATTATAGGTGGCGGTTGTGGTGATGCTGTCCACATCCCAGGCGGCGCTGTCATTCACATAGAACTGCCCGTTTTTGAGCACGCGGCGGATGAGCTGCGAGTCGGATTTTTCATAGGCCGCCTGCATGTCGATCGGCTCGCTCACGTCGATCCGGCGGCCACACATATCCAGAATCTCGTGGTCGGTATAGTTGAGCAGCGCCTGAAACGCCTTTTTAAAGCCCAGCATCTCATCACCAAACGCGTCGATATAGGTGGGCAGGTCAAAGCTGCGGGTGAGCGAGAGGTAGACATCATCTGCCATGCTCAGCGTGCCTTCGAACCGGACATCCGCATGCAGCGTCATGTTGTTTGCGATCCGAAACGTGCCTTCGGGCACCAGGAGCGTGCGCCCGTTGGCGGCGGCATCTGCGGCAAGGAACGCGTTGCGATCATCCGTCACGCCATCCCCCGCAGCGCCAAAATCGCGCACATCAACCCAATCCATCATGTCGCGCAGATAGGCGCCGGTGACATCCTCGATCACGATGTCATCCACCCGCACCACCGCACCGTTTGATCCGGTGAATTCCAGCCCGAGATGCCCATAGGCCACATCCGCGCCCCAGATCATATCAACCCCGTTGCGCGCGCCCGACCCGATGATGGCGGCCACTTCGACCACCTCACCATAAGCGGTGAGCGGCACCAAGGGGCCGACCTCGACATAGCCATTGGCGTGGCTGTTATTGGATTTGAACGGCTTTGCCACCGCGCGCACCGATGGCAGCGGCCCGCTAATTGCCTTGACCTTGGCGGAGATGCGCAGATAGCAACCCTGTTCATATTGGGTCTGCCCGGTATAGGTCAGCTTGAGGGAGTTGACATTCTTGAACAGCTCAACGCAGCCATCAAAATCCTGATCAGCAGGCACAAGCGCAGCGTTGGAGGCGGTGTCATATGTGGACGAGCCCGGTGCCCCATCCCCGCTGGACCAGACATCCAGACCATCTGCGAAAGGGGGCGGCATAAAGACCACCCCGTCGGTAAGAGCCTTGTTCATCGAATTCCCTTTCAGGTCAAAAATACTGCCTCACCCGAGGGGCCGGTGGTTCCGGACACGGGTGGTCGGACACATGATCCGAAACGCTGAAAGGGGTAACAAAGTGGGTTTAACGCGGGTTAACGGGGGCGAACGTTGCGTCTGTGGCGGCGGGACAGGGGCGCTGCCCCTCGCGCTGCGCGCTCACCCCGAGGTATTTATGGCAAGAAAAAAGGCAGGGGCGCAAAGCCGCCTGCCTTTCGTTTTCTTAAAGCGTTTCGAGATTAACTTGAGACACAAGTTGATTCCGAAACGACCGCAACATCAGTAGATTTCGAGCGTTTCGCCTCATTATTGTGTCTCAACAATAAGGCGAAACGCTTTAGGGGCGGATTGGTTTACCCAACCAGCTCTCCGGCCAGTGCGCGGTCAATCAGCGCGGCAGTGTCTTCGACGCCGTAAAGCGCGGCAAAGCCGCCAAAACGCGGGCCCTGGGAGGCACCGAGCAACACTTCGTAAAGAGCCTGGAACCATTCGCGCAGATTTTCAAACCCATGCACCTTGCCCACGGCGAAGACGATGGATTGCAGGAACTCATCGGAGGTGAAATCCACGTGCGGAAGCGGGTCATCATTGCCGACAATCTCGTTCTTCTTGGCAATCAGTTCCAAGGCCTTGTCACCATCACGGAACGCCGCGGCCAGATCGGCCATGGCAGCACGCTCCTGATCGGTGGGCAGGCGGAACACCTTTTCCGGCTCGACAAAATCTTCGTAATATTTCACCGCATACCCTGCCGCCGCATCCAGATCCGGATGGGTTTCCGGGCTGGCCTCAGGCGCGTAGCGCTGGATGAAGCCCCAAAGCTGCGCCTTGTCATGGGCCGACGCCACCGACGCCAGGTTAAGCAGCATCGAGAACGGCACCACCATATTCGACACCGGCACGTCGCCACCGTGAATATGCCAGACCGGATTGTTCAACTGCGCCTTAAGGTCCTGTTTGTGATAGGCATTCAGCTGCTGGTGATACTCATCCATCGCCTTGGGAATCACGTCAAAATGCATCCGCTTGGCCGTTTTCGGCTTGAGATACATGAAATAGGCCAGGCTTTCGGTTGAGGCATAGGTCAGCCATTCGTCGATTGAAATCCCGTTGCCGGAGGTCTTGGAGATCTTCTGGCCATTGGCATCCAGAAACAGCTCATAGGTGAAATGCTCAGGTGCGCGCCAGCCCAGAATGCGGCAGATCTTGTCATAGATCGGCGTGTTGGTGCTGTGGTCCTTGCCATACATTTCGAAATCCACATTCAGCGCCGCCCAGCGGGCGCCGAAATCCGGCTTCCATTGCAGCTTCACGCGCCCCCCCGTGACCGGCAGGGTCCATTCGCGGCCCTCTTCGTCATCAAAGGTGATGGTGTGGGTCTCGGCGCAGACCTTTTTCATCGGCACATAAAGCACACGGCCCGTCTCCGGGTGGATCGGCAGGAAAATCGAATAGGTCTGACGACGCTCTTCCCGGAGGGATTTCAGCATCACCTCCATCACCTCGTCATATTTCTCAACCGCGCGTTTCAACACCTCGTCGAACTGGCCGCTCTCATAGAATTCCTTGGCCGAGTAGAACTCGTATTTGAACCCGAACGTATCCAGAAAGCGACGCAGCATCGCGTTGTTGTGATGGCCAAAGCTTTCATGCGTGCCAAAGGGATCCGGCACCGAGGTGAGCGGCTTTTGCAGATGCTCCTGCAGGCTGTCGGCGTTTGGCACATTGCCCGGCACCTTGCGCATCCCGTCCAGATCGTCCGAAAAACAGATCAGCTTGGTGGGGATGTCCGAAATCACCTCAAACGCGGTTTGGATCATCGTGGTGCGCGCCACTTCGCCAAAGGTGCCGATATGCGGCAGACCCGACGGGCCATAGCCGGTTTCAAACAGCACAAACCCCTTCTCAGGCGCGCCCTTCTGATAGCGTTTAAGCACCCGGCGCGCTTCTTCAAAGGGCCAGGCTTTCGAGGCCATCGCGGCCTCACGCATTTCAGGGCTGATCTGATCAGTCATCTGCTGTTTCCTTTATTTCTCCGGGCGGTTTGCCCTTAGGCTCCACTCCCTATTGATAAGGGCGCGCAGGGTCAATATTCTGCATTGCAACAAAAGGAGCATTCCAAGTGCAAGACATCCCCCATTCCCTGACCGCCCAGGACAGCCTGGTGGCCGTGATGATGGCCGTATCCGCGTCAGATGAAGAGATCACCTCTGCCGAACTTCTGACCATCGAACGCGTGGTCAATCACCTGCCCGTTTTCGCCAGCTATGACCCGGATCGGATGAAAACCGTGTCGCAGACCGTGTTTGACCTGTTTGCGGTTGAAGATGGGCTGGATGCGCTGTTTGGGCTGGTGCGTGACAACCTGCCCGAACACCTGTGGGAAACCGCCTATGCGCTGGCCTGCGATGTGGCTGCGGCAGACGGCGTGCTGCACGGGCCGGAACTGCGCATTCTGGAAGAGATCCGTTATGAGCTCAATATCGACCGGCTGCATGCCGCCGCGATTGAGCGCGGCGCACGGGCACGGCATATGGTGCTGTAAGGCGGCACGTTTCAGTTAACGCAAAGCAAAGGGGCCGCGCGGCCCCTTTATCATGTCGAGTTTCATGTCGAGCACCCCGCCCGCGGCACCCACGCGCAGGCACTCACAACTCCGTGACGTCTCGTCACCTTGAAGGGGCGACCTGCCTGCCCCATATCCGGCGTCAACACAACGCGACACCACTTTCAAAAGTTTAAAGTTTCGGCTTTTCCTCCTTTGAAAGTTTAAACTTTGGGGAAAACCATGTTGCAAAAGTTTAAAATTACCAATCGCTGGCCAGCCACGCGTCCGGACGTGATCCAGCTCTATTCGCTGCCCACACCAAACGGGGTGAAGGTCAGTGCGATGCTTGAGGAAACCGGGCTGGACTATGACCGCATCTGGTAAATTTCGGAACCGATGATCAGTTCACCCCCGAGTTCCTGTCCCTCAATCCCAACAACAAGACCCCCGCGATCATTGATCCCAACGGGCCAAATGGTGCGCCTCTTGGGCTGTGGGAAAGCGGGGCCATTTTGACTTACCTTGCTGAAAAATCTAGGAAATTCTTGCCGACGGATCCTGCCCGGCGCGCAGAAACGCTCCAATGGCTGATGTGGCAAATGGGCGGTCTTGGTCCGATGCTCGGGCAGTTTGGCTTTTTTCACGCCTATGCGGGCAAAGAGATTGACGACAAGCGACCGCGGGATCGCTATCTGAACGAAGGCAAGCGGTTGCTCGCGGTGCTCGATCAACGCCTTGACGGGCAGCGCTATATCATGGGCGATGACTACACCATCGCAGACATTGCCGCATGGCCCTGGATCCGAGCGACCATGACCGGCTATGATGCGGCAGAGGAAATAGAATTATCCAAGTTTTCCAATGTGATGGAGTGGTTTGACCGCTGCTGGTCCCGCCCCGCATCACAGGCGGCGGTGACTATTCCTGCACGCCCTTAATCCCGTCAGGTTCCGTAAAGAGCCGCCCAACGATTGATCAACTGATGCTGGAGCCAGCGGGCGCGCGCGCTCCAGCTTTTCGCCCCTGCAGGCCGCTCGCGATCGGCGCGTTTCACCGCCCGCCTTTTGCCCATGTCGGCTGTAAAAACCGCAAAGGCAAGCAGCGTGCCATCCGCCGTGGTGACATAGCCTGATAAGGCCGAAACAAAGTTCAGCGTGCCGGTTTTGGCACGGATGGCGTGCCCGGCTCCCGCCAGTTTCTTACCATCCTTTCCACGCGGCGTAATCTCTTTCATCAACCCGTGCAGCGCCCCGTCCGGCCCCAGCTTCACAAGCATCGACACCATGTCCCTTGCGGGCAGGCGCGAGGCATCGGACAGGCCACTATGATCTGCAAAACGCACTGATTTTGCACCCAAATTCTCTCTTGCCCAATCGCTCATCATCTTGCCGGATGCGGCAAGGGTGCGGGGCTTTCCACCGCGTTGTTTTGAGGCTGAAAGCCCGACAACCTCCGCCGTGAGATTGGTGGAATATTTCAGCATCTTGCGCGACACAGCCGCCAGATCCGCACTGCGATGTTCAACCAGAACCGTCCCCCCCGGCAAGGAGCGCAGCTCCCCCGGCTTTGGCAGGGCAATCCCATGCGCGCGCGCCAAAACCTGAAACACATCCGCCGCATAAAGGCCCGGCCTGCGCACGGGCAACCAACGAGAGCCCCCTTTGCCCAGCGCGCCACGCGCCACGGTCCAATTGTCGATCCCGGCAGACGCTTTGTAGGTATAGACCGGCAGATCCCGGTTCACCACCTGCATCCGCGCCGTGCTGACCGCGGGACGCACCCGATCCGACCGAGCATCCATCGCCACGGAATAACTTTCCCCGGTGCGTTTCCATTCGAAATGCACCCGATTGTAGTTCAGGTTCAGACCCGACACAGACGGGTTATAGCCCAGGTGATCCGGCTGGTCCGGGTCGATCGAGCGCTGATACGGCAAGGCGTTTTCATAAAAGAGAAACTTCCCGTCCACACGGGTTATTCCTTTTTTCTTCAGTGCCTTGACCAGACCTTCCAGCGCATTAGTGTCAAGGGAAGGATCCGCCCCCCCCACCAGGACAAGGTCTCCTTTCAACCTGCTGCCGGATACGGGACCCGTCGCCAGAACGCGGGTGGAAAACTGATACCCCTGCCCCAGATGTGCCAGCCCGTAAGCGGTAGTCACCACTTTCGCCACCGAGGCTGGCGGCAGGCCCAGATCGGCATTGCGTGCCTCAAGCACCAGCCCACTGCGGGCGTCCGCCACGACAAACCCCACTTTCCCCGAAAGTTTCGCCTGCTCCAGAAGCGCTTCAACACCGGGAATTGCAGCTTTGGCCGCCCCGCCCGGACGCAGCTTTGGCACAGGGCTTGCGGTGGGGGCCTCAGCTATCGCGGTCGAAGAAAGGGCGGCCGTGACAATCCCGCCGCCAAGCCCGGCCAGAAGACCACGCCGTGTGATTGGTGTTTTCATAAGGGCTTCGTACTATGCAGTTTCTTTGACGAGTAAACCCCGTCACGAAGATCATTTCAACCGTTGAGCGCACCGGGGTCTGCACAGGGGCATGCACGGGGGCTTACGCGGGAAGCGCACATGAGACGTGCCGCTACCAATGCCCTTTTGCGCGGATCTGCGACGAAGAAATATCCCGCATCGGCGCGTTGATCAGCGTCCAGGCCGGGGCTTTACTGTTTGCCAGTCGCTGCGCGTCGCGCCCGCGCAGGCGCGCATCCCGGTAGATGAGCGCAGCGACAGACATGCGCGCCTGCACCCGGTCACCGGGCCGGGCAATCACGCCCACCGGCACATGGTCCATGATCCAGCGCCAATTGTCCCAATGGTGAAACCCGGCCAGATTGTCTGCCCCCATCAACCAGACAAAGCGCACCTGCGGATAAAGCCGTTGCAAGGCGGCAATGGTATCTGCGGTATAGCGCGTTCCGGTGTGTTCTTCGATCCGGGTCAGCTCAACCTTCGGGTGTTGCATCACTTCACGCGCGCGCGCCATACGGCTTCCAATTGGCGCGGGACCACGTGTTTTCAACGGGTTGCGCGGAGAGATCAGCCACCACACGCGATCCAACCCAAACCGCTTCAACGCCTCACGCGTGATATGGGCATGGCCTTCATGGGCGGGATCAAAAGACCCCCCCAACAGCCCGATCACCTGACCGGGCGCAGCATATGGAAGTTCGTGGCGCATTGAAAATATTTACTTTTTTGCCAAAAGAATAGCCAGAGCAGCAAGACCAACAAGTGCAAGTGCTGATCCACTATTTTTTGCCTCGGCCTTAGAAACGATCTGAACGTTCTGCGTCTTCAGTATCTCTTCCGCGCCCTCATACTCATTGACTAGTTGTCCTAGAGTAATCCCCAGACCACTGGCGATTTCCGTCATTGCGTGTATCGTCGCACTGCTATCTCCACGCTCAATCCGCGAAAGCGCCGCACGGCTCATTCCTGAACGTTCAGCCAGATCTCCTTGCTCCAATCCATACCTTTTCCGCAGCAGAACAACAGTTTGACCAAAAATTGCATCACGATGTGAAATTCGTGTTTCTGACATTGACATCCCCAAGCAAATCTCGCATATTTTCTATATTCGCAAATATGCGAGATGACAATATTCCCTATAGGAGAACATCATGAATATAAATAATTGTCCACCCGGAACAACCCTCATTGTTTCTAAGCCACCCGTCATGCACTTTGGAATCTACGCAGGAAACGGGAGGGTCATCGACAATAGCCCCAGGACGGGATGCGTATCAGAACGCAGCTTGGAAGACTTTTCTAACGGCAACAAAGTTCAGATCCGCGACATTCCAGCGACACCCGCTCAAGGCATTGAGCGCCTCCAACAAGCCCGAAATCACCTAGGAACGCGCTACAATCTTCTCAACTGGAACTGTGAGCAGTTTGTGAACTTTATCTGTGGCGGCAGAGCAAGATCCACACAACTCATTGGCATTACAACCGGGGCACTTCTGGGTGCGGCAACTGGATCTTCTTGGCGCAACGTAATGATTGGAAGTTTCGCCGGGCTTCTTCTTTCGAAAAGCATTTTGCAAAACTGAAAGTCTTCTGAACTCAATTGCCCTTTCCTTGCACATTCGCTAGACCAGCGCAAACCGCGACTTTCAACGGAGCATACCCATGGCCGCTTATCAATATGTCTACCACATGGACGGCGTTTCCAAGACCTATCCGGGTGGCAAGAAATGCTTTGAAAACATTCGCCTGAGCTTTCTGCCCGGCGTGAAGATCGGTGTGGTCGGCGTCAACGGCACCGGTAAGTCGACCCTGATGCGCATCATGGCCGGGATCGACAAGGATTTCACCGGCGAGGCCTGGGCCGCCGAAGGGGCCAAAGTCGGCTATCTGCCGCAGGAGCCGGAGCTGGACCCGTCACTTGATGTGCGCGGCAACGTGATGCTGGGCGTGAAGGCCAAGAAGGACATTCTGGATCGCTACAACGAGCTGGCAATGAACTATTCGGACGAAACCGCCGAAGAGATGGCCCAACTGCAAGATGAGATCGACGCGCAGAACCTGTGGGATCTGGACGCGCAGATCGACGTCTCGATGGAGGCCCTGCGCTGCCCGCCGGATGACGCCGACGTCACCACGCTTTCGGGCGGTGAGAAACGCCGCGTGGCCCTGTGCAAGCTTCTGCTGCAAGCGCCCGACATGCTGCTGCTCGATGAGCCGACCAACCACCTTGACGCCGAAACCATCGCGTGGCTGCAACAGCACCTGATCGACTACAAAGGCACCATCCTGATCGTCACCCACGACCGTTACTTCCTGGATGACATCACCGGCTGGATCCTCGAACTCGACCGCGGGTCGGGCATCCCCTACGAAGGCAATTACTCGTCGTGGCTGGAACAAAAAGCCAAGCGGCTGGAGCAGGAAGCACGCGAAGACAAGTCCAAGCAAAAGACGCTGGAACGCGAATTGGAGTGGATGCGTCAGGGCCAGAAAGCCCGTCAGGCCAAGTCGAAAGCCCGGATCGCCGCTTATAATGAAATGGCCAGCCAGTCCGAGCGTGACAAGGTGGGCCGCGCCCAGATCGTCATCCCGAACGGCCCGCGTCTGGGTGGCAAGGTGATCGAAGTCACCGGGTTGAAGAAACATATGGGCGACAAGCTGCTGATTGAAAACCTTGACTTTTCCCTGCCCCCCGGCGGGATTGTCGGCGTGATCGGTCCAAACGGCGCGGGTAAATCGACACTCTTTAAAATGCTGACCGGTCAGGAACAACCTAACGAGGGCACGGTTGAACTGGGCGACACGGTGAAACTCAGCTATGTCGATCAGTCGCGTGATGACCTGAACGATGGTGACACGGTCTGGGAAGCGATTTCCGGGGGCGCTGAGATCATCGAACTGGGCGACGCACAGGTGAACTCGCGCGCCTATTGTTCATCCTTCAACTTCAAGGGCGGCGATCAGCAGAAGAAACTGAACCTGCTGTCAGGCGGTGAGCGCAACCGGGTGCATATGGCGCGACTGCTCAAGGAGGGCGGCAATGTGCTGCTGCTTGACGAACCGACCAACGACCTCGACGTGGAAACGCTGCGTGCGTTGGAAGACGCGCTGGTGGATTTCGCCGGCTGCGCCGTGGTCATCTCGCACGACCGCTTCTTCCTCGACCGGATCTGCACCCATATCCTCGCCTTCGAAGGCGACGCCCATGTGGAGTGGTTCGAAGGCAACTTCGAGGATTACGAAGAGGACAAGAAACGGCGTCTGGGCCCGGATGCACTGGAGCCCAAACGGTTGAAGCATAAGAAGTTTACGAGATAAATCCCCACTCCACCTAAGCTTGAATGGCATCTTCTACAATGCTAAGTTGCATGCACAATCTCGAATGGTATGTGCATGCAATTTCAGTCTATTCCACTAAAAAGCCTATCCGTAAACAAAGCAAATGATCGACACGGCCCCGAGCCAAGCGAAGATGCTGCTATAGCATGGCTATTCACCAATAAAGGCAAGCATATGTTAGCGCTTGCTACAGATATTGCGAAACAAGGTCGGATTCTAAATGCCCCGCTTGTAAAACCCAACGGGCGAGATTTCGTTGTTCACGACGGAAATCGACGTGTCACATGCCTTAAACTGATTAATGATCCAGAAAGAACGCCCCAAGCGTTTAGAGCTGCGTTTCGAAAACTCTCTGAGCAATTCTCAGTATCCGAAAATTACCAAGTAGATTGCCAAGTTGAAACTGACCAAAGCTTGATAGACGTCACTTTGAGCAGAAGGCACAACGGCACTGACGGTGGGCGTGGCCAGTTAGATTGGGACACACGAGCGAAGGCAAATCACGCAAATCGAGTTGGGGGCACAAACCAGTATCCTATTGCAGAGGCAATCGAAGGTTTTCTTAAAGCGGAGGGCTTCACCGACGCCGAGAAAGTTGGTCGTTCAACGCTCTACAGGCTGGTGAATGCAAAAAAGAGGCAGTCACTGATTGGTGTGTCTTTAACTCAGGATAGCAAACTAAAACTAGAACGCCCAAAAGACGAAGTGCTGACCGTTCTCACAAAAATCGCTAATGACATCATATCCAAAGATGTCACGCTTAAGCGAATTCTAGATTCTGAAGGAGTGGACAGCTATTTCGAAGAACTTAGGCAGTCAGGGTTACTCTCCACTCCACATAAACACAACTCTAACACCTCTTCCAACAGCAACGGCAAAGCACCCCAAAAAAAATCTCCGCCAAGACGTGACACCCTGATACCAAACAGCATCGCAAGCCAAGTTCAATGGAAGCCTAGGCAAGGCAAAATTCAAAGGCTTTGGGAAGAGCTTCAGTTCAAACTCACACTCTCCCGACATGAGCTTACCATCGCAATCGCATTCCGCGTTCTAATTGAGCTAACTACCAACCAATACCTTAATCTCAAAGGCATTAGTCTTAGTGGAAAGCTGGCGAAAGATGTTCGCAGTGCTACCGATGATTTGAAAGCAGCAGGAAAAATCACAGACAAAGAGCTGAGAGATCTTCACCGCGTATCGAATGACACCAGTTCTCCACGAGAGTTAGAAGCTCTCAACCGAGTAATCCATAGTAGTAGCTTCTCAATGAGCCGAGAGGACCTCATCGGGCTCTGGGATAGCTTCGAACACTATCTGATTGAGTGTATCAGGGCAGATTAACCCGGCACCGCCACCTTGTTCCCCGCCTCATCCAGATGCACAAAGACAAACACGCCTTCGGTCACGCGGGTTTGCGACCGGCCTCGGTCGCGTTCGGACCAGGCCTCTAAGTGGATGGCGAGTGAGGTGGTGCCGATGCGGCCGACGCGGCCGTAGATGCACAGAACGTCGCCCACTTTGACCGGAGAGATGAATTTCATCGCGTCAATGGCCACGGTGGCCACGCGCCCGCCAGCCCGTTCCGCGGCCAGCACGCCGCCCGCGATGTCCATCTGGGAGAGCACCCATCCGCCGAAAATGTCGCCCGCGATATTGGTGTCCTTCGGCATCGCAAGCGTGCGCAGGATGATGTTGCCGTCTGGTGTATCGCTCATAGGTCCGCTCCTCTTTGCCCCCGTCTGTGCCCCCGTCTATGCCCCAAGGGTAAGCGAAACGGCGCGACCCGCAAGCAGGCCGCAGCGTCACATGTTTGTTGGCGCGCAACTTGTCCGAAAACCAGCGCGCACTGTTCGGATTGCGCCTGGGCAAAATCCGGTCAGTGGACCTCAGCCACCTCACGCAGTTCGGTCAGAAGATCCAGCAGGGTTTCCATCTTTTCTTCGCCAAACCGCCCCTCGAGGTTTTCGTAAAGCACGGCGGATTTGGCAGACATCTCTGCGTATTTCTGTTCACCAGCGGGGGCGATCTTGACCCGGCGACGACGGCCATCGCTGTCATCCACCCGCTCGATATAGCCCCGTTCCGTGAGGTTTTTCAGGATCCGGCTCAGGCTGGGCGGCATCAGCACACAGCGTTCCGCCAGTTCGGTGGCGCAGCAGGGTTTGCCCTCAGCCAGAACGCGGATCACGCGCCACTGCTGCACCGTCAGCCCGATCTGATCAAGCTCGTGGCGGAAAGGTTTCAGCGTGGCCTCGCGGGCGTGCAAAAGAGCAATGGGCAGGGCGCGATCAAGACTTTTCATCAATTGGTCCTCTCTCGGAGCGCCCCTGGGATGGGGGGCCATCCCGTTCGGCACATCCGGGTTTCGATCCCCTGGACGGGAAGGCTGAGACTGACGGGCGCATTGCCCGGCTGTGGGGTGAGCGCGGTTTTCACCGCTGCGTAAGAGCAATCGACGACACCTTCGCGCATAGCATCGTCCCGGCCCGGTCCCTGTCTCAGTCTTCTGTTCAGGACGTGACAAAGTTCTGCGTCTTCGGTGATGGGCCGCTCATTGGCGCCGATACCCGTGCACCGAACACCACCCGACAGGTGCTTTCCGGGAACAGGCAGGGCGTCACACAGGCGTTTTGCCAAGGCACCGTGATTGGCAACCTTGTCCAGCTCAGGGCTGCTTTCAAACGTCAAATGCGACATGCACCCTCCTAAACAACACAGGTTTGTGCGGCTGCGCCTCGCTCCCCCGTATTGCCCAATACAGAACACCCCACCGAGGTGAGGCCGTTTGAATTTACGCGTTAAGAATTCTTCCGCCTTGCCTTAGATCAAGTCCGGCGCAGGTGCGTTGCAAAAAATGGCTGAAAAACCGGAGGCCGATCCCGTTTTTTCTGGGGGAGCACGGGGCAGGTATTACAAGATCCGGCAGGCACCCCGATGGATCAGGCGGGAAGCGGTGTGGCCTCGCGTGCCTCACCGCCTCCGAAAACATCTACGACCGCGTAAGATCAGCCCGCGTCCCACACACAGGTCCAGACCGTCCGGGTCGAAACACCCTCTTGCTTCACAAACCCTTCCCCGGTCAGGATTTTCTTGCATTCCTGCATCCCCCCCACACCATAGACCTTAGGGGGGAACTCCAGCACATTTGCGCCAATCTCGGACGCGGTGGTGTCAAAATCACGGGTGGGCACGTCAACACGGCGGCGCTTTTCGTTATCTTCCCCCCCAACCACACCAAGACCAATTCCGATTTCCAGCACGGTATCGCCCTGCTGCACCACGGCAAGAGAGCCTTTGATCTCGTCCCCTTTTAGCGCCCCTTGTTGATCCGCTCGATCCGCTTTTCGTGCAGAAACCGCGACATAGACACTTTGGTTCCAAAACACTCCGCGGCCACATCTTTCATGCGTGATCCGATGACCACGCAGGGCCCGGAAGTGGGGCACGATGCCCTCCACGGTTTGACATCCGCCCGAAAGCCACCCAAACACGTTGCAGGTAACCTCGGAGACGTCATGCGCATCGCCATCCTAAGCCCCAATTCTGATGAAAGCGATTTCGCGTTTGACCTTTCTGGTGACGGTAAGAAATGGCTGAAGCTTCTCGCCAAAAAGCGCCCGGATTGGGTCTTTTCCTCTTTTACCGTCGATCAGGGACAGTTCCCAAAGGACATGGACAGATTTGATGCCTGGATCATTGGCGGCCGCGACCAATCGGTCTTGGATGACGCGGCTTGGCTTCGGCAATTATTTGATTACATTCACCTTCTTGTAAGCCAGCGACGCCCGGTTCTGGGCGTGGGATTTGGCCATCAGGCCATCGCAACCGCTCTGGGTGGTGCAGTGTCCCCCAATCCAAATGGATGGGTGCTCGGGTCAACCGAAACTGTGATCACCGCGCCCCCGCCCTGGATGCCAGCGGCACGTATCTGGCTTTATGCCTCGCATCATGATCAGGTGACGCAGCTCCCGGAAGGGGCGACAACTACCATGTCCCATCAAGACTGCCCCATCGCCGGCTATGTCATCGGCGACCACATCTTCACCACCCAAAGCCACCCCGAAATGAGCAACGAATCCTTTGCCGCCCTAGTTGAAACATTGGCCGACAGCAAGCCGACAGAAGTGATCGACGCTGCGCGGAAATCGTTGCCCTTAGGGGCAGACAATGGGGTGTTTGCAGATTGGATCATCACGTTTCTGGAACGGGATTTCGACCCCAACCAGAGGTGACTGGCAAAAGGGGCCGGCCTGACCACCTGTTTGCTATCCATTTTGCAGAAGGGTCATCCCTTCCCAAGCTTCGTTATGCACTAGGGGCAGAAATCTGGACCTAATCAAACAAACTTTTGGCCCTATGTTTTTACCCCCATTTTAGGCTGATAATTTGATCAAGAAATAGACAAACTCGCCAGGCAGCAGGCCCCCTTAAGCCTCCTCCCGGCACAACCCCAGGAGGTCCTGTCATGGATGGTGGAATGAACGACAATGACATCAGCAAAGTGGTTGCAGCCGACAAGGCACATGTCTGGCATCACCTGACGCAACATAAACCGTTTGAGACCAGCGATCCGCGCATCATCATTGAAGGCAAGGGCATGTCGGTCTGGGATCAGAACGGCAAGGAATATCTGGATGCCGTCTCGGGGGGCGTCTGGACCGTGAACGTGGGCTATGGCCGCACCGAAATCGCCGATGTGATCCGCGATCAGCTGATCAAGCTGCCCTATTTTGCGGGTTCCGCCGGGTCCATTCCCGGGGCGATGTATTCCGAACGCCTGATTTCCAAAATGCCGGGTATGAGCCGTGTCTATTACACAAACTCAGGATCCGAGGCGAACGAGAAAGCGTTCAAGCTGGTGCGCCAGATCGCCCATAAACGTTATGGCGGCAAGAAAACCAAGATCCTCTACCGCGACCGCGACTACCACGGTTCCACACTGGCAACCATGTCCGCAGGCGGTCAGGATGAGCGCAACGCACAATACGGCCCCTTCGCGCCCGATTTCATCCGCGTGCCGCATTGCATGGAATATCGCGCACAGTGGGATCTGTCGGGTGAGGAATATGGCAAACGCGCCGCTGACGCGATTGAAGAGGTCATTCTGGCCGAGGGGGCCGACACCGTGGGTGCGCTCTGCCTTGAACCGGTCACCGCAGGCGGTGGCGTGATCACCCCGCCCCCGGGCTATTGGGACCGTGTGCAGGAAATCTGCAAGAAATACAACATCCTGCTGCATATCGACGAAGTGGTCTGTGGCGTCGGACGCACGGGCACATGGTTTGGCTACCAGCAATATGGCGTCAAGCCGGACATCGTGACCATGGCCAAGGGGGTTGCCTCGGGCTATGCCGCAATTGCCTGCTGCGTGACCACAGAAGAGGTGTTTGACCTATTCAAGGACGACATGTCTGACCCGCTGAACTACTTCCGCGACATCTCCACCTTCGGGGGCTGCACCGCGGGTCCGGCGGCGGCCCTGAAAAACATGGAAATCATCGAAAACGAAAACCTGCTGGAAAACTGCACCAATATGGGCGAGCGCATGCTGGGCAACCTTCAAGCCCTGATGGAAAAGCACAAGGTGATCGGTGATGTGCGGGGCAAGGGCCTGTTCCTTGGCGTCGAACTGGTCTCGGATCGCAGCAGTAAAGAACCGGCTGCCGAAAAGGATGTTGGCGCGGTTGTGGCGGAATGCGGGGCGCAGGGCGTGATCATCGGCGCCACCAACCGTTCAATTCCGGGGCTGAACAACACCCTTTGCTTTAGCCCGGCATTGATTGCCACGGCCGATGATATTGACCGGATCACTGATACGGTTGACCGCGCACTGGGCAAAATCTTCGGGTAAGTCCAGTCAAATTGGACGGGTGAAATCAGACAAAGGCGGACCCTGCAGAGAGGTCCGCCTTTTTTGATGCTCAGGCAGCATCACATCTGAAAGGATCCCAAAAGTGTGGCCCCCCCGTCACCCTATCCGACACGGACGTCACTCTTGCACCGCTTTCCCATGACCATCTGACGGGCTTGCAAGAGGCCGTTGAGGATGGCGAAATCTACCGGCTCTGGTACACATCCGTCCCTGCCCCGGACAGGATGGAGGCTGAGATCACACGCCGCCTAGCGCTGCAAGATGCGGGATCAATGCTGCCCTTTTCGGTTCTCACACCAGATGGCAAGCCTGTTGGAATGACCACCTACATGAATATTGACGCCGCCAACCGACGTGTCGAAATCGGCTCGACCTGGTATTGTAAATCAGCGCAACGCAGCCCCGTGAACACGCAGGCCAAACGCCTGTTACTCACCCACGCCTTTCAGAGCCTGGACTGTATTGCCGTCGAGTTTCGCACCCATTTCATGAACAGACAAAGTCGGGTGGCCATCGAAAGACTGGGCGCAAAATGCGACGGGATCCTGCGCAGCCACATGCTCGGACCGGACGGGGCATTGCGCGACACTGTTGTGTATTCCATCATCGCATCCGAATGGCCCAGCGTTCAACAAAACCTGACCTGGGCGTTGGAGAAAGGTCGAAAACAGGCATCTTGAGCACGCCTTTAACAACAAGTCCAGATTGCTTCTCAGTTAAGTCCAGTATATAGTGAATTCATGTCTGTTCCCGTCGAAACATTTTTTCTGGACCCTGACGCACAAGGCACGCTTCAGGCGCAGATCCAGCAGATGATTGCCGAGGCAATTCTGTCCGGTCGCTTGCCACGTGGTGAAAAACTTCCGTCAACCCGCGCCCTTGCCAAACATTTGGGGGTCAGCAGAATTACGGTGACCCTGTCCTATACCGAACTTCAGGCCTCGGATTACCTTTCCTCGAAAGGACGAAGCGGGTTCTATATATCTGAAAATGCTCCAGAACCTCCGTCTTTCCAACCGCGACACCGAACCGAGGACAAGGTGGACTGGAACCGGGCCATCGGACATTCCTTCAGCGAAGTCAGCACCCCGCAAAAGCCGCAGAACTGGAGGCAGAACCGATACCCCTTCACCTATGGCCAGTCTGACGAAACCCTGTTTGACCACAATTCCTGGCGTCTTTGTGCCTTGAAGGCGCTTGGCCAGAAAGACCATGATTCCATGGTTCGGGATTATTATGACCAAGATGATCCAGAGCTGGTTGAATTCATCGCAAGACATATCCTTCCCCGCCGCGGAATTCTGGCCCGTCCTGAAGAAATTCTGATCACGCTGGGGGCGCAGAACGCCCTTTGGCTTTCCGCCCAGATCCTGTTGACGCAGCGCCGGACAGCGGCGATCGAAGATCCGTGCTATTATTCTCTGCGCGACATTCTTATGCAAAGTCGCTGCCATCTGGAACCCATTGCCGTAGATGCGGATGGATTGCCGCCAGAGGCGCTTCCGGATGGGACGGACGTGATTTTTGCCACCCCCAGCCATCAAAGCCCGACAACTGCGACCATGCCACTGGAACGCCGGAAACGCCTGTTGGATCGCGCTCGTGAGCTGGATGCGCTGGTGGTTGAGGATGATTACGACTTCGAGATGTCGTTTTTGCAACCCCCTTCCCCTGCCCTCAAATCGCTGGATAAGGAAGGGCGCGTGATCTATGTCGGCAGTTTCTCCAAATCCCTTTTTCCCGGCCTGCGCCTTGGTTATATGGTCGGGTCCGAACCGTTCATCCGCGAAGCCCGCGCCCTGCGCTCGACCGTTTTGCGCCACCCCCCCGGCCTGATCCAGCGCAGCGTCGCATATTTCCTCTCTCTCGGTCACTACGATGCCCTGATCCGGCGTATTGGCAAAGCCTACGAATCGCGCCGAAACGTCATGGAGCAGGCCATCTCGGAACATGGCCTAACCGCTTCTGGCAGTGGTGTTTTTGGCGGATCCGCCTTTTGGATGAAAGCCCCTGTGTCCGTGGATACAACCGAGCTGGCCGAGCTGCTGAAAGCGCAATCGGTGCTGATCGAACCCGGGAAGCCCTTTTTCGCCGGCAGCGGCCGGCCAAGAAACTTCTATCGCCTCGCCTATAGTTCAATTCCGACCGACCGCATCCCAAAAGGGATTTCCCTGATCGCTCAGGAAATCGAGAAACTGCGCTAACTGGTTATATTTCAGATTTCCAACTGGCCCTATTTGCGCCTGTTCTCACGACCTATCATCAAGTCAGAAAACAGGCGCATTTGCCACCGCTTGCGAGAAGAGGAAATCCATCATGAAAATGACGACGGAAGAAGCTTTTGTAAAAGTTCTGCAGATGCATGGGATTGAGCATGCCTTTGGGATTATTGGGTCGGCAATGATGCCGATTTCGGACATTTTTGAAGATGCGGGCATCACGTTCTGGGACTGTGCCCATGAAGGATCTGGCGGCTTTATGGCCGATGGTTACACCCGTGCCACAGGCAAGATGTCGATGATGATTGCCCAGAACGGCCCCGGCATCACCAACTTCGTGACTGCGGTTAAAACGGCCTATTGGAACCACACCCCGCTGCTTCTGGTGACGCCGCAGGCGGCCAACAAGACCATGGGCCAGGGCGGTTTTCAGGAAATGGAGCAGATGCGCGCCTTTGCCGATTGCGTCTGCTATCAGGAGGAGGTCCGTGACCCATCGCGTATGGCCGAAGTCCTGAACCGGGTGATCATGCAGGCCAAGCGCAACTCGGCCCCCGCACAGATCAACGTGCCGCGCGACTATTTCACCCAGGTGATTGATATCGACCTGCCTGCCATTGTGGATTTCGAACTGCCGCAAGGGGGCGCTGAGGCGCTGGATCAGGCTGCTGCGCTGTTGTCAGAGGCCAAGTTCCCCGTCATTCTGAACGGCGCTGGTGTGGTCATCGGCGGAGCGATCGAAGCGTCCAAAGCTTTGGCCGAGCGTCTTTCCGCTCCGGTTTGCTGTGGCTATCAGCACAACGATGCCTTCCCCGGCAGCCACCCCCTGCATGCGGGCCCCCTTGGGTATAACGGGTCAAAAGCCGCGATGGAGCTGATTTCGAAGGCCGATGTGGTGCTGGCGCTCGGAACCCGCCTGAACCCGTTCTCAACCCTGCCCGGTTATGGGATCGACTACTGGCCGGCACAGGCCAAGATCATTCAGGTCGACATCAACCCGGATCGAATTGGTCTGACCAAACCCGTCAATGTCGGGATCGTGGGGGATGCCAAACAAGTCGCCAACACCATCCTTGCAAAGCTTTCGGAGACCGCAGGGGATGCAGGACGCGACGAACGCCTGAACCTGATTGCCACGACCAAATCGGCCTGGGCACAGGAACTGAGCTCAATGGATCATGAACAGGACGATCCGGGCACCACCTGGAACGAGCGCGCCCGCGCGGCCAAACCGGACTGGCTCTCGCCGCGCAAAGCCTGGCGGGCAATCCAACAGGCGCTGCCCAAAGAGGCCATCATCTCGTCCGACATCGGCAACAACTGCGCCATCGGCAACGCCTACCCATCGTTTGAAGAGGGTCGCAAATACCTTGCACCGGGGCTGTTTGGTCCCTGCGGCTATGGTCTGCCCTCGGTGGTTGGCGCCAAGATCGGCTGTCCGGACGTGCCGGTCGTGGGCTTCTCGGGTGATGGCGCATTTGGTATTGCCGTGACCGAATTGACGGCCATCGGTCGCGAGGAATGGCCTGCGGTCACCCAGATCGTCTTCCGCAACTATCAATGGGGTGCGGAGAAGCGCAACTCGACCCTGTGGTTTGACGATAATTTCGTCGGCACCGAGCTGGACACCCAGGTGTCTTATGCCGGGATCGCCCAGGCGTGTGGTCTGAAAGGCGTGGTTGCCCGCACTCAGGACGAGTTGACCGCGGCACTGGATCAGGCCATCAAGGATCAGAAAAACGGCATCACCACCCTGATCGAGGCCATGATCAACCAGGAACTTGGCGAGCCGTTCCGCCGCGACGCCATGAAAAATCCGGTCAAGGTCGCGGGCATTTCCAAGGATGATATGCGCCCGCAGCAGGCGAAGTAGTCTCCTCTGGGGCTGCGCCACGATGGCGACGTGGCCCATTTTACGACTGAAGAGAGCGCCTCTCCTCCTCTTGGCGCTCTCTTATTTATCGGAAGGGCCACCCCATGAAACCCCTTGAAACCCTTTTGAAAAACGCCGCCCGGTCCCGGTTTCGCATTGTGCTATCCGAAGGGACGGATCCTCGGGTGGTTGAGGCGGCCTTGATTGCCGAGCGGGACGGGATTGCCCGTATGATCCTGATCGGCGCACAAGAAGATGTCGAGGCGGAGCTGTCCCAGCAAAATGCGCCCAAGGATCATGGCATCACGGTGTTTGATCCTCAAACATCCTCCCTCCTGCCTGAGCTCGCCTCTCTGTATCACCGCCTGCGCGCCCATAAGGGCATAAGCGCAGAAGAGGCCATGAGTATCGCGCAGGATCCCCATGTTTTTGCCGCCCTTCTGGTCAAATCCGGTCGCGCCGGCGGAACGGTTGGTGGCGCCGTCGCAACCACTGCGGATATCGTGCGCACGGCCATACAGGTGATTGGCCCGGCCCCCGGCTCCAAACTGGTTTCATCTTTCTTCCTGATGTTGTTCTGCGCAGATCATCACGCGAGGAAAGGGGCACATATTTTTGCCGATAGCGGTCTGGTCGTGGATCCGAATGCCGAAGAAATGGCGCAAATCGCGGCCGCATCCGCCGCCAGTTTCGAAGCTTTGACCGGCGAGGTTGCACGGGTTGCGATGCTGTCTTTTTCGACCCATGGCAGTGCGCAACACAACTCGGTCAGCAAAGTGGTGACCGCAACAGAACTTGCCCGCAACGCCAACCCAAAATTGCTCATCGACGGTGAATTGCAGTTTGACGCAGCTTTTGATCCTGGCGTGGCAGAGAAAAAGGCCGGGCTTTCTCCGCTGAAGGGGGAGGCAAATGTGTTCATTTTCCCCAATCTCGAAAGCGGGAACATTGCCTATAAGATTGCGCAGAGGATCGGCGGAGCTATTGCGATTGGCCCGATTTTGCAAGGCCTCGCGAAACCGGCAAATGACCTGTCGCGCGGCTGTTCGGCCGAAGATGTCTTGCACATGATTGCAGTGACCGCGGCCCAGGCAACCGCGCAGCTGGGTGATGTCAGCTAACAGCCCGCTCTGACAGGGAAATGGAAAGAAGGGTTGCGCCAACAATTTCGTCCACCGTGGCCCCTCTGCTCAGATCGCAGACCGGCTTGCGAAACCCCTGTAATATTGGTCCATACGCATGGGCACCTGCGAGCTCCTGCAGCAGCTTATAGGCAATATTACCGGCGTTCAGATCCGGAAAAATCAGCGTATTGGCGACCCCGGCCCCTCCCGCGCCTTTACGGGCAGCAATCACTGGGTTCAGCGCAGCATCCCCCTGAATTGGCCCAAGAAACCCAGTGGCTTCTGCCGCGGTCTTCACCTTCTCCACTGACGGGCCGATACCCGAACTTCCCGTAGAAAAAGACAAGAGCGCCACGTCAGCCCTGCCCAACAGAACACGTGCCGACCGGGCGGAAGCCCGCGCGATATCCGCAAGCTCAGCCGCACTTGGATCCGTGTTGACGGCACAATCGGCAAGAACCAATTGCCGCCCATTTGGCATTTCCATCAGGAAAAACGAGGACGCCGTGCGAATACCGGGCGCATATCCGACCGCCAGGGCGGCAGCCTCAATCACGCGGCGGGTTGGCGCGATGGCCCCGGCGACCATGACATCTGCCTCACCACAGGCCAGCATTGCGGCCGCCCGGATCAGGGGGCGCGCCAACATGCGTTCTGCAATGACGGCCTTCATTGGGCGAGCTGCCATCAGGACATCAAGCTGCGCCTGACTTACATCCGACAAGCCCAGCGGTTCCGCCAGACCTTCTTTTTCAAGGCGGGCCATCGCCTGAGTGACACGTTGATCATCGCTTTCTGGAAAGACGACCCGCAGCGCACGATTGCGCGCTACGTTTTTAGCTTTTTCCAGCATGTCCATCCACATCCCCTGCGCTGTCGCGCCAGCGGGGCATCATCCCCCGTTGACCGATCTGTACCACGCAACAATTGCTGCCCGTTCGGCAGGTTCCATAAAGGACAGGTTTGCCGGGGGCATCGCGTTTGTCACGCCTGCCTGTAGATAAACCGCCTTTGCCTGCCGGGCAATCTGTTCAGGCGTGTCCAGCCGCACCCCTTTGGGGGCAGACGCAATTCCATCCCAGAACACTTCTTCTGCATGACACATGGAACAGCGCCCCAGCAGAATTTCATGCACCTCTTCAAACCCCTCAGCCTCAACAAATCTTTGTTGCGCCGAGGTAAGCGACACCGCCTCTGTCTCGGAATATGGGGCGTGAAACTGCGGTGCTGCCGAAAGATAAACAATTGCCGCAAACAAAAGCGCGGCCCCCCCCCATGTCCAGTTTGGACGCCCCTGTCTCGCATGCATCGTGTTGAAATAATGTCGTATCGACACCCCCATGAGGAAAACCAACGACGCGATGACCCAGTTCATCGAGCTGGCAAAGGCCATCGGATAATGATTTGACAGCATCAGAAAAATTACAGGGAGGGTCAGATAGTTGTTATGGGTGGACCGCTGTTTTGCGATCTTGCCGTATTTTGCATCCGGTGTGCGATGCGCCAGAAGATCTGCCACGACAATCTTTTGATTGGGAATGATGATCAGAAACACATTGGCCGACATGATCGTCGCCGTGAATGCGCCCAGATGAAGCAACGCTGCCCGCCCAGTAAACACCTGAGTATACCCCCAGGCCATACCCACCAGGAGGATAAAAAGCAGGAGCATCAGTCTTGTATTGTCTTTTCCCAATGGGCTTTTGCACAAAAGATCGTAGACCAACCAGCCAAAGACCAGAGATCCACTGGAAATCAAAACCCCAGCCCAGGTTGGAATATCCAGCCTGTTCGGATCAATCAGGTAAAGTTCTGCCCCAAGATAATAGACCAGCACCAACATGAAAAAACCGGAAAGCCAGGTCGCATAGCTTTCCCATTTGAACCAGACAAGATCGTCAGGCATTTTTTCAGGTGCAACGAGATATTTCTGGATGTGGTAGAACCCGCCCCCGTGAACCTGCCACTCTTCCCCAAACGCTCCATGAGGCAAATCTGCCTCCCTTCGCAGACCAAGATCCAGCGCGATAAAATAAAAAGACGAACCGATCCATGCGATCGCGGTGGTCACGTGCAACCATCTGACCGCAAACTCGATCCATTCCATGACAATCACGCTGTCCAATGTTTTTCTCCTCTGGATAACTCTTAGGTGCCGGGCATTTTCAAAACCCGCCTCCCTTAGAAAGAAACATCGAACCTCAAATTGTCAACAATCTTGCGCGTGTGGCCCCCTTTGCCCGACCATCCACTCCTCGAAACAAGGCAGTTGCCGCCAACCAGACAGGAGTAACTCGATCTCAAGCCTCCTCCTTCTTACTTTCAAAACTCATCCCAATCCTCATAGGTATGGTCTGCTTCGATCTGCTGTGCGATTGCTACGGAGCTTTTGGGGGCCGCGAGGGGGTGGGGATGGAGGGCGCTCTCTTCGGTTTGTAAAACGGGTTCGACAAAAACATCACTTTCAATGATTTGTGCCGCAGGTCGTTCCGCCTGATCAGTTTTGAAACGAGACATGGTGCTGGTCAGCGTTTGGGCCTCACATGTCAAAGAATGGCTGGCTGCGGTTGTTTGTTCAAACATCGCCGCATTTTGCTGCGTCACCTGATCCAACTGGTTTACCGCCTCATTGATTTCCGCAAGACCTGCGCTCTGCTCTCGTGCAGATATGGCAATTTCACCAACATTTCGGCTGATTTCACTAACACTTTCCACAATCCCGACCAGGGCTTCTCCCGCTTGGTCCACCAGATGCACGCCACGTTTCACCTGGCTGCCTGAGGCGGAAATCAGTTCATTGATTTCTCGTGCAGCGTCAGAAGAACGTTGCGCCAAGGCCCGAACTTCCGAGGCGACCACCGCAAAGCCCCGCCCCGCCTCACCGGCTCGTGCCGCTTCGACCCCGGCATTCAACGCCAACAGGTTGGTCTGGAACGCAATATCGTCAATCACGCCGGTAATTTTCGAGATTTGCAAGGACGAGGTTTCAATCTCCCCCATGGCCTCCACGGCCTCCCGCACAACCTCGCCAGAAACTTCTGCATTTTTCCGTGCGCTTTCAACCACTTCATTAGCATGTGCGGCACCATCCGCTGCGGAACGCACCGATGATGTCAGCTCATCCAGCGCCGTGGCTGTCTCCTCCAGCGTGGCCGCCTGCCTTTCGGTTCTCTGCGACAGGTCATCCGCCGCATTCGAAATCTCGGACGCTTCCCCCTGGATCATCTCAGCATTCTCAACCACCCCACGCATCGCTGTAAGAAGGTTATCAACAGCCCGGTTGAAATCATGACGAAGCTGTTCGTAATTCTCGGAGAACGCATCCGTGATCTCGGTGGTCAGATCCCCATCCGACAAACGGCTCAACCCATCGCGCAGCGCGTCAACAACGCGGTTCTGCGCCGCCTCCATCTCGGCACGACGAACCTCCGATGCCTCTATCTCCCGCCGCGTCTCCGTAACATCCGTCGCTATCAAAACGATATTCAGCAGATCACCCTTGTCACAAATGACAGGGGTGATGCCCCCTTCAAACGTGACCCTTCCCCCCTCTGAACTGGCCAGATCATATCGGCCAAATACGCTTTCCCCCCGGTGAATGGACGCAAGGATATCATCGACTTTATCCTGTTCCATCTTTTGCTCCTTGAGCAGGCCCTCAAGTGTCAGGTCATCCAATTTCGTTCCCGCACCCAAGATTTTTCTGAAGAGGTTGTTGCTTTTTGTTGCAACCCCATCAGGTGCGAACTCGATCTTCACCTGATTGCTGTCGATCGATGAGAGCAGCGCGGTGTTCATGAAATCTTCGGTGACATCCACCCATTCCACCACGTAACCGATCGGATTGCCGTCGGGACCATGCACCCGGTTGATATCCAGATTCAGGCGCAGATTTGTCACCGAAATTGTCGCACGATACGGCAGGTTTTCTTCCTGCAACAAAAGGTTTCGGACACGCTCACGTAGCGCCGGGGGATGGAAAAGATCAGCGTTTTTCCCGATGATATCCTTGGCGGTAAAATCAGGAGCACACTCGCGCAGCCTTGCCTCATGCTTTTGCAGGAGCGCCATGCCTGCTTCATTCATGTGAAGGATATCCAGGTCATTGTTCACCATCATGATCGCCGCGGAAGAAGACGAGAATGCGGCGCCGCGAAATTCATTTTCTCTGGCGGTTTCTTCTGCCTCCAGCAATGACTGGCGAAACTGTTCAAGCGATTTGGAAATTTCACCTATTTCATCACCACGCTCGGTTCCATCCACCTTTACCTTGTAGTTTTTTTTCCCGATTTCGACCATTGAACGTGTCACTTTGGCGAGAGGGTTGACCAGACTTCGCGAGAACCAAAGTGCGACAACAGACACGAGAGCCGTGACAATCAAGCCGTTCAGAACCAGCATGTTGAGCAGGTCACGAACCCCTGACATCACCTCAGACATATCCTGCTCAGCAATGACCGCCCAATTTTTTCCCAGCGCATTCAGGGGGCCGAATGCCACAAGAACACGTTCCCCCCCATGCCCTTGAGTTTCCAAACTACCAGTTTCGCCAGCCAGGGCCATCTGCACAGCCAACGTTTCGATACGTTCCAGCCCATTGGGCCCACTGCCATCCCCTTGTGTGTCATCTACGCCGGATCGATTGAGATGATCTCCTCCTACAAAGTAAACTCGACCGGTCTGGCCAAGCCCTGTCGGTGCGTTGGCGATACCAGAAATCAGCGAGTCGGAAATCTGATAAACGAGGGCCCCGACACGTCCGCCTTGCCGGTCGAAAATGGGATGGGCAATGAATGCGGCGGCGCCTCCGGCGCTTGGCGCATAGGGGGAGAAATCTTCAAACGCCGTCTCACCAGCCTCAAGCTTCATCACCTGCTGATATACGCGGGCCAGGCCTGACTCCCGGAATTTTCCGGTCTGCAAATTGGTCGCGAAATCCTCTTCCTTCTTGACCGAGTAGATGACGTTCCCCTCCAGATCGACCAGAAACACATCATGGTAGCCATAGGTTTCAAGCATGGCCCGGAACTCATCATGGGTCTGGGCATGGACCGTGGAATAGGTGCTGTTATCACCCGACCATGACAGGTCAGCGCGCTTTCCCTGCGGGTGTGGATTGTCGGTTATAAAGGTTTTCTGAAGCTCCTGCTGCGGATCATCCAGCAAGCGCCATGACCTTGCAAAGCTGTTCATTGTACGAACGGTTGCATTCCTTGTCGCCGCCACAACGATTTCAGCAGAAACCGCTGTCAGATCACGCTCCAGTCGCTCTCGTCGTTCCGTTCGCAAGGCCTCTAGCGACTGAGTTGCCAATTTCATCAATTCCTGACTTTCAACCCGATAGGACACCCAGATTGAAACCCCGACGGACACCAGGACCAGAGAAACCATTGCAACAGGCAACAGCACGGCAATTGAGAACTTGCTCAGAAAGCGCATCAACACTCCATTCTTTCAACGAGGGGGCAGAGCTCTCCCGACTGAACGTCTCGAAAGGCAGCTTCAACATCCCCTAAAAGCCGCTCATTTTGTGACAGACAGGCATGAAGAATTATTTAAACGACGCCCGACAGGAGGGCACTGGCGCCCCCCCTGCTTCGCAATCCTGACCACAACACAAAAGGGCGACCAATGCAGGCCGCCCTTAGTACATTGAATTCACAGGCTTTACTGGAAAACGGCGTTCGGGTTGTCCAGACTGTCAGAGCCTTCTACCTCCATCCCCTCAGCCCCAATGATGGTCACAGCACGTTCGATATTGCGGGTCTGGGCCACCAGTTTGTCGACCGCGTTTTGAACAAGTGCGCCACCGGGATGGTCAACCCCCAGCATCTGGTCATAAGACGTTCCACTTTCCGCTACGGTTCGAATATCACCCAACGCCCTCATGGTGGCGTTCATATCCCCCAGCAAGGCACCTGCCAGTGCGGCATCTTTTTCCGACACGAGATCATGAAGCGAGGGCCCTTCGAGCACGGTTCCATCCACGCGCACATAGCGCCCCGTATAGACGTTTCGAATGCCCAGACCGTCGAAGTAATGCGAGTTATGAGTATTGTCCGAGAAGCAATCATGCTCTTCTTCCGGATCATTCAGCATCAGGCCAAGCTTCATCCGTTCGCCTGCCAGTTCCCCGTAAGACAAGCTGCCCAGACCGGTAAAGGCCATGACGATACCTTTCCCTGTATCGGTGGTGACATCGGTGCGACCCTGCCCGCCATCGGACCAGTTGGCCACAGCCTCTTCAAGATCACGGATCAGCAGATCGGTCGCCGCGACCAGATACTGAGCCCGCCGATCGCAATTTCCCCCCGTGCAGTTCTCCTGGTCAAAATCCGTTGCAGGCCGGGTGCCTGCCCCGTGATCCGTTCCCGAAAGGTCCTGCCCCCAGAGCAGGAACTCGATCGCATGATATCCCGTGGTTACATTGGCTTCGATCCCCTCCACTTCATGCAGGCTTGCCAGAAGCTGCGGGGTGATTGTGGTGGCATCAATCATCGCCCCCGCCACATTCAGCTTTGCATTTGCGATGAGGTTTGCAGTCGAGAAGGGGTTTTCTTCATTTTCTCCGTAATCTGCCGCGATATAGTCGATCAACCCTTCGTCAAGCGGCCAGGCGTTCACTTTGCCTTCCCAGGCATCCACCGTCGGGTTGCCGAACCGGAAAGCTTCGGTCTGCTGGTAAGGGACCCGGGCCCGCAACCAGGCGGTTTTGGCCGCAGTAAGCGTGGCGTCGCCCGGTGAGGCGACCAGCTCTCCCACGGCGGTTCTAAGATCTTTTGCCAGGCTCAGACTGTCTTCATACCCGGCCAGGGCAATATCGGCATAGGTTTCCAAAATGGCTGAAGGATCGGCAGCAAAGCCTGAAACGGTAGAGCCCATCAGGAACGGGAGGGCCAGGAAGGATGTACGGATCATGATTATCCTCATGTATTGAAAGTATTGGCACCGGCAATAGATGAGTCTTTTAGTCAAGTAAAGCTATTCCATAGTATTTTTGTCAGATTAAACTTCCCTACCCTCCTCCCTCTTGATCAGATCAGCACATTTCTCAGCAATCACAATCGTGGGAGCATTGCTGTTGCCGCTGACCAGAAGCGGCATGACAGATGCATCCGCCACCCGCAGAGCCTCTAAACCGTGCACCCTCAATTGCGGATCCACCACCGCTCTGGCATCCTTCCCCATGGGACAGGTGCCAACCGGGTGGTAAATCGTGTCAGCCCGGGCGCGAATGTGTTCCTCCCTATACCCCGCCAGCCCAATGGGACAGATTGCATTGATTGCGTAGCGGAGGATTTCAGGCTCATCGCAACAGCAAGGAGGGAAGATGAGAATGAAATCCGGAAAGCAGAAAGCGACGGCTGAGAAGGTCGTCACAGACATCCGCAGGAAGAGCAGGCAGCTACATTCGTCCGAAGAGAAGATCCGCATCGTGTTGAAAGGGCTGCATAGCGAGGACAGTATAGCTGAACTGTGTCGCCCCGAAGGGATTGAACCGCGCCGGGTTTGCCGGAGGCTGATTACTCCGTTTCACGCGACTTTACCGAACTCGTTGCAGTGTTCATAGAACTTCTCTTCGACCTCCGCTGGCGGGATGTTTCCGATGGGTTGCAGCAGGCGACAGTGTTGAACTAGTCGACCCATTTCAGGGTTTCCCATTCGACGGCATCAACGGTTTTCCATGGCCCCAGGCGGTGGATGACCTCTGCCTTGAACAGGCCGATGATGGTCTCGGCCAAGGCGTTCTGCGCTTTCAAATGATCCCCCGGATCATTTGATCCGCATACACGGACCAGCTTGAACTCATAACTGTCACCGACGCTGCCGACCGAGGGTTCGATCCCGGCCTCGGCCAGACGCTCGGTATAGCGGATCGACACGTATTGGCTGCACCGGTCACTGTGATGAATGAGATCGCCATCTGGCCGCCGCTCATATAGCGCCTGTTCCAGGGCATCCAGAACGAACTGGGTCTGCGGCGACCGTGACGCCCGCCAGCCAACGATCCGGTTGACGAAGCTGTCGATCACGAAGGCAACGTAGCCCCCCAGCCAAGTCGAGACATAGGTGACGCCACTGACCCAGAACGTATTCAGGGCTGTGCCTGGGCCTTCCGGTTCACCTTGTCGCGCGGGCATGGCAGCGCCTTGTCAGGCCGCGTCGTTTTCTGTGCCTTGCCACGCACAACACCGCAACCTATCCCGGCCGCAGCCGATCTTCGGTGCAATCGCCTTGATCGCCGCCGCCTGACTCTCCTAGTTGCCCTGATTGTCGAACACCATCCGCACGGCCCTTGCTCGTGTCTCCGGTGAATAGCGGTTCGCCCTGTTGTCCTTTTCCATGGCCCCAATCCTTCCTCGATTTGGAGCCTCCGGAAAACCCGGTGCGGTTCAGTGCGGTCGAACGGCGGCCAGCCGAAATCAAAGTTAGAGGTATGCACTTCAAAGATAGTGACCCGACCTATTGGTCCGTTCAGCCTGCCGTCTTACGCGACGACTTTGCAAAAAAGATCCAAGGGCGGTTCGAAAGCGGTGATATTTGTCATCTATCGGTGTTTGGCTTGGCTCCGCCCCCCTCCTGGTGGAATTGGGACGCCTCATCTCCGACATTTCGGAAGCTGATGTCTATGAACGGCACCGTGAACCCGCGCAGTGGGGCTGCCCCGAAGATGGCCAGGAGACTAACTTCTTCTCCTCGAAAGGCATCCAGGGGCCAAAACGCGTCGCCTTGAAGCTCTCAATCACTTCACACATTGCCGATGATCGGATCACTGCTGCCATTGGTGACGACGTTTTCATCTGGGAGATATGCAGCAATCCGCAACAGCACGGGGTTATCCATCACAAAGGCGACTTGAGCCGTTTCAGGACGATCGTTCGCTCGCCCCTTGATGAAATCAAAAACGAACATGGCATGAATATCGAACTGATGGTCTTCCCGGCAATCCCTGTATCTTGCGCGATTGAATTTGGCCGGGTTTGGCAGCCCGAAGCCCACCCCGACATGGAGATCTACGATCAAATCAAGGAAGGGGGGGGGCGTTCATAGGCTTCATCTGACTGGCATGTGAATCCAACTATGCCACTTTTGCAGTGTTAAATTCACAGTTTACTCTGTCGCTTTGAGCCATGTGGCCGCAAGTCGCCTGGAATTCCTGAAAACGGGATATTCAGGCGGACTTACCAGCATTTCAAAAATGGTCTGATCGAGTGTCGCAAATTCAAAAGGAAAGCCGTGAAACACTTTATGCACGAAGGTGTTCGGCGTTCCGCACTAAATATGGCCGCATCCCGTGTGGAAGCGGCCATATCTTAAGCATCATTGTTTACTGCGAAGTTTACTGCGAAGTTTGCGATTTTGTGTCCCACCGCACGGAATGTGTCACGATCTTTCGGCGGGGCTTTTGCGTTTGCTTTGACCCTCTGGCCTCTTTGGCGCTTCAGAATACGACGTTCAACATGATCAGGGAAATCACTAAGAACAGCATGGTCATGATCCCCCCGGCCTTCACAAAGTCTTTCACCTTATAGCCAGCCGGCCCCATGATCAGCGCATTGACCTGATGGGTTGGGATGATGAAGGAGTTCGAGGTCGAGATTGCCACGGTCAGCGCAAAAAGCGCGGGGCTGGCCCCGGCCGCCACCGCAATCGACACCGCTAGGGGCACCAGCAAAACCGTAGCCCCCACATTGGACATCACCAGAGAAAACCCGGTGGCCAGAACCGCAATCCCGGCTTGAAGGGACCAGATTGGCCAACCATCCAGCGCGGTCAGGATCTGTTGCGCAATCCATTCCGCCGTGCCTGTGTTTTGCACCGCCTGCCCCAGCGGGATCAGGCACGCAAGCAGGAACACGGTGTTCCAGCCCACCGCATTATACGCCTCATCAATCGACAGGACGCGCGACAGCAGCATCCCCACCGCCCCGGTCAGCAGGCACAGCGACAGGCGCACATCGGTGAACAGGATCAGCGACAGCGAGACCGCAAAGAACAGCATAGCCCAGCCCACCTTATGCGGGCGCAGCTCTTCTTGCGGGAAATCCGAGGTCATGATGACGAAGTTCTGATTGCCCTGCAGGCGGGTCAGGTTGTCCCAGCGGGTGTGCGCCACCAACATGTCGCCCAGTTCAAACTTCTCAAGACCGATCTGGGTCGGCACATGATCATCGGTTTCCACATGGCTCAGCGTTTCTTCGCGCCGGTGGATCGCCAGCAGCGACAGACCATAGGTTTTGCGCAGCAGCAGCTCACGCGGGGATTTGCCGATCAGGTCGCTTTCCGGCGGGATCACCAGTTCGGCAATGCCTGCATTGGTGGCGGCAAATTCTTCGGTAAACACATCCAGCTGCGGACACACGGTCAGCCCGTATTTCTCGGCAAAGCAGTCCACCTCTTCCTTTTTCCCGATAATGGCCAGCCGACAGGGCGCCGCAATCTCTGCGGTCAGAACCTGCACCATCGAGGTCTTGCCGCGATAGAAGGTCGAGATGATGTAAAGGTGGTTTTCCATATTCACATCCGCCAGGATCTCCCCCACCAGCGGGCTGTCCCCCGGCACTTCCACCTCATAGACCGACGCGGTCAGACCATAGACACGTTTGAGGTAATCCGAGGTGCCCTGCCCGACCGAGCTGTCACTGACCGCACCGCTTTCCGGCAGCACCCAACGCCCCAGCAACAAGAAATAGAAGATCCCGCTGAGCACCAGAACCACCCCCACCGGGGCCACGGAAAACAGGCCGAAAAGCTCCATCTTCTGCCCCTCGGGCAGGCTTTCATTGGCGGTTTGCAGCAAATCATTGAGCAAGATCAGCGGGGACGACCCGACCATGGTCATGGTGCCGCCAAGGATCGCGCAAAATCCCATCGGCATCGCCAGCCGATTGATCGGTATCCCCGACCGGGTCGAAATCCGGCTGATCACCGGCAAAAACAGCGCCGCCGCCCCCACGTTCTGCATGAAGCTGGAAATCACCCCGACGGTGCCCGCGACAATCGGCTGGATCCGTGTCTCAGACGCCCCGCCGCGTTGCATGATCGTGGCCGCCACCTTGTTCATGATCCCGGTCTTGTCCAGCCCCGCCCCCACGATCATCACCGCGATGATTGAAATCACGGCGTTTGAGGCAAACCCGTTGAACAGCTGATTGACATCAGCCAGATCGGCAAGAGACGGGTGATAGCTGAGGATGCCCAGGATGACGAGAACGAGGATGGCCGCCAGATCAATCCGGACAACCTCTGAGACAAACAGAAACACGGTGAAGCCCAACATCGCGCTGACAACACCCATCTCGAATGTGAATACCAGTTGCTCCATTGCCCCTCCGTCAATTGTGGTTTTCCAATTGTGAGCAGAAAACGGATAGACGCAATAAAATTGCGTAAAACGCTGCGAATTCGACAGGGTAGAAATACGCGAAACCATCATTTTCGCCCCAGCTTCGTTGACAGTGCCCCCTCGTCGCGCCAGAACATCTCTCAGAACTGACGAAAGGACACTTTCATGAAAAAGGTATACGGCTCGGCGTCCGAAGCTCTTGACGGGCTTCTGTCTGACGACATGCTGATTGCCGCTGGCGGCTTTGGCCTGTGCGGCATCCCCGAGCTTCTGCTGGAAGCCATCAAGGAAAGCGGCGTGAAGGATCTGACCTTTGCGTCCAACAACGCGGGCGTTGATGATTTTGGCATCGGCATCCTGCTGCAGACCCGCCAGGTCCGCAAAATGATCTCGTCCTATGTGGGCGAAAACGCCGAGTTTATGCGCCAGTACCTGTCGGGCGAGCTTGAACTGGAGTTCAACCCACAGGGCACTCTGGCCGAGCGCATGCGTGCCGCGGGCCACGGCATCCCCGGCTTCTACACCAAGACCGGCGTGGGCACCGTGATTGCCGAAGGCAAGGAACACAAAGACTTCCCCACCGGCCCGAATGGCGAGATGGAAACCTACATCATGGAAGAAGGCATCTTTGCCGATCTGTCCATCGTGAAGGCATGGAAAGCCGATGAAACCGGCAACCTTGTCTTCCGCAAGACCGCCCGCAACTTCAACCCGCCGGCTGCCATGTGTGGCAAGACCTGTGTGGTCGAGGTGGAAGAAATCGTGCCGACCGGCTCGCTCGATCCCGATGCGATCCATCTGCCGGGCATCTACGTGCATCGCATCATTCAAGGCGAGCATGAGAAGCGCATCGAACAACGCACCATCCGGGAGGCATAAGACATGGCTTGGGACCGCAATCAAATGGCCGCCCGCGCGGCACAGGAACTGCAAGACGGTTGGTATGTGAACCTCGGCATCGGCATCCCGACGCTGGTGTCCAACTACATCCCCGAGGGCGTCACCGTGACGCTTCAGTCGGAAAACGGCATGCTGGGCATGGGCCCCTTCCCGACCGAGGATGAGATTGACGCCGACCTGATCAACGCAGGTAAGCAGACCATCACCGAACTGCCCCAAACGGCCTATTTCGACAGCTCGATGAGCTTCGGCATGATCCGTGGCGGCAAGATCGCCATGGCCATTCTGGGCGCGATGGAAGTGGCTGAAAACGGCGATCTGGCCAACTGGATGATCCCCGGCAAGCTGGTCAAAGGCATGGGCGGCGCGATGGATCTTGTGGCCGGTGTTGGCCGTGTGGTGGTGGTGATGGATCACACCAACAAACACGGCGACAGCAAAGTTCTCAAGGAATGCACCCTGCCCCTGACCGGCCAGAAAGTGGTCGACCGCATCATCACCAACTTGGGCGTGCTGGATGTGGTTGAAGGCGGGCTGAAGATCGTCGAGACCGCCGAAGGCGTCTCGGAAGACGAGCTGCGCGCCGCCACGCAGGCCACCATCATCAACTAAGATACGACCCAGATGGATCACGAAAGGCCTCCCATCGGGGGGCCTTTTGCGTTGCCCCTGCCCCTGTTCTCTCATAGATAGAACGCATGACCGGACAAAATGATAATGGCTGGGTCAGTTCCGCCAAAGCTTGGATTGCTGATATGGGCAATCAGGGCGATCACGGACGGGGGCATGTGCTGGATGAGCCAATGCTGGCTCGGGTGAAACAGGCCGCCCCGCAGGACATGGTGGATATTGGCTGCGGCGAAGGCCGGTTTTGCCGGATGATACCCGCGTTGGGCGTGCCCCCCACAGGCATCGACCCAACTCCCGAACTCATCTCGCATGCCCGCACCTGCGACCCAAAGGGGCGGTATGTTGAGGCCAGGGCCGAAGACCTGCCCTTTGCCGACGCCAGCTTTGAGCTCGCCGTTTTCTACCTGAGCCTGATCGACATTCCCGATATCCGCGCAGCCATCCGCGAGGCCACCCGCGTTCTAAAGCCCGGCGGGCGCATTCTGGTCGCCAATCTCGCAGCTTTCCTCACCGCCGCCCGGCATGATGGCTGGACCCGTGCCGAAACGGGGGCGCAGGTCCATATCACCGGCTATCTGAAAGAAGAGGTCTACTGGACCCAGTGGCGTGGCATTCCCATTCAGAACTGGCACCGCCCGCCGCGCGACTATATGCAGGCCTTTCTGGACGAGGGGCTGCGCCTGACACATTACGACGAGCCTGCCTCCTCCCACCCGGATCCCGAGATCAAGGCGCGGTATGATGAAGCCGCTTATTTTGTCATTATGGAATGGCAAAAACCGGACCCGGAGTATTGACGCAGATTTCGGGAAAATCCCTCGCCTTTCCCTTTATTGTTTCATAATCTCGCCGCATTCTCCTGCCAGATAAGCGGCAATGACCATGAGCAGCACCCATACCGTTTCTGCGGGGCGCACGCCCCCTTCGCGCAGGCTGCGCGACACCCTGATTTTGGCGGGGCTGTTTGGTCTTGTGCTGCTGGGCTTGATCGGACTGGCCGCTGCAACCGGCTGGGAGGAAACCCGGGCACAGATTGCCAAGCTGTCTGCCTGGCAGATTGGGGTCCTGCTTCTGCTGTCTCTCATGAACTACCTCTTTCGCGGCTTGCGCTGGCATGTGTTTGCGCGGCGCCTGGGCCTGCCCACCGGATTGATGCAGGATCTGCGTCATTTCCTGGGCGGCTTTGCCATGTCGGTCACTCCGGGCCGGGTCGGTGAACTGGTCCGTATGCGCTGGCTGAAACGTGAAACGGGGTGGAGTTTTGAACGCACCGCCCCCCTTGTGCTGGTGGATCGCGCCTCGGACCTGACCGCCATGGCGCTGATCCTTGCGCTGGCCCTCTCATTCTCGATGCATGGCATTGCCGGAGGAACCCCGGTGGTGATCCTTGCGCTGATTGCGGGGTTTGTCGCCACCCGCCCCAGGCTGCTTGGCTGGCTGGCCACCACGGGTCACCGCATCACCGGGCGATTTGCCCGGGTCTGGGTGCGGGTCCGCAGGGCCGCCACATCGCTTGCGGCATTCACATCCCCCCTGCTGATGACCACCGCCGCGCTGATTGGCATGATCGGCTGGATTGCCGAAGGCTATGCCTTTCATCTGCTCCTGGTCTGGCTTGGCTCTGATATCGGCCTTGCGGCTGCGGTTGCCATCTTTGTGTTCTCGACCCTGGCCGGTGGGTTGACCGGCGCGCCCGGTGGCGTGGGCGGGGCAGAAGCCGCCATGATTGCTCTCTTGGCGCTGGAGGGCGTCCCGCTGGAGGTCTCGGTGCCCGCCACCGCCATCATCCGCGTCACCACGCTTTGGTTTGCAATCGGCATCGGCCTGCTGATCTTTCCCGTCGCAGAACGCCATTCGCTGAAACATACCCGTCACGAAAGACCCGCCCAATGAGCTGGAAAACAACTGAATATAGCGGCTGGGGCCGTGTGCTGAAAGCGGCGGGCGAACTGGCCCGACCGGAACGCGCCCATGCGCTGGAGGCCGCCAGCCGTGAAGGAGGCCCCGCGATTGGCAATTGCCGTTCCTACGGGGATGCGCCCCTGAACTCGGACGGCCGCGCCATCGACATGACCCGAATGAACCGGATCATCGCCTTTGATGCCCAGACCGGACAGGTGACGGTTGAGGCCGGGATGACCATTGGAGATCTGGCCCATGTATTTGCCCCACAGGGCTGGATCCCGGCCGTTCTGCCCGGCACCGGCTTTGCCACGATTGGCGGGTGCATCGCGCAGGATGTGCATGGCAAGAACCATCATAACAGCGGCAGCTTTGGTCAGCATGTGCTGTCGGTAACGCTGGTTCAGAACGGAACGCGGGTGGTCGCCACCCCCGAGATCAATACCGATCTGTTCCGCGCCACCATGGGCGGCATTGGCCAGACCGGGGTGATCGCCGAGGCGACGCTGCAACTGAAACCCTGCCCCGGTGACCTGATGATGGTGACCGAACAGCGCGCATCCGGGTGGGAACAGCATATTGGCCTGCTTGATGCCTCCACCGCCAGCTACTGCGTGGGCTGGATTGACGCCACCGCAACAGGGGCGGCGCTGGGTCGGGGGATCGTAGAAGAGGCGGAGCTGGCCAAGGGGCTGCTGCCCCGGGCGAAATCCCCAAAATCCGTTCCGCGCGACGCCCCGCATTGGGCCCTGTCTGCCCCGGTTGTGCGCAGCTTCAACGCCGCCTATTTCCGCAGGGTGCCCAAATCCGGCAAAAGCTCGGTCAAGCGGATCGACGATTTCTTCTTCCCGCTCGACAAGATCCATGACTGGAACCGGCTTTACGGCAAACGGGGCTTTTACCAGTTTCAGAACGTGGTCCCGCTGGATCAGGTCGACATCCTGAAAGAGATGCTGGCGCGCATTGCCGATGCCGGGCTGGCCTCTCCGCTCGCAGTGCTCAAACGCATGGGCACAGGGCGCGCGGGTCATCTGTCCTTCCCGATGGAAGGCTATACGCTGGCGGTGGATTTTCCGGCCCGTGACGGCGCGCGAGAGCTGATTGCCCAGCTTGAGCGCATGACCGTTCAGGCCAAGGGGCGGCTCTACCTTGCCAAGGACTCCCTGGCCACGGGGGCCGCAATCAAGGCGATGTATCCCGAGCATGGTGACTGGGCCCAGATTGCCGATGCCGCCGACCCGGAGCGCCGGCTGGAAACCGACATGACCCGCCGACTGGATTTGAGGAACGCATGATGAGCGACGCAAACGACACCTGGATCATCCTCGGCGCAACCTCCTCCATGGCACGTGCCTTTGCCCGAAAGGTTGCAGATCAGGGCGCATTCGTGCTGCTTGTGGGACGGGACATGAATGATCTGGAGCGCAGCGCAACAGATCTGCGCACCCGTGGCCTGCACGCCGATGCCATTCATTTCGATGCCCGCGACCCCGAGAGTTTTGCGGCCATCATCTCTCGCGTGAGCCATGTCTCAGGCGTGATCAACGCAGCGGTTTTCGTGGGGTCGATGCCCCCGCAGGCGCAGATCGACGAAGACCCCTCTTTGATTGATGGAACGGTCACAGACAGTTTCACCGGCCCCGCCCGCTTTCTCCAGATGCTGGCCCCGCTGATTGAAACACGGGGCGCAGGCACCGTGGTTGGTGTGGGATCAGTTGCCGGGGATCGGGGGCGGATTGGCAATTATGTCTACGGCGCGGCAAAGGCGGGATTTGCCACGTATCTCTCGGGTCTCAGAAACCGCCTGACCCGCGTGGGCGGGCACGTGGTCACGGTCAAGCCAGGTTTCGTCGACACGGCCATGACTTGGGATGTGGAGGGCATGTTCCTGGTGGCATCCCCTGACAAGGTTGCCGGGGATATCCTGAAAGCCGTCCAAAAGAAGCGCAATGTGATCTACACACCGTTTTTCTGGCGCTACATCATGCTGATCATCCGCCATATCCCTGAAGCCATCTTCAAAAAGATGTCGATCTGACCCCGCGTCTGGAGCAGGAGGGTAAGGGGCTCTGCCCCTCTCCTCTTTGAGGCTCACCCCGAGGTATTTTCAGCAAGAAAAAGGGCGCGCGGCTGAGGCGAGTGGGATTTCGGCCGTGGAAGAGCTGCCATTTTCTGGTTCAAAATATCCTCGCCGAAGGCAAGAAAACCATCAAGGAAGCCAGTATGCGCCGCGAGGCCATCTGTACAGACAGGCAGGCCCCGCAACGGGCGGGCTTGGGAGCTGCTGATACGGTCCGGGTTAGCCCAGCCCCATCCACCTGTGCCACAGCCCGGCTGCATAAAACATGATCGAGATTGAGATCAGCATCAGGCCCACGCCACGTTTGTCGCGCATTGCAAAGACAATCGGATCGTAATCCATCTTGCCCAGCCACCCGAACCGCACCATGCGGATCATCCACCACGCCATTGGCACCTCGGCCACCCAGATCAGCCATTGGGTTTTATAAAGCCCAAGCGCCTGATCGGTGAAGGAGTAAAGGAAGAAAGCCAGCAGGGCGGCGACCACTCCCAGTCCGGCCACATTCAGCAGGTCGGAACGATCCGGACGGCCATAGCCCCGGCCCGGCAACCGCTCATCATTGGTGGCAAGTGTCAGCTCGGTCAGGCGCTTGACGCACCCCAATGCCAGAAAGACCGGGAAGATGAAGACAAGCAGATAGCCTGACACATAGATCCCGGTGGCTGCCGCTCCGGCCACGACACGCAAGGTGTAAAGGCTTGCCAGCACGGCAATATCCACCCACCGCATCTGCTTGAGCTTCAGCGAATAGGCCAGGGAGAGAATCATGTAGAAGGCCACCACACCCAGAAAGGCCGTCGACAACAACGCGGCCAGCACCAGTGCGAATAAGGCAAGCGCAGCAAATGCCACCATGCCCACCTGGATTGGCACAGTGCCGGCGGCAAAGGGGCGTTTGCATTTTTTCACATGCAGGCGATCCGCCTCCAGATCCAACAGGTCATTGACCAGATAGATCGACGAGGCTGCCGCAGAAAAGCTGAGGATCCCAAGAAGGGCGAGAAGGATCGTATGGGCAGAGAAATCATGGGCCGCAATCAAGGGCAGGAACAGCAACACATTCTTGACCCATTGATGTGGGCGGAAGCTTTTGAACAGCGCACGTGCAGTCCAGCCACCGGGCAATTCGCGCACCTCTTTGCCCAAAGCGCGCATCACTTCGGCTGATCCGGCATCCCCCACCACATAGGCCACATCGCCCCGTTTCCAGATCGCACTGTCCACGGAGGCATTGCCTGCATAGTCAAATCCTTCCTCGCCAAAAAGCTCCACCAGGGCGTCGGCTTTGGCGCGCCCTTTCAGGTTGTTATGCCCCTGCGTGGCCAGCACCCTTTCCGACAACCCATGCTGTTCGGCCAGCGGTTTGACCAAAGAGATATGCGAGGCAGAGGCAAGCACCACTTCGCGCCCCTCCTCCAGGGCCCGTCTGGCCAGCTCCAGCACCGGTTCGGAAACCGGCATCAGGTCCATCCGCAGCGGCGCGATCTCGGCCAGGGCCTGCTTCAACGCAGCCGGGTTGGTAAAATTGGCAAAACTTGCGCGCAGCGTGGCAAACGGATCACGCCCCAGCCCGGCCCAGAACCCTTCAAACAACAGATCGGTGCGCAGGAAGGTTCCGTCCACGTCCAGAACAAGAGGCTTCACGGTCATCTCACGATCCTTTCACGGCAAACACACAGCCATCGGTCAGAAGGTCCGGCGGGGTCATGCAAAGCCCCCGCGCCACGCGCCACGCGCTCAGCACCTTGGGAATATAGGCGCGGGTTTCGGCAAATGGGGGCACACCGCCATTCTCCGTCACCGCGTTTTCGCCTGCATTATACCCGGCCATCGCCAGGATGGGGTCCCCGTCGAAATGTTCCATCAGCCAGTTCAGATAGGCCACCCCGCCCTTGATATTCTCCTCCGGGTTGTCCGGCTCTTCGACACCAAAGCGGGCGGCGGTCGCCGGGATCAACTGCATGATCCCCTGCGCGCCGGCGGAACTGACCGCATCTGCGCGCCCGGCACTTTCCACCGAGATCAGCGCCAGCACCCAGGCCGGAGAGACATGGGTGCCGATCGTAGCCTTCAGAATATCAACACCATGGGCGGTCGCAATCTTCTGCAAATCCTCAAGACGCGGCCCGCTCAGGGCACCCTGCCCCGCCTGCCGCTCCAACACCGCAAGCGCCTGCTGCAGATTGGCAGCCCCCCCATGATCCCGTTTTGGCGACACCTCTGCCCAGAACCACTCATACCCATGCGCCGAAAGCGCGCCATCCGTCGACGCATCGGTGTCAGGGGTCGCGGCCTGTGGCTGTGTGTTGGCAGGGGCAAGGCGGCGTGCCTGTTCAGCGGGATCAATCTGCACCCGGATCCGTTTGCCGGAACCGGTTGGGATGGTTTCTCGTTTGAACGTAAACTCCGGGAAAGGCGGCGGCGTGCTCTCTGCCTGAACAGCCCCCCCATGAAAGGACAGGGGCAATACGGACAAGGTCACCGCCAACAGGGTGACCCTGATCCCGCGTCGCGGAATATCATGGGGAGGATGCAACACTGCTCTTGCCGCCTTATGTGACCGCCCGTGGCCGGACGAGGTTTGGTCAGGATTTTCCCTGATTTCTTGTCTTGTTTTGTGCCAAATCCTAATGAAATTATCCAGAATTTCCTTTCTATTTGATATAAAATTTAAGCAATACGCGCGGCAAAAAACAGAAATATTAATTTTTCCTAATTTTTATTTCCTTTATTTTCAGTGGTTTACATCGGCTCTCCCGAAAAAAGTTAAGATCCTCAAAAACGAACGAAACCTGCCCAACTCTCGCCCCAATCCGAAGGCTTATTACTAGCCATACCGAGCGGCACAAAGGGTCACCCACCAAGGATCACACAAGATCTGGGGATCACAGGGCCGGTTCGAAAGTAACACTGAACAACCTACCTTTCGGAGGGACAACCTATGAAACTCTTCAACCTGATCAACCGCTTCAAAGCTGACGAAGATGGCGCCGTGACCGTGGACTGGGTCGTTCTGACCGCTGCTATCGTGGGCCTCGGCGTGGCCGTGCTGACTTCGGTCTCCGCCAGCACCGACGCACTGGCCACCAAAGTGTCGAACAAAATCAACACCATGAGCGTCAAGCTCCTGACCAAGTAATCTCTGGATTTCGGGCCTGAGGACCTCCAACGGCCCCTTCCAAAACTCTCGTATCAAGGATTATCGCAATGAAACTCTTCAACCTGATCAACCGCTTCAAAGCTGACGAAGATGGCGCCGTGACCGTGGACTGGGTCGTTCTGACCGCTGCTATCGTGGGCCTCGGCGTGGCCGTGCTGACTTCGGTCTCCTCCAGCACCGACGCACTGGCCACCAAAGTGTCGAACAAAATCAACACCATGAGCGTCAAGCTCCTGACCAAGTAATCTCTGGATTTCGGGCCTAAGGACCTCCAACGGCCCCTTCCAAAACTCTCGTATCAAGGATTATCGCAATGAAACTCTTCAACCTGATCAACCGCTTCAAAGCTGACGAAGATGGCGCCGTGACCGTGGACTGGGTCGTTCTGACCGCTGCTATCGTGGGCCTCGGCGTGGCCGTGCTGACTTCGGTCTCCTCCAGCACCGACGCACTGGCCACCAAAGTGTCGAGCAAAATCAACACCATGAGCGTCAAGCTCCTGACCAAGTAATGGTCGCTCTGGCACAGCCAGATGTGAAATTTGGATCAGCCGCGCCCTTTCTTTGGTGCGGCTTTTCCCGTTTTAAGTAAACTGTGCCTCGCTTTACGGGGATTGTTGAAATATTAACGGTTAATCCGGCTATTATTCACGATCTGTCCACAATATTGCCCCAATCATCCGGCAGGTTGTTGGTGTGTTCGTTCCCAGCCGCCCAGATTGGCCGGTCAAACCATTCCAAAGTTGTGAAAGGAAATTACATGCGAGCCGTATTCGGATTGGTATTGGTCCTCGGCGTGGCCCTGGCCGGCTTCGCGGTTTACCTTGCCCGCGACTATATCAGTGCCTATCAAGCCCAGCTTGATGCGGAACGCGCAGCGGCTGCGTCCATTGTGCCCACGGTTGAGGTTTTCGTCTCCGACAAACCCCTGACCTATGGTGAGCGGATCACCAAGGAAGACGTGCGCGCCGTCAGATGGCCGGAAGATGCGATCCCGGAAGGCACGTTCACCAGCCTCGAAGACTTGTTCCCAACCGAACAGGCCCCCTATCGGACCGTCACACGCGCGATGGAAAAAGATGAAGCCTTGATGGTTGTGAAGCTGACAGACCCGGGCCAGGATGCCGGGGTACGGTCGCGCCTTTCATCGGGAATGCGCGCCTTTGCCATTCGGGTGGATGTGTCATCCGGCGTGTCAGGTTTCCTGCGTCCGGGCGACCGCGTGGACGTGTATTGGAGCGGCCAGACACCAAGCTCTGAAGGTGGATCGCGCAATGTCACCAAGCTGATCGAAGCCTCAATCCAGTTGATTGCTATTGACCAGACGGCTGATAGCGATCGCGCCTCTCCGACGATTGCCCGCACCGTCACGGTTCAGGCTACCCCCCGCCAGGTTGCGGCCCTCGCCCAGGCACAATCGACAGGCAAACTTTCTCTTTCTCTTGTCGGCCTGCTCGACAATACCGTCTCGGGCACCGTCGAGATCGGCCAGCGAGAGCTTTTGGGGCTGACCGAGGAAGAAGCACCACAACCGGTTTTTGAAAAATCCTGCTCGATCCGCACACGACGTGGCAACGAATTTGTCGAAGTGCCCATCCCCTGCCCGACACAATAAGCGGCACCGATGACAAACAGCCCCCTGCGACCATGACAAGCAGGCGATCGGGAGCGTTACGAAACAAGATCAGACGGGGCCAGACTGGCCCTGTTTTGTTGCGGTGGCGCAACATGCATTCTTTCGACCAAATGAAAGCGTTTCGGGATAAACTTGACACACATGCTTATTCCGAAACGCTCACAACAATGAGATCTCTTACTGCGTTTCGCCTTTTCCCTGTCTCAGGCTAAAGCCGAAACGCTTTAATGATTCTTGCAAAAAAACAAAAACTGTCGCATGCTCGCAGACAAGTGGGCGAAATACACCGGACCAACCGGACCTTCAGCCGCGAACGGAACCGTGTAACAGCATGAGATTTCGTTCTACAGGCAACGCGGATTGAAGATAAGCAAAGCCCGAAACCGAGGCGTGATCGAAAAGGCAGGATCACATGAAAATTGATAAATGGATGAAAGCGGCCCTTTTGGGAGCCGCAATCGGATTTACAAGCATTCCCACAGGTGCTTCTGCGGAAACTCTGAGGGTCATGAAAGGGGCTGCCTCTTCGGCACTGAACGTCCCGATGAACCGTGCGGTGGTTGTGGAAAGCGAGGTGCCCTTCGCTGAGCTCTCAATCGCAAACCCCGGCATCGCTGATTTTTCGACCCTGTCGGATCGCACCATTTACGTGCTTGGCAAGGCGCCTGGTCGCACCACCTTGACCCTTCTGGGCGGCGACGGTCGCCTGATCACCAATGTCGAGATCCACGTGGCCCCCGATATCGCCGAATTCAAGGAGCGCCTGCGTCAGATCCTGCCCGGCGAGCCGATTGAAGTGCGAACTGCCAATGACGGGATTGTCCTGTCCGGCACGGTCAGCTCGATCGGGCGCATGGACCGCGCCCTGGATCTTGCCAGCCGTTATGCACCGGACCGGGTCTCCAACCTGATGACCGTTGGCGGCACCCAGCAGGTGATGCTGAAAGTCCGCTTTGCCGAAATGCAGCGTTCCGTGCGCAAGGCCCTGTCCGGGTCGCTTGCCATCAAAGGCGGCACCAACCTGGGTGTAGTCAGCGAAACTGGCACCTGGCTGGATGGGGCCAATGATCTGGGCAATTCCACGATCACCCCCAGCAGCGGCACCGAGGGCGCCTTTGCCCTTGGCTTCAACGCGGGTGCCTTTGAAATTGGTATTCTTCTGGAAGCCCTTGAAAGCAAAGGTGTTGTCCGCACCCTGTCCGAACCGAACCTGACCGCACTCTCCGGGCAGGAAGCCAGTTTCCTGGCGGGTGGGGAATATCCGGTGCCTGTGGCCAACGGCGACAATGGCATCTCGATCGACTATAAACCGTTCGGCATTGAGATGACCTTTACCCCGCGCGTTCTGGCCGATGACGTGATCAATCTGGATCTTAAGGCCGCAGTGTCCGGTCTGGACAGCACGGTGAGCTTCAACAATGGCGGCTTCAACGTGAACGCCTTCCGCCGCCGCGAAACCTCCACCGTGGTTGAACTGCGCGATGGTGAAAGCTTTGCCATTGCCGGCCTGATCGAAGATGATTTCCGCGACCTGTCGGGACAGGTGCCCTGGCTGGGCGATATTCCGGTGCTTGGATCGCTGTTCCGCTCGGCCGAATATGAACGCCGCCAGTCTGAACTTGTGGTCATCATCACCGCCCATCTGGTCACCCCCACACGGGGCGACGCGCTGGCACTGCCAACCGACCGGATCAAACCCCCGTCCGAGCAAGAGCTGTTCCTCTTTGGCAAAACCGCCTCCCCGAATCGTCCCACCAAAGGGGCTGCGGGAGAAGTGGCAAAACAGGATTTCTCCGGCTCCTACGGCTATGTGATGGAGGACAATTGATCCATGAAAACCGTGATGATCAAACCCCTTCTGGCCACAACCGCCCTGCTGACCCTGCTGGGGGCCTGTGGGGACGGACAGCGTGGCGTGTTTTTCGGTGAAGCCGGGTCTTTCCTGAATGAAGGCTATTTCGGCTCCGCGACCGTGCACAATACCGGCGTTCAGAATGGCGATATCCAGTATGTGATTGGCATGGCCAACCGCTTTGCTCAGGAAGTGCCCGATACCGTGAACTTTGCCTTCAACAGCGCCCAGCTTGATCAGCAGGCCCTGGCAATCATTGCCCGTCAGGCCGACTGGATCAAACAATTCCCCGAAGTCCGGTTCCGCGTCTTCGGATATACCGACAAGGTCGGATCCGAGGCCTATAACAAACGTCTGGGGATGCGCCGCGCCAATACCGTGGTCAACGCCCTTGTTGCCCATGGCATCAGCCGCTCACGTCTGGAAGCGGTGGTCAGCTATGGCGAAACCAAACCTCTGATCGACGTGCCAGGCCGCGAACGGGCCAACCGCCGTGCCCTGACCGAAGTGTCGGGCTTTGTCGGCCGCCATCCCACGGTGATGAACGGAAAATACGCCGAAATCATCTTCCGCGAATATGTTCAGAGCGCCTATAGCGAACCGGCCCTGACACGCGCGGGGCTGGATGGCAGCGCCACACAATAAACGCATCACTTTTGTGATCAGGAAAGGGCGCGGTGCAAACCGCGCCCTTTTTGGTCCTAAAGTGTTTCGACTTATTATTGAGACACAATAATGAGGCGAAACGCTCGAAACCTACTGATGTTGCGGGCGTTTCGAAATCAACTTGTGTCTCAAGTTCATCTCGAAACGCTTTAACCGTCCGGGTTAGCCCGTGACAAACCCTGCCCCCGCCCTCCGGCAACATGGACATTTCCTGTCACGTTTCGGGTTTCCCCTGCCCCTGTTAGACGTCAAACCCCGTCCGAAGGGTCGAAAACAGTTGACGGGCCCTGCAGCCCCAAAAGCCTTCAGACAACACATTGAAACCTTGGGGAATTTTCAGAAAATCACCCAATTTTCTCTTGTTACTGAATTCGAAACAGCCCGACACAAGCGCGCTGATCGTCCTGAAATGACGAATAATTACGATCTTTTGGCCCCAATCTTGCCCCTTTTGCCTGCCACAACTTCTGAGAATTGGAGCAGTGCGCACTCAATACGAGTCGCGCGTGATCCGGATGATTATCCGACAGGCCCGCAAGAGGCTGTGCATCCGGGGTGAATGAGAAGGAATGAACGCATGAGTGGGAACGTAGCGATACAAGCGGACGCCGCGCCGATCGTCGCCTGCACGATTTCGAGGGATGTGCAGAATTTCGACCTGCTGATTGAAGATATGGAAACCGAGCTGGGCGAAGCCTGGGGAGACCTCTCCATTGACGACGCCGTGGCCTTTTTCGGCCAGCCCGAAGCGGACACGCTGGAGTTTGTGGCACTTGCCATTGATGATGGCGACGAGGAGAACCTGGCAAAGGTGGCCCACACGGTGAAATCGGCCGTGGAAAAAGGTATCAAGGTTGTTGTGATCGCAGAGGAGGTCAGCCCGATCGCCCTGCACCAGCTCCTGAAGCTTGGGGCAGCCGAATTTGTCCCCTACCCGCTTCCCGAAGGGTCCTTGCATGACGTGATCGAACGGCTGCGCCGTCCGCCCCCCGCAATGCCTGCCCCCGGTGATGCAACCGCCGCAGTGAAGCCCAAGGGCGACCGGGATGGTGTGCTGTTTGCCGTGCATGGCCTGGCCGGCGGCACCGGGGCCACAACGCTTGCCACCAATCTGGCATGGGAACTGACACAGGTGGACAAGGACCGCGCGCCCCAGGTCTGCCTGCTGGATCTTGACCTGCAATTCGGATCGGTCTCGACCTTTCTGGACCTGCCCCGCCGCGACGCCGTATACGAGCTTTTGTCCGACACGGAGGCCATGGACCGCGACAGTTTCATGCAGGCGCTTTTGAGCTATCAGGACAACCTCAAGGTTCTGACCGCCCCAAATGACATTCTGCCGCTGGATCTGATCGCGAACGAAGATGTGGAGCGGCTGATTGAAATGGCGCGCTACAATTTCGATTACGTGGTGATCGACATGCCGTCGACGGTGGTTCAATGGACCGAAACCGTGCTGCAGGAGGCGGAAGTCTATTTCACCACGCTCGAACTGGACATGCGCTCGGCGCAGAATGCGCTGCGTATGATCAAGGCGCTGAAATCCGAAGACCTGCCGGTTGCCAAATTGCGCCATGTGCTGAACAGGGCACCGAAATTCACCGATCTCTCCGGCAAATCCCGGGTCAAGCGACTGGCGGAAAGCCTTGATATTTCGATCGAACTTCAGATGCCTGACGGGTTGAAACCGGTGGCACAGGCCGGCGATCACGGTGTGCCACTGGCTGATGCTGCCCCGAAAAACGCGTTGCGCAGGGAGATCCAGAAACTGGCCAAATCGCTGCATGAAATCAACCTCAGCGAAGCCGTCGCACATTAATCGGAGGTCAGGATGTTTTCCCGTTACAAAAAACAGAACCCGCGCCCATCCCAACCACAGGGGACCCCCAATCTTCAGGCGCTGGCCGGGGGGAAAAATGGCGCCCCTGCTGCGACTGCACCGGAAAAACCCCGCGTGCAGCGCCGCCCGACCGAACAGAAGGTCGCAGCCCGCACAGCACCGCTGGACAAGGAACGCAAACGCAAGGAACGCCTGTCCGAGCTTAAGGTCGAACTGCACAAAGAGCTTCTGGACAGTCTGAACCTTTCGGCTCTGGAATCCGCCTCCGAAAAAGAACTGCGCGAAGAAATCACCGCGATCACATCGGAATTCCTGCAAGACAAGGCCGTGGTTCTGAACCGTGACGAACGGATGAGCCTGAACCAGGAGCTTTATGACGAGGTGACCGGGCTTGGCCCGCTGGAAACCCTGCTGAAAGATGACAGTATCAACGATATTCTGGTCAATGGACCGCAGCAGATTTTCGTGGAACGTGCCGGCAAGCTGGAACTGACCGACATCACCTTCAAAGATGAGCGGCACCTGATGCGGATCATCGACAAGATCGTATCTGCGGTGGGGCGTCGTGTGGACGAGTCAAACCCCCATGTGGACGCCCGTCTGGCGGACGGGTCGCGCTTCAACGCCATGGTGCCACCGATTGCGGTGGATGGCTCGCTCGTGTCGATCCGGAAATTCAAAAAGGACAAGCTGGGCATTGACGAGTTGGTGAATTTCGGGGCGTTTTCGGAAGAGATGGCCGCCTATCTTCAGGCCGCCGTGGCCTGCCGCCTGAACATCATCGTGTCCGGCGGGACCGGCTCTGGTAAGACCACAACCCTCAACGCGCTGTCTTCGTTCATCGACAACTCGGAACGGATCCTGACGATTGAGGATACGGCGGAACTTCAGCTGCAACAGACCCATGTGGGCCGGATGGAAAGCCGCCCGGCCAATGTCGAGGGCAAGGGGGCGGTGAGCCAGCGCGACTGTCTGAAAAACGCCCTGCGGATGCGCCCGGACCGGATCATCGTGGGGGAAACCCGCGGTGAAGAGGTGATCGACATGTTGCAGGCCATGAACACCGGCCATGACGGATCCATGACCACAATCCACGCCAACTCGGCCCGGGACGGGATTTCGCGCCTTGAAAACATGGTGGCGATGGCCGGGATCGAAATGCCGCTGAAAGCGGTGCGCTCACAGATCGCGTCCGCTGTGCATCTGATTGTGCAGGCCTCACGGCTGCAGGACGGGTCGCGCCGCATGGTCTCGATCACCGAAATCACCGGCATGGAAGGGGAAGTGATCTCGATGCAGGAGGTGTTCCGTTATGAGCGCCTCGGCCTTGAACCCGATGGCAAGATCATCGGCCGCTTCAACGCCACCGGCGTGCGGTCACATTTCTCGGACCGTTTCCGCCAGTGGGGCTATGACCTGCCCTCAACCATTTTCGAACCGATCATCTAACGGAGGATCCCATGTCCATTTCACCAGAACTTCTGATATATGGCCTGATCTTCGGCGCGGTGATCTTGCTGGTCGAAAGTATCTATCTGGCGGTTTTTGGCAAATCCATCAGCCTGAACAGCCGGGTGAACCGCCGCCTTGACCTGCTTGACAAGGGCGCACGGCGCGAAGAGGTGCTGGAACAGCTGCGCAAGGAAATGACCCAGCACATGAGGGCCAGGGGCTTTCCGCTGTTTTCAATCCTCGCGCTGAAGGCCCAGAAAGCGGCCATTGCCTTTTCGCCGTCACAACTGATCATGGTGATGGGTGCCCTGTCCGCGATGGCCTTTGTCGGTCTGACCGTGGGCACCGAGGCCGCCCCGGCCGTGCGTCTGGTCGTGTCGATTGCGATGGGGGTTGGTGGCGTCTATCTCTGGGTCGACCAGAAAGCCAAGAAACGCATGTCGATGCTGGAAGAACAACTGCCCGATGCGGTCGAGCTGATGGTGCGTTCCTTGCGCGTCGGCCACCCGTTCACATCGGCCATCCAGATCGTCGCCAAGGAAGTGCCCGACCCGCTGGGCACCGAGATCGGGATGATCGCGGATGAAAGCTCTTATGGGCGCGATGTGGGTGAAAGCCTCAAGGCCATGGCAGAACGCCTCGACATGCAGGATTTGCGCTTCCTCGCGGTGGCCGTGTCGATCCAGCAGCAATCAGGCGGCAACCTGGCCGAGATCCTGGACGGTCTGGCCAAGGTGATCCGTTCGCGGTTCAAACTGTTTCGCCGGGTCAAAGCCATCACCGCAGAAAGCAAATGGTCAGGCATGTTCCTGTCCGGTTTCCCGATCGTGGCCCTGATCATGCTGCAGGTGATCCAGCCGAATTATTATGACGAGGTGAAAGAGACCGTCTATTTCATCCCCGCCGCGCTGATCGTGGCTGCGTTCCTCGTCGCCAATATCTTCGTGATGAAGATGCTTGTGAACATCAAGGTATAAGCCCATGGACCTTCTGAACCAAATCCTGATCGACAAGCTTGGCCCGATGGGACCGCTGATGGCGGTGGGCGGACTTGGCTTTGTGCTGATGCTGGTCGCCGTGCCGATCCTGTTTCAAAAAAAGGAAGACCCGCTCGACAAGCTGCGCAAAGGTCAGCGCAACCTCCCGCAAAATGACCGAAAGGCCCTTCGGGTGCAGGGGGGCAATGACAAGCTCGAGAAATATTCGGCCTTCCTCGAACCGCAGAACGAAGAGGAATATTCGGCCATCCAGCTGCGCCTGTTGCAGGCCGGCTATTCCGGGAAAGACGCTGTGCGCACCTATCACTTTGCGCAGTTTGCCCTGGGGATTGGCCTGCTGCTGTTCGGCGTTCTGATCGTGTTCCTGAAATCCCAAAACCCGACGATCCAGCTCAGCTCAACCGCCAAGGTCTTGTGGATCCTGGGCCCCGGTATCGCGGGGTATATGCTGCCCAAATACTGGATCACCCGCCGGGTGGAGGCTCGCAAGGAAGAGATCACCAATGGCTTTCCCGACGCCCTGGACATGATGCTTGTCTGCGTCGAGGCTGGCCAGTCGCTTGATCAGTCCATCATCCGCGTGTCGCAGGAAATTCGCGCAGGCTACCCCTCATTGGCGGACGAGTTCGAGATTGTCAGCTATGAGGTCAAGGCCGGTAAAGACCGCGTGCAGGTTCTGCGCGACATGTCGGAACGATGCGGCGTTCAGGACGTGGGAAGCTTTGTGACCGTGCTGATCCAATCTGCCACGTTCGGCACCTCGATCGCCGAAGCCCTGCGTGTCTTTTCTGCCGAAATGCGGGACAAACGCGTGATGCGGGCCGAAGAAAAGGCAAATACCTTGCCCACCAAGATGACACTTGCCACAATGATGCTGACCGTGCCGCCCCTGCTGATCATTCTGCTTGGGCCGTCGGTTTACAGTATCGCCCAGACCCTTCAGAACACCGGGTTCTGATCCCAGCGGTCTGGTGCCCGCAAGGAGTTCAGGGTGACCCGTTTCCACCCCTTCATCGTGATCCTGCCCCTGATGGCCGCACTTGTCGGCTGTCAGGGGTCTTCACTTGGCACCACCCGTACCGACGACAATCCCTATGCCCCGAGCGGCCTGAAACGGGGGGAGGCAAGCGTGGATGGCCTGCTGGTCGGGCACCGGCTGATGGCTGCGGAAGAATATGAACTCGCCCTCAAGGCCTATCTGCGGTCGGCGGCGGATCATGGGCTGACCGTCGATGTGCTCTCTGCGGTCGGCTCAGCCAACCTCAAGCTTGGTCGCCTGGGACAGGCAGAAACCCTGCTGCGCCAGGCTGTCAAAAAGGACGAAAACTTTGTCCCGGCCTGGAACAACCTGGGCGTGGTGCTGATGGAAAAAGGCGAAATCCCCGAAGCCGCACGTATATTCCGCATCGCTTTCGGGCTGGATAGTGGCCAATCTGCCGATATTCGCGAGAATTTGCGTCTGGCCCTCGCCAGATTGAAAAACCCGGATTATGATCCGGTTAATGAAAACAACTTCGCGCTGATGCGTCGGGGGCAAGGGAACTATCTTCTGCTGTCGACGCTCTAGAGTTCATAAGGGCCATGCGCGAGTGAAATTGAGCAGCAGAGGACGCAGACATGCGCCATTCTATCCTTATGACCTTGTGTCTGGGCAGCGCCCTTGCGCTGACCGCCTGTCAGAAACCCGGCACCTCGGAAGATGTGGAACGGGCGCTGGCCGATGTGAATGTCATCGACGAAAACAACCTCAATGACATCATGCTGACCGTGGGCGACCCCGAAGAGGCCGTGGCCTACTTTCTGCGCGCCACCAAAGGCCAACCCAAACGGGTTGACCTGCAGCGCGGGCTGGCCAAATCACTGATCCGTGCCAAACAACCCGCCCGTGCGGTCGCAGCATGGGAAACCGTGATGTCCCTGCCCGGGGCCACCGATGAAGATCGTGTCGGGCTGGCCGATGCGCTGATCCGCTCTGGCAATTGGGGACGCGCCGAGATTGAGCTCGACAAGGTGCCCCCCACATTCGAGACCTATAAACGCTATCGGCTTGAGGCCATGGTCGCTGACAGCAAGAAGGAATGGAAAAAGGCCGACAGTTTCTATGAAACCGCCGTGGGTCTGTCGACCAAACCTTCCTCGGTCCTGAACAACTGGGGCTATTCGAAACTGACCCGTGCCGATTACAAAGGCGCCGAGAAACTGTTTGCCGAGGCCCTGAGTTTTGACCCCACCCTGTTCACGGCCAAGAACAATCTTGTTCTGGCCCGGGGGGCGCAGCGCAAATATGACCTGCCGATCCTGAAAACCACCCAGGCCGAGCGGGCGCAGCTGTTGCACACGCTGGCGCTGTCAGCGATCAAACAGGGGGATATCACCATCGGCAAGGGGCTTTTGGAAGACGCAATCAACACCCACCCGCAGTATTTCGAGGCCGCCGTGCGGGCGTTGGAAGCACTGGAAAACAACGTCTCCAATGGCTGACCTGACCATGGCGCAAGGCGCCAGCGCCGCCCTGTGGTTCTTGCCCTTCGCGGCACCGATCTGCGTCTGGGCGGCGGTAAGTGATCTGAAGCGGATGAAAATCCCCAACAAGGCTGTCATCGCCTTGTTGGCGGTCTATGCGGTGGTTGGTCTGATCGCCCTGCCGCTTGAGGACTATGCCTGGCGTTACCTGCATCTTCTGGTGGTTCTGGTTCTGGGCTTTGTGTTCAATCTTGCCGGCGCATTTGGCGCAGGGGATGCCAAATTTGCCGCCGCAATGGCGCCGTTCATCGCCCTGCCGGACATTGCCGATTTCCTGTTCCTGTTCAGCGCCACGCTGCTGGTGGGCTTTGCCCTGCACCGTCTGGCCCGAGCAATCCCGGCGGTGCGTCGCAAAACACCCGATTGGGAAAGCTGGCAGCGCAAGGATTTTCCGATGGGATTATGCCTGGGGGCCAGCCTGACCCTTCACCTCGCCCTCAGCGCCTCAACCGGGATGTGACCCCAATCTGGACCATGAAAATATGGGCCCCGAAAACCCGCCGTGATCCGGCGGGTTTTTTATGTATTTCAATTCTTTAAATCTGGAAGCTGATAAAGAACATAGTCCCCCGTACGGCGAAGTTCCGTCACATCCTGCACCCATTCCGTCTCGCTGATTTCTTCCAGAACCAGCTTGCGCAATTCCCCTGACTGGGGGCAGCTCGGCACAAGCAGCAGATCCGCGTTTTCAATCCCCGTCAGCCCGCCATAATACCACGGCGCCCCGCGCTGCAGCGGCTCTCCGGCCCCGAACAACCAATAGCTGGCAAGGATATCCGCGACAAAAATGGACTTGCCCTGCACCAGGCCCGCCGCGTTCAGATCATCCGCCACCCCCCGGAACCACGCCATCATGCCGCTTTCCAGCACGCAGGAGGGGAACTCTTCGCCTTTGAACACCAGCTTTTCATCCTCACGGTCCTTGGCCAGATAGGACGCCGCAAAAATGGTATCCGGCCCGTCAAATGGCCGGGAGACATTGATCAGGTTGGCCCGCACCCGTCTGGCCTGCAGATCCTCGCTTTGGGCCACATCCGGCAGGAACGGCACGAAATCCTCCACATCCGTCATCAGGTGGCGAAACGGGCTTTGCGCGATATTGAGAAATGACGGCGTGGCCAGCACAAAGGCGCAGCTTGCCGCAATCACCATTCCCCGGCCAAGGTCCCAGCCAAGCCCGTTGGTCACCGGTTGCGCCGGCAGAAGAGAGATCAGCAAAAGCCCGACAAGTCCGATCCATTGCGGATCATTTCCATAATTCTGATAGGTCACATAGACAAAGCCCGGCAGAAGCAAAAGAAGCACCAGCCCCTCACGCATCCGCCCGGCCTGACGTAGCAAGATCACCGCCACCAGCGCAAGCGCCGTGCCGGGCAGGTAGGCAGGGGCACTGATCACCTTGCCCAGCGGCAGGCCCGGGGAGGAGCGGAACTCACTGCCCGCAACATTCAGAAGATCGGCAAGATAAAGCAGCCAGTAAACCGGAGTGCCCGCGTAAAGCGTGATCAGCCCAACACCAACAAGCCCCATAACCAGCGCCCACAGGACGGTCCGCCCCGCCCCACGGGTCAGCAGCGCCACCAGAACCGGTGGGGAAAAGGCCGCGAAATAGGTGACCTTGATCATCGCCATGACCACGAAAGCCGCGCCAATCAGAATGCCATCCAGCACCGGGCTGTCGGCAAAGCGACTGGGCAGAAGCGCGGTCAGGATCGCCACAAAAGCCGCCACCCAGGCCCACCGGTTGTAATGCATCGACACGGAGAGAAGCTGGTCTGCCTCGCCATGGATCAACCCAAGGCACAGCACGATCATCGCAATGGCAAAGACATGGCGCCAGATCCCCGCCAGTCGCGTCATCGACACCCACCAGATGGCCGGCAGGAACGCCGCCCCGACCAGCACCTGACCATAGAGAAAACTGTGACCAAAGCCGATGCCCATCTTGGAAAACAGCACAATCGGCAGAAATGCCATCGCCCCGATCGGGGTCACGAAATCCAGATGCGGCACCTGCCCTGCGCTCATCCGTGTCAGGATCTGCAACAGATGCAGCGTATCCCCTTCATGCTGCCCGACAAAAAGCCCCCCCTTTGCCAGTAACACCCCGGAAAAAAGGGCAAAAAATGCGATCTGCACCGCCGCCAAAATGATGCCTTTTTCTTTGCTCATGCCTGCCCTCTTTCCCCTGTACCAAATGATGAAGCGCCCTTTATCGGGCGTGTGTTCATTGTGATTTTGGCCTTGTTTCTGGCGGAAAAGAGCAAGAATCGCAAGATTTGGGTGAGGATGACAGGCATGAATATTCACGCAAACGAAATGATTGCACCCCCTCCTCTGCGCAGGCTGGAGGAGACCGGGCTGACCATGGTGATGATGCGGGACGTCCTGCTCAAGACCATGTTCCGCACCAACCTGGAACGCGTCAGCGACCTGGAACGCACCCTCGCCCTGCCCGGCCGCGTGGTGCAGGAACTGATTGATATCTGCCGCGAGCAATCGCTGATCCAGGCCATGGGCACGATGCATGCCGGTGCGCAAAGCTCGGAAATGGGGTATCGCCTGTCCGATGCCGGCAAGGCGCGGGCGCTGGATGCGCTGGCCCAGTCGGAATATTACGGCGCCATGCCGGTGCCGATGGAGGTCTATGCCCAGCAGATGAAACGCCAGTCGATCCGCAACATCCAGATGACCCGCGAACAGCTGACCTCAGCCATGGGGCACCTGATCCTGCCGCCCAACCTGCTGGACCAGCTTGGCCCCGCAGTGGGCTCAGGCCGTTCGATCCTGATGTATGGCCCGCCGGGCAACGGGAAGTCCTCGATTTCCAACGGGATCCGCGACGCCCTTGGTGACAAGATCTATGTGCCGCGCGCGATTGTCTATTCGGGGCAGATCATCACCGTCTACGATCCGATTGTGCATGCCGCGGCCGAAGATCACCTGGATGACCCCAACAGCCTGCGGCGCTCCTCCTCGAAATTTGATCGCCGCTATGTGCTGTGCGACCGGCCGACCGTGATCACCGGGGGGGAACTCACCCTCGACATGCTGGATCTGAAATACAACCCCACCGCGCGCACCTATACCGCACCTTTGCAATTGAAGTCCTCAGGCGGCGTGTTCATCGTCGACGACCTTGGCCGCCAGTCCGAACCACCGCAGGCGCTGATCAACCGTTGGATTGTGCCGCTTGAAGAGAACAAGGATATTCTGGCCCTGCAATCGGGTGAGAAGTTCGAGGTGCCGTTTGACACGCTGGTCATTTTCTCGACCAACTTCCACCCGAACGAAATCTTCGACAAGGCGGCCCTGCGGCGGATCTTTTACAAGATCATCATCGACGGGCCGGACCAGGAAGGGTTCCTGAAAATCTTTGCGCTTGTGGCGCGCAAGAAAAAGATGCCGCTGAACGAAGAGGCACTGGTCTATCTGCTGCGGGAAAAATACCCGACCATCGACAATGTCTATGCCAATTATCAGCCGGTTTTCCTGATCGACCAGATGATTTCGATCTGTGAATTCGAGGGCATCCCCTACCAGATGTCCCCGGAACTGATCGACCGCGCCTGGGAAAACATGTTCGTCAGCGACCGCGAGATCATTCACTAAGCGAATGACGATTAACCGGGCGGGCACTGCATGTCAGATCCCGCCCGATTTTTATGCCGGTCAGGGACGGAACCGGCGAATTCTGAGATGAAAGCGTTCCGCCCAAAACCTGAAATGCTGATTTGTGGCGGATCGCGCGAAACGCTCGTATGTTGCGCTACGCCCCGCCTTATCCCTGCTTCAGGTATAAGGCGGGGCGCTTTAATGATCATCACCGGATGCGAAGAGCGCGGACAGGGCTGCGGACTGCAGGCCGAAATCGCCGTCTGTCGCGTCTGCAAGGCTTTGGCCCGGCTGCAGATCTACGCCTGCTTCGGACAGAAGGGTGCGGCCCTCTTGCAGATCATGCCCGGACAGGGCCATCAACGTTGCCTCATCTGCCTGCGCAACCGCCATCACCACACTGCGAATGGGGGGCCCGTTTGTGCCACCGACCGGAAGCAGAGTTGCCAACGTCAACGCGGCCCCAACACTCATGATCCACATCGCCAGTGGGCGCTTGAAATAGGTGGTCAGGGCGCGCCAGTTCAGCAGTATATGCGCCCCGACACCAATCAGCATCATCCAGCCCGCCCACTCATGGATCACCTTCCCCAGAAAGGTGTTCATGCGGAAAAACATCAGCATCCCTGTCACGCCCATCACAAGAAAGGATCCTACCGTCAGCGGCGTGGCCCATTGGCGCAGTGTCAACATCGCTCTACTCCTTTAGTCGTCCTGCCTAATACGATTGCCCAGCGATTTTCCGGCGCGTCGAAATGAGCAATTTCACCTTATCCTGGAATTTTCTATCCTGCCCTCATGGCCCCCCTTCCCGCCGATTTCACATGCTGGTTTCGGCACGTTTACCGGCGGACTGTTCAGTCATGACCCGGTTTTTCGCAGATTGCTCTCCGCCCACGCCCTCGCTGTTTTGCTCGGCCAACCACCCCGTCCAATCCCGATGCCCCGTTGAGCCTCCTTCGTCGGGGCGGATCGCAATCCGTATGACGCCACGTTTCGGTTGGGGGCACCCTGCGGCGTGTTAGCCTTGCCGGATCAGGAGAGCCCGACATGACCCCCGAACGCACCACCCAAATCCAGCAAAGCTTCGCCGCCCAGAACATGATGAAAAGTTTCGGGGCCAGTCTCGATCACCTCGAAGACGGAAGCTGCCACCTGTCCGCCCCGATCCTGGAGGGCAACCGCCAGCAGCACGGGTTTGGCCATGCGGCCCTGACGTTCGGCCTTGGCGACACCGCCGCGGGCTATGCGGCAATGACGCTGATGCCACCGGATCACGATGTGCTGACCGCTGAGATCAAGATCAACCTCCTGTCCCCTGCCAAGGCTGATCGGCTGGTCGCCCAAGGGCAGGTTCTGCGGGTCGGGCGCCGGCTGATCACGGTCGAAGCCAAGGTCTGGGGCATCACCGGCACGCAGCGCAAACTGGTTGCGGCCCTGTTGGGCACAATGGTGCCGGTCCCGATTTCCATCGCCCCTGCCGCGACGTGATCCCTTGCTCCGTCTTTCTCATTGTCCATGATGCCCCAAAGGGAGCCCCATATGTCAGACCGCGTTACCATCACCGAAGCCAATCAAATTGCCACCGTCACCCTGACCCGCGCGGACAAGCGCAATGCGCTGGATCTGGATATGATCCGCGCCATCGTGGATGCAGGCGAGAGTTTGGCCGCACGCAAGGACATTCGCGCGGTGGTGCTGACCGGCGACGGGCCCGCGTTTTCCGCAGGTCTCGACCTGAACGCCATGCCGCAAATCGCGCAATACGCGATGCAGGGCGGCGTGTTTCTGGAACGCACCCATGGGAACTCCAACCTGTTCCAAGCCGCCAGCATGGTCTGGGCCGAGATGCCCCAACCAGTGATTGCTGCGGTGCATGGCTATGCGTTCGGCGGCGCGTTCCAGATCATACTGGGCGCGGATATGCGCATTGCTGCGCCTGAAGCGCGGTTTTCGATCATGGAGGGCCGCTGGGGCATCATCCCCGACATGGGCGGCATGGTCCTGATGCGCCGCTTGGCGCGGGGCGACGTGATCCGCAAACTGACCTATTCGGCCGAACAATTCGAGGCCCCCGCCGCACTCGATTGGGGTTTTGTGACCGAGATCTCTGACACGCCGCTGGAGCGCGCCCACGCCATCGCCACCGAGATCGCTTCAAAATCCCCCGACGCCATCCGCGCCGCCAAAGCCCTGATCCGCGACACCGAGCTGATGGGCACCCGCGAGACGCTGATTGCTGAGAGCAAAGCGCAAGAGGGTCTGATGGGCACGCCAAATCAGATGGAGGCGGTGATGGCAGGGATGCAGAAACGGAAGGCGGAGTTTAAGGATTGAGGGAGGGGCGGCCAGTTAATGGCCACCATGTGCTCTAAGTCCATCAACGGACCGTAGGTGTTCAGGAGACCAGATGACTAAGAAAACAGAATACTTAATCACTCAGTATGCAAGTAACGGCGCTATCATTCGACAAATACGTGCACCCAAAGGTGTTAACCTTCGTCTTTTCCTTGAACGATTGATTTGTCAGAGCTTAGATCAAGATGATTTGCTCAGATCGTGCCTTCGATCAAATGCAAAGCGATTCTATGATCCTTTTGCCATAATGGACATGCGCGACGAGCATCGCAGAGATCAGGCCCGTGCGGCGATAGACGCTACTCTTAGTTCAAATGAGATTGTCGAAATCTACAACTCTGCAAGGGAAGCGCAAATTCCTCTAGAAAAGACATTACTAGTTGCTGGGATACATCATGATTATCATGTCAAAGAGGTGGTGGTGTAACACGCCCCTTTAATTGAGAAATGTAACTTCAAGAGTTTCACTCCAAGCGCATCGATCGACAAACAAAAAAACGGCGCCAGGTTCCCCTGACGCCATCTCAATTCTCTTAAGCCCTCAGCTTACGCCGTCAGCCCATCCGGCTCGGCCAGGCCGTTGGCGCGGCAACAGGCGGTCAGGGTGTTGGCCAGCAGGCAGGCGATGGTCATCGGGCCGACGCCGCCCGGCACCGGGGTGATCGCGCCTGCCACTTTGGACGCGCTCTCAAAATCCACGTCGCCGACCAGCTTGTTCTTGCCATCACGTTCGATCCGGTTGATGCCCACATCGATCACGGTGGCACCTTCGCGGATCCAGTCGCCGGGCACCATTTCCGGGCGGCCCACGGCGGCAACCACGATGTCGGCGCGACGGACAACATCCGGCAGGTCTTTGGTGCGCGAATGCGCGATGGTGACGGTGCAGCTATCGCCAAGCAGCAGTTGCGCCATCGGCTTGCCCACGATGTTCGAGCGGCCGATCACAACGGCGTTCAGACCGGACAGCGATCCGTGGTGGTCGCGCAGCATCATCAGGCAGCCCAGCGGCGTGCAGGGCACCATCGACTTCTGACCGGTGCCCAGCAGGCCCACATTCGAGATATGGAACCCGTCCACATCCTTGGCCGGGTCGATCGAGTTGATCACAAGGTCTTCGTTCAGGTGACCGGGCAGCGGCAGCTGAACCAGAATGCCATGCACGGCGGGATCATTGTTCAGCTTGTCGATCAGCGCCAGCAGATCCTCTTCCGAGGTGTCAGCGTCGAGCTTGTGCTCATAAGAGTTCATGCCCACTTCGACAGTCTGCTTGCCCTTCGAGCGGACATAGACCTGCGACGCGGGATCTTCGCCCACCAGCACAACGGCCAGACCCGGGGTGATGCCGTTCTCTTCTTTCAGACGCGCCACATGGGCGGCCACTTTTTCACGCACACCAGCCGCAAAGGCTTTGCCGTCGATGATCTGAGCACTCATTCCCGCTCTCCCTTAATAGTCCGTCCGGGCATAGGCATCCCGGTAGTGATTCATTTGCATTTCGGTGGCATGTACCGCGTTGGACATCAGCATCGCAACCGTCACCGGGCCAACACCGCCCGGCACAGGGGTGATCCAGCCGGCCACCTCCTTGCAGCTTTCCATATCCGCATCCCCCACGGTTTTGCCATCCACGCGGTTGATGCCGATATCAATCACCGCGCAGCCCGGTTTCAGCATGTCCCCCGTCACCAGACCGGGTTTGCCAACGGCCACGAACACCGCATCTGCGGCGCGCGAATGCATCGCAACTGAGCGGGTCATGTGGTGACAGACAGTCACGGTTGCCCCCAGCCCCATCAGCAGGAAGGCAATCGGTTTGCCAACGATTTCCGAGTGACCAATCACGGTCACGTTCAGACCCTCGATATCAATCGGCAGGGTTTTCAGGATTTCCACGGCTGCCACAGCGGTACAGGGCCCAAGGGCCAGATCATTATAAACGATATTGCCGATCGAGGCCGGGTGCATCCCTTCCACGTCTTTCAGCGGGTGGACCAGTTTCTGGAAGGTCTTGACCGGGATGTGATCCGGCAGCGGGCGCTGGATAATAATGCCGTTCACGCGCGGATCCGCGTTCAGACCCTGAATGATGCCGGTCAGCTGTTCGAGCGAGGTTTCCGCCGGATAGTTGCGTGCCTCAAACTCAACCCCCGCACTTTCCGCCGTGCGTTGCTGGTTGCGCACATAAAGCTCTGCCGCGGCCACATCCCCCACAGAGAGCGATACGAGTTTCGGTTGCCAGCCTTTTGCAGCCAGCTTTGCGGCCTTCGTGGCCACCTCTTCACGGATGTTTGCGGCAATGGACTTGCCGTCAATGATTGTTGCGCTCATGTATCTTGGTCCTTTGTCTGGATGTGACAGAATCACTCAGACAGGTTTTTGATAGAGGAAGGGGGGCGTGTCGCCCCCCTTGGTCAAGTGTCTTAGAAAAGACCCTCGATTTCGCCTTCCGCGTTGAGGCCGATGCTCATCGCGGCCGGGGTGCGGGGCAGCCCCGGCATGGTCATGATCTCGCCGCAGACAACCACGATGAACCCAGCCCCTGCCGACAGGCGCACTTCGCGCACCGGAACCGAGTGGCCGGTGGGCGCACCGCGCAGGTTCGGATCGGTCGAGAAGCTGTACTGGGTTTTCGCCATGCAGACCGGCAGGTTGCCATAACCGGCATCTTCCCAGGCTTTCAGCTGATCACGGATCTTCTTGTCGGCCAGAACCTCGTCCGCGCGGTAGATGCGCTTGGCGATGGTGTCGATCTTATCGAAGAGCGACATGTCATCGGGGTAGATCGGGGAGAAGCTGGCAACATCGGCGTCGGCAATTTCAGCCACGCGGCGCGCCAGGTCTTCGGAACCTTCCGACCCCAGTTCCCAGTGACGCGACAGGATCGCCTCAGAACCGTGGCCTTCAACGTAATCCTTCACGGCCTGAACTTCGGTCTCGGTGTCGGTGACGAAGTGGTTGATGGCAACCACAACCGGCACGCCGAACGATTTCAGGTTCTCGATGTGACGGCCCAGGTTGGCGCAGCCGTTCTTCACCGCATCCACGTTTTCGGCACCCAGGTCAGCCTTGGCCACGCCGCCGTTCATTTTCATCGCCCGCACGGTGGCAACCAGAACCACAACCGACGGGGCGATCCCTGCCTTGCGGCATTTGATGTTCATGAACTTCTCGGCGCCAAGGTCAGCACCGAAACCGGCTTCGGTCACAACATAGTCGGTCAGTTTCAGCGCGGTCTTGGTGGCAATCACCGAGTTACAGCCATGCGCGATGTTGGCGAACGGGCCGCCATGCACGAAGGCCGGGTTGTTTTCCAGAGTCTGCACCAGGTTCGGCTGCATCGCGTCCTTGAGCAGAACGGTCATTGCGCCGTCTGCACCGATGTCACGGCAGTAGATCGGGGTGCGTTCGCGGGTATAGGCCACGATGATGTCGCCCAGACGCTTTTGCAGGTCCTGCAGGTCGCTGGCGAGACACAGGATCGCCATCACTTCCGAAGCCACGGTGATGTCAAAGCCGCCCTGACGCGGGAAACCGTTCGACACGCCACCCAGCGACACGACAATGTCACGCAGCGCGCGGTCGTTCATGTCAACCACACGGCGCCATGCCACACGACGCTCGTCGACTTCCAGCTCGTTGCCCCAGTAGATGTGGTTGTCGATCATGGCCGACAGAAGCGAGTGGGCCGAGGTGATGGCGTGGAAGTCACCGGTGAAGTGCAGGTTCATCTCTTCCATCGGCACAACTTGCGCATAACCGCCACCAGCAGCCCCACCTTTCATGCCGAAGTTCGGCCCAAGGGAAGCTTCGCGGATACAGATCATCGCGTTCTTACCGATGCGGTTCAGGCCATCGCCCAGACCAACGGTGGTGGTGGTTTTGCCTTCACCGGCCGGGGTCGGGTTGATCGCGGTCACCAGGATCAGCTTGCCGTCTTCACGGTCCTGAACCGAGTTGATGAACTCCTGCGAAACTTTGGCCTTGTCGTGGCCATAGGGCATCAGGTGCTCGTAAGCGATGCCGATCTTTTCGCCGATCTCCTTGATCGGACGTTTCTTTGCCTCGCGGGCGATTTCGATGTCGGTTTTGTAAGCCATCTGCTGGTTCCCTTGGTAAATGGGGTGCGAATTTTGTCTGCACCTTGCATATCGGGGGAATGGGAAGCGCATAGGATGGATTGCGACATAATGCCCGCCAAATTCGTCGAAATGGGATGCGATGGTATTCAGCATTGCCCATGGGCCACCCTCGCAATCGCAGCAATTTTTATGCTGCATTGCCGCATGATGCGCACGCCCCTCAGGAAAGATACGCCTTTATCCGTTTCACGGGGTGTCATCGCATCTGACCCGCCCCAAGGTTGCAAACACTCCGCGTGGGCGGCGTCTTTCATCCCCACGGAGGGCCGATATCCGCTTTTCGACCGCATTTGCTTTGCAAGAGGCTGTGAATAGTCTATCCGAACCGGGCATAGACAGGACATGACAGGCAGATGGCAGCAAACAGTTCCCCCCGGACACAGACAAAAACACAGGCAAAAACAGAAACGCAACCTGGCACACGCTCGGCGCGTGAATGGGTTTCGACCCTGGCGGAATACCGCGATCCGGACACCCTGCGCAGCAGCATCGAGCTTGCCATCAGCCTCCTGCCCTTCCTCGCCCTCTGGGCGCTGGCCTGGTGGGCACTGTCCGTCAGCTATGTGCTGGCATTTGCGCTGTCCGTTTTGAATGCGGCCTTCCTGCTGCGACTTTTTGCGATCCAGCATGATTGTGGCCACGGGGCCTATTACAAGAACCGACAGCTTAGCGACTGGATCGGCCGCGGGCTGGGGGTTCTGACCCTCACCCCTTATGACGTGTGGCGGCGCACCCATTCCGTGCACCACTCAACCGCCGGCAATCTGGATAAGCGCGGGATGGGGGATGTCCATACTCTGACCGTGGCGGAATATAACGCGCTGTCGCGCTGGGGGCAGCTGCATTACCGCCTTTACCGCCACCCGGTGACCCTGTTCGGCCTTGGCCCCAGCTATCTCTTTTATCTGCAGAACCGCCTGCCGATCGGGTTGATGAACAGCGCCCGCTACTGGATCAGCGCGATGCTGACCAACCTCGCGATCATCGCAGCACTTGGCGCGATCTACTGGTTTGGCGGGCTGATGCCGCTTCTGTTGATCTTTGTTCCCACCACGCTGGTCGCGGCCACCGCTGGTGTGTGGCTGTTTTACGTGCAGCACCAGTTCGAAACCACCCAATGGGATATGAACGAGAACTGGAACCTGCACGAAGCCGCCCTGCATGGCTCGTCCTATTACCGCCTGCCGAAACTGCTGCAATGGTTCAGCGCCAATATCGGCATCCACCATGTGCATCACCTTTACAGCCGCATCCCGTTCTACCGCCTGCCCGACGTGCTGCGCGATCATGCTGAACTTGCCGAAGAAGCCTATACGATGACGATCCGCGAAAGCTTTGCCAATGCGCGGCTGCACCTGTGGGATGAGAACAGCAAGTGCCTTCTTTCATTTGCCCAGGCGCGGGCGCTGTAAGGTCAAGATATCCTCCAGCCCGTCAGGCGGGCTGGACGGGACAGGCAGGGAACAGGTGGGGGGCCCGCCAGCCAGATTGTTTTCCCCTGCCCTGCGGGCATGCCTCGCGCGGCAAAAAAATTCTAGCTGTCGCCCTTGCTCTTGCTACCCCTACGTTCGCCACGTGGCAGTTTCCAAAATCATTTGGAAACTGCCTTCGATTGGGTGGCAGAGCATCGACGTGGGACGCCTAGTGGTGAGGTGTTGGGAAGCTACCCGAAATTAGCGGGTCATTTAGGAGCACATGTGAAAGTTGCGATTTGCCGGTTCTCTATACCATCTATTGGGACAGTGGAGAATACGACGAAAGACTGAGCGGCTTCGTCGCCATTGGTAATGGCGGAGTTGGGTAAATCTGCCCATTCTAAATAGTCGACAAAATCACCATAAAGCAATGATGGTACGGTATACATAGCTGAGATGTAATGTTCTGCCGCCCTCAAGCAATTATCTTTGCTGTTAAACTCGGCTGTGAAAATGTGGTATCCTTGATTTGCAGGCCTAAAGTCTAAAAGCATCAAAAGTACAAATTCCATAGTTTGAATCCCTATAATTTTTTTCACCTGAAACATTGCAAAACCAGAGCAATATTTGAATGGATAAATACGCAGTGTTTGTTTGTTATCCAATAGCATTCGCATTTAGCAGGTTGCGTTCGTAATGCGCTGATATTTTGGTGTTGCAAATGTCAGAACTTTTGCAACACTCCCCTGCCCTCTTTATTTCCAATAACTTGGATGTTGCATAAGTCTGTTGCATAAACTGGATATGCCCGCGTCAGCACACCGCAACAGAATATCGACCGACAGCTTGCCGCCCTGAAGGCAGAGGGCTGTGAACTCATTTTCAGCGAAAAGGCGAGCGGGAAAACCATGACCGCGCGACCTGAATTGAAGAGGGCTATTGCTGCTCTCAATCCCGATGATGTGTTTATTGTGCCTGAATGGGACAGAGCCACACGCTCCTTTACAGCCGCATCCCGTTCTACCGCCTGCCCGACGTGCTGCGCGATCATGCTGAACTTGCCGAAGAAGCCTATACGATGACGATCCGCGAAAGCTTTGCCAATGCGCGGCTGCACCTGTGGGATGAGAACAGCAAGTGCCTTCTTTCATTTGCCCAGGCGCGGGCGCTGTAAGGTCAAGATATCCTCCAGCCCGTCAGGCGGGCTGGACAGGACAGGCAAGGGGCAGGCCGGGGGCTGAAGCCCTGCCCGGCCAAACACAGCGGCCCACCCCATCTGCAAAGCGCATCCCCTCAGGGATAAAGAATTTCAGAAACCCGACCAAGCGTGCCTGTGTCGGGATCATATTGGGCCGAGAACCGCGCGCCGTCCTTTTCGTAAAACAGCACAACCGCGCCCCCTTCCAATCCCCAGATCTGAGGGGCCGCCGTCAGGTCAGACAAGATCACCGTGCCGCCCTGCCCGTCCGGGCCAAGCGCCATCACCGATTTCCGGTCGGAATGCGACAGGCGCCTGTCGCCGGAGCTGTCCTGATCCACAAATGTCAGCAGATATCCCCGCACGGGCCGGTCCTTCACGCGCTGTTCCCCCGGCGTTTCACCATAGAGCCCTTCGACATTGGTGATCAGCTGCTCGTTGCCGGAAAAGACCCAACGGGTCACGCCCGTCGATGGATCATAGAACCCCGTGTTCAACACCGAATCATAAGTATCTTTTGAGGCATAACCGCTGTCATATCCCTGTTCGGCCACCAGGCTCACCCGAAACAGCCCCTGCCCGGCCACCGGCCCGTTCACGCGGATCACACGGGTTTCAACAAGGGTCGTATCCTCCGGATCAATATTGACCACTTCCCGCGCGCTGCGATCGCGCAGCACATCTTTAAGCACAACCTGCCAGGTAAAAACCCCCGCAACCAGAACCAATATGCCGGCAAGCGCCAGCGCATTGAACCGCCAGATGAATTTGAAAAACCCGAGATCGTCCATCTTTTACTCCTAACCCATCTCTCCAAGGCAGGCCTTCTCTCTTAAGGGCTGCCCAGCGCACCCTCATTGCTACAGGCAACACCCTGTATTGAAATCTCTTTTACCCGGATCGGCGGCATGTCGCTTTCGTATGCAGACCGGACAAATGAAAACCGCCCCAAGGGTTCCCTCGGGGCGGTGTCTTTTATCTTTGTTGTGGCTTATGCGGTGGGTTCCGGTTCCGCATCCCCACCGGCACTGGGCTTTACCCGCGGCTTGGTTTTCGGAATGGCCGTGACCGAAGCGGCGCCATCATCCGGGGTGTCGGCCTCATCATCGCCGGCCTGCGGCGGCTGACCATCCATCACGCGCTGAATTTCCGCACCCGTCAGGGTTTCGTATTCAAGCAAGCCCTGCGCCAGACGGTCCCACTCCTCTTTATGTTCGGTGAGGATCCTGAACGCGGTGTCATAGCCGTTCTGGATAAAGCGTTTCACCTCATCCTCGATCAGCTCTTTGGTATGGGCCGAAACCGAGAAACCGGCGGTATTGCCCGAATAGCCCTCAGCCGCTTCGGCATAGTCGATATTGCCGACCTTGTCGGACATGCCCCAGCGCATCACCATGGCGCGCGCCAGACCCGATGCCTGCTGGATGTCGCCAGCGGGGCCGTTCGAGACGTTCTCTGCACCATATTTGATGATTTCGGCCGCCTTGCCCGCCATGGTCATCGCCAGCTTTTCTTCACATTCCGACAGATGCCAGTTCAGGCGGTCGATCTCGGGCAGGGACACCACCATACCCAGCGCACCGCCGCGCGGGATAATGGTCGCCTTATAGACCGGATCACATTGCGGCAGCTTGAGGCCAACCACGGCGTGCCCCGCTTCGTGATAAGCGGTCTTTTCCTTCTGATCATCCGTCAGCACCATCGAACGGCGCTCGGCCCCCATCATCACCTTATCTTTCGCGTTCTCGAAATCTTCCATGGTGACAAATCGGCGGCCCACGCGCGCAGCCATCAGCGCGGCCTCATTCACAAGGTTTGCCAGATCAGCACCCGAAAACCCCGGCGTACCACGCGCAATGATGCGCATATCCGCATCCGGGCCCAGCGGCACTTTGCGGGCATGCACGCCAAGGATCTTCTCACGACCCTTGATGTCCGGGTTCGGCACGGTGACCTGACGGTCGAAACGGCCGGGACGCAAGAGCGCCGGGTCCAGAACGTCACGACGGTTGGTCGCGGCCAGGATGATAACACCCTCATTGGCCTCAAACCCGTCCATTTCAACCAGCAGCTGGTTGAGCGTCTGTTCGCGCTCGTCATTGCCGCCACCATAACCGGCGCCACGATGACGACCCACGGCGTCGATCTCGTCGATGAAGACGATGCAGGGCGCGTTTTTCTTGGCCTGTTCGAACATGTCACGGACGCGTGACGCGCCGACACCCACGAACATTTCCACGAAATCCGACCCGGAAATGGTGAAGAAGGGCACACCTGCTTCGCCCGCAATGGCGCGGGCCAGCAGCGTTTTACCAGTGCCCGGAGGGCCCACCAGCAGCGCGCCTTTGGGGATCGTGCCGCCAAGGCGCGAAAACTTCTGCGGATTGCGCAGGAACTCGACAATCTCTTCCAGCTCTTCCTTGGCTTCGTCAATGCCGGCCACATCGTCAAAGGTCACACGGCCTTCGCGTTCGGTCAGCATCTTGGCCTTGGATTTGCCAAAGCCCATCGCGCCGCCTTTGCCACCGCCCTGCATCCGGTTCATCATGAAGAACCAGAACCCGATCAGCAGAATCACCGGCAGGAGCAGGGTCAGAAGGCTCATGAACCCCGATTGCCGCTGCGGCTCAACCTTGATGTCCACGTTTTTCGCCAGCAGCTTGTCCGACACATCGGAATCGCTGGGCAGAACAGTGGAAAACACTTTCCCATCCGAGGCCTGGTAGGTCAGTTCCTCGCCATCAATCGTGGCGGACTGCACCTGTCCCCCCTCCAGTGCGGCAACAAACTCTGTATAGCTGACCTTCGATGACGACATCGAGGCCTGCCCGTTTGAAAACAGGTTGAACAGGGTCAGGATCAGCAGAAACAGCACAATCCAGAAGGCGAAATTTCTCGCATTGCCCAAGAGGGATCTCCTTTGATTTCCGTGACACGATGGTCAGAGAGCGTCTTACCTTAAAATAGGGCGGAAGTCGCCATGTTCAATGCGATAAAACGGATGCAAGGAAATCCGTCAAGCTTGGGGCGGTCAGAATGCGGCAATTCGCGCCCGCCACACCGGGTTTATCCAGCAATGGCGCGGCAATCACACGGTAATTTGACCACAGCGCCGGGCTTGCCATCACTGTGGGGCGCGGCAGGCCTGCATCCCGCCAGTGCTTGACCTGGGAAATCCCCTCCCCCAAGGCACGAATCTCTCCGCCCTGATCCGACGCCAGCCGCCAGCGCCCATCCCAAAGCTGCCCCGGCGCCACAGAATGATCCGCGATTGCCGCCAGTTCGCGCGTGATCCGCAGGCCAGAGCGGTGCGGATGGATCAGGCAGCCCTGAAGCGTGGTTTTCTGCCGGTCCCATGCGGCTTCCTGAGAGCGCAACAGCGCCTCCAGCCGTGGCCGGTAAGGGGTTGAAGACACAAACCGGACGGCCTCCGCCAACAGCCGCAGGCGGATCTCTTCCGGCAATTCGCGAAACGGCTCGGTGTCAAACACCACATCCCCTGCCTCGACCCGGCAAAGGGCACAGGCCGCGTCATGCGCCATCCGGGTCAGGGCGGAGCGCGCCCGTGTCATCCCCTGCGCGGTGGCCACAAGCCGGTCCACATCCAGCCCCAGCTCTGCCAGATCCCGCATCGCATGGCGCATTTTCACCCGGTCAAACCGCGGATTGTCATTGGAGGGGTCATCGCTCCACGACACCCCGCGCGCCTCAAGCATTTCCCGCAACGCCGCCCGCCGGTCGGACAGGAGGGGCCGCAGCCAACGCATTCCATCTGCGCTCCAGTCGTCACGCATCGCGGCCAGCCCATCGACGCCGGACCCGCGCGCCAGACGCATCAGGAAGGTTTCCGCCTGATCCTCTTTGGTGTGCCCCAGGGCCACGGCCGCACAGCCTGCCTTACGGGCAGCTTTGGACAGAAGGTGATAACGCGCCTGCCGGGCCGCATTCTGCAGGTTCCCCTGCCCATCCCAGCCCTGCCTGTCCGAGCCCTGCCCATCCAAGCCCCGCCAGGTCAGGATCTCATGATCGACGCCGAGCCGCTGACACAGCCTTGCCACCGCCGCCGCTTCATCGGCAGAGCCATCACGCAACGCATGATCCACGGTAAATGCGGTGATCGCGGCCCCGGTCAGCCGCGCCCAGTCATGGCACAACAGAAGAAGGGCCGTGCTGTCACTGCCGCCGGAAACCGCCACGCCGAGATGCAAAAACGGGCCATCCGGCCCGTTTCGAGAGGTAAGAAAATCTGCGACCCGCCTGTTCATCCCTGACATCATCACTGGCTGCCCAAATCACTGGCAGCCCAAGGCCGCCCGTTCTGCTTCGGCATCTGATACGGTCGGATTGCCGGGGAAGCGGTTGCCCACTTCCGAAAGCGTCACGCAGGCCTCGGTCAACTGCCCCAGCCGGCCCAGAGATTGGCCAAGTCGAAACAGCGCATCCGGTGCGTGGGCCCCGTTGGGAGCCCCGGAAAAGGCATTCAGATAGGCGCGGGCCGCGTTTTTCACATCCCCCGCCCCGGTCAGCGCCTCGCCCCGTTGGAACTGGGCCTGTGCGGCCAGCGGTCCGGCGGGATAGGTATCAAGGAAAGTGGCAAACAGGGCCGCGGCCTCGTCAAACTGTTCCGCCTCAAGCGCCGCAGAGGCCGCATCGAAATCGGCCTGCTCTCCGATCGCAAGCTGTTCACCGCCCGCAGGCGGCGGGGGGGCCACCGCAACCGGCGCAGGCAGATCGCCACCCAGCGTGGTGGTTTCGCCCAACTGGCTGATATCGCCCCCTTCGAGTTCCACCAGGCGAAACTCAAGATTGGAAATCCGGTTGGTGCCGTCTTTCACGATCTGGTTGATCCTGAATTCCAGCTGTTCGATCTTATCGGTGAGCCGCGCCATTTCACCTTCGATGGTGGACAGGCGTTGCGAGGGGGATCCAAAAGCGGGGGCCACATTCGGGGCACCGGTGGTGGAAAGCTCGGTCTTGAGCGACTGAACCTCGACATACAGAAGCGACAGTTCCTGACGCACATCAGCGAGGGACTGCGCCCTGTCCTGCGCCACGGCAGGCAACACCGAGAGACCGCCCAGCAGGGCAAGCGTCGCTGCCATCAATTGTGCTCGCATCTGAACCACCTTTCCTCTTTGCAAAACCAGAAAACTAGTTTTCTAGTTTTCTAGTTTTCTAGTTTTCTAGTTTTCTAGTTTTCTAGTTTTCTAGTTTTCTAGTTTTCTAGTTTTCTAGTTTTCTAGTTTTCTAGTTTTCTAGTTTTCTAGTTTTCTAGTTTTCTCAGAAAACCAAAGCTCTCTCCCGGCCAATGTCAAGATGCAGACACCAACCGGGGCTTCCCTCAGCTGGTCAGGCCACCTGCCGCCAGCACCGTCACCGCGCGGCGGTTCTTGGCATAGCAGCTCTCGTCTGAACAGATCTCGATCGGACGTTCCTTGCCATAGCTTACCGTGCGCAGGCGGTTCGGGGCCACACCGCGATCAATCAGGAAATTCTGAACGGCAGACGCGCGGCGGGCGCCCAGCGCAAGGTTGTATTCCCGTGTGCCCTGTTCATCCGCATGCCCCTCGATCACAGCGGTAAAGGCCGGGTTTTCCGAAAGCCACGCCGCCTGTTTCATCAGCACATCCACCCCTTCCGGGCTGATCGAGGACTGATCCACCGCAAACAAAACGCGATCCCCGATGGTCTGCTGGAAATAGGCCGCGGAACGCGGGTCCGAGGCGCTGCCCGGCACAATCTGGTTCGCCCCAGCCCCATAGCCATCCACGGCAGCCGGGCTTTTCGAACAGCCCGCCAATGCCAGCGCGCCAATCACAATTGCGGTCAGTCTCATAGTTTTCATGATGTGTTCCTGTATCCTGTCCGACGTGTCCACGTCCGGTGATAAATTCTTTGCTCTTGTTTAGCGATAAGCCTAGCAGATCCGGGGCGAAAGGGGAAACCTGCCCCAGCGTCACCGGCCAAGCCCTGCCCATCTCCACCTCTATTTCAAAAGCGGCGACCAGGCCGGATCCGACGCGGGGCCATCCGTGACCACCCGACGCAGGTTCCGCCCGGAAATATCCACCGAGTAAAGCGCCGGGGCCCCGCCAGCCCCCTGGCTTTCGCGGGTAAACATGATCACCCGCCCATTGGGGGCCCAGCTCGGCCCCTCATCCAGGAACGATGCGGTCAGCAGGCGCTCTTCGCTGCCATCCGTGCGCATCACGCCAATGTGGAACCGGCCGGAGTTTTGCTTGGTAAAGGCGATCATATCTCCACGCGGCGACCAGACCGGGGTCCCGTAACGGCCCGGGCCAAAGGAAATCCGCTTGGCCTCCCCCCCTGCGGCGGGCATGATATAAAGCTGCTGGGTCCCCGACCGGTCGCTTTCAAACACGATATACTGGCCATCCGGCGAATAGCTCGGCGCAGTTTCGATTGAGGGCGCCGAGGTCAGACGCCGCTCGCCCCCCCCGTTAACATTCATCACGTAAAGATCGGTATTGCCCCCGGCAGACAGCGAATAGACCACACGCGTCCCATCGGGTGAGAAACGCGGTGCAAAGGTCATCGTCCCCTCTTTCGAGGACAGAACCCGCCGCGAGACCGAGGTCACATCCAGCACATTCACCTGCGGAAAACCGGTCTCATAGCTGGTATAAAGCACCTTGTCGCCGGCGGGCGAAAAGCGTGGGGCAAGCACCAGAGACGAACTGTCGGTCAGGTATTGCACATTCGCGCCGTCATAATCCATCACGCCCAGCCGCTTGCGCCGGGCATTCTTTGGCCCGCTTTCAGCCACGAACACCACGCGACTGTCGAAATAGCCGCTTTCACCGGTGATGCGCGAATAAACCGTATCCGCCACCTTATGGGCAATACGTCGCCACGAACTGACCGGGCCGCCAAGTTGCAACCCTTCCCCCAGCGGCTGGCCCGAGAACACGTCGAAGACCCGGAACTTGACGGTCAGGTTGCCACCGCTTTCGCTGACGGCCCCGGTGATCAGCGCCTGCGCATTGATCGCGCGCCAATCCTCATAGGCCACCGGGCTTGCAAAACTGGTGATGCGCGAAATATGCGCCGAGGCGGGGATTTCCCGAAACAGCCCGGTTCCCGAAAGATCCGCCGCCACCAGGCGCGAGATATTGGCTGCATACTCCCCAGCCCCCGCGTTTTCAGCCTGAAAACTGGGTGCCGCGAAAGGCAGGGGTTCGATGATCCCGTCATCAATAACAATGCGCAGAGGTTCCGCTTGGGCCGCCCCGATGCCCACGGGCCCGCCCAGCGCACTCAACCCGGCCAGAATGGCCGCAGACATCAGCTTTGCAATACGATGTTTCTGTCTCATTTGATCCTCATCTTGTCCGGGTTGAAGGTCATCTCGATCTGGCGCCATTGGCCATATTTTTCCTGCGGCAGGTCAAACCCGGACCGGCCACAGATCAGAACTGCCCTGCGGGCCGCCTGATATGCGATATCAGCGGCGGATTGGCTGGGTCCGTCCCAACTGGCAAGGCGCACAGCCTTGGGTTTTCCATCGCGGTCCATATCCACCATCACCACCACCGTGGTGCGCAGGGCATCCGACGAAGAGGACCCGATATTCCAGCACTGTTTCACCGCCAGACGAAGCCCCTCTTTTTCGCCACGGGTGAGTGGCGGGCCTTCGGGGGCGTCCTGCTGGGGCACGTCACGCTCTCCGCCGGCAATGGCGTCACTCACGGCGCTGGCCACCGCGTTGGCGGCGGAACTGGCGGGCGCTTGCGGTTCCGGCTGGGGTGGTTTTGGCGGGGTTGGTTTGTCCAGGTTCTGCGGGCGCACGCGCGGGCGGGCCGAGCTGGTGGGCGCGGCGGTCTTCGCCTCGGTCACGATCTCGGTTGTCGCTTCCTGCGGGGCGGCTGGGACAACCTCGGGCGTGGGCGTCGCATCTGCATCTTCCCGCGGGCTGGGCGCGTCAACCCGCTCGGGTGCCACCTCGGCCTCGGGCGCGGGTTTGGGCGCCGGTGTCGGGGCCACGCGCAGCGCATCCTGCAAGGCGGGTTCCGGTGCAGGTGGTTCCGGCACGGGATCAGGGATCGGCTCCGGCTCTGGGGTCGGCTCCGGTTCTGGTTCCGGGCGCGGCTGAGGCGCCGGTTCCGGCGCAGGAGCGGGCTCAGGTTCGGGTGCCGGGGTCGGTTCAGGTTCCGGCGCAGGTGCAGGCGGCGTGTCCGCCACAGCCGCTTCGGGCCTTGGCGCCGTCATCGCCGCGAACTCGTCCTCGGAAATGAACGACACATCAGACACGCGCAGCTTTACCTCGTCGTCCCGCCAGCCAATCAGCGATCCGAACAAGAGCCACAGGATCAGGAGCACATGGCCTGCCCCCGAAATATAAAGCCCGATGCGCATGAGGGATCAGCCTCCCTGCCCATCCAGGGTCGGCCCACCCCCATCGGTCACCATGCCGATGCTGGTAAAGCCCGCAGCGTTCAAAGCGCCCATCACGGTGGCAATCTCGGACCAGTTCACCGCACCATCTGCGCGCAGGAACACCTTGTCATCAGACCGTTCTGCGGCCACGGCACGCAGCTTGCCAATCAGGTCCTCCCGGGCAATCTCGGTCTTTTGCAGCATCACCCGACCATCTGCGTCAATGGTCACGGTCAGCGGCTCTTCCTCTACCGCAGGCAAGGCTGTGGCGGCGGTTTTCGGCAATTCCACCGGCACCCCCACCACCATCAGTGGCGCGGCCACCATGAAGATGATCAAAAGCACCAGCATCACATCCACGAAGGGCGTGATGTTGATCTCGGCCATCATCCGGCGATGTTTGCCCCGGCGGCGGCCCCGGCGGGCGCGGCGATCAGCGCCGCCCTGATTTACAGCGGCCCCCATATCAACTGTCCAACTGACGGCTGAGGATGGTGGCGAACTCGTCTGCAAATGCCTCGTAACCTGCGAGGATATTGTCACTGTCCACCGACAGTTTGTTGTAAAAGACCGCAGCCGGGATCGCAGCCAGAAGGCCCAGGCCGGTCGCGAGCAGCGCCTCGGCGATGCCCGGCGCCACAACGGCCAGGTTGGTGTTCTGTTGCTGGGCGATTTCGATAAAGGCGTTCATGATGCCCCAGACCGTGCCGAACAGCCCGACAAACGGCGCGGTCGATGCGGTGGTGGCGAGGAAACTCAGTCCCTGATTGAGTTTTTCGCCTTCCTTGGCAATCGCCACATCCATCGACCGGTCGATGCGGGACTGCGCCCCGGCAATCAGCCCCCCGTCAGAACGATGCGAGCGGCGCCATTCGATCATGCCGGCGGCAAACACCTTTTCCGGTGCGGCGTTGGGCGCAGCCCCCACCTGTTCGAACAATTCGTCCAGCGGCTCTCCCGACCAGAACATGCGGTCAAATTCCGCCGCCTCGGCTTGTGATTTCCGGTAAGCAATCAGTTTGGTCACAATGATGGCCCAGGACCAGAAGGAGGCGACAATCAGCAGGATCATAACCAGTTTCACGGTCAGGGTTGCACGAAGGAATAGGGCCAGAAAGGAGAAATCAATCTCCGCAGCCGCTGCAAGCGTTTCGGTTTCCATAGCTCTGTCTCTGCCTCACATCGCCCTCTTTGGGGCTGTTTTGCCGCCAAATTAGCGCAAAGGCACGGGGAAAGCTATCAAAACCGCGTCATCTGGCAGGATTTCGCAGCCTCAGTTGACACTCTGGCGAAAATTTGCCGGCAGGCGGGTCGGATGCCCATCCGCGAGACAGACAATGGTGACCTGCGCCTCGAACAGCACCTCTTCCCCCCGCCTGACCTTCTGATCCAGCACCAGCCGCGCGCCGGTCACGGTGTTGGTGGCGGTTTCCACCGACAGTTCATCGTCAAACCGCGCCGATCCAAAGTAATCCGCCTCAACCCGTCGCACCGCAAGAACCACGCCTTCGTCACGCATCGCGTTCTGATCCACGCCAATCTCACGCACCCAGTCAGAACGGGCCCGCTCAATATAGCGCAGGTAATTAGCGTAATAAACTATACCCGCCATATCGGTGTCTTCGTAGTAAACGCGGATCGGAAACTGGTGCATCGGGGCCTCTTACTGCCTTGCTCTGCAACTTAAAGCGCAAGCTTGTATTCCGCCAGCATTTCGTGACGCGCCCCATCCGGGTGCAGGTCGGAGCGGCATAACGCAAATCGGTCGAGCGTCAGCGGGGGCAGCTCCAGACCGCCAAATGCCTCCAGCGTCCGCCCCAGCGCCACCTAAATAAAGCACCCGGCCTGTTACCTGCATCACATATGGCGCAAATGCCCCGAGAATGCAAAGCAGGGACAGGCAACAAAGCTGCGCATCAGTGTCTGGTGTCATCCCCGGCGGCGACAGGCGCAGCAGGGGTCGCCTGCAATCTTGCAAAAAGCCGCAGCGCATGGCTCGCATCCTCCGCCGCCACCGGCATCACCGGATCATAGGCGGCAGCAATGATCCCCGCCACATCCGGACGCAGGATCACCTGACCGGTTTCCGACAACACAGCCAGCGGGCTTTTCGTCGAAAACGCCCCGTCCCCCCACAACAGTACCACCTGCACGGCCTGGGTCAGGGCAATCGTCTCGGCAGGCTGCTGGCCCATCTCACCCGCCATGCAGACAAAGACAAAACAGGCTTGAATGGCGCCCTGATCGTCAAACCGAAACGCGCGATACTGGCTGGCCCCACCCCCTTTCAGGCGCGCCACCAGCGGCTCAAGATCCGGCACCATCTTTTCCAGATTGGGCACCCCCAGCAGCTCATCCCAGTCACGAAAGAAAAACAGCATCAGGTTCGCGCCCAGCTCCGGGTCGGTCTCGGCCATCTTGTGACCGGCCAGCGCCACCACCGCCTCAACCGCACCTTTCACAACCTGAAGCGTCTCTTCCTCGACCCCGAACACCACGGGCACAATCGGCCGCCCCCAGCGGGCAAAAGCATAAGCCCCGTTCTTGTTGGTGAAATAGCTCTGAATCTCGTCAGGTGTCATGGCGCGGCCCTCTCGTCTTATCCCCAAAAGCCATAATTTCTCGCGCCGAAGGGGGCAATCGCAATTGTCTTTTTTTCTTGCTCCAAATACCTCCGCCGGAGGCAAGAAAATCAAATCACACGAACGTCACTTTCCAAAGAGGTCGGTCTGCGTCTTCTCCACCACCTCGGGCGCCTCCAGCCCAAGGTGACGCCACGCCTTTTGACCCAGCATCCGCCCACGAGGGGTGCGCTGAATGAGGCCCTGCTGCAAAAGGAAGGGTTCAATCACCTCTTCCAGCGCATCACGGCTTTCAGACAGCGCCGCAGCAAGGGTTTCGATCCCCACCGGGCCACCGCCGTAATGCTCTGCCATCAGGCCAAGATACCGCCGGTCGGCGCCATCCAGCCCCAGATGGTCAACCCCAAGCCGCGTAAGGGCCCCATCGGCAATCTCACGCGCGATGCGCCCATCGCCTTCGACCACGGCAAAATCCACCACACGGCGCAAAAGCCGCCCGGCAATCCGCGGCGTGCCGCGGGCGCGTTTGGCAATCTCTCGCGCGCCGTCATCATCAGCGGGCGTGCCCAGCTTGATGGCATTGCGGGTCACGATCTCATGCAGCTCATCCACGGAGTAGAATTGCAGTCGCGTCGGGATGCCAAACCGGTCGCGCAAAGGGGTGGTCAGCAGGCCCAGCCGCGTGGTTGCCCCCACCAGCGTGAAGGGCTGCAATTCAATCCGCACCGTGCGCGCCGCGGGGCCTTCACCGATCACCAGATCCAGCTCGAAATCTTCCATCGCCGGGTAAAGCACCTCTTCGACAACCGGGTTCAGCCGGTGGATTTCGTCAATGAACAACACGTCATTGGTTTCGAGATTGGTCAGGATCGCCGCCAGATCCCCCGCTTTTGCCAGCACCGGACCGCTTGTCATGCGAAAATTCACCCCAAGCTCGCGCGCCATGATCTGCGCCAGAGTGGTTTTGCCCAGGCCGGGGGGGCCGTGAAAGAGCACATGATCCATGGCCTCCCCACGACGCCGGGCACTTTCGATGAAAATGCGCAGGTTGGCGCGAGCCTCGGCCTGACCGATGAAATCGGTCAGCCGCTCGGGCCGCAAGGCGCGATCCTGTTCGATCGCGCGATCTTCGGGGCGCGGGGCGGCGCGCAGGGTGGGATCCGGGTCTGTCATATGTCTGTTCTACCTGATCAGCCCTTCGGCGCCAGCAGTTTCAGCGCCGCGCGGATAAGCGTTGCGGTATCTGCCTGCGGGATGTCCGCCATCGCCTGCGCCACGGCGGAGGCCGCATCACCCGGACCATATCCCAGATTGCCCAGCGCCGAGAGCGCCTCGCTTTGCGCGGCCGCATTGGCGGGCGGGGCTTTCGGTGTGGTTTTGCGGGGTTTGGGCGCGGCGGCCTCCCCTCCCTCATCCTCGACCACGTCCATGACCTCAGAGAGCGATCCGCCCCGCCCGGCCATTGCCATGACCGACGCGGCCTTGTCCTTGAGTTCATTCACGACGCGCTGAGCGGTTTTCGGGCCAACACCTTTTGCCGCTTTCACCGCGTTCCAGTCGCCCAGCGCAATTGCACGGCTGACCCCGTCCGGGCCCAAGGCCGACAGGATCGCCATCGACGCCTTGGCGCCAATCCCCTGCACCGAGATCAGCAGCCGGTGCCATTCCTTTTCAAGAAGCGAGGTAAAGCCGAAAAGCTGCAAGATATCCTCACGCACCAGCAACTCGGTATAAAGCGCCACCGCCTCCCCCGGGCCGGGCAAGGCGGACATGGTGCGGTCCGAGACATAGACCAGATAGCCCACGCCGCGCACATCAATCAGAACATGGTCTTCAGCGCGATATTCCAGCACCCCGGAAATTTTACCAATCATGCATTTGCCCTTTTCAATACGTCCGAAAGCCTGCCCGCGCTTTGTGCGTGAAAGGCATGGCAGATGGCAATGGCCAGCGCGTCAGAGGCATCCGCCCCGGCCAGCTTCACCCCTGGAAGCTGCATCCTGACCATATGTTCCACCTGCTGTTTGTCGGCATGCCCCACCCCGACCACGGCCTTTTTCACCGCGTTCGGCGCGTATTCCCCGATCTGCAGACCGAACCGGGCCGGCACCAGCATGGCAATCCCGCGCGCCTGCCCGAGTTTCAGCGTGCCAACCGCATCCTTGTTGACGAAAGTATGCTCAACCGCGGCCGTGTCCGGTTGATGCATCTGGAAAACATCGCAAAGCTGATCGAACAGCGACAGGAGCCGTGGGCCAAGATCGGTGCCGCTCGAATGGCAGATCCCGTTTGCCACATGGCGCATCTTCACGCCTTCGGTGTCAATCACCCCCCAGCCAAGGTTGCGAAGCCCCGGGTCAATTCCTATGACGCGCATCCTGCAGTCCTGCTCTTTAGTTATCGTTGCGGTTTGTTGTCGTTGCCGTCGCGTTGCGGTTTTTCCGCTGCTTCCGAATTAGCACGAAACAAGAACATGCGCCAGAACAATCCGCCTCTCCCGGCAGGTCTGCGGCGCGGCGGTGGCGCAGACCTGCCCGCGCACGGTGCAGGATCTGGGTCCGGCGGCGGCTGGTCGCAGGGCTGACGGCACAGGGCGTGCGAGGGCCGGGATGACGAGGACGGAGAGGGAATGATCTGACCGGCAGGTGAGTCGCAAACCCCGCATTTGCGACAAGGATCATTTGGCACTCATCTGGCAAGCCACACCGCAACAGCCAAAGCTTTTTTCTAAAAATCAGTTAATTCCGCCACGCCCCTTCATTCCCAGACCGATTTCGACCTCGTGAAACACGAATGCGACCCGTTGCAAAAAACGCATAGGGGACATGCAATTTGCGGCCTTGCTCGGGCCGGACAACGCCCCTAAGTGGCGCTGAGTGAGCAATGGTGCTCCCCCTTCGTTTTCTTGATCTAAGGACATGAACAATGGCTGTCTTCGAACCCACCCTGTTGAACCACGCTGGTTCTTCCTTCGGGGGCCGTCTGTCCATCGCAGTTCAGCGTGCCGTTGCCGCTGTAACCGCTTGGAATGACGCGCGCTCGACCCGTATTGCGCTGTCGAAACTGACCGACCGCGAACTTGCGGATATCGGTCTGACCCGAGCGGATATCAACGCCATCTGAGCGTTGCGATCCCGATCACAGTGGTTTCCAGGCGGCATCCTCTCTCTCCCAAAGATGCCCCACCACTCAAGAAAACCCGCAGCCTGCCTGCGGGTTTTTCTTTTCTCCGCTCCCCCGTTGAAATGCGCCGCCAGGCGGTCCATCTCAGGTTGAGAAAGAGGAGCGCCGTCATGTCTGCCATTCAAACCGCGAGCCTGCTGGTGCTCGCCCTTTATCTGCTGGCCTTTTTTGCAGGCTCGGCGCTGGCCGCCAGATCCGCAGGGCGGTCGATCTGGCTGTTTGGCAAGGCGCGCGGGCTGGATCGCCTTGCCGCAATCGGGTTTCGGGCAAGTTTTGGGCTCGCGCTGGTTGCACCTCCCCTTTATCTGATCGCGCCTGACGTCGCCAATATCGACCCGCTCTGGTGGCCCGGTCTTGGCGCGGCGGCCGTGCCCGGGCATCTGATCGCGGTGGGCGGGGCCATGCTGGCCTTTGCCGCTCAGATGGCGATGGGCGCCTCCTGGCGGGTCGGGGTGCTGGCCGAGGCAACCGGCGCGCTGGTCTCGGACGGGCTTTACACATTTTCGCGCAACCCCACCTTTCTTGGCCAGGCGATGCTGTTGGCCGGAGTCGCCCTGGCGCTTCCGTCCCTTCCGGGGGGCCTTGCCGTGTTGCTGTTTGTCGGGTCCGCGCAGATCCAGATCCGCTCGGAAGAGGCAGCACTTCTGGCCCATCATGGCGATGCGTTCAAAGCCTTCTGCGCCCGCACCCCGCGCTGGGTTGGACGGGCCCGGAATGGGGCTGGAACAGGTAAGTCATCGGGGTAAGCCGAGCACAATAGAAAAGCCCCGCCGAGAACCCGGCGGGGCTTTGTGTCTTTGATCGGATTGTCTGAAACGCGTCCGGAATATGCCGCGCTTACTCCTCCAGCGACAGTGCCAGGAAACGCGGCTCGCCATTGCGGCGGATCAGCAGCAGCATGGATTTGCGTCCGGCGTCACGACCATCCTCGATCATGGCCTCGAACCTGCTCAGGCTGGTGACCCCGGTCTGTCCGGCCTCGGCGATCACATCGCCCCGACGCAGACCTTTTTCAAAGGCTTCCGAGCTTTCATCCACATCAACCACAACAAGACCAGAGGCTCCGGGATTGAGACCCAGCTCTTCACGAAGCGTGTCATTCAGCTCTGTCAGCGTCATGCCAAGCAGCGTCTTTTCGACGGGGCTTCTCTGGCCCGGTGTCTGGCTGCCGTCATTTGAGGCCACAGCCTCTTCCCGACGGCCAAGCGTCACCTTCAGCGTTTCGGTCTGGCCACCGCGTTTCACGACAACGCGCACGGCCTTGCCCACCGGCGCATCGCCCACGATCTTGACCAGTTCACGGGTATTGGCCACATCAATCCCGTCAAAGGACAGGATCACGTCACCGGCCATAATACCCGCCTCTTTTGACGGCCCATCCGGCACATCATTGACCAGCACGCCATTGGTTGAACTCAGACCCAGCCCTTCGAGCATGTCCTCCGTGATGTCCTGAATGCGCACACCAAGCCAGCCACGACGGGTCTCGCCAAACTCCTGCAGCTGGCCGATCACTTTCTCAACCACATTGGAGGACATCGAGAAGCCGATCCCGATCGAGCCGCCATTGGGGCTGAGGATCGCAGTATTCACGCCGATCACTTCCCCATCCATGCTAAAGAGCGGTCCACCCGAGTTGCCCCGGTTGATCGCCGCGTCGGTCTGGATGTAATCGTCATAGACGCCGCCAAGGCCACGGTTGCGCGCCGAGATGATACCGGCGGAGACAGAAAAGCCCTGCCCCAGCGGGTTGCCCACGGCCATCACCCAGTCGCCCACACGCATCACGTCACTGTCACCGAATTTCACGAAATCCAGCGGTTCATCACTTTCGACCTTGAGCAGCGCAATGTCGGTGTTCGGATCGGTGCCGATCACCTTGGCGGGCAGCTCCTTTTCACCGCCAAAGAACTCGATCATAATCTCGTCCGCACCATCAATGACATGGTTGTTGGTCACGATGAAACCGTCTTCGGAAATCACAAACCCCGACCCCAGCGCCTGGCTGCGCCGCGGATTCGGGGCACCATTCCCCCCCGGCCCGTTGCGACCGCGGTCCCGGTCAAGGAAATCACGGAAGAAATCCTCAAACGGGCTGCCTTCGGGCACCATTGGCTGCTGGCCGACACGGCTTTCAATGATCGTGGAGGTGGTGATATTCACCACCGCCGGGCTGACCTGCTCGGCCAGATCCGCAAAGCTATCGGGCGCACCGCGCGCCTCGGTCCGAAGACCGGACACCAGCACAATCGCCGCGCTCATCACCAGTGCCACGAACATCATCATGCCCTGTGCGGGACGATGGCGTGTAATTGGAATTGCCTGCGCTCTCAAATCATCTCTCCTCGTTTTCACTCTCTGATTGGGACCCTGCTTGCGCGCGATCCCTTTGGGGACAGTCTCTAGATAGGAACAAAAATGTGCAACGCAAACTTGCACAAGGAAATGACGGGCACGTTCACCTGCTTGTGATCCCCATGCACATTCACGCGATAGGCCGGAATTGGCCGACATCCCCCCAAAGTCTCAACCTGATATTAGGACTTACCCGCCATAATTGCCCTGACAAACCGGTTGAGGCAATGATTTGAGGGTAGAGAACACAGCTTATCTTTCCTGCGACAGCACCTGCATACACCTGTGCCGCCAGCTTCTGTTTGCCTTGATACTCAGCATTTTCCCACCGGCGGCATTGCTGGCTGCCGACGACCGGTGCGGTGTCCCCGATGAAGTCAATGAACTGATCGACACGGTCAGCAGATATGCGGCAAAAGGTGCGGTGCTGTCGTCAGTGGAACAGCGCCAGCTTCGCCGCCAACTCATCCGTGCGCAATCCGTCATCTCCACCCGAGAGGATGATCTGGGCCTAGGCAGTTGGAAACCCGCATTTGACTGGATGGTCATCGCCACACAGGAAGCGTCGACTACGGGCCGGTTTCCGGACCCGGCAACGCTGCGCAGCCGTGTGGGTGTCCTGATCGCGGGGATGCGATTTTCCTGCAATGCCGGCGTGAGCGGTGGCAAGGGGGCTGCATGGGCAGGACAGGCGGACGGCACGATGAAAAACCGCCTGAAACGCTTTATGGAACGGGGTGTCTCTGACTTAACGGTTTTAGAACAATCGCTTGCGGGCCTTTTCCTTGTGACCTTCCTGGTGCCGATCATCATCGGGGCAATCTGGTTTTCCCATTGGATTATCCGCACCTATCACACGGAGGATAAGCCCCTGCACCCCGTATCAGAACCAATATCCACGCCGCCCCCTGCCCCCCCAACTGGCCTATTCAACCAGCATGAATGTCGCATTCACGCCGCTGTTGAATTCGATCTGGATGTTGTGGATGTCTCGATTGTCGCCCTGGATGAAATCGGTGCCCTGATTGCGCCTGTCAACTCCGGCGCATATGACCGGATCGTCACCTTGCTTGAGGAAAGGCGTGGCAATGGCCATTGTCAGATCATGGTCGGGCCACATCGTCTCGCCTTTCTGATACTGAACCATCACCACGGGCTGGCCGCCGGTTTTTTCTCCGATCCGCTGTCGCCAGAGCTGCTCGAAACTCTGTTGAACGCCTCTGTCACGCCGCCGGTTTTCACACCAATGCCGACGGCGTCATCCCCTGCGCCCGAATTGCCTGACGACTAGAACATATTTTTTTGAAATGGCGCTGAAACAGGACATGCAACTGACCGCAGGCGGTGGCGACCTCTCTTGTTCCGATGGCGCAGGGCTTACCCGAAACTGTGGCGCTGTCCTGAGCTCATCGCGGCGTCAGAAACGCAGCTGCAGACACAGCGCCGCACAACCGGCGCACAGCCGGCGCACAGGGACGTAGCCCGATGGGGGTCCCGCCCAATCACCTGTTCAAAACTCATCCACCCTGAGACAACCACACCATCACCGCCCCGAGACCAACCGCGCCCAGCCCGATGGCCCGGCGCTGGTCACGGGTCAATGCATTGATTGCCTGAACCAACTCATCAAGACGCGAAGGGGCCAGTGCGAACACCAGCCCCTCAATCACGAGCACAAGCCCGAAGCCTAAGAGCACAAAGCTCACTTCCGGCCCTCATCCGAATTCAGATAGTCGAAAAATTCGCTATCCGGCGAAATGACAAGCGAGGAGTTTTCACCGCTCAGCGAGGCTTCATAGGCCTGAAGCGAGCGCAGGAACGCATAGAATTCCTCATCCCGCCCAAGGGCATCTGCCAGAATGGCATTGCGTCGGGCATCCGCCTCACCGCGAATGATCTCGGCATTTTTACGCGCCTCTGAGGTGGTTTCCACCACGGTCCGATCTGCCGTTGCCCGCAGGCGTTGGGCGGCCTCGTTACCACGGGCAATTTCGTCTGCGGCAAGACGCTGACGTTCGGCTCGCATCCGTTCAAAAGTTGCCTCAAGGTTCTGCTTTGGCAGGTCGGCGCTTTTGATCCGCACGTCGATCACTTCGATCCCAAGATCAACCGATTGGCTGCGGGCGCGATCACGGATCTGGTTCATCAACACCACCCGGTCGGCGGATAGAACGACCCCGGATTTCACCTTCCCCAGAACGGCCCGAAGTTCGGCGTTCAGGATCCGTTCGAGCCGCGACGCTGCCCCGGCAATCCCCCCGGCCCCGACAGAACGACGGAATTCCTTTGCGTCAATGATGCGCCAGCGGGCAAAGGCGTCCACTTCCAGACGGCGCCCATCTGCCGGCGTCACCTCAAGCTTGCGCGTATCAAGCGGCAGGATCCGGTCATCATATTTCACGATTTCGTCGATCAGCGGCACTTTGAAATAAAGCCCCGGATCGCGCACCTCTTCCTTCACCTCACCAAAGCGAAGTTTCAGAACGGTTTCGCGCTCATCCACGATATAAATGGCTTGCAGCGCGGCCACGACAGCCACGACAACAACACCAATCAACATTTGTGTCTTGCGCATCACTTCGACCCTCCGCTGGATTTGTTCAGCTCATTGAGCGGCAGATAGGGCACAACGCCCCCTTCCCCGCCAACCGGGGTGTCAATGATCACCTTGTTCACCGATCCCATGACCTTTTCGAGGGTTTCGAGGTAAAGGCGTTTGCGCGTCACATCCTGTGCCTTCGCATATTCCTCATACACGGCGATGAAACGGGCGGCTTCCCCTTCGGCCTCATTCACGACTTTGGCACGATACCCTTCGGCCTCTTCCAGAAGCTGCGCCGCCTCACCACGTGCGGCTGCCACCACACGGTTGGCATAGGCGTCGGCCTGTTTTTGCAACGTGTCACGGGTTTGCTCAGCGGCCTGAACTTCACGGAAGCTGTCGATCACTTCGCGCGGCGGGTCAGCACGGTCGAAGTTCACGCGCACGATGTTCACCCCGGCCTCATAGCCATCCAGGGTCTGCTGGATCAGATCCTGCAATTCCTGCTGAATGACCCCACGGTCCGAGGTCAGGATCGGCGCCAGCAGGGAGCGGGCGATAATCTCGCGCATGGCCGATTCCGACACGGCGCGAATGGTGTCTTCGGGGGCTGCGAGGTTGTAGACGAACGCCTCGATATCCGAAATGTTCCAGACCACCTGGAAATCAATATCGACGATATTTTCATCCCCGGTCAGCATCAGGCCGGAATTGCCCTCGCCAATATTGATGATGTTTTCACGGGTCACCGGATAGATTTCCTTGGTCACCACCGGCCAGGGGGCAAAGTTCAGACCTTCCTGACCAACCCCGTAACGTGCGCCAAACAGCTGTTCGACCGATTGTTCCGAGGTATCAACGCGATAGAAGCTGGCAAACACCCAGACACCGGCAGCGGCCAAAGCCCCCAGCATCAGCGTGCCGCGACCGATCCCCGGCCCACCTGTGCCAGATCCCGAACCACCACGGCGTCCATCAGAACGGCCGCCCATCAGAACACGCAGCTGCTCTTGCCCCTTCTTCATCAACTCGTCGATTTCGGGGATCGGTTGGTCCCCGGGGCGCTGGGGACGATTGCCCCCCTGATTGCCGCCCTGTTTGTCGCCACCCGAACCGCCGCGGTTTCCACCGCCGCCCCAGGGGCCGCCATTATCGCTGGCCATGTGGTTATTGTCCTTATCTGGTCAAAGCATCAGAGCAATAACTGGCCTTTCGGGAGCGATTTTTCAAGGGAAAGCCCTTCGCTTGCGCGGGTTTTTCAGGTCATCGGGGGGGATTTTCAAAAAAACCAGAAAACTAGTTTTCTAGTTTTCTAGTTTTCTAGTTTTCTATGAAAACAGTGCAGCAGTCCCGGTACACAAGCTCTAAAGCGTTTCGACGTTCACCTGAGGCAGGGAAAAGTCGAAACACTGTAAATGAAACGCGCGCCCCAAAAAGCGCGCGTCCTCTTCTACTTTCAACGGTGCAAATCAATCGCGCCGTGTGGGTGTTTTCATCAACACAATCTCTTCCGACATGGTCGGGTGCACCGCCACGGTGCGGTCGAAATCTGCTTTGGTGGCCCCCATCTTCACCGCCACCGCTGCCAGCTGGATCATCTCGCCCGCACCCGGTCCAACGATATGAACCCCCAGCACTTTCTGGCTGGCCTGGCTCACCACCAGTTTGAACAGCACACGTTCGTCAGAGCCGATAAAGCTGGACTGCATCGGGCGGAACGCAGCCGTGTAGACGTCGATTTTTTCGGCGGCACGGGCCTCTTCCTCGCTCATGCCCACCGTGCCATATTCCGGCTGGGTAAACACGGCAGAGGCGACATTCTCGTGATCCGGGCTGGTCGGGTTGCCATTGAACACGGTTTCCACAAAAGCCATTGCCTCGCGGATGGCCACCGGCGTCAGGGTGATCCGGTTGGTCACATCCCCCACGGCGTAAATCGACGGGACCGAGGTCTGGCTGTATTGATCAACAACCACTTCCCCGCCACGACCCAGCTCAACCCCGGCTTCGGCAAGGCCCAGCCCGTCAGTATTGGGCACCCGGCCGGTTGCGAACATCACCTGGTCGAACATTTCTTCACGCCCATCGGTGCCCTTGACCCAGATGGCCCCGTCGCGGCGCTCCATCCGTTCCACTTCCAGCCCCACATGCAGGTCCACCCCGCGCGCAGAGATATGTTCCGCCAGAAATCCACGCACCTCGTCATCAAAGCCACGCAGGATCTGTGCGCCGCGATACCATTGCGCCACATGCGCGCCGAGACCGTTGAAAATACACGCAAATTCCGTAGCGATATAGCCCCCGCCAACAATCAGGATGCGATTAGGGAAGGTGTCGAGGTTGAAGACCTCGTTTGAGGTAATGCCAAGATCCTGTGCCCCGGGCGTATCAGGCAGGAAGGGGCGCCCGCCCGTGGCCACCAGGATATGCTTTGCGGTGAAGGTTTCCCCCGTGGACAGCGCCACCGTATGGGCATCTTTCACCACCGCGCGCGCATTGAAGATATCCGCACCGGAATTGCCCAGGTTGCGCTGATAGATCCCCTCAAGCCGATCCAGTTCCGCATGCAGCATCGGCTGAAACTGCCCCCAGTCGAACACACCTGCCGCATTGCCGCGCCAGCCATATTTCGCGGCCTCATCCGCCGCCGGGCCATAGTGGGAAGCAAACACCATCAGCTTTTTCGGCACGCAGCCGCGGATGACGCAGGTGCCGCCCATGCGGAACTCTTCCGCCAGCGCCACCTTGGCCCCGCCCTCTGCCGCCACCCGGCCCGCGCGCACGCCGCCGGACCCGCCACCGATGACAAACAGGTCATAGTCAAATTCGCTCGCAGTGGTGTTCATGGTCGTCCCTTCCGAAATCAAGTTGACGAGAACCTAGGGGTAAGGGGGAAAGGTTTCCAGAGTGGGAACGTGCGATTTTTCAACAAGCAGTCACAAAGCCGCGACCAGAGCGCGGGTCCGACAGTCCGGCGGACGCGACATACAGTCCGGCGGACGCGACATAAGGAGAGCCACCGCAGGCTGGAAAAGTTTAAACTCCGGCGTTTTTGATGTTCGAAAGTTTAAACTTTCCCCTCGGGAGGGTCACAAATCTTTAAAGATATTGTCTGTTTCGACAAACTCGATCCGGTCTTCCTCAAACGTGCCTTCATTGATGTCGATCACCTCAACCCGGCCATCCCCATGCCCCACGACAACCACGTCGCAGATGTCGATGAACAGGCCGTTCTCCACCACGCCGGGGATCTGGTTCAGCACCATCGACAATTTGCGCGGATCACCGATGCGTTTCAGATGCAGGTCAAGGATGTAATTGCCCTCATCCGAAAGAAAGGGCTGGTCCCCGTTCATGCGCAGCGTGGTGATCTGGCCCAGCACATCCATGGAGATCAGCATTTCTTCGACCAGGTTTTTTGACGTCTGCCAGCCGAACGGAACCACTTCCAAAGGCAGGGGAAAGGCGCCAAGTTGCTCAACCGATTTTGACGGATCTGCAATCACCACCATGCGGTCAGACGCGGTTGCGACAATCTTTTCAAGCAGATGCGCCCCGCCGGCGCCTTTGATCAGACAAAGGTCCGCGTCAAATTCATCGGTGCCGTCAATGGTCAGGTCCAGCCATTTGACCTCATCCAGCCCCGCAACCGGAATGCCCTGCGCCCGTGCAAGCTCTGCGGTGCGCACCGAGGTGGGAACACCGGTGACGCGCAAACCTTCTTCGCGCACAAGCTCCCCAAGGCAGCGCACCATCCAGGCGGCGGTTGAGCCCGTTCCAAGACCTACGCGCATCCCGTCCTCGACAAATTCCACTGCGCGCTTGGCGGCGACGAATTTGGCGGTATCGATGGGTGACAATTCGCCGGACATGGCGCCCCCTCCTCTTAAGACACTGTTTTGGCGGTTATAAATCAGATGTTGCCCCGTGGCGAGAGGGTCTGACCAGACCGCTATGAAAGGGGCGCTGCCCCTCGGCTCTTCGAGCCTCACCCCGGGATATTTTTAACAAGGAAAAGAGAGGTTTAGCGCGCCCATGCTGATTGCTGGACATTCCGAAAAGATTGCACCAGCATGGGGGCGGATAGGGTCGTTCTGGAGTGCGGCAAACGGCATGGGCAGGTTTTTCTTTATCGCGTTGGGCTGGGGCGCCGTGGGCCTTGGCCTATTGGGTATTCTGCTGCCAGTGGTGCCGACCACCCCCTTTTTGCTGGTGGCGGCGTTTGCCTTTGGGAAATCCAGCCCCCGGGCGCGTAAATGGCTGATTGAACACGCCCATTTTGGTCCGACCATTCGGGATTGGGAAGAACGAGGCGCGATTTCCCGGCGCGCAAAACTTCTGGCAACCAGCATGATGGCATTGGTGATAGCGTTTTCGGTGTGGAAGGGATTGCCGCTTTGGGTTCTGACCCTGCAGGGGGTTTTGATCGCGGCGGGCGCGGCTTTTGTGCTCACACGTCCTGACTAAGCACGAATATGTCGCTTTCCGCCCGTCATATGATCTAAAATTCGCCATGGTGGGGTCTATTGCTTGTTGACCAAATGCGCGAGGGTCTCATGTTTCTATCTGTCTTTGACATGTTCAAGGTTGGGGTTGGCCCCAGTTCGTCCCACACGATGGGACCGATGGTAGCCGGTGGCCGGTTTCTGGATCTGCTGCGCGAGCAGCCGTTTCAGGTGGCTGGGCTGCGGGCGTCCCTGCACGGGTCTTTGGCCTTTACCGGCGTGGGCCATGCCACGGACCGGGCGACTATTCTGGGCCTCGCAGGGTTTCTGCCCGACAGCTATGAACATGCGGCGGCAGAGGCCTGCCTGGATGCCATCAACGCCAGCAAGACGGTCAACCCGGAGGGGTTGGGGGCGCTGAAATTCGATCCAGCCACGGACCTGATCTTTGACTATGATCACCCGCTGCCCGGCCACGCCAACGGTATGGTGCTGATGGCCACGGATGCGCAGGGTGATGTTGTGGTTCGCGAGACCTATTACTCGATCGGTGGGGGGTTCGTGGTGACCGAGGCCGAACAGGCCGAAGAGCCGGTCCGCGACAAGGTAGATGCAAAAACCCATCCCTATCCATTTGAAACCGCAGCGCAAATGCTTGAGATGGCAGCCATGTCCGGCAAGTCGATTGCCGAGATGAAACGCGCCAACGAGCTGGAACATATGGGGCCAGCATCGCTGGATGCGGGCATCACGCGCCTGTGGCAGGTGATGGAGGATTGCATCACCCGCGGGCTGGATCGCGAGGGCATCCTGCCCGGTGGCCTGTCGGTGAAACGACGCGCGCGCGGCATTTACGAGGCCTTGCAGGCGGAGAAGGGGCTGAACCTGACCGCACCTCATACGATCAATGACTGGATGAGCGTCTATGCCATGGCGGTGAACGAAGAAAATGCCGCTGGCGGACAGGTGGTCACCGCCCCGACCAACGGGGCAGCGGGGGTATTGCCTGCAACCATCATGTACTGGCTCAACCATGTGCCGGGTGCAAGCCGCGACAAGATCGGCGAGTTCCTTTTGACCGCGTCGGCGATTGGCGGGATCGTCAAGCACAATGCCTCGATTTCAGGGGCAGAGGCGGGCTGTCAGGCGGAGGTCGGTTCGGCCAGTGCCATGGCGGCGGCCGGGCTGTGCGCCGTGATGGGCGGCACGCCGATGCAGGTGGAAAACGCCGCAGAGATCGCGCTGGAACACCACCTTGGACTGACCTGCGACCCGATCAAGGGGCTGGTTCAGGTGCCATGTATCGAACGCAATGGCGTGGGCGCGATCAAGGCGGTCTCGGCGGCGTCGCTTTCGCTGCGCGGGGATGGCACCCATCTTGTGCCGCTGGATGCCTGTGTGAAAACCATGTTCGAAACCGGGCAGGACATGATGGAGAAGTATAAAGAGACCTCTCTGGGCGGGCTTGCCGTGAATGTGCCGAACTGCTGATCTACCATAGGGTGAATTGACTTCTGACCGGGGCGGCGTAGGGTCGCCCCATGTCTAGTTCCATCACATCCTCAACCTCTCATGACCGCCCCTTCCTTGGCATCCTGTTGATGCTGGGATTTTGCATGTTGGTGCCGTTGTCGGATGCGCAGGCCAAGGCGCTGGGGGATGAAGTGGCGCTTTTGGCCCTGATCACCCTGCGATTTCTGTTTCCCCTTTTGCTTTACCCCTGGCTGAAGGCGCGCAACATCCCATGCCTGCCGCCCAAGGGCACACGGGTCTGGATGCTGGCGCGCGCGCTGGTTTTGCTGATCTCGATGGGGTTGATGTATCAGTCGCTGCGATTTCTGCCACTGGCGGATGCGGTGGCAATTGCCTTTGTGGCTCCGTTCATCATGCTGGCCCTTGGGGCGCTGGTGCTGGGCGAACAGGTTGGGCCACACCGGATTGGCGCCGCCCTGGTTGGTTTCATCGGCACGCTTCTGGTGATCCAGCCCAATTTCGTGGCGGTGGGGCTGGTGGCGCTCATGCCGCTTGGGGTCGCGCTTGGCTTTGCCATCTTCGCAATGATCACACGCAAGATTTCACGCGCAATGGATCCGCTGGCGATCCAGGTGGCCAATGGATCTCTCGGTGCTGTCATTTTGCTGCCGCTCTGGGGCATTGCCGGGGCAGACGCCCTGCCGCCGCTGCATCTTGCGCCAGATCTGGTCATGTTCGGAGTGATCGGGACCGCGTCGGCAATTTTGATGACCGCCAGCCTGAAATATGCCCCTTCTGCCACGCTGGCACCGATGCAATATCTGGAAATTCCCTTTGCCACGCTGATTGGCTGGCTTGCCTTTCACGACCTGCCCAACGGGCTTGCCGCGCTGGGAATCGCCATTACCGTGGCAGCCGGGCTTTACGTGATTACGCGCGAGCACCGGCAGGCGCGGCGTCAGGCAAAGTGTCAGGCTCAGCGCCCTACCTGACAGTCCGGCTTAGCCGAGCAGGGCCTCGATGACCGCCCCAAGATGGGCGCGCGGCAGGATCACCAACATGCCCGGCCGATCAAAGGACAGGGTCAGCTGGCCCTCGGCCACCTCATTTGAGGTCCCGACCCGCCCCCAGGGAGACAGGGTCAGCCCGTCAACCGGCCAGCGCAACCCGGTGCAGTTCCCGGTCACCTCCGCCATGGGGAAAAGTGACAAACGCGCCCCCAATGGCAGCGCCAGCTTGAGATTGTCCGCAAGATGGAAACAAAGATCCTCCTCTCCCAGCAAGACACAGGGCGCGGTGCTGCGCACCAATGCGTTGTAACAGGCAAGTTCATGATCCAGCCGTCCGCCCATGAACCCAACCCCCAGCACCAAGGGCGCCTGCCCCTGCTCAACCGCCCATTGCAACGCCTTGTCGAAATCCGTTCGGTTCTGGTCGGGGGTTTCCACAACACAGGCAGGGTCGAACACGGCACGAACCTCGGGGGTCAGACTGTCCAGATCCCCCACCACCGCCTCCGGCATCAGATCCAGCGACACAGCGGTCCCGGCCGCCCCATCCACCGCCACGAGGCGGGGGGCAAATTCAAGGCTCTCACGCAGAATCGAGTGGTTAACCCGCCCGCCTCCAAGCAGTGTTATTGACGCCAATTGTTGCAAAATATTCCCTTTCATGCGGTTATTGTTTCCAAATCGGCAAAAAAACACATTCCTGCCCAGAAAAAATACCGCGATTTTCCCGGTTTTGTTCATTTTCCCGAACCAGTGCATGGTAAACAGGTTCCTGCTGGATCGGGGGAGAAAGCGAGTTATTTATGGTGAGCAATAGCAAGATTCTCACTGTATCTTACGGCACATTTTCGTGCACGTTGGAGGGTTTTGACGAACCTTTCAACACGATGAAGTCAATTGCGGAGTATTTCCGTGATCTGGCGGCAGACGATCGCTACTTCGGCGCGGAACCACCCACGCCGGATGCAGAGATGCTGCATCGCATCGCTGAACGTGAGATTCAGAAACGGGTTGAAGCCCGCGTGGAAAAGGACGGTGTCGTCCTGCGTCAGGCTGACGCCGACGTGACCACCCAAACCGCCATTGGCGCAACCGCCGTGGAGGCGGGTCACCTGTTGACCGATGCGTCCACCACCGCCGCTGAAAACTCCGCTTCCGAACACGCCCCCACATCGCAGGCCGGCGCCGCTCAGGACGAGCCGACCCCGTCAGTGACTGAGGATGAGGACATCGCCCAACCGGAGGCTCCGGTTGCAGAGGTTCCGCAGGCAGATGAGGCGCCGCTGAACACGCCTGTTTCCGGCTCGATTGCTGACAAGCTCAGCCGCATTCGCGCGGTGGTCGATGAAAAGCGCGCCGAAGGGGCCGCAGCCTTTGTCGCCACCGATCAATATGCCGAAGATCAGGATCTTGATCGGGCCGACGTTTCCAATCTCTTTGTGGATACCGACGAGATTGAAGACCTGCCGGATGCCGTCGAGGCCGAGGTCGAAATGGACCTCGACACGGCCCCCGATACAGACACTGCTGCGCAGGACGCGGAGGGCGAGGACGCCCAGCCCCCTCAGAACCTGCGTTCTGAGGATGACGAAGCCCCCCTGCCTGACGCCCTGACCGCAGAAGAAGAGAATCTGTCTTCGGCAGAGATCCGCAAGCTGCGCCGCTCTCGCCGCGCCCAGCGCGCCCAACGTCTGCGTGAACTTGCACGCGCAGAACTGGCCGCACAGGGTATGTCGCAAGACGAGGATGAGGACGACGAGCAACCGGTTTCTGAACTCCAGGAGCAGGGGCTTGAAGAGGACGCGCAGCCCCGTGAGGACGCGCAGGAAGAAAGCCTGCAGGACGAAGATCTGGAAGACGAGAACGACATTGCAGAGGGCTCCTCGTCCATTTCGTCCGTTCTTGCCACGGTCGCGAAACATGGGCGCAGCAATGTGACCCTCGACGACGAGGCAGCCGATCAGGACAACCAACCTTCCGCATCTGTTGCAGAAACTGCTGAGCCTGAAACTCTCGATCAGGACCGCGGACAGGGTGAGGATACGATTTCCGGGATCCTGTCGCGACTGAACAGCGAGCCCAAGGCGGAAGAGGCCGCGGAAGAGGCAAGCGCAGACATCGCTGAGCCCGAAATCGCTGAAACTGTCGAAACCGAGGCTGATCTTGCCGAACAGGATGACATCGACCCGGAAGATACCGATCTGGACATGGCCGAAGAAGCGGCCACGGAGCGCGATGACCTACATGCCGAGGAGACTGCCGAAGAGGACGCTGCCCAGGAAGAAGAGGACACCTCCCCTCGCCCGGTCGCTCTGCGCAAACCCCGTGTGATTCGCGTGCGCCACGTGAAAGGCGGACAGCTTTCGTCCCCCGAGGACGACGCATCGCAGGACAATGAAAATGCAATGCTGACCCCGGAGGCTGAGGCGGAACTGATGGCCGAGCTGGCTGAGGCGGAAGCCGAAGCCGTTGCCGCGCAGACAGACGAAATCTCCGCTCAGGCCCCGCAGATCGAAGACGCACCCGCCATCGAGGAGGCCCCCGCCGAAGTCGCCACAGAAGAGCGTCCTGAAACACGCGATCTGCCGAAGCTCACCGCATTTGATGATGGCGGCGTCAGCGACAGCGAAAACGCGCTGGACCGGCTGCTGGCTGAGGCCGACACGCATATGGCCAGCACCGAGGTAAGCCGCCGCCGGTCTGCCATCGCACATCTCAAGGCAGCGGTTCAGGCCAAACGCGCAGATGACACACATGAGGATGCATCGGGTAAAAATGGTGACGACAGCGTCGGCGCCTATCGCGATGACCTTGCCCGTGTTGTGCGTCCGCGTCGCCCCGGCATGTCCGGAGGGTCGTCGCGCCGGATGCCCCCCCTGGTTCTGGTGTCCGAACAACGCGTTGACGAAATGGAAACAATTGATGAGGCCCCAGCGGTCCCGACCTCCAGTGACATCGTGCGCCCGCGCCGCGTTCTGCGCAACCCGCAGGCCGACCTCGCACGGGACGAGATCTCTGAAGACACGGCAACCGAACAGCTGGATGCCGGGTTTATCGACTATGTCGAACAAACCGGAGCCCATAAGATGGGAGAGCTGCTGGAAGCTGCAGCCTGCCACACCGTGCTGCTGAACGGGTATGAAAGCTTTACCCGTCCCCGCGTGATGGGCATGGTGCGCCGCTATGTGGGCGAAGAGGAGTTTTCGCGTGAAGAAGGTCTGCGCGCCTTTGGCAAACTGCTGCGCGAAGGGCGGATCAAACGCCTGAAACGCGGCCAGTTCGCCCTGACCGAAAGCACCCGCTTCCGTCCTGGCAGCGGTTCAGACGGAGAGACCGACGGGCGCCAATCTGCGTGACCCGGCACCAAACAGAAAAAGGCCCCTGCATTGCGGGGGCCTTTTTTGTGGTGAGATTACAGCAGCCTCAACCGTTCCGTTTGTCTTCGTCTTTCAGTGCATATTTCCCTGCCGGGTCGTGCGGATAATTGGCAGGATCTTCGTCCGGATCAGCCTTTCCCACCCCAAGGAACACTTTCTTGAACGGCAGCATCCAGAGGAAACCAAGACCGACATAGATGATCAGCTCCAGCCAGATCGGCGGGCGATTGAACAGCGACACAACCCAGATCGCCATGATGATATAGGCGGGCAAACCCAGCACAAGGATGAGCAGGGACAGTCGCTTGCGGGTTTTGTAACTCAGGGCCATCAGCGTTTCCTTCGGTTGAAAAAGGCGGGCAACGGTTTCCCGCACCCGCCTTCAATTCACGGCTTCGACCGGCGGATCAATCCGCAAACGGATCGGTCACCAGGATCGTATCATCCCGTTCCGGGCTGGTCGACAAAAGCGCCACCGGGCAGTCGATCAGCTCTTCCACGCGTTTGACGTATTTGATCGCGTTGGCGGGCAGGTCATTCCAGCTGCGCGCCCCTTCGGTCGATTCGCTCCAACCCGGCATCTCTTCATAGATCGGGGTGCAGCGGGCCTGTTGATCGGCGGCGGTGGGCAGGTAATCCAGACGCTCACCGTCCAGGTCATAACCCACGCAGATTTTCAGCGTTTCGAACCCGTCCAGAACGTCAAGCTTGGTCAACGAGATGCCGGACACACCGGAGGTGGCGCAGGTCTGGCGCACCAGGGCCGCATCAAACCAGCCGCAACGGCGCTTGCGACCGGTGGTGGTGCCAAACTCGTGGCCACGCTCGCCCAGGCGCTGTCCGTCCGCATCATCCAGCTCGGTCGGGAACGGGCCTTCGCCCACGCGGGTGGTGTAGGCCTTCACGATCCCCAGCACATAGTCAATCGAACCGGGACCAATGCCCACACCGGTTGCGGCCTGACCGGCAATCACGTTGGACGAGGTCACGAACGGATAGGTGCCGAAGTCGATGTCCAGAAGCGCGCCTTGTGCGCCTTCGAAAAGGATCCGTTTGCCGGATTTGCGCTTTTCATTAAGCACCTTCCAGACGGGAGCTGCAAAATTCAGAATTTTCGGTGCAACTTCCTTGAGTTGCGCGATCAGGGCGTCCCGGTCGATCGGTTCAACACCCAGACCTTTGCGCAGCGGATCATGGTGCTGCAGGGCGCGGTCCACACGGGCCTCAAGCGTGGCGTCATCGGCCAGGTCAGCCACACGGATCGCACGACGCCCGACCTTGTCTTCATAACACGGACCAATGCCGCGACCGGTGGTGCCGATCTTGGTGCCTTTGGACGCGGCCTCTTCGCGGGCGCGATCCAATTCACCGTGGAAGGGCAGGATCAGCGGGGTGTTTTCCGCGATCATCAGCGTCTCGGGCGAGATATCCACGCCCTGTGCCGTTACCGTTTCAATTTCTTTCAGAAGGTTCCAGGGATCCAGCACAACACCGTTGCCGATCACGCTGAGCTTACCCCCGCGCACAACGCCAGAGGGCAGCGCATGCAGCTTGTAAACCTTGCCGTCGATCACAAGAGTGTGGCCCGCATTGTGCCCGCCCTGAAACCGGCAGATCACATCTGCGCGTTCGCTGAGCCAGTCAACGATTTTGCCTTTACCTTCGTCACCCCACTGGGCGCCTACGACGACAACATTTGCCATGGTCTGTTCCTATCTCAAAGAAAACCCGGCCCGTCATAGCGGCTGGCGCGCGCTGGGGAAACACCTAATTCGCCGCAGATGCAAAAAGGCGGGAGTAAGGCGCGATACCAGAATACTAGTTTTCTAGTTTTCTAGTTTTCTAGTTTTCTAGTTTTCTAGTTTTCTAGTTTTCTAGTTTTCTAGTTTTCGTCGAACGCCCCAGCTGCCCGCCCTGCAAGCAAAATTTCATATTCAGACGAAAACAGGGCTTTCCCCTCACGAAAACAGAACGCCCCGAAACGCGGGTTGCGCTGCAGCGCCCTTTCGCCTAAATACCCGCGAAGACCGTCGTAACCGAATATTGGACCCCCTTATGGAAAATGTCGTCCTCGTCATTCATCTGATTCTGGCACTGTCACTGATCGGTGTTGTGCTTCTTCAGCGTTCTGAGGGCGGTGGTCTTGGGATCGGTGGCGGTGGGGGCGGCCTGATGTCCGCCCGCGGAGCGGCAACAGCCCTTGCAAAAGTGACCTGGGGTCTGGCAATTGCCTTCCTGATCACCTCGATCTCCCTGACGGTCATCGCTGCGAAAAACGCAGCAGACAGCTCGGTCACAGATGCGCTTGGCCTGCCGACGTCAACGGAAGAGGCCCCGGCAACTCCGGCGCTTCCGGATGTGGAAAGCCTGCTGCCGCCGGTATCGACCGACGAAAGCCTGACGCCGCCACGCGCCGAGTAATTCACTACAGATTGTGAAAGGGCGGTTTTTCCGCCCTTTATCTTGCGGTTCGGTTGCGCGGGTGGCCGGAATCGTGTAAGTCTTAAATCCCGTGGAACGCGGATTCGCAGGGGCCCGTCACCGACAGGTTTTTGCGTATTCCAAAAGAATTGACCGGGCCTCTCAGCAAAGCGCAAGAGGCCCATTTTCACGGGGGCAGCCAAGCTTATGGCACGTTACATCTTCATCACCGGTGGTGTTGTTTCTTCTCTTGGCAAAGGGCTGACCTCGGCCGCTTTGGGGGCACTGTTGCAGGCCCGTGGCTATTCGGTTCGCCTGCGCAAACTGGACCCTTACCTGAATGTCGACCCTGGCACGATGAGCCCGTTTGAGCATGGCGAGGTGTTTGTGACCGACGATGGGGCCGAGACCGATCTTGATCTGGGCCATTACGAACGCTTCACCGGCGTGGCCGCGCGCAACACCGATTCTGTCTCATCCGGCCGGATCTACACCAATGTGCTGGAGAAAGAGCGGCGCGGGGACTATCTGGGCAAAACCATCCAGGTGATCCCGCATGTCACCAACGAAATCAAAGACTTCATTGCCATTGGTGATGACGAGGTTGATTTCATGCTGTGCGAAATCGGTGGCACGGTGGGCGATATCGAAGCCCTGCCCTTTTTCGAAGCAATCCGCCAGTTCAGCCAGGAACGCCCGCGTGGGCAATGTATCTTCATGCACCTGACCCTGCTGCCCTATCTGGCCGCCTCGGGAGAACTGAAAACCAAACCGACCCAGCACAGCGTGAAAGAGCTGCGCTCGATCGGTATCGCCCCTGACGTGCTGGTCTGCCGCTCGGAACACCCGATCCCGGACAAGGAACGCGCCAAGATCGGCCTGTTCTGTAACGTGCGCCAGGAAGCCGTGATCCCCGCCTATGACCTGAAATCCATCTACGAAGCGCCGATGGCCTATCACAAGGTTGGCCTCGATCAGGCCGTTCTGGACGCCTTCCAGATCGCGCCAGCCCCGAAACCGGACCTGCGCCGCTGGGAAGATGTGGAAGACCGCATTCACAATGCCGAGGGCGAGGTGAAAGTGGCCGTTGTGGGCAAATATACCCAACTCGAAGATGCCTATAAGTCGATCAAAGAGGCGCTGACCCACGGCGGCATGGCCAACCGCACCAAGGTGAAACTGGAATGGGTCGATGCCGAGCTTTTCGACAAGGGCGACCCTGCCCCGCATCTGGAAGGGTTCCACGCAATCCTCGTGCCCGGCGGGTTTGGCGAACGCGGCACCGAAGGCAAGATCAAGGCAGCGCAGTTTGCCCGGGAACGCAAGATCCCCTATCTGGGCATCTGTCTGGGCATGCAGATGGCCGTGGTCGAGGCCGCGCGCAACGTGGCCGGCATCGCTGATGCAGGATCGGAAGAGTTTGACCACGAGGCGGGGCAGACCCGCTTCACCCCCGTCATCTACCACCTGAAGGAATGGGTGCAGGGCAATTACAAGGTCAAGCGCAAGCTAGGCGACGATAAGGGCGGCACCATGCGCCTTGGGGCCTATTCCGCCACGCTGAGCGAAGGATCAAACGTCGCGCGCATCTACGGCGCAACCGAACTGGAAGAGCGCCACCGCCATCGCTACGAGGTGGATGCGCAATACCGGGATCAGCTTGAAGCCTGCGGGCTGCAATTTTCGGGCATGTCACCCGATGGCCGCCTGCCCGAAATCGTTGAGTGGAAAGATCATCCCTGGTTTATCGGTGTGCAGTTCCACCCGGAACTGAAATCGAAACCCTTCGATCCCGCCCCCTTGTTCGCCGATTTCATCCGCGCGGCAAAAGAGGTGGAACGTCTGGTCTGACCCTGCCAACCCTGACATCAAAGGCGCGTCGCACAGCTGCGGCGCGCTTTTTTGTTGCCCTGTTGTCGGCGCATGCCTCCTTCGCGAAAACATTCTGGAGGAATGCCGGGGCACATGTAGATCCAGAAACGCCACAGCTGAGATGCCTCTTGCCGCGTTTCGGTTTTGCCCTGTGTCAGGTTGAAACCGAAACGCTTTATTGTGATCCAACAATATGTAGAAACGCTTTAGATTAAAATCGAAACGCTTTAGGCTCGCCGCAACACAGGAGAGGATCCCATGCTGTCCGAATTCTTTCAGAAGTTCCGAAAAACCCCGCAAGAGGCCCCCCCTCTGCCCGAACTGGATGGGCGGATTGCCATGGGGGTTCTTTTGGTGCGGCTTGCCAAGGCCGATCAGAACTACGCTGTGGAAGAAATCGCCATGATCGACAGGCTGTTTTCCCGATATGGAAACCTCAACCCCGTCGAGGCGGCCAAAGCCCGCGCCACCTGCGAAAAACTCGAGGCCGAAGCCCCGGACACCTCCGAACTGACCGCGCTGGTGCGCGAAGGCGTTTCCTCTGAAACCCGCCTTCAGATGCTTTCCGCCCTCTGGGGGGTCTCTCGTGCCGACGGGATCGTGCGCGATGAGGAAAGCTGTTTTGTCACCCGTGTCGCCCGCGAGCTTGGGCTGACCCGCGACGATATCACCAATGCGAACGGGGCGCCCTGACACATCACAGCGGGTTGCCACGCCTGGTGGGCCGCGACCAAAAAAGCTCGGCACCTTGCCGTCCGCCCCCCCTTTTCCCAAGTCGACAACAGATGGATGTGAATATGCCCAAAGGATATTGGATTGGCCGGATCGACGTCTCGAACCTCGAAGAATACAAGAAATACGTTGCGGCCAACGGCCCCGCCTTCGCCGCGTTCGACGCGCGCTTTCTGGTCAGGGGCGGCACGTTTGAAACCGTCGAAGGATCGGCCCGTTCCCGCAATGTTGTGATCAAGTTTCCAAGCTATCAGGCCGCAAAAGACTGCTATGCCAGCGCCGCCTACCAACAGGCCAAATCCCTGCGCGACCCCGTCAGCAGCGGCGATCTGATCATCATCGAAGGATATGGGGGCTGAGCCGCCGCGCTCTTCCTCTTGCCACAAATATCCCGGGGTGAGCGCGCAGCGCGAGGGGCAGCGCCCCTTTCTCACCACATGGGAGCACAGGGGATACACCCGATCCCCTGCCCACCCCAAAACCCTTTGTGATCCACCTTTTCAGCGCGCCCTTGCCCCCCTATAACTGATCCCATGATTGCTTCATTGTTCGACCGGCTGTTTGCCCCCGCCCCCTCGCCCCTCAATCAGGACGACGCCCAGCTTGCCCTGTCCGCGCTGCTGGTGCGGCTGGCGCGGTCCGACGGGGATTATGCGGCGACGGAAATCGCCGCGATAGATGCGGCTCTCACCGATCGCTACGGTCTGTCTCCGGACGCAGCCGCAGCCCTGAGGCATCAGGCCGAAACCTTCGAAACCCAGGCCCCTGACACTGTCCGCTTTACCCGGGCGATCAAGGATGCGGTGGGGCTTGAAGACCGTGTTGCGGTGATCGAAGCCGCCTGGTCGGTGGTCCTCGCGGATGGAACTCGCGCCGAGGAAGAGGACGCCCTGATGAGGATGGTGGCGCATCTTCTGGGGGTCAATGACCGCGATTCGAACCTGGCTCGGATCCGGGCCCAGAAGGGATAGTCCGGCCGGGCGCGGCACCCGCCAGACGTGTGTCGCTCCGGTCCCCGGCACACCTCACTGACAAATCGTCGGAATTACCGCCCTTTAGCCAAAGCTTACCCAACGCCACCGCCTTTTCGCCGTTGCATTTGTGCAAGATTTGCGCCCTACTCGCGGGTCAATGAACAAGGCAACTCCGGATCCATTCTGTGACCCCAGACACGATATCTGACCCTGCACACACTGCTGACACGCCCGTGATCGAAATCCGCGACCTGCATAAAAGCTATGGCGCATTGGAAGTTCTGAAAGGGGTCGATCTTGTCGCCCCGCGTGGCCATGTGGTGTCGCTGATCGGCTCTTCCGGCTCCGGCAAATCCACTCTTCTGCGCTGCGCCAACCTGCTTGAGGAAAGCCAGCAGGGAGAGATCAGGTTCGAAGGCGAGCCGATTGCCTGGCGTGGGCACGGGCTGGATCGCCACCCGGCAGACCGCAAACAGGTCACCCGGATCCGCACCAACCTGTCGATGGTGTTCCAGCAGTTCAACCTCTGGTCCCACATGACCATTCTGCAAAACGTGATGGAGGCACCAATCACGGTGATGGGCCGTGACAAGGCAGAGGTAGAGGAGAAGGCGCGTTACTATCTTGACAAGGTCGGCATTGGCGACAAATGCGACATGTGGCCCTCGCAGCTGTCGGGCGGCCAGCAGCAACGCGCGGCGATTGCGCGCGGGCTGTGCATGGAACCGCGCGCCCTGCTGTTTGATGAACCGACCTCGGCGCTTGATCCCGAGCTGGAACAAGAGGTGATCAAGGTGATCAAGGATCTGGCCGCCGAGGGGCGCACCATGGTCATCGTGACCCATGACATGCGCATGGCCGCCGACATCTCGGACCACGTCGTGTTCCTGCATCAGGGTCTGGTCGAAGAGGAAGGCGCCCCCGCAGAATTGTTTGGCAATCCGAAAAGTGACCGCCTGAAACAATTCCTGTCCCATTCGCAACCGGCCTGAAGCTAAGGTCGCGACATTCGACATTGATTTTCAGCGGGTTATCCGCAGACTAACAACAGAATAACCAAGGGAGAACAATATGAAGAAACTGATCCTGACCACGGCCGCCCTGGCTGTGAGCGCAGGGTTCGCTATGGCGGACACTGTGCGCATGGGCACCGAAGGCGCCTATGCTCCGTGGAACTTCGTCAATGACAATGGCGAGATTGACGGGTTCGAGCGCGAGCTGGGCGACGAGCTTTGCAAACGCGCCGAGCTGGAATGCACCTGGGTGAAAAACGACTGGGACAGCATCATTCCGAACCTCGTGTCGGGCAACTATGACACCATCATCGCGGGCATGTCGATCACCGACGAACGCGACGAAGTGATCGACTTCACCCAGGCCTATACGCCGCCCGATCCTTCGGCCTATGCCGCCATGTCGGCAGATGTGGACCCGGCCAACGCCGTGGTTGCCGCACAGGCCACCACCATTCAGGCCGGCTTTGTGGCCGCTCAGGGCTGGACCCTGATCGAGTTTGCGACCCCGGAAGAAACCGTAGCCGCGGTGAAAAACGGCGAAGCTGACGCCGTTCTGGCAGACAAGTCGTTCCTTGACAGCATGATCAGCCAAGAGGGGCTGGTGATGCTGGAGCGGACGGAAGCCATCGGTGACGGTGTGGGCATGGGATTTCGTGAATCGGATCCTGAACTGCGCGCCAAATTCGACGCCGCTATCCAGTCGATGAAAGACGATGGCACGCTGAACACCTTGATCGCAAAATGGGAAGTCTCGTCACAGTGGTGATCTGACTTTCTGATGTTCGGGGCCTGCCGGATTGGCGGGCCCCCTTTCAAACCTGGCCGCCTGACGGGCTTGCACTCCCACCCGATGCAGACCGCTCATGGCCCCCGCCCTTCGGATCCTGCGATGTTTTCCTACTGCACCGACCCCTCGACGCTTGAAGGCTTTCAGTGGCTTTCGTGCTACCTGACCACGGGCAAGCACATGTCTTTCTACCTGTCTTTCGGGACGGTTCTGGTGTTGTTGGCAATCACCGCGCCGGTGGCCCTTGGGTTTGGCTTTCTGGGGGCCATGGCCTCGCGCGCACGCTTTGCGCCGTTTCGCTGGATCGGCAAAGCCTATACCTCGATCGTGCGTGGTGTGCCGGATATTGCGTTCTTCCTGTTCTTTGTGATTGCGCTGGATCAGGCGTTTGAATGGATGCGCCACAAGGTGAAATGCCCCGACTGGACCGATCCGATCCGGCAGGGCAATGATTTCGTGGTCTGTGCGCAGGCGAAGCTGCCGCTGTCGACCAGTGCGCAATGGATGCATGAGACCTATGGGTTTTTCCTGGCTGTGCTGACCTTCTCCATCGTGTTCGGCGCTTTTGCGGCCAATGTGATCTTTGGTGCGATGAAGGCGGTGCCGCGGGCGCAGATGGAAACCGCCGAGGCCTATGGCATGTCCCATCGGCAGGCGTTCTGGCGGATCATGGTGCCGCAGATGTGGGTTTACGCCCTGCCCGGCCTCAGTAACCTGTGGATGATCCTGATCAAGGCCACGCCCCTTCTGTTCCTTCTGGGGGTCGAAGACGCGGTGTATTGGGCCAAGGAACTGGGCGCGACCAAAACGGCCAAGTTCTCGGACTACCCGCATTCCAACTGGCATATGTATTATTATTTTGGACTGCTGGTGTTTTACCTGGCCTTTACCAGCCTGTCGGAGCGCGTCTTCAAAAAGATCTCGGCCCGCCTGTCCAAAGGTCAGGCCACCGCAGCCGGGGAAGCACAAAGAAAGGCCGCGGCATGAGCTGTCTTCAAACCATTCAGGACTACGCGCTCCGCTCGATCGGGTATGGAGAACGACTGCTGCCGCGCACGGATTTCACCCTGTGTGACCAGTTTACCCTGATTGGCTCTGGGATGATCTGGAATATCTATTACGGCGTCGTGGCGATCTTCTTTGGCTTTTTCTTTGCCGTGCTTCTGGCGATGGGCAAGAACAGCCGTCATGCGCTCGCCCGAAAACCGGCAGAGTTTTTCATCTATGTGTTCCGCGGCTCTCCGCTGTTCATCCAGTTTTTCTTTGCCTATGCGGTGTTTTTGTCGCTGAAACAGGCCTATCCTGTGTTTCAGCCGCTGACCGCCGCCTGGCTTGGGGCGACGGTTGTGCTCTTTTGCAATACCTCCGCCTATTCTGCCGAGATCTTTTATGGCGCGCTTCGGTCCATCCCCAAAGGGGATCTGGAAGCGGCGGATGCCTACGGGATCATGGGGCTCACCCGGTTCCGGCGGATCACCTTTCCAACCATGCTACGGCTGGCCTGGCCATCTTATACAAACGAGGCGATCTTTCTGTTTCATGCCACGGCCCTGGTGTCCTTTTCCAGTTTTCCGGTGCGCGGCCAGCAGGGGGATGCGCTCTATTACGCCAGCTATTTTGCGGACAAGACCTTCAACCCGTTTGTCCCATACCCGATCCTTGCGATGTATTTCATCCTGCTTACGCTGGTGGTGATAACGATTTTTGGCCTGGCCAACCGGCATCTGAACCGGCACCTGCCGCAGGAACGGCGCGCACCTGCCAGGGGCCGCTTGAACCTGTTTCGGTAGGATAATGTGGCTGTAAAGGACCTTTCGTGTCCGACTCAGCCAGCCGTCTCAAGGCTCGCTTGGCGGGGGGCGCTTGACGGGGAAAGGGGCGCTGCCCCTCACCTCTTCGAGGCTCACCCCGGGATATTTGTGACAAGAAAATAAGCCGTGAAAACAGGCGTTCCTGCCTGTACTATCCTTTATGAGCGCCGATCCTGACATCCCTTCTTCAAAGTGGCTTGCCGGGCCGCATCTGCTCGTCTAGGTTAGGAGCGAAATTTGATCAAATTTGGTGTCACATGAAGATCGGTATCCTGCAAGCGGGCCATTCGCCCGACGAAGTTCGAGACAGTGTCGGCAATTACGGCGAAATGTTTACCCGGCTCCTCGATGGGCATGGGTTTGAGTTCGAGATTTTTTCGGTGGTGGATGGAGAGTTCCCTCCGGGCATCGACGCTGCGGATGGCTGGCTGATTACCGGATCCAAACATGGCGCTTATGAGGACCATGACTGGATCGGACCGCTGGAAGAGCTGATCCGCGACATTCGTGCGGCAGGACAGCCCCTGGTCGGCGTCTGCTTTGGGCATCAGATCATCGCGCAGGCCTTGGGCGGCAAGGTTGAGAAGTTTGCTGGTGGCTGGTCCGTTGGCCGGACGGAATATGATTTCGGCGATGAGGTGCTTGCGCTTAATGCCTGGCATCAGGATCAGGTGACCGAATTGCCCGAAGGCGCCGAGGTGATCGCATCAACCGATTTTTGTGCCAATGCCGCGGTGATCTACGGAGACAGGATCCTAACAATCCAACCACATCCGGAATTCACCGCAGATCTGATTGCCGGGCTGATTGAACATCGGGGGCGCGGCAAGGTGCCGGATGCGCTGCTGGATGAGGCAGAGCAGCAGCTTTCGACATCCACCGACAATGCCCGTTTTGCGGAACGCATGGCGCAGGTTCTGAAAAAAGGGGCAAAATGATGGGACAGTCCAACAAAACGACAACCGCCTGGATCGACACCCTGCCGGAAGCAGCGCAGGATTATCTGCACGGGAAACGTCTGGACGAAGTGGAATGTGTGATCTCTGATCTGCCGGGCATTGCCCGCGGCAAAGCGGTTCCGGCGGCAAAGTTTGGCCGGCAGGAGCATTTTCACCTGCCGGATAGCATCTTTTTCCAAACCATCACCGGAGATTGGGGGGAAGCTGCAGGGGACGAGGGGTTTATCGAACGCGACATGATCCTGAAGCCTGATATGTCCACCGCCACGGCCGCCCCCTGGACCGGAGACTGGACCCTGCAGGTGATCCATGACGCTTATGACCGCAATGGCGAGCCGGTGCCCTTCTCTCCTCGCAACGTCCTGAAACGGGTGGTTGAGTTATACCGTGCCAAAGGGTGGGAGCCGGTTGTGGCCCCGGAAATGGAGTTCTATCTCGTTGCCCGCAATCTGGACCCGGCTGAAGCGATCAAACCCATGATGGGCCGATCCGGACGTCCCGCTGCCGCACGGCAGGCCTATTCGATGACGGCCGTTGATGAATTTGGCCCGGTGATCGACGATATTTACGACTTTGCCGAAGCGCAGGGTTTCGAGATTGACGGGATCACGCAGGAAGGCGGCGCCGGTCAGCTGGAAATCAACCTGATCCACGGCGACCCGATCAAACTGGCCGACGAGGTGTTCTACTTCAAACGGCTGATCCGTGAAGCCGCGCTGCGCCACGATTGCTTTGCCACCTTCATGGCCAAACCGATTGAGGAAGAGCCGGGATCGGCCATGCATATCCATCATTCGGTTCTGGATTGTGAAACGGGCGAAAATATCTTTACCGGCCCGCAAGGCGGGGAGACGGATGCGTTTTTCCATTTTATCGCGGGTCTGCAGAACCACCTGCCCAGCGCCGTTGCCGTTCTTGCCCCTTACGTGAACTCCTATCGCCGTTATGTGAAGGACAACGCCGCCCCGATCAATCTGGAATGGGGACGTGACAATCGCACCACGGGCATTCGTGTGCCGATCGCGTCACCCAAGGCCCGACGGGTTGAAAACCGGATTGGCGGAATGGATTGCAACCCCTATCTCGGGATCGCCGCCTCACTTGCGGCCGGGTATCTTGGACTGGTCGAACAAAAACGCCCCAATGCCCAATACAGGGGGGACGCGTATGAAGGCGAAGGGGACATCCCCAACGGGCTGGGAAGCGCCCTGGATCTGTTTGATAACGCCACGGAAATGCAAAACATCCTTGGACCGGATTTTGCCCGTGTCTATTCCATCATCAAACGGACGGAATATGAAGAATTCCTGCAGGTTATCAGCCCGTGGGAGCGTGAACACCTTCTGCTGAACGTCTGATCTGAGCGATGATCACGCGCAGAAAGCCCGCTTTCCCTGGACGGAAGGCGGGTTTTTTATGGCCAGCCCCCGCAACCTGTTTTAGTATTTTGAAAGAGTAGTTTTGGGAAAGCTGAAAATCAAACCCGCTATCAGCCCCAATCGCCTTTGACAAAGCAGGAGATCCCATGTCGCTTGCCCCCAATGTCTATGACGCCGAACCCATCCCGGCTGCCGCACGCGCTGAAATTGATCGCCTGCTGCAATCGGGGGATCTGTTTCGCTATACCGCTGCCCAGGATGCGCCGGTTGCGCTTCTTGAAGAAGAATTCGCCGCAGAGATGGGGGCGAAATATGCGGTGGCGGTGGCGAGCTGCTCAGCCGCGCTGTTTCTTTCGCTCAAATCGCTCGACCTGCCACGCGACACCAAGGTGATCATTCCCGCCTTCACCTTCGCCGCTGTCCCCAGCTCCGTCATTCATGCGGATTGCGTGCCCGTGCTGGTCGAAGTTGGCGACAATTATCGCGTGGACCTGACTGATTTCGAGGCAAAGCTGCAAGACGATATCGGTGCGGTGATCATTAGCCACATGCGTGGGCATACGTCGGACATGGACGCCATCATGGCACTGTGCGATGCGCGCGGTGTCCCGGTGATTGAAGATGCGGCCCATTCTCTTGGCACGCTTTGGCATGACCGGAAAATTGGCACCATCGGCAAAATTGGCTGTTTTTCTTTCCAGAGCTATAAAATGCTGAATGCTGGCGAAGGGGGCATCCTGATTACGGACGATGCCAACCTCGCTGCCCGTGCCATCATCATGTCCGGCGCTTACGAGCATAACTGGAAAAAGCACAAAACGCCCCACGGAGACAACTCGCCTGAGCTTACAGATGCCTTTGCCCGTTGGCAAAACAGGCTGCCTCTCTACAATACCCGCCTGTCAAACCTGTCTGCGGCAGTCATCCGCCCCCAGATCCCCGAGCTTTCCAGACGGGTCACAGACGGATTGGCCAATCATGACTATGTCGCCGAACGCCTGAACCAAAGCCCCTGGCTGGCGGTCCCGCCCCCGCTCGAACCGGAAACCCGCGCCCCGGATTCGATCCAGTTTAACCTTGTTGGATTTTCCGATCAGGAAACGCTGAAATTTCAGGATGCGGCCAAGGCGCGCGGCGTATCCATTCAGGTGTTTGGGGCCAGTGAAGACAACGCGCGGGCGTTCTGGAACTGGCAGTTCATTCCGGATCCGGGCCCCTTGCCGCAAACCCGCAAAATGCTGATGCGCGCCTGTGACACGCGCCTGCCTGTTCGCCTGAAACAAAATGAGTTGGAATACATCGCACAGGCGCTGATCAAGGCCGCGGATGAGGTTGTGCAACACCGGCAACACTCCGCCGCCTGAGATGGGCCTGAAACAGCCCCCACGCTGACCGCACAGAAAACCAGAAAACTAGTTTTCTAGTTTTCTAGTTTTCTAGTTTTCTAGTTTTCTAGTTTTCTAGTTTTCTAGTTTTCTAGTTTTCTAGTTTTCTAGTTTTCTAGTTTTCTAGTTTTCTTTGAAATACGCCCCGGTCGGCCCCCGCCAAGCAGAAATCTTGCCCTCAAAGCAGCCGCAAGTCCTTTTGCAACCACGGCATTTCTGCCAGCGCAGGCTCCAGCACGGTTTGCGACAAAATGCTTTGTAGCGATTGTGCGATATCCAGCGGGAGTCCTCCCAGCACATCGCGCCGCGCCACTAAAGAGATCTGCCGCTTCAGCGCGCCAAAAGGCAGGGGCACCAACTCGACATCCTCACGAAATTGCTGCGCATGAAGATAGGCCAGCGGCGTGAGCACGCTCCACGCCCCGCCCTTTGCCACCATCGCCATGATCGCGTGATAGCTGTCCAGTTCAAACCGGCATTCCATGCGCAAATGGTGCCGTGCGATATAGTCGGAAATCTGCCGCCCCATGTAATGGCGCGCACTATATCGTACCAGGGGCAGATAAGAGAGCAGCGCTGCACTGTCCTTGCCACGCAGATACCCCCTTGGCACAACAGCCACAAAGGGATCCTGCAACATGGGGTGGATCTCCATCCAATGGGCCGCTGCACCAATGTCAGCGGCGACAATCACATCCAGCGCCCGTGCCTCCAACTGCTCATACAACCGATGCGACGCCCCGGTTTCCAGCAAAAACTGAGTTGTTCCAAGCTGTTGTGAAAGCTGTGTCAGCAATAGCGGTGTCACTTCCGCGTCAAGGTCCTCAATCACGCCAAGCCGTAGGCGCATCAAGCTGGCCAGTTCACTCTGGGCCAGTTCTGCACGAGCCTGCGCGGCTTCGTTCAAAATGGCCTGGGCCCTTTTCAGAAACAGCTCACCCGCCGGGGTCAGGGTCAACGGCCGGGCAGACCGATTGAAAAGCTCCGCCCCCAGCGACAGTTCCAGGTTGCTCAGTTGCTGGCTGACGGCAGAGGGGCTTGCCCCGAGGCGCCGCGCCGCTGCGGAAATTGCGCGCTCATCGGCAATGGCCACAAAGACTTCCACGCCCCAGAAGGTGATTTTGCCAACGGTTTCGACCATTTCCGCGCTCCTTGCCACATCGCCACAGGCTAGGGTCTTTGGGTCGGGCAATCAATATCCGCCGCTACCAGCGGGTCCACAACCGCTCCCCCTGCTGATCGCGCGCCGTAATCATGCGCCAGCCTGTCCCCTGAGGCCACAGCGCAAGGGAGCCGGTCTCGCGCAAATCGGTGGGGCTGATGATCCAGCAATCTGGCGACATCTTCGCCTCAGGGGGCTGGTTCATGACCACAATCCCCCCGGTGGCACAGGCCTCAACCAATCGTCCCGCCCCGCGTTTTCCACTGAGATGCACCATGGGCAGCCCGGCAAGAGCCAGTTCGGCATAGCCGTTGTCCCCCATAAAGGCCCCAAGCGCATAGGCCTCAACCTGCTCTGCGGGCGCACCATCGTTTTCCAGCCAGATCCGAGCCGCAAACCCCTCTCCCTTGGGTTTGGACAAAGCACGCCCCTGCTCGGTCATGACACCAACCAATCCACCTGTCTGGCTGATCAGGACCGGGGGTCTGTCGACACTGCTCCATAAAAACAGCCCACCCCCAAACACCAGCGCCCCCAGCAGCTTTTCCCACCGGGTCAGCAAAACCAGCAAAAGCCCTCCGAACGCCACCAAGGGCAAGACCGAAGACATCGGCTGCGGCACATAGCCAACCGCTCCATCCAGTGAGGAAACATAACCGGCAACGCCAATGATCCAGTTGATCGGTGGGCCCATCACCTTGATCGCCACCCAGCCCAGCCCAAACGGGCTGAGCAATGCCGCAAGCACCGCCGCGGGCATGACAATACTGCCCATCAGCGGCACGGACAGAAGATTGGCCAACAGGCCAAAATGGCTGACCTGATTGAAATGCGCCGCCGCAAACGGGGCTGTCGCGGCCGCTGCCACGGCAGAGGACAGCACCACCGCCACAACCGGCTGAAACCAGCGCGGCCCGAAAAACCGCCGATAAGGACCAAGCCAGCCGAACACCGCCACCAGTGCCGTGGTCGCGGCAAACGACATCTGGAAACCGGGTTCGGTCAGGGCTTCGGGATGCAGCAAAAGAACAATCACCGCCGCCATGGCCACGGCCCTCAGGCTCAGCGCGCGGCGGTCAAACAGGACGCCGACAAACATGGTGCTCACCATGATAAAGGCCCGTTCGGTCGACACGTTTCCCCCGGACAGAAGCAAATAGAATGCACCTGCCCCAATCGCCAGAACCGCCGCGATTTTCTTGGTCGGGCGTCGCAGGGCCAATCCGGGCAACAATGCCATCAGATAGCGCACAGCCTGATAGACAAACCCGGTGAGCAGCCCCATATGTAACCCGGAAATGGCCAGCAGATGCGCAAGGTTCGATCCACGCAACGCCTCCAATGTGGGACGGCTGATCGCAGAACGATCCCCCGTGATGATGGCGGCGGCAAATGCGCCCGCTTCGCCGGGCAGGATCCCCTGCACCCAGGCCGAAAGCGCCATGCGCAAGCGATTGATCTGCACCACACCCCAGCCGCCATCCGGCGGTTCAAGTTCCAGCACCGGGTTGCGGGTATAGCCAATTGCCCCGATCCCCCTGAACCACGCCATGCGCTGAAAATCGAACCCTCCGGGTTCAACCGGGCCGTTCGGGCCGGACAGATGGGCGGTCGCGGCCACACGCATCCCGATCTGCGGCGTGGTGAAACTGTCATCCCCATAAAGGGATATCCGCGCCTTTCGTGGCACCCGATCCGGGGACGTATCCGCCAGCCGGATCTGATCCAAGGTCAGCCGCACCGCTTCTTTTTGCGAGCGGTCCATGGCAATGATCCGCCCCTCAATCGGGCCGTAATAGCGAAAGTCGAGAACCGGCGCCGCCACGTAATGCGCCCTTGCCCCGGCCAGGAAAATCCCGGCGGCAATCAATGCCACGCCCCGAGACACAGGGCCAAGCCCCCAGGGCCAAAAACGGGTGATCAGGACAGAGAGGAGGAGGAGAACAACAAGTGCTCCGTAAACAAGAGGGCCCGGCTCTACCGGCAACAGGAAATAGATCCCGACCCCTGTTCCGAGGAAAATCGGCACCCAGTGCAGGAACCGTCCCCGTTCCCGTTCGACCCGGGTGAGGCCCGCCTGCATGACAGATAAGGGGCTGATCCTGGCCAGCACGCTTGTTCTTGGCCTCCCTTTTGCTTTAACACGCCCTTAACGCATCTACAGGCATACGCCTCACATGGTTTCCAAAAGGTTAACATCTCATGAACGCTGATCAGGTCGTCACCCGCTTCGCCCCCTCGCCCACCGGTTATCTGCATATCGGCGGTGCCCGCACGGCGCTGTTTAACTGGCTTTACGCCCGCGGCCGCGGAGGCAAGTTTCTGCTGCGCATCGAAGACACCGACCGGGCGCGCTCAACGCCCGAAGCGACAGATGCGATCCTGAGGGGCATGGAGTGGCTTGGGCTCGATCACGATGGAGAGGTGATCTCTCAGTTTGACCGCGCGGACCGTCATGCAGAAGTGGCGCATGAGATGCTGGCCAAGGGTTATGCCTATAAATGCTTCGCCACCCAGGACGAGATCCAGGCCTTCCGCGATCAGGCCAAGGCCGAGGGGAAATCCACCCTCTATCAATCGCCCTGGCGCGATGCGGATCCGGCCACCCACCCCGACGCCCCCTTCGTGGTGCGCCTGAAAGCCCCGCGTGAGGGCGTCACGGTGATCGAAGATGCGGTGCAGGGCAATGTCACGATCCGCAATGATCAGCTCGATGACATGATTTGTTTACGTTCCGATGGCACACCCACCTATATGCTGGCCGTTGTTGTGGACGATCATGATATGGGGGTGACCCATGCCATTCGGGGGGATGACCACCTGAACAACGCAGCCCGTCAGCAACTTGTCTATCATGCCATGGGTTGGGACATTCCGGTCTGGGCCCATATTCCACTGATCCATGGCCCCGACGGCAAGAAGCTGTCGAAACGCCATGGCGCGTTGGGGGTCGAGGAATATCAGGCGATGGGATATCCGGCTGAAGCGATGCGCAATTACCTGACCCGACTGGGCTGGTCGCATGGGGATGACGAGTTCTTCTCGGATGCGCAGGCGCTCGAATGGTTTGACCTGAAGGGAATCGGCAAATCTCCTGCCCGGTTCGATTTCAAGAAGCTCGACAACCTGTCCGGTCAGCATATGGCCGCAATGGAAGACGAGGCGATTTTAGCCGCATATGCAGCATTCCGTAGCGTCACAGGAGAAGTTGACCTGACAGCACTGCAAAGTGAACTTTTGTCAAAAGCGATGTATGTGCTGAAAACCAGCGCCAAAACCTTCCCTCAACTCACTGAAAAAGCTCATTTTGTTTTGGCATCTCGTCCATTGGATCGCGATGAGAAGGCCCAAAAGGCGCTGGACGATGTATCCCGTAGTATACTGAGAGAATTGACGCCGCAGCTGCAAAATGCTAGCTGGGATCGCAACACGCTTGAGGGGATCCTCAATGGCCTTGCCGAAGCCCATGGGCTGAAGTTCGGAAAGCTGGCCGCCCCACTGCGCGCTGCCCTCGCGGGACGTGCCGTAACCCCCAGCGTTTTTGACATGATGCTGGTGCTTGGGCCGGACGAAACCATTGCCCGACTAAACGACGCGAGCACATAATATACCAATACGACACCACCCGCCTGAACGGGCCGGGTCTTGCACGAAGGGAACTAGAATGGCTGAACAAACCGGAACCGCGAAACTCACATTTGGCGACAAGGAACTGGAATTGCCGATGTACTCGCCGACGGCAGGCCCGGATGTGATCGACATTCGCAAGCTCTATGCCCAGGGCGATGTCTTCACCTATGACCCGGGCTTCACCTCGACGGCAAGCTGCGATTCAACCATCACCTTCATTGATGGCGACAAGGGCGAGCTTCTGTATCGCGGCTATCCGATCGACCAGCTGGCGGAAAAATCGCATTACCTCGAAGTGTGCTACCTGCTGCTTTACGGTGAACTGCCTTCGGCCACCGAGCTTGAGGATTTCGAAAGCCGCGTGACCAACCACACGATGGTGCATGAGCAGATGATCAAGTTCTTCTCGGGCTTCCGTCGCGACGCACACCCGATGGCGATCATCACCGGCGTGATGGGGGCCATGTCAGCCTTCTATCATGACTCGCTTGACATCAATGACCCGTGGCAGCGCGAAGTTGCAGCGGTTCGCATGATCGCCAAGATCCCGACCATCACCGCGATGGCCTACAAATACTCGATCGGCCAACCGTTTGTGTATCCGCGCAACGATCTGGACTATGCCTCGAACTTCCTGCGCATGTGTTTCGCCGTGCCTGCCGAAGAATATGTGGTGAACCCGATCCTGAGCCGCGCCATGGACCGGATCTTTACCCTGCACGCAGATCACGAACAGAACGCCTCGACCTCGACCGTGCGTCTGGCCGGGTCGTCGGGTGCCAACCCGTTCGCCTGTATCGCCGCCGGGATCGCCTGTCTGTGGGGCCCTGCCCATGGTGGCGCCAATCAGGCCTGCCTGGAAATGCTGCGTGAAATCGGGTCGGTTGAGAACATCCCGGAATATGTGGCCCGCGCCAAGGACAAGAACGATCCGTTCCGCCTGATGGGCTTTGGTCACCGCGTCTACAAGAACTTCGACCCGCGTGCCAAGGTGATGAAGGAAAGCGCCGACGAAGTGCTGGGCCTTCTGGGCATCGAAGACAACGAAACCCTGAAAGTGGCCAAGGAACTGGAGCGCATCGCGCTGGAAGATCCGTATTTCGTTGACAAGAAACTCTACCCGAACGTGGATTTCTATTCCGGCATCATTCTGGAGGCCATGGGCTTCCCGACCTCGATGTTCACCCCGATCTTCGCGCTGTCGCGCACCGTGGGCTGGATTTCGCAATGGAAAGAGATGCTGGGTGATCCGGGCCAGAAGATCGGTCGTCCGCGTCAGCTCTATCTCGGTGCCACCGCCCGCGATTACACGGATGTAGAAACCCGCTGAAGCCCACCTGCTCCAACAAAAGGCCGCCCCAAGGGCGGCCTTTTTTACGTTTATTCGGCGCTGACACTCAGTGCAGATCAGTCCAGCGCTTCCGCCCAAGCCGCAGCCAGACCCGGCTTGTAGGTGGTCGTCAGAGGCGAGATTTTCGCACCCTCTGCCCCGAACGGAATACGCACCCCCAGATAGGCGCGATAGTCATTGCCATGGTCTTCTTCGTTGGCGGCGATATTCATGAGATCAATGCCGGCCTCACCGATCAAACGCGGCTGGAACGCATACGCGGCCTTGATACCGACTGACTTGTAATCACCCCAATCCTCCTCATCCTCGAACAGGTCAGAAGAGCGACCGTATTCCAAGTCAATCATTAGATTGAGCTTGTCAGTGATCGCCTGCGTCATGCCGAGGCGGACGAAGGTGCCCTCAAACCCGGTGTCACGGTCGTCTCCGGCCAATTCCGCCCTGCCCAGCTGTCCAAAGAAACCTGTGGTGCCGTTTGCCAGCTCGAACTGGCCCTCGATGCCATAGAGGTTTCCGCTTTCGGTACCATTTACAGAGCCGGCCTCTTCTCCCTGGAACCAGTTTCGCCCGGCGAAAACGCCGACATAGTTTTCACCCCACATATATCCCGCGTGCAGGCCCAGAGCACTTGCCCGACTGGGGGCGTAATCACTGAAGACCTTGCCATCCAGGTCGCGCCCAAAATGCGAAGCATCAATCATGAAGGCCCAGTTGCCCATCTCGGCGCGCAATTGACCGTCCAGCTTGAACAGGTCTTCCGAAGAATACTCATATTCTTCGTCCGAGTTTAGGAACGCAGACGTGCCAACACTGGCACCGATGCTGCCGGAGAAAGACAGTTCTGCCTGGGCAGGAAATGCCGCAGTGAATGCAAGACCTGAAGCCAGCAAACATTTGGAAAGATTTGTCATTTATAGTTTCCCCTCTAGGAAAGATTGATTCGCTCTGCGAGAGATAACCATTATTCTCCAGCCGCTACATGTAGCATTTGAGTTAACTATTATTGATTGCTGGAATCCTGTTACCTTGCCGCAACAATCCTGTTAGCTTGTTGTAACAACCCTGTTACCTTGCCGCATAAAGTCTCGATATCAGGTAAGATAAAGGCCGATCGACAAGCGAGCTTTCGATAAAACCCGCGCGGGGCCAGTCAACGCCCTTCATATTTCGGCCTGCGCTTTTCGAGGAAGGCCAGAACGCCTTCTTTGAAATCACGCGAGCGGCCACATTCGCCTTGCAGATGGGCCTCCAGCGCCAGTTGTTCGTCCAGAGAGTTGGTCAGCGACGCACGCATCGCCTTTTTGATATTGGCAAAACTCATGGTCGGACCATTGGCAAGATAGGCACCGCGCGCTTTCCAGGCCGCTTCAAAAGCGTCATCCGCCACGCATTCCCAGATCAGTCCCAGCTCGTCGGCCTCTTTCGCAGACAGTTTCTCAGCAAAAAGGGCCGCGCCCATTGCCTTGGCAAAGCCCATGGTGCGCGGCATCCAATAGGTGCCGCCCGCATCCGGGATCAAGCCGATGCGCGAAAACGCCTGCATGAAATAGGCGCTTTCCTTCGCGATCACCACGTCAGCGGCCAGCGCGATATTCGCCCCTGCCCCGGCAGCCGCGCCGTTGACCGCGCAGATCACCGGAATCGGCGCATTATAAATCGCATGCAACAGCGGTTCATATTCATCCTTCAGGGTGCGCTCCAGATCCACTGAATCCGCATTGGCGCGGTCCCCCAGATCCTGCCCCGAGCAGAAGGCGCGCCCTTCTCCCACGATCACCAGGGTGCGGGCGTTGTTCCCGGCATCCGTCACCGCATGGGCAATCTCGGCGCGCATCTGGGTATTGAGCGCATTCATCTTATCCGGCCGGTTCAGGGTCAGAACCGCCAGCCCGTCAGTGATTTCATAGGTGATCGTGTCGTATTTCATCGCATTCTCCCTGAGCTTGGCACATTTATAGCTGACCAAGCGGACGGCAAAAAGGGGAACGTGACGGCACGCTCCCCTTTCTGCAATCAAACGGTCATTTGAACGAGGCTGATCGCCCGCCTAAAGTGTTTCAGGGCACCCCTGAAACACATGTTTGTGCCGAAACGCCTTAGCCCTCCATCAACTCTTCAAGGCGTCTGGCTTCATCCTTAGACAACCCGTCATCCTTTTCGCGTCCCTGTGCGCGGCGGCGCAGATAGATCACACCTGTGATCGCCGCGATCAGGAACAACACCGGCCCAGCCAGCCACAGCACAATATTTGCCCCGGTGGCGGTGGGTTTCATCAGCACATACTCGCCGTAGCGTTCAACGATGAAGGCGACCACTTCGCTGTTGCTGTCCCCTTCCACCAGACGCTCGCGCACCAGCAGACGAAGGTCTTTAGCGATTGCGGCATTGCTTTCGTCGATGTTCTCCCCCCGGCAGACCACGCAGCGCAGACCCGCCGAGATATCACGGGCCCGTTGTTCCAGCACCGGATCATCCAGCACTTCATCCGGGTTCACCGCCAGTGTTGGGGTCGCCAGACTGGCAAGAACCACGGCCGCGACAATCAGACGTTTGATACGGGTCATCATTCTGCGGGCACTCCTTTCGGGGCACGGGTTCGGGCAGCACCTGCCGCGACACGGAAACGGCGGTCGGACAAGCTGATCAGCCCCCCCAGCGCCATCAGCGTACAGCCGAACCAGATCCAGTTCACAAAGGGTTTGATAAAGGTGCGCACCGCCCAGCCTCCATCATCTTGAGGATCACCGATCACCACATAGATATCCCTCCAGAACCCGTTGGAAATCGCCGCTTCGGTGGTTGGCATCCCCTGCACCGGATAGACGCGTTTCTCAGGATTGAGCAACGCCACGGTCTCGCCTTCCTGCTCAATCCGAACGGTAGCCTTGGTGGAGATGTAGTTTGGTCCCGGCTCGCGGTTCACCTCTTCCAGCGTCACGGTATAGCCTGACACCTCAAACGGTTCCCCGACCATCGTGGTCCGGATATCTTCATATTGCCACGCTTCCAGCCCCGAGATCCCCATCATGGTCACCCCAAGCCCAACATGGGCGGCAAATTTGCCCCAATCTGCACGAGGCAGACGGGTGAGGCGTGACAAGCGCCCGGCAAGGGCCCCTCGTCCGGTGCGCCCCATGATATCGACAATAGAGCCCGCCACCAGCCAGGTTCCGAGGAACATGCCAATCGGCCCCAGCGCCGACTTTCCGGTCTGCATCGCCCAGATCAGGGTCAACACCGACAGCGCGGCAATCAACGCCGGGACAAGCTGCTTTACCACCCGACCCAGCTTTGCGCGTTTCCACGACAGCATGGCCCCTATTGGCAAGATCAGCGCAAGCACAACCATGAAGGGGATAAAGGCGGCATTGAAAAACGGTGCGCCAACCGAAACCTTGCGATCAAATATTTCGCCAATCAGCGGCCAGATCGTGCCGATGAAAACCACGATTGAGCTCACCGCGAGAAGCACATTGTTGAACACAAGCGCGCTTTCCCGGCTTACGATTGAAAAGACACCTTTCGCTTCCATTGCATTGGCGCGGGCGGCAAAGAGCGTCAGCGCACCACCGGTAAAGACAGCGAGGATCATCAAGATGAACACGCCACGTTCCGGGTCCGATGCAAAGGCGTGGACCGAGGTGATCACCCCCGAACGCACAAGGAATGTGCCGATAATCGAGAAGCCGAAGGCGAGGATTGCCAGAAGGATCGTCCAGCTTTTCAGGCTTTCGCGCTTTTCAACCACGATGGCGGAATGAAACAGGGCTGCGGCAAAGAGCCATGGCATGAAGGATGCGTTTTCCACCGGATCCCAGAACCAGAAACCGCCCCAGCCCAGCTCGTAATAGGCCCACCACGACCCCAGCGCGATGCCGATGGTCAGGAAAACCCAGGCCGCCAGCGTCCAGGGGCGCACCCAGCGGCCCCAAGAGGCGTCAATCCGGCCCTCGATCAGGGCAGCCACGGCAAAAGAGAACGCCATCGACAGACCCACATAGCCCAGATAGAGGAAGGGCGGGTGCATGGCGAGGCCGATATCCTGCAACAGCGGGTTCAGGTCCCGCCCATCAAAAGGCGGGCTTTCAAACCGCAGGAACGGGTTTGAGGTAAAGAGGATGAAGGCCAGAAACGCCACCGCAATTGCACTTTGCACCGACAGAACACGCGCCCGCAAGGTCAGCGGCAGGTTGCCCCCGAACCAGGCGGCCATCGCGCCGAAAAACGACACGCTCATCACCCACAGAAGCATCGAGCCTTCATGGTTGCCCCACACGCCCGAGATCTTGTAGATCATCGGTTTCGCGCTGTGCGAGTTGTAATAAACCAACTGCACCGAAAAATCTGAGGTCACAAACGCGTAGGTCAGCGCGCCGAACGCGACAACGAGAAACGCAAGCTGCAGCGTGGCTGCTGGCACTGCCAGCTCCATCCAGCTGCGCCAGCCCTTATGTGCCCCAATCAGTGGCACCACCATCTGGATGGTTGCCACGCCCAGCGCCATGATCAGCGCAAAATGTCCAAGTTCAGTAATCATGAGGCGAACCCTACTCCTTCTCGCGGGGACCGACCAGCCCCGTTAAGGATTTTGCCCTGCGGCAGCTGGTCACGCCGTTAACCGATGTGCCCGGTCCTTAAAACCGAAGAAACCCTTTCAGTTTATGATGTAAATCAAGCCCGACAGACACACCGCCCCGAGCACGGGCCATAAAAACATGGCTCCATGCAGTCCAAAGGACCGATTAATCACGGAAAAGTGTAGAAGGGCACCCACAAGATACAGGGCCAGGAACACGAAATGCGCCGGGCTTTCCGCCGCCCATGCAGGTTCCCCCAACACCGAGAAGATCCACCACCAGCCCAGAACCAGGCTGGCCCCGGACCAGCTATAGGCCATTCCCAGGGCAAGCGGCGTGGCACGCACCACGTAAAGCCACAGAAAGGTCAGCGAAATCATCAACCCCATCAGCGTGATCGCCCCATATCCGATCTGGTAAATCGCCTCGTATCCCGCCCAAAGATACCCCAGTTGCAACACTGCGGCGATCACCATCATCAACGCAAAGGCCTGTTTCATTTCTGCAAAACCTCTCGCACCACCACATCCAATTCGGCGGCGGCATGTTTGTTTCTTTCGATCGACTGGCGCAGCTTGGCGCCAAAAATCAGCTCTTTGAGAAGGGAAATCAGCCGGGTCATCGCTCGCGCCCTCCTGCCGGAAGGCGTTCGCGAATAATTGTGGTGATCTCGATCAGGATGGATGAGTTCTTGTCCAGCACAGCCCGCGTGGCCTGATCTTTCTGAAGATCCCGGTAAAGAAGGTAAAAAACCAAGAGCACCCAGGGGCCATGCTCTGACACAAGTTTCAGGATCAGGTCACTGCCCATCGCGCCCTCCCCCAGCTTTCACCCAATCCTGCAAAGCCGCATTGCCGGATACATCCACTGACCCGGATGGCACAGGGGGCAAAAGCGGGGCTGGTGGGGCATCCGCTTGCGTAGCATTTTGGCGCTGCAACCCCTCAAGAGCCCTCAAATTGGCCACAACCTGAGGCGTGCGCGCAAGCGACATGGCGATTTCCTGCTGGAACGCCTGCCCCTTCGCCTGGTGGCGCGCCCCGAAATAGAAACTCACAATTGCGCCCAGCAGCCACCAGAGCGGTTCCGGCACCAAAGCCACCCCCTGCATTCGGGAGGAAAACCAGACCGGATCCACCATTGCCGCCAGAAAAAGAGCCAGAGTCCCCAATGCAAGGGCCGGGCGCGGAAGCCGGTTCAGCCCATCCATAAACCGATCAAACCCGCCTTTGCGGGCCACCATGAACTCCGCCGCATAAGCCTCTAACGTGGCCTGATGCAAATCTGCATCGCGCGCGGCCCCGGCTTCGCGGTTTTCAACAAATACCTCTGCGGTATCCCGGATCACATTCCGATTGGCACCAAACAGAATGTTCAAAATGCCACCAATCAGCCCCATTTTTCGACCCTTTCCCGATGTTCCAGATTCGAAAGATGATATTTTTCCGAGATGAATTCCTCGGCCCGCGTGATCCATCCGCCTTTGCCCCCATCGCGGCGGCGCGCGTATTTGCGCGATTTCGGTCGCTGATCCGCAAGACGGTAATAATAGTTGCGCCGTTCGATCCCATACGCGTCTGCCAGATGGTCCGGGGCTGCGGCCATGGCCAGACGCACCGCGCGCAGGGAGCGCGGGCCAAGCACGCCGTCCACGGCAACGGCATAGCCCATCTTGCCCACCAACCGTTGCAGGATACGCACCGCGCTCCCGCCTGCATTCACATACATGTCAAACACGCTGGGCTGCAGCGGGGCCGGCAAATCTGCAATTCTGGGTCGGTGAAAATAATGGCGCACAAAGATCTCGCGCGCCTGATCGCGGGTCAGAGCCTTGACGTCCTGAGAGGTGATCTTTCCATCCCCGGTCAGATCAATCCCCAGCCCACGCATGGTGTTGAGGGTGACCCCGTATTTCGTCGCCCCGCCCGGATCATCGGGGTCATTCACATACCCGCCTTCGCGGGCAATGATTTCATCTGCAATCTCTTCAACGCTTTTCATCGGGCCTCGCCCCCGTTACCTGAAACGGGGACAAGGATCGTTAAATTACGTTAAGATTGTTGAAATCAGGAGTTCGGATCCACGTAGACCCCGGTTTCCTTGAGGCTGTCGACCACCTCTTTGGGCATGTAATCCTCGTCATGTTTGGCGAGGATCTCCGACGCTTCGAACACGCCGTCCACATAGGTTCCGGTGCCGATCATGCCCTGGTTCTCAGCAAAAAGATCCGGCAGCACCCCGGTGAAACGCACCGGCACAATCTCCCCCCCATCGGTGACCGAGAAGCTGACCGTCTCGCCCTGACCGCGCACAATCGAGCCTTCGGTGACGAGACCACCCATGCGGAAAACCTCGTTAGAAGCGGGCGGTTCGGCAATCACTTCGCTGGGGGACCGGTAATAGTTGATCCCGTCTTGCAGCGCGTAGCCGATCAGACCCGTTGCAATAGCAAGTGCCACAAAAGCCAGAACGATGATCTGGATCCGGCGGGTTTTCTTTAGGTTCTTCATCCCAGCCATAGCGGGACACTCCTTTTTTCTGTTCGCGTGCGGGCGAGCGGCGGGCCTTATGGAAAGACCGGCACCAGCTCAAGTCCCGTGGTTTCTTTTTCACCGAGCATCAGGTTGGCATTCTGCAGGGCCTGTCCTGACGATCCCTTGCACAGGTTGTCCAAGGCCGAGACGACCAAGGCGCGACCGGGAACGCGGTCGCCGACCACCCCAAGATGGCATTGGTTCGAGCCCATCACCTGCCCCATGCCGGGCAATTGGCCCATCGGTAACACGGTCACAAACGGCTCGTCTTGATATTGCTCAACAAGTGCTGCGTGTATCGCTTCCGGGTCGCCCTGCACATAGCAATCGGCCAGAATGCCCCGGTTCACAGGCACCAGATGAGGGGTGAACATGATCCGCACCTCACGCCCTGCGAGCAGGGAAAACTCCTGGTCAAACTCGCCCAGATGGCGGTGTTTTCCGCCCTGCGCATAGCCCAGAACATCGGTCGAGCGTTCGGCAAACAACATGTTTTCCTTCAACGCCCGCCCAGCACCCGAAATACCGTTTTTCAGGTCGCAGATAATCGTGTCCAGATCCACCAACCCCTTGGAAATCAAGGGGCGCAGCGCAAATTGCACCGTTGCGGCATTGCAGCCGGTTCCTGCCACCAAACGCGCATCTTTGATCTCATCGCGGTAAAACTCGGTCAGGCCGTAGACCGCGGTTTTCTGCAGCTCGATGGCCACATGTTCGGCCCCATACCATTTTTCGTATTCCGCCGGATCACGCAGCCGGAAATCAGCGCCCAGATCAACAATCTTCACGTTTTCGGGAAGATCACGCACCAGCGCCTGGCTAAGCCCGTGGGGAAGGGCCGCGAAGGCCAGATCCACCTTGGAAAAGTCGATTTCATCCATCTTGACCAGTTTCGGCAGATCCAGATGACGCAGATGAGGATAGACCTCAGCCATCTCCATCCCCGCCTTACGATCTGCGGAGAGGGCGACAATTTCCATCGTCGGATGGGTGGCGATCAGCCGGACCAGTTCAGCGCCGGTATAGCCGGACGCGCCAAGAATAGCGATTTTATGGGTCATCACGACCTCCTTGCGAGTTGGGAATGATCTAATCGTTTTTACGACAGCCTTCAATCAGGCGGCTTCAAACGTGATCTTTCGTCGCAAGAACTGGGTGGCACGCGAGGAGACCTGCGCGGGGCTGCCCGTGGTCAGGAACTTGCTTTCCGTGCCCGCGCCCTTCATCTCCGGATGCCGGTCCAGATAATCTGCCAGGCTTTCCGCCACCAGACCGGCCTGACTGAACACTTTGACATCCGGGCCAAGTGCCGCCTGAAATTCCTTTTCCATCAAAGGGTAATGGGTGCAGCCCAGAATGGCGGCCTCGGGATTTGGCATTTTCCGTTTCAGCGCATCCACATGCGAGTGCACCAGCGCCTCTGCCAGGATCATGTCGCCTTCTTCAATGGCATCAACCACACCGCCACAGCTCTGCGCCTCGACATCCACACCGATGGCGCGGAACGCGAGTTCGCGCTGAAACGCGCGGCTGGCCACGGTGGCAGGGGTAGCAAACAGCGCCACATGTTTGGTTTCCACTTCACGCGGCGGCGTGTTGTCGCCCCAGGATCGTTCCGTCAGCGCCTCGATCAGCGGCACAAACACGCCCAACACCCGCTTATTGGGTGGGATCCAGCTTTCCTGCATCCGGCGCAGGGCAGCGGCCGAGGCGGTGTTACAGGCGAGAATCACCAGGTCACAGCCCTCTTCCCACAGTCGCGCCACCGCCTTTGTGGTCAGGTCATAGACGTCATCTGCATCGCGCACCCCGTAAGGCGCATGGGCATTGTCCCCGAAATAGACAAAATCGACATCTGGCAAGCGTTTGGTCACCGCATCCAACACTGTCAGACCACCCAGTCCCGAATCGAACACCCCTACTGCCATCTGTCTTATCCTTGTACTTGTTTTGCGAAAGCGTCTCGACTTTAGCCTGAGACAGGGAAAAGTCGAAACACTGTCAGAGATATCAAGGTCATAGGCGTTTCGGAATAACGATGTGTCACAAGTTTATCCCGAAGCGCTTCAGCCCCGGCCCCCGCAACGCGAAGGCCATGGTTCAAGGATTATGTCCGTTTGAACAGGAAATCCATCGCGGATTTACCTCAACGCGGGCGAGAGCGCCAACAGGCTGGGATTTCAGCCCGCAGATCACTCCGCGGCCTGAACCTGCCCCCCTGCACCGAACAGTCGCTGCAGCAGATTTTCCCGTTTCTTACCGGCTTTTGCGACATTTTCCGCCTTCACCGGGCCAAAGCCGCGAATATCCATCGGAAGCTCTGCCAACGCTTTGACAAGCGGCAGGTTGTCGTCGTTCAAAATCGCAAAGGCCCGCCCCATGTCCTCTTCGAACTGGGCAATCAACCCGCGTTCCATCTGGCGCTCTTCGGACCAGGCAAACACATCCCAGGCCGTGCCACGCAGGAATTTCAATCGGGCCAGCATCGGGGCAAGCCGCTCAAACCACGTGCCAAAGGCGCGTTTGCGCGGGCGACCATTCGGGTCGGTGCCGCCCAGGATCGGTGGGGCCAGATGGTAGGTCAGTTTCAGATCGCCATCAAACTCGGCATGCGCCTTGGTCTTGGTGTCACACAACAGCCGCGCCACTTCATATTCATCCTTATACGCCAGAAGCTTGTGATAGCTCAGCGCCACCGCCTCGCGCAGCTCCGCCGGGGCGCGCTCGACAAAAGCACGGTAACGGGCGGCGTAGTTTTCATTTTGGTACGCGGTCAGGTGCTCCACCCGGAAATTGATCTTTTCGTCCAGCGTCTGGGGCAGTTTGACAACATCGCCCTGCAGATAACCGGAGGCCTGTTCGGGATAAAGCACCGCCCAGCGCCCGATTTCAAAGGCGCGCTTGTTGCGCTCCGGCGCCTGACCATTGAGGTCAATGGCCTGCATCAGCGCCTCATGGGTCAGCGGCACATTGCCCGCCTGCCAGCTCGCCCCCAGCACCATCATGTTGGAGAAGATGCTGTCCCCCATCAGAACCCGGGCCAGCTCGCTCGCGTCAAACATGTGCAACTGGTCGCGAAGGCGCGCCTCAAGGGACAGGCGCAGCTGATCCCCCGGCAAGGTGAAATCCTTGTTGCGCGTGAACTCACCCGTCACGGTTTCATGGCTATCCACCACCGCCCCGGTGCGACCGGTTTTGGTCAGGCCAAGCGTGGTGGAGGCGGCGGACACGACAAGTTCGCACCCGATCAGCGCATCCAGCTCCCCTGTTGCCACCCGGATGGCCGAGATATCTTCGGGCCGTTCTGCCAGCCGCAGATGCACCGTGACAGCGCCGCCTTTCTGGGCAAGGCCGGCCATTTCCATCATGCCCGCGCCTTTGCCGTCGATATGTGCAGCCTGTGCTAAAATGGCCCCGATGGTGACAACACCCGTGCCGCCCACACCGGTGATCACCGTGTTGAAGGTGCCGTTGATCGCCGGCAAGACCGGGCTGGGCAGATCCGGCAGGTCCAGCGCAGCGGTTGCAGCCTTTTTGATCTTTGCCCCCTCGATGGTGACAAAGCTGGGGCAGAACCCGTTCACACAGGAGAAATCCTTGTTGCAGGACGACTGGTCAATGGCACGTTTGCGCCCCAGCTCAGTGTCAACCGGCACAATCGACACGCAGTTCGACTGCACCCCGCAATCGCCACAGCCTTCGCAAATATCGGTATTGATGAAGACCCGCTTGTCAGGATCGGGAAAGAGGCCGCGCTTGCGACGGCGACGCTTTTCAGCAGCACATGTCTGAATATAGAGGATGACCGACACCCCCTTGATATCCCGGCATTTCTTTTCGATCGCCAGAAACTCATCGCGGGTATGAAAACTCAGCCCCGCAGGGAACTGACCGACTTCCACATCTTCCTTGTCGTCATAGACCACAAAGATATTCTGCACGCCCATCGCCTGCACTTCACGCGCGATGCGCACCGCGTCCAAACCGCCTTCATTGGTCTGGCCCCCGGTCATGGCCACCGCGTCATTGAACAGGATCTTGTAGGTGATCGTGGTCCCGGCCGCGAGCGCCGCCCGGATCGCCAGAATGCCTGAGTGGTTATAGGTGCCATCGCCGAGGTTCTGGAACACGTGCCCGGTCTTGGAAAACGGCGCCTCGCCAATCCAGTTGGCCCCTTCCCCCCCCATCTGCGTAAAGCCAACGGTAGAGCGGTCCATCCACTGCACCATGTAGTGGCAGCCAATCCCCGCATAGGCGCGCGATCCATCCGGGACGCGGGTCGAGCTGTTATGCGGGCAACCGGAACAGAAATAGGGCAGTCGCGCCGCCAGTTGCGGGGCGTTATCCGCCTGTTTTGCCCTGCCAATTTCCGCAAGACCCGCCTTGACGGCATCGGTGCCACGCCCCTCGTCGATCAGGATCTGGCCAAGCTTTTCGGCAATCATGATCGGGTCCAGCGCATACCGGGTCGGGAACAGTTCGATCGGCTTGCCGCCCTCGGTCAGCTCGCCTTTATGCCAACCGTAAACGCGACGCCCCTGGCGCTTGTCAAAGATGGCCTCCTTGATCTGGACCTCAATCAGTTTCCGCTTTTCTTCAACTACAACAATAAGATCGAGGCCATCGGCCCATTCTTCAAAACTGGTCATGTCCAGTGGGAAGGTCTGACCGATCTTGTAGGTGGTGATCCCAAGACGTTCTGCCTCGTCCCCATCAACGCCCAGCAGGTTCATTGCATGCACCAGATCAAGCCAGTTCTTGCCCGCCGCGACAAAACCGATCTTGGCACCGGGTTTGCCCCAGACGCGGCGGTCAATCTTGTTGGCGCGCGCATAGGCCTCTGCGGCAAACCGCTTGCAGTCAATCATCCGCGCTTCCTGCGCAACCGGTGCGTCGCCCAGACGGATATTCAGCCCCCCTTCGGGCATATCAAAGGACGGGATGACCAGCTGCATACGATCCGGACGCCCATCCACGACAGAGGTGGCCTCAACCGTATCCTTCATCACTTTCAGACCGGCCCAGACCCCGGCAAAGCGGCTCAGACCATAACCATAGATGCCGTAATCAAGGATTTCCTGCACACCTGCGGGGGACAGAACCGGAATATAGGCGTCCACCATCGCCCAGTCCGACTGGTGCAGCACGGTCGAGCTTTCCCCCGTGTGGTCATCCCCCATTGCCATCAGCACACCGCCATGAGGCGATGATCCCGCCATGTTGGCATGGCGCATGACATCCCCGGTGCGATCCACCCCCGGCCCCTTGCCATACCACAACCCAAAGACGCCATCATAGGCGCCTTCGCCTCGCAGCTCAGCCTGCTGACTGCCCCAAAGGGCGGTGGCGGCAAGGTCCTCATTCAGCCCAGGTTGAAACAGGATATCGTTTTCTTTCAAAAGCTTGTCAGACCGCCCCATCCACAGGTCAACACCCCCCACCGGTGAGCCGCGATAGCCGGAAACCAGACCAGCCGTTTTCAGCCCCGACCGGCGGTCGCGCTCCTTCTGCATCAACATCAAGCGCACCAACGCCTGCGTGCCATTGAGCAGCACATGCTCTTTGGACAGATCGAACCGGTCATTCAGCGTCACGTCTGGCTTGCCCATGGCACCCTCCCTTGGAGTCGTGGTTTTATTGGGTTGCGGTCTTGTTGATCTACATTTTAGGTCACAATGCCTGACCTTTCAATTGTTTTATTTCCGCCACGCTTGTGCTTTTCACAGAAAAATTGTCGGATTAAACATTGGTTTCCTGGGCATTTCCCGCGATAACTTCTGGCAAGTTAAATATGCGAACAACATACGGATCCTTACCTGATGGATTGGGACAAGCTCAGAATATTTCATGCAGTGGCTGATGCAGGGTCCCTAACCCATGCTGGCGATGCGCTGCACCTGTCTCAATCTGCGGTGTCGCGCCAAATACGCGCGCTGGAAGAAAGCCTGAACGCAACCCTGTTTCATCGCCACGCGCGCGGACTGATTCTCACCGAACAGGGCGAGCTGCTGTTCGAGGCCACCAATGCCATGAATCACCGGCTGGAAGCCGCAGTGGCGCGCATTCGTGACAGCAAGGAAGAGGTCTATGGCGAGCTGCGCGTGACCACCACAACCGCTTTCGGATCGCTCTGGCTCGCGCCGCGCCTGCCGAAATTCTATGAGAAATACCCGGACCTGACCATTGACCTGATGCTTGAGGAGCGGGTGCTTGACCTGCCGATGCGCGAGGCTGACGTGGCCATCCGCATGAAAGAACCCAGCCAGGCCGACCTCATTCGCAAGCGCCTGATGGATGTCCACATGCGCCTTTATGCATCCCCCGGCTACCTGGAAAGCCATGGCACACCAGAGAGTTATGATGACCTGACCAAGCACAAGATCATCTGCCAAAGCACCTCTGCTCACCAGGTCTCTGCCGGTGCGGCCCTGGTCAAGCAACTGATCGCCTACGGCGTCAGCTCCAGCCTGACCGTGAACAATTACTTCGGCGTGCTGCAAGCCACACTGAACGGTTTGGGCATTGGCGTTTTGCCAGATTACATCATCGAGGATTTCCCGGAACTGCAGCGGGTTTTGCCGCAGGCCGAAAGCAAGGACATCCCGGTTTACCTCGCCTATCCAGAAGAATTGCGCCAATCCCAGCGCATTGCGGCCTTCCGGGATTTTGTCACTGAGGAAATCATCGCACAGCGCAAACGCGAAAAAGCCTGACCTTTCAGCGAATTGAAATCCACCCGTGTCAGATATTTGCGATAGCTATGCATGAGGCGCATAGCCGCAATGCGGCATTTACCCTTGTCACCCAGGTATTCAAGGCCTAAATCAGGCTCAAAGCCGATCATGGGCACTTGCCCTTCGGCTTTTACCTCCCTGTTGGACTTGGCCGGGCTATGCCCGGCCTTTTTTTTTGACCCCACCTCCCACAGCAACAATTTGCGGTGTTATCGCCGCAACTCGACAAATCCCCTGTTGAGCAGGCTTCCCACGCGCCCTCTTTTCCCATATGAGATGCCGCAACTGCCATTGCGCCCGCCACATGACCCAGGTGGGACGCGCCAAAAGGGGACATGCGCCAGATGCAAGAGCCAGCGATCACCACAGATCTCATCGAAGCCCACGGGCTCAAGCCGGATGAATATGAGCTCATTCTGGAAATCATCGGACGCGAGCCGAGCTTCACCGAACTTGGTATTTTCTCGGCCATGTGGAACGAGCACTGTTCCTACAAGTCCTCCAAGAAATGGCTGCGCACCCTGCCCACCGAAGGCCCGCAGGTGATCTGCGGTCCCGGCGAAAACGCGGGCGTGGTGGATATTGGCGACGGTCAGGCAGTCATCTTCAAGATGGAAAGCCACAACCACCCATCTTACATCGAACCTTATCAGGGCGCGGCCACCGGTGTGGGCGGCATCCTGCGCGACGTGTTCACCATGGGCGCCCGTCCGATTGCGGCGATGAACGCGCTCTCCTTTGGTGAGGTGGATCACCCGAAGACCAAGACGCTGGTCAATGGCGTGGTCGAAGGCATCGGTGGCTATGGCAACTGTTTCGGCGTGCCGAATGTGGGCGGCGAAGTGCGCTTCCACCCGGCCTATAATGGCAACTGCCTTGTGAACGCCTTTGCGGCGGGCCTGGCGGACGCCGACAAGATCTTCTACTCAGCGGCCTCAGGCGTCGGGATGCCCGTTGTGTATCTGGGGGCGAAAACCGGCCGTGACGGCGTGGGCGGCGCCACGATGGCGTCAGCCGAATTTGACGACACGATCGAGGAAAAGCGCCCCACCGTGCAGGTAGGCGACCCGTTCACCGAAAAACGCCTGATGGAAGCGACGCTGGAGCTGATGCAGACCGGCGCGGTGATTTCGATCCAGGATATGGGGGCTGCTGGCCTGACCTGTTCGGCCGTTGAAATGGGTGACAAAGGCGGGCTGGGCGTCAAGCTCAACCTCGAAGACGTGCCGCAGCGCGAAGAGAACATGACCGCTTACGAGATGATGCTCTCGGAAAGCCAGGAACGCATGTTGATGGTGCTGAACCCCGACCTGGAAGACGCAGCCCGCGCGGTCTTTGAAAAATGGGATCTGGACTTTGCTATCGTGGGCGAAACCCTGCCGGAAGACCGCTTCCTGATCATGCATAATGGCGAGGTGAAAGCCGATCTGCCGCTGTCGCCGCTGTCTGGCCGTGCGCCTGAATATGACCGCCCCTGGGTGGAAACTCCGCAGGCCGAGGAACTGGCCGACGTGCCGGAGATCGACGGCATCGACGGGCTGAAAGCGCTGCTGGGTTCACCCAACTATGCCGCCAAGAACTGGGTTTATGAGCAATATGACCACATGGTGATGGCCGACACGGTGCGCGCACCGGGTCTGGGCGCGGGCATCGTGCGGGTGCATGGCACCAACAAGGCACTGGCGTTCACCTCGGATGTGACGCCGCGCTACGTGCGCGCCAACCCGCTTGAAGGTGGGCGTCAGGCGGTGGCAGAGGCCTATCGCAACCTGACCGCCGTGGGGGCCAAACCGCTGGCCACCACCGACAACCTGAACTTCGGCAACCCGGAAAAGCCCGAAATCATGGGTCAGTTCGTGGGCGCAATCAAAGGTATCGGAGAGGCCGTGGCTGCGCTGGATGTGCCCATCGTGTCCGGCAACGTCTCGCTTTACAATGAAACCGACGGTCAGGCGATCCTGCCCACCCCGACCATTGGTGCCGTGGGGCTGATTGAAGATCTCGATCACCTGATCTGCGGTGATGCCCGCGACGGTCACGTGGCGATGATGGTGGGTGACATGGTTGGCCACCTTGGCCAATCCGCCCTGCTGGCGGAAGTGTTCAACCGCGAAGACGGCGATGCACCCCATGTGGATCTTGAGGCCGAGAAGAGAAACGGTGAGTTCATCCGTGCAAACCGTGACCTGATCAAGGCCTGCACTGACATTTCCGATGGCGGTCTGGCCATGGCGGCTTTTGAAATGGCAGAGGCCGGGAATGTTGGTGTTCAGCTGGACATGGCAGACACGCCGACCCTCTTTGGCGAGGATCAGGGCCGCTATCTCGTTGCGCTGAACTTTGATCAGGCGGAAGCCCTGATGATTGCCGCAGGCCAGGCCGGGGTCAAACTCACCTCGGTGGGCCGCTTCACCGGCGACACTGTAAAACTGGGCAGCTCGGAAGCGTCTTTGGAAGACATGCGCGAGATTTACCGCACAGGTTTCGACAAGGCCCATCGTTGATGTCACCTGCAAACACGGGGGGGGCCATTCCGGCCCTCACCGCCGACTGTCAGGCCTGCATGGGCATCTGCTGTGTGGCCCCCAGTTTTGAAAAAAGCGCGGAATTTGCCCTGTCAAAACCCGCGCTGACCCCCTGCCCGCATCTGACCGACCGGGACCGTTGCAAGATCTATCGCAATCTTGAATGGCACGGGTTTTCTGCCTGTGAAAAATTCGACTGCAAAGGGGCGGGGCAATATCTGACCCAGGTGGTTTACCCGGGCAAGTCCTGGCGCGACAACCCGGAGCAAAAGGCCGCCATGGCCGAAAGCTATCGCCGCCTGCGCCGGGTGCATGACCTGCTTGAGATCTTCACCCTTGCGAAATCCCTGCCACTTGACGCGGATCAAGAGGCGGCCCGGCAGGCCGCCCTATCGTCGCTGACACCGGAGGAAGCATGGAGTGAGGAGAGCCTGAAAAGATCTGAAGCAGATGGATTGTTTGGTCGCTTGCAGAATGTGCTTGCCACATTCCGATCCGCTTACGCACGCAAACCGTGAAGATGGCAAAACCAGTTTTCTAGTTTTCTAGCGAAGTCCATCCTCCACCGGTCGCGGGCAAGCGCAAATCTCGCTTCTTGCTTGAAGCCCCTGCCCCGCATGCCTAAATTCATCCCAACAACTGCTTAAACAAGGATCCCGCCACATGGCCATGGAAGCGCAACAAATCGAAGACCTGATCCGCGCAGGTTTTCCTGACGCCAAGATCACCATCACCGACCTGGCTGGCGACGGCAATCACTGGGCGGCAGAAGTGGTGGACGAGAGCTTTCGTGGCATGAACCGTGTGCAACAGCAACGCGCGGTGAACGCAACGGTGAAAGCACAGATCGATTCAGGTGAATTGCACGCGCTGGCGCTGACCACCAAGGCACCGGAGTAACAGGTGTTCTCCTTCGACATCATTGCCCCGCTCCTGCTGTTACTTGCAGGAGGTGTCACGGTGATTGCAGTGGTGGAATACCGAAGAAAGCGCAAAAACCGCTCCCATCGAAAAGGCGCCACCCCATCGCAAAACAGCTCACTTGTTGGCGGCGGAGTGATTTCAAACCATGGTGGACATACGCATCATATCGCGGTGCCCCGCGACCCACAGGACTACACAAGGGCGATGAGCCCGAAGAAGTAAGGACAACGACATATGACCGACGCAAAAACCCAAATCGATGAACTCGTCAAATCCAACGACGTTGTGCTCTACATGAAAGGCACCAAGGACATGCCGCAATGCGGGTTTTCCTCCCGCGTGGCTGGTGTGCTGAACTTCATGGGGGTGGACTACACCGATGTGAACGTGCTGGCAGATGAGGAAATCCGCGCAGGCATCAAGGAATATTCCGACTGGCCGACCATCCCGCAGCTTTACGTCAAAGGCGAATTTGTCGGCGGCTGTGACATCATCACCGAGATGACCCTGTCAGGCGAGCTGGACACGCTCTTTGACGACAATGGCGTGACCTATTCGAAAGAAGCGGCCGATAAGATCCGCGAAGCCAACGCATAATCTTGACCTCACCAAACAAGAAAAGGCGCTCAGATCTGAGCGCCTTTTCTTGCGACTGTCAGGGGGTTTAACCCGCTGTTTTTTCTTCCACGGCTGCGGCCATTGCCTCGGCGCGCGCGGCGATCTCGGCCAATGTATCGGTCACGCTCGACGGCACCACGGGCACCTCAACCTTGACCGGTTCCGCATTTTTCAAAGATGAAATTTCTGCCTGAAGATCAGCGATCTTCTTTTCCGCGTCTTTCAGCTTGTCATCCATGCCTGCCGTTTTGTCCGCCAGCATCAAGCCGGACATCAGCAACATCCGGCTTTCGGTCAGATTATTGATCTGCGACACCAACACCGAGGCTTCGGCATCCAGCATAGCCGCAGCCGATTTCAGGAAATGCTCTTCCCCCTCCTGGCAGGCGACTTCAAATCCACGACCACCGATTTTGATCACGACATCAGGCATCCATATTCTCCTGAGTTTGGGCCGCTTCCGCCTGCTGGGTTTCCGCTTTTGATATCAGGCTGTTCAGCTCACCCAGAACCGCATTCAGCTCGGTCCGGTCCGCCGTCTGCGCCGCACGCAGCCCTTCCAGCTCTGCCATCATCGACTTGTTGATCAGATGGGGTTCCACCACGCCCTGATTGGCCGCCTCACGCAAAGCATCATTATTGAGGCGCAGATCCGCGTTGACCTGGCGCAGCTTGGCAAGCGCCTTTTCCTCGCTCGCCAGCAGTGCAGTCAAACGCTCCACCTCTGCAGACAGCGCCTGAACAGTGCTGTCCTGTTTTTCCTTGATTGCCTTCACACGCTCTTCCAGCTGCGCATTCACGATGCGCTCATCTTCCAGTGCGGCGCTCAGCCGGGCAACCTCGTCACTTTGATCCGGCTTGGCGGGAGTAAGCGTGTCAATCCCTGCACCAATCCGTTCCAACGCGGTGGTGATGCGGGTCTCCAGTTCGGAAATATCGCTCATGCTCGTCCTTGTTCACTCTGCCCTGTTCAAATCACTTTCCCTTGCACGCGGCACTACTAAAGGCGAATCGTTGCGCGCCGAGGGCTTAGTCATTCCATGATGACTTCCGTTTTAGCCGATGAGAAGAAATTATAAAACGTCTGTTCCAATGACGCCCCGCCTGATCAGCGAAAATCACCGGAAAACCGGGGAAAAACCTGTTTCCAATTGACGATAAAGCACTTTCCAACCCGGTTTTTCGCGCAAACTGTGGCCCGGACACCCCCCAGCCCGTGTTCCGTCCTTCCTTGCGTCCGGTTTGCCACAGCTTGGCTTGACCCGCCCAAAATGGCTGTTAAACCCGTCGCAACTCTACTTAGCCAAAGGATCTGGGCCTTGGATATCGCAACCCTTCGCAAAAACCATCCCGACCACTGGAACAAGGCTGCGGCCATCCGTGCGCTGACGCTTGACGCGGTGGCGGCGGCCAATTCCGGTCACTCCGGCATGCCGATGGGCATGGCTGACGTGGCGACAGTCCTGTTCGAAAATCACCTGAAATTCGACGCCTCACAGCCGCGTTGGGCGGACCGTGACCGGTTCATCCTGTCGGCGGGCCACGGCTCGATGCTGATCTATTCGCTGCTTTATCTTACCGGTTACGAAGACGTGACGCTGGAGCAGATCAAGAACTTCCGCCAATGGGGCGCGATCACGGCTGGTCACCCGGAATATGGCCATGTGTCGGGGGTGGAAACCACCACTGGCCCGCTGGGTCAGGGTATTTCCAACGCCGTGGGCTTTGCCATGGCCGAAGAAATCCAGCGCGCCCGCTACGGCAAAAAAGTCGTGGATCACTACACTTACGTGATCGCCGGCGACGGTTGCCTGATGGAAGGCGTGAGCCAGGAAGCCATCGGCCTGGCTGGCCGTCACGAGCTGGGCAAGCTGATTGTGCTTTGGGACAACAACGACATCACCATCGACGGCAAGGTGTCCCTGTCCGATCGCACTGATCAGGTTCAGCGGTTCAAAGCCTCGGGCTGGCATGTGATTGAAATCGACGGGCACAACCCCGAAGAAATCGACGCGGCCATCACCAAAGCCAAAACCACCCAAAAGCCATCGATGATCGCGTGTAAAACGCATATCGCCCTGGGTCACGCCGCACAGGACACCTCCAAAGGCCATGGCGCGCTGACCGATGCGGAGCAGCTTAAAGCTGCGAAAGAAGCTTACGGCTACCCGCTTGAGCCCTTCGCGGTTCCCGCCAATGTGAAAGCAGCCTGGGAAGCCATCGGCGCACGTGGCGTGGCCGATCGCGAAGCCTGGGAAGCCCGCTTTGCCGAGATTTCCGAGCGCAAACAGGGCGAGTTCAATCGCGCCTATGCCCTTGAAGCTCCTAAGAAATTGTCGGCTGTCATCCGCCAGCTGAAAAAACAGGTCGCCGAGGAGCAGCCCAAGGTCGCAACCCGCAAATCGTCCGAAATGGCGCTGGCTGTGATCAACCCGGTGATGCCGGAAACCGTGGGTGGCTCGGCTGACCTGACCGGGTCGAACAACACAAAAACCGGCGATCTGGGCGTGTTCGACACCGACAACCGCAAAGGCCGTTATGTCTATTGGGGCATCCGTGAACACGGCATGGCAGCGGCGATGAACGGCATGGCGCTGCATGGCGGCATGCGCCCCTATGGCGGCACGTTCTTCTGCTTCACCGACTATGCGCGCCCCTCGATGCGTCTGGCGGCGCTGATGGGCATTCCGACCGTGTTTGTGATGACCCATGACAGCATTGGCGTGGGTGAAGATGGCCCGACCCACCAGCCGGTGGAACACCTGTCGATCTGCCGCGCAACCCCGAACAGCTTCACCTTCCGCCCGGCCGACACGGCTGAAACCGCAGAGGCGTGGGAGATTGCCCTGAGCGAAAAAACCACCCCGTCCACCATGGTTCTGACCCGTCAGAACCTGCCGACGCTGCGCACCGAGTACAAGCAGAAAAACCTTGTTTCTCAAGGGGCTTACGTGCTGGCCGATGCGGAATGCGGCAAGCGTCAGGTGATCCTGATCGCCACCGGGTCCGAAGTGTCCCTGGCGATGGAAGCGCGGGCCGCGCTTGAAGCCCAGGGCATCGGCACCCGCGTGGTCTCCATGCCCTGTATGGAGCTGTTTGCCCAGCAGGACGAGGCGTATCGCCGTAAAGTTCTGCCCGCTGGCCCCGTCCGTGTGGGCGTGGAAGCGGCTGTGCGCGATGGCGGCTGGGATCGTTGGCTTCTGGGCGAGCGTGGACGCGAAGCGAAGCAGGCATTTGTCGGCATGGACGGCTTCGGCGCATCAGCCCCGGCAGACGTGCTGTATGAGAAGTTTGGCATCACCTCTGACAACGTGGTCGAGACGGCAAAAACCCTGCTCGGCTAAGGCTGCAAATCCTTGCTGAAAAACCCGGACGCCCCGCCGACAGGTTGGGGCGTCTTTTCTTGGAAAGTTTAAACTTTGTCGGGCCCTGAAACCGGAAAGTTTAAACTTTTCCGCCGCCAAAATTCGAAAAATTAAAGTTTTCAGACATGATCACAGGGGTTTTCGCTTCCCCTTCCCGCCCTGATCAGACAGGTTGAAACCTGTCTGACTGCAGGACCCCAAGATGCCTCCCTCCCTTTCCAAAAACCTGCGCGATAATTTACGGGGTGCGCTGTTCATGGTGTTTTCCATGGGCGCCTTTGCGCTGGAGGACATGGCCCTGAAGGCCGCCGCCCGCGACATCCCGATCGGTCAAGCGGTGGCGCTGTTTGGCGCCGCAGGAATGGTGATTTTTGCCCTAATGGCGCGTGCGCAGGGACAACGGATCTTTCACCCGGATCTGCTGTCCCCGGTGCTGATCTGGCGGTCGCTGTTTGAGATTTCCGGGCGCTTGTTTTACGCGCTGGCCATTGCGTTGACCCCGCTGTCGAGCGCCTCGGCCATCCTGCAGGCCACGCCCCTGGTGGTGGCGCTGGGGGCCGTTGTGGTTTTTGGTGAGCGGGTCGGTCTGCGCCGCTGGATGGCCATTGCCATGGGGTTTGTCGGCGTTCTGATGATCCTGCGACCGGGGCTGGACGCGTTTGACCCGCTGTCGGGTTTTGCCGTTCTGGGCATGCTGGGCTTTGCCGGGCGCGATCTGGCAACGCGGGCCAGCCCCGTGTCGATGTCTTCCGCACAATTGGGCGTGGCCGGGTTTGCGGTGCTGACGCTGGCGGGAGTGGTTTTGATCAGCTTTGGCGGTGTCGCACGCCCGACCCCTGCCAGCCTTGGTTTTGTGGCGATGGCCAGTGTCATCGGGGTTCTGGCTTATGCGGCGCTTACCCGTGCGATGCGGGTCCGAGAGATGTCGGTTGTGACGCCGTTTCGCTATTCCCGGCTGCTTTTTGCGCTGATCCTGGGCATCACGGTGTTTGGCGAGCAACCGGATCTGATGACGCTGCTGGGGTCTTTGGTGATTGTCTCAAGCGGGGTGGTTTTGTTACATAAGCGTGCAAGATAGTGAGGACTCTACCGTCTCAATGTAATTTCATCCATCGGCGGCCAACCAAGAAAACTACGCCAATCGATGAACGGCCCCAGTTCTCTAAGAACTGAATCATCTATGTAGCGCCCTTTCATCAACTCACGCTGGCAATCTGACACATACTCACAAATCGCTTCCCAGATTTCTTGGTTTGTCAAATCGCCGGTCTTCCAAAGCGTGTGCTCCGGAGCGAGCTTATGCGTGCGGAAGGTAAAGACCTTTTTTCGACTAACGGGGTTGCGCTTTTTCTCTGCGCTAAAATACTCCCCACGGATTTGAGTTCCAAGAAAATGCAAACGAATATACCCGATAATTTCATTGAACTGCCAAGGGCCATATTTCTGGTCGTGGGGATTCGAAAGAAACATCTCAGTGTTACTCGGCATTTCTTTCCCAGCAGTCGTTCGCCATTGCTCTTGGAGCGGAACCATAAGCCCTTCAAACCACTTCTGATATTTCTTATCCGAAACTCGGTATACTGGAAGGTCGTAAAAAAACTTGTCCATTATTAGTCTTACTACGCCTTTCCCTTGAAGATCGCTTGCCAGATCGGGGCGATGATCCGGGTGGCGAGCGGAATAAGGAGGACCCCCAGGATCAGGCCCACCACGCCATCAAGGGCCGCGGTCACCGCCCATGCGACAAAGCCCTGGGCCTGTGTGACGGAATGCGCGGCGGCCTCGGCGATACGGTAGATCGAGTTGTAAGGTTCATGCAGGCCCAGTTCATGCGCGCCGTGGATCACGATGGATCCGCCGACCCAGATCATTGCAGCGGTGCCGATAATGGTGAGCAATTTCATGAAGATGGGCATGAACTTCACCAACCCGAGACCAAAGTTTCGGGTCAGGCCGAGGCGCCCTGTCCGGGCCAGGAACAGCCCCACGTCATCCATTTTCACGATGATCGCCACGGAGCCGTAGACGGCGATGGTGATGCCGATCCCGGCAATGGCCAGCCCGCCCGCCTTGGCGTAGATGGACCCTTCCGGCAGGGCGGCGAGGATGATTGTCATGATTTCGGCCGACAGGATGAAATCGGTTTTGATGGCGCCTGCGACCTTGCTTTCTTCCAGGTGGGTCGGATCGCCTTCTTCGTGGTCTGCGTGATCCCATTTATGTTCGTGCGGAAAGAGCACATGCCAGACCTTCTCTGCCCCTTCAAAGCACAGGTAGGCCCCGCCCAGCATCAGGAGGGGGGCCACCAGCCAGGGGGCGAAGGTGGACAGGAGGAGGGCTGCGGGCAGCAGGATCAGCAGCTTGTTCTTGATCGACCCCCAGGCGATGCGCCCGATGATCGGCAACTCGCGCGCGGGGGCAAAGCCCTGCACATATTTTGGTGTCACAGCCGCATCATCAATCACCGCGCCTGCGGCCTTGACCCCGGCCTTTGCGGCCTGGGCGGCCACGTCATCAACCGAGGCGGCCGCCACTTTGGCGATCCCCGCCACATCATCCAGCAATGCAATCAGACCACTCATCACCCCTGCCCCGTATCAACTGCGCGTTCCGGCGAATCCTACGGGTTGGCCACGGGAGGGGCAAGGGGCAGCCGGTTGGCGCGGGGAGATTGTCTGGGCCATGGCGTTCTGCGGCAGGCCCCCTCTGCGGCGATTGAGGCGGCAGATTTCACCGGGGTTGCGCTGGGGATTGCGCTAACATGGCATGTTTTCGCTAACATGCGGAGGGGAAAGGCGAATTCGACATTGGACCATGCCCGCCCCCCGTCTATACCCGGCGCAAATGCCAATGGCCGCCTGGGGGGTGGCCGGAATTCAAGAGGTACTTCGATGACTGTGAAAGTCGGGATCAACGGATTTGGCCGCATTGGCCGCTGCACGCTTGCTCAGATCGCCGCATCTGGCCGCAAGGACATCCAGGTTGTGAAACTGAACGCCACGGGCCCGGCCGAAAGCGCCGCGCATCTGCTGAAATATGACAGCGTGCACGGGCGGTTCCCCAACGAGGTGGTGCTGGGTGACGGCACCATGGACGTGGGTCAGGGCCCGATGCAGCTGATGTCGACCTATGACATGAACGAGCTGGACTGGTCCGGCTGTGACGTGGTTCTGGAATGCACCGGCAAGTTCAATGACGGCGAAAAGGCCAAGGCGCATATTGAGCGCGGCGCCAAGAAGGTGCTTCTGTCGGCCCCCGGCAAGAACGTGGACAAGACCATCGTCTTCGGCGTGAATGACGAGATGCTGGAAGCCTCGGACGTGATGGTGTCGAACGGCTCCTGCACCACCAACTGTCTGGCCCCGGTGGCCAAGGTGCTGAACAACGCCTTTGGCATCGAAAGCGGCATCATGACCACGATCCACGCCTATACTGGCGACCAGCCGACGCTGGACCGTCGCCACAAGGATCTGTATCGCGCCCGCGCGGCCGCCATGTCGATGATCCCGACCTCAACCGGTGCCGCGAAAGCCCTGGGCGAGGTTCTGCCCGCGCTGAAAGGCAAGCTGGATGGCTCTGCCGTGCGCGTGCCGACCCCGAATGTCTCGGCCGTGGACCTGACCGTGGTGCTGAACAAAGACGTGTCGGAAGCCGACGTGAACGCGGTGATGAAAGAGATGTCGGAAGGCGCAATGAAGGGCGTTCTGGGGTACACCGAAGAAAAACTGGTGTCGACCGATTTCAACCACACCGAGGAAAGCTCGATCTTCGCAGCTGACCAGACCAAGGTGATCGGTGGCCGCCTGCTGCGCGTGCTGGCCTGGTATGACAATGAATGGGGCTTCTCGACCCGTATGGGCGACGTGGCCGTCAAGATGGGCTCGATCTGATCTGACCCTTTGATCCGATGGAAATACTGACCCCCGGTTGGCCCTGCCTGCCGGGGTTTTTTCGTGGGGATCGCCCGCGGCCCTTTGCCCCCCTGCCCCCTTGCGCCCCCTTGCCCTGCCGCCGCATCCCGGTGATAAAGCACTTCGGGATAAACTTGTGACACATGGTTATTCCGAAACGCCGATAACTTTGATATCTCTGACAGTGTTTCAACTTTCCCCTGTCTCAGGTTAAAGTAGAAACGCTTTCGTGGCCTCAACGACAGGAGCAGCCTGTGACCAATCAGATCGCCTTTTCCATTGCCTTTGTGATCCTGGTCGCTCTAGGGCTGGATTATGCCCTGTCGGACCTTTCCAACAGCTTGTTTTTAGGACGAAAATTCCTGGAGCTGACCGAATGGATGGCCTTCTGGCGCTGAGCCCCCCGGTAAATCTGACATTTTGGCAACGGGTTGCACTTCTGCGTGACCCTCTCTTGACCTTTCCGTCAAAAAAGCCATGTTAGCGCCAACATGACATGCGGCAGCGTCTTGTGCGTGCCCCCGGAAGGAACGACGACATGAGTGTGAAACTGGCCATCAATGGGTTTGGGCGCATCGGCAGACTGGTGCTGCGGGCGCTTGCGGAACAGGGGCGTGACGATCTTGAGGTGGTGGCGATCAACGATCTCGGTTCGGTTGAGATGAACGCACATCTGCTGGAGTTTGACAGCGTTCATGGGCGGTTCCCCGGCACAGTCACCTATGGCGAAGACTGGATGGATGTGGGGCGCGGCAAGATTGCCGTCACCGCGATGCGCAACCCCGATGACCTGCCCTGGGGGCATGTGGATATTGTCCTGGAATGCACCGGGATTTTCAAAGGCGACAAGGCGCTGGTGCATCTTGGCAATGGGTCCAGCCGGGTGCTGGTTTCGGCCCCGTCTTCGGGGGCACATAACACCGTGGTCTATGGCGTGAACCATGACAGCCTGACCTCGGACCATGTGCATGTCTCAAACGCGTCCTGCACCACCAATTGCCTGGCGCCGGTGGCCAAGGTGCTGCATGAAACGGTCGGGATCGTAAAGGGGTTCATGACCACCGTGCATTCCTATACCGGCGACCAGCCGACGCTGGACCGGTTGCACAAGAAAGATTTCTACCGTGCCCGTGCCGCCGCGATGAGCATGATCCCCACCACCACCGGGGCGGCAAAGGCGGTTGGGCTGGTCCTGCCCGAACTGGCCGGCAGGCTGGATGGGGTGGCAATCCGGGTGCCGACACCGAATGTCTCCTGCGTGGATCTGACCATCGAGGCGGCGCGCGCCACGGATGCGGGCGAGATCAATGCCGCGATACATGCCGCCGCCCATGGGCCGCTTCGCGGGGTGCTCGGCGTGACCGACAAGCCGCTTGTCTCGGTTGATTTCAACCACGCCCCCGAAAGCTCGACCTTCGCCACCGATCAGACCCGTGTAATGGACGGCAATATGGTGCGCATTCTCAGCTGGTATGACAATGAATGGGGATTTTCAAACCGGATGCTGGATACGGCAGCGGAAATGGGAAAACACCTGTGAGCGGATGGGGCGCATAAACAGGACCGACAGAAGGCCCCGGAGGGGGCCTTTTTTGTGAACCAAACCCTCAACAGGCGGATTTTTCACAAAGGGAGGATCGCATTCATGTGCCCCCGCACACGCCCCCCGCAAAGGGGCAAAAGCCGCCTCTACCCGATTTTCGCGAGCAGCTTCTCTTTCACCTCAGGGGTGACAAATTTCGATACGTCGCCATCCAGCTTGGCGATCTCTTTCACCAGTTTCGACGCAATCGCCTGATATTTTGCCTCTGCCATCAGGAACACGGTTTCGACCGAGCTATCCATCGCGCGATTCATGCCAACCATCTGATATTCATACTCAAAATCCGTCACCGCCCGCAGGCCGCGCACGATGATCTGGGCGCCGACATCATGGGCGCAGTCGATCAGAAGGTTTTCAAACGGATGGGCAATGATCTCGGTCCCGGTTTCCTGGGCCAGATTTACGCATTCCTCTTCGACCATGGCCACCCGCTCCTCGAGCGAGAACATCGGCCCCTTTCCGGTGTTGATCGCCACCCCAATCACCAGCCGATCCACCAGCGCACAGGCACGGCGGATGATATCGGTATGTCCGAGCGTGATCGGATCGAAAGTTCCGGGATAAAGACCAACGCGCATATTCATGCCTCCTAAAGCGTTTCGGGATAAACTTGAGACACATGTTTATTCCGAAACGCCCACAACATTGTTATCACTTACGGCGTTTCGACTTTTCCCTGTCCCAGGCGAACGTCGAAACGCTTTAAAGCTGGGGCGCACGCAACAATATTGCGCGTGATTTTTCAAGACTTTTGGTGCCGCCACGTAGTTCTACGTAACGGCACAATGCGCTAAAATGCGCTCAGTAGCCCATGATCATATTGGTCAGCGCTTCGGCCTGGCTCGACAGCTCATCCAGTCGCGCCTTGACCACGTCACCGATCGACACCAGCCCGACCATCTCGTCACCTTCCATCACCGGCATATGGCGAAACCGACCTTCGGTCATGGTCTGCAACACCTGAATGGCCCGGTCGCCGGGGGCGCAGCTGACCAGTTTGGCGGTCATGATACTGTCGACAGTGTTGGTCAGGCACCCCGTGCCCGACGCCCCAAGGGCACTGACGACATCGCGTTCCGACACGATCCCCGCCGGGCGCACGCCATCCTCGGACACAATCACCGCGCCAATCTTTTTCTCCGACAAAAGCGCCACCGCCTCGGTGATCGAACTGCCCGGTTTAATCGTGGCAACACCGCTGATCGGTTTGTCTTTGAGAATTTGGCTGACGAGCATCTGAACCTCCTGGGGAATTATAATTTATGTCCCCAGCGTCACCCCTCACGCAACAATATGTCAAGAACATTCGGCACCTTAGGGTGTTTCTACCATGTTTTCCAACCGCGCCACCTCTGCCCGGATTCCCTGCGCCAACGCCTCTGCCACCCGCGCAAAACGCTCCACCCGCGCATCCCCTTCGTGGCGCACCAGATAAAAGGACCGCGTGATCGACAGCTGGTCGCTCAGCACCCGCCGCAGTTCCGGCGCAAAAGGCAGGATGAAATCATGGGTGATGCCAACCCCGCCCCCCTGGCGCACCATGCCCTGCTGCACCGCCACCAGGTTGGAGGCCAGCTGCACCCGCTCAATCCCCAGCTTGGTCAGGAAATCAAGCTCGGGATAAAAGATCATGTCCTGAATATACCCCACAATCGGATGATCCCGCAGGTCCGCCAGCCGCTCCAGCCGGGGGGCGTGGCGCAGATAGGTCTCACTTGCCGCAAGATGCAGGTGATAGTCGGTGATCCGCTGCACGGTGACCCGGCCCGCCTGCGGGGGGCTGACGGTAATCGCCATATCCGCTTCCCGTTTTGACAGGTTGATCACGCGGGGCAGCGCCACGACCTGCAATTCCAGCTCCGGGTGCTGGCGCTGAATCTGCGCACAGACCTGCGGCAGGATATAACTGGCGCAACCATCCGTGGCGCCAATCCGCACCTGACCGGACAATTGCCCGGACTGTCCACGCAGCTCATCCGCCCCGGACAAAACCGCCTGCTCTGCCCGTTCCGCATGGGACAACAGACGCGAGCCCGCCTCGGTCAGCGCATAGCCCTGCGGTGACTTGGTGAACAGAACCTGCCCCAGATCGCCCTCGAGCTTGGCCACCCGCCGCCCCACCGTGGCCGCATCACGCTTGAGCACCTTGCCCGCCCGCGACAGGCTTTCCGCCCGCGCCACCGCCAGAAACACTTTCAGATCATCCCAATCCATCACCCGCTCCGTAGACCAAGCTCCCAAACACGCCCCTCTTTTCCTGTCAGAAATATCCCGGGGTGAGCGCGGAAGCGCGAGGGGCAGCGCCCCTTCCGAGCGAAGCGAGGCCACCGACAGCGCGCTGAGGCGCAAGCCGAAGCGCCCCAGCCCCTACCCTGCCCCTGCTACCATCAGTCTTGCATTTTTGCAAAACCCTTTTGGGAAATACCCTCTTTTCAACCGCACAAACGCAAGACTAACCTGCGCGCAGAAATTTGGGAGAACCACCATGAAAAATCTTGGTCACTGGATCAACGGTCAGCTGGTCGACGGCACCTCAGGCCGCACCGCAGATGTCTATAACCCCGCCACCGGCGAAGTGCAGGCACAGGCAGCTCTGGCCACCAAAGCCGAGCTGGACGACGCTGTCGCCAAAGCCGCCGAAGCCCAGAAAATCTGGGGCGCCACCAACCCGCAGAAACGTGCCCGCGTGATGATGGCCCTGGTTGGCCTGATCAACCGCGATATGGACAAGCTGGCCGAGGCCCTGTCGGCCGAACACGGCAAGACCATCCCCGACGCCAAGGGCGACGTGCAGCGTGGTCTGGAAGTGATCGAATACTGCATCGGTGCGCCGCAGATGCTGAAAGGTGAGTTCACTGACAGCGCCGGCCCCGGCATCGACATGTATTCCATGCGCCAGCCGCTGGGTGTTGTCGCCTCGATCACGCCCTTCAACTTCCCCGCCATGATCCCGCTTTGGGGCATGGGTCCGGCGCTGGCCGCGGGCAACGCGATGATCCTGAAACCGTCCGAGCGTGACCCCTCGGTGCCGCTGATGCTGGCCGCGCTGTGCAAGGAAGCGGGCCTGCCTGATGGTGTGCTGCAGGTGGTGAATGGCGACAAGGATGCGGTGGACGCGATCCTTGACAATGACACAGTTCAGGCCGTGGCTTTCGTCGGCTCGACCCCGATTGCGCATTACATCTATTCGCGTGCCACCGCCAACGGCAAGCGCGCGCAGTGTTTCGGCGGCGCGAAAAACCACATGATCATCATGCCCGACGCGGATATGGAGCAGGCTGCCGACGCGCTGGTGGGCGCGGGCTTCGGCGCCGCTGGCGAACGCTGCATGGCGATCTCGGTGGCTGTGCCGGTCGGGGCTGAGACCGCAGACAAGCTGCGCGACGCGCTGGTCCCGCGCATCGAAAAGCTGAAAGTAGCCCCCTACACCGCAGGCGACGACGTGGACTATGGCCCGGTTGTGACCGCAGCCGCCAAAGAAAACATCCTGCGTCTGATCAACTCGGGCGTGGAACAGGGTGCTGATCTGGTTGTCGACAACCGCGACTTCAGCCTGCAGGGTTATGAAGAGGGCTTCTTTGTTGGCCCGCATCTGTTCGACAACGTCACCACCGACATGGATATCTACAAGCAGGAAATCTTTGGCCCGGTTCTGTCGATGGTGCGCGCGGAAAGCTATGAAGAGGCCATCGGCTATGCCATGGACCACGAATATGGCAACGGCACCGCGATCTTCACCCGCGACGGTGACACCGCCCGTGATTTCGCCAACCGGATCAATATCGGCATGGTCGGCATCAACGTTCCGATCCCGGTTCCGCTGGCCTATCACACCTTTGGCGGCTGGAAGAAATCGGGCTTTGGCGATCTGAACCAGCACGGCCCGGACGCGTTCAAGTTCTACACCCGCACCAAAACCGTGACCTCGCGCTGGCCGTCGGGGATCAAGGAAGGTGGCGAGTTCAACTTCAAGGCCATGGATTGATCCATGGCGTCAGATCCGCACGATCTGCGGGCTGAGGAACCATTAAGACCAAGAGCGCCCCGAGAGAAATCTCGGGGCGTTTTTTATTCGCCCAGCCCCGCAAACTACCGCTTGAGTTGTCTTCATGAGAAAACGGGAATGGTATATTTTTCCTTTTATCTTCATGAATTATGGAATATTTCAGTAAATTGAATCGACTTCCCCTACGTAATAAACTAGCCTCAACAACAACCAATGATTGTTTTCTGGATACTGAAATGGTGAAGAGTGAGTATTTCCCCACCAGCGCATTGCTGTATCAGTCCCTGTCCGGGGAAATCGGGCTGTCTCAGCTGGGCCAACTGCTGCCTGACCTGCAGGACCATCCCATCCCGCCCGGTGGGTATGATGCGCTGATCGACCTGTCCGGGGCCACCGATATTGACTGCAGTTTCACCGGCATAGCCACGCTGGTGCGCGCACGCAAGGCGCGACAGAAGACCCATCGCCCGCCCAACCGCATCGCGATCTGGGCCCCCGGTGATCTGGCCTTTGGCACCTGTCGTATGCTGGAACAACTGTCGCAAGGGGAGTTGGTTCTGGACCTGGCCGTGGTACGGGAGGAGGAGGAAGCCCTCGCCTTTCTGCACCGTTCGGAGCGGCGGCTTGAGATCCTGCGCGATCATCTGGAACGTGCTGAACGCAACGCCTCAGCGGCTTCGGCCTAGCAGGTTTTCATATCGCGCTGATCAACGGAATATCGAAACGCATGAGAGCGTGTTCAGTTCAATTGGACACGCTTTAATCCATGTGCTGCACATTTTGCTGATCCCTCAGCAACGCCTCCAGATCCGAGCTTTCAAAGCCCAGGAACCGCAGCGCGTCCTGTTCGGCGCGAAACAGGCTGACCTGCTCCTCCAGCACCCCTTCGGCCATCTGCTCAAACAATCGTGAGAGCACAAAGCCCACCGGGCTGTCGACAAGGATGGCGCATTTCTCGGGGCACGGCAGGTCTTCGTAAATCTTCGATTGCAGATTGATCAACTCTTTCACTCCGGTCTCGGAACTGTCCACCGCAAACAGGGCGCGTGAATCGGTCAGGCAGACATAGCCCTTTGGCACATGGAACCCATACATCCATTCCGCCATCCGCCCCGCCAGAGAGGTCAGGTTGATCGCCCCCCAAAGCTGGACATAGACCAGGTTCAGGTCCGGATAATACCGTGCTAACTGAGCCATCCCCTTTCCCTTCGCTCCCTACGCAAACCCACTACGGCCTCGCCCCCAAGCGCCCCCCTTGCACCACATGTTAACCAACTCCGGCCTGCAAGCAATCCTTTACTGGCAAAACACATGTGCGGCGCTTGCCCACCGGGCGATTTCCTGCATGATGATCAGGCGGGGCAGCCAAATCGCCCCGCAAAGGGGGGCAAATGGCACGTCAGGAACCAGCTTTTTCCATCGGCATCGAAGAAGAATACCTTCTCGTCGATCGCAACAGTTATGAACTGGCCCGCGCCCCGGACCAGATGATGCAGGATTGCCTGGCGGAACTGGAGGGGCAGGTCAGCCCGGAATTCCTGCAATGCCAGATCGAGATCGGCACCAAGGTCTGCGCCAATGTGGCGCAGGCGCGTGAGGATCTCAAACATCTGCGTGCCGCAGTGTCCAGACATGCCGCGCGCTATGATCTTGCGCCGATCGCGGCCTCCTGCCATCCCTTTGCCGACTGGAAAGACCAGCATCACGTGGACAAGGACCGTTACAACGATCTGCGCCGCGACCTGGCTGGCGTGGTGCGGCGGATGCTGATCTGCGGCATGCATGTGCATGTGGGCATTCCCACCCCCGACACACGCATCGACCTGATGAACCAGCTGAGCTATTTCCTGCCCCACCTGCTCGCGCTGTCGGCCTCGTCCCCGTTCTGGCAGGGCGAAGATACCGGGCTGGCGAGTTACCGTCTGACGGTTTTTGACAACCTGCCCCGCACCGGCCTGCCGCCCCATCTGTCCAGCTGGTCCGAATATGAGCGGTCCGTGCAGGCGCTGGTGGATATCGGCGTGATCGAGGACAGTTCAAAAATCTGGTGGGACCTGCGCCCCTCCTCGCGCTTTCCGACCATCGAGGCGCGGATCTGTGATGTGCAGCCCCGGCTGGAAAACACCCTCAGCCTTGCCGCCCTGATCCAGGCCCTGACCCGGATGCTGTGGCGCCTGAAACAGCAAAACCAGCGCTGGCGCACCTATGACAATTTCCTCATCGCCGAGAACCGCTGGCGGGCCCAGCGATACGGCGTGTCCGGTGGGTTGATTGATTTTGGCTGCGGTGAAATTATCCCGTTTGATCAGTTACTTGAGGATATGCTTGCTCTGGTGGAAGAGGATGCGGCGGCGCTGGGATCCACGGCCGAGGTGGAAGCCGCCCGCGCCATCCTGACCCAAGGCGTTCCCGCCGACCGCCAACGCGCGGTGTTTCTGGATTCGGTTGAGGCGGAAAAACCTGCCCCCGAGGCGCTGAAGGACGTGGTGCGCCATTTGATCGACGAATACCACGCAGATTTGTAAGCCACACGGCGGCGGCTGCGCACGGCGAGAAGGGGCTCTGCCCCTCGGACTTTGTCTGGGCTCCGCCCGTTCTTCGGGCGAATTGATCCCCCAGATCAATTCCGAGGAGCACCTCGAACCCTGGGATATTTCTGACCAGAAAATGAGGGAGATCCCGGCGGGCGGGTCCTTGTCTGAGGTGCGATTTTTTCCGGGGACGGGTGCCGGCTGAAAAACTCCTGAAAGAATTGGCCGATAGCGTTCACGCAAGCCAATCACGCGGACGGGAGGAGACCGGCATGGATTTTGCGCTTTCCGAGGAACAGACCCTTATTTTCGACATGGCCAAGGGCTTTGGCGAGGAGCATATTGCCCCTCATGCCGAGGCGTGGGAGATCGAAGGCACCATTCCACGTGACCTTTGGAAAGGGCTGGCTGAGCTGGGGCTTGGCGGGGTGTATGTGTCAGAGGAATATGGTGGATCGGGCCTGTCGCGCCTGGATGCAACGCTGGTGTTCGAGGCACTGGCGATGTCCTGCCCGTCGGTCGGTTCGCTTCTGTCGATCCACAATATGTGCGGCGGCATGATTGATAAATTCGGCACGCTCGAGGACAAGGCCAAGTGGCTGCCGGACCTGTGTTCGATGGAGAAGATCTTTTCCTATTGCCTGACCGAACCCGGATCGGGATCGGACGCGGCCGCGTTGAAAACCCGTGCCGAGAAGGTTGATGGCGGGTATCGGATGAATGGCAACAAGGCCTTCATTTCGGGCGGCAATTATTCGGATGTCTATGTGACCATGTGCCGGACCGGCGCGGATGGCCCCAAGGGGATTTCGACCCTGGTGGTGGAAAACGGCACACCGGGTCTGAGTTTCGGCGCCAATGAACGCAAGATGGGCTGGAAGGCGCAGCCGACCTCTCAGGTGCAGTTTGACGATTGTCTGGTGCCTGAGGAGAACCTGCTGGGGGAAGAGGGCAAGGGCTTTGCCTATGCGATGGCGGGGCTGGACGGGGGCCGCCTGAACATTTCGGCCGGGGCGCTTGGGGGCGCGCAGAAGGCGCTGGATCTGACGCTTCAGTATATGGGTGAGCGCAAGGCCTTTGGGAAGACACTCGACCAGTTTCAGGCGCTGCAATTTCGGTTGGCGGAATATGAGACCCGGCTGCAGGCGGCGCGCATTTTCCTGCGCCAGGCGGCGTGGAAGCTCGACAATGGGGCGCATGATGCGTCGAAATTCTGTGCCATGGCCAAGCTGATGGTGACGGATGCCGCCTTTGACGTGGCCAATGGCTGTTTGCAGATTCATGGGGGCTATGGCTATCTTTCGGATTATGGGATCGAGAAGATCGTGCGTGACCTGCGAGTGCATCAAATTCTTGAAGGGACCAATGAAATCATGCGGTTGATTGTCTCACGCCAGTTGCTCATCGAACGGGATCGGGGGTAAACCCTGTGCTTGACGGGGGCGTAAGGCCCGGACAACAAAGCAACAGGACAGACGGGCACATGACCGATATCACCACGCGACGGATAGGCAAGGCCGGGCGCATCACCCTTAACCGCCCCAAGGCGCTGAATGCCGTCACCCATGACATGTGCCGCGAAGTCGAGGACGCGCTGGAGGTCTGGCGCGACGACGACGCGGTGGGCGTGATCATCATGGATGCGTCCGGTGAAAAGGCCTTTTCAGCCGGGGGCGATATTGCCGCGCTTTATGACAGCGGCATCCGGGGCGACTTTGCCTTTGGACAGGCCTTCTGGCGTGACGAATACCGGCTGAACGCCAAGCTGCGGGAATATCCCAAACCGATCATCAGCTTTCTGCACGGGCTGGTGCTGGGGGGCGGGGTTGGCCTTGGCTGCCACGGATCGCATCGGATTGTGGGCGAGACGAGCAAAATCTCAATGCCCGAATGCCTGATTGGCCTAGTGCCGGATGTGGGCGGATCAATGATGCTGGCCAATGCACCGGGCTGGACCGGGCTTTATGCGGGCCTGACCGGGACACGCCTGAAAGCGGGGGATGCAATTGCCCTTGGTTTTGCGGATCTGTTCATTCCCGAGGCGGACTGGCCTGCCCTGATTGCGACACTTGAGACAACCGGTGACGTGACCTGCCTGAGCGCGGCGGCGCAACCTGCCCCCGAAGGCCCTGTGATGGCCGCAAGGGCCGACATTGACGCGCTGTTTGATGCCCCCACCCTGCCCCTGCTGCTTGCCCGACTGCGCAGGGCAGAGGGGGACTTGGCGCGTTCGGCGCTGCAGGTCATCGAGGGGGCCTCTCCGCTGGCGCTGGCGTACACGATCTGGATGCTGCATCAGCTCAGAGGCAACCGCAATCTGCGCGACGCGTTGCAGCTGGAATACCGCTTTACCGCGCGGGCCATGGAACATGGGGATTTCATCGAGGGCATTCGTGCCGCGATCATCGACAAGGACCGCAGCCCGCGCTGGAAACATGACATCGACGCCCTGCCAGAGCAGGATCTTGCCATCATGCAGGCCGATCTTGGCGCGTTGGAACTGACATTCTGAGGAGGAAAAACATGAAAATCGGATTTATCGGATTAGGCAATATGGGCGGCCCGATGGCGGCAAACCTGGCGGGTGCCGGGCACGAGGTTGTCGGGTTCGACATGGCACCGGTCGACATCGAAGGCGTGACCATGGCGGCCTCGGGCGCAGAAGCCGCGACCGGTGCCGACGTGGTGGTCACCATGCTGCCCAATGGCCAGATCCTGCGGGCCGTTGCCAATGAAATCATCCCTGCGATGAGCGCAGGTGCGGGTTTTGTCGATTGCTCAACCGTGGATGTGGAAAGTGCCCGCGCGGTGGCGGAACAGGCGGTGGCAGCGGGGCTGCTTGCGGTGGACGCACCGGTTTCAGGCGGCGTCGGCGGGGCTGCGGGCGGCACGCTCACCTTCATGGCAGGCGGCTCGGATGATGCTTTTGCCAAGGCAGAGCCGCTATTTGACATCATGGGGCAGAAAGCGGTGCATTGCGGGGCCTCCGGCGCCGGTCAGGCGGCGAAAATCTGCAACAACATGATCCTCGGCATCACCATGGTCGGCACCTGCGAAGCCTTTGCCCTGGCCGACAAGCTGGGTCTGGAACGCCAGAAAATGTTTGACGTGGTGTCGACCTCTTCCGGCTATAGCTGGACCATGAACGCCTATTGCCCCGCCCCGGGTGTCGGGCCGCAATCCCCTGCGGACAATGATTACAAGCCGGGCTTTGCGGCAGAATTGATGCTGAAGGATTTGCGTCTGAGCCAGCAGGCTGCGGAAGCTGCGGATGCGGACACGCCGATGGGGCTGCGCGCCACCGAGCTTTACACCAGCTTTGTCGAGGACGAGGATGGGCTGGGCATGGATTTCTCGGCCATGCTGCCGCGGTTTGAAAAGCGCGGGCGCAACTGACATCGGCGACGAGGGGGCTCTGCCCCCTTCGAACCCCCGAGGTATTTGGGGCAAGAAAAAGGGGCGCGGTTTGGGGTTCTGTCTTTTACGGGGGCGGAGTTTTTAACAAGGTGTGACCATCTGCGCCATGTCGTTGCGGATGCAACATGGTAAAAAGAGATTACGAACTGTGGGAGGTTCGCATGAGCTGGACGCAGGACAGCGACGAGATGGCCGGGCTGGACGCCCCGGCCCGTGTTCTTTTGAACACGCTGGCCCCTTTGGATGTGCCCAAAGGGGCCATTCTGTTTGCGCCGGGCGAAGCGGTGAAGGGCTATGTCGTCATGCTTTCGGGGCGGGTGGAAGTGAACCTGATCGGCCCCAACGGGCGTGACATCCTGCTCTATCGTGTGGCCCCCGGCCAGAGCTGCATCCAGTCCACCCTGGGCCTTTTGGGCGGGGAGGAATACACCGCAGAGGCCATGGCCCAGAGCCCGTCCCGCCTTGTTCTCATTCCGAAAGATGTGTTTTTCGCGCTGATCGACAGCTCTCCCGGATTTCGCCGCCTCGTTTTCGGGGCGTTCGCGGAACGGATGCAGGCGATGATGCAACTGATCGAAAATGTCAGTTTCATGTCGGTGGAGGCGCGGCTTGCGACGTTGATCCTTGACCGGGCGGGGCCTGACAATTGCCTGAAAATGACGCAGGCCGAAATCGGGCGCGCCATCGGCACGGCGCGCGAGGTGATCTCGCGCCGGCTTGAGAGGCTGGCGCAGGGGGGACTGGTGGCCCATGAACGCGGGGTGGTGACGGTTCTGGACCGAAAGGGGTTGGAAGAGATTTGCCGCGCCCCGGCATTCTGAGCAGTTTTTTCCTCTCTATGTGACAGGGTCACATGCCATGCCCGCCCCCCTCCTCTATCGTGATGCCAGATAGAACAGGAGACGTCTCATGACCAAGAATATCGGCGGCATCGACCGCATTATCCGAATCGCAATCGGCGCGACCCTGATTGTCTGGGCCATCATGGGGGGCCCGATCTGGGCCTGGATCGGCATTGTGCCGATGGCCACCGCCATCCTGGGCTGGTGCCCACCCTATGCAATCTTGGGGTTTTCGGCCTGCAAGATGAAAAACTGATCCATCCCCAAAGGCACCTTTGTCCCGGAAAGCCTTTTGCAACTTTTTCACGGTAACACTCAAACTGTGGCGAGTTGTAGTCTGCACCGGGCCACTGGTGCGGTGAGTTTCAGTAACAGCGTAATTGGTGACCGGGGGGCGTTTCGCACGTCCCCCGATTTCATCTGGCACCTGGTTTCAAAGCCGGCTTCCAATGAAAAAGGCGCGGAGCAAAACCCCGCGCCTTTCTTCTTGGCTCAAATACTCCGGGGTGAGCGAGCTTGCCTCGCGAGGGGCAGAGCCCCTTCCCCGGGACATATCTACTTCTCTACTTCGTTATGATCTCTGGCCCCATCAGCGTGGTCGGCAACCAGGTCGACAGGAACGGGATATAGGTCACCATGATCAGGAAGACGAAGAGCACGGCCAGGAACGGCGCGGCGGCTTTCACCACCTTCATCATCGGCATCCCGGCAACCCCCGAGGTCACGAAGAGGTTCAGACCAACTGGCGGGGTGATCATGCCGATTTCCATGTTCACCACCATGATGATGCCCAGGTGGATCGGATCCACACCCAGCTCGATGGCAATCGGGAACACCAGCGGTGCCACGATCACGATCAGGCCCGAGGGCTCCATGAACTGCCCGCCGATCAGCAGGATCACGTTGACGATGATCAGGAACATGATCTTGCCGAAACCAGCCGACAGCATCGCGCCTGCGATTTGCTGCGGGATCTGCTCGTCGGTCAGCACATGTTTCAGGATCAGCGCGTTGGCGATGATGAACATCAGGGTGATGGTCAGCTTGCCCGCGTCAAACAGCGTCTTGCGGGTGTCTTCGTGGAAAAACGCGGTGATCAGCGCCTGCGGGCGTTGGAACAGCGTTTTCTTGCCCTCCCCCTTGTCCGCCAGCGGCCCCATATCGCGATAGATGAAGGTCGCCACGAGGAACGCATACACGGAGGCAACAGCCGCCGCTTCGGTGGGGGTGAACAGCGCACCGGTAATGCCGGGGATGCCATAGATCCCCACCATGATGATCACGATCAGCAACAGACCCCAGACCGCATCGCCAAAGCTCTCAAGCACTTCCTTGATGCCCGCGAACTCACCTTTCGGCATGTTCTTGATCGTGGCGATCACGTAGATCGCGATCATCAGCATGACACCGGCCATGATGCCGGGAATGACACCGGCCAGGAACATGCGGCCCACGGACACCTCAACGGCGGAGGCGTAAACCACCATCACGATTGAGGGCGGAATGAGGATGCCCAGCGTGCCCGCGTTACAGATCACACCGGCGGCGAAATCCTTGGTGTAGCCCACCTGGCGCATCGCCGCGATCACAATGGTCCCGATCGCCACCACGGTGGCGGGCGACGAGCCGGAAAGGGCTGCAAACAGCATACAGGCAAACACACCCGCAATCGCCAAACCGCCGCGCATATGGCCAACGCAAGCGATCGAGAAGCGGATGATCCGCTGCGCCACGCCGCCGGTGGACATGAAGCTGGAGGCAAGGATGAAGAACGGAATGGCGAGAAGCGTATAATGCCCTGCCTCTGCTTGATAAAAGCTCTGTGCCACCGACGCGAGCGAGGTGTCGGAGAAGAGCAGCAGGAAGAGGATCGAGCTCATGCCCAGCGCCACCGCAATGGGCACGCCAATCATCAGAAACCCGATCACCATCAGGAAAAGAAAGACTACATCCATGGATCAGGTCCCCGGTTTTTGAGCAGCGTCATCGCCGTCATCATCATGTTGAAGCTGGTCGATTTCATCTTCGACCTCGTGGCTCACGATCAGGCTGTCCTGACGCCCTGACCAGATCCGCAGAGTGACCTGCAAAAACCGGAACAAAAGCAGCGCCATGCCAATCGGCAGGATGGCATAGGGGATCACCCGTGGCAGCTTGTCATAGGTCTCACCCTGGTTGATCCAGCCTTCCAAAAAGCGCAGGAAATCGGGCATCGGCACCTGATCGGTGATATACCAGGCCTGGTCGCGGGTTTTTTCGAACCCTGTCGGGAACCAGCGCCCCGAGGTCCGGTCAAGTGCGGCATAAGGCGCCCAGTAGTCCCACGCCCCCTTGAGCAGCAGGAAGGCATAGGCAATGCAGATCGCAGCTGCGATCAGCGCAACCGTCTTGCGGGCCCCTTCGGGCAATACATTGGTCAGCGCGTCCACGCCCAGATGGGCCGTGATCTTGACCCCGTAGCTCACACCGAACAGCACCAGCCAGGCAAAGAGGATCAGCACCACCTCCAGCCCCCAGATGAGCGAGCTATTGAACACGTAGCGCAGCACCACGTTGGTGAAGGTGATCATGGTCATCAGGCCAAGCAGCACGGCAATCGCCGTCTCTTCGAAACCTGTTTTATGTGTGGATGAATGGCTCATATCGCCCCCTTCTCGTCCCCGCTCACGGCCAGGCAACCCGGTTGAAACCTTCATTCCGGTCGATTGATTGCAGGCGGCTATGTCAGGATTTTGGGAAAATCCGGGGCCCATTTTCTGGACAGGCCCCGGATATCACACAGGAACTCGTTACACGTAAACGGCTTAATACATTGCGTTGGTTTTCTGTGCTTCGGCGATGTTCTCGGCGCCTACGTCACCTTCAAACTGTGCCCAAACCGGCTTCATGGCTTCGACCCAGGCCGCGCGCTGTTCGTCGGTCAGCTGGCGCACCACGCCACCGGCGTCGATGATCGACTGCTTGGCGGCCTCGTTCACGGAAAAGGCTTCGCCGTTGCGCTGCTGGGACACTTCTTTCAGGATCTGTGCCAGTTGGTCACGCACATCCCCCGGCAGGCCTTCCCACCAGTCCACATTGGTCACGACCAGATAGTCGATGATGCCGTGGTTGGTTTCGGTCACGCCGTCCTGCACCTCAAAGAATTTCTTGCCATAGATGTTCGACCAGGTGTTTTCCTGACCATCCACAACGCCGGTCTGCAGCGCGCCGTATACTTCCGAGAAGGCCATCGGCTGCGGGCTTGCCCCGATAGCTTCCATCTGCGCCACCAGCACGTCCGAGGTCTGCACGCGGAATTTCAGGCCAGCTGCGTCAGATGGCAGTTCCAGCGGTTTGTTGGCCGAGAACTGTTTCAGACCATTGTGCCAGAACGCGAGCCCCAGAAGACCGCGGCGCGTCATCGACTCTTTCATCGCCTGCCCGGTTTCCGACTGTTGGAACGCGTCCACCGCATCCATGTTCTTGAACATGAAGGGCAGGTCAAAGATGCGGAATTTCTTGGTGAAGGCTTCGAACTTCGACAGCGACGGTGCGGCCATCTGCACGTCACCCTGCAGCATCGCTTCCAGCACCTGGTTGTCGTTATAAAGGGTCGAGTTCGGGAACACCTCCATACAGGCTTTGCCGTTCATCTCGTCGTTCACGCGTTGCTCCAAAAGCGACGCGGCAATCCCCTTGGGGTGCTTGTCGGCATTGGTCACATGGCTGAACTTGATCACGATCTCGCCTTCATCACAGGCCGCCTGCGCGGTGCCCATGGAAACGGTCAGAGCGAGGGCCGATACGGCCAGAGTAAGGAATTTCATAAGATGTCCTCCCAGACAGAATTGCTTCCTACATCCTTGAAACGGATGTTGACGCCATTGGGGCATGGGGGGACGGACCTGCCAAGGGGAGAGGCAGAGGTTGCGTCAACGCTGAATTTTTACGTTATTTTTCATAAGATTGCCAAAATATGATGCGAGTTGAAATTTTCGTGACTTGGCCAAGTGGGCGATTTTCCGCACAGGGCATTTTCGGTGTGTGCGGTTTTTCGCACATTGCGCGAGACCGGATCGGACGAATCACCATGGCTTTTGCAGCAAACTGGAACGAATCAGGTCATCGTGGATGAGGTCGCATCGCATACCCAGTGTCCGACATGAGCCGATTTCAACCGATGCTGCGTAATGCACGATTAGCAGCTTTTACTTCGGTGCTGAAACATACGACAATCAGCTCATGGCGCTTACCAAAGAACACCACATCAACTTGCTAAAACTGGCGGAACAGCAATTTCGTCTTGCTTGCACTGTGAGAGTTCACGCAACTCTTGAAACTCTGCCGCTGGATGCACCCGTTTCACAGTCTTTTGGAAGGCACACATCCACTTGGGAAGAGTTTGGTCTTCGGCAAGATCAGGTTGAGTATGCCGCTCCAACACTTGAGTTCGTTTCGACGTTTGTAATGTCCTCAGCAATGCGACAAGCATTCGCTGAACATGTCCCCAATGCAAGAAACCATGAAAACTCTGAGATAGCTGCTGCTTATCAAATAGCCCGTCTGACCAGAAATGCGTTCTCGCACCACATGCTCGTACCAACGTGGTCCATCGACGGCGATTGCCGAGATCGCACATTTGAGGTGAGAGATGTAATTAGTTTGGACACGTCAGACCTCGATGGAGAACCTATGCGGTGGGAGCAATATGGCGGCCACCTTGCGATATGGAGGCTATGTCAGTGGGTTCGCTTTAACGTTTTGGATGACGCCCCTCCTGTTGATCGTAAGCTTCCTATTAGGCCAACAATCGAAGTTATCAAACAAGGCAACGTCTTGGCAAGAAAGATTGGCGACCTTCCCACCAGTGACGATTAAAGCCGACACTGGTGCGGATGCAGCCAATGCTCACTTCGTCCGCAAAGCCGCCCCTCACCCCCGATAATCCTCCGCCCGGATCCCATGGCGGGTGAGCTTATCGTAAAACGTTTTGCGTGGGAATTTGAGGGCGCGGGTCGCGGCCGTGGGCTTGTGGTTGCCAGCATCCGCGATCTTCACCTCTGCCGCCCCGTCCGCTTCCGCCTGTGACAACGCCGTGCCGAAAAATCGAAGGCCCCGGAGATGAGGCCAGAGATGAGGCCAGAGATGAAGCCAGAGACGGGGCCAAGGACGGGAAAGACCCCGTTTTTGTTCGGTATGACGTGGTTAAAGTGTTTCGACTTATTAGTGAGACACAACAATGAGGCGAAACGCTCGAAACCTACTGATGTTGCGGGCGTTACGAGATGCAACATGGCTACGCTGAAGCGCGGGCGCCACCCGGGCGCAAAAGAGGGCGCCCATGAGGAGCGCCCACTTGCAAGGTTCAGGCGAGCGCGATGTTGATTGCGCTTTCGCGGCCGTCGCGGCCAGCCTCGACATCAAAGGTCACCTTCTGATCGTCGTTCAGGGTGGTCATGCCCGATCTTTCAAGCGCTGAGATGTGCAAAAACACATCTTTCCCACCGGTCTCGGGGGCAATAAAGCCAAATCCTTTGGTGGCGTTGAACCATTTCACTGTGCCATTGGCCATGTGAATTTTCCTTATTTTAATGCTGCCCACGACATGCGGCAGCCCGGCTTCTCACGACAGTGTCGAGCGCTGAGAGCCGATAAAGGAAAACAGAGGGTCGAATGGTAGTCAGTAGCCCAACATAGGTGGTGCTTGCTTAGAGGGATTACAAGGGCGTACTGTCAGATTTCTGATGTTTCCTTTTGCCAAGGGGGCATCGAGCCGCTATGTGTTGCAAGCTGTCGGACACCCTGACGGCATGCAAAGGAAAGCTAAAATGTCGTTCAACGACTTGGCGAAGAAAGAGGCCGCCGCAAAAAAGGCCTTGCAAGAAAAAGATCCTAAATCGCAAACCGTGCCTGAGCAAATCTCTGAGACAAAGTCCGACCTGGCTGACCCGAAAACGGCTTGAGTGGCACGGCTGAGCCACTCGGCATCGCACATATCCAGCAGAGGATGGTTGGCCCTATAAGCGGTGCGATAGGTTACCGCCAACGATGATCTCATTGATCAGTTTAGCGGTTTTCGCATGCAGCTTTTGCTCGGCTTCCGTGCCTGGGGCATTCTCGTGGGGCGCAGCTGCATCGCGCAGAATTCCTACGATCTCGCGGTCCGGCAGCAGATTGCGGTCTTGCAGCGAAAGTAAGAGAGCCTCGCAAATCGATAAGGCAGCCAGGCCTGCGGGGTCTTGTTGGTCTGACATGGGGGCAATCCTCTTTCTTTGTTGTCTCGCGACCGGGCGAGCTCGTGATAAAGCGTTTCGAGAGTAACCTGAGACACAAGTTGATTCCGAAACGCCCGCAACATCAGTAGGTTTCGAGCGTTTCGCCTCATTATTGTGTCTCAATAATAAGGCGAAACACTTTAGTATTGAGCAATATCGCAGAGAGCCCGGTAGCCGTTACTGATCGAAAGCAGTCCGGAAGCAGATTTGTTGTTGGAGTATGCGCGGGGTCGGGAGGGACCGATGATGAATATCAAAGCCAGTCCACTGACCCGAAAGCTCTCTGCGTTTGTGGCGCTCTCGGATTCTGAACTGGCTGTTCTTAAGCGTTTGCATCAGCGCAGGAAATCCTTCACCGCGGGGCGTGATCTGGTTCACCAGGGCCAATCCGAACAGGCAGCTTACATCTTGGCGGCGGGTTGGGTCGTATCCTACAAGATCCAGCCTGACGGGTCGCGGCAGATCGTTGATTTCCAGATACCGGGGGATTTTCTGGGGCTGCGCAGCGTGCTGTTGCACACATCCGATCATGGGATTGAACCGATTGTCGATATCGAAGCTGCTGAAGTTCTGGCAAGCGATCTTCTGCAAGCCTTGGCCGCGACACCGCGGCTGGCCACGGCCATTTTATGGGCCGTGTCGCGCGACGAGGCGATGGTCGTCGAGCATCTGGTTGGGCTGGGGCGGCGCGATGCGGATGCGCGCATGGCGCATTTCCTGCTGGAGCTTGGCGTCAGGCTGTCACTGGTCGGCATGGGAAACCGGCAGGGCTATGCCTGTCCGCTCACTCAGTATCATCTGGCTGATGCGTTGGGATTAAGCGCCATCCACGTCAACCGCGTCCTTCGCAAGCTCCGCGAAGGTGGGCTTGTTACGTTTCAGGACGGGTTTGTCACCTTCGACAACTATGAGGGGCTGGTGGCTTTGGCGGATTTCGATCCGGCCTATCTGGATCAGTCACGGCCTCTTTTGCCGTGAAACAGCCGCCCGCAGCCTGCCTTTGGGCGGCCTGCTGTCATCTCACTCGGTTGCCAACATCACATCAGCGCGCGGCTGGCTTGCTTGAGTTCGTTATGTGCCTCTGCGTCGTTTTCGGCTTCGTGGGCCGACCCGGTTGAGACCCCCATGCCACTTGGGTCCTGCCAGCAGGCCAAGGGGCGGCAGCCTTGACAAGCCCACAGCCGCTTCACCTCTCCCCCCGGCAGAAAAGACCCCGACGGGACTAATCTCGATCAGCATCCCCCCCCGAAGCTTCGTTTAAGCTGCATGCAACTGCCTCACGAAAAAGAGGCGTTCCTTTCGACGCCCGCCTAAGTGGCAGCGGCGGAAAGCCCAACATTCTATTCAATGGAGAGCCGGGATGCTCACGCGTTCGATCAGATCAAAGGTGACGTTTTCCAACGCCTTCATGATTGGTGACAGCCAACGAAAGTTTCCGGCCGGAATCTATGAAATCGTTATCGAGGAAGAACTTCTGCAGGGCCTTAGCTTTGAGGCTTACCGGCGCACCGCGACATACCTGGTGGTCCGGGAGCAAGGCAGAAAAGCGGCCCAGACGAAAATGTACATGATCACAATGGAGGATCTGGATCATGCAATTGCATGTGATCAGGCTCTCACGGAAGCCATCAATCATAGCGAAGCGGCGCTTTCCCCGCTGGAGGATTTGAAATGAAAACGCCTGAATGGATCAAACCTGGCATCTATGGTGCCGTCATCGGCGCTGTCTTTGTTGGCATTGCCGGATTTTCCTGGGGCGGCTGGGTGACCGGCGGCACAGCAAATGACAGGGCAATGGCGATGTCCCGTGACGATGTCATCGCTGCCATGGTGCCGGTCTGCCTCGAACTGGCGCGGTCTGACCCGGCACGGGCAGGCAAGCTGGCAACGATCCGTTCCGCAACAACCTATAAAAGGCGCGATGCGCTTATCACTGCTGGCTGGGCGACGATGCCAGGAGCCGCTTCCCCGAACCGGGATATAGCGCAAGCCTGTTTGGCAGCCCTTGATGTTGACGGATCCCCGGAGCGCACGGAAAGCCCGGCCGATGAAGGATGATCCGTACCACCGTCGGAAAGCCAAACGGTCTCTGCTGGCCCGAACAATGTCCAGACTGGCGATCGCAGCCGGTGTGATCGCGTCCTTCGCCTTCCCGGTATTGGCACAGGGGGGCACCGGCCCGATCCCCGAGAACGCGCACCCCCAAAGCTATGGCGAGGGATGGGAATGCGATCGTGGGTATCGGCGTGATGCCGATGCGTGTCTGGCCATCATCCTCCCGGAAAACGCCTATGCAACGAACCGAACCACTGGCAATGGCTGGGAATGTTTGCATGGATATCAGGAGGCCAGTGATGCAACCTGTCGCAAGGTCTTTGTTCCAAATGAGGGATACCTTGATCCATCGGGAAAAAGCTGGAGCTGCAATCGTGGCTACAGGAAAGTCGGGGATCTCTGCCTCAAGGTCGTTTTGCCGCCAAATGCGTATCTGGCAGACAACCTATATGGGCCTGTCTGGTTGTGCGATCGTGGTTACGAAATCAAAGACGGCACATGTGTCGCCATTGCGGTTCCGGAAAACGCTTTTCTGAATGGGTCCGGCTATGGACAGCCATGGACCTGCGAGCGGGGTTTCTTCGAGAGCAATGGCCTTTGCAAAGCTGTTGTCGTTCCCGAAAACGCTTTTTTTGACGATGCCAGTTATGGCCCCGGATGGAAGTGCAATCGCGGCTATGCAGAGGCCGGCGATAGCTGCAAAGAGATCAAGCTCCCTGAAAATGCGCATCTCGACAGATCGGGAAATCGGTGGGAGTGCCACAGAAACTTTCAGCGATCACAGGGGCGTTGCGTCCTGAGTTACTAAGGCGTTTCGGAAAGAACGCGTGTCTCGCGCTTCACTCGAAACACTGCTGCACTCGCCAGCCAAACTGAAATGTCACTCACCCGCCCGAACGTTTCATCTGATCGGACGCGCGACACGTCACTAAAAAAGGAATAATCATGGAACCGGAAAACAAACACAAAACGCCGGCAAGGGCGTCGATGATGGGGCCGCAAGCCCCGCCTGACATGCCCGTCCCCCGTCGTTTGCACACCCCCAAAAAGATACCAAAAGCAGTGCCCACAGCAGTTGTCTATTGCGAAGGGAATTTCGGGCAGATCGACGGAAAGACCGCAAATGGCCTTGTCCGTCACAGTCAAGCCTACCGTATACTCTCTGTCATCGACAGCAGGCTTGCCGGGCGTGACAGCGGGCAAATACTGGACAACACACCCAACGCAATCCCCATCATTGAAGATCTTGAAGCCGCTGTTGGACGTGAAGCAGGTGTCCCCGACACGCTGATCTATGGGATGGCCCCCTCGACGGGTAAGCTGTCACCTGCAGATCGAGAGGTCGTGCTGGATGCAATCGCACTTGGTATGAATATCGTAAGTGGTCTGCACGAATACCTCGGGGATGACCCCGAGATCTCAGCCGCTGCTGACGCGGCCAACGTGACGATCCGCGACATTCGCAAGCCCCGAGCAAGCAAGGATATGCGCCTGTTTGACGGAAGCGTGTCCAACGTGAAGGCAATTCGCATAGCCGTGCTGGGAACGGATTGCGCAATTGGAAAACGGACGACGGCGACCATTCTGGCCAGGGAACTGAATGCGCGCGGCGTCAAGACTGTCCTCGTTGGCACCGGCCAGACGGGGCTTATGCAGGGCGCAAGATACGGGATCGCCATGGACGCCGTGCCACCGCAGTTTTGCTGCGGAGAACTTGAGCGCGTGATCGTCGCGGCATCCAAGGGCGACGAACCGGATGTCATTTTGATCGAAGGACAAGGGGCGCTCAGCCATCCAGCCTTCTGCACGTCTGCATTCATTCTGCGCGGCAGCCAGCCGCAGGCCGTCATTCTTCAACATGCGCCCAAGCGCGCCCATCGCTGCGACTTTCCCACCATGCCGATGCCAGAGCCGAAAAGCGAAATCGCCCTTATCGAAGCATTTGCCGACACGCGGGTGATTGGGATCACGATCAATCACGAGGCGATGACAGACGCCGAGGTGGATCAGGCCATCGCTCATTTTTCGCGCGATCTGAAAATTCCCGTGACGGACGCGCTGACCCGGCCGGGGGCCCATCTGGCGGACATGGTCCTTGCGGCCTTTCCGCGGCTAGGGTCCATGCCTCTTGTGGCCGCGGAATGACCGCGCCGCGGGTGGAAATTGATCTTGGCAAGATTCAGGCGAATGCGCGGTGCCTTGTCCGTCGCCTTGGTGCGCGTGGGATCTCGGTCACGGGGGTGACCAAAGCCGTTTGCGGGGATCCCGACATCGCCAAAGCCATGGTGGACGGGGGGGTCGCCGGTCTGGCCGATGCACGTATCAGAAACGTCGTTCGGATGCGAAAGGCGGGGATAACATGCCCGATCTCGATGATCCGCGCTCCGATGATGAGCGAGATGGAAGATGTCATCCGATATTGCGGCACAAGTTATAACACAGAGATAGACACGATCCTGAAGCTGGGCACTGCGGCAAAGAAACAGGGCATCACGCACGATGTCATCCTGATGGTCGAAATGGGGGACATGCGCGAAGGCATTTCGCCAGAGAACCTTAACGACTTTGCCGCCCGGGTCATCGCGACGCCCGGTGTCGTTCTGAAAGGCATCTCAGCAAATTTCGCCTGCCTGGGCAACGTGGCACCGACACCCGACGACATGGCCATGCTCTCGCGTCTGGCGAATGACATTGACAGCGCCTGTGGACCTTTTGTCGGTCTCGTATCCGGGGGGAGTTCTGCCAATTTGCCCTGGGCACTTGGCGAGGGGCAAACCGGGCGGGTCAATAACCTGCGATTGGGCGAAGCGATCCTGCTGGGCATCGACCCCGTGACAGGCCGCCCGATCACGGGGCTTCATACCGACGCGTTTGTCTTATTTGCCGAAGTGATCGAAACACGTGCCAAGCCAGGTGGCATACCGGCGAAGTCAACGTCTTCAGATCCTGAAGTTCTCAAATTGGTCCGAAATGGTGGCCTCCAAGTCCGAACGATCCTAGCGGTCGGGCAGCAGGACACTGACGCAGGCGGCCTTACATTTCCTGCAGGATTTAGGTTTGCCGGCGCCACCAGCGACCACACTGTTGTCGACACACCCAAATCCACCTTGTCCGTCGGGTCCGAGATGGAGATGGGCCTGAACTACTGCGCCCTCATCCGGGCGATGAGCGCCCCGGATATCGCCAAGGTTGTTCATGGTAAGAAAGGGATGAACGGATTTGCCAAGGGCCGCAAGACCGCACCCTTTTTGGCACTGGTGTGACGTCCAAGATGATCAACGCGGGGCCTGCGAAGACCTGAACCATGCACCGGAATGGCTCGCTTTGTGCAACCAGGTGAAACAGCAGCTCAATTGAAAGGACCAACCGCCATGGATGACCAAACAGCAAAGACCGTTGCGGTGTTTGATAAGCCTTTCAAACTTCCCGGATTTGATGAAACGCTTCCTGCTGGTGAGTATAATATCGAAACAGAGTTCGCCCCGCCGCCAGATCACAACGCCCCAGAAGCCTGGAAGGCTTCGGTTATCGTCCACCTGCATCCACGCGTGTCCCATCCGGGATTGACGCGGAGCCTGTCCGTATCGCTGGTTGATCTCGACCATGCCCGCGCGAAAGACAAGCTTTCTGGAAAGGCCCTCTCACAGGCCTTTCTCGAAGAAATGCTGGCCGATCCGATGGTGCAACTCGTCATGCAGGCAGATGGGGTGACCGAGGCACAGCTTCGCCATCTCTACTCTGGGATCCGGGTGTCACACACAAATACGGACAGTCCTGAACCCGAAACCGGACATGGAAAAGAACAAGGGTCTTCGCGGGACCGTTCGCAAACTCTTGATGCCGAGAACGAGGGGATGCCTTGCCGACCTCCTGCGTCATCCGCCTCCGAGCAATGTGACAAAGGCCAATTTGGGGACACAAGACTGCGTGGATCTGATGAAAAAAGCAAAAGATGATGCCCTGGTGGGCCAGCTGGTCCGCGCGCTTGGCGATGTGCCGAAGTCGCGGGTCTGCTTGCGTTGTGAAACTTCGTTTTGGAGCGAAGGGTTCGGTCAGCGCATCTGTTCGAAATGTAAAGCCAGTGCCGAATGGCGTGCAGCAGTGCCCGAAGGCATCAACCAAGGACGGCGTCGTCCCGGTGGTCGATCCACCTAAAGTGTTTCGACTTATTATTGTGTCTCAAGTTTATCCCGAAACGCTTTAGGCGAGTTCATACCGGCGATCACGACAGCAGACACCACTTATTGCAAGCGCACGCCCGCCGCCCCCGCGGCGCCAGATTGGTTTGCCTTTCCAATCCGTGCCTCTGTAACGTCCACCATATTTTCTTACATGTCTCTACATGCTGACGCGAAGATATGTTCTTGATACGGCCCTCAAATACGGCCTTCAAAAGAAACTGGCACCAACCGTTTCGGCGACGTCAGTTGCAACATAGCGACAGACGCGCCGCCACTGCAAAAAGATGCAGCTTCTGCGAAAGCCGCATCTGCACAAGCCCGGTTCGCCCGCACAGCCGGCAGTCACCCCCGATAATCTTCCGCCCGGATCCCATGCCGGGTGAGCTTGTCGTAAAAGGTCTTACGCGGGAGTTTGAGATCGCGGGCCGCCGCCGTGGCCCCGCCCCCGTGACGCCGCAGCGCTTCGATCAGCAGGGTGCGTTCCACTTGGGCGAGCTGTTGGGCAAGGCCGGGGCGTTCGCCTTCGCCGTCCTCCACATCGCCCAGCCCCAAGCCCATGGCAAAGCGCATCGCCGTGTTCATCAGCGCCCGCGCATTGCCCGGCCAGTCCTGCGCCATCAGTTGCGAGATCACCTCCTGGCTGATTTCCGGCGGGGTCAGTGCCGCCTGTTCGCTGGCGATCGACACATAATGGCGAAATAGCACCGGGATATCGTCCTTGCGTTCGCGAATGGCCGGGATGCGCACGCGCAGCACGTCGAGCTTGTAGAAAAGATCCGGGTTGAACCGGCCTTCCGCGACCTCCGCGGCCAGATCGCGATAGGTGCCCACCACCACGCGGGTCTGCCCCTGTTTTTCCAACAGGTCCAGAAGCGCAAACTGCGTCGATGGGTCCAGGGCGGCAATCTCATCAAGGAACAATGTCCCCCCTTCGGCCCGCTCATACGCCTCCGCCAGCCCCTCCGGCGTCAGCCCCGCCGCCGGGCGTTTCACCAAGGGCCGCATCGCCCCTGCGGAAAGAAGATGCACCACCTCGCCCACCTTGGCAGTGCCCGATCCCGGCTCGCCGCAGATCAACACTTCGGCCTGCATCTTGGCCACCGCCCGCACCCGCGCCCGAAGCTCCTCGGCCAGCACGCTATCGCCAAACAAAAGACGTGACGCGGCATCGCCCTTTTCCAGCGAATGTTTCAGCGCGCGGTTTTCAAGGATCAGCGCGCGCGTCGCCAGGGCGCGCTCCACCACCGAAAGGAACACATTGGTATCACAGGGTTTTTCCAGAAAATCAAAGGCGCCGGCGGTCATGCCCCGCACCGCCATCGGAATGTCCCCTTCGCCGGTCAGCAAGATCACCGGCAGGTCGCCATCCACCCCCTGCACCCAGTCCAGAAGCTGGAACCCATCTTTGCCCGGCATCCGGATATCGCTGACCACCACGCCCGCAAAATCGCGCGCCACATGGTCTTTCGCCTCGATATAGCTGCCCGCCAGCACCGCGTCATACCCCGCCAGTTCCAGCGTCTGGCCCAGTGCCTCGCGCACCATGGTATCATCATCTACAAGCAGCACCTGCGTGGTCATGCACCCTCCTCCCATCGGTCGAGTTCCACGGTGAATACCGCGCCCCGATCGCTGTTGCGGCCCCGAATGTCACCACCGAAACTTTGCACCAGACCATAAGAGATCGACAGGCCGAGACCCATCCCTTCCTCGCCCACTTCCTTGGTCGTGTAAAAGGGTTCAAAAATCTTGTCCGGGTCCGCGATGCCGGGGCCAGTGTCGCAGACACTGACGCTGATACGGTCCGCGCGGGTCAGCTCAAGGGTGATTTCCCGGTGCTCCTGTCCGATCATGGCATCCGCGGCGTTGTTGATCAGATTGACAAAAACCTGCCCAAGCCGCACCTCTCCGCCGCGCACGAACACCGGGCCTGACGGGCGGGCCCAGCGCAGCGCCACCCCTTCTGCGCGCAACCGCGCACCGGTCAGATCCACAGCGGTATCAAGGACATGCACAATGTCGATCCGCCCCAGAGGTTCGCTTTCATTGCGGGCAAAGGCGCGCAGGTTCTTGATGATCCGGTCCATCCGCCCCGCCAGTTCCGAAATCCGCCCCAGATTGACACCCGCCTGTTCCGGCGCGCCCCGGTTGAGGAATTCCGTGCCATTGTCGGCAAAGCTGCGAATGGCCATCAGCGGCTGGTTAAGCTCATGGCTGATCCCGGCCGACATCTGCCCCAGCGCTGACAGCTTGCCCGCCTGAACCAGGTCCGCCTGGGCCTGGCGCAGATGGTCATTGACCTCACGCAAGGCACGCGTGCGCGCAGCGACCCGCGCCTCAAGCCGCGCATTCACCGCCGCTTCCACCGACAGGCGATCAGACAGGGCACGGCGCCGCTCCGCCAGCACCAAAAGCACCGCACCGAAGACGAGAAAGACCGCCACCGCCACGGCAGCCTGCTGGCTTGCGGCGTGCAAAGTCGGAGAGGTGTCGAGCAGGATCTCTCCAGTCATGTCAATCACCGGCAAATCGGCCGCCAGATGCAGCGCATGTCCAGGCAGATAGGGGCCACCGCTCAGCGACCAGATGTCATGACCAAACCAGCGGGTCTTGCTGTGATCCGGAAACCCCTCATCGCCGAACCGGTTTGTCAGCGTCAGTTCAGAGCGGTTGGTGACAAAAACCTGTCCCTGATCATTGACGAAATAGACCGCGGCGGCGCTGGTTGGCCAGTTCTGTTCAAAAAGCCAGATATCAACCTCGACCACAACGGCGCCACGCGCTGGCCCCGGCCCCGCAAAAACCGGCGCTGCAAAGGAGAACATGCGCCGGGTCATACCGTTTGTCGCCAAACGCGTCCCATTTGCCCGGCCCAGCGCCCCATTCAAAGCACGCGCCAGAGGGGCTGTTTTTGGATCAAGCGCAGAGGCGCCCGGTTTGGTGGCGGCCAGAACCTGCCCATCACGATCCACAAGAGTGATCGCTGCAGCACCGGTCTTGCCCACCATCTCACGCAGCAGGTCCGATGCGTCCCTGCCCCCCCCCTGCCCCTTCAACCGAGCCACCATTTCCGGGTGATCGGCCAGCAGAACCGCCAGTTCACGATAGCGCAGCAGGTGGCGGGTCAGGCGGTCCGAGGCCAGCGTCAGGTCAATCCGCCCCCGCTCTTCCAATGCCGTCAACGCAGATTGCCACGAAACAAGCCAGACCCCTGCTGAAAACAGCAAAGCCGTCACAAGAAAGGCAAGAACCCATATGGATCGCAAAGACTTGACCATGAGCGGAGCATAGAAACGCGATTGCCACTTGACCACCCGGTTTCATTTTTTTGCTGGTCATCTGCACTGCCGCCCGACCAGCGCCCACCCATCCGGCTGTCTGACCGGCGTGGCCTCGCTTCGCTCGGCAGTTTTCTTGCCTTCGGCGAAGGTATTTACGGCAAGAAAAAAAGAGAGGGGGGCGCCCTCTCTTTCAAAGCTACTGCTTTTTCCTTGCGCGATCATCGGCGCCTCCGCCTGTACCGCGCAGCCACTTTGTCAGCTGAAGGTTAACAATTCATTGCGCCTTTTTCTTGCTCAAAATACCTCGGGGTGAGGGCCCTCTTGCAAAGAGGGGCCGAGGGGCAGCGCCCCTTCCAAGCTTCAGACCGGCAACTCGGTGGAAAACTTGATCTCTTCCATCGACAAAAGCGCGGTCACATTGAAAATCTTCACCTCGGAAATCAGCGCCTGATAAAATTCGTCATAGGCGCGGGCATTTTTCACGCGCACTTTGAGGATATAGTCGATCTCACCAGCAAGCCGATGCGCTTCCATCACCTCGGGGCGTTCCCTGAGGGCTTTCAGGAATTTATTCTGCCAGTCTGCTTCATGCTCGGCGGTGCGGATCAGCACAAAAAAACAGGCCTCAAACCCAAGGCTTTCCGCGTCCAGGATCACGGTGTTCTGGCCGATCATGCCAGCTTCGCGCATCTTGCGGATCCGATTCCAAACGGGTGTCTTTGACGACCCCACTTTGCGTGCAATCACGTCGAGCGACTGACCTGCATCGCTTTGCAGCTCGCGCAGGATTTTCTTGTCGATTTCATCGAGCCGAACGGACATTCCGGTTTTTCCTCTTTTTCAGGTCCAGCGTTCCATGCGGCGCCTAAAGAGGAACAATTTTCCTTATCTGCCGCAGGTGAGTGCCATTTATCGGGAAAATGTCCTATACAGCCCGAGAATGCAACAGGAAAGGACTGGCCATGCCGCGCCCGTTTACACCCAAAATCGTGACCGCAAATGATCTTCTGACCGGCGATGTGATCTATCTCGCCGAAGATGGAAGCTGGGTGCGTGACATGTGTATGGCTGTTTTGCTGGACGAAGAAGACGTGGCAAATGCCCGTCTGGCCGAGGCCGTGGCCCAGCCGCATATCACCGTCGGGGCCTATCTGGCCGATGCCAAACGGGGCGAGAAGGGCCCTGAACCCATCCATTTCCGCGAAGCGTTCCGGGCGCGTGGCCCGTCGAACCGGCTTCATGGCAAACAGGAACGCGCAGAAGAGGTGCACGCCCATGTATGATTACGCTGATTTCGACAACGCCTTTGTCCGCAACCGCACCGCGCAGTTCCGCAAGCAGGTGGAACGCCGCATTTCGGGCGCGCTGACCGAAGACGAGTTCCGCCCCCTGCGCCTGATGAATGGCGTTTATCTGCAGCTGCATGCCTATATGCTGCGGGTGGCCATTCCCTATGGCACGCTGGTCTCTGCCCAGATGCGCCAGCTTGCCTATCTGGCAGAGCGGTTCGACAAGGGGTATGGCCATTTCACCACCCGTCAGAACATCCAGTATAACTGGCCGCAGCTGACGGATATTCCCGACATGCTGGAAGCTCTGGCAGACGTGCGCATGCACGCGATCCAGACCTCGGGCAACACCATTCGTAACGTGACCGCGGATCATTTCGCGGGCGCAGCGGCGGATGAGATCGCAGATCCGCGTCCCACGGCCGAACTCATCCGCCAATGGTCCACCGACCACCCAGAATTCCAGTTCCTGCCACGCAAGTTCAAGCTGGCCGTGACCGGGGCAACGGCGGATCGCGCCGTGACCAAGGCACATGATATTGGCATCCGGATTGTCGAACGCTCGGGCGAAATCGGCTATCAGATCATCGTCGGCGGCGGTCTGGGCCGCACCCCGATCATTGGTCAGGTGCTGAATGAGTTCCTGCCGCAGGCGGACCTGCTGCCTTATCTCGAGGCCATCGTCAGCGTTTACAACGTGCTGGGCCGTCGCGACAACAAATACAAGGCGCGCATCAAGATCACCACGATGGAAAACGGGATCGAGAAGATCCGCGCCCTGGTGGATGAGAAATTCGCCCAGATTCGCCCGCAATTCACCGGCGTGGATCAGGAGCATTTCGCACGCATTCAGGCCAGCTTTCCGCAGCCTGAGCTGAAATCCCGCGACACCGGCGCCTTTGACGCCGCCTATGCAACCGACCCCGGCTTTCGCAGCTTTGCCGACACCAACCTGTCCGAGCATCGCCACCCGGAACATGCGATCGTGACCATCTCGCTCAAGGCGCATGGGGCCACCCCCGGTGACGCCACCGCCGAGCAGATGCGCGTGATCGCCGATCTGGGCGAGCAATTCAGCCATGATGATATCCGTATCAGCCATGAGCAGAACGTGATCTTGCCGCATGTACACAAGTCGGACCTGCCGGCGCTTTATGCCAAGCTGCGCGCCCATGGTCTGGCGACGGCCAATGCCGGGCTGATTTCGGACATTATCGCCTGCCCTGGCATGGATTACTGCGCACTGGCCACGGCCCGCGCCATCCCGGTGGCACAGAACATTGCCAAACGGTTTGACGAATTGAAGCTGGAACATGAGATTGGCGAACTCAAGATCAAGATCTCGGGCTGCATCAATGCCTGCGGGCACCACCACCTGGGCCATATCGGCATTCTGGGGCTGGATCGCGCCGGTGTTGAAAACTACCAGATCACCCTTGGCGGTGACGGCGGGGCAGACACGGTGATCGGCAAGCGGGCCGGGCCGGGCTTCTCTTATGACGAGATTGTTCCGGCGATCGAACGGATCCTGCTGGCCTATCTGGACCTGCGCGAAAGTGACGAGGAAACCTTCCTCGAGGCCTTCCGCCGTCTGGGGGAGGCCCCGTTCAAGGCCGCGCTTTATCCGGAAGGGAAAAGCCATGCCGCTTGAAGCCCCCCTCGCGCCCCTTGAAGAGCGCGTGGCCGATCTGAACGCGCGCTACAAGCACCATTCCGCCACGCAGGTGGTGCGCGATGCGCTGGCTGCCCCGGAAATCGGTCCGCTGGCCATGGTCTCGAGCTTTGGCGCGGAAAGCGTTGTGCTGCTCCATATGGTGGCGCTGGCTGACCGCACCATCCCGGTGATTTTTCTGGACACGCAGATGCTGTTTCAGGAGACGCTCGACTATCAGGTTGAGGTCAGCGAGAAGCTGGGCCTGACCGATGTGCGCGTCATTCACCCGGATGCCGATCAGGTGTTCAGCCGTGACCCGGACAACATCCTGCATCTGGCCGATACCGACGCCTGCTGCAACCTGCGCAAGGTGGAGCCGCTGGCCCGCGCGATTGCGCCCTTTGACGGCTGGATCACCGGGCGCAAGCGCTTTCAAGGCGGCAAACGGGTCGATCTGCAGTTTTTCGAGATCGAAAACGGTCGGGTCAAGGTCAACCCTCTGGCCCATTGGGCGCCGGAAGACGTGCAGGAATACATGATCAACAACCGCCTGCCCCGCCATCCGCTGGTCAGCCGCGGTTTCCCCTCGATCGGCTGCGCCCCCTGCACATCCGAGGTGAAACCGGGTGAGGACCCGCGGGCGGGCCGCTGGCGCGGTGCGGAGAAAACAGAATGCGGCATCCATTTCGTGGATGGCAAGATGGTTCGGATTGGAGCTGAACAATGACTGTGATTGTACGTGATGAGGGCTTTACCCCGGAAACCTGGGACTACGGCTTTGCCCCGGCCGGGGAGCGCGCCGCCAATGACGCGCGCGGGCTGGACCTGGCATCGGACACCGATCCGGCGGAGCTTGGCCACCTGATGCTTGGGGTCGAAGCAATCCGTATCGACTTTCCGTCCTTTGCCGATGGGCGCGGCTTCACCCTTGCCCGTCAGCTGCGCAACCTGGGGTTCCAGGGGCGTCTGCGCGCGGCCGGCCACGTGATCAGTGACCAATATGCCATGGCCCGCCGCTCCGGTTTCGACGAGGTGGAAATCTCGGACGAGCTGGCGGCCCGCCAGCCGGAACAGGAATGGGTCTATCGCGCGGACTGGCGCGCCTATGACTATAGGTCGCGGCTGATGGGGGCGGCTTCGGCCTAGACCCTTCCTCGCACAGAACATATATAGCAACATGAAAGGCCGGGGTGTTTTGCCCCGGTAAAGCTCATGAATGAAGTGACCGCCGTTATGGATGCCGAAACCAAAGCAAGACCCGTGCCCACCCTGCCCGATGCGCAGACCGTGACCGAGGTGAAACATTACACCGACCGCCTGTTCAGCTTCCGCTGCACGCGCCCTGCGAGCTTGCGCTTCCGCTCGGGCGAGTTTGTGATGATCGGGCTGATGGGGGACCCGGACCCCAAGACCGGCAAGCAAAAGCCGCTTTTGCGCGCCTATTCGATTGCCTCGCCCAGCTGGGACGAGGAGATGGAGTTCTACTCGATCAAGGTGCAGGACGGTCCGCTGACCTCCAAACTACAGCACATCCAGCCCGGCGACGAGGTGATCCTGCGCCCGAAACCGGTGGGCACGCTGGTGCATGATGCGCTGATTCCCGGCAAACGGATCTGGTTCTTTGCCACCGGCACCGGCTTTGCGCCCTTCGCATCGCTTCTGCGCGAACCGCAGACCTATGAGGATTACGACGAGGTGATCATCACCCATACCTGCCGCGAAGTGGGGGAGCTGACCTATGGCCGCGACCTGATCGAGGCGCTGAAAGACGATGAGCTCCTGAACGAGGTGATCGGTGAGGGCTTCTGGAAGAAGATCAAATACTACCCGACCACCACCCGCGAAGAGAGCCCCAAGATGGGCCGCATCACCGACCTGATGCGCTCGGGCGAGGCGTTCAAGGATCTGGGTGTGGAGCCGATCTGCCCGAAAAACGATCGTGCGATGATCTGTGGCAACCTCGCCTTCAACCTCGAACTGAAAGAGATGCTGGAGGAATACGGGCTGACCGAGGGGGCAAATTCCAAACCCGCAGAATACGTGGTGGAAAAGGCGTTCCTTGATTAAGGGGAATTCGAAGAATTCACCGATAAGGCGCAGGGGATTGGCACAATCCCCGAGAGCCGCCAAGTTCGAAAGCACAGCTTTCGAACAACAGGTGACAGGCGAATGCACAGCATTCGCCGAGAACCGCACAGGCGCAGAATAACAAAGGGACAGCCGGGCGCTGTCCCTTTTTCGTTGGACCGGCCCGCGTTCCGGCCTGACCCTGCCGAAACGCCCCCGGCATAAAGAACACCGGCCGGGAGGGACGTTCTTGCTCCGCCAACAAAAAACGCCCCGCAAAAGCGAGGCGTTTTCAATCTAACCTGATCTGGCGGGCCCTTATTTCGGTGCCGGTCCGATCATCATCACCATCTGGCGGCCTTCCATCTTCGGCATGTTTTCAACCTTGCCGATTTCCTTGATGTCTTCTGCCACACGCTCCAAAAGCTCACGCCCAAGGTTCTGGTGTGCCATTTCACGACCGCGGAAGCGCAGGGTCACTTTAACCTTGTCGCCTTTTTCCAGGAATTTCACCACGTTGCGCATCTTGACTTCATAGTCATGAGTGTCGGTGTTCGGGCGGAACTTGACCTCTTTGACTTCGATCGTCTTTTGCTTCTTGCGCGCCTCGGCCTCGCGTTTCTGGGTTTCGTATTTGAACTTGCCGAAATCCATGATCTTGCACACGGGCGGTACGGCGTTGGGCGAAATCTCGACGAGGTCCAGCCCCGCCTGTTCCGCAAGTTCCATGCCTCGTGACGGGGGCACAACGCCCACGTTTTCGCCGTCAGCTCCGATCAGGCGAATTTCAGGGGCACGGATACGTTCGTTGATCCGTGGGCCAGTGTCGCGCTGCGGGGGCGCATTATGAGGTCTGCGGGCTATTGTGCCATTCCTTCTGAAGTTTCAAATCTCTTAGTTGCGAAAGGTAAAGGCGGGAACCCGCGCTTTCAAGCTGAAAACGCGCGGGTTTTCGCGTTTTGACGTCTCAATCCCGAAACTCCCCTTGAGCACGAGACCCAAATGACCCATTTCACCCCTGTCGCCGGACAAACCGGCCAAGTACCGTTCCAAATCCAGGATTTCGAGGAAGATTTAAATGAACAAGTCCCTGATCGCCATCGTCATCGCCGCCGTTGCCGCCTTTGGCGGGTATAAGTGGTATCAGAACTCACAGGCCGAAACCGCCGCTCAGCAAGAAGCCGCCGCACAGGCAGAAGCTGCCGAGAAGGCTGCCGCCGAAGCCAAGGCACAGGAAGAGGCCGCCGCCGCAGAAGCCGCCAAGGCTGCTGAAGAAGCTGCCGCTGAGGCCGCATCTGCTGCCGCCGCGGTAACCGAGGCCGCAAGCAATGCCGTCGAAGGCGCCATGGAAGCTATGGGCGACGCAGTGACCGAGGTTGTCGGGGAAAGCGAAGCCGTGACCGGCGCCCTTGGCGCAGCCACCCAGGCCGCAACCGACGCCGTGACCGGTGCGGTTGAAGGCGCCATGAAAAACGTCACCGGTGCCGCCACCGAAGCCGCCGCAGAAAGCGCCCCCAACGCCGTGCTGACCCCGCAAGGCTTTGACGCTGGCAAAGTGGCTGAGATGATCGACGGCTCCTCGCTGAGCGATGTGCAGAAACTGGCGCTGAAAACCGCCGTTCAGCAGGCCGCCAACAACCCGGAACTGCTGCCCGCCACGCTTGACCAGGTAAAAGCCGCTCTGGGCATGTAAGCCTGCACCGATGGGGGTCCCCATCCGAACCACACAAAACGCCGCGCCTTTCGCGCGGCGTTTTTCTTTGCCCTGATCCTGCTGGCACGCATTGTGGTGCTGCGCCGCATCCCGCCGTCACCTGCGTGACAATCGACGGCTGGCCACCAGCTCCGCCAGGATCGACACGGCAATTTCCGCAGGTCCCACCGCGCCGATATCCAGCCCGACCGGGCCATGGATACGGGACAGGTTTTCAGCAGAAACCCCGCGCGCCCCCAGCCGCTCCAGCCGCTGCGCCTGGGTGCGTTTCGACCCCAGGCTACCGATATAAAACGCCTCGGACCCGAGGGCTGCGCCAAGTGCGGGATCGTCAATCTTGGGATCATGGGCCAGCGTGACCAGGGCCGTATGCGCATCAAGCCCAATCGCGGGCAACACATCCTCCGGGAAATCGACGTGCAGCGCCACGCCGGGAAACCGATCTTCCGTGGCAAAGGCGCTGCGCGGGTCGATCAGGGCAATGTCATACCCCACCGCCTGCGCCATCGGGATCAGCGCCTGCGCCACATGCACGGCCCCGACAATCACCAGCCGCAAGGGCGGGTGATGGAGATGTGTGAAGCACGCCCCCTCAAGTCCCGTCACATCCTCCGGGTCCGCCACGGCAATCTGGCGGGACCAGTCCCGGACCCCAACCCGATAGGCCAGCGGCTGGCGCGCGGACCGTGCCGTGACGATCTGTTCCAGCATCGTGGGCGATAGCACCTGCCCCGCGCCCTGCGCACCAACCGGTTCGACCAGCACCGTGATCCCCCCCCCGCAGGCCAGCCCGGCGGCAAACGCGTCCTCACTGGAGACGCCGAAAGTAAGCAGCCGGGGACGGCCCTGCCCGATCGCCTCCTGCGCGGCGATCACCACTGCTGCCTCCACACAGCCCCCGGAGACCGAGCCTTCGATGGCGCCGTCCAGCGCCACCACCATCTGGCTGCCGACAGGACGTGGCGCACTGCCCCAGGTGGCGGCAACGGTGGCAATCGCCACGGCGCGACCCGCGCGGTGCCATTCGAGGGCAATTTCAGGGATGCGATCAAATCGGCTGGGGGTCATGTGGGCCTCTTCAGGTAGACTTGCTGACAAATTATATGCAAAATGTCACAGCTTCAAGCTCGCAAAGAAAAAGGCCGCGGCAAAACCGCGACCTTTCTGACCCGTCCGAAGGGACGTCTCGGGACAGGATCATTCAGCCGGTTGCACACAGCCTTCCTGCCCTCGCGGTGCCTCGGGCACCACAAAGGCGATCACGATAAACAAAAGCCCCAGCGCGATGCCAAGAACATCGCCGGGAAGCGCGGTCAGCCCGTCATATTTGGCCCCCGGCACCGTGCCCAGGGTCACTTTCCCCCCGGCAATCGCATCAAGCAGCCCGGTGGCTTTCACCGATGGGGAGGTGATCATGTAGGCCGCCGCCCCCAAGAACCCACCCAGAATGAAAAACAGCGCATCTTTCCGGCCCGTGACCGCCGCGCACACACCGGTGCCGGGGCAAAACCCGGACATCGCCCAGCCCGCACCAAGCAGCAGCCCACCGACAAACACGCCCAGATTGGCGGTTTTCACCGACATGTGCCCGACATCAATCGGCCCCACCATCTGACCACCGAACATCAGGATCGCCCCGACCCCGATGGCCAGCAGGATGGCTTTCATCAAGCCCAGCGCGCGCAGGCTCAGCATACGGATCAGCACGGTCGGGTTGGTGGCCCCGATGCGGTCCAGCACAAAGCCAAACAACGCACCAATCACAAGAGCAAGTATGATCTGCATGGCTTATCCTTTCTTATACATCAGCATGGCCACGGGCACCGCGGCAGCAAAGGCCTCGGCTGCAAAGATATAGCCCGACAGCGCCGTCTGCATCATGCCGGACATCATGTGGCCCGAGGTGCAGCCGCCCGCCAGCCGTGCCCCGTAAAGCACGACAAACCCGCCCACCAGGGCGATGGCATACCGCATCACCGGCGTGTCGCCAAAATTGTCATAATGGATCGCAGGCAGCGTGTTCTCATCCTTGCCATTGCCGCCCCGCAGAAACATCGACAGGGCCGCCCCGGCCATCATCGCCACCACGAAAACAAAGCTGTAATTCAGCGGGTTCGCCACGGATTTGGCATATTTCCCACCAGATTTCGCAAGATAGGCGTTGGTCGAGCTGTACCCATCTTCGGTTTGCGTCACCAACTCACTGTTTACGGCGTCACCGACAATGCCGTTCAGGATCACGAATTGCGTCGATACGCCAATGGGTTTGACCAGAGCGACGGCGAGGAAGAACACAAGGCCCAGCGCCACCCCTCCGAATTTCCAGTGCATGCGCATGGCATCCTCGACTTCATACATTCATATGTTTTTATGCTTTGATTTCACCCGTGCGTCAATGCACCCGTCCGGGCAAACTCTCCCCATCACACCAGCCCCTACACCTCAGGGCGGGCTGCGGCAGGAGGAGCACAGGAACTGTTTATCTATTTGCATAAGTTAACGAATTTTCGCAGCTCTGACGGAAATACGGAAACAATGTTAAGGATTTTGCGCGATAAGCATGAAACCCCCGAAAAACGGCCCAAAAGTTGCCACAACAGGCCGTCAGCAGGCAGTGTAATGACCAAGTATTCTCCTTTCCCGGCCGAGGGCATCCCATGCCCATAACAGCCGTGGCCTGCGTGAAGAGCGAGGACCCGTTTCTGATCGAATGGATCGCCTTCAACTCTGTGCTGGGCGTCACGGATTTCCTTTTTTATTCAAATGACTGCACCGATGCGACAAACCGGCTTCTCGATGCGCTGGCGGCGCGGGGCATCGTCACCCATCTGCCCAACCCGGCCGAAGGGCGCAATTACCAGATGGAGGCACTGAAGGCGGCAAAATCCCATGACCTCGTGCTGTCCTCGGACTGGATCTGGATTGCCGATGTGGACGAGTTTCTGAACATTCATGTCGGTCAGGGCACGATCCCCGAACTGATCGACGCCTGCGACAACCCGCATGCGATCTCGGTCACGCTCCAGTTCTTTGCCAATTGCGAAAGGGCTGAAAGTCATCAATCCGGGCCTGCCGAAATCCGGCACCACCACATTGGGTCAGGCGCTGAAACAGGCCGGGATGAATGTTGCGGACTGGCGCATCCGGCGCGGGCAGAGCAAGGAGGATCGCCTGGCCCGCACCTTTGTCGGCAAGCTGATGTATGATGGTTATTTCCAGGACGGGGATCCCCTGTCGAAAATGGCCGAGTTTGATGCGTTCACCGAAATCGACGTGGTGCGCGAAGGGCTGAACCTCTGGCCGCAATGCGACTGGGGGCTGCTGGCGGCCATTCGTGCCCACCATCCGGGGGCCAAGTTTGTTTTGACCCATCGTGCCCCGGTCAAGCTGTCCGACAGTATGGGACGGTGGTCCCATCTGGGCCGCACCCGCCTTCCCTCCAACGCCATTACCGGCCAGCCGGAAGGCTATGGCAGGACGGATGCGGAACGGATCCGCTGGATCGAGGGGCATTTCGCCTTTTGCCGACAGGTTTTCGCCGGGGCGGGTGATTTCCTGGAATATGACATCGAGGACGACGACGCCCGCGACCGGCTGTCGGATTTCCTCGGGCTCGACCTGCCCTGGTGGGGGGTGGCAAACGCCAATGAGAACCGCCCCGCCGAAGCGGCACAGGACGGGCCGCCTGCCCCTGAGAGTAGTGACATGCGTAAGAGTAAGGAAAACAGCTGATGCGGATTGTGCTCCATATCGGTCTGGAACAATGCGGCGCGGAGCGCCTGCAGGAGGTGCTGGACGCCAAGCGCGATCAGTTGACCGACAAGGGTGTGCTTTACGCGCGCAGTCCCGGCCGCAAGAACCACACACGGCTTTACATGGCGGTCACCGACCCTGACCGGGTGGACATCCTGCGCCACAATCGCGGCTATGCCCCTGCCGACAAGCAGGACATGCTGCGCCGGCAGGTCGGAGAGGATCTGCTCAAGGAAGTTGAAAAGCACCGGCCCGAGACACTGATCCTGTCCGCAAGCCAGCTCTGCACCCTGCCCTATGACAGCGAGATTGCCCGGCTGAAATCCCTGCTGCAACCACTGTCGGATGATATTCAGGTCATTGCCCATGTGGATGAACAGGGCCGGGATCCGCGCCAATATCGGCAAGGCCCCGGAAGGATCGGGCTATCCCCGTCCCTCCGCCGCCAGCCTGACCCGCGCGCCTATGATGAACGAGGTGCTTGTGGCCCTTCTTGCCAAGGGGCGCCTGTTCCCTCCGGTGCTCTGGCGCAGGCTTCTGGGGCAGGTTCTGGTGCCCGGCGCGCCTATCGCTCCGGGGGAACTGGTGGAGTTTTCCCGTGAATTTGAAAAAAGCAACAAAGAGCTTTTAAAAAACCATACCCTGTTGCCTGAGACCCTGAAACGCGACCGGGCCGTGCCCGGCGGCTGGCAGGAGGCCGACCCGACCATGGGGTTTCGCGCCACGCAATATGTGGCCGCCCTGCTGCCGCGCATTGATCAGGCCACCCGTGAACAGCGCAAAACGGGCGGGTGATTGTGGGCTGCATGAAGAACGAGGCCCCTTATATTCTTGAATGGGTCGCCTATCACCGCGCCATGGGGATCGACAAATTCCTGATCTACACCAATGACTGTTCCGACGGCACGTCAGAGATCCTCGACCGGTTGCAGGATCTGGGCATTTTGCAGCATCGAACAATGACAATTGGAAGGGCAACTCCCCCAGCAATACGCGCTGAACCCGTTGCTGAAGGAAAACGTGATCCAAAACGCGGAATGGGTCATTCATATTGACGTGGATGAGTTCATCAATGTGCGCTGTGGCAATGGCACGATGCAGGACTTCCTTGACCGCGTGCCGAATGCCACCAATGTGGCAATGACCTGGCGCCTGTTCGGCCATAATGGCGTGACCGAATTTGCAGACGATCTGGTGATTGACCAGTTCGACACCGCCGCGCCGAAATATGCGCCCAAGCCGCATACGGTCTGGGGGTTCAAGACCATGACCAAGAATGTCGGCGCCAATGAAAAGCTTTCCTGCCACCGCCCGAACAAGCTGCGTGACAGCCACCGCGATCAGGTGGTCTGGGTCAACGGATCCGGCCAGGTGATGACCGACGGGTATAAGGACAAGGGCTGGCGCTCGGACCTCAAGACCGTTGGGTATGACCTCCTGCTGCTCAATCACTACGCGCTGCGCTCGGCGGAAAGCTATCTGATCAAGCGCCAGCGAGGGCGTGCGCTGCATGTGGACTGCTCCATCGGCATCAATTATTGGGTGCGGATGGACTGGGGCGGCAACACGGATGTGACCATCAAGCGCAATATCCCGCGCACGGTGGCCGAACTTGGCCGTCTGATGACCGATAAAAAGCTGGTAGCATTGCATCAATCCGGCGTCTACTGGCACCGGGCCAAGGCGGCAGAGCTTCGGCAGCCCCCCGAGCTTTCCGACCTTTACAATCAGGCCCTGGACAGCAAGCTGACAGAGATGGAACATGTGGCCTACGCGCTGGCCCTGGATATGGAAAGCAAAGATCCCTTTGACGCAAAGCAGAAGGGAGTGATAAAAATGAACCGTGAAAAAATGACAGAACACAACCCGCAAATATCTGACCCCAAGCCGGTCATCCAATATCCCGATGACGGGCCGCGCGATGTGAAATCCCGCGGCATGCGCTTTCCCGATGCCCCCCGTTACCTGACACCGGCCCGCCACCGCGCCCTGCGTTCCAACGCCTATGAAGAGCGCAAGACGGACGCCGTCAAGGCCACGGTCACCCGCGATGACGTGGTGCTGGGGGCTGGCGTGGGGGTCATGTCCACCTTCATGGCCCGAAAAATGAAGGTGAAAGAAGTGCATGCCTATGAGGCCAACCCACATATGATCCCTTATATCGAAGAGGTGTATAGCGAGAGCGGCGTCAAAACCGCGCGTATCCACAATGCCATTTTGGGCAAGCGCAAAGGGGCGACCAAATTCTATGTGCGCTCCAAATTCCTTGCCAGTTCGCTTGAGGAAAACCCCAAAGGTGAAAAGGCGGAAGTGACCGAGGCAGAGCTTCTGCCCGGCGCGGATCTCAGCAGCCTCAGGGCCGCCGTGATCGAATTGCATCCACAATGGATTGGGCAAACCGGGGTGCAGGCCGTAGTTGACACCATGCACAAGGCCGGGCTGACCTATTTCCCGCGCCACTCAAACGCCAAGGTCGTGACCTTCAAGAAGGGCTGGTAGATGCGCGCCACCGCCATCCTATGTGTGCGCAATGAAGGCGCGTTTTTGCTGGAATGGCTGGCCCATCACCGGGGCATTGGCTTTACCGATTTTCTGGTGCTGTCCAATGATTGCGACGATGGCACGGATACGATGCTGGACCGGCTGCAGGATATGGGCGAACTGATCCATATCCGCAATGACGGGCCTTATGGGAATGGCGGCATCCAGTGGACCGGCTACAAGCTGGCGGACAAACACCCGCTGGTGCAGCAATCCGATTGGCTGATGACGCTGGATATTGATGAGTTTGTGAACATCCATGTGGGGGATCACAGCCTGTCATCGTTATGGGCCGCCCTGCCCGAAGCCGACGCGATCCCGCTCACATGGCGGCTTTTCGGCAATGCAGGGGTGCTGCGCTATCAGGACCGGCTGGTGAGCGAAGAATTCACCCGCGCCGCGCCCGAAGTGATGTATTGGCCCTGGCGCGCCTTCATGTTCAAAACACTCTATCGCAACACCGGGGCCTATCGCAAACTGGGGGTGCATCGCCCGCGCGCCCCGGTTGATGGCAAGGTAGAGCACACCCGCTGGTTTGACGGGCAGGGCCGCGAGATGGGCCAGAGCTTCCAGAAAGGTAAGATCTTCTCCCCGTTTGGACGGGCCAATTACGGGCTTGCGCAGATCAATCACTATGCGCTTGGGGCGATGGAAAGCTATGTGCTGAAACGGGCCCGGGGGCGCGCGGTGCATGATGGCGATCTACTGGGGCTGGATTACTGGACCGAACGCAACTGGTGCGATGTTGAGGACCTTTCGATCCGGGCCTGCGATGGGCTGCGCGACCCGCATCTTGGGCGCTATCGCAGCGACCCTACCCTCGCAACGCTGCACGCCCAGGCGGTTGACTGGCGCAAAACCCGCTTTCAGGCCCTGATGGCAGAGGAACCCAATCGCGCCCTGATGGGGCGGTTGATGATGTCCCCCCCACCGCGCCCGCTGCCACTGAAACTGGCGCGAGAGCTGTTTAAGCATACACAAAAAGCCCGCAGCGGATAGGATTGAACACCAGACCGGGACAGTCACGAAATCGCACCCGGCATTTCACCTTTTTGCCCCATTGCATACCCAATCCCGCCCGCATTACCTTTTAGCACATCTATTAAGCGTTTCGGTTTTAACCTGACAAAGGGCAAAACCGAAACGCCGCAAGCGAGAGCGATGTTGTGGGCGTTTCAGGATAAACATGTATCTTAAGTTTATCCCGAAACGCTTTAAGGATGGCCGAACCAAAGGTATCAGTATGATGGACGACACCCCGCCCCAGGCAGATGAGCGCGACCAGCGCGAGTGTAATCTCGCCGGGGCGGATTTTGACAAGTGGCTGAGTATGATTGACGAAATGGGCGAAGAGCGCGGCTATTTCGAACCTGTCGGACAGCGCCACTCGGCCATCCTTACCGATGACGGCCCAACCCTGGTGGTCACATTCGAAACCGCCCAATCCGTGCGCCAGAGCAAAGAGGCCCGCCCGCTTGGCTGGGATCTTGCCGATGAAAACGGGTGGTCCAATCTCTGCATCCTTGCCCATGAGGAAAGCTGGTTTCGCGACCCGGACCTTTATGGCTATTTCGACCGGCTTGTGGATGACGGGTTTTTCGAAGATTTCGATCAGGTCGTGTTTTACGGGGCTGGCCCCAGTGGCTACGCCGCCTGTGCCTATAGCGTGGCCGCGCCGGGGGCGACGGTGATTGCCATTGCTCCTCAGGCGACACTCGACATGACCCGCGTCGCCTGGGACCGACGGTTTCCCAAGATGCGCCGCACCGATTTCACCACCCGTTACGGCTATGCCCCTGACATGGTGGAAGGCGCCAAGGCCGTCTATCTTTTACATGATCCGGCCAATGCCGAGGATGCAATGCATGCCAGCCTGTTTCAGGCTGAGCATATTCACCACCTGACCTGCCGCCACATGGGGGACACGCTGGTGGAAGAGCTGTGGTCGATGGCTGCCCTGCCGCAGATGATCGAAGCCGCCACCGAGGGCCAGCTCTCCCCTCATGTGGCGCGAAACATCCTGCGCAACCGCCGCACCCACCTACCCTATCTGCGCCGGCTGCTGAACCGGCTGCAACAGACACACCGCCCCCGTCTGGTGGCCGCCCTGTCACGTCACGTGACCGAACGGCGCGGCGCCCCCAGGTTCCGCAAGGCACTGACCGAGGCCAACCGCCTCCTCGAAGAGGCCTGATCTTCCGACACGGCCTTTTACCAGACCTTAAAGCGTTTCGAGATGAACTTGAGACACAAGTTGATTTCGAAATGCTCGCAACATCAGTAGGTTTCGAGCGTTTCGCCTCATTATTGTATCTCAATAATAAGTCGAAACACTTTAATCAAACCTCGTGCAATCTGGCCCCATGGAACAGACACGTCACCCGTTCAGCGGCACACCGATCAACGCGGAAACTCCCCGGGATCGGCCGCTTTTACCCCTGCACCCGGCCGAGGAACTGGCCGATATTCGCCGCCAGATCTCTCGCCTCAGAAAACGAGAGGCGGAGCTGCGCGACCACCTTTTGTGCTGCACAGATCCGGAAGCGCGAGATGGCCCTGCACCGCTGCACCGGGTGGTGATAAAAACCACCCGCAGCAAGGTGTTTGATACCACTTTGCTGCCCCCGGCCATCCAGTCAAATCCCAGGTTCTTTGCGACACGTGAACAGACCCGCGTCTGCGTATTGCCAACAGAGCGTCCGGCACGACGGTTGGGGCTCTTTTCCGGCAAAGGGCTGCGGTATCGTCCGGACGGGGAAGAGTTCGGGGCGCCAGACCGGTTTTCTGAGGCTCTGCGCGGGGATTGAGGCAATAAAGCCCTTCCCAGCGTGACAGGCTTGGTCTAATCACGGGACTGATGACCCAGACTCTGACAATCCGCCGCCCTGATGACTGGCACCTGCACCTGCGCGATGGCGAGGTGCTGAACGCCGTCCTGCCCGAAACCGCGCGCCATTTTGGCCGTGGTATCATCATGCCCAACCTTGTCCCCCCCGTGGTGACCTTTGACGACGCCCAGGCCTATCACGGCCGGATCATGGCGGCGCTGCCCGAGGGCATGACATTTGACCCGCTGATGGTGCTTTACCTGACCGAAGACACCGACCCCGAGGATGTGGCCCGCGCCCATGCGTCCGGTCTGGTGAAAGCGGTCAAGCTCTACCCCGCCGGTGCCACCACCAACTCGGCCTCGGGGGTGCAGGATTTCACCAAGGTGGCGAAGGTGTTTGAGAAGATGGCCGAGATTGGCCTGCCGCTTTGCGTTCATGGCGAAGTGACCGACCACGACATCGACATCTTCGACCGCGAAGCCGTGTTCATCGACCGGGTGCTGGATCCGATCCGCCACGCCCATCCCGATCTGCGCGTGGTGATGGAACATATCACCACGAAAAACGGTGTCGATTACGCGCGCGCCGGCGGCGACAATCTGGGGGCGACGATCACCACGCACCACCTGATCATCAACCGCAACCACATCCTCGTGGGCGGGATCAAGCCACATTACTACTGCCTTCCGGTGGCCAAACGCGAAGAGCATCGCCTGGCGCTGCGAGAGGCGGCAACCTCTGGCGAGGCCACCTTCTTTCTTGGCACCGACAGCGCCCCGCACACGGACCCGAACAAGGAAAGCGCCTGTGGTTGTGCAGGCTGTTTCACCGCGACAAATACCATGTCCTGCCTTGCGGAAGTGTTCGAGGAAGAGGGCGCGCTGGATCAGCTCGAAGCCTTTGCCTCGCTCAATGGTCCGGCCTTTTACGGCCTGCCCGCCAACGCAGCCACAATCACGTTGCGCAAGGGGGCACCCGTCACCTACCCAACCAAAATCGACAGTGCCGCCGGCCCGATCACCGTGTTTGATCCGGGCTTCCCGCTGCATTGGTCGGTAGAGACCTGAACAGAGCGGTTTCTAGATCCGCGTCGCACCCGGCCCTCCCCCTGGTCGGGTGCGAAACCGCCCCCCCTTCGGGCCGGGAGCAAATCTCGGGGGAGTTTGAGACACACGAACAGGACGCTGCCACATGATCCCTTCCGCCTTCCCCGCCAAAGACGAAATTGCCCGCCTAACAGCCCGTATGCTGCTTGAGATCGGCGCGGTGAATTTCAACACGGATGAGCCGTTCACACTGGCCTCGGGCCTGCCCTCGCCCAGCTATATCGACTGCCGCAAGCTGATCTCTTTCCCGCGCATCCGCTCAACGCTCATGGATTTCATGGCGGTGACGATCATGCGCGAGGCGGGGTTCGAGGCGTTTGACAATATCGCGGGTGGCGAAACTGCGGGCATTCCCTTTTCGGCCTGGGTCGCCGAACGTCTGGCCCTGCCAATGACCTATGTGCGCAAGAAGCCCAAGGGATACGGCAAGAACGCGCGGATTGAAGGGGCCATGTCCGAAGGGCAGCGCGTGCTGCTGGTCGAGGATCTGACCACCGATGGCGGATCGAAACTGTCTTTTGTCGATGCGATTCGCGACACCGGCGCCACCTGCGGCGCCACCGCCGTCGTGTTCTATTACGACATTTTCCCCGAGACCGAGAAAACCCTGTCCGATCATGGCGTTCAGCTTATCCACCTGTGCACCTGGTGGGATGTTCTGGCCGAGGCAAAGGCGCAGGAAGCGTTTTCAACCGAGACGCTGGACGAGGTGGAGCGGTTCCTGAAAGACCCGCGTGCCTGGCAGGCCGCGCGGATGGAAGGCTAACCCGAACACACCAAGTTTAGGCACCCTTTTGCGGGATCCCACCAAATATGGTAGGGTCCTGCCGGTGCTTTGACTTATCCACAGATTGTTCACAGAAACATACATTTTGCGTTGAGGCAGGGATCGGGGGTAATACTCCCCCGACGGGAGCTGCCACCGCTCCGCCGAGGGACAGAGGCATGAACGAGATCAGCACGATACCGGGCAACCTGCCCGCTGCAACAGATGCGCGCCCGGACGAGGTGCAGGGCATTCTGCCGCACCATATCGAGGCGGAACAGCAGCTTCTGGGCGCCATCCTGACCAATAATGACGTCTATGATCGGGTCGCCTCGATCATCAATTCCAGCCATTTCTACGAGCCGGTACACCAGCGCATCTATGAAATCGCCGCAAGCCGCATTGCCAAGAACGCGCTGGCCTCTCCGGTCACGCTGAAGGCGTTCATGGAAGATGACGAGGGTCTGAAGGAACTGGGCGGGCCTGCCTATCTGGCGCGTCTGGCGGGGGCGGCGATTTCCTCTTTTGCGGCGCGCGATTATGCGCAGATGATCTATGATCTGGCGATCCGGCGTGAACTGATCCGGCTGGGGGAAGATATTTCCGCCAAGGCCGCCAAGGTTGATATCTCCTCGGAACCCAAGGAACAGATCGTCGAGGCCGAACAGCAGCTTTACAAGCTGGGCGAGGCCGGACAGGTCGACAGCGGGTTTCAGTCCTTTCTCAAGGCCGTCACCGGTGCGGTGCAGAACGCCAATGCCGCTTATGAACGCGGCGGCGGCATGGCCGGGATTTCCACCGGGCTGATTGACCTCGACAAGAAGATGGGCGGGCTGCACCCGTCTGACCTGATCATTCTGGCCGGGCGTCCGTCGATGGGGAAAACCTCATTGGCCACCAACATCGCCTTCAACGTTGCCAAAGCCTATAAAAAAGGGCTGAAACCGGACGGGTCGGAAGGGGCGATTGACGGCGGCGTGGTCGGGTTCTTCTCGCTTGAGATGTCGGCCGAACAGCTGGCAGGCCGGATCCTGGCAGAGGCGGCCGAGATTTCATCCCACACCATTCGTCAGGGGGATTTCCAGGAGGATGAGTTCCGCCGGTTGGTGCAGGCGGCCAAGGATCTGGAAAGCTGCCCGCTTTTCATTGACGACACCCCGGCCCTGCCCATTTCGCAACTGGCCGCGCGGGCGCGGCGTCTGAAACGGACCCATGGGCTGGACCTGCTGATCGTCGACTATCTGCAGCTCTGCCGCGGCATGGCCGACAACCGGGTGAACGAGATTGCCGAGATTTCCATGGGGATGAAGGCGATTGCGAAAGAGCTGAACATCCCGGTGATTGCGCTTTCACAGCTGTCTCGTCAGGTGGAAAGCCGGGATGACAAACGCCCGCAACTCTCGGATCTGCGGGAATCGGGTTCGATCGAGCAGGATGCCGACGTGGTGATGTTTGTCTATCGCGGCGAGTATTACAAAGAGCGTGAGAAACCCGGGGATCACGAGCTGGACCGGATCGCCGAATGGCAAGAAGAGATGGAGCGCCTGCATGGCAAGGCCGAGGTGATCCTGGGCAAGCAGCGTCACGGTCCGATTGGCACGGTGGAGCTGAGCTTCGAGGCGCGCTTTACCCGATTTGGCAATCTCGTCAAGGAATGGCAGCAGGGGGCGGATCAGCAGTTCTGACGCCCCAACACAGGTGAGGGCTTCCACTCACGGACCCTCTATTGAGCAGATGGCCACGGCAAACGATCCGGCGGCCAGAGAGCAGTAGGGCAAGACAGCCCACGAGGAGGAGGAGGAAGGACAGCGGATGGTGGTGACAGGATTGAACCACATCACGTTGGCCACCTCCGACCTCGCCCGGTCCGTCGGGTTTTATCGTGACCTGCTTGGCGCCACCCTGCGCGCCCATTGGGCGAGCGGCGCCTATCTGGAACTGGGGGACATCTGGCTATGCCTGATGCAAACGGCGGGTGATATCCCTTTCCGCACAGATTACACCCACCTCGCCTTTTCCTGCGAAGCGGCTGAGTTTGCGCCCTGTCCGATCGCATCCAGACGCAGGCCGCGCTGTGGCAGGAGAACAGGTCGCAAGGCGCGTCGCTCTATTTCCTCGACCCGGATGGGCATCGGCTGGAGCGGCATCTGGGGGATCTCGAAACCCGTCTGGCCCATTACCGGGCGCACCCGGAAAAGGGCGTGACGGTGATCGGTTGAGCGCCCATTCCGCCACCTGCGCCAAGGCGTGATGTGCGGTGCCTCCGGCGGGGATATTTAAGACAAGAAAAAAGTGGCAGCGCTGCCCCGGCGACTGGCCGTGGCTCAGCCCCCGGCGGCGCGGGGCCGGACCGCAGCAAGCCGGGTCAGCGGCGAAAATCTGTGATCATCATGTAATCCTTGCGTGGGCCGGTGACGCGCCATGTGGCGCGCCAGTCTGGCCAGCGCGAGAAATTATAACTCACTTCGTAATCATCAGGGGGGCAGTGGTGAAACCCCGTGGCGGTATCCCCCAACAGGCCAATACGGTGGAAATCCCGCCCATCCTCAAACAGCACCAGCACCCCATCCGCATCCGGCCGCCAGAGGTAGCGGCGGGTGGCCTGCATCGCCGTCGGGCCGTTTGGACCGGTGGGAAGACGCAGCTCTCCCACTTCGTCATAGCGCAGCCCCTCTGCATCTGGCGTGAACGTGGCAACCCCTTCGAAACATCCGGTGCTGCCTGCCTTGGCATCTTCTATCCGCCGGGTCAGATGCCAGCGGCCTTCGAAATCGGAAAGTCGCAGCGTCACTTGATCCCTCCTTCATAAATTGTCCCACGCGCGCCGACAAAGCGCACCCGATCCCCGGCGCGCAGCATGTCATAGCAGTCCACATGGGATGCAGGCGGCCAGGAGGAGCAATACTGATCCTCTTTGACAAACCACCGCCCCCAGCTCTCTGCGCCGGCCACGTAAAGTGTGCGCCCATCGGCGTGGAACAGTTGCCAGCGACCCTGATCCTTGCCGGAATACACCACCCGTGCATCCGTAAGGGCGGCGCGAATCTCATCCCCACGCATGGGCAGAAAAGCGTCCCCGGCCTGCGCATTCTGGGCATTTCCCAGCATGATTGTCGCTAACAGCACCGCAATCCGCCCCATCTGCCTCCCCTTCTCTTGATCTGCCGCACCGCAGCAGTCTATGACACCGCCAACCGGAGCCACAACGCAAAAAAGGCCGTGACATGATCCCACGCTATTCCCGCCCCGAAATGGTCGCCATCTGGTCGCCCGAAACCAAGTTCAAGATCTGGTACGAGATCGAGGCCCATGCCTGCGACGCCATGGCCGATCTGGGCGTGATCCCGCGCGAAAACGCCGATGCCGTCTGGAAAGCCAAAGATGTCGAGTTCGACGTCGCCCGCATTGACGAGATCGAAGCGGTGACCAAACATGACGTGATCGCCTTCCTCACCCACCTCGCTGAACATGTGGGCTCGGAAGAGGCGCGCTTTGTGCACCAGGGCATGACCTCATCCGACGTGCTGGACACCTGCCTGAACGTGCAGCTGGTGCGCGCCGCTGACATCTTGCTTGATGGGATGGACAAGGTTCTGGCCGCCCTGAAGAAACGCGCGCTGGAGCACAAGGACACGGTCCGCGTGGGCCGCTCGCACGGTATCCACGCCGAACCCACCACCATGGGGCTGACCTTCGCGCGTTTCTACGCCGAGATGGACCGCAACAAGAACCGTCTGGAAAAGGCCCGTTACGAGATCGCCACTGGCGCGATTTCCGGCGCGGTTGGCACCTTTGCCAATATCGACCCCGCCGTTGAAGAGCATGTCTGTGAGAAGCTGGGCCTGCGCCCCGAGCCGATCTCGACCCAGGTCATCCCGCGTGATCGCCACGCCATGTTCTTCGCCACGCTGGGTGTGATTGCCTCGTCGATCGAAAACATCGCCGTGGAAATCCGCCACATGCAGCGCACCGAGGTTCTGGAAGGCGCCGAGTTCTTCTCGATGGGCCAGAAGGGCTCATCCGCCATGCCGCACAAGAAAAACCCGGTCCTGACCGAAAACCTGACCGGTCTGGCCCGTCTGGTGCGCATGGCCGTGGTGCCGGCGATGGAAAACGTGGCGCTGTGGCACGAGCGCGACATCTCCCACTCGTCCGTTGAGCGCGCGATTGGCCCGGACGCCACCGTGACCCTGGACTTTGCCCTGCATCGTCTGGCGGGTGTGGTCGAGAAAATGCTGATCTTCCCCGACAACATGCTGGATAACATGAATAAATTCCCCGGACTGGTCATGTCGCAGCGCGTGTTGCTGGCCCTGACCCAAGCCGGTGTGTCGCGTGAAGATGCCTATTCGATGGTGCAGCGCAACGCGCTTAAGGTCTGGGAAGAACGTCTGGATTTCCGCGAATTGCTGCTGGCCGATGAAGCCGTGGTTGAAGCCCTCGGCGTTGACGCGATCAACGAGAAATTCGACATGGGCTATCACACCAAACATGTCGACACGATCTTCAAACGGGTGTTCGGCGAATAACCACCGCCCGATTTCGCAAAAATCGTGTTCCGTGCTATCATGGGGTCCTTCACCAAGGAGGGCCCCATGTTTTTTAAGAGATTTCTGGTTGGGTGCGTCCTGACCATCACCGCGTTTCTCACCCCCGCCTATGCCTGCGAACAGCATGAAAAACAGGCGCAGAGCTGTCTGGCAGGTCATGAGTGGAATGACGACGCCAAGACCTGCGCGCCTGTGGTGTCAAGCTGACATCCGGCCTGCCGAATTGCAGTTTCTTCTCAGCGGGTAAGCGGCTGTTAACATCGCTCTGCCACAATACCTGCAAGACGGGATTGAGGAGCAGGCCTTGAACAACGCGCTTACACCGATGGACAATGATGTGGTTTTGCCCGGTGAGCTGCCGGAATTTGGCGTAATGCCAAAAGGTGCCCCCATGGGGCAGCCCCCCTTCATGTCCCCACCCCGGCAATTGTCCAAGAAACAAAAGGCGGCGATCATCATCCGCCTTTTGCTCGCAGAAGGGGCGGAGCTTCCCCTCTCTGGTCTGCCTGAGGCCATGCAGAGCGATCTGATTGAAAACATGTCAGAAATGCGCCTCATCGACAAAGGCACCGTGGCGGCCGTGGTCGATGAGTTCATCAGCGAAATGCAGGAGGTGGGTCTTACCTTTCCCGGCGGGCTGGAAGGGGCGCTGGACATTCTCGATGGCACGTTGGACCCGACCATGATCGCGCGCGTGCGCAAAAATGCTGGCGTCAAGATCACGGGCAATCCGTGGGAAACCATTGCAGGGATCGACCCCAAGAAACTGTTGCCAATCCTGGAAGAGGAAAGCACCGAAGTGGCGGCGGTTCTGCTGTCGAAGCTCAAAGTCTCTGTGGCGGCTGAGCTTTTGGGGCAATTGCCCGGCCCGCGCGCGCGGAAAGTGGCTTATGCGGTCTCACTGACCGGAAATATCTCGCCGGAAGTGGTGCATAAAATTGGCCGGTCTCTGGCCGAGCAGCTTGATGCCCAACCGGTCAGCGCCTTCACGGACGGGCCGGTGGAACGCGTCGGCGCGATCCTCAACTTCTCTCCCGCGGCCACTCGCGACGATGTACTGAACGGGCTGGACGAAGAAGATCAGGTCTTTGCCGAGGAAGTGCGCAAGGCGATCTTTACCTTCGCCAATATCCCCGCCCGTGTCGACCCGCGCGATGTGCCGAAGATCACCAAGGATATTGATCAGGCGGTGCTGATCACGGCATTGACGGCTGCAACCGGCGAATTGGAAGCCTCGGCCGAGTTCATCCTCGGGGCCATGTCGAAACGCATGGCAGAGCAGATCCGCGAAGAAATGCAAAGCCTTGGCAAGGTCAAAGCCGCAGATGGCGAGGCTGCCATGAATGCCGTTATCTCTCGCATCCGAGAGATGGAAGGCGCGGGAGAAATTCTTCTGATCGCGGAGGATGAAGAGTAGAGCATTTCGCGATCACCCTGTGTCGGTTCTCTGTCCTGAACCGCCAGCAGGTTTGAGACCTCCCGCCGTATTTCAGTTTCCCCCGAATCTTCGGTCAAAACCAAAACACCTTGCCCAGTCAAAACGCGTTTCCTTCGCTGCACAAACCACCCCGCAGCTTGCCCTTTGCCAGAGCCGCTTTTATACCATGGAAAGAATGCGGCAATCTGCCCGTCAGATTGGATAAAGCGTTTCTACATATTGTTAGATCACAATAATAAGTAGAAACGCCCATGCCATGTCGATGTTTCGTGCGTTTCGAGAGTATGCTGCTATGCAACCTGATCTCGAAACGTTTAGTGCAATAAAGGGATCCCATGGCCGAAACGAAATTTGAACCCAAGGCCTATCTTGCCTATCTGGGCCTTCGCGCGGTTCTTGGTCTCCCCCGGCTTTTGCCCTACACAACCCGCATCGCCACCATTGGCTGGCTGACATCCGCTGTCGTGGCCCCCATAGCCGGGTATCGCAAGCGGGTGCGCAACAACCTGTTGAAAGTGTTTCCGGACATGCCCCCTGCCGAAGTGGCCCGTCTGGAACGCGAGGTGCCAAACAACGCGGGGCGGGTGCTGGCGGAGCTGTTTTCCTCGGATGATTTCGTGCGCCATCTTGGCAAGCTGGAGCTGAAAGGTCCGGGGGTTGAGGCCCTTCTCAAGGCACGCGACGCGGGACGCCCGATCATTGGCGTGTCCGGGCATTTCGGGAATTACGACGTGATGCGCCTTGCCATGGTTCAGAACGGGTTCTCGATCGGGGGGCTATATCGTCCCTTTACCAACAAATATTTCGACATGTTCTATCGCCGCGCGCTGGAAACCGTGGCCAAGCCGGTCTTTCCCCAGGGGCGCAGAGGTCTGGCCGACATGTTGCGGCATCTCAGATCCGGCAACATGATCGCCATCCTTGCCGACCAGCGCGCCAATGATGGCGAGCGGTTGAAGTTTTTCGGACAGGACGCGCTGACACCAATTTCAGCGGCGGAGATGGCCCTGAAATATGACGCACATCTGTTCTGCGCCTATGGGGTGCGGCGCGCCAACGGGGTCGATTTCGACATGGTGATCGAAGAACCGATCCCGCATGGCGATCCCAACGAGATGATGCAGGCCATCAATGACAGTCTGGAAGCACAGGTTCGTCAGAACATGGGGCAGTTCCTTTGGGTTCATAACCGCTGGCACATTCCGGCCCGCCGTCAGGACGGCAGTTAAGGCGTTTCAGACAGAACTGAACCACGTGCTTATTCCAAGCCCCCCCACGACAGTGGCATCTCTTACGGCGCGCGCCCGCAGGTCACTTCAGCCGAATGGCCGCCTGTATCGGCCCCGGATAGCCTTTGGGGGTAAGCGACTGAAGCACCAGGGCTGCGGCCTGACCCTCCAGAACCGGCAAGGTCAGTTCCAGCTCCCCCGCCCCGTCCCATGTTGTCAGGGGGGTCAGTTCGGTCACGATATTGGTATATTCAATCTGCTGACCGGCATTTTCCCCACGGGTGATTGTCACCATTTCAGAGGGGATGAAATACACCAGGAGCGCAACCATCTCGGCCTCAAGTGCCGCGCGGGTCACCGTTTTGGCCGAAACCACCACGCCCTGATCCGTCTTGCGAGAGGACAACATCACCTGCCCCATCCGGTCCCGGTGATCGTCAAGTGCTGCAAAAACATCCATCGGACGGTTGCCCACCACCTGCGTCACACCGCCAATCACCATTTGCGGCGTATATTTATAACGGGCTTCCGCAACCCGGCGATACCCTTCCTGCCTTTGGGTGAATTGTGGTTGGGCAAAGGTGTCTTTCCAGCCGATATAGTCCCAGTAATCCACGTGGAACGCAAGCGGCAGCAGGTTGGGATGGTCGGACATATCAGCAAGAAGCTGGTCCGCCGGAGGGCAGGAGGAACAGCCCTGTGAGGTAAACAGCTCAACCACCATCAACGACCGATCTTGCGCCGTGGCCACCCCAACCGCCATTACCATGGCCATAGCAGCTCCAAAAATCACCCGCATTCGGTCACCTCTTTTTTCGTCTTACCCCGTAATAGCGCAGGCCAACCTCTGGGACCAATCAAGGTTTTGCGAGCGTTTTGTTACAGTTTGCAGCATGGCGAAATGGCCACGCTTGCGGGGATGCGCATGCCAACCAGAGGTGCAAATCGGATTTGCATTCTCCTGAGATGTGCAAGCTGTTATCCACGACAGGCGAACAGGAGGAACACATGCGTAAAACCGTTCTCGTCACCGGCGGGGCGCGCGGCATCGGGCGCGCAATTGCCGACGACCTGGCGCGCGACCATCATGTCGTCATCACCTATTTCTCAGACAAAGCAGCGGGCAAGATGTTTGCAGTCAAACATCCCGGCAGCCTCGCCATCCGCGCCGATTTCACCAATGCCGAAGAGCCTGCAGAGGTGGTCAAACTGGCCATTTCCGCCTTTGGAAAGATCGACGCGATCGTGAACAATGCAGGCCGGGTCACCGAGACAGCCTGCGACAGCGTGGCCCCGGCAGAGCATGCGGCGCTTTATCAGGTCAATGTCACCGCCCCCGCGGCCATTCTGGCCGCGACCCTGCCGCATATGCCAAACGGTTCTGCCGTGGTGAACATTGCATCCGTCAATGCCGCGTCGCCCCCCGCAACCGCAGGCGCCTATGCGGCGAGCAAAGCGGCGCTGGTGGCCATGACCAAGGCGCAGGCCAAGGCACTTGGGCCACGCGGGATCCGGGTCAATGCCCTCGCCCCGGGCCCGGTCGAAAGCGCCCATGCGCCACGCCCGGATGCGTTGCAGGCTGAGGTCCGCGCGAACACCGCCCTGGCACGAAATGGCCTGCCATCTGATATGGTGGGACCCACCCGATTTTTGCTGAGCGACGCTGCCGGTTTCATCACCGGTGAGGTTTTGACGGTTTCTGGCGGATACCGTCTCTGACACTCACCTTATCTTAAGCTTCGGATGCAAAAAGGGGATATGCGGCGTCTTTTGCGACATATCCCCTTTCCTATCATCGAAGCCCTCGGTTTTACCGGGTTTCTGATCCTGCTGCACCTCGCGGCGTAACGCGTTTTGGAATAGACGTGAAACACAGGTTTTTTCTGAAACGCCCAGGGCAGTGATATCTCTTACGCCGTTTGGGCTTTTCCCTGTTTCAGGTAAGCCCAAACGCTTTAGCTACCCTCGTCAGAGCTCTGCACCTCTCCTGCCTTGGCAATTGCCGGGCGGATGATACTGTCGAGCACCTCTACGGTGATTGGACCGGCAAAACGTTTCAGGATCACCCCGTCCTTGTTGATCACAAAGGTCTCCGGCACGCCGTAAAGCCCCCACTCCAGACCGGTGCGCCCCTTCTTGTCAGCCATCAACGCGACATAGGGGTTGCCCAGCTCTTCAAGGAAACGCAGCGCATTGGCGTCTTCGTCCTTGTAGTTGATACCATAGATGGTCACACCTTCGCGGGCCAGTGTTTCCAGTTGCGGGTGTTCGACCCGGCAGGGCGCACACCAGCTGGCCCAGAAATTGACCAGCTTCACGCCGCCCGTCATCAGGTCTTCCCGGGTGAACTCCCCCCCGGTGCCCAGGGGGGACACCGAGAGCGCGGGCACCGTGCCCCCTTCGCGGGTTGATGGCAATGCATTCGAGTCTTTGCCATTGGACATGCCCCACAGGAACATACCAGCCAAAGCGGCAAACAGCACCGGCGGCAGGATCATAAAGGGAGATATCTTTTTCTTCTCAGCCATTTTTACGACGCTCCTCAGCGACATTCAGGTCAGTTTTCACCTTGCGGCCCGACCGGATCGTGACAAAAATCAACGCGCCCACCAAGGCCAGGGTCAATCCCCAAGACCATAGTATCGCGTCCGCATATTTTCCAAGTTCAAGCATCCATCATCCTTTCACGGGCCATCAGGGCATGCAGGCGGCGGCGGCGGATCTCGGTGCGGGTGCGCATCAGCAAGAGCACCACGAAAAGAAAACCGAACCCGATGATCGTCAGGACAAGCGGCTGCCAATAAACATTTGCCACATGCTCTTTCTTATCAAGCGACAGGGACGCGCCCTGATGCAGGCCCTGGTTCCAGAAATTCACCGCATAGCGCGACAAAAGCGCAAAGACCGACCCCACAACGCAGAGAACAGATGTCAGGTCGGCTGCTGTATCCGGGTTCTCGATCGCGGCCCAAAGCGCCATGTAGCCCAGGTAAAACAGGAACAGAATCAGAAACGAGGTCAGGCGCGGATCCCAGGCCCAATAAGTACCCCACATCGGCTGTCCCCAAACGGCCCCGGTGATCAGAGAAATCACCGTCATGGTCACCCCGATCAGCGCAGCCGCCTTTGCCGCAAGCGCGGACACATGGTGGCGGCGCACCAGCCAGATCAGCGAGGTCACCAGCATCATCACCCAGATATTGATCGCCATGGTTGACGACGGCACATGCACATAGATGATCTTGACCGAATTTCCGAAATTCGCGGCCTCCGGGGTGAAGAAGAAGCCCCAGATCAGGCCCGGCACAAGGGTGAGGACACACAGGGCAATGGCCCAGGGCAGCACCTTGCCCGACAGGGCCATGAATTTCACCGGGTTTGCATATTCCCACAACGCATTCATGCGCTGGCCCAGCGACCTTTTTTCGGAACGGTTGGTCGTTGTTTGTGTCATCGGGTTTCCTCTACGGCTCCCATAATCGGTGGCAGGTCTGGGCGCAACACTAACCCAGGTCACAAGTGGGTGACTTGATTTATCTCAGGCTTATCTAAGATTAACACGCAAAGCAGCCGAGGCGGCAAATGGCAGCAGGGCGATGGATCCCGCGGTGATGCCCGCCATCATCAGAAGCGGCGTGGTGGCGGAAAACCCGGCCATGCCACGGGTGGCGGCCTCGGCCCCGAAAATCAGCGTCGGGATGTAAAGCGGCAGCACCAGAAGCGACATCAAAAGCCCGCCGCGTTTCAGCCCGACGGTCAGCGCAGCCCCAAAGGCACCGATCATGGAAAGGGCGGGTGTGCCCAGCAAAAGCGTGACGAAGATCCATGAAAACCCCGGGCTTTCCAACTGCATCAGCGCTCCGAAAAACGGAGCAGCCAGCGTCAGCGGCAATCCGGTGACCAGCCAATGCGCAAGCGCCTTCACCGCCACGATCCCCTCCAGAGGGATCGGGGAGGTGGCCAGCAGGTCCAGCGAGCCATCTTCGAAATCAAGCTGAAAGATCCGGTCAAGCGACAAAAGGCAGGCAAGCAGCGCCCCCACCCACAAAATACCGGGGGCAATGCGCGACAGGATATCGCCCTCTGGCCCGACGCCAAATGGCACCAATGTGGACACGATCAGGAAAAACGCCAGCCCAAGGCCAAAGCCTCCGCCTGCGCGCATCGCAAGGCGCAGATCCCGGATCAGAAGTGCAATCATAGGAAGGCCCCCTCACCTGCATCGTCAAAACCGTCAGAATGGGCAAGATCAGCGGCGGTGGTGGGATCCGCTTTGTAAGGGCCGATATCAAAGCTTGCCGCGTCCAGCCCCAGATCAATATGGGTGGCGATCAGCGCCGCCCCGCCCCGCGCCTGATGGGCGCGAACCGCATCGGCAAACAGCCCGACCGAAGGCACGTCAAGCGATACGGTCGGCTCATCCAGCAGCCAGATCGGACGCCCGGTCACCAGCAGCCGTGCCAGTCCCAGGCGCCGCTTCTGTCCGGCGGAAAGATTTGCGGACGGGCGGCTCAAGAGCCCGGCCAGGTTGAACCCTTCCACCGCGCCGGAAATGTCTTCCTGCCCATGCACCGATGCCCAGAACCGCAGGTTTTCCTCGACCGTCAGCGTGGCTTTCAACCCATCGGCATGGGCGCCATAGGTCAAGGTCTCCGGCCCGGACAGCACCTCTCCGTGCAACGGGGGCTGCAACCCGGCAAGGGTGCGCAGAAGCGTGGTCTTACCCGATCCGTTCGGCCCGCGCAGGATCAGCACCTCACCGGGATCAAGCGAAAAGCCCACCCCTTGCAGGATCGGCACGCCACCACGGGTGACGGTCAGGTTCTCGGCCGCGAGTCGGGCGGTATGTCGGGACAAATCAGTCATGCCAGAGGCTTAGACCGGAAGGGCCGCCAAGGCAATGCGCCGCCCCTCGGCCAGAAGCACATTATAGGTGCGGCAGGCAGCGGCGGTGGCCATGGGTTCCATGCCGATCCCGGCCGCCTCAAGCGCCTCGCGCAGGGGGGTGGGGGCATGGGCAATCTCGGCACCGGAGCCATAAAACAGCACGTCGATCCCGCCGGCCAAGGCCGCAAGCGGGGTCACGTCTTCACCATCCCAGCTGATCACCTTCTCTGCCGTCAACAGGATCGGGCCGCGGATCACCTCACCGCCCACACGAAAGAAACCGGGGCCATAGCCATCCACCGGGGTGGCCCCCTCAAACACGACTTCATGGAATTGCATCGGGTGACACTCCTCAGCTGTTCAGAACCGAAACCAGCCCGGACAGGGCGGATCCCGCGATGATGATATAGGCAACCCGGCGGTAAAGCCCGCTCAGGCGGGGACGAAACAGCCAGTTGCCCAGAAGGTTTCCAGCAAGGTTGGGCAACAGCGCAACCAGCCCCAGCACAAGCGGCAGGCCCACAAGCCGGCCCAGAAGCAAGAACACCGCCAGCAAGATCACGTCATAGGCCAGCAGAAAAGCCGTATTGTTGGCGCGGATCACCCTGGCCGGAAGGGGGGAGGCCATATAGAGCAGGATCACCGGCGGGCCCGGAATGCCAGCCGCCCCGCCCAGCAACCCCGCCATCCCCCCTGTGCCCCAGACCAGCCGTGGGGTCAGCTCGCCGTGATAGCGAAACCCCGAAACCAGCGCCAGGACCATTGCAAGGCTGACCAGTGAAACCGCCAGTTTGAACACGGACGGGTCCACCGCAAACAACACCGCAAGCCCCAGCGGCAAAGCGAGGATCAGCCCGCCGATCAGGCGCATCAGGTCCCGCGGATGCCCGTCACGCAACGCGCCGGGCAAGGCAGGCAGCGGGCCGGCAATATCCATCACAATCAGCACCGCCACAGCGGCCACCGGGTCAATCACCTGCGCTGCGATGGGAAGAAAGATAAGCGCGGTGCCAAAGCCTGCGAACCCGCGCACAAGCCCCGCCAGAAAGGCGGCAGCCAAAAGTCCTCCAAGCCCCGGCAGGGCCAGGGCTTGGAGCAGGATATCAGGCATCAATATTGGCAAACTCGTTGCCCAGGTCCTTCGTCTCGGTCTTGTCCCAATTGCGTTTCACACCGAGGCGCAACAGGATGGCCGAGGCCACGAAGATCGACGAGTAGGTCCCGACAACAACACCCCAGATCATCGCAAACACAAACCCGCGGATCACGTCACCGCCCAGCACGTAAAGCGCGATCAGCGCGATCAGCGTGGTAAGCGAGGTCATCAGGGTGCGCGACAGGGTTTCATTGATCGACAGGTTCAACACTTCCCTGAGCTCCAGCGTCTTGTAGCGGCGCAGGTTCTCACGCACCCGGTCAAACACAACCACGGTATCATTGAGCGAGTAGCCGACAATGGTCAGAAGGGCTGCGATAATCGCAAGGTCGAACTTGATCCCGAGAAGCGCAAACACGCCGATGGTCAGCACAACGTCATGCACAAGAGCGGCCACCGCCCCCAGCGAGAACTGCCATTCGAACCGCAGCCAGATATAGACCAGCACCGCGCCGATCGCTGCCAGAACGGCATAGATCGCCGTCAGGATCAGCTCTCCCGAGACTTTCGGGCCAACCGATTCCACGCTTGGAAAGGTGATCGCAGGATCCACCGTGGCCAGCGCGTTTTCGATGGTCGCCATGGTCTCGGGCGTCATCGCCTCCTGACCTTCCTGCGCCTCGATGCGGATCTGGCTGACATGCTGGTCGTCGCGGAAATTCACGTCATTCACTTCCACAATCGTGATGTCCCCCAACGCAAGCGGCGCCAGTGCATCCCGATAGGCCCCAACATCCACGGCCTGCGTGCTTTCCGTGCGGATCGTGGTGCCGCCGCGGAAATCGATGCCGAAATTCAGGCCGATCACGAAGAACAGCACAACCGAGGCCACCATCGCCAGCCCAGACGCCCCAAGCGTCGCAAGCGTGGTTTTGAAAAAATCGAACACACGGTTTTGCGGCGCCAGACGAATGCCCTTGATCTCCAGATCACGCGGCTCTTTTCGCTCATGCCACATGACAATCATCAGCCGGGTCAGGAAAATCGCGGTGAAGACCGAGGTGATGATCCCCAGCCCCAGCGTGACCGCAAAGCCGCGCACCGGACCAGAGCCCATGACAAACAGGATCACGGCGGTGATGAAGGTGGTGATATTGGCATCCAGAATGGCCGACAGCGCCTTTTCATACCCCAGCTCGATCGCCCGCGCGGGCCCTTTGCCCGCCTTGAGCTCCTCCCGGATCCGTTCAAACACCAGCACATTGGCGTCAACCGCCATCCCGATGGTCAGCACGATCCCGGCGATACCGGGCAGCGTCAGGGTTGCCCCGATCATCGACAGAAGGCCAAAGATCATGCCGACATTCAGGATCAGCGCCACATTGGCGATCATGCCGAACCAGCCATAGGCCAGCCCCATGAAGATCAGCACACCGGCAAACGCCACCAGCGAGGCAATCTTGCCCGCATCAATGCTGTCCTGCCCCAGTTCCGGGCCGATGGTGCGCTCTTCCACATAGGTCAGTTCGGCAGGCAAGGCGCCCGCCCGCAGCAGAATCGCCAGATTGGTCGATTCCTCGATTGAGAAATTGCCGGTGATAATGCCCGACCCGCCGCAGATCTGTTCATTGATGCGCGGGGCCGAGATCACCTCTTCATCCAGCACAATTGCAAAAGGCGAGCCAACATTTTCGCCGGTATAGTCGCAGAACTTGCGCGCACCGGACACGTTGAAGCGGAAATTCACCGCAGGCCGGCCGTTCTGATCAAAGGCAGGCTGCGCATCATTCAGCTCTTCCCCGGTCACAACCGCGGTTTTTTCCAGCGCGTAATAGGTGTTTTCCTCGTCCAGCGACGGGTAGAGAACGCCCCGGGGACCGGGATCTGCATTGGCATTCGACGTACGCGAGGTGACCGGGTGGAAGGTCAGCTTGGCAGTCTTGCCGATGATTTCTTTCAACTCCGAGGCCGATCCGATGCCCGGCACCTGGATCAGGATCCGATCCCGCCCCTGCCGTTGGATGGTCGGTTCCCGCGTCCCCACCTCATCCACACGGCGGCGAATGATCTCAAGGGTTTGCAGGATGGTGCGGTCGTCGGTTGCGATGCGTTCCGCCTCCGACAGCGTCACCACAAACTCGCCTTCACGGCCCGCGCTCACCTCGATATCGGTTGAACCAACACCCTGAAGGCTGACCACCGGCTGGGCCAGTGTCTGCACTTTTGCAATGGCCTCAGGCAGCGCCTCGGGGCGTGAGATCTTCACCCGCAACTCATCAGGCTTGCTGTCCTGACGGCGAATGGTGCCAATCGTGTCGCGCTCATCGCGCAGCAGGTTGCGCACTTCGGGCCAAAGCGCATCCATACGCGCGCCATAGACATCCTCGACCTGCACTTCGGCCAGCAAATGTGCGCCGCCACGCAGGTCCAGCCCGAGATTGACAAGGCCGCTCGGCGCCCAGTCCGGCCAGGCGGAACGATCCGCCTCAAGCTCGGCCGTGGTGCCGGTGGTTTCAATCGCCTTCACCGCGTCATTGTGAACTTCCACACGGGTGTAAAACCCGTTGGGGGACGCAAAATACAGACCCAGGATCACCAGACCCCAGATCACCAGTCGTTTCCAAAGCGGAATTTGCAGCATGTGCCTGCCCGAATTTGCCCGTGTAACAAAGAAAACGCGGCCTCGGGGGGCTTGCCCGGGCCGCGCGATGAGGGGGTTATCCCTCGACCGGTTCGGTTTTCGACACCACCTTGGCGATGGTAGAGCGCATCACGCGCACTTTCACACCGTCAGCGATCTCGACCTCAACTTCGGCCTCGTCCTTGACGTTGGTAACCTTGCCGATGATGCCACCCTGGGTCACCACCTTGTCATTGCGGCGCAGCGCCCCCAGCATCGCCTGATGCTCTTTCATCTTCTTTTGCTGCGGACGGATCATGAAGATATACATGATCGCGAAAATGAGCAGCATCGGGATCAGCAACGAGTTGAGGATGCCGCCCGCAGGCGCACCCGCTGCCTGGGCAAAAGCCGGAGTTACAAACATCTTATTTCCTTTTCTTCCCGGGGCGACAAAGAACCCGCCCCACCTGTCTGGCGCGCACCCTATATGGGGGCCCATTGCTTGTCCAGCAAGGGAGCGCGGGAAGGTTTGCACAAGCGACCAAGAAGGCGGGTGACAGGCGGCGGGCAATGGTGTTTTGTGGGGGCGCATTCAATCTGGGGTTATTTATGCTCGACTTCTGGCAGGCGCTTACCACCCACCCGATGACACCTTGGTTTGGGTGGCTTGGGCTGGGAACCATTCTGATCTTTGCTGCACTTGGACAAGTTCGCCCTTACATCCCCGAAGATCCCATTGAAAAACTTCAAAAAACACTTGGGGCGACAAACCTTCCCTACAGCTTATTTTTGTTCCTGCTGTTATTTTGGGCAACCATTGCCCTGCTCCTGTTCACCGGCCTGCTTTCCGTGATCTGGCAAGTCATCGCGGCAATGCTGCCAGCCGCCCCCGACACAGCTGAAGGCAAAGCCGCCCAATGGGAATATCGCCTGCTGCTCACCAAACTTGCCGCCCTGACCACCGTGTTGGGCGCAACAATTGCCCTGCCCTTCACCATTATCCGCCTGCGCCTGACCAATGAACAAACCCGCCACGCAGAAAATGTTTTGTTCAACACCAAGCTGAACGAAGCGGTGGAAAGCCTGCATGCCCGCTATCAAGCCACCGAATGGAAACGCAAAGATGGCTATGTCGATATCTGGAAAGATGACATTATCAAACGCAATGGGGCCATTGATCGGTTGGAGAACCTGGCGATCGAGCGGCCAGAAGAAGCCCCCCGCATCGCCCGCATCCTATGTGTCTATCTGAAAGAAATGAGCAAGGAACACCCGCCAGAAACACCCCCGAAAGGCACAGCACCTGATGAACTTATAAGGTGGGCAAGGGGGCTCAAGATCAAGCGCGCGGACATGCAAGCTGCTCTTCACGCTTTAGCGCGCATACATCAAGAGACAAAGATCCCACCCAAAGAATTGGGAATTGATTTGTACAAGGTGAATTTACAAGCCATGACATTCAAGCAACCACGTTTCAACGCTCCAAATTTTGAACATGCAGTCTTGAGTGACAGTTACCTTGATGGTGCTAATCTTATAGGCACAAAACTCAATCGGGCGACACTCAATCGCGCAAGTCTTATTGGTGCAAAACTTGATTGGGCCGAGCTTGAAAACGCCGAGTTAAATGGTGCCAAGATCGTCGGAGCCCAACTATCCGAGGCAAACCTGACCCAAGCAAAACTCCAATTTGCAGAACTAGGCTATACCTCATGTTTTAACACATATTTCAATGGGGCAGTGCTCAATGGGACAATATTAACTGGTGTGAAAACAAATGGAGCTTCGTTTAGAAACGTTGATCTGTCGATGCTCATGAATGTCGATGAATTGATAGAACACGCCTTCGGAGATCGCTCTGTGATCCTGCCGGATGATGTGCCCTTCCCGATAGATCGCTGGCCGGATGCGAAACTGGATAATGAGGCCTATTGGCAGGAGTATCGGCGTTTCCTCAGCGATCCCGGCCCCTACATCCCGCCCCAACACCGCAACGACTAATCCCCCTTCCCCTGCCGCGCCCAAACTGGCATATGGGCGATAGCGCCCGTTAGGGGGCGCCCACCTGTGTTTAAGGAACAATGACATGCATGATATTCGCCTGATCCGTGACAACCCTGATGCGTTCGACGCCGCGATGGCCCGTCGGGGCCTCGACGGTGTGTCAGGCGAATTGCTGTCGCTGGATGAAACCCGCCGCGCCGCCATCCTCGCATCTGAGACCGCACAGGCCGAGGCCAACAAAGCCGCCAAGGAAGTGGGCGCCGCCAAGGGCCGTGGCGATGAGGCAGAGTTTGAACGCCTGCGCGCCCTGGTGGGGGAAAAGAAATCCGAAATCGCGCGTTTGAACGACGAAGCCAAGGCACTTGATGCCAAGCTCACCGAGATCCTGATGGGCCTGCCCAACACGATCTATGATGATGTGCCGGCTGGCGAAGACGAAGACGACAACGTGGAAATCAACCGCTGGGGCACCCCGCGCGAGATGGATTTCAAACCGGTTGAGCATTACGAATTGCCCGCCGTGCAGTCGGGACTGGATTTCGAAACCGCCGCCAAACTGTCCGGTTCGCGCTTCATGGTGCTCTCGGGTGCCGTGGCCCGCACCCACCGGGCGCTGGCGCAATTCATGCTCGACGTGCACACCGAAGAAAACGGCCTGACCGAAACCTGGACGCCGGTCCTCGTCAAGGAAGAGATGATGTATGGCACCGGGCAATTGCCGAAATTCGGCGAAGACAGCTACAAGACCGAAGATGGCTGGTGGCTGGTGCCGACGGCCGAGGTGAGCCTGACCAACATCGTCAATGGCGAAACCGTGAGCGAAGGCTATCTGCCGCGCCGCTATGTGGCCCACACCCAATGCTTCCGCTCAGAAGCAGGCAGCGCAGGGCGCGACACCGCCGGCATGCTGCGCCAGCACCAGTTTGAAAAAGTCGAAATGGTGTCGGTCACGAAACCCGAGGAAAGCGAGGCAGAACACGCCCGTATGACCCGCTGCGCCGAGGATATCCTCGAACGTCTGGAACTGCCCTACCGCACCGTGAAACTCTGCACGGGTGACATCGGGTTCGGCGCCAAACGCACCCATGATATCGAGGTCTGGCTGCCGGGGCAAAACACCTATCGCGAAATCAGCTCCGTCTCGACCTGCGGGGATTTCCAGGCCCGCCGCATGAACGCCCGCTACAAGCCGGCCGAAGGCGGCAAGCCGCAATTCGTGCACACGCTGAACGGATCAGGGCTCGCCGTGGGCCGCGCGCTGATTGCTGTCCTGGAAAACGGTCAGCAGGCCGACGGATCCGTTGACCTGCCCGCAGCCCTGCACCCCTACCTGCGCGGAAAAACCCGCATCACCGCCGAGGGTGAGCTGGTTTAAGAGGCTGATTTCATTAAAAAACAAAAGCCCGGCCAAACCTGCCGGGCTTTTTCTTATGCCTTTTTCTTGCGTCAAATACCTCGGGGTGAGGCTGAAAGCCGAGGGGCAGAGCCCCTCCCCCATCAGCCCAGCGCAACCCCTTTGCGCCCCGCCAGATCCACGAAATACTGCCACGCCACCCGGCCCGACCGGGCACCGCGCGTGGCCTGCCATTCGATTGCTTCCGCGCGCAGAGTGTCCGGGTCAACCCTGACCCCATAAGCCTCACAATAGCCTGAAATCATGGACAGATATTCATCCTGAGAGCAGGGATGAAAGCCCAGCCAAAGGCCAAACCGATCCGACAGAGAGACCTTCTCCTCCACCGCTTCAGACGGGTTGATCGCAGATTGGCGTTCGTTCTCGATCATGTCACGCGGCATCAGATGGCGACGGTTCGAGGTGGCGTAAAACACCACATTCTCCGGCCGCCCCTCAATGCCCCCATCCAGCACCGCCTTCAGGCTTTTGTAATGCTGGTCGTCATGGCTGAAACTGAGGTCGTCACAAAAGAGCAGAAAACGGTGTTCAGAGCCGCGCAGAAGGTTCAGAAGCCGCGCCACGCTGGGCAGGTCTTCCCTTTGTAATTCCACGATTTTCAACGCCTCCCCCCGCGCCAGAACCTCGGCATGAACCGCCTTGACCAGCGAGGATTTCCCCATCCCCCGCGCGCCCCATAAAAGCGCGTTATTCGCGGGCAGGCCGCGGGCAAATTGCAGCGTGTTCTCAAGCAGCGTATCGCGCGAGCGATCGACGCCAATCAGCAAATCAATCGCCACCCGATTGACCTGCGGCACAGGCGCCAGCCGATCGGGACCGGTGTGCCAGACAAAGGCGTCCGCCAGACCGAAATCAGGAGCGGCCAGAGGGGCCGGAGACATGCGCTCCAGCGCCTCGGCGATGCGGGTCATTACGTTGGGATCCAAGCTGGTGCTCGCCATAATCGCGTTCCTTTGCGGGGAATGAAAACTTTAAACTCTTTAAAGGCTGAAACAACAAAACTTTAAAGTCTTTAAAGGGCGAGAAGGCGGAACTTTAAAGTTTTTGAAGACGGGCCACCGGGAGCTATGCGGGTCCGAATCCTGTTTGAACCGATGACCCGGAAAAAGAAAAAGCGCGCCTTAATCGGGCGCGCTTCTTCTTTTGGGTCTCTCAAGGGTTACTTGCCTTTGTCAGTGGCGCCCTCGTCGATATCGGCGTCGGCCTCAGCCTCATCTTCGCCTTCGGGGTCTTCGTCGAACTCTGCGAGCAGCTCATCATCTTCATCTGCGTCTTTGTCGCCCTCTTCGCTCTCGTCGTCATCCTCGAACCAGAGACCTTGGGCACGCAGCTCTTCTTCGCGCTTTTTCTCAACCCGGCCCACAAGGAAGATCGAGATCTCGTAAAGGCCATAGACCACCACGAACAGGATCACCTGGGTGATCACGTCCGGCGGGGTGACAAGCGCGGCCAGCACAAGGATCCCAACCACGGCGTATTTGCGCACCTCGCCCAGCCCTTTGGCGGACACCAGCCCGGCCTTGCCCATCAGCGTAAGCAGCACCGGCAACTGGAAGCACAGCCCGAAGGCCACCACGAATTTGATCGTCAGGCGCAGATATTCCTGCACCGAGCCCTGAAAATCGATCGAGGCCTGCACGTCGGTTTCCCCCACGCCGCCGGATTGCTGGAAACCCAGGAAGAAGTCGAAGGCCAGCGGCATCACCACGTAAAAGGCAAAGCTTGCGCCGAGGAAAAACATCACCGGGCTGGCGATCATGAATGGCAGGAAGGCGGCCTTTTCATTTTTGTAAAGCCCTGGCGCCACGAAGCGCCACATCTGGTAGGAGATATAGGGGAAGGACAGCACCAGACCGCCAAACAGCGAGATCGACACCGCGACAAAGAAGCCTTCCTGCAGCTTGATCAGGATCAGCCCGCAATCCGCCTGCCCGCGTTCGGCCATGCTCTGGCACAGCGGCTCGGTGAGGAAGTTGAAGATCGGGTTCCAGACGGTAAAGCAGATCACCATGCCGATGATAAAGGCGATGGCGGAATGGATCAGGCGGGTGCGCAGCTCGGTCAGGTGCTCGATCAGTGGCGCGGCACTGTCCTGGATTTCGTCGGTCTTGGTCATGCGTCAGGTGCGTCCGATGGTTTGGGAGCTGTCTTTTTGGCCGGTGCTTTCTTGGCAGGGGCTTTTGGGGCCGGTGCTTTTTTAGCAGGAGCCTTTGCAGTGGCGGCTTTGGCGGCGGGCTTTTTCGTGGCGGGTGCCTTGGCCGGGGCCTTCTTCTTGGTAGGGGCCTTCTTCGCCGCCGGTTTGGCCGCGCCCTCCCCTTCAGAGGTCCTGCGCTCCACCGGTTTACCTGTCGCCCGTTTCACTGGCGCTTTCTTGGCGGCCGGTTTGGACGTTTCCATGGCCGGATCTGGGGCCGGATCTGGGGCCGGATCTGGGGCCGGATCAGGATCTGCGGACACCGTTTTCTCAGCCGCTTTCTCAGCCGCAGCCTGCGCATTGGCCTTGGCACCAGCCTTTGCGGTGGCCTCGTGGAGCTTGCGGGCCACTTCGGCGCGTTCTTCCGACAGTTCGGGTGTCTTGGTGGCCTCATCCGCCGCCTTCTGGTCGCGCAGTGATTTGGCCGGGTCCCATTTCTCGAACCCATCTGCCGCACGATTAAGCGCATCCAGCCCCATGGATTTGGGGTTGCTCACGCCTTTGAGCGTGCTGGCGATGTCCTTGGCGCCGCTTTCATCCGCGGCTTCATTCATGGCCTGGCTGAATTCGCGCGCCATCTGGCGGGCCCGTGCGGTGAACCGCCCAAGCGTGCGAAACATGCCCGGCAGGTCCTTTGGACCCACCACAATCAGGGCGACCACCCCGATCACCAAAAGCTCGGTAAACCCGATATCAAACATGGAGAGCGTCCCCAGCACGTTGTCCGGGCAAGGCGCGGGTCATCCCCGTCACCCCGGACCGGACCGGTTGCGGCTTACGCCTTTTCCTTGTCTTCTTCGGGGGTGACGTCCTTGGCCACGTCCGCCGCCTGTTCTTCGATCTCTTTCTTGCCGTCATCAACACCTTTCTTGAAGGCGGTGATGCCTTTGCCGACCTCGCCCATCAGCGACGAGATTTTGCCCCGGCCGAACAGGACCAGAACCACAACGGCAATCAGAAGAAGGCCGGGCAGGCCGATATTGTTGAGCATAAGTGTCTCCCTCACCAGGCGGGTCCCCCCGCCATCCAATCTATTCAGAACAGATATGTATTCCCTTGTCGGAAAATATCAAAGCCCGAAAGCACATTTTCCGGCAATTAGCCCCTTTGGCACGGCTTTGGTCCCGTTCCCCGCCCTGCAAGCCCCCGCGCAAGCTCCTGTGCCCGACCCTTTGCGAGTATCGAAGGTGCCCCACGATCCGGCGAGCGGTTTTAAAATAGGAGCGCCGGGTGCGGATTTTCATTGGTTCACCGGTGAAATTCATGTCTGATCAGGGCAGATCCGGCTCCCCGGACCGTGACCCTTCAGACAGGTGGAACAGGCCCGATGCTGCGCGACCCTGCCATTTCTGCGCTTGCCCTTGGTCAGACCCTGATCTGGGCGTCGATTTATTACGTGTTTCCCGCGCTGTTGCTGCGGTGGGAACAGGATCTGGGCTGGTCCAAGACCGAATTGACCGGTGCCATCGCGCTTGCCGTGCTGGTCTCGGCCCTCGCCTCCCCGCTGAGCGGGCGGGTGATCGACATGGGCCGGGGGGCTGCGCTGTTGAGCCTGTCTGCCGCATTGGGGGCGGGCGGGCTCTTTGCCCTCTCCTATATCAGCGCCCTGTGGCAGTTTTACCTGATCTGGGCCGTGATTGGCGGCGCGATGGCAGGCTGTCTTTATGAGCCATGTTTTGCCATTGTCACCCGTGCCCGCGGCGTGGATGCGCGGCGTGGCATCATCCTGATCACATTGGTTGCGGGCTTTGCCGGCACGCTGAGCTTTCCCACCACCCACGCGCTAGCCGAAGCCTTTGGCTGGCGCCACGCGGTGCAGGTCCTGGCCGGGCTGGTGGCCCTTGTGGTGGTGCCGCTGCTGTGGTTTGGCGCACGCCAGCTGGAACGCGGCAGGCCACAGGCCCCGGTGCTGCACGACAGCCCGGAAGCCCCCCGCGCCTTTCTGCGCCGCCCCGCCTTCTGGTGTCTTGCCCTTGCTTTCAGCTGTTTTGCCGTGGCCCATGGCAGCACGCTGCACCATCTTCTGCCGCTTCTGGACGAACGAGGACTGCCACCGGATATGGCAGTGCTGGTGGCCTCGTTCATCGGCCCGATGCAGGTGGCAGGACGCATGGCGATGATGCTGTCGGAACGCTATATCTCAACCCATGGCGTGGCGATTGCCGCCTTCCTGTCGATGGCCCTCTCTGTCCTGCTCCTGCTGCTGGGCGCGCACAGCCCGGCCAGCCTGACCGGGTTTGTCCTTCTGTTCGGCAGCGCGGTTGGGGTGGTCAGCATCCTGCGCCCGCTTCTGGCACGAGAGATCCTCGGGGCGCGTAATTTCGGAGCCAAGACCGGCGCGCTTGCCCTGCCCTTTCTGGCCGGTTCCGCCCTGTCGCCCTTTTTGGGGGCTCTGCTTTGGAAAACAGGCGGCTATGCGCTGATGCTTGCGGCGCTGATCCTTGTGCTGGGGGTCGGCTGCCTGCTTTATCTGGGCGCGCACCGGCTGGGCCGCGCGCGCTGATCGCGCTTGTCCGGCCGGCCCCTCAGCAGGCCAGCCCCCTCAGAGGATCACACCTCGGCCGGGAACACGAAACAGCGGTCGCGGCGAATGGCAATCCACAAGGGCGTGCCCGGTTTGGGCAGAAAGACCGACGGCACGGTTGCGGTCAGGCAGGACCCGTCCTGCATCGAGAACTCAACCAGGCTTTCCTTGCCGATAAACCGTGCCCGGGTCACCTCGCCCCGCGCCCAGACCCCATGGGCCACGGTCGGGTTTGGCCCCTTGCCCTGCCGGTCAAAGTCGATCTTCAGATGCTGCGGGCGGATCACGATATCCACCTTGGTGCCATCCGGCATGCCGGGGGCCAGGAACTGGCCAAAGGCGGTATCGGTCAGCGCGCCCTGCACCAGCCCGGAAATCACGTTGATATCAGAAAAGAACCCGGCGGCCTTTTTGTCCACGGGGGCGTTATACACATTATAGGGCGCACCACGCTGCACGATCTCACCGTCGCGCATCAGGGCGATCTGATCGGCCATGCGCATCGCCTCTTCCGGCTCATGGGTGACCAGCACCACCGCGGTGCCCTCTTCTTTCAAAAGCGTCAGCGTCTCATCACGAATCCCGTCGCGCAGCCGGTTATCCAGCCCCGAGAACGGTTCGTCCATCAGCATGATCGACGGGCGCGGCGCAAGCGCACGGGCCAGCGCCACGCGCTGCTGCTCCCCGCCGGAGAGTTCATGCGGGAACTTGTCGATGAAACGCAGCAGGCCCACTTTTTCCAAAAGCTCCTGCACGCGCAGGCGTTTTTCCGTGCGCGACCCGGTCAGCCCAAAGGCCACATTGTCGGCCACCGACAGGTGGGGAAACAGGGCAAAATCCTGAAACATCAGGCCGATATGGCGTTTTTCCGGCGGCACGAACACGCCCGGACCGGCCATCATCTGCCCATCCATCCACACCTCGCCCGCATCCTGTTCATCCACCCCCGCAATGATGCGCAACGTGGTGGATTTGCCACAGCCGGAGGGGCCAAGCAGACAGGTCACCTGCCCCGCATTCACAGTCAGTGAGATCCCCCGCACCACCTTTTGCCCACCAAAATGGCGTTCGAGGTTGCGGATTTCCAGCCGCGCGGCGGGGCGGGCGACAGGAGAAGGGCTGGCGACCAGCATGGGCGGACCTTTCTTCAGACGGCAATTCCGATTGTTTAGATCAGACTTAGCCCGGATAGCAGCCCTGAGACGCGCCCGCAAGCCACCTGCCCCGCCTGAAGCGGGAAAGCATTGGCAAACGACACTGGTTTTGTCGCAAATGGGCTGGCCTTCTGCGCCCCGCTCTCCGATGCTGGCGCAAACATCCCCGCAAGGAGGGCCCGATGCGCCTGCTGATTTCCTTTGCTGCCCTGCTTCTGTCCGTGATCCTGCTTCAGCTCAGCACGGGCGGGGTGGGGCCACTGGATGCGCTGTCCGGGCTGACGCTGGGGTTTACAAAATCGCAGATCGGCCTGCTCGGTTCCGCCCATTTCATCGGGTTTTTCATCGGTTGCTGGTGGTCGCCGCGCCTGATGGGCAGCGTCGGGCATTCGCGCGCCTTTGCGGTGTTCACGGCGCTGGGGGCCATTGGCCTTCTGGCCCATATGCTGGTGATCGACCCCTATGCCTGGGCGCTGATGCGTGTGGCCTCGGGCCTGTGTGTCGCCGGGGCCTATACGGTGATCGAAGCCTGGATGAATGCCAAGATCACCAATGAAACCCGCGGGCGGGCCATGGGGGGCTATCGCGCGGTGGATATGGGGGGATCGCTGGCGGCCCAGTTGCTGATCGGCGTTCTGACCCCGGCCCATTACGTAAGTTACAACCTTCTGGCGCTGATCTGCTGTGCGGCGATCCTGCCGCTGACACTGACCCGGGCCAGCCAGCCGGAAACCCCGGACACCCCGCGGCTGCGCCCCGGTCTTGCCTGGCACCGCTCCCCCCTGGCGGCTGCGGGCTGTGTGGTTGCCGGCATCACCTCAGCCGCCTTTCGCATGGTCGGGCCGATCTATGGTCAGGAAGTGGGACTGGCGACCGGGCAGCTGGCCTGGTTCCTCGCCGCCTTCGTGCTTGGTGGCGCGCTGGCGCAGCTTCCGACCGGGTGGATTGCGGACAAATATGACCGGCGCTGGGTGCTGATCTGGCTGTCGGTTGCGGCAATTCTGAGCTGCTCTTTGACCGTGGCTTCCAGCGGGATGGGCACTCAGGTGGCCTTCCTGACGGCCGGGCTTTTTGGCTTCACCACTTTCCCGATCTTTTCGGTTTCCGCCGCCCATGCCAATGATTTCGCCAGCTCCGCCGAACGGGTGGAGCTGTCTGCCGCATTGATGTTCTTCTACGCAATCGGGGCCATCGCCTCGCCTTACGTCTCATCAAACCTGATTGATGCCTTTGGCCCTCCCGCCCTGTTTGCCTTTGTCGCCATCGGCCATCTGGGGCTGATCCTATTTGGCCTGAGCCGGATGCGGGTGCGCCCCACGGTTGAGGACAAGACCCCCTATACCTATACACCGCGCACCTCGTTTTCGATGGGCCGGCTGTTTGGGCGGATGCGCGAGCGCAAGAGATCGGCCCCGGCAGCCAAGCTTGACAGAACCGGCGGGACACCGTAGCACCGCGCGTTCACCCCTGCCTGCCACAGCCCGACGCCTGAAAGGACCGTGCACATGTCCGCTTGCATGCCGATGTCCGATGCCACCCCGGAACAGCCCTGCATTCTGGCCGTGGATTTCGGCACCTCCAATACCGCGCTCGCCCTGATCGAAGACAACCGGATCCGCCGGATCCCCGTTGAAGGCGCATATGACACATTGCCCACGGCGGTGTTCTTCCCCGCTGACGGCGGCCCGATGCGGATTGGCCGGGCCGCAGCCGACGCTTTGATCGACGGTGAAGAGGGGCGCTATATGCGCGCGCTGAAATCCATCCTCGGCCAGCCCCTTCTGCACGAAAGCCGCCTGCTCGGAGGGAAACGCCAAACACTTGCCGATGTGATCACCGCCTTCCTGATCGAGGTCAGAACCCGGGCTGAAGCCGCAACAGGCAAGAGCTTTACCCACGCAGTTTCCGGCCGCCCGGTCCGGTTTCACTCGGACAACGACGCTCAGGACCAACAGGCCGAGGCCGACCTGCGCGCCTGCTACCTTGCCGCCGGGTTTGAAAAGGTGGATTTCCTATACGAACCCGAAGCCGCCGCCCTTGCCCGTCACAAACTTGCCTGTCACAAACTTGGTGAGAACGCGACCGCACAGACCGGGATGATCGTCGATATCGGCGGCGGCACGTCGGATTTCACCCTCTATCGTGATAATGGCGGCACGGTCGAGATCCTCGCCAGTCACGGGATCCGGCTGGGGGGAACCGATTTTGACCAGCGCATTTCCCTGACCCATGTGATGGGGCTTCTGGGTCATGGGGGCACCCTGAAACGCAGCTTTGGCGAGGGCGTTTTGCCAATGCCCAAAGCGATCTTCCAGGACCTGTCAACCTGGCCCATGATCCCCTTCCTTTATACACGAGAGACCGAGCGCAAGGTCGACGACCTGCTGGCCCATGCGACCGACCCGGAAAAACTCACCCGCCTCAAAGAGGTGATCACGACCCAGCTGGGCCATGAACTGGCCTTCGCCGTCGAAGCCGGAAAAATCGCCGCCAATGCCGCCACACCCCGCGCGATGATCGACATGGCCTTCATCGAACGCAACCTGTCCGCACCGATCACGCCGGGCAGCATGACCGCCGCCCTGACCGGCCCCGAGGCCCGGTTCGACGAGGCCCTGAAGGGGGCAATCTATCAGACCTTGATGCGGGCGGATTGCCTGCCCGCACAGATTGACAGGGTGATCCTGGTCGGCGGCTCCAGCCTGATGCATCTTGTGTCGGATGTGATCTCGGCAACCTGTCCGCAGGCAAAACTCACCCATTCCGAAGCATTCACCGCCGTGGTGGACGGATTGGCAATCGCAACGGCGCCCGCGCCCCGCCCCCCCGCCTGAATAACCGGGGAAAGGGGCGCTGCCCCTCGCGAGACAAGCTCGCTCACCCCGGGATATTTTCGGCAAGAGGAAAAGAGCACCTGCCATCTTCCTCTTGCCCCAAATATCTTGGGGGAGAGCCGCAGGCTCGGGGGCAAAGCCCCATTCTGCGCGCTAGGCTCCTCAAGGTCACTGCCCTCTGGCCCTTTCACCAAATTCCGCGTAGACAGGCGCGAACCTGAATTCGCCCTCATTACGGCCAATAAACGGAAATCTGCACATGAACCGCGTTCTCATCACCTCTGCGATCCCATATATCAACGGGATCAAGCATCTTGGCAATCTTGTGGGCAGCCAGCTGCCTGCCGATCTTTACGCCCGGTACAACCGCGGGCGGGGGCGCGAGGTCATGTTCATCTGTGCCACCGACGAGCACGGCACGCCCGCTGAACTGGCCGCGGCCAAGGCCGGCAAGCCGGTGGCGGAATTTTGCGCCGAGATGCACGAGGTGCAGGCGGGTATTGCCAATCAGTTCCGCCTGTCTTTCGACAATTTCGGCCGTTCCTCCAGTGCGCAAAACCGCAAGCTGACCCAGCATTTCGCGGGCAAGCTGGCGGAAAACGGCTATATCGAAGAGGTGAGTGAGAAGCAGGTTTACTCCAACGCCGACGGGCGGTTCCTGCCGGATCGTTACATCGAGGGCGAATGCCCGAACTGCGGTTATGACGGTGCGCGCGGGGATCAATGTGAAAACTGCACCAAGCAGCTTGATCCCACCGATCTGATCAACCCGCGCTCAGCCATTTCCGGGTCCACCGATCTGGAAGTGCGCGAGACCAAGCATCTTTACCTGCGCCAGTCCGCCCTGAAAGACAGGCTGGACGCCTGGATCGACACCAAGACCGACTGGCCGGTGCTGACCACCTCGATTGCCAAGAAATGGCTGCATGATGGCGATGGTCTGCAGGACCGGGGTATCACCCGCGATCTGGACTGGGGGGTGCCGGTCAGGAAGGGCGATCAGGACTGGCCCGGCATGGAAGGCAAGGTCTTTTACGTCTGGTTCGACGCGCCGATCGAATATATCGCCGCCACGGCCGAACTGGCTGATGAACGCGGCGAAGGACCGGAGTTCTGGGAGCGCTGGTGGCGCACCGACAAGGGCGCGGACGACGTGCGTTACGTGCAGTTCATGGGCAAGGACAACGTGCCCTTCCACACGCTCAGCTTCCCCGCCACGATCATGGGCTCGGAGGAGCCGTGGAAGCTGGTGGATTACATCAAAAGCTTCAACTACCTGAACTATGATGGTGGGCAGTTCTCGACCTCAAAGGGGCGCGGCGTCTTTATGGATCAGGCGCTGGAGATCCTGCCGGCGGATTACTGGCGCTGGTGGCTGCTGTCGCACGCACCGGAAAATTCGGACAGCGAGTTCACCTGGGAAAACTTCCAGGCTTCGGTGAACAAGGATCTGGCCGACGTGCTGGGGAATTTCGTCTCCCGCGTGACCAAGTTCTGCCGTTCCAAATTCTCCGAAGCCGTGCCCGCGGGCGGGGCATATGGTGAGGCAGAGGCCGCTCTGATCGCGGATCTGGGCGCCAAAATCCGCGCCTATGAGGGCCATATGGAAGCGATGGATGTGCGCAAGGCAGCCTCAGCGCTTCGCGGCATCTGGGTGGCGGGCAATGAATATCTGCAATCCGCCGCGCCTTGGGCCACCTTCAAGACAGACCCCGATCAGGCGGCCGCACAGATCCATCTGGCCCTGAACCTGATCCCGCTTTACGCAGTGCTGTCAGCCCCGTTCATCCCCGATGCGGCGGAAAAACTGGCTGAGGCGATGAAGATCGAGATGGCGTGGCCGGGTGATGTGGGGGAGGCGCTGTCGCGTCTTGAGGCCGGACATGAGTTTACCGTGCCGGACAACCTTTTTGCCAAGATCTCGGACGAAGAGCGCGAAGGCTGGCAGGAGCGGTTTGCGGGCACCCGCGACTGATCGCAGGCCACGCCCCCACACGAAAAACCGACAAAAGCCGTGCCGCCAAGCGCGGCTTTTGCAATTTGGAACCGCCTGCCCTATCCGTTAAAGCGTTTCGGTTTTGCCCTGTGCGTGACCCTGCTCATGCGTCAGGATCTGCTGCCCCCAAGGGACGCCGTGACCGAGGGGGGCCGCCAAACGCCCCAGAAGCGAGCTGGGGCACCCCGTCCGCATGTTGTGCCCCGACATCACCAAACCGCAATATCCTGCCACGCGCCGCCCGTTTTATTTGGCGTTTGGGAAAAGTCGCGCTATCTTAAAAGTGTTTCGACTTATTATTGAGACACAATACTGAGGCGAAACGCTCGAAACCTACTGATGTTGCGGGCATTTCGAAATCAACTTGTGTCTCAAGTTAATCTCGAAACGCTTTAAAGAAAAGATAAGACAATCCCCGAAAAATATGGGGGAAATGAACCATGGGCGACAGCAAAGGCGGCAGTAAATTGACCATCGCCAAGGGAAAACAGAAACCAATCCGGCTTTCGCTTTCCGACAAGCGATCCGTGCGCACCCAGTTTGGCGCGCTGCCTTACCGGATCAAGGATGGCAAGGTCGAGATCTTGCTGATCACCTCACGCGGCAGTGGTCGATGGATTGTCCCCAAGGGCTGGCCGATGGATGGGGAAACCCCCGCAGGCGCCGCTGCGACCGAAGCGTATGAAGAGGCGGGTGCTGAGGGCAAGCTGAGCCATCAGGTGTTGGGATTTTATGCCTATGACAAGGGGCACGCGGGAGAGAAGCTTCCCTGTGTCGTTGCGATTTTCCCGCTTAAGGTCAAGAAACTGTTGAAAAACTTTCCCGAAGCCGGGCAGAGGCGGCGCAAATGGGTGAGCCAGAAAAAGGCGGCTCAGATGATCAGCGAACCGGAGCTGCGCCAGATCATAAAAGCGTTTGATCCCAAGGCGTTGCGCGGCTGATGGCGCGCGGCTCTGCCTAAAGTGTTTCGACTTATTGTTGTGTCTCAAGTTAATCTCGAAACGCTTTGGGGTATCTGCGGCGTTCTGCGCGCGCCTCAAGGCAACAGGATCGCCCTGTTTTCCTGCTATCCTGAGGAACTGGGGCGCAATAATTAGCCTGGGGTTACCCCGCATGTCTGGCTTGTCCCGAAACGCTTTATCCCCCTTGCCATGCCCCGCCTGCCCTTCCATATTAAAGGACGCCGGGAAAATGGGGCCGAGATGATCAGATACGCCTTGAAATGTGACCAGAACCACGGGTTTGAAAGCTGGTTTCAGAACGCTCAGGCCTTTGACAGCCTGAAGGCGGCGGGCATGGTGACGTGCCCCGACTGTGGTTCCACCAAGGTCGAGAAATCCCTGATGGCGCCAAAGGTGCGCCCATCACGTAATGCGGTGGCGACCGCGTCTGAGCCTCTGCCCGCCCCCGCTGCGCCCCCTGCCCCGGACACGCCTGCCCCCGTGGCTGCCGCGCCGGACCCGGAGATCGCCCGCCAGATTGCCAAGCTGAAGGCCAAGGTTGAGGCGGAAAGCGATTATGTGGGGGACAAGTTCGTGTCCGAGGCCCGCGCCATGCATCTGGGCGAACGCCCCGACCGGCCGATTTATGGGGAAGCCCGGCTGGAAGATGCCAAGGAATTGCTGGAGGAAGGCGTGCCGGTCATGCCCCTGCCCTTCACCCCCACCCGCAAGACCAACTGATCCCTGCCCCACAAAGGCCCGTGACCCGGTGCGCGCACTCTGATACCCTGGCGGCATATCGACAGGATCGAGAGGGTGACATGAAAGTGGTGATCACAGGGGCCAATCGTGGCATCGGACGGGCGTTGTATGACAGCTATCTGGCGCGGGGCGAGACGGTGATCGGCACCGCACGGGGCGGCAAGGAGGGCATGGTGGCGCTGGATGTGACCGTGCCCGACAGTTTTGCCACGCTGCAGGAGGCGATCCGGGAGGATCCCGTTGACCTCTTGATCTGCAACGCCGGTGTCTATCTCGATAAATTTGAACGTCTGGAGGATGGATACCCGGCTGAACAATGGGCGGACACATTTGCCGCCAATGTCACTGGCGTTTTTCAGTCTGTGCAGACCCTTTTGCCCAACCTTTTGTCAGCAAAAGGGAAAATCGCAATCATTTCATCCTGCATGGCCAGCCATGAGCGGGCTCCGGGAGGGAGTTACATCTACCGGGCCTCGAAGGCGGCTGTCCTGAACCTGGGGCGCAATCTGGCCACGGATCTGGCTGCGCAAGGGGTTGCGGTGGGGATCTATCACCCCGGTTGGGTCAAGACCGATATGGGGGGAGAGGAGGCCGATATTACGGTAGAAGAGGCCTGTACAGGACTAACCCAGCGATTTGATGCGTTGTCGATGGAGAGCACCGGGTGCTTTGAAACCTGGGACGGGCATCCGCACCCGTTTTAACGCTGCTCTGAGCGTGACGTTGGGATTGGGGGAAAGGGGCGCTGCCCCTCGGGCTGCGCCCTCACCCCGGGATATTTGTGGCAAGAGGAAGGGGGCGGCGGAAAGAGGCGTGTAAAGGCACGAGTTGGGAGGAACGGGATGGGGCTACTGTGAGCAGGCGGGTCGCATTACATCGCAAACATGGGCCATTTCCACGGTTTTATTGCGTCCAGAGGGGCGTGCGGGTTCGATCCTGTCTTGCCCTTTGCGCCGACCCTGCGTAAGACGGGCCGGACGAAAATTCAGGGATGGGGGAACCATGCCAACTCTGGTGATGAAATTCGGCGGCACCTCGGTCGCCAACCTGGACCGGATTGCGCGCGCCTCGAAGCGGGTGGCGCGCGAAGTGGCCAATGGCTATGACGTGATTGTCATTGTCTCGGCCATGTCCGGCAAAACCAATGAGCTTGTGGGCTGGGTCAGTGACACCTCGCATCTTTATGATGCCCGTGAATATGACGCGGTGGTGAGTTCAGGCGAGAATGTGACCGCGGGTCTGATGGCGCTGCGCCTGCAGGAGATGGGCATCCCGGCGCGCAGCTGGCAGGGCTGGCAGGTGCCGGTGAAAACCACCAGCGCGCATAGTTCCGCCCGGATCGAAGAGATCCCCAGCGACAATATCAACGAGAAATTTGCCGAGGGCATGAAAGTGGCCGTTGTGGCCGGTTTCCAGGGGATCAGCCCCGAGGGTCGGATCACCACGCTTGGGCGTGGCGGATCGGACACCACCGCCGTGGCTTTTGCCGCCGCGTTTGAGGCCGAGCGGTGTGACATCTACACCGATGTGGACGGGGTTTACACCACCGACCCGCGCATTTCCGACAAGGCGCGCAAGCTGGACAAGATCGCCTTTGAAGAGATGCTGGAGCTGGCGTCCTTGGGCGCCAAGGTTCTGCAGACCCGGTCGGTTGAACTGGCGATGCGCTATAAGGTCAAGCTGCGCGTCCTTTCAAGCTTTGAAGAATATGACCCGGAAGCAGGCACCCTGGTCTGCGACGAGGAGGAAATCATGGAACAAAACGCCGTATCCGGTGTCGCCTATCAGCGCGACGAAGCCAAAATGACCCTGATTTCGGTGGCGGACCGCCCCGGGATTGCCACCGCGATCTTCACGCCGCTGGCCGAGGCCGGGATCAATGTGGACATGATCGTGCAGAACATTTCGGAAGAAGGTCGCACCGACATGACCTTCTCCTGCCCCGTCGATCAGGTGGCGCGCGCTGAAAAAGCGATGCAGGATGCCAAGGAGCAGGGCCACATCAACTTCCACGACATCGTGGCGGATACGGATGTGGCCAAGGTGTCGATTGTCGGCATTGGCATGCGCAGCCAGACCGGTGTGGCGGCCAAGATGTTTGACGTGCTGTCGCGTGAGGGCATCAACATCAAGGTAATCACCACTTCGGAAATTAAGATCTCGGTGCTGATTGACCGCAAATACATGGAGCTGGCGGTTCAGGCGCTGCATGACGCGTTTGAGCTGGAGAAAGCGTAAGCGCGCCTCCGACCTCAGCTGGTGAATTGAGAGCCCCCGGTGTGATGCCGGGGGTTTTGTTTTTTGGGGGCGCCCCGCTCAAACCACAGCGAAGCGGACGGGGTGCGCCCTTCGATGGCAGTTCTCAGACCGGAGCGGACGCGATTCTAATCGCTGAACACTCTGTTTAACGGGAGCCAATCCTAGATTGGCGACAAGCTTTCTCCGACGCTCAAACAACCCTAAACTGTGGTGACAAAAAAGAGTGAATGTGACATCAATCAATCGTTTCAATGGCTAAGTAGTAGCGAGATCTCAAAGATGAAGCGACGGTGGGTCTGGTTCAGTCGCCAAGGTAATCCAAATCACAATGTTTTTTCGGTATTGGCTTGCTTGGAGACGATTGTAAGCACCGTTATTATTTGGTGGTGCATAGATGTTTTTTTCAACTGGTCAGGTTCACTGCTATTAGCGGCATGCCTCACACCAATATTTTTCCTGAGATCCCCTGAAAGCCAAAAAAGTACTCAGGAATACTTTGAGCGTGCAGTTAATAGGCCTCATCGGTTTCAACTGTATGGAGTAATGGTATGTATCTGGTTGTACCATTTTGAAGCTCCAATTTGGCTGTGGGTTGTGGCTGTTCCCTTCGGTGGTTTGGTCATTGGACATTTATTCAACGCTTGGTACGTCCAGTTCTCTCGCTCTCTCTTTTATTCTCGGCAAGGCATTAAGCAGCTACCCGAAAACTATTACACAGCACTATTCGTCTACGATTTAACGTCGCTCCCAGAAATGTTTCCAGGGAGCGAAGGTATAGACGCAATCCCTCATTGGAAACACTCGGTGTTCTTTTTCCCGCATCCTCGCAACCCATTGACGTTTCTACTTAGTTTATGCTGGACGTTCTCACTGATCAGCATTGTAGTTTTACGCTTCATGGCCAAGGCTTCAGCGTTGATATATCTTCCACTTGTATATCTTTCGTGGCCGAGTGATTTCCAAACCAGCCTTCAGAAACAGATGATCTGGATTAAATCTCAATCAGCAAAATCTATCGAGCTCTTCAAATTCTGGTTTGCGTGCACGACCGTTTTGCTCTTCGCTTTGTCCGCTTTTCAAGCGGCGAACATGCTTGACCTAAACGCCATTTTATCTGATGAAAATCCTATAAGTACGCTGGTTGTCCTATATTATGTTACCGATTTATCAAAAATCATGCCTTGGCATTATTTGTCATTAAGTAATTCCTTACTCTCAATTGCTCTCTATTTTTTGATGGACGGTTGTCGCAAGGAGGCCATTGCGGGGCAGTCGGCGTTTCCTAAAAGAGTGAGCTTGATCATTATTGGCACAAGGCTGCGATCAGTACTTTCGATTTTCTGGATTGCTATCGTTATGTTTTTCACTTTGAAATTCTATTATTTGCGATGCGATATCTCTGGGATCGCAGCCCAAGTATTGGGTTATTTCTTGGGAGAAACGTGCGGGGCCATATAGTTTAGCGATAAGGGCGCGCATGTTTTGAATGTGCCTTGCGACAAGCCAGGGGAGATTTCACGAGCCGAGCAATTTACGCAAAACGAAACGATTATGTGAGTTGAATGAGCGAGGGTTGCAACTTTGGAAAGCCCACTATCTGCCCGTTGCGCATTCCATGGCAATCAGCATGTTGGGCATAATGCTTATATTGGCGCTGTGTTGAACGGGTCAATTTCTTGCTCCCCCTTTCCCCAAAGGCCGGGGAGAAGCTTCGAGGTTGGGCGTTTAGCCCATCCACCCATAAGGCGGGGATTGCAAAATCGCCATGTCATCCTCGGACATTCCTCCCGCGATCCTTCAAGCAGAGGGGGCGAGAGGGAGCGTTCGCGGTGTTGGTCGAGATGGCGAGGTTACAGTCGAAACGCTTTATTCCGGGGGGGTTAGCAAGGTCAGTCTGCTCACACGCTTGTCCTGTCCAAACTCGATCAGCGCAAACCATTTGCCGAAGGGAACCTCCTCCTCTGCCCCCTGACCTTGCGGGCAGGTCTGGATCGCGAAACTCTCTGACCGGGCGGTATAGCTGGCGGGCACCCGTCCGAGGATGCGGATCACCTCGCCACGGGTCAGGCCGACCCTGAGACCCGAGGGCAATTGCCAATTCGGTGAGCTGGCGGAGATCGTAACAACCACATCCTGGAAGAAATCAATATCCGCGCCAATGAGCGTCATCCGATCAATGGGTTCATCACTGAAAGAGGTCTCCTCGGTGGCCTCGGCGGTTCCGAGCTTGCCAAGGGCCGCGAGCGGATCCCCCATCCTGACGCCATTCATGCCAAATTCCGAGGCGGGCAGGCAATCGAAGTCGGCGCCATATTGGCGGGTTTCCATCAGGATCGGCGTGGCCACGGACGTAGAATGCTCCGAGATCCAGGTCTTGCTGTCCCAGTCCCAGCTCTGACCGGCCGCCACTTTGGCATCATAAAGCCCGCCCCCAAACCCATAGGTGACCGTTTCGGGGGTGCATTCGAACCGGGCGGCCCGCACGCCGCTTTCTGTTACCTCAACCCATCCAAACCGCCTTTGTGGCAGCTGCATCTCTTCCTCGGAAAACGGTCGTTCAAAACCGCCGCCGACATTATAGCCATAGTCGTGGTTGTAAAACGTGACGGATTCGCTGATCGCGGTTCCAAGCCCCGACCAGGGTTCAAAATCAACAGTTTCAATGGGTTCTGACAGGAACAGGTCAGGGGTGCCGCCAATCGGCCCATAGCTGTAGGTTGCGACCTGATCATCGAAACACACAAAAACCTCGGTGCCGCGGTCATCAAACCGGCAGGAGGTGAATGCTTCCTGTCCCTGCGGACATCCGGCCATCGCATCCGTGGCCAGCAAAATTCCCAAACAAAACGGACTGACCCCGAACGCGTGTCTCACTCACCCTGCCCCTATGAAATGCCTTTACGATATCCTAAAGTGTTTCGACTTATTATTGAGACACAGTAATGAGGCGAAACGCTCGAAACCTACTGATGTTGCGGGCGTTTCGAAATCAACTTGTGTCTCAAGTTAATCTCGAAACGCTTTAAAGATGATGATCAGGTTTCCCATCAAAGTCTAGCGCCGTATCGTAGGCACTTTGCGCACGCCAAGAAGGGGGGCTATCGGGTCACGGGCCCATGTGTCAGGCCAAGATTTCGTGCCGCCTGCAGCATGGCCGCACCGGCATCCATCGCGGGATCCGAGGCGCAGAGGGCGGATATTTCCGCGTAGAAATCGGAATGCAGCCTTGGGGGCGCCGCCGAGGGGGAATGGAAAAAGGGCTGGGTCAGATCCACCCCCGCGATCTCATTGTCGCGGATGACCTTCTTCATCACGATGAGGAGGGGCAGCACATCCTCCGCAGGCAGGCCGGGATCATCGAAACTGCCGGTTTTGCGCTGCATCCCGCCCCGCCCTGCACTCCCCCGCGCCCCGAAGGCCGGGGGAGCGTGTTCCAGATGAGGCGCTTAGCCCATCTGCCCGTAAGGGGTGGATTGCGAAATCGCCACTTCATCTTCGGACATCCCTTCCGCGATGCCTTCAAACAGCGGCGTGGACAGGTAGCGTTCGCCGGTGTCGGGCAGCATGACAAGGATATTTGCGCCCTCCGGGGCATCCTTGGCGACCTCAAGGGCGGCGGCCAGTGTGGCGCCTGCCGAGATGCCGACGAAGATGCCCTCTTCTGCGGCCAGTCGCTGCGAGAGCGCAATGCCATCCGGCCCCGGCACCTTGATCAACTGATCATAACCGCCCTTGTCCAGCGCCTCTTGCAGCACATGGGGGATGAAATCCGGGGTCCAGCCCTGTATAGGGTGCGGGTTGAAATCCGGGTGGCCTTCGGTGGGCTGGTTTTCCTCGTTGCGGGTGTTCACATAGCCCGAGCTGATCAGCGCCGCATTGGCGGGTTCTGCCAGGATGATCTTGGTGTCGGGGCGTTCACGGCGCAGCACCCGCGACACACCAGAGACCGTGCCGCCGGTGCCATAGCCGGTCACCCAGTAATCCAGTTTTTCCCCCTCGAAATCGGCAAGGATCTCTCGCGCGGTGGTGTTTTCATGGATGTCGGCATTGGCGTCGGTTTCAAACTGGCTGGCAAGGAACCACCCGTTTTTCTCGGCCAGCTCCTTGGCCTTGGAATACATGCCAAACCCTTTGAGCTCCTTGGGGGTAAGCACCACCTTTGCACCAAGAAACCGCATCAGGCGACGACGCTCAACCGAGAAGCTTTCGGCCATAGTCACCACCAGCGGATAGCCCTTGGCAGCACAGACCATGGCCAGACCAATACCGGTGTTGCCCGAAGTGGCCTCAATCACCGTTTGCCCCGGCTTGAGCGCACCGGAGCGTTCCGCCGCTTCGATAATATTCAAAGCCAGCCGGTCCTTGACCGACCCCGCCGGGTTGGCCGCCTCAAGCTTGACGAACAGATTGACATGATCCGGACCGATCCGGTTCAGCCGGATCACCGGCGTGTCCCCCACGGTTTCCAGCACGGATGCGTAACGCCGCCCACGGCCATTGGTTTGTCGCACAGTCATAGCAAAGTCCTTTTGTCTGGAAATCCCGATTTTCGGGAGGAATTTACAACAAAGCTAGGTCAGCTTCCCACCCAGCACCAGATCACGGTGAGGAAAAAGAACATTTTCCCCAGCCCACCCCGGCTCAAAGGGCAATATCCCGGCGCTGAACCCGTTACAAATGGCCTGTTCCTTGGGCCCTCCCCCCGCAGGACTGACCATTTGACAGGCAATGCAGAAAGATTTGAGATTTCACGTTATGGTTGTTGCGACCCCGCCTTCCCACCACCAAAAAGCAAGCCCTTGTTGTCAAAAGGAAAGTTTTCCCCAGACCGATCCTCAGCGCCCCATCCCCCCTTGCCTGCACATATTGCCACGCTGGACAATTCGCCTACCATCGGGCACTCAGGTTCTCAAGGAACACCGCCCAATTGGGCGAAGCCGTGCAAGGGAGAGGCACGACAATGGCAGAACGCCCGCAATCCGACAGTCGCAAGCTCCTGGTCAGCCTGCGCGAAACCCTCGCCGCCGCGTCCGAGGGGCAGGAACGGCTGGACCGGATCACCACGCTGATTGCCGAAAGCCTGGGGGTGGAGGTCTGCTCCATCTACCTGTTTCGTGACGCGGAAACGCTGGAACTCTGTGCCACCGAAGGGCTGAACCCCGAAGCGGTGCACAAGACCCGGCTGCGCATGGGCGAAGGGCTGGTTGGCCGCGTGGCAAAAACCGCAAGCCCGATCAACTCCAAGGATGCCCCCTCGGAAAAAGGGTTTCGCTATATGGCGGAAACCGGCGAGGAGATCTATTCCAGCTTCCTTGGTGTGCCCGTGCAACGGCTGGGCGAAAAGCTGGGCGTTTTGGTGGTCCAGTCGAAAGAGGCGCGCGAATACAGTTCCGACGAGCTTTACGGGCTGGAAGTGGTCGCCATGGTGCTGGCCGAAATGACCGAGCTGGGGGCGTTTATCGGCGAAGGCGCCGCCATGGCCGCCCTGCACCAGCGCCCCGCAACCTTCCAGGGTCAGATCGGCCAGGAAGGTGCTGCAGAGGGCCATGTCTGGCTGCATGAACCGCGCGTGGTGGTCACAAACCCGGTGGCGGATGACCCCGCTGTCGAACTGTGCCGCCTGCAAGAAGCGGTCGAAGAGCTGCGCCTGAAGGTCGACGAACTGCTGGAGACGGCCCAGCGCGGGGCCGGCACCAAGGACAAAGAGCATATGCAGGTGCTCGAAGCATACCGGATGTTTGCCAATTCCAAGGGCTGGATGCGCCGGATGGAAGAAGACATCTCGCGCGGCCTGTCGGCCGAGGCGGCGGTTGAGAAAGAACAATCCGCGGCCCGCGCCCGGATGAGCCAGGTGCCCGATCCCTATCTGCGCGAACGGCTGCATGATCTGGATGACCTGTCAAACCGCCTTCTGCGTATCCTCACCGGTCAGGGGCGCGAAACCGGCGCGGAAATGCCGGAAAACCCGATCCTGATCGCCACCAATATCGGACCGGGCGAGCTGTTGGAATATGGGCGTGGGCTGCGGGGGATCGTCCTTGAGGAAGGGTCCGTCGCCAGCCACGCCGCCATCGTGGCACGATCCTGGGCCATCCCGCTTGTGGTGCAGGCCGGGCGCATCGCCACCGAGGCGCTGAACGGGGATCACATCCTGGTGGATGGCGAACATGCGACCGTGCATCTGCGCCCCGAAGAAAGCATCATTGGCGCGTTTCGTGACAAGATGCTGATGGAAGCTCAGCAACAGGAACGCTACCGCTCCCTGCGCGACAAGCCCGCAAAGGGGCTTTGCGGCACCGAGGTGAAGCTGCATATGAATGCGGGGCTGATGGCCGACCTGCCCAGCCTGGAAAATTCCGGCGCCGAGGGCGTGGGCCTGTTTCGCACCGAGCTGCAGTTTCTGACCGTGTCCAAAGTGCCGCGCCGGGGGGAACTGGTCGACACCTACGCCCGTGTGATGGATGCGGCCCATGGCAAGCGGCTGGTGTTTCGCACGCTGGATATCGGCTCGGACAAGGTGCTGCCTTACATGAACCCGCTGGACGAACCGAACCCGGCCCTGGGCTGGCGCGCAATCCGCGTGGGGCTGGACAAGCCGGGCATGATGCGGATGCAGCTGCAGGCCCTGATCCGGGCGGCGCAAGGGCGCACGCTCACCGTCATGTTCCCCTTCATCGCCCAGCTGGACGAGTTTCGCGACGCCCGTGAAATGCTGCTGTCCGAGGTCGAGCGCGAACGCAAGCTGGGCCATGTGCTGCCCGAAAAGCTTGAAATCGGTGCCATGCTGGAAACCCCCTCGATGGTGTTTGCCCCGCGGCTGTTCTTTGAAATGGCGGATTTCATCTCGATCGGCGGCAATGACCTGAAACAGTTCTTTTACGCGGCAGATCGTGAAAACGAACGGGTGCGGCGGCGCTATGACACGCTGAATGTCAGCTTTCTGAACGTGATCGAAGAGATCGTGGACCGCTGCGCAGAGGTGGGCACGCCGCTCAGCTTCTGTGGCGAAGATGCGGGCCGCCCGATCGAGGCCGCCTGTTTTGCGGCCCTCGGCATGAAACATCTCTCGATGCGGCCCGCATCTATCGGCCCGGTGAAAAGCCTGATCCGACGGATCAACCTGCAAGAGCTGCGCGCCTGTATTGATGATGCCCGCCTGTCGGGGGATCAGTCGGTGCGCGGGGCGGTGGTTGATTGGATTGCGCGCAACCGCCATTCCTTTCAATCCGAATAAGGGGTTTCGACTTTTCCCTGTCTCAGGGTGAGGTCGAAACGCTTTGGCGACACGGATTAACCACTTCTTCACGCACCCGTGGCAGGGTCTCTCCTGAAAGGGGAGGACGTGATGGTTGCCATGATGTTTGTGACGCTCTGCGGGGCGGGGCTGCTGTTTTTATGGGCGGCAAGACGTCAGCTCCCACAGGGGAGAGGACTGGCGAACAAACTGGGACTCGGACTGGGTTTTAAACCGGGCCACGCGGGACGTCACATGGGACGTCACAAGGGAGGCGCGCGCTATGAGGTGCCCGTCAGCGCCTGCACACGCGATCTGCGCCCTCAGCCATCTTACGCCCAGGCACCGAAGGCGCAGTGCGGGCAAGAGCCCTCATTCAGGTCCAAACTTCCGAACCGCTCCCTGAACGCCACGCCAGGCCCCGGGCTGCAATTCCAGCCCCAGAACCCGGTCGGGGTTGGTGGGCGGCGGCATGGTCACATGATCGAGCCGGGTAAAGCCAAACCGACGATAATAGGGCGCATCCCCAACCAGTAGAACCCGCGGCCAGCCTTCCTTGCGGGCCTGATCCAGACTGCCCCGCATCAACAATCCGCCCAGCCCTTCGCCCTGCCGGGTCGGGTGCACTGCAACCGGGCCCAGCAACAGGGTCCGGTACCCACCAATCAGCACCGGCCAGTAGCGGATTGCCCCGGCCAGAATGCCGTCACCGTCGCGCGCAACCATCGACAGGCTGCGCACCGGAGCCACCCCATGACGCAGACGGTAGGAAGACAACGCCTCACGCCCCGGCGCAAAGCAGGTGTCATAGAGGGCTTCCACCTCCCACCAATCCTCATCCCGTTCTACGCTGAGCGTATACACTGCGGCCCCCTCTCCTCTGTCCCTTTCCTCTGTCCCTGCGATGCTGCTAACAAGATCACAGCTCCGAGAAAAGAGAGAAGCGCATGTTTTACGAACCAAAAAACGGGCATGGCCTGCCACATAACCCGTTCAATGCGGTGATCACCCCCCGCCCGATTGCCTGGATTGCCACCCGCGACGCGCAGGGCCGTGACAACCTTGCCCCCTATTCGTTTTTCAACGGGGTCGCCTATGATCCCCCGCAGGTGATGTTTGCCTCAACCGCCGGAAAGCCTGACCGCGATCTGGGCAAGGACAGCTTGGACAATATCAACAATACCGGCGTGTTTTGCGTGCATCTTGTCCAGGAAGATATGACACATGCGATGAATGTCAGCTCGGGTAGCTATGGGCGCGAGGTGGATGAATTTGCCCGCGCGGGGCTTGAGAAAACCGACTGCGAGGTGATCAGCTGCGCCCGGATTGCGGCCGCCCCTGCGGCGCTGGAATGCAAGCTGACCCAGATCACCCGCCTGCCCGGTGCCGAAAATTACGTCTGTTTCGGTGAGGTGGTCGGCGTGCATTTGAATGACGAGTGTATGGTCGATGGGATCTTTGACCCAACCGCAAAGGGGCTGCTCGCACGGATGGGATACCGCAATTACACATTGGTGCGGGATCAGTTTGAACTGAAGCGCCCGGATGAGTGATCTGCCGGTGGATCTTGCACAAAAAAGGGCGCCCCGACCAAACCGGGACGCCCTTTCTTCTGGATCAGAGCGGGGTATTAATGCCCGCCCAGGATCCCCGTTTTGACCGAGTAATCCACGGCAATTTCGTAATCCGGGTCGTCATCGCTATCGACCATCAGGTGCCCCGCCTTGTTCAGCAATTTGTGGCAGTCACGCGACAGGTGGCGCAGCTGGATCGACTTTCCAGCAGCTTCATATTTCACAGCAATCGCTTCGATCGCCTGCAGGGCGGACTGGTCCACGACGCGGCTTTCGGCAAATTCCAGCACCACGATTTCCGGGTCATTTTCCACGTCAAACAGCTCCAGGAACCCCTCCACGGATCCGAAGAACAGCGGGCCTTCGATTTCATAGACCTTGCGATGGCCGTCTTCGTCCACACGGGTGCGGGCATGGATATGCGAGGCGTTCTGCCAGGCGAAGGCCAGCGCCGAAACGATCACCCCCACCACCACGGCCACCGCAAGGTCTTCGTAGACGGTCACGCCGGTCACCAGGATGATCACAAAGGCATCCAGACGCGGCACTTTGGTAAGGATCCGGACAGAGTTCCAAGCGAAGGTGCCGATCACCACCATGAACATCACGCCAACAAGGGCTGCGAGCGGGATCATCTCGATCCAGCTGGAGGCGGCGACGATGAACAGCAGCAGGAACAGGGCTGCGGCGATGCCGGCAATGCGCGTGCGCCCGCCCGATTTCACGTTGATCATCGACTGGCCGATCATCGCACAGCCGCCCATGCCGCCGAAAAAGCCGGTCACCACATTCGACGTGCCCTGCGCGATACATTCCTGCGACGCGCCCCCGCGCTGGCCGGTCATCTCGCCCACAAGGTTCAGGGTCAGAAGGCTTTCAATCAGGCCGATGGCCGCGAGGATCACTGCGTAAGGCAGGATGATCCAGAGCGTTTCCAGCGTGAAGGGGGCAAGCATCGTGCCGTAAAGCCCCTCACCCTCGCCAAACATCCAGTGAAAGCTGGGCAGCCCGCCTTTGATCGAGGCCATATCCCCAACGGTGGGCACGTTGATCCCAAAAGCAATCACCACCCCGGCGACAATACCGATCCCGGCCAGCGGCGCGGGGATGATGCTGGTGATTTTTGGCAGGCCCCAGATGATCAACATGGTCAGGCCAACAAGGCCCAGCATCATGTAAAGCTGGGTGCCGGCAAGCCACGCGTCGGGATTGCCCGGCTGTTTGAACTGCGTCAGCTGGGCCAAGAAAATCACGATGGCCAGCCCGTTCACAAAGCCCAGCATCACCGGATGCGGCACCAGCCGGATGAACTTGCCCCAATGCATGACACCGGCAAAGATCTGCAAGATCCCCATCAGCACCACGGTGGCAAACAGGTATTCCACCCCATGGTCCGCCACCAGAGCCACCATCACCACGGCCAGCGCGCCGGTTGCGCCCGAGATCATGCCCGGACGCCCGCCGATCACCGCGGTGATCAGCCCCACCATGAAGGCTGCATACAGACCCACAAGCGGGTGCACGCCCGCCACGAAGGCAAAGGCCACCGCCTCGGGCACCAGCGCCAGCGCCACGGTCAGGCCCGACAGGATTTCGGTTTTCAGCCGCGACGGTGTCAGCGCGACGCTCGGCGACAGGCGCAGGTCGGGGCGTTCTATACGGGCGGCATAACGGGCCAGAAGAGCTCGGGGCATGGGGTCACCTGATTGGGGCGTTTCGAGGCAAACCTGACACACAGGTTTCTCTTGAAACGTCGACATTATGATATCTCTTGCCGCGTTTCGATTTCTGGCCTGTGCCAGATTGAAATCGAAACGCGTTAAGGATTGTTCGCGTTCAGGCGTTCCTAACGGGGATTGGCGCAAATTGAAACCCCGGCGCGCGCCCCTGTCCCCCTGGATTTGCACGAAAACTGGTGCGGGAGTTGCTGCATCTGCACTGATTCGCTCTTGCACCGCGCCCCCCCTCGGACCAGAGTCGCGCCAGACAGATATGAGGAGGGCAGAATGGACAGGATGATCGGCGTGATCGGCGGCTCGGGCGTCTATGAGATCGACGGGCTGAAAGACGCGACATGGCAGGCGGTGGACACCCCATGGGGGCCGCCTTCGGACGAGATTCTGACCGGGCAGCTTGACGGAGTTCCGATGGCCTTTCTGCCCCGCCACGGGCGCGGCCATGTGCATTCCCCTACCGAAGTGCCCTATCGCGCCAATATCGACGCGCTGAAGCGGTTGGGGGTCACGGATGTGGTTGCGATCTCGGCCTGCGGGTCGTTCCGCGAAGACATGCCGCCGGGGGATTTTGTCATTGTGGATCAGTTCATTGACCGGACCTTCGCGCGGGAGAAAAGCTTTTTCGGCACCGGCTGCGTGGCCCATGTTCCGCTGGCCCATCCGACCTGCGACCCGCTGGGGCAGGCCTGTTTCGAAGCGGCGCGGGCGGCGGGCATCACCGTGCATCGGGGGGGCACCTATCTGGCGATGGAGGGGCCGCAGTTTTCGACCCTCGCGGAAAGCCGGATGTATCGTGAGCAATGGCGCTGTGACGTCATTGGCATGACCAATATGCCCGAGGCGAAACTCGCCCGTGAGGCCGAGCTGTGCTACGCCTCGATTGCGATGGTCACCGATTTCGATTGCTGGCACCCCGACCATGAGAATGTGGATGTGGCGCAGGTGATTGCCACGGTGGGCGACAATGCGGCCAAGGCGCGTGAGCTTGTGGCGCGCCTGCCGAAACTGCTGGGGCCCACCCATGCGCCCTGCCCGCAGGGCTGCGATCACGCATTGGATTTCGCCATCATGACCGCGCCGGACAAACGCGACCCCGCACTGCTGGCCAAACTGGATGCGGTGGCGGGTCGCGTGCTCTGATGCGCAATCAGGGTATTGATATCGCACGGTTTCTGGCCTTTGCCGGCATGGTGCTGGTCAATTTCCGCATCGCGGCCGAGCTGGCCACGGGGGGTGGCTGGGGCGGGGCGGATATCGCGCTTGGCTGGGCCGAGGACTGGCCCGCCACGCTCACCATGTTGATCGAAGGGCGCGCCGCCGCGCTGTTCGTGATCCTTGCGGGGGTAAGCCTTTCGCTTGGATCGGCGCGCTGGCATCTGGTTTTGCGGCGTGCCCTGTTCCTGTTTGCAATCGGCATGGGAAATATGCTGATTTTCGAGGCGGATATTCTGCATTTCTATGGGCTTTACTTTGCAGCGGCCGCCCTGTTGCTGGGGGCCTCCAACCGCAGCCTTCTGTCCGGGGCCGCCCTTTTGGTAGGGCTTGGGGTGCTGGCGCAGATCACGCTGGATTACAATGTCGGATGGGATTGGGACCGGCTGGCTTATGCGGATTTCTGGACCCTCGCGGGCTTTCTGCGCCATTCCCTTTACAATGGCTGGCATCCGGTGTTCCCGTGGCTGGCTTTCTTGCTGTTTGGCCTGTGGCTTGGCCGGCTGAAGCTTGATCACCTGCCGGTCCAGCTGTCCCTGCTGATCGGTGGCGCCCTTGTGGCCTATCTGGGTGAGCGTCTGTCGCAACGCCTGATCGAACTGCCTGAATTGGGGGAGGTTCTGGGCACCGCCCCCCTGCCACCCGGTCCACTTTACATGCTGGTCGCGGGGGCCTCGGCCACCGCGCTGCTGGGCGCGACCCTGCTGATCACCCCGCTGATCTGGCTGTTCCGGGTCGAGCTTCTGTTTGTGGCCCCCGGTCGCATGACCCTGACACTTTACGTCGCCCATATCGTGATCGGCATGGGCCTGTTGGAGGCAATGGGACTGCTGGACGGGCAGATGTCGTCCCCCGGAATATTTGCCTATTCCATTGGATTTGTGACGATAAGCGCATTGTTTGCGCTTTTCTGGTTGCGTAAGTTCCGCCGGGGACCGCTTGAGGCCCTGATGCGCATCACCACCGAGGGAAAGCTATGAAGACCGTCAAAGATTACATCCGCACCATTGTTGATTTCCCGCATGAAGGGATCCTGTTTCGCGATGTGACCACGCTGTTTGCCGATCCGCGCGGGATGCGCATGGCGATCGACCAGATGCTGCACCCCTATGCGGGGCAGCCGATTGACAAGGTGGTCGGGCTTGAGGCGCGCGGCTTCATCATCGGCGGCGCGATTGCGCATCAGCTGGGCACCGGTTTTGTGCCGATCCGCAAGAAGGGTAAACTGCCCGGTGAGACCCATTCCCAGGCCTATACGCTGGAATATGGCGAAGCGGTGGTCGAGATGCACACTGATGCAATCCAGCCCGGTGAGCGGGTCTTGCTGGTGGATGACCTTCTGGCCACCGGGGGCACGGCAGGGGCTGGGATCAAGCTGCTCGAACGTGTCGGTGCCGACATCGTGGGCTGCGCCTTCATCGTGGACCTGCCGGAACTCGGCGGTCGCAAGATCTTGCAGGATATGGGAATGGATGTGCATATCCTGTGCGAGTTTGAGGGGCTGTAATCCGAAAAACCCAAACATCGTGAACGGGTTGTTAAGGTTTGATCATTAGAGAAGGACCTGTCTGTGGAGCAACAGACACTGCTTGTGCACGACGATATTCATCGACCCCGTGCGATGCCCTGCCTTCACCCAAAGGCAGGGCATCACTGTTTTGACCGATTGGTTTGGGCGGACAGTGCCCGTGGTCAGATTTCTACCGCCTGTGTTTGACCGATATGGGAGAAACAGGTGTCTGAGGGGGTCTCCGAGAGGCTTTGCACGGGGTGGGAAAAGGGGCCGGCCTAAAGCGTTTCGACTTATTATTGAGACACAATAATGAGGCGAAACGCTCGAATCCTACTGATGTTGCGGGCGTTTCGAAATCACTTGTGACTCAAGTTTATCCCGAAACGCTTTAGCGGCCTCACCCCGGGATATTTGACACCAGAAAATAAACCTATCCCGGTGGTGTCAGATCCCAGCAATACCTGAAAACGTCCACCATCCTTGCAAGGTGCGCGGCACAGGCCACAACCGGCCGTCAGCCAAGGGGAAACATCACCCCCGGGTTCATGATCCCTTTGGGGTCGAGCGCCTGTTTGATCGCATGCAAGGTGGCAAGCCGCGTCGGATCCGCGTAACGGGCGAGCTCTTCGGGTTTGAGCCGGCCAATCCCATGTTCGGCGGAGAAGGATCCGCCCATTTGCTGGACAAGCTCGTAGACCGCGACGCGAATGTCAGCGGCCTGCGCGGCGTGGTCATACGTCCGCTGCCCCTTTGGCGGAAAGATATTATAGTGCAGATTGCCATCCCCCAGATGGCCAAACGCATTGATGCGAAACGGGCCGAGCTGGGCAATGGCGGCGTCCGCGCGCCGCAGAAAGGCGGGAATTTCCGACAGTGGCAACGAGATATCGTGAGAAGACACCGCCCCCACATGGCGGTTTGCCAGGGGGATTTCTTCGCGCAGTTTCCACAGGGCCGCGCGCTGCGCTTCGGACTGAGAGATGACCCCGTCACTCACCAAGCCTTTTTCCTGTGCCAACTCAAATAGGTGCAACAGCGCCGATCCGGCCTCCTGCCCGCCGCCCAGACCAAGATCTATCAACACCGACCAGGCCGGTGCCTGTGCAAAGGGGGGCGGGCCGCCAAGGCCGGCCTCGGTGAGAAACGCAAACCCGGTGCCGGAGATCAGTTCAAATGCCGAAATCCCCTCACCGATCAGGTCCTGTGCAAGTGACAGGAGGGACAGCGCCTGCACCGGCCCCGGCACCACCAGAAGCGCCGTTGCCTGCGCGCGGGGACGCGGCGCAAGGCGCAGGCTGGCGGCGGTAATCACACCCAATGTGCCCTCGGCCCCGCATAGCAGATTGGTCAGGTCATAGCCGGTATTGTCCTTGCGCAGCCGTTTCAGCCCATGCCAGATCCGCCCGTCCGGCAACACCGCTTCCAGCCCGAGGCAGAGCGCGCGCGCAGTGCCATAGCGCAGCACGTTCACCCCGCCAGCATTGGTGGACAGACAGCCGCCAATCCGGCAGGACCCTTCCGAGGCAAGCGACAGCGGAAACAGCCGTCCTTCCCCTTCGGCCGCAGCTTGCACATCAGCAAGGATCGCACCCGCCTCGGCCACCAGAACATTTTCCTCGGGGTAGATGGCACGGATCCGCGTCATGCGTTCGAGCGACAAGATCACCGGGCGCGCGCAGTGCCCGGCAGGCATCACCTGCCCCCCAACCAGCCCGGTGCCACCGCCATAGGGCACCACCGGCACCGAGGCGTCATGGCACGCCCGGATGATGAGCGAGACCTCTTCCACGCAACCGGGCGCAAGCACCAGCCCATCTGCCCCGCGAAACAGCCCGCGCGGCTCTTCCAGGTAATGTGGGGCGGTCGGGCGAAACGTGGCCTCGAGAAGCTGGCCCCGCAACCGCGCCTCAAACACCTTATCCGCGTCTCGCATCACACCCTCTTTCTTCTTGGTCCAAATACTCCCGCCGGAGGCACCGAGCGCAGCGAGGCCACCAAAAGCACGCCCGAGCGTGAGCGAAATCCCCCCCTGCCCGGCGGGTCTTATCCCACCTGGGTGCGCCCGCGTCGATCCGACCTCAGATTGGCATAAAGGACGTGATTGCGCCAACGCCCGTTGATCTGCAGATAACTCTGCGCCACACCTTCATATTTGAAACCAGTCTTTTCCAGCACCCCACGTGAGGCGAGGTTTTCCGGCAGGCAGCCTGCCTCGAGCCGGCTGAGGTCAAGATCGTTGAACGCGTAATGCACCACCGCATTCAGCGCCTCACGCATATACCCTTCGCGCGCGTAACATTCGCCCACCCAATAGCCCGCAGTGGCGGCCTGTGCCGGGCCACGGCGGATATTGTCCAGGGTGATGGCCCCGACCAGCACCTGATCGGCGCGCCGGATCAGGAAAAGCGGAAGCGCGGTGCCGCTGGCAATCGAACGCCCCGCCCAATAGACCCGGTTGGTAAAGCTTTTGCGCGACAGGTGATCCGCCGCCCAGCTTGGTTCCCACGGGGTCAGGAAATCCTGGCTTGAGGCGCGCAGAGCCGCCCAGGCGCGGTAATCGCCATGGGTCGGCAGGCGCAGCGTCAGGCGCTCGGTTTCGATCCGAACTTTCTTTCGAGAACGGGTCGAAAGCGCGCCAAACATCATGCGGCCTTCCTGCGTTCGCTCAGCGCGGACAGAGGCAGCGCCTTGGCCGCCGGGCCATAGACCGCCATGGCCATCGGGGCGTCAAACGCCATCTTGCGCCCAACCCGCTGGATATCCCCCAGCGTGACCGCGTCGATCTTGGCCACGGTTTCCTCCAGCCCCGGCACCCGGTCCCAGATCCCCAGCAGCCGCGCCATGCGTTCCACCCGCGCCGAGGGGCTTTCCAGCCCCATCAACAGCCCGGCCTTGAGCTGGGTGCGGGCCCGCTCCATCTCGCGCTCGGACATATCCTGCGCCGCCCGGGTCAGTTCCTGCACCGTCAGACCAGCAAGATCGGCGATATCGTCAGACGAGGTGCCGGCATAGATGGTCATCATACCGGTATCATCATAGCTGCCCGCCTGCGCATAGATCGAATAGCACAGGCCGCGTTTTTCGCGCACCTCCTGAAACAGGCGCGAGGACATGCCGCCGCCAAGGGCCGAGCTGAACAGCTGGGCGGCGTAAAACGCCTCATCCCGATAGCTCGGCGCCTCCAGCCCAAGGGTGAAATGGACCTGCTCCAGCCCGTCACGAATTTCGTGCCGTTCTCCCGCAGCCCAGCCTGCCGCAACCTGCGCAGGCGGGGTGCCACGGGTCAGCCCGCCAAAGGTGGCCTCGGCCAGGCGCATGATCTCGTCATGATCCACCGCGCCCGCTGCGGACAGGATCAGCTGTTCGGGGCCGTAATGCTGGGCCACGAACCCGGCCAGATCGTCGCGGGTAAAGCTCTGCACCCGTTCAACCGGACCCAGGATGGTGCGGCCCAGTGGCTGATCGGGGAAGGCAACCTCCTGCAACCAGTCAAAGACCACGTCATCCGGCGTATCCAGCGCCTGACCGATTTCCTGCAAGATCACGCCGCGTTCGGTTTCGATCTCATTCGCGTCGAACACCGGGTTCAGCACGATGTCGGAAATCACGTCAAAGGCCAGCGCCACATCCTGTTTCAGAACGCGCGCGTAATAGGCGGTCACCTCGCGCGAGGTATAGGCGTTCAGATAGCCGCCCACATCCTCGATCGCCTCGGCAATCTCGAGCGCCGAGCGGCGCTTGGTGCCCTTGAAGGCCATGTGTTCCAGAAAATGCGCAATGCCATTCTGGGCCTCGGTTTCATGGCGCCCACCGGCCAGGACCCAGATCCCGAGCGAAGCACTTTCCAGCCCCGGCATGTTTTCTGTCACAACGCGAAAGCCGTTTGCCAGCCGTCCGATTTCAATTGCCATCTAGGTCAGTGTCCAATCTTTTCACGGATCACGGTTTTCAGCGCGTCCAGGTCGCCCGCGACGCGGGTGACACGTTCGCCACGCTCAAACAGGTCGCTCATACGGGGGGGAAGCGGGGCATCCTGCCCGCAGGCCTCTTTCACAGCCGCCGGGAATTTCGCCGGGTGGGCGGTGGCAAGCGTGATCATCACCGTATCAGACATATGTTGACGCGCCACTTTCACGCCCACGGCGGAATGCGGGCAAAGAACCTCACCGGTGGCGGCAAAGCTGCGCATGATCTCAGCCGAGGTCTCGGCTTCCGAGGCACGCCCCGAGGTGAAATGATCCTTCAGGTATTCCATCGCCCCCTGCGAGATGGTGAAGCCGCCGGTGGCAAGGTCCGCCATCTGGCTTTGCACCGCTTTTCCATCGCGCCCATAGGCGTCAAACAGCGCACGTTCAAAGTTGGAGCTGACCTGAATATCCATCGAGGGCGAGATCGACGGGGTCACCTCACCTTTGGTATAGGCGCCGGTTTCCATCGTGCGGTGCAGGATATCGTTCTGGTTGGTGGCAATCACCAGCTGGTCAATCGGCAGGCCCATCTGCTTGGCGATATAACCGGCAAAGATGTCGCCGAAATTGCCGGTCGGCACGGTAAAGCTGACACGGCGATGCGGCGCGCCCACGGCCACGGCGGCGGTGAAATAGTAAACCACCTGCGCCAGCACCCGGCCCCAGTTGATCGAGTTCACACCGGCGAGTTTCACCTCGTCGCGGAAATCGAAATCATTGAACATGTCCTTGAGCCGCGCCTGGCAGTCGTCGAAATCCCCGTCCACGGCAAGCGCGTGGACATTGGCCTCAACCGGGGTGGTCATCTGGCGGCGCTGCACCTCTGAGACGCGCCCATGCGGGTAGAGGATGCAGACATTGACATTCTCAAGCCCGCGGAACGCTTCGATCGCGGCGGAGCCGGTGTCCCCCGACGTGGCCCCGACGATGGTGATCGTCTCACCTCGTTTGGCCAGCGCCACCTGAAACAGCTGACCGATCAGCTGCATGGCAAAATCTTTGAACGCCAGCGTCGGGCCGTGGAACAACTCCAGCAGGAAATGACCCGGTTCCAGCTGCACCAGCGGTGCGCGGGCCTCGTGACCGAAACCGGCATAGGCCTTGGCGATAATTTCGCGGAACTCCTCGTCCGAGAAGCTGCCCTCGACAAAGGGGCGCATCACGCGAAAGGCGGCCTCTTCGTAAGAGACACCCGCCAGCGCAGCAATTTCATCCGTGGTCATGGTCGGGACGGTTTCGGGCACATAAAGGCCACCGTCGCGGGCAAGCCCGGTCAGCATGGCGTCTTCGAAACTCAGAACCGGGGCCTCTCCTCGGGTCGAAACATAGCGCATCTTGATCTTCCTTTAAGCGTGACGCATCAGGCGTTCCGGCGCTTCATACGCCAAAGCGCAAAGCCTGTCATCACCGACCATGTGATTGCCAGCAAAAACCACGTGCCGACATATTCCAGATGGCGGTTGGGGATACCTGCGGCGGTGACGGGCATGGGGATGATCGCCGGGTCGGTCTGCTCCCGCGCAATGATCAGGATCGGATCGGTGCCCAGATGAGCGGCGAGCTTCTCCACGTCGCGGGCAAACCATATGTTGCCAGCGATGTCATCCTCGGGCGTATAGGCGTCGCGCTCCTCGGGCCAGTGCAGGTTGCCGGTGAGGGTCATGGGGGCGCTGGCTTCAAGATCAGGCCGCCCGACACGCACCGGCACAAAACCTCGATCCACAAGAACGCGCCGCCCGTCCGGCATTGCAAAGGCTGAGATCACCCGATGCCCGGCGCCGAAATCGCGGGTAGAGCCAAGGACAAACACCCCGCCCGCATCAAACGCGCCCATCACGCCGACCGGCAGGTATTTGTGATCCTGCGCATTGGGAGTGTCTGGCACGGCCACCGGATCGGCACCGATCTTGGTGTCAATCTCGGCGATCAACGCCTCTTTCCATTGCAGACGTTGTAACTGCCATGTGCCAAGCGAGAGGAATATTCCAAGGACAACAAGGCTGAGCACAGCCGCAAATATGAATTTCCAACGCATGGCCAGGCCTTTGACAGGGAACGGAAAAGGGCGCGGGATCTCTCCCACGCCCAATTAGGACCGAATTGGGGTCAGATTCAACCGCCCCAGATGTAGACGGCGGCGAAGAGGAACAGCCAGACCACGTCCACGAAGTGCCAATACCAGGCGGCGGCTTCGAAACCGACATGGCTTTCGGGGGTGAAGTGGCCCTTCATCGCGCGCAGGCAGCAGATCGCGAGGAAGATGGTGCCGACGATCACGTGGAAGCCGTGGAAGCCGGTCGCCATGAAGAAGTTCACGCCATAGATATTGCCGGAGAAGCCAAAGGCGGCGTGGCTGTATTCATAGGCCTGGAACATGGTGAAGATCGCGCCCAAGAGCACCGCAATGGCCAGACCGTTGACCAGATCTTTGCGGTTGTTTTCATGGGCAATTGCGTGGTGCGCCCAGGTCACGGCGGCGCCTGACAGAAGCAAGATCAGCGTGTTGATCAGCGGCAGGTGCCACGGATCGAAGGTTTCAATGCCTGCGGGCGGCCAGACGCCATCCACCTTGGGCGACCCTTCGGTCATCGGGTAAAGCGCGTGTTTGAAGAAGGACCAGAACCAGGCCGAGAAGAACATCACCTCGGACATGATGAAAAGGATCACGCCGTAACGAAGCCCGATTTTCACCACCGGGGTGTGATCGCCGGTCTGCCCTTCATGCACCACGTCCGACCACCAGGCGAACATGACATAAAGCACGCCGAGGAACCCCACGGCAAACAGCATCCAGCTGCCCTCTGCCATCCATTTCACCGCGCCAAACAGCATGACAAACGCCGCCACCGCACCGAGGAACGGATTCACCGAGGGCGGCAGAATGTGATAATCGTGGTTCTTTGCATGTGCCATTTTTCGTTCAGGTCCCTATTGCTCCGGGCATGTATCAGCCCCGTTTTGTCCGGTCTGTTGTCCAGACCCTAATTGCCTGCGCTCGCGTCGGTTGCCAGTCTCGCAACCTCTTCCGGCAGGTCGGTTTCGTGAAAGGTGTAGGAAAGCGTGATCGCCTTGACGAACTTGCCCTCGCGGTCCTTGGTGAGTTCGGGGTCGACATAGAAGGTGACCGGCATGGTCACGCGTTCGCCCGGTTGCAGCACCTGCTGCTCAAAGCAGAAACAGTCGATCTTGGTGAAAAAGCCCCCGGCCGCATATGGCGCGACGTTATAGCTGGCGGTGCCGGCGATGGGGCGGTCGGTCGGGTTGTAGGCCTCGTAAAAGGCCAGTCCCGTTTCGCCGATCCTGATCCGCATGTCATGCTGGACCGGCTTGAATTCCCATGGCATTCCGCGTTCCAGAGAGGCATCAAAGCGCACCAGGATCTCCTGATCCAGCACCACGTCCGATCCCTGCTCTGCCACGCTGGTGGCGCCGCCAAACCCCGTGACCCGGCAAAACCAGTCGTAAAACGGCACCGATGCCCAGGCGAGTGATCCCATCACGATCACCACACCGACCATCTTGGCTGCTGTTTTCTGGGGCGCGGTCAGGCTCATTCAGATGCCTCCGCAGCTGAAGATTTTGCGGCAGCGTTTGCGGGCGCGGGTTTATAAAGCTCCGAGGTTTTCACCACGGTGATCCCATAGACCAGCACAACAAAACCGATCAGCACAGCGCCCAGCCCCATATTGCGGCCAAAGCGGCGTTTGTGCAGGTCGTGGTCAGGTTTGAACGTCATCAGCCCCAGCCTCCCAATCCGTAAGGTTTCAGCCCTGCTTCGATCAGAAGGGCGCCATAATGGGCAAAAAGGTAAAGCAGCGACAGTTTGAACAGGCCGCGCTCGGCTTTGTGTTTATCCGCATCCGATGCGGTGTCGTCGCGGCGGAACACCTCCCAGGCGCCCTTGATGAACATGGCGTTCAGCACCACGGCCACCGCCATGTAAACCGGCCCGCCGATCGAGGTCAGGCCAAGCGCGATGGCGACGATCGCCAGCACCAGCGTATAGCCAAGGATATGGGCGCGGGTGGTCTTGCGCCCATGGGTCACGGTCAACATCGGCACGCCCGCATTGGCATAATCGCCCTTGGTAAACAGCGCCAGCGCCCAGAAATGCGGCGGGGTCCAGGCAAAGGTCAGGGCAAACATCAGCACGCTTTCAACCGACACGCCCCCAGTGGCCACTGCCCAGCCGATCATCGGAGGAAAAGCGCCCGCGGCGCCGCCGATCACGATATTCTGCGGCGTCCAGCGCTTGAGCCACATCGTATAGATCGCCACGTAGAAAAAGATCGTGAAGGCCAGCAGGAACCCGGCCATGAAATTGGCCGTAAGTGCCAGAAAAACGCAGGCAAAGACCGACAGGGTCATGCCCAGCGCAAAAGCCTCGCCTTCGCTCACACGCCCCGATGGGATCGGGCGTGACTGGGTCCGGCGCATTTTGCGGTCGATATCGGCATCCCACCACATGTTCAGCGCGCCCGACGCGCCGCCGCCGACGGCAATGAACAGGATCGAGGCAAAGGCAATCAGCGGATGCACCCCGTTCGGGGCCACCACAAGACCTACGAAGGCGGTGAACACCACCAGCGACATGACCCGCGGCTTCAAAAGCGCAAAATAATCACCGAACCCCGCATCACCGGTCTGGGAAGGGGCCTGAAGGTTGCTGTTGATACTTGCGTCGCTCATCTGTCCTCACTCTTGGCGGGCCGTCCCTCTGCGCTTGCCTTTGGTCACGGGTGGTCCCGGACGTTCAGGCGGGAGGGGGCGGCGGGCGGATCGGGTAAAAGGGGGCAAGCGGCATCCATTGGCCGCACGCCCGCGCAATGTCTTACTCGGCTGACGCCACCTGCACCCCGGATTGGGCGGCGGGAAGGCTGTCGGGATTGCCGGCATATTCCGCCACGGCGCCTTTCAGCCAGGCGTCATATTCCTCGGCGGTGACGGCTTTCACCGTGATCGGCATATAGGCGTGATCCTTGCCGCAAAGTTCCGAACACTGGCCGAAATAGATGCCCTCATTGCCCGGTTCCACTTCGAACCACAGCTCAGCCAGACGGCCCGGAACCGCATCCTGTTTCACGCCAAAGGCGGGGATGGTCCAGCTGTGGATCACGTCTGCCCCGGTCACCTGCATCACAACCTTCTTGCCGGTCGGCACCACGACGGCGGTATCGGTGGCCAGCAGGTAATCGCTTTGCTTGTAGCCATGTTCCTCAAGCGCGGATTTATCGAGCAGGAAGCTGTCAAAGCCAAACTCGTGCTCGGGATATTCATAGCCCCAGTACCACTGATACCCGGTCACCTTGATCACCACGTCCCCTTCGGGAATCACCTGTTGCTTGAACAGCACCGGCAGCGAAAAGGCCCCGATGAAGACCAGGATGATCACCGGAATGATCGTCCAGGCGATTTCGATCGGGGTGTTATGGGTAAAGGTTGCAGGCTCCGGGTTGGCGCGGCGGTTGAAGCGCAGGATGCACCAAATCAGCAGGGCCGTGACAAAAAGGGCAATGGCAACAATGATGTAAAGCAGCATCTCATCCAGGCCCTGAGTGGCCTGAGCGATATTGGTGGCGGCAGGCTGGAACCCCGTGGCGCCATCCACCGGCTTGCCGATCACTTCCAGATTGTCCGGCAGAACGTCCTGGGCCGATGCCCCGGTTGCGGTCAAGGTGGCGGCCAGAACGGCAGTTGCAGTGGCCTTCATGCTGCTGAAACGCTTCATATGTCTTTTCATCCCTGTTCGGGGGTTTGCCGCATGTCACCTCGGCCCCACCCGGATCGTTTTCTGGACAATGGCTCTCCCTCGGTGCTCTCGCTGACACGTCGCCCTTCTCACTGGCGAAAATGACAACCGGAGGAATTTCGCGGGATTCCATTGTTTCTCTTTGGTTTGAAACCATATTACAACGGATGGGACAAGGAAAACCTTCGCAGGTTAAGCATTGATCCATGTCAAATCGCCGTTTTTTGAGGACCCGATGACCAAAGCCACCGATTTTCGCCCCTTCGACACCCATATCGACCAATCCCGCGCCACATCCCAGCTGGCCGCGGCCACCGATGGGGCCGATGATGGCGAATTGTTTTTCGAGCGCCGCCGCTCCGAATCCCTGATCTTCGATGACGGGCGCCTGAAAAATGCCAGCTATGACGCCTCGGAAGGGTTCGGGCTGCGCGCCGTGAAGGGCGAAACCACCGGATATGCCCATTCCACCGAGCTGTCTGAGGCCGCCATTGCCCGCGCCGCCCGCACCGCACGGCTGGCGGTGGGCAACGGGGGCGGACATTGGGCGGACGCCCCGACCCCCACCAACCGCAGGCTTTATAGCGATGCCAACCCGATGGAAGATGCGGAATTTTCAGTGAAAGTGGATACGCTGCGCGAAATCGACGCCTTCACCCGCGACCTGGACACCCGCGTGGTGCAGGTCTCTGCCTCGATGGGGGCCTCGTTGCAGGAGGTGCAGATCCTGCGCCCGGACGGGCAGCTTGTGACCGACACGCGTCCCATGACCCGGCTGAATGTCTCGGTGATCGTGGAACAGGACGGGCGGCGCGAAAGCGGGAGTTCCGGCGGCGGCGGGCGGATTGGTCTGTCCGGCCTGTTGGAGCCTTCCAGCTGGCAGGCCCACGCCCGCGAGGCGCTGCGCATCGCTCTGGTCAATCTCGACGCGATCCCCGCCCCTGCCGGGATGATGGATGTGGTGCTGGGCAATGGCTGGCCCGGTATCCTGCTGCACGAGGCGGTCGGCCATGGGCTTGAAGGGGATTTCAACCGCAAGGGCACCTCAGCGTTTTCCGGCCTGGTCGGCCAGCAGGTGGCGGCAAAAGGCGTGACCGTGGTCGATGACGGCACTTTGCCCGACCGGCGCGGATCGCTGTCGGTGGATGACGAGGGCACCCCCACGGGCCGCGCGGTGCTGATCGAAGACGGGATCTTGCTGGGCTATATGCAGGACCGCCAGAACGCGCGGCTGATGGGGGTGGCCCCCACCGGCAACGGGCGGCGTGAAAGCTATGCCCATGCGCCCATGCCACGCATGACCAACACGATCATGGAAGGCGGCAACGCCACCCCGGACGAGGTGCTGGGCGAACTGAAGGACGGCATCCATGCGGTTGGGTTCGGCGGCGGTCAGGTGGACATCACCAATGGCAAATTCGTCTTCTCCTGCACCGAGGCCTATCTGGTGAAAGACGGCAAACGCGTGGCCCCGGTGAAAGGTGCGACGCTGATCGGTGACGGACCGCAGGCGATGAAACAGATCCGGGCCATCGGCAATGACATGTCGCTTGATCCCGGCGTCGGCACCTGCGGCAAGGCCGGCCAGTCCGTGCCCGTGGGCGTGGGCCAGCCCACCCTGCTGATCGGCGGGCTGACGGTGGGGGGCGCTGCCGCGTGACAAAGGCTCTGATCCGACTGTTCTGCCGGAGGATACCCTCCCGCTTGCCCATCTCTGGCGCGCACAATGGATCAGAGCACACAGCCATTACGTGCCCAAGGCGCTGACGCTTCTGCGCACGGACGAGGATTTTCAACGGCGACTGACGGCATTTGGGCAAAACGCCAGAACCGCGGGGCCAATTGGCGCCCCGCTTGGCTTTTGCGCGATCCTGGGCGCGGAGATCGACCAGATCTATGTTGATGAAACCGCCCAGGGCACGGGGCTTGCCGATCTGCTCCTGACGGATGGAGAGCGCCGCATCGCCGCAGCCGGACATGGGCAGGCTCGCCTTGCCTGTGTGAAAGAAAACCTGAGGGCACAGCGGTTTTACATGCGCAATGGCTGGGCCCGCCGCGAGGTTGCCATTGCCCAGCTGGACACTTCGAACGGGCCGCTCCCCTTGGAAGTGATGTATTTTGAGAAAGACCTCACTTAGGGGTTAGGGGCAGGTCCCCGTTTCGCCCCGGTTTTACCGCCCCCGCGCAGGTGACACCGCAACACGCGGACATAAGCCGCACGCGCCCGGCCATGCGGCAATCCCCTTGCGTCTGTGCAGCCCCGATGATCAAAAGACAGTATGACCGATATACCCACAGCTCTCCGGATTTACCTCATCTCCACCCTCTGGACGCTCGCCGCGCTCTTTGCCATCGGCGTGGCTTGCTGGGCTGCGTTTTTCCTGATCGAAGGCATGGTCGCCTTTGGCGGTGGCAGCCTGCTTGAATACGAGTTGGTGGCCCTGCCATTCACCTTTCTGCTGTTCATCGCGGCAAGCTTCACCTTTGGCCTGATCTATGTGGCCCCGCTCACGGCACTGGCGGTGGCGCTGTTTTGGGGGATCGGACGCCGCACCGGCGCTCCGCGTTCCGTTGCCCTCACCCTTGGGGTTCTGAGCGCCTGGGGGGCGGGTCTCTTTATCTATATCACCGACATTCAGGGCACACCGGGGCAGAGCCCGCTGCCCGCCCTGTTCCTGTTCACCGGGATGGGCCTGCTGGTCGGGGCGGTGTTTTGGGCGGTGTTTTCCGCCCAGCGCGAGAAACCGGCCCTCTCCCCCCCAAGTGATCCACCTGCGTGATCCACCTGAGTGATGCGATTTCTCGCAATTTTCCCAAATTTTCTGCAATCTGTTAGGGTCGCGTTAACCATTTGCCCGCCATGCTGATCCCGCAAGAGACGGAACAACAGGTTGAGGCCCGTGGATTTATTCCCTTCCCCCCACCCCACCCCCTCACCCCACAGTGCGGAAGATGAGCTCGCCTGGCTCCGCCTCTTGCGCTCTCACCGCGTAGGGATCTCCACCTTCTACAAACTGATCGACGCGCATGGGTCGGCGCAAAATGCGCTGGAAGCCCTGCCAGAGATCGCGCGCAGCGCCGGTGTGAAAACCTATCACCCCTGCCCGATGGCCAAAGCTGAAGAGGAAATCCGCCAGGGTGCCGCGGCGGGGGCACAGCTTATTTTCCGCGGACAGGCAGACTACCCCCAAACCCTCTCACAGATCCCCGATGCACCGCCGTTTTTCTGGGCGATGGGCGACCGCGCGGCCCTGTCACGCCCGATGGTGGCCTTGGCCGGCGCGCGCAATGCCTCGTCCCTGGGGCTGCGCATGGCGCGCAGACTGGCCGCAGACCTGACCAAAGCGGGGTATGTTGTGGTATCGGGACTGGCCCGGGGCATTGACAGCGCCGCCCACACGGCCGCGTTGGAGCACGGCGCCACGATTGCGGTGATGCCGGGCGGGGTCGACCTGATCTACCCGTCCGAGAACACTGACCTGGCCCACAGGATTGCCCGCCACGGCCTGCGGATCTCTGAACAACCGATCGGGCGCAGCCCTCAGGCCCGGCATTTTCCGCTGCGCAACCGGATCATCTCTGGTCTGTCCCAGGCCGTTATCGTGGTCGAGGCCGCCGCCAAGTCCGGCACGCTGATCACCGCACGCAATGCGCTGGATCAGGGGCGTGAGGTTCTGGCTGTTCCGGGGCACCCGTTTGATGCGCGCGTGGCGGGGTGCAACATGCTGATCCGGGATGGTGCGGTTCTGGTGCGGCACAGTGATGACGTATTCGACGCGCTGCGCGGCGTATTTGCGCAGCCACCCCGCCCTGTTTCCCGCCAAGATGCAGCCAGCGAGCAGGGGGATCCCCCTGCCCCGAAACCGGCGCGCAGCCTGGCGGACACCACCAAGCTGCACGACCAAATCTTGGCGCGTCTGGGCCCGTGCCCCCTGGCAGAAGACCAACTGATCCGGGAGCTGGGCCATCCGGCGCAACAGCTTTCAGCGGAGATCCTGACGCTGGAAGTGGAGGGACGAATCACCCGTGCGGCTGGCGGATTGCTAGCGCGCAACTGACCAGCCCGGGCGACCACTGGTAAATAAATCTGACCAATCTCGGAAAAAATCTTGCCAGATTGTAACAAAACAGTTGCGCTGCAGTGCAGCATTCCCTACCAATCCGCGCATATCTTGGCTCTGCCCCCCTTTGTCACCCGGGGGATCCGGCAGCGCCTCAGACACCACTCATCGACACCGGGGAGAGATGCCGATGCGCGAGTTTCAAAAAATTCTGATTGCCAACCGAGGCGAAATTGCGATCCGCGTAATGCGGGCCGCCAACGAGATGGGCAAGAAAACCGTTGCCGTCTATGCCGAGGAAGACAAGCTGGGCCTGCACCGTTTCAAGGCGGATGAAGCCTATAAGATCGGCGAAGGGATGGGGCCTGTGGCCGCTTACCTCTCGATCAACGAGATCATTCGCGTCGCTCGCGAAAGTGGCGCCGATGCGATCCATCCCGGCTATGGCCTTTTGTCGGAAAACCCGGATTTCGTGGATGCCTGCGAAGCCAACGGCATCACCTTCATCGGGCCGAAAGCCGCGACCATGCGAGCCTTGGGCGACAAGGCGTCAGCCCGCAAAGTGGCGATCGAGGCCGGTGTTCCGGTCATTCCCGCCACCGAGGTTCTGGGCGACGACATGGTGGCGATTGCCAAGGAAGCTGAAGAGATCGGCTATCCGCTGATGCTCAAGGCGTCCTGGGGCGGCGGCGGGCGTGGCATGCGCCCGATCCACGGGCCGGATGAGCTGGAAGAAAAGGTTCTGGAAGGGCGCCGCGAAGCGGAAGCCGCCTTTGGCAATGGCGAAGGGTATCTTGAAAAGATGATCACCCGCGCGCGTCACGTCGAGGTGCAGATCCTTGGTGACAGCCACGGCGAGATCTATCACCTGTGGGAACGCGACTGTTCGGTGCAGCGCCGCAACCAGAAAGTGGTCGAACGCGCCCCTGCCCCCTATCTGTCCGAAGAACAGCGCAACGAGATTTGCGAGCTGGGTCGCAAGATCTGTGCCCATGTGAATTACGAATGCGCTGGCACCGTTGAGTTCCTGATGGATATGAACAGCGGCAAGTTCTACTTCATCGAAGTGAACCCGCGCGTTCAGGTGGAACACACCGTGACCGAGGAAGTGACCGGCATCGACATCGTGCAGGCGCAGATCCGCATCGCCGAGGGCAAAACGCTGGCAGAGGCCACCGGGAAGGCCTCGCAGGATGAGATCCGCCTGAACGGCCACGCGCTGCAGACCCGGATCACCACGGAAGACCCGCAAAACAACTTCATTCCGGATTATGGCCGCATCACCGCCTATCGCTCGGCGACCGGGATGGGCATTCGCCTGGATGGCGGCACCGCCTATGCGGGCGGGGTGATCACGCGCTATTACGACAGTCTGCTGGTGAAAATCACCGCCCATGCGCAAACCCCCGAAGCGGCGATTGCGCGGATGGACCGGGCGCTGCGCGAGTTTCGGATTCGCGGCGTGTCGACCAACATCGCCTTTGTCGAAAACCTGCTGAAGCACCCGACCTTCCTGTCGAATGAATACACCACCAAATTCATCGACGAGACGCCGGACCTGTTCAATTTCAAGAAACGTCGTGACCGCGGCACCAAGGTCCTGACCTATATCGCGGATATCACCGTGAACGGGCACCCGGAAACCGAAGGCCGCGCGGCCCCGGCGGATGGGCTGAAAGCACCCAAAGCCCCGGCCCATGGCACCGACATCCCGGCGGGCACGCGCAACCTTCTGGAAGAGAAAGGCGCCAAATCCGTTGCCGACTGGATGCTGGATCAGAAGAAGCTGCTGCTGACCGACACCACGATGCGTGACGGGCACCAGTCGCTTTTGGCGACCCGGATGCGCTCGATCGACATGATCAAGGCGGCGCCCGCTTATGCATCGAACCTGTCCGATCTGTTCTCGGTCGAATGCTGGGGCGGCGCGACCTTTGACGTGGCCTATCGCTTCTTGCAGGAATGCCCGTGGCAACGCCTGCGCGACCTGCGCGCGGCGATGCCGAACGTGCTGACCCAGATGCTGCTGCGCGCCTCCAACGGCGTGGGCTACACCAACTACCCGGACAATGTGGTGCGCGAGTTTGTGCGACAGGCGGCCGAAACCGGCGTCGACGTGTTCCGCGTGTTTGACAGCCTCAACTGGGTTGAAAACATGCGCGTCGCGATGGATGCGGTGAATGAGTCCGGCAAGATCGTCGAAGGCACCGTCTGTTATACCGGCGACATCCTGAACCCGGACCGCGCCAAATACGACCTGAAATATTATGTCGGCATGGCGAAAGAGCTGGAAGCGGCGGGCGCGCATATCCTTGGCCTCAAGGACATGGCGGGGCTTCTGAAACCGGCCTCGGCCACCGCGCTGATAAAGGCGCTGAAGGACGAGATTTCGATCCCGGTGCATTTCCACACCCATGACACGTCGGGCATTGCGGGGGCCACCATCCTGGCGGCCTCGGCGGCGGGCGTCGATGCGGTGGATGCGGCGATGGACAGCTTCTCGGGCGGCACCTCACAGCCCTGCCTTGGCTCGATTGTCGAAGCCCTGCGCCACACGGATCGCGACACCGGGTTGTCGATTGAGGCGATTCGCGAGATCAACGATTACTGGGAGCATGTGCGCGGGCAATATGTGGCGTTTGAAAGCGGCCTCGCCTCGCCCGCTTCCGAGGTTTACCTGCATGAGATGCCCGGCGGCCAGTTCACCAACCTCAAGGCGCAGGCGCGCTCTCTTGGGCTGGAAGAACGCTGGCCCGAAGTGGCGCAGTCCTATGCGGATGTGAACCAGATGTTTGGCGATATCGTGAAGGTGACACCCTCGTCGAAAGTGGTCGGGGACATGGCGCTGATGATGGTCAGCCAGGGGCTGAGCCGGGCCGAGGTCGAAGACCCGGATCATGACATGGCCTTCCCGGACTCCGTCGTTGACATGATGCGCGGCAATCTGGGCCAGCCGCCCGGCGGTTTCCCGGATGGGATCGTGAAAAAGGTGCTGAAAGACGAAGCGCCGAACCTTGAGCGCCCCGGCGCGCATCTGGAGCCGATTGATCTGGAAGCAACCCGTGCGGAGCTGTCGAAGGAGCTTGAGGGCTTCAAGGTCGATAACGAGGATCTGAACGGATATCTGATGTATCCCAAGGTGTTCCTGGACTATATGGGGCGTCACCGCACCTATGGCCCGGTGCGCAGCCTGCCCACCAAGACCTTCTTTTACGGCATGGAACCGGGGGAGGAGATCGAGGCGGAAATCGATCCGGGCAAGACGCTGGAAATCCTGTTGCAGGCGGTCGGTGAGACCGACGAGAACGGCGAAGTGAAGGTGTTCTTCGAACTGAACGGCCAACCGCGGGTCATTCGCGTGCCGAACCGTCTGGTCAAGGCCACCACCGCCAGCCGCCCGAAGGCCGAAGAGGGCAACGCCAACCATGTGGGCGCCCCGATGCCCGGCGTGGTCGCCAGCGTGGCCGTTACCGCCGGACAGGAGATCAAGGAAGGTGACCTGCTGCTGACCATCGAAGCGATGAAGATGGAAACCGGCATCCACGCCGAACGTGACGCCACGGTCAAAGCCCTGCATGTCAGCGCCGGTGGCCAGATCGACGCCAAGGACCTGCTGGTGGAGCTGGAGTAAATTCCCCCAACGTAACCCTATGCAAACGCCCGGTCAGCCCACATGCTGGCCGGGCGTTTCTTTTCAGGAGAGCCTTATGAGCGTCACCGTCACCCCGATCTATCTGAGCCTGCTGGCCCTGCTGTTCCTATACCTTAGCGCCCGTGTGATCCGCACCCGCCAGAGCGAACGGATCTCGGTTGGGGATGCGGATAACAAGCGGATGATCAAGGCGATGCGCACCCAGGCCAATTGCATGGAATATGTGCCGATTGGCGGCCTGCTTCTGCTCACAAGCGAGCTGCAGGGGGCGCCGCTCTGGGCTGTGCATCTTCTGGGGGGAATGCTGGTGGCAGGCCGGGTGATGCACGCGGTGGGCTTTGGCCGCACGCCGCAGATCATCCCGCTGCGCAAGACCGGCATGGTGCTGACGCTCGCGATGATCGCCATCACCGCGCTTGCCAATATCCTGCACGCACTGATCTGACGGGATTTTCGCAGCAATCTGAGTTTTCTTGAAAAAAGACCGGGGAAAGTGCATTTTCCTCTTGCAGCCTTCGGCGGGATTTCATACATCACGCCTCACCGAAGGACGCGGGTGTAGCTCAGGGGTAGAGCGTTACCTTGCCAAGGTAAATGTCGTGAGTTCGAATCTCATCACCCGCTCCAATCGGCCATAACATCGGACCCCACCCCGGGTCCTTCCGGGCGAACCCAGCCACAGGAAATTCGGTGTGTTCAGGATGCGGGTGTAGCTCAGGGGTAGAGCGTTACCTTGCCAAGGTAAATGTCGTGAGTTCGAATCTCATCACCCGCTCCAATCAAAAGCGCCTCCGGTTTCGGGGGCGTTTTTGTTTGTGCGCGCCATGCTTCCCGACACAAGCCCCGACTTGCGGGTTCAATGACAGGCTCACGGACTGGGCACCAATCACAGCCCCCTCCCCCACACGCACACGACAATAAAAAACGGACGGGTCTCCCCATCCGTTCTTCAACAAGCATCTGATAACACCGCACGGCCTGGGCCGAACGGAAGGGCCTCAGGATCCCTCTTTCTCGCGCTCAGCCAGCTCCATGATCATGGTCTGGATCTGTGCGCGCACCGCGTCATCGGTGATGGATGACAGCGCCTTTGCGGCCCGCGCAGTGCGTTCGTCCAACTGGTTGGGTTTGACCGCCGTATTTTCTTCATACCCCTCGAAGAAATAGGCGGGTTCGACCCCCAGCAATTGGGCAATTTCATACATACGGCTTGCGGACACGCGATTATGTCCCGTTTCATATTTCTGCAACTGCTGAAACGACAGGCCTAACTGCTCGGCCACATTGGCCTGGGTCAACCCGCGCAGCAGGCGGATCTCCCGCACCTTTCGTCCAACATGGGCGTCCACTGGATGCACCATAGCCTCATTCTCCTCTTTCTACCCGCTTAGCGAGCGTGGCAGAAATCCCCGCAGAAGCAATTGCAAAGAGACAGGCAAACTTGTAAAGTAAATAAATATGCAATGGATGATTTATTGACCATAAAGACCATTCAGGCTATAAAAATCAAGGCGTTCCTCTTGAAGATTTAGCAAATCTGCGTTGTTCCAAACCCCAACAAACACAACCCTAGGGTTAGTAATCCATGCAAACTGATCCCACACCCGGCCTGCTTTATGAAATGATGCGCTCATTTGTGACACTGGCACGCACCCTGAACCTGTCGCAGGCCGTGCGGGAACTGAACTGCACGCGACAGACCCTGCGCCGCCATATTGGCCTTCTGGAAGAGTATAAGGGTGGGCCGTTATTCGAGTTGACCGACCGGCAATACCAACTGACGCCCCTGGGGAAAAACAGCCTTGGCGAAGCAAGACGCCTGCTCAGCCGCACCGAGGCCTGGCTGAACAGCCTGACCTCCGAGCAGGACGGGCTTTACCGCATGACCCTGCAAAGCGGGTCCGAAACCTTCATGCTGCAACAGCACCAGGTGTCAGAGATCTGGAAAAGCGGTGCTGCGCTGATCCAGTCCGGGATCAGGATCTGGGCCGGGGCGAAAGGGCAGCTGGAATGCCCCCAATTCGCGCCCTTGCGCCCCTATCTGCGCATTTTCCGCCCGTCGCAGGACGGGTGGATCTGCACCGATGTCGGCGCCAAATCTTCCTTCGCGACGTTTTTCGGCTGGACCTGGGAACGGTCCTCCATCGGGCGGGATCTGTGCGAGTTACCCGGTGGTGAGGCCATGGCGCGCCTGATGGATGAGGCCTATGGCGATATCCGCGACACCCACGGGCTGCGCTTTGACCACGTCTTCACCCGGATCTGCCGCAGCGCGGGCGCCCCCCCCACCGCCATGTCCTATCACCAACTTCTGATGGGATGCCGTTTTCCGGATGACAGTTTTGCGCTGGCCTGCCTCGAAAGTCGCACCCATGACGTGAAGATCGACAGCCTTCCTGCAGATATGGGGCAGGAAATGACTGAGGATCTGGTCATGCGGATCAACCTGCCCCAGTCGCAGCCCTGATCATCACACCGGAAAGACACAAACTGCGGGGAAGTTGGATTTGCCCGCTTTTCCCGCCGCCCAGCCCCGCTTATAACACTGCAAACCGGAATAAAGGATATGCCGATGCGCACCGCAAAGGTCAGCCGCAGCACAGCGGAAACCGAGATCAGCGTCGAGATCAACCTCGACGGCACAGGCAAATATGACAACCAGACCGGCGTGGGCTTTTTTGACCACATGCTGGATCAGCTGTCGCGCCATTCGCTGATCGACATGACAATCCGCGCCAAGGGCGATTATCACATTGATGATCACCATACGGTTGAGGACACCGGCATCGCATTGGGACAGGCCCTGGCCCAGGCACTTGGCGACAAGAAGGGGATCCGGCGCTATGGCGAATGCCACCTGCCGATGGATGACGCACAGGTGCGCGCCGCGCTTGATCTTTCAGCCCGCCCTTTCCTGATCTGGAATGTCGAGTTCACCGCCCCCAAGATCGGCAATTTCGACACCGAACTGGTGCGCGAGTTTTTCCAGGCCCTGTCGACCCATGGCGGGATCACCCTGCATGTGGACCAGCTGCACGGCTTCAATGCCCACCACGTTGCCGAAGCGGCCTTCAAGGCCGTGGCCCGCGCCCTGCGTATGGCGGTAGAAAGTGATCCGCGCATGGCCGATGCACTGCCCTCGACCAAAGGCGCACTGTAACCCCAGCGCCACCAGGCACAGAGAAGCGAACCGCGCCCCTTCGGCGCGGTTTTTTGCATAAAGGCCGAGATATCCCTGTGGAAGGGGCGTCCCGAAATCTGGGGCTCAGGCGCAAAACGGGGCGGGCAGGACGGGGTGGGCAAGACGGGGCGGGCAGGACGGGGACCAACGCATCGAAACGATCCCCGGCAGCGGAGTTTCCCCCATTTCAGTTTCAAGGAGGGAGGGGGCAGGAGAGCGTCCGGCTGGCCCGTCTACTCATTAATCTTGGGGATATGACCGGTCGTAACCGGAAAGAGCCTCACAGGCCAGCCAAACTCCCTCGACACAACTACCTGACTTAAAAATGCAAAACCAGATAGCGCTCGCTGGCTTACCGTCAGGCGTGTCGAAGGGCATAAAGATCAGCAATAGATCATTAACTCATTACCAGCCTGACGCCAATTCACGCGCCAACTGTGAAACAGAAACCATAGCCAGCCTGACAGTGTCAAGTTGCGAGTTGACTTTGCCCCGCTGCGCAATATCGTTATCATATGCAAGCAACCGAAACGGATAAAGCTCCGCACAGGCGGGGGGATGTGCGAGAGGCGCTGATTGCGGCCGGGCTGGCCTTGATCAGCGAACAGGGATCCTCTGGGCTGACCTTACGAAAATGTGCCGCCCGCGCAGGGGTTTCCCATGCCGCCCCCGCCCACCATTTTGCCGGGCTTGCCGGGTTGAAACACGCGGTTGTTCTTGAGGGGTTTCGCCAGTTCACCGCCGAATTGCACAAGGATCTGCAGGATGTGGACGAGGATCCGCTCCGCCGCCTCAAGACCATATGCCGCACCTATGTCTCGTTCTGCCTCGCCCGCCCGGCGCTGTTCAAAGAAATGTTTGCCCTTTACGTCCCGGACGTGATGGAGGGCAAGATGGACAGGGTCGTGCGCGACGCCTGGGACATCTTTCGCACCCAGTGCCAGCCTTTTGTGCGCGAAGACCTGCCGCTTGAAATTGTCGAGCTGCGGGTGCGTTCATTCCTGCATGGCTATACCCGCGTGGCCCTGACCGGGCAATTCGGCAAAGCGGGAGAAAGCGGCTATCCCATCGGGCCGCTGGAAGAGGTGATGGCGATGCTGGATCATCTGGCCCACCCCAACGAGCCGTTCTCCCCCCCAACACAGGCTTGACCTTGCCCCGGTTCTGCGCGAGATCAGGGGCACCAACCGGAGGACCCCCATGCGCACCGTGATCATCGACTACGACAGCGGAAACCTGCATTCGGCCGAAAAGGCGTTTCAGCGCATGGCCCGGGAACATGAGGCCGGTGAGGTGATTGTCACCTCGTCCCCCGAAGATGTGGCCCGCGCCGACCGGATTGTCCTGCCGGGCGACGGGGCCTTTCCCGCCTGCAAGCAGCAGCTTGACGATCATCGCGGCATTTTCGAAGCCATTGATGAGGCGGTGACGCGCCAGGGGCGCCCGTTCATGGGGATCTGCGTCGGCATGCAGATGCTGGCCAGTGTCAGTCGCGAATATCAAGATACCGACGGGTTTGGATGGATCCCCGGCGAGGTGGTGAAGATCACCCCGTCAGAGCCCAGCTACAAGGTGCCGCATATGGGCTGGAATGATCTGATGATCGACACTCCGCACCCGCTGCTGAACGGGATCGAAACCGGCGCCCATGTCTATTTCGTGCATTCCTATCACATGAAAGTGGACAATCCGGCCCAGCGCCTGGCCCATTGCGATTATGCCGGGGACATCACCGCCATTGTCGGGCGCGACAATATTGTCGGCACCCAGTTTCACCCGGAGAAAAGCCAGGCCACCGGCCTGCGCATGATTGCCAATTTCCTGACCTGGAAACCCTAAGGGCGCAGCCGCTCTTTTCCCATGAAAAAGCGCCGGAGCAATTGCCCCGGCGCCCGTTCTCGTGAGTGTTGTCCCTGAGTGGCAGCTTTGCCTGCGTGTGTTACTTCACACGCGTCCAGGTCTGCGCCTTGCAAATGATCAAGACACAGCCCTCGACCTCCAGCTTGTTCCCCGCAAGCGTCATCTTGGATTTGTATTCCTTGCCGGTGGACGGCTGCCAGATCGTGCCGTTCTTATACGCGCCACCGCCCTGGGCCTGCATGCCCCAGACAAGGCGTTTGCCGATATTTGGCGTGGTGATTTCACCCGTGGCATCAAAGGCCTTGTCGATCACACCACAGATCTTGCCACCATCACATTTCGACATCTTGATATGCGCGTAATTGCCATCATCCACCTGCGTTTTCCAGGTGCCCAGCACAGGATCCGCCAGCGCGGGTGCGCCCAGCGCAAACCCCATCGCCGCGGCCACCAGAAGTTTCTTCATTTCTCTCTCCCTGAAACACATCCGCATTGGGTAACACATGTTGTTTTTTCACCATCCTGACCGCGCAACTTGCCTGTGGCAACCGTGACGTGACGGGAAGCCACGCTTGGCAAAACCGCGCGCACATGGCAAAAGCGCGGGGACATCAACCGCCAGACTGTGAATCTCAGGAGCCCGCCATGATCCTCTACCCCGCCATCGACCTGAAAGACGGCCAATGCGTGCGCCTGCTGCGCGGCGAGATGGAGGCGGCCACCGTTTTCAACGACGACCCGGCAGCCCAGGCCAAGGCCTTTGCCGATGCGGGGTGTGACTGGATCCATCTGGTGGACCTGAACGGTGCTTTTGCAGGGGAACCGGTGAACGCGAGCGCCGTGGAGAGCATTCTGGCCGCCATCAACGTCCCTGCCCAGCTGGGCGGCGGCATCCGCGATATGGCAACGATCTCGACCTGGATCGAAAAGGGTCTGTCGCGCGTGATCCTTGGAACCGTTGCCGTTGAAAACCCCGATCTGGTGCGTGAGGCCGCACGCGAATTCCCCGGCAAGGTTGCCGTGGGTATTGACGCGCGCAATGGCCGCGTGGCGACCAAAGGCTGGGCGGAAGAGACCGACGTGATGGTCACCGACCTTGCCAAATCCTTTGAAGACGCAGGCGTGGCCGCGATCATCTATACTGACATCAACCGCGACGGCGCGATGCAGGGCCCAAATGTTGAGGCCACCGCCGATCTCGCCCGCGCGGTCTCGATCCCGGTGATCGCGTCAGGTGGGGTCAGCTCACTCGACGACCTGCGCGCCTTGAAAAACTGCGGCGCGCCGTTGAACGGGGCCATCTCGGGTCGCGCGCTTTATGACGGCGCGATTGACTTGAAAGAGGCCTTGTCGGTCTTGAGAAGCGCATAATTTGGAACAAGTTCGCCTCACCCCCCTGCCCCGGACCTCAAAGCTCTGGGAGAAATTCGCGAAGGGCGACTTCATCGACGGCTATGCCGTAACCTGCCCCCTTTCCGCACAAGAGGCGTTGCAAGTTGGGCTGGCCCTGCCCTCATGGGCCATGACACTTCTGAACATCCGCAATCTCATCCTGTCCCCTTTCGGGTTCAAGACACGGATCGACGACGGCTATGCAGACAGCATCTTTCCACTCGACTTTCAGGATGAAAACGAGGTGATCGTGGGCACGGATGACTGGCATCAGGATTTCCGCATCTCAGTCTATAAGTCCAAAGATACAATCCACATGTCGACCTGGGTGCATCGCCATAACCTGGCCGGCTATATCTACCTGGCTGCGGTCATGCCATTTCATATCCTGATCGTTCGCGATGCCATGCGACGCATCGCGCGCACGACAATTGCACCTGCCGCACAAGCACAGTAGACACGACCCCGTCAAACAACCGAGGGCACCATGCTCAAGACCCGTATCATCCCCTGTCTCGACGTGGCCGAGGGCCGCACCGTAAAAGGCGTCAACTTCGTCGACCTGATCGACGCGGGTGACCCGGTGGAACAGGCGCGCGCCTATGATGCCGCCGGCGCAGACGAGCTCTGCTTTCTCGACATCAAGGCCACCCATGAAAATCGCGGCACCATGTATGACCTGGCCACCCGCACGGCCGAACAATGCTTCATGCCACTAACCATCGGCGGCGGTGTGCGCAGCCCGGGGGATGTGCGTGACCTGCTTTTGGCCGGCGCCGACAAAGTGTCGTTCAACTCCGCCGCCGTGGCCGACCCGGACGTGGTGGCCCGCTCGGCCGACCGTTTCGGATCGCAATGTATCGTGGTGGCGATCGACGCCAAGACGATCGGCCATGATGCAAATGGGGTGCCAAACAAATGGGGCATCTTCACCCATGGCGGGCGCAAAGCGGCGCTCGACACCGACGGCAACCCGATTGACGCTGTGGAATTTGCCCGGTTGATGGAAGCCAAGGGCGCGGGGGAAATCCTGCTCACCTCGATGGATCGCGATGGCACCAAAGCGGGCTTCAACCTGCCGCTCACCCGCGCCGTGTCAGATGCAGTGCATGTGCCGGTGATTGCATCCGGTGGCGTGGGCAATCTCGATCACCTGGTCGAAGGCGTGACCGAAGGCGGGGCCTCGGCCGTGCTTGCCGCCTCCATCTTCCATTTCGGCGAATACACCATCCGCGAGGCCAAGGAACATATGCAGGCCGCCGGCATCGACATGAGGCTCAACTGACATGGACATTCTCAAAACACTCGAAGCCACGATCGCAGCCCGCAAATCCGCCGACCCGGACAGCTCCTGGACCGCCCGCCTCCTGTCCAAAGGCCCGGAAAAATGCGCTGAGAAATTTGGCGAAGAAGCCATCGAGGCCATCATCGCCGCCGCCAAAAACGACCGCGAAAACCTCACCTATGAGGCCGCCGACGTCCTTTATCACCTGCTGGTCATGCTCGCCGCCCGTGATGTGTCTCTGGAGGACGTGCTCAGCGAACTCGCCCGCCGTCAGGGCCTCTCCGGGATCGAGGAAAAAGCGTCGCGATCCTAACCCGCGCCCCCTTCTTCTTGGTCCAAATACTCCGGGGTGAGCGAGCTTGCCTCGCGAGGGGCCGCGCCCCTTACACGCTCACCTTTTGCACCTCTGCCAAAGACCGGTCGCCAAACAGGCGCGGATATTCGATCTTCGGACAGTGATCCTCGATCACCTCAACGCCCTTTGCTTCACCCGCTGCCCGCGCCCCGGCATTGAAAATCTCCAGCTGCATCCAGACCGTGCGCAGGCCGGGCAGCGCCTCCAGCGCCGCCTCGACAATCGGCCCCACGGCCTCGGATGCACGGAAAAGGTCAATCATGTCGGTTTCCGGCGGCAGGCTGCGCACATCTGCAACCACCTCTTCGCCAAACATCTCCTGTCCGGCCAGCCCCGGATTGACCCCGATCACGCGATAACCCTTCCCGGCCAGAAACGCCGCCACCCGGTGGCTGGCGCGGTCCGGCTTGTTGGACAGGCCAACCAGCCCGATCACGCGGGTCGTTGCAAGGATCTGTCGAAGGCGGGCATCGGTGTCTGTCTGTGTCATGAGGCAGAAATAACATCCGCCCCCTCATATTCAACAAGCAAGATGAAAGAACGTGGCGTCGTGCGGCTCCAACCACGCGCGCCTTCCAATTCCGCCCCTTAAATTCCGCCCCCGCCCCCTCCCCGCCCAGACAGGGAACGGACAAAAAAAGCGCCCACAGCTCACGGTGCGGGCGCAGTTTTCGGAACGAGGGACAGTGTGATCGAAAGCAGGGTTCCGTCCTGCCTTCTGTTCAGGACATAAGTTCTGTCGCGGCGGGTTAAAGCCCTTCACACGCGGCTGTGATCCGCTGCGAGCGCGGGCTTTCCGAAAACAAGATCTCAGCCGTCCAGAATGCCCGGCCAGTTGGCATTGCCCTTGGCCACATTTCCCGGCACATCCTGGAGCCACAGCTCCCGCGCGCGCAGGCTGAAATTCAGGTAAAGCTTGTCTTCAAACACGGTCCAGGCTTCGGGCACGGTCGGGGCAAGATACCCCTTGCTGGCCGCATAGGCGCAGTAGCCACCGAATTGCGGAGCGTATGTCTCGGGGCTGGCGACAAACATATCGCGGGTCTCAGCCGAGGAAAACAGCACCCTGGCCCCTTTATACTCGGCCGAAAACGCCTCGTTGCCCGGTGTGGGGGCACCTTTGGTAAAATAGGCAACGGGGTCGTGCCCATCCCAGGCAATGCCCGCTTCGTTATAAACAGGGTCGCTGGCGGCCAGCGCAGGGCGGGTGAGGACAAGACCGGCAAAGGGGGCGGTTGCAAAACCGGCCAGAACAGCGCGGCGCGAGAGGGCGCGAGAGAGGGGGAATGTGGACATGAGGGTCTCCTTTCGCCTCATAACCTGCCCTTTCGCGATCCGTTTTGCACCCCACCTCACCGGAATGTCAGGAGAAGTTGATCCGCAGACTGTCACCAGCCTGCGGCGACGCCGCCCTCAGGCGACCGCCTGTGTCAGCGCGAGCTGCGGGTGGCGTACAGCGCCACCGCTGCGGCGTTGGAAACATTGAGCGAGCCGAACTCGCGCGCAAAGGGGATCTTGACCAACTGGTCACAGGTCGCCTTTGTCTTCTCGCGCAGCCCCGGCCCTTCGGCCCCCAGCACCAGCGCCACGGGACGGTTGGGGAAATTGCCCAGCGCGGTCTCGATCGTGTCCTCGGCCTCACCATCCAGGCCCAGCACCACATAGCCCATCGCCCTGAGTTCCTCCATCGCCTCGGCAAGGTTGCGAATGCGCAGATAGGGCTGACGCTCCAGCGCGCCTGAGGCGGTTTTCGCCAGCGCCCCGGTTTCCGGCGCAGAGCCGCGGGCCGTGCCCACAACCGCATTGGCCCCGAACACTTCGGCAGAGCGCAAGATAGCCCCCACATTATGCGGATCTGTCACCCGGTCGAGCAACACCATGATCGGCTGCCCCTCGCCCGCATCCACGGCGCGATCCGCCAGGCTGCCCCATTTCAGAGGTTTCACCTCAAGGGCTGCCCCCTGGTGAACCGATTGCGGGTCAAGCACATTGGGAAACTTGCGCGGATCCACCATTTCCGGGGTGACCCCACTTTCCCCAATCGCCTCGGCCAGCTTGTCATGGGCGTTTTTGGTCACGATCAGGCGCAGCTTTTCGCGCTTCGGGTTCACCAGCGCATCACGCACCGCATGCAGGCCAAACAGCCAGACGGTTTCCGCCTCGGCCACGCGCTTGGCTTTCTCTTTCTGAACCACCCATTTTGGTTTTTTCATGACCTGTTTGTCCCTGATCGCCCTTAAAAACAACGAGACCCGGACAATGCGTCCAATGGCGCGCAGAGACAAGTCAATTTCCTTTGTTTTTCCGCTTGACCCCCGCAGTGTGGCGGTTTAATCAGCCCCCATTCCAGCGCTCTGGCGCAAAGGAAGTGGGCGACAGGCCGCAAGGTGTGGCAGGGGACTGTAACTCCCTCGCGGAGACGCACGCTTGGTTCGATTCCAAGGTCGCCCACCATTCCCCCTCTAAGTCTTTGATCTTTCATAGATCGCTGATTTAGCTGGGCTTTTTCCATCCCCCTTGGTCACAATTTTGGTATACACAGGGGTATGCGAAAGATGGCCGAAACACATCATTTACAGAAGCGCGGGCAGACCTGGCACTTTTACCGTAGGGTGCCCACTGCGCTTGTGCCTGTCGTGGGCAAGACCTTCGTCAAGAAAAGCCTGGGGACTTCTGACCTCAAAGAGGCGAAGATTCTTTGCAACGCGCTCAACGTGCAGATCGACGCCGAATTCGCAGCGGCTGAGGCTCAAGGCGATGGTGCTCCCCCGCCTGCCCCCATGTCGCTGGCGATGCTCACCGAACATCTGCGACAGCACATCGCCGGGCTGGACCAGCGGAGCGCTGCACGGCTGGTCAGTGATCCGCCCGAGACAGAGACCGAAAAAGCCGAGATGAAGCAAGATGCGGAAATCGGCCTGGGCGTCCTGAAAAACCGTGACGACCCGCGCGGCGACGAATGGGTGGCGTCGGTCTTCGACAAGGTGACGGCCCAGGCTGGGGCCAGCCTCTCCAACAAGGAAGTGGTGAGCGGCTTCACTGAGGTTGTGCGCCGGGGCTTGATGGAGCTGCAGCACCGCAAGCTGGACCGTCTCCAGGACGACCACGGTGCTGGGCCGCACGATCCGCTCTTTGACGCCAAGAAGCCCCCGGCCATGACCTTTGGCGATTTGTGCGATGTGTACTGGAACGTGCGCTCTGCCGAACTCGCCGCGAACCAGACGAACGAGAAGCGCGGAGACCGGATTGCCGGGGAGATCGCCCTGCTTCGTGAAGCCCTGGGCAAGGATACCTCGCTCACCGAAATCACCTATGACCGGATACAGGAATTCCGTGCGCTCATAGCGAGGGTGCCGACGAACAGGAACAAGATTTACCCTGGCCTCACCCTCCAACAGCAAATTGACCGTGCCGAGAAGGCGGGCAAGAACACTCTGTCGATCCAGAGCCAGCGCCTCTACCTGCGCTGCTTGCACGATGTGCTTGAAGCTGGCCGGGTGCGGAACTTCATGCCGAGCAACCCGGCGACGGGCGTCAAGCCGCTGCAGAAAGAGAAAGAGACCGATGCGGAGAAGCGCCTGCCCTGGGAGATGGACCAGGTACGGGGGTTCTTCGACGGCAAGTTCTACCATCTCTGCGCCTCAGACCTCGCCAGCTACACCAAGAAGGATCGGGCCTGGCGGTTCTGGATGCCGCTCTTGATGCTCTACAGCGGTGCCCGCCCGAATGAGATCGCCCAGCTTCACTGCGACGATGTACGTCAGACCGACGCGGGCAAATGGTATTTCAGCCTGAGCGATGAAGACGGCAAGACGCTGAAAACCGGGTCCAGCCGCCGCCGGGTGCCCCTGCATCCTGAGCTAATCAAGATTGGCTTCCTCGAATTTGTGGAGGCGCGGCGCAAGAAGAACGGACAGAAAGAGCCGCGTATCTTCTCCGAACTGAAACCAGACAAGTATGGTTCTCTTGCCGCCTATGCCTCGAAGCGCATCCGCGACACGTTCATCCCTGAGGAAATCACTCTCAAGGACAAGCAGACCTTCTATTCGCTCAGGCACAATGTGCGGGACGCCCTGCGACGGGTGAAGGCCCCAGCCGATACCCTGCTGGCCGTCTGCGGCTGGTCTCCTGCTGGCAAGGCTGTGTCGGACGACTACGGCGATGGGGGCAACCCGGACCTCCACGCGGAATATGTGGATGCGATCACCTATCCGGGCCTCGACCTGGCATTCCTGCATGGCGTGGGGGGCAAGCTATGATCCGTATCCCCAAGAAGCCGAAGCCCGCCCTCAAGGGCACGACCCCGCCCAAAGCCCCGATGTATCCGGCGAAGGTGTGGGGCGAGACATGCGCCGAACGCCTATTCGACCTGATGCCCAGAGCGCGCGGAGAGCTGATCCTGCAGGACATGGAACGCTGGGAAGGTGAGTTTCGAGACCAGTATTCCGACTGGCCAGAACAAGGCGTGGAACGCGCGGTGGAAGCGTTCAAGGACGCCTATCGCGCTACCTGGGAGCGGCTCAGCGCCGAATTACCCATTAAGGCTAAGGGCATATATGCTGACGAATAAATGAAAAGGGGCAGCGCAACTGCCGAGTGTGCGCCGCCCCACGAGGTGAACCCAACCAGCTAAGAAGGGTCGGTCACAAAATCGCCGATCCGCGCATAGAACGCAAGAGGAACGGCAATGACCTATCTACATTCACAAGCGGCCAAGGCCGAGATGAAGAAGGCTATGAACGTGGGCACCACGTCAGCCAAGACCGCGAACGCACCCAAGAAGAAAATGACGAAAGCTGCCCAGGCTACGGTGCAGAAGGCCAAGGCGGCGAATGAGAAATGGGAACGGCCCAGCCTTGTCGCCATACATCGGATGATGGCAGGTTCTGACCTCAAGGCCGGGGTGCTGCTGCACCACATCGTGTTCGAGTGGGGTAATCGGAACAAGAAGCTGGAGCGCGACGGCAGGGAGTGGCTGGCCCATAGCCGGGATGCCTGGGCACAAGCTGCGGGCCTGACGTTCGCTGAATTCAAGAACACTGCGGAGCCGAGGTTGAAGAAGTCGTGCGCCGGGTTCCTGACCATGCGGGCGATGGGCAACGGCTCCGACAAGAAACTGTGGGTGGCTGACGATTACCGGCGTGGAGAGTTTGGCCCCGACACCCTTGCCACGATCCACGATCTTGCGCCCAAGCTGGACAGGGTGGACCTGTACAGGTCAGATAGTCGCACACCTGATTAATCAGCAAAGGAATTCCGAAATGGCCGCACAACAGATTTATGGCGTCGTCCTGAAACAGAAGACTGGCTATCGCGCGGGCTTATGCGACGCACATGACCAACTCGAAACCTACCAGACCAAAGAGGCCGCACTGCTTGGAGTGCGTCAGAGCCTCTTGGACCGATCACTTGACCCGAACTTTGTGCTCGACCTGACCAACGCTGAGCCGGAAGAGGTTGCCGCATACCTGAAATGAACCCCTTGCTTTGGTATACAAACCGGGGTAATTTGCACGTGACCAAGGCAAGGGAAATGCCTTAAAAATAAGGGCTTGAGCGGGCGAAAACGACGATCCAAGGTCGCCCACCACTTCCCCTCCTCAGATCATATCGGTGCGATCATAGGGGCCTTTCCCGGATGAACCCTGTTCCTGGGTAAAGTGCCGATTTGAATGACGCAGGGGTTCTGCGCCCCGAAACCGGCTCCCTCCCGTAAAATCGCCACTGAAATATCGACGAAGGCACTACGTCCAGCAGGCGCCCCTGCTATCTTCCCAAAAGATAATCCCGCCATATGCGCGCGCCAAGGGGGCTCGCCTGTCTACGCCCCTTTGGTCACCTGGTTGAGCCACTCCATGATCACATCGGCCTCTGCGGTCAGTTCCTGCGCCTCGCATCCGCAAAAGGCCTCAAAGGCGTCACGGTTGAGCTTGTTGACCCCGACCAGCACCGGGATGTCCTGGGCAAGCGCCGTGGCGATGGCGGAGCGAAAACCGCGCCCTTCGGCCTCGTGTTTGCCGAACTTGTTGACCAGCAACAGATCCGCCCCCTGCGCCAGCGCGGCCTCGGTATCGGCAACCGCGCCCTCAAGCGCATACGTATCCAGCCGACAGCCCCGCGCCCCCACACCGCGATCTTCCGAAATGCGAATCAGCGGCCCGTCGGGCAGCACTTTCACATCCATGTCGCATTTGCGATCTTCACCCCGGTCCGTATCAATCTGAACGGTGCCGATCACCCGCAGCCTGCGGGCAATAAGCGCCTCGGCGATCTCGGCAAGCAGCGCATTGGTTTCGCCGCGCCCCGGTGCGATGGTGAAGGCAAGTTTCATCTCGGTCTCCTGATCCGGTCCTGATCTGGTTCTGGCATGTTTCCGGCATATTTCTGGCCGCTTGTAGGCAACACAGGGACGCACGGCCTTGAGCGGTGTCAAGAGCACGTGGTTTTTCCAACCCGGCCTCCCCCCGCATCTGAAAGCGTTTTCACATCACGCAGCTTCAACAGAATACGGAAACATTTTCACGAAAAAGGGCCAGGCAAAAGCCCGGCCCAGTGTCTGCTCGTTTTAGCAAAACCGCAGGTGAAATGCTCAGTTCCCTGAGGTCAGGTAACCCTCAAGCTCATCTTTTGCATCGGCCACGGTGCGCCCGGAAGGCAGCGGCAATTCGCCAGCAGCAGCCATCTGATCGACCACCTGCTCATACCGTTCCTGCCAGCCTTCAGGCAGCTCATGCGCGATGCCCTGGTGACAGTCAATGCAGGTCTTGCCTTCGTCCAGCGCAACCTGGTGGTTGTCGGCGGCGCGGTTTTCCTGAACCGTGAAGTCCATGTAGTCGAAATTGTGACAGTTGCGGCATTCCTGCGAATCGGTGGATTTCATCCGGCGCCATTCATTGGCGGCCAGTTCAATCCGCTGATCCTCAAATTTCTCGCGGGTCCAGATCGATTTCGAGATGAAGTGGCCATAGAGTTCTTTGGTGGCCTTGATCTTGCGGATGATCTTTGGGCCCCAATCCTTGGGCACGTGACAATCCGGGCAGGTGGCCCGAACGCCCGAACGGTTGGACTGGTGGACCGAGCCCTGATATTCGGCGAAGACGTTATCTTCCATCTCGTGGCACGAGATACAGAACTCTTCCTTGTTGGTCATCTCAAGCGCCCAGTTGAAGCCCCCCCAGAACACCACCCCGGCGACAAAGCCAGAGATCAGAAGCGCGCCCAGAGAGATCGCGCCGGTCGGCGTCCAGAACCAGTTCCAAAGGCGGCGGATGACGCCGGGATTTACATCAGACATATCTGTTATCCTTTCCCTTGCACATCTCCACCTCAGTGAGAGGCTTCAAAGGTGTTTTCCACCAGCGCAGGCGCATCCACCTGCGGCACGTGGCACTGTTTGCAGAACCAGCGGGTGCCGGCCACGACATCCAGCTGGTTGCCCGCGCGGTCCTGATAGTGGGTCATCGACAGGGTCGGTGCGTTGCGCTCGCCTGCATTGGTCCAGTCATGGCAGGACAGGCAGCGGTTTGCCTTCAGGTCGATCTGGTATTTCTCGATCGAATGCGGAATGAGCGGCGGCTGCTGGCGATAGTTCCGGGTGAACCGGTCCTTGTCCTGGTGGAAGACGTCTTCAACGGCCACAGGCTCGTCGACGTCGGCACCACGCAGGGACTGAACGCCACCCGCGTTCTGTGCCCAGACGGCACTGGCCAAAAGCGTCGGGACGACGATGGCACTGATCAAAAGTTGCTTTCTCATTGGGCTACTCCCGTGTTTAGTCAGGCCGCGCGACTGGCCTCGGGTTGACGTTTGGTATTCCGGCGCACCGCGCGGGCTGGCGCGGAGGTTTCATCGAACCGGGTGGTGAACTTGAAGACATCCGGTGCGCAGACGTCGATGCAACGTCCACAATTGGTGCAGTCGGATGACAGGATGATCGGGGTGTCTTCCTCGGCGCCGCGCAGCGCCGGGGTGATAACGTGCATTTCCGGGCAGACGGCAAAACAATCCATGCAATCGTCGCATTCGGCCCGTTTGGTGGCGCTGACCCGCAGTACGGATCCCTTGCCCAGAAGCCCGTAAAAGGCCCCTACCGGGCACAGATGCCCACACCAGCCCCGCCGAGACACGGCAACGTCGAAGATGAAGACCGCAAGGACAAAGGTCCAGGCGAAGCCCATGCCGAAGATCAGGCCGCGATGCAGCATCGAGATCGGGTTGACGAACTCCCACGCAATGGTGCCGGTCAGGGCGGACACAGCCAGAACCATGCCCAGAACCCAGTAACGGGTGTTGCGCTTGGGCTGCCAGCCTTTGGCAAATCCCAGTTTGTCGTGCAGCCAATGGGCGCCATCGGTCACCGGGTTGATCGGGCAGACCCAGCTGCAATAGACCCGCCCGCCGATCAGCGCATAGGCCACGGCGACAATCACCGCGCCGGTGATGGCGGTCATCTCTGGCCAGTGCAGCGCCACCAGGCCCTGCAACAGCACAAAGGGGTCGGTCAGCGGCAGGATATCAAAGGTCAGCGACCCGGCCAGATTGCCTTTCACCCACCAGATGCCAGCCCAGGGGCCAAGCAGGAAAATCCCAAGGAAAAACAACTGGCTGAGGCGGCGCAGGATCAGGAACTGATGTGCTTTCCACCAGCCCTTTTCGTCGATGGCTTCGCGGCCGACAGGAAGTGCGATCTTGTCGCTCATTGTCCTGCCCCCCCAGTTCCGGGAAGCGAGAAGGAAGGGGTGAAGCCCCCATCCATATTCGGGTCCGGCATGCCGTCAAACAGGCTGGCCTCGGGCAGGTATCCGCCCGGCGCCACAAGATTGTCGGTGCCCGGTCCGGGCAGGCGGTCCGGCAGGTCGATCAGCTCGTCCACCAGCGGGTTGCGATCTTCCCAACCCAGCTTGTAATGGTCTGCGGCCTCAGCGGTGGCCACCCGGATCGGCAGCACCTTGATGGCGCTTTCCTCCGGCAGAACACAGGATTTTTCGCATTTGCCGCAGCCGGTGCAATGATCGGAATGCACCACGGGCATGAAAATCGCATGGTGGCCGGAGCGTTCATTGTGGCGGCGTTCCAGCGTGATCGCCTCGTCAATCACCGGGCAGACGCGGTAGCAGACGTCGCAACGCAGGCCGAGGGCGTTCAGGCACCGCTCTTCGTCGATCAGGACGGCCAGGCCCATACGGGCGTCGTCAATATTGGTCAGGGAGTGATCCAGCGCGCCGGTTGGGCAGGCGACCACACAGGGAATATCATCACACATTTCGCAGGGCACATCCCGCGCGGTGAAAAACGGTGTGCCGGTCGCCGGGCCATCAATACCCAGTTCGGCAAGCACCAGCGTGTCATAGGGGCAATCGCGCACGCAAAGCCCACAGCGGATGCAGGCCGCCAGAAAATCCTCTTCAGGCAGCGCCCCCGGCGGGCGAATGGCCTGTGCAGGCAAAGCCCGCGCATCCGTGGCCAGTTTGGTGATGGCCATGCCCGCCACAGCGCAGGCCCCCGCCACCCGTGCCGCATCCTGAAGGAAGCGGCGCCGGTTCGGCGATTTGGGGTTGCGGTTGGAGGCGGCGGACATGGATTTGGTTTCCGTAGTATCGTTACAGTTTAGGCGCGTTCGACTTTACAGGCACATTTCTTGAAGTCCGTTTCTTTCGAAATCGGGCAAGTTGCGTCCAAGGTCAGCTTGTTGATCAGCTGGCTTTCATCGAACCACGGCACAAAGACCGAACCGCGCGGCGGCTTGTTCCGACCACGGGTTTCAACCCGCGAGGCCATCTCGCCGCGTTTCGAAGAGATCACGATCTCCTGTCCGCGCCGCAGACCACGTTCCTTGGCATCTTCTGGGTGCATGAACACCACGGCGGACGGGAAGGAGCGGTGCAGTTCGGGCACGCGGCGGGTCATCGAACCGGAATGCCAGTGTTCCAGCACACGGCCGGTGATCAGCCACAGGTCGAACTCTTCATTCGGGCTTTCCGCAGGCGGCTCATAGGGGGCGAAGATGATATTCGCCTTGCCATCGGGCTTGCCATAGAATTCCACGCCAGCGCCTTCTTTCACGTAAGGGTCATAGCCTTCGCGGAAGCGATAGAGCGTTTCCTTGCCATCAACCACCGGCCAGCGCAGGCCGCGGGCCTGGTGATATTGCTCAAACGGGGCGAGGTCATGCGCTTTGCCGCGACCGAAGCTGGCGTATTCTTCAAACAGACCCTTCTGCACATAGAAGCCGAAATGTTTGGCTTCGGCGTTGCTGAAGCCTTCTGCGGTTTCGGACAGCGGGTATTTGTTGACCTTGCCGTTTTCGTAAAGGATCTCGAACAGGGTCTTGCCGCGGTATTCCGGCATCTGGGCGAGCAGCTCTTCCGGCCAGACTTCTTCGGCCTTGAAGCGTTTGGAGAATTCCATCACCTGCCAGACGTCCGAGCGGGCTTCGCCCGGCGCATCCACCTGCTGACGCCAGAATTGGGTGCGGCGCTCGGCGTTACCATAGGCGCCTTCCTTCTCAACCCACATGGCGGTGGGCAGAATGAGGTCGGCGGCCAGTGCGGTCACGGTCGGGTACGGGTCGGACACGGTGATGAAGTTTTCCGGGTTGCGATAGCCCGGATAGCCTTCTTCGTTCATGTTCGGGGCCGCTTGCAGGTTGTTCGTGCACTGCACCCAGTGACAGTTCAGATCCCCGTCTTTCAGTTTGCGGTGCTGCAGCACGGCGTGGAAGCCGGGCTTGGCAGGAATGGTGCCTTTCGGCAGTTTCCATTTCTCTTCGGCCAGATCACGGTGCTTTTCGTTCATGACCACCATGTCGGCGGGCAGGCGGTGGGCGAAGGTGCCAACCTCACGCGCGGTGCCACAGGCAGAGGGCTGACCGGTCAGCGAGAAGGGCGAGTTGCCCGGTTCTGCGATTTTGCCAACCAAAAGGTGCACGTTATACATCAGCGAGTTCACCCAGGAACCGCGGGTGTGCTGGTTGAAACCCATGGTCCAGAGCGACATCACCTTGCGGTTCGGATCGGCATATTGCTTGGCCAGCTGTTCCAGCTTGGCGGCCGGTACACCAGACAGTTTCGACGTGTATTCAAGGGTATAAGGGGCGACGGCCTCTTTATACTCTTCAAAGGTCATGTCCGACAGCGCACCGTGCTTGCCTTCGTGGGACGGGTTTTCCGCGGCCTGTTCCAGCTCGTGGGTCGGACGCAGGCCGTAACCGATGTCGGTGGCGGTGCGTTTGAAATGGGTGTGTTTTTCAACAAAGTCCCAGTTCACCGCATCATTCTGGATGATGTAGTTGGCGATGTAGTTCAGGATCGCCAGGTCGGTTTGCGGCTCGAAGATCATGCCATTGTCGGCCAGTTCGAACGAGCGGTGCTCAAACGTCGACAGAACATGCACCTCAGCGCCCGGCTTGGTCAGGCGGGTGTCGGTCAGACGCGACCACAGGATCGGGTGCATCTCAGCCATGTTCGAGCCCCAGAGCACGAAGGTGTCGGCATGTTCAAGGTCGTCATAGCAGCCCATCGGTTCGTCAATGCCAAAGGTGCGCATGAAACCGGCCACGGCGGAGGCCATGCAGTGACGGGCGTTCGGGTCGATATTGTTTGACCGCAGGCCAGCCTTCATGAACTTGGCGGCGGCATAACCTTCCCAGACGGTCCACTGACCGGAACCGAAAATGGACACAGCGGACGGGCCTTTCTTGGCCAGCGTGTCTTTCCATTTCTCAGCCATGATGTCGAAGGCTTCATCCCAGCTGACCGGTTCAAATTCGCCATTCTTGTCGAAAACGCCGTTTGATTTGCGCAGAAGCGGCGTGGTCAGGCGGTCTTTGCCATACATGATTTTCGACAGGAAATAGCCCTTGATGCAGTTCAACCCGCGGTTCACCGGGGCTTCCGGGTCACCTTGGGTGGCGACAACTTTGCCGTTTTTCACACCGACCAGAACGGAACAGCCCGTGCCGCAGAAGCGGCAGGCGGCTTTGTCCCAACGGATGTCGGGCTTGCGCACCTGGGCGGCGGCCGTTTCCGGCAGGGTGATACCAGCGGCCGACGCAGTAGCAGCGGCGGCGGTGGCTTTAAGGAATGTGCGGCGGGACGTGGTCATGATGGGTCTCCCGTTTCAGTGTTTGGTCGGCGAAGAACCCTCGACATCCTCGTCAAGTTCTTCGAAGTGATGATAGGTGAGCGTGACAGTGATCACGCCCGGGATCTGGTGCATCTCCATGATCTGTTCTGATGCGCGCATCTCAGATGTATCTTCGACGGTCACAACAATGCGTCCGTCTTCATGGGCATGAACTTCGCCGCCCTCTGTGGCATCAATGGCCGCCATGACCTCTTGGGTCTTGTCGGGCATCGTATGCACCAGGCAGCCGCAGATATTCAGCATGGGCGGGCCTCCGGTTGGGGTTGGATTTGGATGAATTCAATGGCACCTACCGGGCATGGGGCAACACAACCACCACAGCCATTGCAGGCATCAAGATCAAACTGTGGCTGGGCGGATCCACCCAGTTGCAGTTGGAAACGAATGGCGCCCTGATCGCAATGATCCTGACAGGCGCGACACATCACGCCATTCATCGACATGCAGGACTGAGACGCGCTGACCCGCCAGGGAAATGCACGATCCGCGCTCAGTGCTGCCGGTTCACAGGCGTCGATGCAGGCATTGCAGAAGGTGCAGGCCCCGCGCGAGAAATCCAGCGCAGGCAGCCCCTGTTTGTCTCGCAGGATGATCCCCTCGGGACAGGCGCGCGCGCAATCACCGCACTGGGTGCAGCTGTCATGAAAGGCGATTTCACCCGCGGCCCCCGGCGGGCGCTGGTGCTGGATCTCGTGGATCTTGCCTCTCAAAAGGGCGCGTCTTGAAGGGGTTGCGTTCAACGGAGTGCTCGCTGTTTCTGGCTGGCTGTTCAACTGATAACGCGGTTGTGAGCGCGACCAATTGACCTAAATCAAAGTTTTTTGACGATGCCTTTGAACTGAGGCCTCTCCCGATAAAGCTAAAGTTTTGAATATGTTACGCATCTATTTGTAACATCATGCAAAGAAACGATAAAAACTGTCATGACCTGTCACATATTGTCGCACCCCCTTGCAAGAAGGGGGTGTTAAATATTTTCTCAAGGCGCCGTTTTCTTGGGGATATCCGGGCAAAGCAACTGGTTTTTCCGGCATGCAAAAGTATGCATTTGAACAAATCAACTTGAGCGGCCTCGAATCCCGCTAGCGACCCGATAGCACAGGTTTTCCAAAGCGATGCGAACAGTTACCGCACCGAGGAGAACTGGCGGGTCGATGCACCTCAAGTGATCAGAAAATTGATAAAGTCTTCCACGCCTACGGCTCGTCAATTCCCGTTGGGAAAGACAGCCGGCATTTGTGGCCCACAAAGTTCAAGCGTGAAACGGCGCAGCACATGAGATCCGGTCCGCTCTCAATCGGTGACGTCCAGAAAACCTGCCAGATTTCGGACGGGACGGCACAGGCCTTGTGATGGCTTGCAAACGCATCGAAGGAAAAGGTTTCGAGTGGCCGCGCATTCAAATCGTTCTCTCATATGAACGACGTCATGCTTGAAACATGTATAGGATCGTGAAGCTCTCCTGTGGTTTGGGCGCATACACAAAAACTGGCGCGGTTCACGCAATTCCGTCAATGTCGATGTCTGGGATTTCATGCCGGTTAGATACGATGATGTCGCACGGCGGGCATGTCAGTTCCCCCCGCAGGTCGAAACCCGCGGGGGTATTGGGGATCAGAATTTCAGCTCATACAGAAGACTGCCACCCCATGTCTCGGATGCGTTGTCGCCAATGCCATCATAGAACAGGTCAACACTGACGGATGAGCGCTCTGACAGAGTAACAAGCCCCCCAAACTCCACCCCGAACGAGGACGAACTGGTATGGGTTCCCCCATTGCCCGTGTCACTAAAGCGCGCGTTAATACCAGGGGTCAGAAGGATGTCGAAGTCGTTCAGCGTGACAGGGATTTCCAGATCCAGGCCAAGATGTGCTGTCTTCTGTTCCAACGTCTGTTCCGGCACCACAGCACCGACGCTGTTGGTATAGGCGTGTTGGTAATCACGCAGGTACAGAAGATCCACGGATGGGACCAAGGTCATGCCATTTGCCATCGCAATGCTGCCTTCCACCCCAAGCGTTGCCAGCGTGCGGGTGCTGTCAAAGCGATCGGTGGGCCGCCCAGCCAATGTCAGATCATTTTCGGTGCGTCCATGCAGCAAGCTGCCAGTAAAGACCAGTGGTTGATTAGCAAGGCGTGCAGCGAAATACGGCCCGATCAGATAACCCGTGCTTTCGATGTCGCGCGCGCTGCTCTCGGAACCGGTCCAGTCGAACTGTACCATCGCACCGATGATCAGATCCTCGGATACCAAGAAATGGGATCCGAATGTCAGATGCGTATAGGACTGATGATCGTCTCCCTCTTGGTTCCATAGCGCGGTGCCGTCCGCCCAGACATACGCGCCATAGCTGGTCGAGAAGTCGATTTTTCCACGCGTGGCTGTGGCCGAGGCACTCAGCGAACCGCCACCGGGCTTCAGGAAACGCGACAGTTTTGGCTGCGCCCGGACCAAAAGCCCTGCACGGTACGACATGAACTCACGGATCTCTTCCTGTGACATCGCAACCGAGCTGCCAGAAATGCTGATGATCGCCGAGGCTTCGTTCAGGTTGCCACTTGCGCCAAGGGCAACATCTTCCTGCACCCAAACCGTGACGGCCTGGTTCTGATCCTGTGGCGTGATCACCAGGCTGTACGTGTCACCGCTGCCCGAAAATCCAGTAACAGCCGCGTTCTGGATGGACACGTCGTTGGCCGTGAACCCGGTGACCGCCTCCGAGAAGACAACAGTCAGCATGAAGGGCGTATTCCCGTCATGATAGCTGGGTGCACCAGACAGCGTGACGGTTGGTCGTACTGTGTTTGCCGCGCCATTGACGGTGATCGTGACGGTGGAGGCCGCTGAGGCCTCGATGCCGTCATTGACGATCAGCTGGAAGGTCAGCAGCTCGCTGGCACCGATTGCCACGGTGGGCGCGGTGAAGCTGGGGCTTTGCGCCGTCGCGTCCGACAGGGTGACGCCCGTGCCTGCGGTCTGGGTCCAGGCATAGGTCAGCGACTGCCCCACATCATTGGCATCCGACCCCGAGCCATCCAGCGTGACACTGCTGGCCGAGGCAACGCTCTGCGCACTGCCCGCATCCGCAGTGGGCGTGGTGTTTGCCGCGCCGGTCACGGTGATCGTGACGGTGGAGGCAGCTGAGGCCTCGATGCCGTCATTGACAATCAGCTGGAAGGTCAGCAGCTCGCTGGCGCCGATTGCCACGGTGGGCGCGGTGAAGCTGGGGCTTTGCGCCGTCGCGTCCGACAGGGTGACGCCCGTGCCTGCGGTCTGGGTCCAGGCATAGGTCAGCGACTGCCCCACATCATTGGCATCCGACCCCGAGCCATCCAGCGTGACACTGCTGGCCGAAGCAACGCTCTGCGCACTGCCCGCATCCGCAGTGGGCGTGGTGTTTGCCGCGCCATTCACGGTGATCGTGACGGTGGAGGCAGGCGAGGCCTCGATGCCGTCATTGACAATCAGCTGGAAGGTCAGCAGCTCGCTGGCACCAATCGCCACGGTGGGCGCGGTGAAGCTGGGGCTTTGCGCCGTCGCGTCCGACAGGGTGACGCCCGTGCCTGCGGTCTGGGTCCAGGCATAGGTCAGCGACTGCCCCACATCATTGGCATCCGACCCCGAGCCATCCAGCGTGACACTGCTGGCCGAAGCAACGCTCTGCGCACTGCCCGCATCCGCAGTGGGCGTGGTGTTTGGAGGCGTTGCAGCAACGCGACTGTTCACAAGTTGGGTGCTGGTCGCCCCTTTGACACCGATTTCGTAGTCATACCATTGGCCGCCATATTGACCGGTAAAGCTTACGCCGACAAAATCATCCGCCGCGTATGTCCCATTGGCACCGTCCGAAACATAGTTCGTGATCCCTGTGATGTTGCAACGGGTTGCGATCTCGGATGCGAGGATATCACCAGGTCCCCAGCCCTGAATGCTCCCTCCAAGCCAATAGTTCCCCCCCGACGACCCGTTGGCGAAGTTTACCTGCGCCTCGCTGCCGCCCGGATCATAATATGGATTGAAGTTACAGTTGGTTTCGGTCACGCCAACCGGTTTCAGAACTGTGTCAAAGAAAGTGCCCCCACCAAGAGCGTGGGCTTGGGTGGCCGATAAAACCCCCAGTGTCAGGGCCATAAATGTATTGCGTCGCAAGCAGTTCAGTATCATCGCATCATCCGTTGGTAGTCGGCGCCGCACGCCATCAAAAACGATGATCAGGATAGTTTGAGAGAAATTTCTTTCTGTGCGCCGAAGCACAGAGCGCGCCGCAGCTGGTGGGTCAGGATTAAGGGGATCTCTGCCCTGGCGGGGACATGAAAGATTTACCCTATTCGGAGTTGACCCATGGAACCATTCCTTGCCCAAATCATGCTGTTTGGTGGAAACTTTGCCCCGCGCGGATGGGCATTCTGCGACGGACAGCTGTTGCCTATTTCTTCCAACAGCGCGCTGTTCAGCTTGCTCGGAACGATCTATGGCGGCGACGGGCGCACTACATTTGCCCTGCCCGACCTTCGTGGGCGCGCCCCGATTCACGCCGGAACCGGTCCAGGTCTTTCCCCCCGGCGGCTGGGAGAGAGAATGGGGGTGGAAGACGTCACTTTGAATGCGACCCAGATGCCATCGCATAACCACGGTCTGATGGTTGCAAATCAGCCGGCCGACAACAGCCGTCCCAGTTCGGATATGTTGGCGCGTGCCGAGATCTACACCTCCAACTTAACGTCTCCGACGCCACTTGCCACGCAATCCATTGCAAATACGGGTGGCGGCCAGTCGCATGAAAACATGCAGCCCAGCATTGCCATGAACTATATCATTGCGCTGCAGGGGATTTTCCCGTCGCGCAGCTGATCCGTTGAAGATCCCAACGCTAAACGTTTGGGCGGGATGCAATTCCCGCCTAAAGCGTTTCGGCTTTAACCTGAGACAGGGAAAAGTCGAAACACAGTCAGAGATATCAAGGTCATGGGCGTTTCGGAATAACCATGTGTCACAAGTTTACCCCGAAACGCTTTAAGCTGTTTTTTGCAACAACCACATGAGGCACTGAAATGAAAAATCCATTCTCGTTTTTCTCGGCAGCAACACTGTGTTCCGCACTTGTGGCAGGCGTGGCTTGGGCGTCTGACCATCGGGATGCACCAGCGACGCAAATGGACCCGATGTCCGACATTGGCGACAGTTTCTTGTTCCGTGGCGCGCAGACCGGTGGTCTGACCATGGCTTATACGCTGAACCCGCTGTCGGGCAGTGGCGCGCCGGGGACGCAGGCGTCGGATGAAATCCGGCTCGATCCGGAACGTGTCTATATGTTCAAGCTGGATACGGACGGGGATCTGCTTGCAGACATTGCCTATAAGATCCGCGTCAGGGATATCGATGGCGAGAAACAGAAACAGCGTGTCGAGATGCTGCGCGCCGAAGGCCGAGAGGCGCAGTCCCATGAATGGGTTGGAAAGCCGGTGGGCAAGGGCTTCACCACGGCGCTGAATGCACCACTTGAAGTGACCCAAGGCGAGAACGGAGAGCTTTTGTTCATCGGCCCACGCCGGGATCCATTCTTCTTTAACTTCACCTCGGTTCAGGCACCCGCTGCCCAGGCGATCAAGCAAGCATTGGCCGGCGGCGATCATCTGCCTGCGGCCCCCACATCCCTTGGCGCGTTTGGCATCACCGACATGACCTTGATTGTGCTGGAGGTTCCAGAGCTGGCCGAACAGGCATTGGGCTACTGGGCCGTTGTCGCCGACAACCTGGGCCATTCCGTAGACCGTATGGGCCGGGCGGGCGTTCAGGGGATCTTCTTCGTGGATCCCCCGGTGGGCTATAACAAGTGGCATTATCTGCCAGTTGAAAACAATGGGCGCCATTATGACACCGTCGGCGAATTCAACGATGCTTATAACGCGGCCAGCCCTGATCAGGGTCTCGAAGATTTCGGGGCGCAATTCCGGTTCAGTTTCAAGCGGCTGGAAGTGCTCGAGGACACAATCGAAGAACACGTCACCTTCTATGCCCCGGATATGCTGCGCTGGGACCCGACGCTAAAGCCCGGATATCCGAACGGTCGGAGCTTTGCAGAGGACGCGATCTATTGGACGATCAAGGATGTGAACCCGTTCATGTGGGAAGATCCGGACAGTTTCCTACCCCGTACATCGGATCAGAATCTGAACCCTGAAAAATTCCCATATGCTGCTCCGTCCATTAATCAGGCTTGGAAGCCCGGCGTGCCGGTGCGGCCTGTTGCCCCGATCTATATGGAGTGATCCTGTGCGGGCCGGAAGATATTGACCGGCCCGCGTCCGCGCACGTCGATCTGGCCGTCGGATCGAAATGCGGTTGAACGCCTCAACCGCTCAACCGTGCTTTCAGACAACAGCATACTGTTCACATGGCTCGCCCTGACCAGCCGCGCTGCAAGGTTGACCGTATCCCCCCACACATCAAAGCTTAGGCGATCCTGACCAATGACCCCTGTCGACACGGGACCCGAGTTGATGCCGATCCGGATCTGCCACAGCGGCATATCTTCCGTGATCCCAAACGGACGCACGGTCTTGACGTATTTCAGGCAGTTCTGCGCGGCTTGGAGCATCCGATCGGCTGACGCCCTATCATCATCGCCCAACCCGGCGACGCACATATAGGCGTCCCCTATGGTCTTCACTTTCTCGACCCCATGCGCGATGGCAATGCGGTCGAACTCGGAATAATACTGGTCCAGAAGCTGCACCAGGATCATCGGATCCAGAGTTTCCGCATGGGCCGTGAACCCAACGAAATCCGCAAACATCACCGTTGCGTTTTCAAACCGTCGGGGCACCACGCCGCCATTCTGACGCAGTTCGTGCGCCACGGTTTCGGGCATGATGGAATGCAGAAGCTTTTCTGTGCGACGCTGTTCCTGCTGTAGCTGCGCATGCAGGTCCTCAAGCTCTGCTTTTGCGGTCTCGACCTCGGCCAGAACGCGGCGCTGGAAGGACTGGCCCGTGTCAATCAGATGCTCCAGTTCAGCGCGGCGCAGTTGCGATCGTTCCAGCCGTCTCTTCAGCCGTAAAATCTCGCGCTCTGCATCGCTGCTGGCCCCGGACATGTGCGGTTTACCCTTCTTTTTCCCCTATAAAGACCGCAACAAATGCATTGGTGTGGGTCAGTGGCGGTCCCCCCGGTGTATCCGGGCTGATTTCACCATAGCAATAAAAACCAGCGGTGGGGACATCATGGCCGACGATCTCGCGGATCCCGTCATATTCCTCGCGGGTGCGGGTGCCCAGTGTGGCACGGCGTCCACCACAGGAAAACAAGAGCGCGGCGTCAATGCGCCCGCCATCAAATCCGGCCACCGCTTGCCCGGCGGCGTTGCGGGCGGCATCAATGATCTCTTGCCGGGATGCAGTGGCGATCTGCACGGTGCTACCTTCGGCCACCGGGTTTACAAGGTGAAGCGCCCCGGTTTCCGCATCAAAGTTCAACGGTGACGACAGCACCAGGGACTTGCGGCTTTCATCTTTCACAGCAAGCGGAAAGAAGACCGAGGGTTGTTGAAGGTATTCTGAATAAAGATCTGCGGCTGGCCGGTCATCAATGCAATGCACCACCGGGCCATCGGCTTTGGTGACTTTGTGTGGCTGGCCCAGGGGGACGTAACCGGTGGACACACCTGTCGAGACATTCAGCGCACCAAACACCATCAACACAACGACACCGTCGCTCATCACCTGATCATTGCAAAGCTGCTTGGTCCCTTCAAAGCGCAACTGATCCCCGGCCCCGCCGCCAACGATCATCGCATCGCGGCCCGTCGCGTCGCGCAGCCCATCAAGCAGGTGGTGGATATTGGTGCCCAGCCCCTCCAGAAGTGCAACAGTAAGGGCGGGCGGTCCATCTTCACCGGCCTGCGCCATGTCGACAGCCGCTTTTGTGGCGCCTTTCGGGTCGGCGATTGCGCCGGACCCACAGCCGACCGCGAACCGAATACTGTCCGAGGCAAACAAAGTGATAACCAGACTGTCCTCGATAAAGCCTTCTCCGCTGGCGATCTCACCATCCGTGCTGCATCCAGCAATCACAATATCGGGGAACCGGTCGCGTAACACCTGTGCTGCGACGGACAAATCCATGTCGACAGCCGCATAGACCAGCGCAGCCCGAGGCGGTTGCCCATCCAGCGCGTTGACGGCGCTGGTCAGAGCATCTTCTGCAGACAGCTTGGTATCCGGATCATCGGACCAACCGGTTCCAACTTTGAACATTGTATCTCCTTCAAACTCATCGGCTGATTGCCGTTACGGTTCTATCCCCTGGACAGGCCGTGTTCCTTCATAACCGCAATCGCTGCATTCTGTGCAGTTTTACGGAAACTTTTAACCACTTCAGGCAGATAGTTCCCTTCAGACGTCGCCGAGATCCATGGATCCTGCGTTGTGGAAATCAGGAATGACAGCGCGGCACCTTCGGTCGGTTGCAACCCGGCACGCGCGCCGAAAGCATCCACGAACTCCTGTCCGTAATCGGGTACGTCAAACGCAGACGAGGTCACAAACATCGGCTGTTTCGGAACCGTCCCACCGTCAAAGACACTGATCGACAGCGCCTGATAGATTGCGGTGTTCAGCGCATTCATCAATGCAGGATCGCTGTTCCAACCGTCCCTGGTTTTAAAGTTCGCACTATAGGTGACGATGTTCTGATCCGAGCCCAGCTCTTTGAACAGTTTCAGCGCCTCAGGATCGTTCAGCAGGAACTCGACCAGCTCGTCATTCTGTTTTGGCACGATGTGATCACGGATAAAGGCAATCTGGCGGGCGACCTCGTCCGGACCCAGCCCCTCTTTCTCGGCGGGCAGTCTTTGGAAGGGAACCACCTTGATGAAATCATCCGTTCCATCCAACGCGACAAGTTCCGCATAAAGACGTTTCGAATTGAAGATACATTTCCCAAGAAGTTTCCCATATCCGGATTTATCCGGGCGAATCATTGCATGGGACAGATACACACCTGCCGCCGCTGCGCCGGGCTTGGATCCTTCGATCCCGTATACCCCAACCGTCGGATCGACACCCCCGTGATACACCACGGGCGCGGTGAAGGTAATCATGTCGCGCATCGCCCCATTGCGATAGCACAGCGCGCCCGCCGGATAGGGAATGAACCCCGCCTTGTGCGGGTCGACAGTTTGCGTATCGGCATGTTTGAAGGCGCGGTATTGGCGCAGGACATAGTCGCTCATGATCATGGCGGGGGTCTGTTCCCACGCGCCCGCCTGATCCGGGTCAATGGGGTCCTTGCTGTCGCGCAGCATCGAGGCGAAATACCCGCCCCACGCGCCGTCCACATGCAAGCAGAACTCCAGACCTTTGGCGCGGAATTCCTCGCGCAGCTCGACGATGTCTGCCAGCGGGTCAACTGCGCTTTCCTCGGTCGAGCCGATGACGGCCACAACTTCGATCACGGGGCGCTTGTTATCCAGACAGTCCTGCAACATCTCGCGCAGGCGATCCATCCGCATCCGTCCGTTCAGATCCACATGCACGCGGTGCAGCTGGTTTGCACCCAGCCCAATCAGTGCCGCTGATTTCGGCCAGGAATAGTGCGCCGTCGCGGGGGCCAGAACGATCGGAAGGGCCTGCACATCTTTTGCAATGAAGCGTTGCTGATATTCCGCAAGCCCCAGATTCTGTACAGAGTATTTATCCAGTGCGGCCTTGATCGCGGCCTGCGTCACACCAAAGTCCGATTGCAGACGCGGGGACAGGGCAATCACGTCATCCACGGCGACGTTCAAAAGCTCCCAACAGCTGAGATCGAGCAGCCTGGAAATCTGTCCGTTTGCCAGCGTGACGGTCACGTCCTTACCTGCCGCCATGTCTGGTTCATTCCGAATGGCCTCGGCCAGAGTGATCGGCATGTATTTCAGATTGCGCGCGGCCCACATGGATTCACCATTGGCGACAGATCCATCGCAGGTGATATGCGCCCATGGGGTGATCTGGTTTGCACCCGAGGCATTATCCTCCGGGACCTCGTAGCCCAGCATCCGGGCCAGATCTTTGCCGACTTCGATTTCCAGCAGGGTTGTCACGGGCGACGCTTCGGCCGCGACATTGTTCTGGTTGTACAGCATCGCCGCGAAATAGCCGATCGCGCCGGGCATGGTGATGTCCCAGTACATATGCGACTGGTTGCGATAGCTGGACAGCGGGATGGAGCCGTGCAGCGCGCCCAGAAGATCGTCAAGCTTATGATCCAGCGCTTCAATGGTGCGCTTATACTCTCCTGAGGCTTTGATCTCGGGCGTTACAAAGGGCGGATCACCGAATTGCGCACCATATTCACGACGGGCGTCACAATGCGCCTCAACCGCGCGCCTCACCGAACGCGACAGGACGTCCTGATTTTCTGCCAAGGGCCCAAGGAACCAACCGGCAAGAGATTCACTGCCCTTGCTGCGGTCAAGATCCATCCGTCCCGCATCTTTTTCTTTCTGATGAAACTCCGTCAGGACGGATTGAATGCGCGCCCGTTTCCCTGTCAAACTCATGGGGGTCTCCTCGTTTTTCCTGACGCCCCGATGTCACTGTCGACGGGCGCGTCTGTTCCCACAAATCATCATGCGGAGTTTCTGGTTTCGGACTGTGTCGAGGCGCACGTTTCTGATGGAATGACCTCGTTACATCTCTGCGGAAAGAAGCGCGTTCAGATCGCGAATGACGACCTTCTTGCGCGTGGTTTCAATCACACCCGCCTTGCTCAGCCGGGCCACTGCGCGGCTGACGGCTTCGCGGTTCGATCCGACATAGCCAGCCATCACTTCATGGGTGGGCATATCCGTAATCTCGCCGCCTTCGATCAGTTGCTCTTGTTCTTGTGCCAGTTGCATTAACCGGATGCGCAGGCGGGTTTCGACGTCGTGTACGATCAGACCAAACACGCGTTCATTCATGTGGCGCAGACGCTCAGCAAGATCACGAGCCAGATTGATGGCAACTTGCGGGAAGAGGTTCAGAAGGTCCAAGAAATCCTCTTTGCGAAGTTTCGCCAGAACGCAATCCGTCTGCGCCGAGATCGTGATCGAACGCTCGGCCCCATCCAACGCCGCCAGTTCGCCAAAATATCCACCCTGCCCGATTTTGTTGAACAAGATCTCGCGGCCATTCTGCGCAACAATCTGGCCGATAATCGACCCCGAGATCAGGAAATATGTGTCGGTGGTTTGGTCCCCGCTCATCACGATCAGCCTGCCCTTGGGCGCGGTGACGATCTCGGCGTTTTGGGTGAAACTTTCAACGATTTGCGCAGGCAAATCAGCAAACAATGAACACTGTCCGAGGGCAGTCGGAATATCTGATGGCTGTATCTTCTGACGCAACATTCTGGCCCCCAATTGGGCGCCCCGAAATACCCGAAAATCAGATTTCCGACAGTTTTCCGGCCTCCTGTGCCCTGAGACACATATGCAGCATTACTTGACGTTTAGTCAAGAAACACCAGAAGGCGAGTAATCGCCATGGTCGAAACCGAACACCTTCAGAGGAGATTTATTATGTGTGTTAGTGTTGCATTTACAGCAGGTTGCACGTTCTCGGACGTCGCCGAGGCAACCAAAGCTGCTTCGAACGCTCAACTATCTGCAAGTGAAAACTGCGTTAGCGTTCTGTTTACCGCTGGCTGCAGCTTTAAGAGTATTGAGGAAGCGCAGGCCGCAGCCCAGCCCCATCTGGATGCCATGGCGGAAGCCGCTGGCAACTGCGGGAAGGTCATGTTCACGGCTGTCTGCTCTGTCTGATCAATGCTTGGGGGCAGCACCGTCTGATTGCTGCCCCTTTTTTCTGATGTTTGACCGAGGCCATCATGGAACCTGTTGCACGCAATATCATGCAAAAGCTTCTGGATCAGAAGCTGATCACAAACCGGGATATTGTAAACGGATCCATCGCCATTCTGGTGGGTCGCCAGCGGAACCGTTTCTTCGCGTTCAAACAACTTAACGGCCCGTCCTTTTTTATGAAGCAGGCCCATGAAGCCGAGCCCGGCACGCAAGAGTCGCTTGCGCTTGAAGCGGGTATCTATCAGGCGGTCTCGGACCATCCAGCGTTTGGCAGCCTGCGCAAACTGATGCCGCGGTTGCTGCATTTTGATCCTGACAGCTCGACCCTGACACTGGAGCTGATCCGCGATGCAAGTGACATCGGGTCGGCATCGCGAAACGCGTCACATATCGACCCAGAGCTTGTCCGGCAGGCAGGCGTAATTGCGGCCAGGTTTCACTCAGTACCATTGGCGGATGTCGAGGATCTGAACCTGAATTTCGACAGAAAACCGCATTGGATCTTCCGTCTGGAAGAAGACCCAAGCCCGCTGCCGTCGTTGCGTGGGCGCAGCAAAGCGAGCGCGGAATTGATCGATCTGATCCGCAGTCAGCCTGACCTGAAGACCTGCCTTTCTGACGGCTGCCAGGACAGCTCATCCGAAGTATTGATCCACGGGGATTTCAAATGGGAGAACTTCCTGATCACGGGCCACACTGCAACTGAAAAACTGAAATTGATCGACTGGGAACGCGCAAATATCGGTGATCCCGCATGGGATGTGGGCTGCGGCATAGCTGCGTTTCTGATCCATCAGATCATGCGACCGGACGCCCCCGAAAACCCCGAACAAATTCTTGGTGCCCCGGAAAACATGAGCAGCATGCAGGCGTATTGGTCAGGCTATGTGTCAACCCGCCCCGTCACGATGGGGCCGCTTGCAGACTTCCGCGCACATTGTCTGAACATGGCCGCCGCGCGGATGTTGGTTGCTGCATATGAGTACTGCTTTGCGCAGGATGAATTGCCGGCACAGTCACGGGCATTCGTGAACATGGCGCAGTATCTGATTGCCGCTGAAGGGCAGGCTCAGGCGGTCCGCGCATTGTCCGGCACGGAAAGAGCCGCAGCATGAAACAGCGCTTGCAAGACTTCGTATCCCACATCCGTTTCGGCCCAAAGGACGCGTTGATTTTCCGCGATCAGCCGACCCAGTCGACATCGACGCCCGAGGCTGATCAGCTGACGCAAGTGACCGAGTTTGTTTACAAATACCTCTATACGCACCCGTCTGGTGACATTTCTCAGGCCTTCCGCGCGACGCCGCCAGATGCAAAGTTGATTGCCAAGCTTTCAAACGCCAACACGACCCGCGCGGATGTTCAGCAAGGGTGGGTCGTGCGGACAGCTCTGCCTGATGGCGCCGTAATTGCCGAGCGTTTTGGGAAAGTATGCAAGTTTCTGCCCGGCCAGTTTCTGGCGGATCACCTGTCGCTGCCGATCCGCACAGGCTCGGCTCTGACGGTGACGCATATGACGGGCACTGCCCTTATGCAGCCCGGCTTTTTCCATATGTTCGGGCAAGAACAGATGGATCTCGCAGAACAGGCGAAGACGGTCAGGCTGTATCTGAACCTGAAGGGCGCCGGAGCTGCCGAGCCCGCCGCAGCTTTGCTGACCGGTATGCTGAATAGCTACAGGATTCCGTTTACCTGCAAGTTTGCAACCCGTTTGACGGACTATTCGCGCGCCGACACTGCCGTGTTGTACCTGCCCCAGCGATTTGTCCGCATCTTTCTGCTGGCATTTGCGGATGTCCAAACAGCTCTTGGTGCCCATTTGGGTGCCGAGGTCCCGGTATTCACACGCAGGATCGCTCCGGGGGTCGGTTTTGCGGAAGATCCGACCGGAGAAATCAGTTTCGGAGCGGCGCGTAGCAAACTTGTGGCCGAGGCGATGCTGTCCAGCCGTATCTCCAGCCGGATGGATGCAGACAAATTCTGGTCTGAGTTCTTGGCGCTCTGTGCCGTGCGCGGCCTTGATCCGGACGCGCTGCACCTGAACCCCGGATCGTCAGATACGTTCTATTTCCCCGCCGAAATCGCAGAGGTGGCCGCATGAATGATACCGAAATCCTGAACGCCGCCTTGACCATCGGCAAGATGTTGGCGCGTGACGCGATTTGGGACGGTGACCGTTGCAACTGGCTGGGTCCGGTCAACGATTTCTTCTTTGGCACCATGTTGTCCGGATATGGAACAATGGGCCCTGCGCTGTATGACGGAACCGCCGGCATCGCGTTGTTTTTGGCTGAGCTGGGCAACCTGACAGATGATCACGTCATCACCCAGACGGCGATCGGGGCGATGAACCACTCCCTGTCCCGATATCAGGATTGCCCCGCTTCTGTGTCCTTGTCCTTTTATACCGGGCATGTTGGGATTGGCTATGCCGCGATCCGGGTCGGTCAGCTTTTCGATCGCAAAGCGCTTATCGCCCGTGGGGTGCAGATCATCCGGCAGGCTCTGCACAGCGATATTTCCGACACGTGCATACTGGACGTGATGTTGGGTGTCGCGGCCTCTATTCCAGCGGTTCTTTCGCTACGCACCGCATTCAATGGGGACGAGCTTGAAGCGCCTTTGCTAAGCTGGGGGCATGCCATTCTGGGCCAAGGTCAGACGAATGATGCGGGCCTATCGTGGAACACCAGCGCCGAGATGAAACGAAATGCGGGCGATGCCGAGTGGCTTCAATCGGATTTGCCCGCGCGCCCAAACCTGCTGGGATATGGCCACGGCGCAGGGGGGATCGGGCTTGCATTGCTTGAACTGGGGACGGCGTTCAGTATCCCGGCAATGTCCAAGGCCGGGTTGCAGGCCTTCGCCTACGAGGATCATTGGTTCGATGATGACCGGCAATGCTGGCCGGATTTGCGGTTTCATGACGATCCAGACGCGAAGGGGCGCACCGAAGTCGCATGGTGCCACGGTGCGACAGGGATCGGTCTGGCCCGTTTTCGCGCCTTCGAACTGACGGGGATGCCCGCGCTTCTGGAAGATGCCCAAAAAGCAACACGACTGACCCGACGGGCGCTTGCGACGCGATTGACGCCTGCCACCAATCTATGTCTCTGCCATGGGGTTGGCAGCGACCTGGAGCTGATCTTGCGGGCGCGTCATGAATGCTGCAGCGAAGACCACGCGCTTATCCACAATGTGCATGCCTTCATCGCGGGTGACTTTCTGGCTCAGCAGCGCCCCCTGCCATATGGAGGAGGGGAACGTCATCAGCCGCCAGGCTTGATGACGGGTCTGGCAGGCACGGGTTACGCCTTTCTGCGCAGCCTCGAACAGGCACCGCCATCCTTGCTGTGCCCCGGATTGGGATCAGATGTGACAAGCGCGACCCAACAGCGATTGACGGGCTGATCTGCACCGCATCTGTCCCATAGTTCATCTCCTTTGTTGCAATAAATGCTATCAAAGGAGCGGCACCAAACCGCGACAGGTCCAGTTTTTCATTTTGAGGGTTTCGGGACAGATGTTTGCCCGCTTTCGTTAGTGAGTATGGGCTGCCAGCTTCACTGAATTGAGTATAAGCTTTTCCCAACATAAAACGCCCTTCGCTTTTGGGCGAAGGGCGTTTTTGTTTTTTGAGATCGTTATGAGAGAATTTGGATTTTTACTAGGTTTGGCGGTGACCTACTCTCCCACGTCTTAAGACGCAGTACCATTGGCGCGACAGTGCTTAACGGCCGGGTTCGGGATGGGACCGGGTGTTTCACTTGTGCTATGACCACCAAACCGAGTAAAAATCCAATTTTTGTCCAAGTCAGTACACTGGTGTGTATGCTTTTGATTTATCAGTATGAGCTCTACCGCTTTGCTACTTGAGCGCGGTTAGGTTTGCTTTCTACTGGATCAAATCAAGCCTATCGGACCATTAGTACCGGTCAACTGAGCATGTTACCATGCTTACATCTCCGGCCTATCGACGTGGTAGTCTTCCACGGTCCTCAGGGATACCTTGTTTTGAGGGGGGCTTCCCGCTTAGATGCCTTCAGCGGTTATCCTTTCCGATCATAGCTACCCAGCACTGCCGTTGGCACGACAACTGGTCCACCAGTGGATCGTTCACCCCGGTCCTCTCGTACTAGGGGCAACTCCTCTCAAGTATCCTACACCCACGGCAGATAGGGACCGAACTGTCTCACGACGTTCTAAACCCAGCTCACGTACCTCTTTAAATGGCGAACAGCCATACCCTTGGGACCTGCTCCAGCCCCAGGATGAGATGAGCCGACATCGAGGTGCCAAACACTGCCGTCGATATGGACTCTTGGGCAGTATCAGCCTGTTATCCCCGGCGTACCTTTTATCCGTTGAGCGATGGCCCTTCCACTCGGGACCACCGGATCACTATGGCCGTCTTTCGACTCTGCTCGACTTGTCAGTCTCGCAGTCAGGCTGGCTTCTGCCATTGCACTCAACGAGCGATTTCCGACCGCTCTGAGCCAACCTTCGCGCGCCTCCGTTACGCTTTAGGAGGCGACCGCCCCAGTCAAACTACCCACCACGCAGGGTCCCGGATCCGGATAACGGACCGCGGTTAGACATCAAGCAGAACAAGGGTGGTATCTCAAAGGAGGCTCCACAGGAACTGGCGTCCCTGCTTCGAAGCCCACCACCTATTCTGCACATGTTGTGCCTGATGCCAGTGCGAAGCTGTAGTAAAGGTGCACGGGGTCTTTCCGTCTAACCGCGGGAAGCCTGCATCTTGACAGGCAATTCAATTTCGCTGAGTCGATGTTGGAGACAGCGGGGAAGTCGTTACGCCATTCGTGCAGGTCGGAACTTACCCGACAAGGAATTTCGCTACCTTAGGACCGTTATAGTTACGGCCGCCGTTTACCGGGGCTTCAATTCGGTGCTTGCACACCTCCTTTTAACCTTCCGGCACCGGGCAGGCGTCAGACCCTATACGTCGTCTTGCGACTTCGCAGAGCCCTGTGTTTTTAGTAAACAGTCGCCACCCCCTGGTTTGTGCCCCCAGTCAATACTTGCGTAGAAACTGGGCCTCCTTCTCGCGAACTTACGGAGGTATTTTGCCGAGTTCCTTCAACATCGTTCTCTCAAGCGCCTTGGTATACTCTACCTATCCACCTGTGTCGGTTTAGGGTACGGTCTCATGAAGGGCTATTTCCAGGAACCTCTAAGCTGCCCATTCAATCCAATAAGGATGAACAACCTTCGAGATCCGTCACTTCCTTCTGGCCCAGGAATATTAACCTGGTTCCCATCGGCTACGCCTTTCGGCCTCGCCTTAGGGGCCGGCTTACCCTGCTCAGATTAGCTTTAAGCAGGAACCCTTGGATTTTCGGCGAGGGGGTCTCTCACCCCCTTTGTCGCTACTCATGTCATCATTCTCGCTAGTGATCTCTCCACCGGATCCCTCACAGGCCGGCTTCACTGAAAGCTCCGATCCTCCAATGACCCCGAAGGATCTAAGGAGGAATGGAACTATGTCACACTACGCTCTGCTACCGCGTGCATAAATGCACACCCTAAGCTTCGGCTCATGGCTTGAGCCCCGGTACATCTTCGCCGCAAGACAACTTATTTAGACCAGTGAGCTGTTACGCTATCTTTAAAGGATGGCTGCTTCTAAGCCAACCTCCTGGTTGTTTTGGTCGTCTCACCTGCTTTCCCACTTAGCCATGAATTAGGGGCCTTAGCTGTAGGTCAGGGTTGTTTCCCTCTCCACAACGGACGTTAGCATCCGCTGTGTGTCTGCCATATAGTACTTCCCGGTATTCGGAGTTTGATTAGGATCAGTAAGGCTGTGGGCCCCCATTACCCATTCAGTGCTCTACCCCCGGGAGTATTCGTATGACGCTCTACCTAAATAGATTTCGCAGAGAACCAGCTATCTCCGAGTTTGATTGGCCTTTCACCCCTAGGCACAGCTCATCCCGATCTTTTTCAACAGATGTGGGTTCGGTCCTCCAGTGCGTGTTACCGCACCTTCAACCTGGCCATGCCTAGATCACTCGGTTTCGGGTCTGATCCACCTAACTCATTCGCCCTATTAAGACTCGCTTTCGCTACGCCTACACCTAACGGCTTAAGCTTGCTAGATAGACCAAGTCGATGACCCATTATACAAAAGGTACGCCGTCAGCCCGCAAGGGGCCTCCGACTGATTGTAGGCGTTCGGTTTCAGGTACTGTTTCACTCCCCTCGTCGGGGTGCTTTTCACCTTTCCCTCACGGTACTGGTTCGCTATCGGTCAGTAAGGAGTACTT
>NZ_LKBA01000006.1:400000-784730 GCF_001307765.1 Aliiroseovarius crassostreae
GACAGACTATGAGTCAACCACGAGGGCGCATGTCCCCCTGCCTCTTCCTGCATTCTTGAATGTCGCCAGTGACTTCGGGCCTTCCGTCAGCCTAAGTCGAATATGACTTATAGTCTATGGTCGAAAGCGTGACCACCATGCGCGATGCCGCGCATGTCAATTCAATCGCGCGTTTCGAGAAATATCCAGAGGATCAGGAGGGAGAAGGACCTTTCGCAAGAAGAGGTCGCCCATCGCGCGGACATTCACCAGACCTACCTGAGCGGCGTCGAAACCGGGAAGCGCAACCCGTCGATCTTGGTGGTCGAGCGCATCGCCAAGGCCCTCGGCGTGGACGTGTCGAAAATCTTCAAGCCGAACTAGGGTTATCCCTGACACGCTCTGGCCTTGCGTCTTATCGATCTTCATCAGCATCTTAGGAGATCGAAATGACCGACATCGTGACACTCAAAGCCATCTGCGAAGAACTCAAAATTGACCCGCGCGAAGCCCGTGAGCGCCTGCGTGCCGCCGCCAGCGACGCCAAGGCAAACCCCGAACTGGCGAAGGCTCGAAAACCGCGCACCGCTTGGCAGTGGGTGAAGGGGTCCGCCGCCGAGAAGGAGGCTCGAAAAGCGCTCGCCATCTGAGACTTGTACTAATGAAATGCTGGGGTCGCTTGTTTGCGGCCCTTTGCATTGGCATGGGACCGAAGGCCATTTCGACGTTTTCTATCGACCTGCTCTTTCGTCAGACCGGCTATTAGGGGCGCGAAAAACGACTGAAGTAGTCGACTGCGTCCTCCTCTTGTTCCTCTTCAATATCCGCCAGTGGCGCGCGCGCACCCAACGTCAAGAGCGACAGGGAAAGATCGTACCGCTCTGAGATCATTGAGTGTTCTGTGACAGGCTCCCTCAGCCAAGTCCCTCCATCGTGTCTAGTCGGTTCGATCAGCCCAACACTTCCGGCATTGCGCGCCACCGGCGACATCAAGGGGATTTCTCGCGGCGGCAATCCAGCAACTTTGATAAACGCACCCGATTTGAACGCAGGTTCGCTGGACCTGGCCCAAAGAACGTAACCATCACGACTTACAACAAGGATGGCTCTTTTCTGGGTGTATGAAAGCCACCGGAGCGTTGCTGCTGTCAACGAGACTTCGTAGCGCTCGGCACAAGCACCCAGCATGTCGAAATCAGCAGCGCGGTTCGCGGGAATCTGTGCTCGAAAATCATCCAGCGGCATTAGTAGACCGGCGGCGAAGCGGTTGGCCTCGGCTTCGACACGATTATATTCGCTATCCCATCTCACCATGTCCTCGGGACGGCATTGAAAGCCGTTTGGGTATTTCTTTCGGTGAAGCAAGTAGTGGCCGAACTCGTGCGCAATTGTGAAATTCACCCGCCCTTTTAAGCGGAGAGAATCGGAGTAGCCGATCCCCCACTCACCAGATCCATCCGGTTTTGGAATAAGTGCGCCCTCAAAACCGTCAAATCCCCGCGGGCGCACGCGTGTAATGGGATCGTCTGGAAATACCTGTTGACTGTACTTTTGAGCCAAACTCGCCACGTCTACTGGAAAGCGAGCGGCCCCAAAGGCTGTAGTCAACAGGATTGAAAGGTCATTCGCCCACCGCTCCGGGCCTTTGTCTTGCTTCATTCGTCATCCCAGAGGTCAAGCATCTTGCGCATCGTATCACGTTTGTCCGGGTCCAATCCGACGAATTTCCGAAAGAAAACCTTGTCCTCAGGAGATAAGTCGTCTGCGGTATTAATTGGCGTGCCGATAAGAACATCGACCGTCGTGTCCAAGGCAGCCGCAATCGCAGCCAATTTGTCCGCAGACGGCCTCGGGGGATTCTTGTTTTCGAGTTCCCAAATGTAACCTTTGCTGCATCCCGCCTTGGCCGCGAGTTGGTCGAGAGTGAGGCCGCTTCCTTTTCGGCGATCCCGAATCCGCTGGCCCATTGGTGTGGTCATGTCCGCCCTCCGTGTGCTTTGTTCAGAGTAGACATATTTTTCCTCCTTGACAAACGTGACGGCAGGTCACACCTTTGTGTTCAGAGTAGCGGTATTTTGCGTGACACGTTTCTTGGCTATCATCAACATATCGGGCAGTGACGATAGGCCAACCCTACACATAGGGGCGGCCAAGCGACCTAGAAAGGGTCCACGATGAACAAGCACTTGGGGACCCCGGCCGCACCGTGGGACAGTGTTTCGGAACAGATGTTGGCGGCCGTGGCCATCAAGATCGAACTACCACCGAGCATGCACGCACTTCTGGCAGAGCGGAAAGCGGCTATCGAGAAGCACCTTGAACGCGATGGAAGCCCTTTGAAAGGGAAGATCCGTCTCTTCTACCAGCAAGGCTCGGCAGCCATCGGCGCAACCATTCGAGCCAAATTTCGCTTCGAAGGTTTCGACATTGACATCATTGTCGAACTGAATACACCGGGCTTGACGCCTTGGGAGGCCCTTGAGTTGCTCTACGAGGCCATGCGGGGGGAGCGTGGCTCGCGTTACTACGACATGACTGAGCGCCAGACTCGGTGTGTGACGATCCACTATGCTGACGGGATGCACCTTGACCTGTCTCCTGCTGAATTGATCAGCGAAATCGACCCGCGCCGTAGCTACATCTTCCATTCCAAACCTGAAGATCAGCGCAACAAAGACCACAGGGTGTTGACCAACAGTTTCGGGTTTGTCGAGGAGTACAATTCGACCTGCCCGGTCGATCTGTCGTTTCAGCAGGAGTACGCTCGGCGGGCACTCCAAGCCGATCAAGGCCTGGTCGTCATGCAGAAGGATGCAGACTCTTTGCCTGTACCAGCCCACTCGACTGTCGTGGGAGGGAAATCAGCGGTCACCGTGGCACTTCAACTTCTCAAAAGGAACCGCAACATCCGATGGGCAACCCGGGACGGGCGCATGCCCGCCTCTGTGATGCTGAGTTGTCTGACGTTGGAGGTCGCAGAATCAGGGCGGACCATTGGTCAGAACCTCAAGATCATCGCGCAGCACATCCTCGACCGCCTGCTGTGGGCGAAAAGCGTAGGTGAACTGATCCATGTGGAGAACCCGCGATGCCCCGGCGATGTGTTCACTGATCGCTGGCCCGAAAACCACTCCGCACAAGACAAGATGATCGCGGACATGAAGCTGTTCTTGGAACAACTCAGCGTGCTTCTCGATGATCGACGGACTTTGCGTGAACGTCGCGACACCTTGAAAGCCATGTTCGGCGAAGACATTGGCCAGCAAGTCGTGGACGACATGGAACGCGAGATTGGTGAGGCTATTCGCACTGGTCGTCATGGCTTCGGCGCGCTCGGCGGCCTTGCTATGAGCCCAACCATCGCACGGGCCAAACCAGCGGTGAAGCCTTCGACATTCTATGGCACGCGGTTTTGGAAATGATGAAATCCCTTCTGGCACAAGTGGACGCAATGCAGCGCGATTGGCCGCAGTTCCAACCCACGAAGGGGTTCGGGCCGCAGTCCGTTGTCTGGTTTGGCGATATTAAGGGCATAGATCGAAAATTTCAGATCAGCATCGAGTACGGCCTGCCGCTGACCGGGCGAACTGAACTATACCGGCGCATGCCCGTGGTTCGCGTCCTGAGGCCCTCGCTAGTCCCAAATTGGGACGCCGAAGAGGAGTCGCCACTCCCTCACGTTTACTTCGAGCTTCCAGACATCAGGTTGTCTCCGCTTTGTTTGTTCGACCCTAAGGCTCGTGAATGGGACCCATCCATGCTCATCAGCCGAACGACCGTTGGCTGGACTGTGCGCTGGCTCGCCGCTTACGAGTTCTGGGAAATGACCGGGCGTTGGATCGGCGGCGGGCGACACGAGGAAATTGGGACAGAAAAGGGCGACAGCCATGCCGCGTGACAGCGAATATGACCACACCGTTCCTCGACGCTCTGACGGAACGAGACAAACTCTCAGACCGGTTCAGCCGTGGCCTGCGGAGAAGCCGTTCAAGATACTTTCCATCGATGGCGGCGGCATCTTGGGCATTCTTCCATGCATGGTGTTGGCTGAAGTCGAGAAACGGTTCCTTGGAGGTGAGCCAATCGGGCAGCACTTCGACATGATCGTGGGCACATCGACCGGGGGCATTATCGCGTTGGGCCTTGGACAAGGGAAATCTGCACAAGAAATCTCCAAACTCTACATTGAGCGTGGCCGGTTCATTTTTCCTGGAAATCGCCTTACGCGGTGGTTTCGCGGTTTGGCGGGCTGGGCATTCACCCCATACAACCGGGCCAACCTCGAAAACGAGCTGCGTCGAGAGTTTGCTGATGGTCTCTTCGGCTCTTCATCTGTCGCAACCTGCATACCGTCCTTCGATGGCAGATATGGTGAGCCATATGTTTTCAAGACGCCTCACCACCCCGACTACAAGAAAGACCAGTATGAACGACTTGTGGATGTCGGGCTTTCCACTGCGGCGGCGCCAACGTTCTTTGCTGCGGTGAAAAGAAACGGATATGTGTTCGCAGATGGTGGCATTTGGGCGAACAATCCCGCCATGATCGGTGTTGTGGACGCACTGACCTGCTATGACATTGATCGCACCCAGATCCGGCTACTGAGCCTCGGATGCGGTCAAGAAAGCTATCGGATGCGCTGGTGGCACCGCATCGGGGGGAAATTCATCTGGGCCAGCGCGTTTGTTGCCTCTGCTATGAGGGCACAATCGCACAACGCGTTGGGTCAAGCCGGATTGTTGATTGGTCGCCCCCATTTGCTGCGGCTAGATGCCCCTGAGGTCGCCAATAGGATTGGAATGGACAATGTCGACAGGGCTTTGGCGGAAATGCCCCCCGTCGCAAGATCGCTTGTGGAAGCATCGGGCCAAAGGATTTCCCAGATATTTCTCCAAGATGAGCACCCGGAACCATCGCGGGCTCAACACACCGAGCCAAGCGACAGTGCGATTTCAGTCTAAGCAGGGCATTATGAAATTCGGCAGGGGCCTTCCCGCCAGATACGAAGGCTTCTTAGCGTCGCAAGCGTTGCGCAGACATCCTGTCTCTGCTCGATATGCTACCCAAATGATACCCACGGGAAGCAAGGGCTAGTTTCGCGCAAAGACGACAGCGTCTAGTCTCTTGTTTTTATTTATTAAAATGGTGCCCGGGGGCGGAATCGAACCACCGACACGAGGATTTTCAATCCACTGCTCTACCCCTGAGCTACCCGGGCACGGGAGAAGCGATTTACGTCTGACACGTTACTGTGCGCTGGACGTTGCATCGTTCGGGTAGCGGGGTTCTAGTCTTGGGCGACGGGGGTGTCCAGAGGAAAAATCGACTTTTTCACTGCGGGCGCAAAGTTTTTTCCGAAAGCGCCTTTGCGATCTCCTCCATCGCTTCATCCGCATCCTCCGGTGCGTCAGCCGGAACGGCGTAGGAGCCGTTCAGCCAACGTCCCAGGTCCACATCTGCACAACGCCGCGAACAGAACGGGCGGTATTTCGGATCGGTATCCTTGGCGCAGATCGGGCAGCTCATGACAGGCTTTCCTTAAGCGCGATACGCTCTCTTTTACGCTGCAATTCGAAATTGCCCAGCACGGTCCACCCCGCCAGAGAGGTCTCAACCCCATCCGCCCTGAAGGCGTTGCGCAAAGCCGTTTCGATCTGGCGGCGTTCTTTCTTGGGGCTGGGGGCAAAATCGACAACAATCTGCCCGCCGAGCCCCCGCACCCGCAACGCACGCGGCAAAACCTTTGCCAGGGCGATATTGGCCTTAAGACCCGCCGCAGGGCTGGCATCCGGGCCGGTATTCACATCCACCGCAACCAATGCCCGCGTGGCTTCAACAAAGGCATACGCCCCGCCCGGAAGACGCACCAGCGCCCCGAGGGCCTCATCAATCAGATCCTCGACACCATGACGTTCAAACGCCCCCTCGGCATCATCAAGCTGGTCGGGCAGGTCCCATTCACGCCAGGCAAGCGCATGGGCATCGGCCCCTTCCACCAAAAGCTCCGGACTGCTCCCCTCAGCATCGGCCAAGACCGCGCGGGACAGATCCAGCATCGCCACGATATCATCCGCCACATCCGCATCGGATCCGCTGACCGAGACCGACCGCAGAATCAGCCCCTCCTCGGCCTCCCCCATCACGTCATGGGCAATTTCCAACAGGCGCTCGCGTTCCTCTTCATCCCGAATGGCGCGGCTGACATTCAGACCGGGCGCGCCGGGGGTGACAATGGCGTAGCGGCTTTTAAAGAGCACTTTTTGCGTGACCGGCACCGCCTTGCCAGCCTCGGCAAATCCGATCACCTGCACCAGGATCGCCTGACCGGGCGAAAGCCCTTTGCCCTGACGCAGAAACGCCGTTTCCCCATCCGGCAGACGCAGCATCATGCCCCCCTGCCCCTTCAACGGACGATCACAGATCGCCCGGTAAATGGCACCGGGCAGAGCGTATTGCTCAGGCGGTTCGATCAGAAGGTCATCCAGTTGCCCATCGACAATGCGCGCAGCCGCGAGGCGGCCCCGATAGGTATCAAGCGCGACAATGCTGCCCTTCATGATCTTCGCTCCTTATATATCGTAAAGCGGAAAGCCGGCGGCGATCAGCAGGTTGGCGGTCTCATGCACCGGCAATCCCACCACCGAGGTATAGCTCCCCTCGATCCAGCTGACAAAAGCGCCCGCCGGACCCTGAATGGCATATCCACCCGCCTTGCCCTGCCAGTCACCCGAGGCCAGATAGGCTGCAAGTTCCTGATCTGACAGGCGTTTCATCTTGACCGCGGTCACGACATCCCGCGCCCAGCGGCCTGTCGCAGTCCGGACCACAACCGAGGTGATCACCTTATGACGCCGCCCCTCTAGCGCGCGCAGGAACGCGGCGGCCTCGGCCTCATTACGGGGTTTTCCCATGATCCGACGCCCAAGCGCGACGGTGGTATCGGCGCACAGCACCACCTCATCGGTGGCCACGTCCATCGCATCGGCCTTGGCACCGGCAATGCGGCGGCAATAATTCAACGGAAGCTCGCCCTTCAGCGGGGTTTCATCCACATCCGGTGGGCGCACCGCATCAGCACGAAAGCCGAGCTGACCCAACAGCTCGGCCCTTCGGGGGCTTCCAGACCCGAGAATCAACTTGGGACGCGTCATGCGCCTGTGATCCCGATTACTTGAAGCGATAATTGATCCGACCTTTGGTCAGATCATAGGGGGTCATTTCGACCTGCACCTTGTCGCCAGCCAGAACGCGGATGCGGTTTTTCCGCATCTTGCCTGCCGTATGCGCGATGATCGTATGGCCGTTTTCCAGCTCGACCAGAAATGTCGCGTTCGGCAGGAGTTCCTTCACGACACCGGGGAATTCGAGCAGTTCTTCCTTGGCCATGTTCACTCCTGTAAAAACACCCGTCCATCACGGGCGCCCTCTAAATGGTCCCAAACGGGAGGGTTTTCAAGGGAAATTCGGCCGTTTCAGCACAAAGTGACATTTGTGACGGGGAAAACGCGGTTTTCCTGTTCATCCCAATGGGTTTTGGTCAGCACATTGCCGTCACGCCGCACCTCTCGGATCGCCTGTAAATCGACCTCGGCCCAGGTCCATCCCGGCGTGTCGAAACTGCCCTGTGCAAGGATGCCATTGGCGGGGAACCCCTTGTCGGGTGGGCCATATATGGCCGCAGCCCCCGTGTTGACATCCACCACTTCGTTCCAATCCGCCCGTCCCTGCGTCGGGGCGTGAACGGTGATGCATTGCCCTTCCAATGCCCGCGCCATGGCCCCCACCCGCACGCGGGTATAGCCCTCCAGCCCTTCCGTGGCAGAGGGCACCAGAATGATCTCGGCCCCCACGTCGATCAGCGCCCGCCCCAACAGGGGAAACTCGCTGTCATAACAGATCAAGACACCAATCTTGCCCAGCGCAGTGTCCATCACGACAAGCGGCCGCCCGCCCTGCACCTGCATCGGGTCCCGCTCCCACCGGGTCATGATCTGCTTGTCATGAATGACCTGCGCCCCGTCCGGGGTGAAAAATGTGGCACGGTTTACCGGGTGTGGAAAATCCGGGTCAAAACACGGGCCGGAGGGACCAAGGATGTGGACACCCCGCGCCGCCGCAAGCCCCGCGAGAACCGCGTTCATCTCATCCATCCGATCCGCAACCGCCCGCATCGAGCCCTGCACGTCAGCGGCAATATCGCGCCCGGCCAGCGACGCGAGCTCCATTGCACCATATTCGGGAAAAACCAAAAGCTCTGCCTTCTGCTCCACCGCCGCCCCGACCCAGCGCGTGAGCTTGCCTTCAACGCTGGCCCAGTCGTCATGCCAGTCAATCGGATAGGCCGCCGCCGCAATACGCAGTTTGCTCATGATCTTCCTCTTATCGTTCAGGGGTGCTGCCCCTCGCCTCTTCGAGGCTCACCCCGGGATATTTTAAACCAGAAAATAGAGGCACCCGTCCCGGTCATTTTCTGGTCAGAAATATCCTGGGGTGAGGACAAAGTCCGAGGGGCAAAGCCCCTGCTTCCCTCACAGGGCGCGGATCCAGAATTGAAGTTGTTTTACATCTTCGTTCACTTTTCCAACATCTTTCCAGGGAAAAGACGCCAGAACCCCGTCAATCTTTTCATATCCCCGCTTTCGCCAAAACTCATCCAACGGGCGATAGTTGGCGGGCCTGGCCGGGTGGTCCAATGGGCGGATCACGCTGCAAAACGCGGCGTATCGGCGCCCGAGGGTGCGGGCATGTGCTTCGCGGATGTCAAAAAAGCGATGCCCGATACCGCGCCCACGAAAGCTCGGCAACAGCACGCTTTCCGCATGATAAAAGATGTCGCCAAGCTCATATCCGCTCTTTGCAAAAGCCGCGGCGAAATCATCGGCATGATCTTCCATCGGCGTGCCGGTTGCCGCCCCGACCAGCCTATCATCCTCAAAGGCCCCAACCAGCACCGCCCCTGCGGATTTGCGATAGCTCTGCAGGTAGCGGTGTTCATATTCGAATGTCCCATCATAAAGATAAGGCCAGTCGCGAAACACCTGCATGCGCAGCCGGGCCACATCTGCCAGATGATCCTCCAGATCCGCACCTGTCAGGGGGCGAACATCAATTCCCGCGGACGTCATGAGACCTGCCGGATCCAGTCGTTGAGGTTGTAATAGGTGGTCACCCGCGTGATCAGCCCGTCCTTGAGCGAGAAGAATGCCCCGGCGGGCAGCACATAGGTCTGGCCATGCGCCTCTGGCAGTCCCGGATCGGTTTTCAGATAGGTGCCATTCACGGTAAATTCGGCCGCGCCACGGGTGCCATCCGCGCTGACCATCACCACCATATCGGTGAGCTGCTCGCTATAGGTTTCATTCATATGGGCGCAAAATTCACCAAACGCGTCTTTGCCCACGCGCCGCGCCCCTTCATTCACGTCATGCACGAACTCATCCGACAGGCAGGCCACCATGCCCGCGATGTCCCCCGCATTGAATGCGGCATAGTAGCGTTGAATAGTGTCGCGGCTCATCCGGTTTCCTCAGCTGATCTCATGGACTTTTTGCCAAACTGCCGCCATGGCACCAGCAGCACAAGCCGGAATGCGACGCTTCACGCCGTATTCCCACCGCAAGTGTCCCGTTCCCGCCCGGCAAAAGCGCCCGGATGATTAAAGTGGTGGCACCCCTTCGGGCAGACCGAAATGCGCCTGCAGTTTTGCGCGGATCTGGTCGCGGGCCTGACGGTAGGCGTCAAGCTTTTCCTCGCGCCGCGTTCCAATCGCGGTGGGATCAATAATGGGCCAGTAGATCACCTCAAGATGACAGCGCCGGGCCAGTTCCTCAGCGCGGGCCTGACTGGCGGGCGACAGCGCAATCACCAGATCGAAACTGGACAGGTCATCCCCCCATTCCTCCATCTGGTCAAAACTGCGCACCTTATGCGCCGACAGTTCGACCCCAAGTTCGGAACAGACCGCCACGGCAAAGCCGTCGATTTCCAGCTCGGAATGCACCCCCGCTGACTGGACATAGATGTCCTGCCCGTAAAGTGCCTTCATCAGCCCTTCGGCCATCGGTGAGCGCACCGAATTATGATCACAACAAAAAAGAACCGACTGCGGCCGATCAACCATGTATTATCCCCAGTGCAATACACAGATCAGAGTGAACAGGCGGCGCGCGGTGTCAAGATCAATTTCCGCTTTGCCCTCAAGCCGCTCCTGCAACACCCGCGCCCCTTCGTTATGAATCCCGCGCCGCGCCATGTCGATGGCTTCGATCTGGCTGGGCGGCAGGGCCTTGACCGCATCGAAATAGCTTTCACAGATCGCGAAGTAATCCTTCACCACCTGACGAAATGGCCCAAGCGACAGAAGAACCAGACCCGCAGGCGTGCCCTCTTCGGTCTGGGCCTCCATCACCAGACGTTTTTCCTGAATGGCCAGACGCAGATGATAGGGGCCTTCCGGCACGACCTGGTCGCCCCGTGCCTCTAGGGCAAAACTGTTGTCTTCCAGCAGATCAAACACCGCCACCTTCCGCTCCTGCTCAATCGCAGGGGTGGGGGCGGCCAGTCCGGTCTCGTCAATGTCGATATGGGTGATACGGTTTGTGCTCATGGTCTCAGGTCTACTCGTTCAGGGCGTCAAGCCGCGCACGCACGGACAGGCCATGCGCCTCAAGGCTTTCGGAAATGGCAAGGGTTTCAGCCGCCGGCCCGATCGCGGCCAGTGCGGCCGGGGTCATCCGCGCCAGGGTGGTGCGCTTAATGAAATCCATCACCGACAGACCCGACGAAAACCGTGCCGAGCGCGCCGTCGGCAGCACATGGTTTGGCCCCCCAACGTAGTCGCCAATGGCTTCCGGCGTGAATTGACCAAGGAAAATCGCACCGGCATGGGTGCATTTCTGCCCCAGCGCATCCGGGTCCGCGACGCAAAGCTCCAGATGTTCCGGCGCAATGCGGTTCGACAACGCCGCCGCCTCATCCAGATCGCGCACGGTGATCACCGCGCCAAAATCACGCCAGCTTGCCCCGGCAATCGCACGCCGTTCCAGCGTCTGCAGACGGGCATCAACGGCATCAGCCACCGCGCGCCCGAACCCCTCATCGGTGGTGATCAGGAGCGATTGCGCGCTCTCATCATGTTCGGCCTGGCTCATCAGATCCAGCGCCAGCCAGTCCGGGTTGTTATCCGCATCCGCAATCACAAGGATTTCCGACGGGCCAGCAATCATGTCGATGCCCACCTTGCCAAACACCCGGCGCTTGGCAGCTGCCACAAATGCGTTGCCCGGCCCGGTGATCTTGTCGACCGGTTGAATGCTCTCTGTTCCATAAGCCAGCGCCGCAATCGCCTGCGCCCCGCCAACCCGGTAAATCTCATCCACACCTGCAATTTTTGCAGCAAGCAGCACAAGCGGATTGACCTGTCCATCCGGCGTGGGCACGGTGATCGCCAGACGCTCAACCCCCGCCACCTTGGCCGGAATCGCGTTCATCAAAACCGAGGACGGATAGGTCGCCAGCCCGCCGGGCACATAAAGTCCTGCCGCCGAGACCGGCGTCCAGCGCCAGCCCAGATCAGCACCGCTGTCATCGGTCCACATGGCATCCGCAGGCAGTTGTTTCTCGTGATAGGCCCGGATCCGCGCCGCCGCCAGTTCCAGCGCCTCCCGGTCGGCCCCTGCCACCTTCGCGCATTCCGCCGCAATCTCGCTTTCGCTAAAACGCAGACGATCTGCCGTCAGCTCCAGACGGTCAAACTTCGCGGTCAGGGCCAGAACCGCCGCATCCCCACGCGCACGCACATCCGCAATGATCCCGGCCACGATATCATCCACTTCGGGGCTGTCCTCGCGCTTCATCGACAAAAGCCCGGCAAAGCGCGCTTCGAAATCGGCGTCCTGACTGTTCAGAAACTGGGGCATGGTGATCTCCTTTGACCAACCTCTAACGGCCCGCCCCCCTGCCCTCAAGCCCGCACCCGCCCCCTCGGCGCAATTTTCCGCCCTTATTTTCTGGTTTGAAATATCCTGGGGTGAATTGGCGCAGCCAAGAGGGGCAAAGCCCCTGTTTACCCGAGCGTTTCGGGAGCAACCTGTGACACATGGTTATTCCGAAACGCCCACGACATTGATGTCTCTTACCGGGTGTCCACTTATTGCTGCGTCCCAACAAAAAATAGAAACGCTTCAGGGATGCTCGGGCGTATGTTTCGAGGGCGCAATATAGGGTCGGGTCACATCCTGAAGCGTGACATCCAGCGTCTCGACCTCCAGCTGGATCGCACCATCCCCCGCCAGTGTCAGTTCAACCACGCCGGTGCCATCCTCTCCGGCGGTAAATGACAGCGACAACAGGGACAGGATCGTGTCCGCGTCTCGCGACACACCCTGACTTTTGACCTTCATCACATCGGATACCGACAGCACCGCCTGCACCCGCTCCACCTCGCGTCCCCGCAGCTTTGCCGCCTCCAGGTCTTCCCAGCGGAATCGGTTCAGAAGCAGGGAAAACCGGCGTTTCCCTGCCTGCCACGACATCTCGGACGCCGGAAACACCGCATCTTGCGTCAGCGTCGACAGAACCTGCAGATCTTCCGTGTCATAGGCCAGAAGGCGCAGCGCCTCTTCGCCGCCATCTTCGAACCGGGCATCCGCGATCTCGTGTGTCATGTGGGCTTACTCCTTGATCCGTTCGATCTTTGCCCCGATCGACGACAGTTTGCGCACCACTTTCTCATACCCCCGATCAAGGTGATAGACCCGGCTGACAATGGTTTCCCCCTCGGCCGCCATGGCCGCCAGGATCAACGAGACCGAGGCGCGCAGATCGGTGGCCATCACCGGTGCGCCCTTCAGCTTTTCAACCCCATGCACAGTGGCCGTCCCCCCATGCACCTCGATATTGGCCCCCATCCGCATCAGCTCCGGCGCATGCATGAACCGGTTTTCAAAGATCGTTTCATGCAGGGTCGACGTCCCTTCAGCGGTGCAGAGCATCGCCATCATCTGCGCCTGAAGATCGGTCGGGAAGCCGGGGAACGGTTCGGTGGTCACATCCACCGCCGAGACACGCCCGTTGCGACGGGCCACTTTCAGCCCCTTTTCGGTCTCTTCCACATGGATGCCCGCCGCGTCGAGCTTTTCGCAAAAGCTCTCAACCAGCGAAATGCGCCCGCCGAGGCATTCCACCTCACCCCCGGCAATCGCAGGCGCCAGCATATAGGTGCCCAGTTCGATCCGGTCGGTGACAACCGGATGGGTGGCGCCATGCAGGCGATCAACCCCCTGAATGATGATCTCGGACGTGCCGTCCCCGTCGATCTGCGCGCCCATCTTGCGCAGACAGGTCGCCAGATCGACGATCTCCGGCTCGCGGGCGGCATTTTTCAGCACCGTTGTGCCCTTTGCCAGCGTGGCGGCCATCATGATGTTCTCGGTCGCCCCCACCGAGGCAAAGCTGAGCTCGATCTCGGCCCCTTTCAGACCGCGCGGCGCCTTGGCGTGCAGATACCCTTCCTTGAGCTCAATCTCGGCGCCCAGTTTTTCGAGGCCAAAGATATGCAGGTCCATCGGGCGGGCGCCAATCGCGCAGCCGCCGGGAAGCGACACAACCGCGTGGCCCAGACGCGCCAGCATCGGCCCCAGCACAAGGTTCGATGCGCGCATTTTGCGCACGATGTCATATTCGGCCACGTGGTTGTTGATGTCATGGCTGGACATGGTCAGGACCTGTCCCTCCTGCATCGACGCGGCTTCGGCCCCAAGGCTTTCCAGAAGCTCGGTCATGGTCTTGATATCAGACAGGCGAGGCGCGTTGGTCAGGGTCAGCGGCTCTTCGCTTAAAAGCGTCGCGGGCATCAGGGTCAGGCAGGCGTTTTTGGCCCCTGCAATCGGGATTTGCCCGTTCAGCGCACCGCCGCCTGTTACAATAATCGAATCCATCTGAACCGCCTCTCTTTACTCTTTCTGCTCTGGTCCGGGCTGTTCACCCGCCTGATATGCCTGATTTTCAGCCTGATCCGCCCGCGCACGGGCCTGGGCCTTGCGCCGCCCCATATTGGCCTTCAGCGCAGCCTTCAATCGGTCTTCACGGGATAGCCCTTTTTTTGCGGGCTTTGCAGGGGAGTTTTTCTGTTCCATGGAAAATTATTTACCCCAGACCCAAAAAAGGGTCCAGAAGGGGCTTGCACCCCTGAGCGAATATGAGTATTCCCCGCCTCACACAACGATGCTGTGGTAGCTCAGTGGTAGAGCGCACCCTTGGTAAGGGTGAGGTCGGGAGTTCAATCCTCCCTCACAGCACCATCCCCCCCCTAAATCAGAAAACAATAAAATACAATCCTCGCGGGTCTTTTGTGACATCTGACCGCATGGGGAGGACCGGCCTTTTCGGTGATTTCTCCATGGATCCCCAATGAAAAAAGAACTTTGCGCACCGGGCATGGCACAAAGGAGTGTGGCGAAGCGCGCGCTATAGCGGATTACCTTAAGGTAATCCGCAATTTTGGGTTGTAAAGCCCCGTTAAGGTAAACAGAATTTGCCCATGGGACGTAACCAGAGTATCGATTCTTTGTTGGCAGAACTGACCCCCTTGGCGGAAGCGGGGTATTTCATCGGTTTGCACATCCGGTTTGCCTCGCCGCTGATGACATTTCAGACCTTCCCGCAGGCCTGGACCGATCACTATACCCAAAATGCCTACGCCCTGCGCGATCCGCTGATCGCAACCGGGATTTCCCATACCGGCGCCATCCGCTGGAGTGCAATCACCCTGCCGGATCCGTTTGGCATTATGGACGAGGCCAAGACCTTCGGACTGGTCTATGGGGTCTGCGTCTCTTGTGGGCCTGTGACCTCGCGCACGGTTGCAAGCGTGGCGCGCAGTGATCGCGAATTCACCGACGAAGAGATTGCCACGATTACGGGCATCGTCCTGAGATTGCATCATGAAACCCAGCCCCCTGACAGCCTGACCAATGCCGAAATCGAAGCCCTGCGTATTCTGGCGGCAGGGGAAAGATATGCCAATGGCGCTGCCCTGCTTGGCATTTCGGAAAGCGCGCTGAAGGCCCGACTGAGCTCGGCGCGCAAGAAACTGTTTGCGCGCACCTCGGCCGAGGCCATCCAGCGCGCCAAAGATTACCGCCTGATCTAGGCGGCGACCCCGGGACATCGACCACTGCCACTGGCGGTGTCCTCTACATTTGCTCAATCTTACCTGGAGGGAAGTCATGCAAACCACCACTCTTTCGTTCGAAAATCTGCACAACCATGGCGAGCTTTTCGCAAATCTGCTTCGCGCAAGACGGCAGAGCTTCATCGTTCAAAACAACTGGGACCTGCCCGAGGCGCTGGGGATGGAATATGACCAGTATGACACCCCGGCCAGCCGTTGGGTTGCGGTGCATGAATTTGGACAGATCCTTGCCGGGATTCGGCTGACCCCAACCACCACGCGCTGCGGCATCTACAGCTACATGATCCGTGACGCTCAGCTGGGCCTGCTGGAGTCGATCCCCCAGGATCTGCTTTATGACGAGGCCCCGGTGGCCGATACTATCTGGGAATCGAGCCGCGTTTTCGTGGCACATGACACGCCGCAGCGCATTCGCAACGTGGTGCATGGGATGCTGATCAGCCAGATGACCAAAACCGCCCGCGATCTGGGGGCAACCCAGGTTCTGGGTCTCATTCCCGCAGCCTGGCCCCGCTTTGCCAAACGGCTGAAACTGGATATCGAAGCCGCCGGGCGCATCATGCATCTCGACGGTGTCGACAATCAGGTGGTGAAGATCAACCTGACCAAGAAGCTGCACTGACCCTGCCGAGTGCAGGGCAAGAAAGGGCGCAACCCTGCGCCCTTTCTTGCCGGTTTTGGCCATTTTTTTTCACCGCTCTGGCGGAACAATATTATTTTAGCTAATCTTTCAGAGCATTTTCGCACCACGGATGCGCCTTAAGGCGTCCCCGCCCGCGCAATGATTATCTGTGTTCAAGCGGCGTTTCGGCTGCCATGAACACCCGTTCATGTGCAGCGAAGCCGGGGGGCCGGCATTCAGTAAAACGTTTTGGGACAGGTCCGGTGACCTGCCTTTCCAGTGCTCCTTGTTTATCCCGAGTTTATCCCGAAGCGCCCAAAACATTGACATCTCTTGCCGCGTTTCGGCTGTCCCCCCCTCTGGGAAAGGCCGGACCGCTTTAGGAAAGGATCAGACCATGTTCAAAACGATTTCCTGTTTTTCAATTATAGCACTTATGGCTGGCGGCAGCGCCCATGCGGGCAATCCCAGCCCCGCCCCTGCGCCCCAACCGGTTTACGTGACCCCGGCCCCACCCCCCTCGGTCGACTGGACCGGCGGGTATATCGGCGCAGAAATTGGCTATGGCGATATTGGCACAAATGCTCCCGGCGCAAATGGGGACGGGCTGATCGGCGGGATCATCGCCGGGTATGATTACGATTTCGGCACCTGGGTGGCCGGGCTTGGCATTGATTATGACGTCACCGATATCGATATCGGCGACGAGGCCAATCTGGAGCACGTCCTGCGCCTCAAGGCCCGTGGCGGACCCAAGCTGGGGCGGGGGCTGGCCTATCTCACCGGCGGTTATGCCCACACGTCCCTTGAGGATCGGGACGACAGCGGATATTTCATCGGTCTTGGATATGAACACCGCATGACCGACAATTTCAGCGTCGGGGCTGAGCTTCTGTATCACGAATTCTCGGATTTTGACGGATCCGGCGTGGATGTGGATGCCACCACCATCCAGCTGCGCGCCAGCTATCGGTTCTGATCTGGTCAAAGCGTTTCGGGGTCACGCGCCTGACACCTGATGTCGCGGCGCTTTAAACGCCAAACGCCCGGGATAGGTCCCGGGCGTTTGCAGTGACTTTCTTTGTGGACTGCGCGTCATTCCATCCATTCATAGGGTCGGGTGAACTCCCCCAGAACATGGGAAATCGCTTCGTAATCCACCTCACCGCGGGCTTTGAGGCGGGCCACAAGACCGCGTTTCTTGTCGTCGATCACCTCAGCCACGAACGCTTCATGCCCAGCCTCAGAAAGGGCCTGATCATAGATCCGGGCAATAGCCTTTTTACGCAGATCCGGTTTGAACACCTTGCCCACGGCGGTTTTCGGCAGCTCGTCCAGGATCTCGATATATTTCGGCAGGGCAGCCTTTTCATGGATATGGGCCTTGGCATAGGCGCGCAGCTCTTCCGGGGTGGTAGAGCCCCCTGCAACCAGTTCCACATAAGCGCAAGGCAGTTCACCCGCATAACTGTCAGGCTGGCCAATGGCGCCCACCATGGCAATGGCCTCATGCCCGGCCAAACATTCCTCGATCTCGGCCGGGTCGATATTGTGACCACCGCGAATGATCAGATCCTTGGCGCGGCCGGTGATCCACAGATAGCCATCTTCGTCCAGACGCCCGAGGTCGCCGGTGCGCATATAGGTGCCGTCCGCGAACATGCCGGCATTCTTTTCGGCCTCGGTATAGGTATTGCCGGTGAACACACCGGGGTTGGTCAGGCAGATCTCGCCCACCTCATCCACACCATGTTCCTTCAGGATCGTGCCGCTTTCATCGCAGCTGAGGATCTTGATGTCGGTATAGGGGAACGGCACCCCGACCGACCCCACCTTCTTGGCCCCGGTCGGAGGGTTGCACGACACCAGACAGGTGGCCTCGGTCAGACCATACCCTTCGACGATGTTCACACCGGTCGCGTCAACAAAGCGGTTGTAAAGCTCGATCGGCAAGGGGGCAGATCCCGAAAACGCCGTCTTCAGCGTTGACACATCCGCATCCACCGGGCGCTGCATCAGCGCGGCAAAGGCCGTTGGAACCGAAATCATGAAGGTGACCTTGTAGCGTTCAATCAGCTTCCAGAAATTGTCAAACACGCCGTCACCGCGATACCCCGCCGGGGTCGGATGCACAAAATGCGCGCCGGACATCAGGCAGGCCATCCAGATCACGTGGACCGCGAAGACGTGGAACAGCGGCAGCGGGCACATGATCACATCTTCTTCGTTGAACAGAAGATTGGCCCCCAACCAGCCATTATAGACCATGCCCGAGTTTTTATGCTGCGCCACTTTCGGCGTGCCGGTCGTGCCGCCGGTATGGAAATAGGCCGCCACGCGATCCTCGTCGCTATCGGAAAAGTCCAGAACCTTGTTCTGCTTGGCCATCTCGGCATTGAAATTCAGCACGCGGGCATTGTGTTTCACCGGCACTTTCGGGCGGATGAGTGGCACAATCCAGCTTTTCGGCGGCTTGAGATAGCGGTTGAGGTCAATTTCCAGCACCGTTTTCACATTGGGCGCCATCGCCACGGCTTCATTGGCAAGCTGGGCGACCTCGGCCTTGGGAAAGGCCCGTAGTGTGACCAGCACCTTGGCATTGGTTTCACGCAGGATGCCCGCCACCTGCTCGGCATCCAAAAGCGGGTTGATCGGGTTCACGATCCCCGCAATCCCGCCCCCCATCAGCGCATACATCGTCTCGTTCGAGTTGGGCAGCAGATAGGCGATCACATCATTTTCACCAATCCCCAGCGACCGAAACAGGTTTGCCGCCTGACAGGACCGCTCCAGCATCTCACGCCAGGTCACGGTCTCCTTCGGATCCGCCGCCCCGGATGTCAGCTGAAACGACACGGCCGGACGGTTCGGGAATTTCTTCGCCGTGCGTTCCAGCATCTGGTAAAGCGACTTTGGCGTGTCGCGTGCCTCCCATGTCATTTCGGCCTCAACCGCGTTCCGGTCAATCATCGAGCCAAAATCATACATTCTTCTTCCTCCCGCGCCCTTTCATGTGGGTCGTCTGATCCGAAAAGAATGATCTTAAACGTGAGACCGGGCAAGGGGAACCTGACGCGCAAGAAAAGTGCAGTTGCGTCACTTCATAAAAACAACGAAAAAAACGAAAAACGGACCGATCCCGGAGGGTCGATCCGTTTCTTAACGTGTTTGCAATAGCTTACCTTGAAGCGTTTCAGTTTTAACCTGGCACAGGGGAAAACCGAAACGCCGCAAAAGCTATCAATGTCGTGGGCGTTACGGAAGAAACATATGTCTCAAGTTTATCCTGAAACGCTTTAGGTCAGACCCTCAGGCCCCGCCTTCCGTGAATTGCAGCTTGGCCAGACGCGCATAAAGTCCGCCCCCCTCGACCAGCTCATCATGGGTGCCCTGGGCCACAATCCGCCCCTCTTCGAACACCACAATCCGGTCCGCCTTTTTCACCGTTGCCAGACGGTGGGCCACGATCAGCGTGGTGCGCCCCTGCGCCAGCTCATCCACCGCAGCCTGGACAAGACGCTCACTTTCGGCATCCAACGCCGAGGTCGCCTCATCCAGCAACAGAACCGGCGCGTCGCGCAGGATTGCACGGGCAATGGCGATGCGCTGCTTCTGTCCGCCTGACAGCATCACGCCGCGTTCACCCACATAGGTGTCATACCCGTCCGGCAGGCTGGTCAGGAACTCATGCGCCGCCGCCGCCCGGGCCGCCGCCTCCACCTCGGCATCACTTGCGTCGGGGCGGCCAAAGCGAATGTTTTCCCGCGCCGACGTGGCAAACACCACCGCATCCTGCGGCACCATGGCGATATATTTGCGGAAATCATCACGGCGCATGTCGCGCAGATCCACGCCATCCAACTCCACCGAGCCGGAGTCAGGATCATAAAACCGTTCCAGCAGCTGTATAATGGTTGACTTCCCGGCCCCGGACGGCCCCACAAGGGCCACGGTCTCACCGGGTTTCACCTCCAGCGTGATCCCTTCAAGAGCTGCGAAATGCGGCCGCGACGGATAGTGGAAAGTCACATCCTTGAACGAAATCGCCCCTTCGGGACGGGCAGAGATCAGCTTGGGCTCAGCCGGGTCCTGCACCTTGTCCTCGGCATTCAAAAGCTCAACCAGCCGCTCAGTGGCCCCCGCTGCCCGCTGCAGCTCCGACCAGATCTCGGACAGGGCGCCCACCGCGCCCGCCACCATGACCGAATAGATCACAAACTGGACCAGCGCGCCGATCGACATCCCCCCGTCGGTCACATCATGCATCCCGATCCACAGGATCCCCACCACGCCTGAGAAGATCAGCGTGATCACGATCACCGTCATGATGGCCCGCGTCGTGATACGGATCCGCGCGCTGTCAAAACTTTCCTCGGTCAGGTCGGCAAACTCACGGCGGCTCAGATCCTCATGGGTAAAGGCCTGCACAGTCTGCACCGACAAAAGCGATTCCGACGCATTGCCTGAACTTTTGGCGATCCATTCCTGGTTCTCACGCCCCAGATTGCGCAGGCGCCGCCCAAGGATGATGATCGGCACCACCACAATCGGCACCAAAAGCAGCACAAGCCCTGTCAGCTTGGCCGAGGTGAACAGCATCAGGATCAGACCACCCAGGAAAATGAACATATTGCGCAGGGCCACCGAAACCGACGATCCGATCACCGACAGGATCAGCGTGGTGTCGGTGGTGATCCGGCTCAGAACCTCCCCGGTCATGATGCGTTCATAAAAGGCCGGGCTCATGCCCACCACGCGGTCAAACACCGCCTTGCGAATATCCGCAACAACCCGTTCGCCCAGACGCGTCACCAGATAATAGCGCAGCCCGGTGCCCAGCGCGAGCAACCCCGCCACCGCAAGGGCGGCTACGAAATACTTGTCCAGCAGATGTCCCGCGCCCCCGTCAGCGTCAAAACCATCCACCACCCGACGCACCGCAATCGGCAGGATCAGCGAAATCCCCGCCGTGAACACCAGCGCGGCAAACGCACCGAGGATCCACAGCTTATGCGGTGCCATGAAGGGCCACAGCCCACTCAACGCACCAATCCGCTTGGATTTCTCCCGCTTGTCGATATCCATACCGGCGTTCTGTCGTCTTGCCATGCGGCTCTCCCTCATCGGGGCAGAAATGCCCCCGGCTCTGGCGAGGAATAACGACCCTGCCGCGCGGGAACAAGAGGCCGGGCCGGAATTGACGCCGGAAACACCCTTCCCCAGCCCCCTTTCCCCTGATCCCACGACTGCCATGCCGCAAAACCGGATCCATCGGTTGCACCGCGGGGTTTGCCACAGGACATGACCGCTTTCCCTTTGTAGCCCCGCGGGCTACACCAGCGCCATGACACAGCAGCACCCCGCGAAAAACACCCGCCTCGACATCTTCCTTGTCGCCCCCCCCGGCCTTGAACAGGCCCTGCGGGGTGAGGCACTTTCTGCCGGGTTTTCCGCGCCAAAATGCGTGCCCGGCGGGGTGCAGTTTCAGGGGCGCTGGCAAGAGGTCTGGCGCGCGAACCTGACCTTGCGCGGCGCAACCCGTGTTCTGGTGCGCATCGACCAGTTTCCCGTGACCCACCTGTCGCAGCTCGACAAGCGCGCCCATCAGGTGGATTGGGCCGCAGTTTTGCCGCGCGGGATCCCGGTCCGGGTCGAAACCACCTGCCGGAAGTCGAAAATCTATCACGACCGCGCGGCCAGTGAACGCATTGAAAAGGCGCTGGTTGATGTGATCGGGGCGCAACTGCCTGACCGCGCCGAAGAGGCCGAGATCACGGTGAAGGTGCGGATTGAAAAGGACCTCTGCACCATCAGCCTCGACAGCTCAGGCGAAAGCCTGCACAAGCGCGGCCACAAAACCGCCACCGGCAAGGCGCCGATGCGCGAAACCCTCGCCGCGCTGTTCCTGCGGGAGATGGGGTTTGACGGCAATCCGCCCGTGCTGGACCCGATGTGCGGCTCCGGCACATTTGTGATCGAGGCCGCAGAGTGGGCGGCGGGGCTGCTGCCGGGGCGCAGCCGCAGTTTTGCCTTCGAAAAACTTACAACTTTCGACTTTGAGACCTACCAAAAGTTGAAAGAACGCCCTGCGCGCCCCCTTATAAACTTTAAAGTTTCCCCGCCGCAGTTCTTTGGCTCGGACCGCAACGCGGGTGCGGTTGAGAACAGTCGCAAGAACGCAGACAGCGCGGGGGTGGCGGCGCTCACCCAGTTCACCCACGCCGCGATCAGCGATCTTCAACGCCCTGACTGTGATCCGGGCATCGTTATTGTGAACCCGCCCTATGGCGAACGAATTGGCGATAAAAAACAACTCTTTGCGTTGCATGGCCGACTGGGTCAGGTGCTGCAAGAGCGGTTTTCCGGCTGGCGTGTGGGCCTCATTACCTCGGATGGGGGGCTGGCAAAAGCCACCAAACTGCCGCTCCTGCCCCCCGGCCCGCCCGTGGATCACGGCGGCCTGCGGGTCAAACTTTACCAGACGGATCCGCTGCCCTGATCTGATCGGGACTCACGCGCCCTTCGGCAAAATATCTCTCTCTTCCAAGACCTTACGCGCAATGCGAAAACACTCCACCCCCTGCGGCACGCCGCAATAGATCGCAATCACATGGATCGCGGCACGGATTTCTTCGAAGCTGACGCCATTGTTGATCGCGCCATTCAGATGCAGTTCCCATTCGTGCATCTTGCCCAGCGCGCCAATCATCGACAGGTTCATGAGCGAGCGCGTTTTCGCGTCAATCGCCTCATCCCCCCAGCCAAAACCCCAGCACCACGCGGTCATCGCCTCCTGGAACGGACGAGAGAACTCATCCGCTGCTGCCAGATTTTTCTCAACATATTCAGCACCTAAGGTCGCTTTTCGCTTGGCCATCCCGGCCTTGAACAGATCATCCATTATTGGTCCTTTCAGGAAATTTGGAAACCGCAGCGGCGCTCATTCCAGCCCTGCCTCGGTCCCCTGTTCTGTCTCAGCCAAGAGCCGTTCCGCAATTTCGGTGGTGTCATCCAGATGTTGGTTGACAGCCCTGCGCGCCGCCTGCGGATCCCCCGAGGTAATGGCATCACAAATCGCCTGCATATGCTCCGCGCCCGACCGCACCCGGTCGGTTGAGGACAATGTCATCATCCGCAACCGGGAGATCCGCCCATTCAGTCGCTGCACGATTTCCCACGCAATGTGATGCCCGGCCCCCTGGAAAATCTCGGAGTAGAAATCTGCAGAGGCCCGAAACAGATTGCCCGGCTCGCCCCCCCGTTCCCGCTGCAACCGCACCAAAGCAGCACAGAGGGTCTTGGCCCGCTCGGGCGTAATCCGACGCGCACAACTCTCGGCGGCAGCAGTTTCCAGCATTCGGCGGATGTCATAGATCTGGCGCGCATCATCGCGGCTCATCCTGGCTACAATCGGGCCGCGTCCGGGCAGGATCTCCACCAGCCCTTCCGCCTCAAGATACCGAATTGTTTCACGAATTACGGTTCGACTGACCCCTAACTGATCACATAACGGGCGCTCGACCAGGCGGTCACCCGGCTTGAAATGCCCCTCGATGATCGCATCCCGCACCCGCTCCTGCACCATGTCACGCAGGGTTTTGGGGGGCTGTTCAATCGGTGAAAGTGTCGGTTTGGTCATGGGTCTCCCTTAGCAGTGACACGCATTTCAGGCAAGAGCATATTGACTGACTGCATTATGGTATACCATGATACTGATATCGAATCGAGAAAGGCCGCCCATGCCCGCAGAAATCCGCAAAACACTGCTCCATATTGAAGACACGCTGATCGAAGGGGGCAAACCCGCCGCGACCCCTCTCAGGATGATTGCCGCCATTGCCGTGATCAAAAACCCCTGGGCCGGGCAAGGGTTTACCGAGGATTTGCGTCCCGCAATCCATGACTGTGCGCCGGGGCTGGGCAAGCTCCTGACAGATATGGTGCTGGACGCGGCAGGGGGTGGCGACAAGGTCGAGGGTTATGGCAAGGCCGCCATTGTCGGCATGAATGGAGAGGTCGAACATGCCTCTGCGCTGATCCACACCCTTCGTTTCGGCAACCACTATCGCGAAGCCGTCGGGGCAAAATCCTATCTGGCCTTTACCAACACCCGCGGCCCGGCCAACGCTCCGCTGCAAATTCCACTGATGGACAAAAACGATGGCGGCCGGCGCAGCCATTACCTGACCATCGCCCTGCAGGTGGCGGATGCGCCCGGAGCCGATGAAATTGTTGTGGCGCTTGGGGCCTCGATCGGTGGGCGCCCGCACCACCGCATTGGTGATCGCTATCAGGATCTGAAGGAATTGGGGCATGACCTCGACAATCCTGCCGCCGTATAAGTCCTGCCCCCTTCCGGGGGGCACGCTGGCCTATCGCGAGGCGGGGCTTGGCCAGACCGTGGTTCTGATCCACGGGGTTGGCATGCAATCTGCCGCCTGGGCGCCGCAAATTGCCACTCTGGCCCGCTCACATCGGGTGATTGCGCTGGACATGCCCGGTCATGGTGGCAGTTCCCCCCTTTCCGCACAGGCACAACTGGCAGATTTTGTGGTCTGGCTGGGCGGGGCTTTGGATGCCTTGGAGTTGGGCACGGTCAGCCTGATCGGTCACTCCATGGGCGCGCTGATCGCCGCAGGATATGCTGTCACCCACCCCGAGCGGGTTGAGCGTGTTGCGCTTTTGAACGGTGTCTTTCGCCGCAGCCCATCCGCCCGCGCGGCGGTCCTGTTCCGCGCAGAAACGATCCGTTCCGGCGCGTTCGATCTGGAGACACCGCTGGAGCGTTGGTTCGGCTCGACCCCGGAAGAAATTCAAGCCCGCAGTCAGGTGTCAGGCTGGTTAACCGAAGTTAATATCGACGGCTACGCAACGGCCTATACTGCTTTTGCGCGCGGGGACCAGACCTATGCGGATCAGATCAAACAGATCCAATGCCCGCTCCTTGCCCTTACCGGAGACGGCGACCTGAACTCAACACCTGCCATGGCGCAGGCCATGGCGGCCGAGACCCCAGACGGACATGCTGTCATCATTGAAGGCCACCGTCACATGGTGAACCTGACAGCCCCGGAGGCGGTCAACGCCGCCTTGGCAACCTGGCTCACATCCTCAACAAAGGAGCACATCATGCGTGAGATTGATCCCCGTGCCCTTCGCAACGCCTTTGGGGCCTTCCTGACCGGGGTCTGCGTGGTGACCACCCATGATGCGGAGGGGCACCCGGTTGGGTTCACCGCAAATTCTTTCTCCTCGGTGTCCCTCGACCCACCACTGGTGTTGGTCTGCCTTGCCAATACATCAAGCAATTACAACACCTTTGCCCAGACCGATGGATTTGCGGTCAACATCCTCTCCGAAGGGCAGATCGATGTGTCAAACACCTTTGCCCGCCCGGTTTCCGATCGCTTTGCAGCGGTGGACTGGCAGGCGGGGCCGAAGGGCAGTCCGATTTTTTCCGGCACCTCCGCCTGGTTTGATTGTTCCATGTTCAACACGATCGAGGCAGGGGACCACCTGATTTTGATCGGCCGGGTCGAAGCGTTCGAGAACGGCACCGCCCCCGGTCTGGGCTATGCCCGTGGCGCCTATGTCACCCCCGCAGCCGAAGTCGAAGCCCTGTCCAATCAAGCCGACCTGATCATCTCAGCCCTGATTGAACACAACGGCAAGGTCCTGCTGGTCGACACGCAAGAGGGGAAACTTACCCTGCCGGAAACCAAGGTTAAGAAAGACGGGGCATCTGCGGCCCTGACCCGACTGATCGACGGTCTTGGCATCTGTGTCGATCCGGGCTTCATTTACTCGGTCTACGAAGATGAAACGCGCGGACATCAGCATATCTCGTTCCTCTGTCAGGCGGCGGAGGGCACCCCTGCGCAGGGCAGTTTTTTCGACCTGTCCCCCGCTGCCCTGAAAGACATCGCCGACCCTGCCATGCGCACCATGCTGGAACGGTTCGCGGCCGAAAGCCGGATGGGGAATTTTGGGGTCTATTATGGCAATCGAAACAGCGGCCATGTGCGTCCGCTGTCGCAAGGGAGTTCGTCCAAATGAAGTTTTCACTTTTTGCCCATATGGAGCGCATCTCACCCGATCAGGACCAGAAGCAGCTTTATGACGAGTTCATCACCCTGTGCAAAATCGCCGATCAGGGCGGGATGCACGCGATCTGGACCGGCGAGCATCACGGGATGAACTTCACCATTGCCCCGAACCCGTTGCTGAACCTGATTGACGTGGCGCGCCACACCAAAAATGTGCGGCTTGGCACGGGCACGGTGGTTGCGCCCTTCTGGCACCCGATCCGGCTGGCCGGTGAAGCGGCGATGACCGACATCCTTACCGACGGTCGGCTGGAGCTGGGCATCGCACGCGGCGCTTATGAGTTTGAATATGAGCGCCTTATGCCCGGCATGGACGCCTGGGAGGCAGGCCAGCGGCTGCGTGAGCTGGTGCCGGCGGTCAAGGCGCTGTGGAAGGGCGATTACGCCCATGATGGCGAGTTCCACCAGTTCCCCAAAACTACCTCGGCCCCGCAGCCAGTGCAGGCAGGCGGCCCGCCGGTCTGGATCGCCGCACGCGACCCGAACAGCCATGAATTTGCCGTGGCCAATGGCTGCAACGTGCAGGTCACACCGCTGTGGAAAGGCGACGAAGAGGTTGCCGATCTGATGGGCAAGTTCAACGCCGCCTGTGAGAAGCATTCGGACCAGCCGCGCCCGAAGATCATGCTGTTGCAACATACCTATGTGGCCGAAGATGCAGCCGACACCGAGTTGGGGGCGGAGGAGCTCAATCGGTTCTATTGCTATTTCGGCGCCTGGTTCATGAACAAGCGCGAGATCACGCAGGGATTGATCGAACCGCTGACAGAGGAGGACATTGCAAACCATCCGTTCTACTCTGCACAGGCCATGAAACGGGATCTGGTGATTGGCACCCCGGACGAGGTGATTGCGCGCCTCAAGGGATATGAGGCGCTGGGATATGATGAATATTCCTTCTGGATCGACAGTTCGATGAGCTTTGAGCGCAAGAAAGCGTCGCTGGAGCGGTTTATCAAGGACGTGATGCCCGCATTCCAATAGCGGTTAAGGGACAAAGAAATGCAGAGATTTCAGCAGTATATTGGCGGCGCCTTCGAAGATGGGACCGCACAATTCGACAGTCTCGACCCCGCCTGCGGGCAGGTCTGGGCAAAGATGCCCAATGCCTCACCCGAGGATGTGAACCGGGCGGTGGAGGCGGCTGAAACGGCATTTTTCTCATCTGACTGGGCGGGGATGACCGCAACCTCCCGCGGCAAGCTGCTGATGCGACTGGCGGATCTGATCGCAAAAAATGCACCACGGCTGGCAGAGCTGGAAACCCGCGACACTGGCAAGATCATCCGTGAAACCTCGGCGCAGATCGCCTATGTGGCAGAGTATTTCCGCTATTACGCCGGGCTGGCCGACAAAATCCAGGGCGCGCATCTGCCGATCGACAAACCGGATATGGAGGTCTGGCTGCGGCGTGAGCCCCTCGGGGTTGTGGCCGCAGTCGTGCCGTGGAATTCGCAGCTGTTCCTGTCTGCGGTCAAGATCGGACCTGCGCTGGCGGCGGGCTGCACCATGGTGCTGAAAGCCTCAGAAGACGGGCCGGCACCGATGCTGGAATTTGCCCGGATCTTTGATCAGGCAGGCTTTCCCAAGGGCGTATTGAACGTGATCACGGGCGGGCCAGAGGTGGGCGCGGCCCTCACCCGCCACGAAAAAATTGCCCATGTGGCCTTTACCGGCGGACCGGAGACCGCGCGCCATATCGTGCGAAACTCGGCAGAAAACCTTGCCTCGACCTCATTGGAACTGGGCGGCAAATCCCCCTTCATCGTGTTTGACGACGCGGATCTGGAAAGTGCCGTCAATGCCCAGGTGTCCGGGATCTTTGCAGCGACCGGGCAAAGCTGCGTGGCGGGGTCACGCCTTGTTGTGCATGAAGACATCAAGGCGGGTTTTCTTGCCCGGCTCAAGGAAAAGGCCGAAGCGGTGGTGATCGGCGCACCGGATGACATGGCGACCGAGGTCGGGCCCCTTTGCACAAGGCGCCAGCGCGATCTGGCGCTGGACCTGATCGAACGGTCGGTGGCGCAGGGGGCAAAGCTCATCACCGGCGGGCAACCCGTTGACCGCGAAGGGTTCTATTTCCCGCCAACCATTCTGGATTGCGACGCGGCGCCCGATGCGGACAGCCTGACCCACGAGTTTTTTGGCCCGGTGCTGTCCGTCGTGTCCTTTCGCAACGAGGAAGACGCCATACGCATCGCCAATGAGACAAAGTTCGGCTTGGCCTCTGGCCTGTTCACCCGGGACCTGACGCGCGCGCATCGGATGATCCGCGCCATCCGGTCAGGCATTGTCTGGGTCAACACCTATCGGGCGGTCAGCCCGATTGCGCCGTTCGGAGGGCACGGGCTGTCTGGTCATGGGCGCGAAGGGGGGATCGAGGCCGCGATGGAGTATACCAAGGTGAAATCGGTCTGGTTGCGGACCTCAGATGACCCGATCCCGGATCCATTTGTAATGCGGTAACGGCGTGACGCGCTGATGGTCACGCTGGCAGTCAGAAACGCTTGGGGACCGGTTTTGCGCACCAGACCGGCCAGTAATGCACGGTGAAAAGCGCAAAACCTGCAAGCCACAGCAGGGCTGAGAGGTGGTTTGCCCAGCCATCCGCCCCGGGATAGGCCCCGCCAAGACGCAACAGAACCGACCCGATGATCAGGTGATAGACAAGCGTCAGCCGCCCACCGGCATGGAGCGGCAACCCGGCATGAGCAAGGCTCGCCCGCGACATGATGGCCAGGGTCATCACACCAATCCCCCCCGCCATCCAAAGGTGAAGCGCCCCCGCATAAGGCAGCGCCACCGGATCCAGAATGGACAGGCCCATGGCAATAAACCCAAGCGGCACAAAGAGATAGCCCATATGGAGCACCCAAAGCAGGGCTTCACCACGCGTCAGCCATCCTTTCCAGCGCAGCAGCCGCAGCAAATGCCCGCCCCCCACCAGCAGCATCACGGGGGCAAGTGCGGTTTGGGTGGGCGACACGCTCCAGCCAAGCAACACCAGCACGGATGCGGCAAAAACGATAAGGTCAAATGGACCAAGAGCAGCCGGGCGCCCCTCCTGCCCCTGTTTGACCAACCAGTTGCGGGTAAAGCTGGGGATCACCCGCCCGCCAACAAGGGTGATCAGCAACAGGGCCGCCGACAGGCCAAGGCGCAGGCCGGGGCCACGGGCAGGAAATCCTCCGTTCAGCCCCTCGAGGTGAAACAGCGCATTGCCGAGAATGTAGAGCGAAAACAGCGCGAGCAGCGGCAGGTTTTTCCAGTTCCGACCGGCGAGGACTTCGCGCAGGGACATTGCCAGAAGCGCAAGCGGGAAGGCCAGATCCAGCGCCATGACAAGCGGGCCCGGAACAAGTGCCGAGACCAGCATCACCGCGCGCCCCACCGCCCAAAGGCCGGTCAGGACCGCCAGCGGCCAGCCCAGAATTGGCAGGCGCCCGGTCCAGTTTGGCACGGCGGTCAGCATGAAACCGGCCAGCGCCGCACCAAGATAGCCAAACAGCATTTCATGGGCATGCCAGCCGATTGGATCAAGATGGGTGGCCAGCACCCGTGTCCCGGTCAGCTCGACCAGCCACAGCACCATGGCCAGCACCGCCCAGAGGCCAGCCCCCAAAAACAGCGGTCGGTAGCCAAAGCTCAAAAGCGCGGGACCGGTCCAGCGGCGCACCCGCGCCGAGCTGTTTCGGGTGTTGGAGGGATGCGGGTCGGCCATGGGTTTGCCTCTGAATTCGAAGGGAAAAGCGTTTCGGGTTCAATCCGTGACGGGGAAATACCGAAGCGCGACAGAAGATATCAAAGTTCTGGGCGTCTCAGGTTTGGGGAACGTCACCGAGGACAGAGCGACACCAGTTCAGGATCGCGTCTTTCTCCGGGGCAAGTTCAACCGCTTCGCCCCCGGCAAACGCATCGAACTCAGCGCGGCTGTTCACCCCCACACCAACCAGAACCGGCACGTCCCGAGTGACCGCCTTGCCGATGGCCGAGACAAAGCCGCGCCCATTCAGCTCTTCCGGGCCGAACTTGTTCAGCACAAACAGGTCCGCGCCGGACAAATCCCCGCCTTCCACCGCGGATACCGCGTTGGCAATCGCGCCGGGATCCAGGCGGCAAGCATCTGATCCCGCCCCCAGGTTCTGGGTGATCTGGATCACCGGTCCACCGGGCAACACGCGCACTTTCATGTCACATCCATTGTCGAACTGGCTGTCATGGCTGTGATCCTTGACGATGCCGGCCAGCTGTCGTCCCTGCGACTGCAACAATTCAGCCACCTCGCTGAGCAGTTGATCCACCTTGCCACGTTCCGTGGAACTGATCCGTGCAATTCTCATGTCACATTTCCCTTTTACGCCAGAGCACCATCCCCGGACCAATCCACCCCACGCGCACCGGTCAGAAAGCCATCTGACAGGCGGGTATTGGCGTCCAGTTCAGAAATTTCCTGTGCCGCCATGTCCGGCATCATCTCCCCTGCCAGAACCTGCGCATAGATCGCACATAGTCGCAGGAAGCCATTGGATTGCGGCGACAGGCGCAGCGCGGTGACGCCCGCATCCCGCAATATGTCAATCTGGTGCACCGTGCAGGCATAGCTGTCAGACAGGGTCTGAACCCCGTTCATGGTCAGGAAGGGTTTGTCTTCCATCGTTCGCACGTCAAGCCCATCCAGATCCTCTTCGCAGGCAAACTGGCAATTGTCCTTGGTGCGCCCATGACGACGGGCGTGATAACAGCGCCCGGAAATGGCCAGTGGCAGGCGCCCGTGGCCCCAGGCCTCGATCACCAGTCCCAGCTCTGCCCCTTTGGCGCCCAGCGCCTGCACCGACGCAAGCGGCAATTCAGGTGGCAGGCAGATCCGGGTTGCCCCCCGGCGGGCCAGCCAGTCGAGCGTGCCTTCATTATAGACATTCACCAGCGGCCCCACGGAAAACGCCGTTCCTTCGGGCAGATAGCTGATCGCAGTCAGGTCATTGATTTCGACCTCAACCCCCATCTCTGCCAGCTCTGCGGTCAGTTTGCGTTCCCGTTTCAGGGTCACCAGCGCAAGCGATGTCAGGGCCACATCCTTGCCCGCCTCCTGCAAGGTGGCGACGGCCTCGGGAATGCGGTCGTGATAGAAGGGCAGGCGTTTTGAGCACACAAGCTCGCCCAGCGACACCCGGTCCACCGGCGCTTTGGCAAGGTCCGAATAAAGCTCGGACCAGCGATCGGCAGTCCAGAAAAACTGGTTCGGTCCAACGGTCAGTTCCATGGTCATCTTTCCTTCACCGCCATGTTTTCTTGTAAGCACCCGTGGTCATCGCGCCCCCTTCGGACAGGCGGGCAAGCATGCCTTCCGGCATCGGCAACCCGGCCTCAAGCGCGTCCACCGCCGCCCGGAAATTGCGCACCACCTGCGCCACATAAGACCGCGACCGCTGCCGCCCCTCGATCTTGAGGGCGGTCACGCCGGCCTTTTGCAATTGCGGGATCAGCTTCTCGGCGTTCAGACTCACCGGGTCCTCAAACAGATGCCCGTCTTTGCCACCAGCGGTAAAACACCCTTTGCACAATGTGGGATAAGGGGCGTTTTCATCTTTGCCGACACGGTGGATCGTGTATCCGCCCAACTTTGCATCCAGCACCCCACCTTCGTCGTGATATTCCACATGGCTTGCAGGCGAACAGACCCCGTTCATATTGGGCGAGCGCCCGGTGGCATAGGAGGAAAGCGAACAGCGCCCCTCCGCCATCACGCACAAGCCACCAAACACGAACACTTCGGTCTCGACCTCAGTTTCCGCATTGATCGCGGCAATTTCCGGCACCGACAGCACCCGCGGCAGCACCACGCGTTTCACGCCGAACTCCCTGGCATAAAAGTTGATCACATCCGCATTCGCTGCCGCCGCCTGCACCGAGAGGTGACGGCGCAGGTTCGGGTGGTTGCGTGCGGCATAATCCAAGAGACCAACATCCGCGAGGATCACCGCATCCGCGCCGCAAGTCTCGGCATCCGCCACCGCCCGATGCCAGATTTCCTCTCGCCCGGCACAGGGGAACGTATTGATTGCAATCAGCACTTTCGAGCCGTTCTGGTGGGCAAAACGGATGCCTTCGCGCATCTCCTCCCGGTCAAAATTCAGCCCCGGAAAATTGCGGGCATTGGTTTCGTCGGCAAAGCCGCAATAGATCGTGTGGGCGCCCGCCTTGACGGCAGCACGCAGGGCGGCAGGGGTGCCGGCGGGACAGACAATTTCCATCACCATGCGCCCAACTCCTCTTGCCGGCTGAGCACAACACCGGTGCGTGCTTCGGCAAAGGCCAGCGCCTTTTGCACATAAGCCCCAAGCGGGCCAGAGATCCGCGCCACCTCCTCGCTCAGGTCCAGTTCCGCATCATCCACCGCATTGCGCAGGGCCAGCGCGGCAGAGGTGTCCCCCTCGATCACCAGATCACGTGAGAAAAACAGCGCATCCCCATCATAAGCCCCGTGCACAAGCCCTAAAAGGGCGGCCAGCGGCCCGGCGATCCGCGCCTCTCCGCGTCCGGTGCCCCGCACCACGCGAATCTTCGGCTTGCCCCCTCCCGGCTGCATCTCAATCACAAAGGGCAGGTCGGTCGGGTCGAGCACAAACGGCGTGTGGACATGCTCCCCCAACCGGCGAAACAACCCCGGATGCTGCACCGCAATCTTGCGGGCATATGCAGTGAGCGAAAAGGACAGTGGCATCAAGGGCAAGCCCCGCAGGGCCCGCGCGGCAAGCCGCGGGACATGCGGGATCGTCAATGTTGGCTGGGTCAAATGGAGCTCCTTTCCCACCCGAGTTGAACCTGGTTCTGGTCAATTGCTACGCCCCTGGCCCCTGCGACAAATTGATCATTGTCAATTCAGAGGCAGATTTTTGCTGCTAGGACCCGAAGGACCTGATGCAGGAGATCCCAGTCGTGCGTACCCACCCGTCCTTTCCCAGCCTGCGCCATTACCTCAACTGGTGCCGCGAGAGCGGCCAGTTTCAGAGCATTTCCGATCCGGTTTCAATCCGCCACCAACTGACCGCCGTGCATCGTCAGGTGCTGGAACACGGCGGGCCGGTTTTGCAGTTTGATCATCCGGTGGCGGAGGGGGCTGGACCACTCATGCCTGTGGTGACAAACCTGTTCGGCACAACCGCCCGCGTGGCCGCCGGGCTGGGCATCGGACTGGAACACGTGCCCGAGCTTGGCGCATTCCTGGCGGCGCTGCGTGCCCCCACCCCACCCGAAGGCATGCGTGATGCGCTGTCACGCTGGCCGATGCTGAAAGCGGCCCTGGCAACCCGCCCCAAAACGGTGCGCAAAGCCGCCGTGCAGGAGGTTATCTGCGAAGGCGACGCGGTCGATCTGGCCTCGATCCCCGTCTGCACCCACTGGCCCGGCGATGCGGGCCCGCTGATCACATGGCCCATTGTTCTGACCCGCCCCCAAGGCAGCTCTGCCGAGGATGTGGCGCGCTACAACGCGGGCGTCTATCGGGCGCAGGTGATTGGCCGCGACAAAATCATCATGCGCTGGCTGGCCCATCGGGGCGGCGCGCATCATCACGCAAGCTGGGTCCGGGCGGGCGAGAAGACCCCCGTTGCAATTGTGCTTGGTGCAGACCCAGCAATGCTTTTGTCAGCGGCCCTCCCCCTGCCTGAAAACGTGTCCGAGCTGACATTTTCCGGCGCATTGAACGGCCAGCGTCCCCGGCTGGTGCCGGCCCGGACCATTCCGATGATGGTGCCCGCCGAAGCCGAGATCGTGATCGAGGGGTATGTCTCCCCCACGGAGATGGCCCCGGAGGGACCGTTTGGCGACCACACTGGCTATTACAACAATGCCGAGGATTTCCCGGTCCTGACCGTGACCGCGATCACCCACCGCAAGGATCCGCTGTATCTCTCCACCTATACCGGCCGTCCCCCCGATGAACCGGCCATCATTGGCGAGGTTTTCAACCAGCTGGCATTGCCCACCATTCAGGCACAGATCCCCGAGATCCACGACCTCTGGCTGCCACCAGCGGCCTGTTCCTACCGGATGGCGGTGATTTCAATCCGCAAACGTTATCCCGGTCAGGCGCGCCGGGTGATGATGGCGCTTTGGGGGATGCTGGCACAGTTCAGCTACACCAAGATGATCATCGTCGTGGACGAGGATATCGACCCGCGCAACTGGGATGACATCTCCTGGGCGCTGGCCACGCGGATGGATCCGTCCCGCGATGTGATGATGGTGGAAAACACACCGATGGATTATCTGGATTTTGCCTCTCCCGAGCCGGGGCTTGCGGGGAAAATGGGGATAGATGCCACCAATAAGCTGGGGGCAGAAACCCGCCGCGAATGGGGCACCGTCATGCAGACCGCCCCCGAAGACGCCGCCTTTGCCACCGACCTTCTGGCACGGGTGATGCCGGAGATGACATCATGAAACAGCGGGTGATATTGGGTTTATCGGGCGCCTCGGGCGCCGCCCTCGGCCTGTCGGTTGCACGACAGCTTGCACAAATGGAGACGATGATCGACCTTGTGGTCAGCCCGGCGGCAGAGCGCACCCTGGCGGAGGAATGCGGCGCAGGAGCTCTTGACGAACTGCGCACGCTTGCCGCGGTCCATTACGATGTGCGCAATATTGGCGCCAGCATCGCCTCGGGATCCGTGCCCGTGGCCGGGATGATTGTCGCCCCCTGCTCCATGCGCAGCCTCGCGGCGATTGCCAATGGTCTGGACGATAACCTGCTGACCCGTGCGGCCGGGGTGCAGCTCAAGGAGCGACGCAAACTGGTGCTTCTGGCGCGCGAGGCCCCGCTGACACTGGCCCATCTGCGCAATATGACCGCAACCACCGAGATGGGGGCCATTATCCTGCCGCCCGTTCCCGCCTTTTACCTCAAACCGAGCAGCGTGGATGACATCGTAACGCAGATTGCCGCCCGTGCGATTGACCTGCTCCGACTGGGGGCTGCGCAGGCACAGGCCTGGTCGGAAACGTAACTTCGGTCCGGCACCGGGGCGCGTGGCCGAAGCCCCCCCTGCACGTTACTCTTTTGGAAACTGGTCGCGGAACTCGGCCAGGGTCAGGTCGCGCAGGGTTACATAGCCCACCACCAGATCCATCTCGGTCACCAGCGCGTGGGTCGCCTCAAGCCGGGTCAACAGGCGGATCGCATAACGCGCCTGCATCGCGGCGGACACGGTCAGGGTGGGTTTTTCCATGATCTCGTAAATGCTGACGCGGTTTGGATTGCGATTGCGCGAGATCACATCCCGGCCAATCATGCCGATGGTGATCAACCCATATTCATCCGCGTCATCCCGCTTGCCGATCACCAGCGCGTCCACCCCGGTTTCTTCCATGATTTCCAGTGCCTTGCGGGTTGAAGACAGCCCGTCCACCACACGCGGATCCGGCTGCATGGCATTGCGCACACGGGTCACTTCCGGTTGGCTCATAGCTCATCCTCCTTCAGCACATCACACAGAGCAGCCACCTGAGTTTCCAGCCCGATCGCATCTTCGATATCAATCTGGAACACCACACCGCTGCCCGGCTCCTCACAAAAAGCGCCGACGTCGGCAACCGCGTCCATGATTGAGGCCGCCTTGTGCTCTTCTACCAAAAACAAGGCCATATCGCGCTGACCGGCAACGGTCAGACCCAGAAAGGTCTTTTTCTGTTTCAGCCCTTCACCGCGCACAGAGGTGATCACGCTGGCCCCGGTGGCCCCGGCGGCGCGGGCGGCATCCAGCACCGTGTCGGTCTTGCAATCCTCAACCAGGGCAATGATCAATTTGAATTTCATGGCGCATCCTCTCTGTCGCCTTTGATGACTTGTTTCATACCATTACGTCGCGCGTTCCATTCCACAAGCTGCGCATAGCCCATAACCGTGATCATCGGGAAGAGGCTGGCCAGCGCCACCAGCCCAAACCCGTCCAGCACCGGGCTGCGACCCGGCACGGTCGAGGCCAGCCCCAGCCCAAGCGCCGCCACCAGCGGCACGGTCACGGTAGAGGTGGTCACCCCCCCGCTGTCATAGGCCAGCGGCACGATCATCCGCGGCGCCGTCATGGTCTGGGCAATAACAATCACGTAGCCGACGATCATGTAAAGATAGAGTGGCGTCCCTGTGACAATTCGGTAGGTGCCGACCGCCAGGCTCAGCGCCACACCAATCGCCACAGCGATCCGCAACCCCCAGGCGCTGACCGCCCCGCCTGAAACATCCCGCGCCTTTAACGCAACGGCGATCAGCGAGGGTTCGGCAATGGTGGTGGAAAACCCGATGGCAAAGGCAAAAAGATAGGTCCAGCCATGAGCGCTCCAATCAGCCGGATTGCCGATAAAAGACGGATCCGTCAGCTGCCGCGCCATGCTTTCGCCAATCGGGAACAGCGCATGTTCAAGGCCAAACAGGAACAATCCAAGGCCCAGAACCACGTAAACCGATCCAAGCAGGACCTGCCGCAGATGCGGCACCGGTTTACGCAGCACAACCACCTGGAAAAACGCCAAAATGACCGCGATGGGCAGAATGTCCAGCACCGTGGACAGGATGGTTCGAATGAGGTCTGCAATCATCCCGTCTCTCCTCCGGCAACGGCCACGATGCCAAAGCCCAACACGAAAATGATCGGCAGAAGAGAGGCAAAGGCCACCAGCCCGAACCCGTCAATCATCGGGTTGCGCCCCTTGATCACAGAGGCCAGCCCCACCCCCAGCGCGGTGGTCAGCGGCACGGTCACGGTTGAGGTGGTCACGCCCCCGCTGTCATAGGCAATGCCGATGATTTCAGGCGGTGCAAACCAGGTCATGATCACGACAATCACATAACCGCCGATGATCAGATACTGAATGGGCCAGCCCAACAGGATACGCAACACGCCAATCACCAGCGAGGCCCCCACCGCAACCGCAACCGTATAGCGCAGCGCATCTGCATAGGCGTTCTGCGCGGCAGGCTCATCCGCCACGGCGCCGATCATGCTCATGGTGCGTGCGGCTTCTCCGGTGACGGCAATCAGTGCGGGTTCCGCCACGGTGGTGCCGAACCCCAGCGCAAAGGAAAAAAGCAACAGCCAGAACAGGTTACCCTTGTTGGCAAAGGCATCTGCAAGGCTTTCCCCCAGTGGAAACAGGGCAAGCTCCAGCCCGCGGATGAACACGGCCAGTCCGATCATCACGAACAAAAGCCCGATCAGCTTGGTCGAAATGTCATCAATCGGCTGCTTCAGCACCAGAAACTGAAACACCGCCACCACGCCGACAATGGGCGCAAGGTCGCGCGCCGTGTCCAGCGTCAGGCGGGAAAGAGCCTTGAATTCAGCGATCATGGGCGGGTGCTCAGCCTCGGTGTCTTATTAAACAATCTAGCGGACAGGCCCGCTTATGAACATGTATCAGATCAAGGTAAAAGATTTGTGCCGGGGGGGAAAGGAAACTATGCGCGAAAACTGCGCCGTGGTTGCGGATTTGATACGCCTGCTGCGCCCGCCTTGCCGGAAGAAAAACTTGCCGACAGGAAAAAGGGCTGTCCGCAAAATGCGCACAGCCCTTGTTGTCTTTTCCGTCCCGTCCAATCCAGTCGGTCCGGTCAGGCGTGTCAGCCGCCGAAATCATCCAGCATGATGTCTTCGCGATCTACCCCCAGCTCCAGGAGCATATTGATCACCGACGAGTTCATGATGGGCGGGCCACACATGTAGAATTCGCAATCTTCCGGCGCCGGGTGGTCCTTGAGATATTCATCATGCAGCACGTTGTGGATGAAGCCGGTATAGCCGGTCCAATCATCCTCGGGCATCGCATCCGACAGGGCCACATGCCAGGTGAAGTTCGGGAACTCCTTGGCCAGTTCGTCGAAATCTTCGACAAAGAACATCTCGCGCTTGGAGCGTGCCCCATACCAGAAGGTGATCTTGCGATCCTTGTTCTTGAGGCGCTTCAATTGGTCAAAGATATGCGAACGCATCGGCGCCATACCGGCCCCGCCACCGATGAACACCATTTCCTTGTCGGTCTCACGGGCGAAGAACTCACCATAGGGGCCGGAAATGGTGACTTTGTCACCGGGTTTGAGGTTGAAGATGTAAGACGACATCTTGCCCGGCGGGATGCCCTCGGCCCCCGGGGGCGGAGAGGCAACACGGACATTGAGCATGATCATGCCCTTTTCATCCGGGTAGTTGGCCATCGAATAGGCGCGCTCGACCGGCTCATCCACGACGCTCTCATATTGCCACAGATTGAACTTGTCCCAGTCTTCGCGATACTCGTCTTCGATGTCGAATTCAGTATAGCTCAGCTTATGCGCGGGCGCCTCGATCTGGATATAGCCCCCGGCGCGGAAATTCACATCCTCGCCTTCGGGCAGATCCAGCACCAGCGCCTTGATGAAAGTGGCGACGTTTTCATTGGAACGCACGGTGCATTCCCACTTTTTCACGCCGAACACTTCTTCGGGGACTTCGATCTCCATATCCTGCTTCACCGCCACCTGACAGGACAGGCGGTCGCCACAGGCCGCTTCGCGCTTGGTGATGTGGCCTTCCTCGGTCGGCAGGATCGAGCCGCCGCCGGAATGCACCTTCACCCGGCATTGGGCACAGGTGCCGCCACCACCGCAGGCGGAAGGGACAAAGAGCTTCTGTTCCGCCAGCGTCTGCAACAGTTTGCCACCAGCAGGGACCGAGATGGTTTTCTCGCCGTTCACGGTGATGTTCACATTGCCGGTCGAGACCAGTTTCGACCGCGCGGCGAGGATGATTGCCACCAGCGCCAGCACGATCAGGGTGAAGAGGATGATACCTAGGCTAAAAGTTTCCATGTCTTCCCCCTCAGAGTTTCACGCCAGAGAAGGACATGAAGGCCATTGCCATCAGCCCTGCGGTGATGAAGGTGATCCCCAACCCTTGCAGGCCATCGGGGATGTCCGAATACTTCAGCTTTTCGCGCACCCCGGCCATTGCCGTGATCGCCAGCGCCCAGCCAAAGCCCGACGACAGACCGTAGGTCGCAGCCTCGGCAAAGTCATAGCCCCGCTCAACCATGAACAGCGACCCGCCAAGGATGGCGCAGTTCACGGTGATCAGCGGCAGGAACACACCCAACGCGTTGTAAAGCGGCGGGAAATACTTATCGAGCACCATTTCCAGGATCTGCACCAGGGCTGCAATCACCCCGATATAAGAAATCAGACCAAGGAAGGTCAGATCCACATCGGGAAACCCGGCCCAGGCCAGCGCACCGGGCGCCAGCAGGTAGCTCAGGATCAGGTTGTTGGCCGGTACGGTAATCGCCTGAACGATCATCACCGAAATGCCCAGACCGATGGCGGTCGAGATCTTTTTCGACACGGCAATGAAGGTACACATGCCAAGGAAAAAGCTAAGCGCAAGGTTTTCAACAAAGATCGCCTTGACGGCAAGTGAGATGAGCCCTTCCATCAGTGCCCCCCAACGTTCTGAATTTCATATTCACGTTCCTCGACCTGCGCAGGCTTCCATGTGCGGAAGGCCCAGATGATCAGACCGATGATGAAGAATGCCGATGGCGGCAGCAGCAAGAGGCCGTTCGGCACATACCAGCCACCGTTATTCACGGTTTCCAGGATGGTCACACCAAACAGGCTGCCCGAGCCAAACAGCTCACGCACAACACCGACCAGCATCAGGATCAGCCCATAACCCAGACCGTTGCCGATCCCGTCGATGAAACTGTCGACCGGCGGGTTCTTCATGGCAAATGCCTCGGCCCGGCCCATCACGATACAGTTGGTGATGATCAGGCCAACAAAAACCGACAGGGTTTTCGAAATCTCAAACGCATAGGCCTTGAGAAGCTGGTCCACCAGGATCACGAGGGACGCGATGATCACCATCTGCACGATAATGCGGATCGAGCCGGGAATGTGGTTGCGAATCATCGAGATGAACATCGAGGAGAACGCCGTCACAAAGGTCACGGCAACCGCCATCACAAAGGCCACCTGCAGCGACGAGGTCACCGCGAGCGCCGAACAGATCCCCAGAACCTGAAGCGCGATCGGGTTGTTATCGAGCAATGGGTCGATCAACATATCTTTGCGTTTATGCGCCATCAGATGTTCCCCGCTTTCAGATTTTCCAGAAACGGCTTGTAACCCGCTTCACCCATCCAGAAATTGACAAGGTTATTCACCCCTGCCGTGGTCAGAGTGGCCCCGGCCAGCGCATCCACATGATACTCCGCCCCGGCGGCCGGCATTGCCTTACTCACGCTGATCTTCAGATCTCCGCTCGCATCCGCCAGCTTTTTGCCTTTCCACAGTGCCTTCCAGCGCGGGTTGTCCACCTCGGCCCCAAGGCCCGGCGTTTCCGCATGTTCGTAAAACTGCAGACCAAAGATGTCATTGCCGTTCTCTTCCAAGGCGATATAGCCGTAAAGCGTCGACCACAGGCCATAGCCGTGCAGCGGCAAGATCACCTTGTCGATGGCGCCAGCCTCGTCGCGCAGCAGATAAACGGTCACGAACTGCCCCTGACGGCCAATCCCTGCGGGGTCGTCCTCCAGCGCAACCGAGGTCGCGGGGTCATCGGCGGCCTTGCGGTCATCAAAGCTGGCCGGATCAAAGGCGTCGGTGAAGGCCCCGGTTTTCAGCTCCAGAACCTGTGGTTCAAAGGCCGCAAATGCCTCCAGAACATCTACGTTCGGGTCATAGATCCCGGCGACCTGCAGAATGTTGATCTGCTTGTCTTTAAGCGCATTCACCACCTGCAACGGGCGCAGGGCCACGGCGGCGGCGGACACGACCATCGAGGCCACAAGGCAAAGGGTCACGGCCACGAAAACGGTTTTGGCAACGGAATCTGCGGGCAGATCCAGGAACCGGCGGATCGCGCCCTTCGGCGCAGTGTCGTTTTGAAGATCGTTAGGCATTTCGCTTCGCCCTACGTTTGATATTGGCCTGAACAACGAAGTAGTCGATCAACGGCGCAAAGACATTGCCGAACAGGATGGCGAGCATCATGCCTTCCGGGAAGGCCGGGTTCACAACGCGGATCATCACCACCATGAAACCGATCAGGGCGCCATAGAAATAACGGCCCATATTGGTTTGAGCGGCCGACACAGGCTCGGTGACCATGAACACCAGACCAAAGGCGTACCCGCCAACAACCAGATGCCAGTACCACGGCATGGCAAACATCGGGTTGGTGTCCGACCCGATCCAGTTCAAGAGCGTCGAAAACCCGATCATCCCGATCAGGCAGCCCAGCACCAGACGGTAGTTGGCAATGCGGGTGGCCAGCAGGAAAACAAGACCAATCAGCGCCGCCAGGGTCGACGTTTCCCCCATCGAGCCAGGAATGAACCCAAGGAAGCTGTCCCACCATGTCACGCCACGCGCGGCAAGTTCCTGAAAACCATCCGCGGCAGAGACAGCCAGCGCGGTTGCCCCGGTGAACCCATCCACCGGCACCCAGACACTGTCGCCCGACAGTTGCGCGGGGTAGGCAAAGTAAAGGAACGCCCGGCCGGTCAGCGCCGGGTTGAGGAAGTTCTTGCCGGTGCCGCCAAAGACCTCTTTACCGATCACCACACCAAAGATGATGCCCATCGCCACCTGCCACAGAGGCGTGGTGGCCGGAAGGATCAGCGCGTAAAGCATCGAGGACACAAGGAAGCCTTCGTTCACCTCGTGTTTGCGCACGGTGGCAAAGATCACTTCGAAAATGCCGCCCGCCACGAGGGTCACGATATAGATCGGCAGGAAGTAAAGCAGCCCATGCAGCATATTGGCCAACGGATTGGCGGCATTAAAGCCAATGCCCAGCGCTTCAATGATGCCCGCGCGCCAGCCCGAGGGGCCAAATTCGGCAATCGCAAGGTTGCTCTGATAACCCGTATTATAAAGAGCCATCAGAATGCTGGGGATCGTGGCAATGACCACATAGGTCATAATCCGCTTCATATCCACGTAAGACCGCGCATGCGGTGCCACGGTGGTCACGGTTTTCGGTGTATAGACGAAGCTCTCCACCATCTCGTAGATGGGATAATACTTCGCCAGTCTGCCGCCCTTTTCAAAATGCGGCTCGATCCGATCGAAAAAGTTTCGCAAGCCCAAGGTTTACCCCTCCTTCTCGATCTTCGTCAGACAATCGCGCAACGCGAGACCGTATTCATATTTCGCCGGACAGGCAAAGCCGATCAGACCAAGATCCTCTTCGTCCAGCTCTAGTGCGCCCAGCGCCTGCGCCTGATCGGTATCCATCACCAGCATCGCGCGCATCAGCTGCGTCGGCAGGAAATCCTGCGGCATCAAGGTTTCGAACGTGCCGGTCGGCACCATCGCACGGCGCCCCCCGTTCAGGTTCGATGTCAGCGGGAAGGTGCGCCCCGACAGGCGCGCAAGCGCAGAGCCCAACACCGGTTGCACCGCGTATTTCGAAAACATCGGACGGATCCAGCCCATCGGGATCTGTTTCTGATCCTCTTCGATCAGGGTGATCTGGCGTGCATAGCGGCCCAGATAGGCGCTTTCACCCGCGCCCGCGCGGCCGCTCAGAACAGAACCGGAAATCATCCGCACCGGCAGATCCGCGGGCAGGTCACCCGCCGCCAGATCCGCCATCGACGCACCAGCCACCGTGCGCAGGAGACGAGGATCCTTGCAGACCGGACCGGCCAGAGCAATCACCCGGCGCGCGTCATATTCACCAGTCAGGAGCAGGCGACCAATCATGATCACGTCCTGATAGGAGATGGTCCAGACGGTCTTGTCCGCGCGGGGCGGTTCCAGGAAATGCATATGGGTGCCGGAAAGCCCCGCCGGATGCGGCCCGGCAAAAGCTGCGGCCTCCACCCCGGCCAGATCCTGCCCCGGCAGAGAGGTTCCATCGCTGTGACACAGATAGGTCTTTCCGTCCGAGAGCGAGACCACTGCCTCAAGCCCGCTGGTGAACGCCTCTGCCTCTTCGGCAATGATCAGGGCCGGGTCCGCAGCCAGCGGTTCGCTGTCCATCGCATTGACATAAATCGCGGCAGGACGCGTGTCCGGGGCTGGAGTCTTGGAATAAGGACGGGTGCGGAACGATGTCCACAGACCGGCGGCGCACAGACGTTCCACCACGCCCTCGGGTGAGGACACATCCCCTACCCCGGAAAAATCAACAGGCTCGGCTGCGCTCTCATCCACCTCGATCTCGATGCTGATCAACTTGCGCCGCGCGCCCCGATTGATCGCAGAGATCCTGCCGGTCACAGGGGAAACCACCTGCACATCAGGCATGTCCTTGTTGACGAGCACAGGGGCACCAGCCCCAACCACATCACCCACCTCAACGGGGATACGTGGCTTCCACCCAAGATAGTCATCTCCAAGGATACCGACACGACGCAGTTCAGCCCCGTTTTCGATGTCAACCCTTGGCGCTCCGGATATAGGGATATTCAATCCCTTGCGTAGCAAGAAACGCTGCACAGTGTTCCCCTCTTCAGATTGGCTGGGTAGCTTATGCAATGAGATTGCCCTGGGTGAAAGTGGTCATTTCCCCTCTTACCCAAACTTTTTTGGTTGAATTGAACCGCAATGTCGCACAAAAGCGCCTTGTTGTAGTGCAAAACGACCGATCCGTGACCGAAAGGGGTTTCCACGTGCCTGATCTGACCAAATTCTCACGCCGCAGTTTCCTTCTGATGCCTCTGGCTTTTGCAGCCTGCAAACCATCGCAGGCCTTCTACAAGCTGACCGGCCTCACCATGGGCACGGTCTACAACGTGGTTGCCCGTGATCCGGGGAACGGGGTGAGCGAAGCGGACATTCAGATTGCCATCGACAGTGCCCTGGCCAAAGTGAACCAGCAGATGTCGAACTGGGATCCGAAATCCGAAATCTCGCGCTTCAATGCGCAGACCGGCACCGCCCCGGTCCAGGTCTCTGCCGATCTGTCCAATGTGATGCAGGCCGCGGAACAGGTGCATGTGGCCAGCGATGGTCGTTTCGACACCACAATCGGGCCGCTGATCGAGCTTTGGGGCTTTGGCGCTCCGGGGGCACAGGCCACGCCCGACATGACGCAGATTGCCGAGGCCCAGGCGCGTTCAGGTCACGCGAACACGCTGCAGGTTGGCACCAATGCGCTGCAGAAAACCCGCACTGACGCACAGGTTTATCTGGCGGCCATCGGCAAAGGCTATGGCGCTGACATGGTTGGCAAGTCGCTGGAAAAACTCGGCATTTCGGACTACATGGTGGAAATCGGCGGCGATCTTTACGCCTCAGGCCGCAATGAGGCCGGCCTGCCCTGGCAGATCGGGATCGAGAAACCCGCAGCCCTTTCCGGTGGGATGCAGGACGTGATCGGCGTTTCGGGTCTGGGCCTCGCATCCTCCGGCGATTACCGCAACTACTACGAAAAAGACGGTGTGCGCTACTCGCATGTGATCGACCCGAAAACCGGCCACCCGATCACCCACAAGACCGCCTCGGCCACGGTGCTGGCAGAAAACTCGATGCTGGCAGATGCCTGGGCCACGGCGATGCTGATCCTGGGCCGCGAGCGTGGTCTGGAAATCGCAGAAGCCCACAAACTCGCCGTGCTGTTCATCGACCGCGACGAAGCGGCAAGTGATCTGCGGTTCAAAACCTCGGCCAGCTCGCGTTTTACCGCGCTGACCGCCTGACAGTTTCGAGATCAAGCCGCGACCCGGCTTGATCTCCGCCTTGCCCGCCCCGATATGATATAGGGACACGCGGCAAGACCTGCCCGACAAAAAGAGGCGCACCGAAATGACCACCTTCTTCATGACTTTCGCCATTTTGCTGATTGTGATGCTGGGCATGGCGCTCGGGGTGATTCTCATGGGGCGCACCATCAAGGGAAGCTGCGGCGGGCTGAACGCAATCAGCGGCGCGGATCATTGTCTGGTCTGCAACAAGGAAATCGACCCGGACAGCCCCCTGCGGGACCGGCTGGAATGCCCGCGCAAGCGCGAGGCCCGCGAAAAGGCCGAACGGCTGGCTGCCGGCAAGGGCTGATACCCCTCCCGCCCTTCACAACATTCGCGACCAGCGACTGAGTTATCCCGCCGACAGCGGCACAAACGCCAGCACGGCCAGCGCGCTTGCGGCCAGCCCCCCAAATACCCAAAGCTGCCAGCGTGGCCCTTCTGCCTTCCACACACGGCGATACTGATAGCCGCACAGGCAGGCCAGAACAAAGATGATCGTCGCCCAGAACGAGCTCAGCATCAGGCTATCTGTCGCAACTTCCATGTTTTTTCTCCGCTTTCCGATATTTGGGTTATGCTGAAACCATACGAGAATGACAATCCGTTCGGGAAGGAGAGGCCGCCATGCCGACATCTTATCAATCACCGATGCGCGGAGATGACAAAACTCCGCACACCCACAGTCAGAACACACGCAGCATTCAGCGGGTCGAAAAATCCCACATCCACACGATTCTGGATCACAAAGGGCATGAGGTGATCACCACCTCGCCGACAGCCAGCGTCCGTGACGTGGTCGCAATCCTGCGAGACAAACGCATTGGTGCCATCGTGGTGATTGATCCGGAAGGGGAGCTGGTCGGCATCCTGTCGGAACGTGACATCGTGCGGGCCCTTGCGGATCGCCCGGATCACACCCTGCCGGGAAAGGTTCAGGAGCTGATGACGACGGATGTTCAGACCTGCAGCCCGGATGACAGCAGCGAATCCGTTCTGACGCGCATGACCAAGGGCCGGTTCCGGCATATGCCGGTGATCGAGGGGGGACAGCTGGTCGGATTGATCTCCATCGGCGACCTCATTCATCAAAAGCTGCTGGAACTCGAACACGAAGCTTTGCAACTGAAACAGCTGATTGTCGGGTAAGGCCCTGATCCCCTGCCCTGCGACAGCGGTATGTGGCGCGTAACTTCTCATTGATACGAGGTGACGATGGAACGAGGCTGGCCCTCAAGAGGGTCGAAACCTCTTCACCTGTGAACTCAGGCATGCGTGTCTGCACCGGAGTGTTCTTTCCGGCTAGCATTGATGAACTTGCTGCGCTGCACGGCATACATCCATGGACATTACGGCGGCGGATTGGAGAGTTAGAGGGGAGCAGTTGACGAGACGTCATGTGCTGTTTGGAGTGTCATTTTAGCAGCCAGTTGCGTTTTTCCGGCGTATCCGCGCTCTAAGATGACAGCGATTACCCCCTGATTTCAGCGGCCTAGCGCAATTTGTTGACTTAACATCACCGCCGTGATACTAATCATACATGTTGGAAATTTCAAAAGGCGATATCTTAAAAAGCCTCAAGCGTGACAACCCATGGTGGGAAGCTGCCTACGAGATTCCTCTCAGCCCGACAGAGAAAAAGCGGGCCTATTTCACTCCATTCACGCAGCTCGCACTGGATTGGGGCGTTCGGCGCTCAACAATTCTCATGGGACCACGCCGTGTTGGCAAGACCGTAATGCTGCGCCAGATGATCGAACAAGCCATTTCAGATGGTTTCGACGGTCAAAGCATCCTCTTCGTCTCCATCGATACACCGCTTTATAGCGGTATGCCGCTGACGCGCCTGATCGAACTATTTGAAGAAGTCACTGCGCACGATCCAAATGAGCGCCGGATTATCGTTTTTGACGAGATACAATATCTCAAGGATTGGGAAGTTCACCTTAAGGTGCTGACCGACCAATATCCCGACACGCGATTTATTGCATCTGGCTCTGCCGCAGCCGCCTTGCGATTAAAGAGCCAGGAATCCGGTGCTGGTCGATTTACTGACTTCTTCTTGCCCCCACTGACATTCGCAGAATTTCTGGCATTTCGAGACCTTGAAGACGAACTGATCGAAGTTGCCCAGTCTGGTGCCACCTTGCGCTTTGCGACGCCCGACATCGAACGCTTGAACATTGAGTTCATCAATTACCTAAACTTCGGCGGCTACCCAGAGGCCGTATTGAACGAGCGCATTCAATCTGACGTTCAGCGCTATCTGGGGCGAGATATCATCGACAAAGTTTTGCTGCGTGATCTCCCCAGCCTCTACGGTATTCAGGACATTCAGGAGTTGAACCGGCTCTTCACCACAATCGCCTATCACACAGGGCAAGAAATCAGCCTCGATGGGCTGGCACAAAGCTCGGGCGTTGCGAAAAACACGATCACAAAATACCTCGATTACTTAGAAGCGGCGTTTCTGATCGTGCGCGTGCGCCGTGTCGATGACTCAGGTAAAACGTTCCAGCGGATGCGCCATTTCAAGGTCTACTTGACCAACCCGTCGATGCGTTCGGCCTTATTTGCCCAGCTTTCTGATGGCGACCAAGCCATGGGGGCAATGGCCGAAACGGCGATTTTCAGCCAGTGGTTTCATTCTGGCCTGATGAAAAACCTGCACTATGCCCGTTGGAAAAAGGGGCGCACAGAACTGGAAGTTGATTTGGTCCGTGTTGATCCTGCGCGCCTCAAGCCGACATGGGCATATGAGATCAAATGGTCGGATCGGTTTGCGGATCAGCCGGGCGAATTGCGCGGTCTCATCGAGTTTGCCAAGCGCAACTTCGGCGAAGAAATCCCAGCGGGAGCCACCACCAAAACGATCACGCAAAATAGCGAAATCGACGGGATTGCCATCCGTCATTTCCCTTGCGCACTGCATTGCTACCAGGTTGGTAAAAATGTTGCGGAAGGCCGCGCGCCATAGCGTGCGGCGAAAACCAACAACCGTTGCTTTGATTGCCGTCTAATTTGTAAACTTTGGGTTTACAAAATAGACCATCCATAAAGTCGCTTATCAAAACAAACTCAATTGGCGGGCAGCTGCTTCATTACGTTTCCACGTTTCCGACTGCGCCGCATGATCCAGCCACGCCATGACATAGTCTACAGGTGTGCCAATATCTGCGATCTGCTCAGTTGTGGCAGTTCGAGCACCGCGCGAAATGGCGGCTTCTGCTGGGGGAATGACCCTGACTGCGGATGGTCGATTACTTATCGGTCAGGCGCAAGCCACGGGTCCAACAAACGTTCGTTCAAACACCGCCTCCGTTGTTGTCGAAACTTCTCTGTTCTCTGAAGATGCCATCTCATTGACGGGTATCTCTGCCGAAGTGACCGCAGGGGCCACCTTGGCGTCCGCAACAGACCTGACAATTACGGCTGATACGGTCACGCTTGGGGCTGACGCGCTTGCCGCAGCAGGTATGGACGCAGATGGAAATCTCAGAACAACGGGCGATCTGTCCGTAACGACCGGCATCCTTGCAGCAACTGATGCAAGCCTTGCGGCTGCTGGTGACGCATCACTGACCATCGATGAAATTCTGAACATGCCGCGCACGCATCAAGTGCTTCAAGTCACGGGGGTGGGGACATGGATTTGTCCCAAGGTGCGGCAAAATGAGATCGCCCCGACTTGCTTCATGCTCGGTGAAAATCACGTTGAGGGCGGACGGCTGGAACCTGATCCGAAGGTCACTCTCCCGACTGGATTGGAGGACATTCAATGAGAGTAATTCGTTTTTTTATCTGGGTCGGGCTGCTGGCCATCATTCTGATGATCTGGAATGGCGCGGGTTCACCCTATGTGATCTGGAGCTATTCCTACCATGACAACGGCACCAGCGATCCCTTTGCGGATCGTTACTACACGAGCTGCACCTTCACCAACTTCCGCACCTCCGTCACGCAGCCTGCCCGTGCAGGGCGCTGTGGCTGGGTCAAGTGGATCAGCAGTGGAGCGGTTCAATGACAGGATCAATGCACCGATTGGATGTACAGCGCATCAACTGGCTCGGGAATGCTTGGCGGCAAACTGAAACACTTGGTCAACTCAACGCGCACCATAGCTTTGAGGCAATCCAGGATCAGGCTTTGTTTGACTGTGCCCTTGGCAATCAAACCGTCGCAATGCTCCCGATCTTCGATCCCGAAGATCCGGTAGGGTGCAACTGTCTCCCACAGTTCGACATAGCACAATGGGGCCAACCATTCTTCCACCTCTTCAATGTCTTTAAAAATTACCATCTGAGCAATCTATCAGATCGCTGTTTTGCAACGCAAATTTCTGACGCAAAGGGGCTTGCCCATGAGCTTTGAAACCGACACCGCCATGCAAAACATGTATCGGGATGCTCTGATGGAGCAAACCGTCAGAAAATTGCAGACCGATCCCGATTGGCGGCGTTTTCGCGCCATCACGGACGCGGCCCAACGCCAAACTGCCGAAGAGAATGAGAGCTACAAGGCGGATTACGCGCTGCGGGTAGATAAAGCGCGCCAAGACCTGATCCGCAAAGCTGGGGCTAAGACCTTTGATCATCCAACGCCTTATGGCACGGATCGCTTCAACAAAGACTACATCAACAGGCAAGCTCAGAAAATCGTGCGCCACGAACACGAGGGCAAACTGCATTCGATACGTGAGGCTGAGGTCGCAGGGTACGAGGCGCTCGGTGAGGACATCCGCTCACGCGGTCGGCTGAAAGATCATGCGCGTGACGACTTTGCCCGCGCGGTTGATCGGCGATCTGGCCAGGATAGGCGCATGCCAGGTCCTGAGCGATGACCTGCCATCCAATGACCATCTGGAAGCACCAAAATGACCAATTAGGGCAGGTATTGTGACGTAAACAAACGGCAACGAAAGGACATAAAATGAATACCGGATATATTGACCCGAAACGCCAGGAAGCTCGACAAAGCTACACCGGCAGCCGCCTAACGGATAGCCAGTTTGATGAGGCCTGGAATATTTCGAGCATTATCAATCGTGAAATCCACAGAACAGGATCGTTCCGCGAAAAGCTTACAGACTTTGCTCACGCATTTGCGCGCAATGAGAAGTTCGACGCCATGCGCGGAGAGACGATCTTGCGCGATATCTACAGCGCGCGCTATGGCGAAAGCATGAATCAGACCCGTGAAGGGCTGATGGAATGTGAGGCGACGTTGCGTGACACTGGCGATGATCAAGCCCTGCATCACGCGCGTATGGTTGAAACGCTAATCCAGGATGGGCCAACCATGCCCTTCTATCGCGCTTACGATATTTCGGCGGTGGAAATGGCACGACAGCATGGCGTTACCGAGTCCGGCGCGAAATCCATGATGAAAGAAGCCTTTGAAAAGGCTGAGGGGCGCGATCTCTACATTTCGGGCAAAGAACTCGAAGAACGGCATCACAAGCCAGTTCACGAGGCTGAACGCGCCATTCAGCGGTCCGACCGGCAACGCCAACGCACAGGGCCACAGATGTAAAACCCAATAAGTTGTTGCAACAATTGGGAAAATATGCCTATCATGTTCCCTTTTTATTCATGCGCAAGGGCCGCGCATGATCGGAACATAGGAGTAAGAAAGAGAGCAGAGATGAACGAACCCGCACCACACCATCCATCAAAGACACCAAGCCTCCGCTTCAACTGGCAGGATTGGTTGCCATATTTTGACGACCCGGATGTTCCGCTGGATCAGAAACGGGAATTGATCGAAACGCTGTGGTCGCTCGTGTTGTCTTTCGTGGATTTGGGGTTTGATCTCAATCCAACCCAAATCTCCTGTGGAGAAGAACTGGACCTCAAGGCCCTACTTGAGGCGGCTGTGCTATACTCCGACCAATCAAACATTAAAAATACCGCTGACCAAGGCGGAGAAAGGGAGGCGTCATGAGCCAGAAAACAATCACCAAAGCCGTCATTTACTGTCGGGTATCAGGGGCCAAGCAGGTTCGTGAAGGCGATGGGCTCGCGTCCCAGGAAAATCGCTGTCGAGAATACGCGACCTATAAGGACTACGATGTTGTTGAGGTGTTCAAGGATGATATGTCGGGCAAGTTCGAGCGCCGTCCGGCGATGGATCGAATGCTGGCCTTCCTGCGGTTACATCCCAAAGACTCGGTTGTTGTCATCATCGACGATATCAGCCGATTTGCCCGCAATGTGCAGGCGCATATCGCGCTGCGTGAAACCCTGAGCGATGCTGGCGGCATCCTGGAAAGCCCATCCATCGAATTTGGCGAAGACAGTGACTCGCGACTGGTTGAGCACATGCTGGCATCAGTGGCGCAGCATCAGCGCGAGAAGAACGCCGAACAAACGTCCAATCGTATGAAAGGGCGGATGATGAACGGCTATGCCGTATTTGCGGCTCCCATCGGCTACACATACAAGAAAACCGGTTCTCACGGGAAACTTCTTACACGCGATGAGCCCGTCGCCTCGATCATCGCCGAAGGACTTGAGGGGTACGCCAATGGTCGCTTTTCCTCACAGGCAGAACTGCGACGCTTCTTCGAAAGCCAACCCGATTTTCCGAAGGACCTGCCGGGTGGGAAAATTCGCCAGCAAAAGGTCAGCGATATCCTGAACCGTGTTATCTACGCTGGTTACGTCGAACACGAGCCATGGGGCATCACGCGCCGCAAGGGATACCACGAGGCGCTGGTGTCGCTAGAAGTCTTTGAGAAGGTGCAGGCGCGCAAGAACGAAACCGCAGTCGCCCCCAAGCGTAAAGACATCAACGAAGACTTCCCCCTGCGAGGGGCTGTCGTGTGCGGTTGCTGTGAACGTCCAATGACGGCTTGCTGGTCAAAGAGCGCCACTGGCAAACGCTATCCATATTTCTGGTGCCAGACGCGCGACTGCACCGAATATCGCAAGAGCATTCGCGGCGAAAAAATCGACGATGGTTTTGAAGAGATCATGCGCGGCATGGCCCCTAGCCGAAATCTGCTCGAACTGGCGATGGCGATGCTCAAGAACGCTTGGCAGCAACGTATTGATCAGGCTGTGAATGCCAACTCGTCTCTCAAGAGGCAGATTACTGATCTTGAGAAGCAGCAAGATACGCTGATCGAACGCTTGGTCGAGACTTCAAATCCAAAGGTCCTGGCTGCGTTTGAGGGTAAAATCGCGAAACTTGAAGAAGACAAGCTGCGACTGAACGACAAACTGACCCAGAACCAGCAACCCAAAGCAACAAAGGGTGAAATTTTCGAACTTTTGAAAGGCTTTCTGTCAAGCCCTTGGAATCTTTACGAGAAAAGCTCTCTCAACACCCGAAAAACCATTCTCAAAACGGCTTTCAAAGCACCTTTGGCATATGACCGTAAAACCGGGTTTCGAACTCCGCAAACATCTGCAATATTTGAGTTTTTCGCGGATTTCACATCAAAATGTGAAATGGTGCGGTCGAGAAGACTCGAACTTCCACTCCTGTTAAGGAACAGCGACCTCAACGCTGCGCGTCTACCAATTCCGCCACGACCGCACATCTAGGCTTGGTGAGGGGCGATATAGCGAAGGCTGAGGGGGATGTGAAGAGGAAAAGCGCCAGATCTGCAAAAAGATTTTCGCAATCCTCGCCCTGCCTCCGGGCACCCTGTCGGGTCCGACATGCTGGCCTTTGACATTTCGCCTGTTCACTGCCAAATGAAACCCTATGAAAGCACCTGAGAACATGCCGCCCGTCACCTGGGAAACCGCCGATACTCTTGTTGATTATGAACAGGCCGTTGCCCGGATGGAGGCCCATGCCGACGCGATGGCCCGTGGTGAGGCCGGTGAGATGATCTGGCTGTTGGAGCATCCGCCCCTTTATACAGCAGGCACTTCGGCCGACCCGAAAGATCTGGTCGCGCCAGACCGGTTCCCGGTCTACCCGTCAAAGCGCGGCGGGCAGTATACCTATCATGGGCCAGGACAGCGCGTGGCTTATGTGATGCTGGATGTGGGGGCGCGGGGGCGCGATGTGCGGGCTTTTGTGGCCGCCCTTGAGGATTGGGTGATCAAGACACTGGCCGAATTCAACGTGACCGGAGAGAAACGCGATGGGCGCGTCGGCGTCTGGGTTGTGCGCGATGACAAACCGCTGACCGTTCTGGGGCAGAAACCCGAAGACAAGATCGCCGCGATCGGTGTGCGCCTTCGAAAATGGATCAGCTTTCACGGCATTTCGATCAATGTGGAGCCGGATCTGGAGCATTTCTCGGGCATCGTGCCCTGCGGAATCTCTGAACATGGGGTGACCAGCCTGGTGGATCTGGGCCTGCCGGTCACGATGGAGGATGTGGATGTGGCGCTGCGGTGCTGCTTTGACGAGGTGTTCGGCTAGGACGGGTCCGAAAACGATCTGCCCCCTCACCCCGATTGAACGCTCCCCGGTCAGCGAAACTTTCCGCACTTCAACAGAGGGGTGCCTATGTCCATTCTGAGATCTTTCGGCCCCGCAATTGCCGGAGCCTCAGCCACCGAAGCGCTGCGGGCAGGGGTCGGGGCGCTGTTCGGGTTGGGGCTTGTCGGACTATTGCTCTTGTCACCAGACATTGATTTGCGGCTGGGTCTGTATCTTGTTGCGCCGTTCGGGGCGACCTCGGTTTTACTGTTTGCGGTGCCGAACAGCCCGCTGGCCCAGCCCTGGTCCGCAATTGTGGGCAATACTGTGGCCGCGCTGATTGGGGTGGCTGTTTGCCTGCTTGTGGCAGACCCCGTCCTGCGGGTTGCCCTGGCCGTCGGGCTTGCGATTGTTGCCATGGTTCTATGCCGCGCCGTGCACCCCCCGGCCGGGGCCGTTGCCATGACCGCAGCACTGTCCCCTGACGTCATTTCACATCTGGGGTTCTGGTTTGCCCTCACCCCCATTGCAGTCGGCACCACCGCATTGGTGCTGCTTGCGATGCTCTATGCCCGGATCACGCGGCGACACTATCCCTTTCGGCAGTTTGATGACCCCGGCACTCACGGCACGGATGACCCTTCCCCCACCGAGCGCCTTGGGCTTTCCGAGGAAGACCTGACAGGCATCCTTGAACGATACCGGCAATCGTTCAATCTTGGCGTAGAGGATCTGGCCCGCATGATCGGCGCGGCTGAACTGCAGGCGGCGGCACAGTCCTCTGGACCGCTGACAGCAGCAGATATCATGTCCCGAGAGCTGGTGCTGATCGGCCCCGACGCACGTCTTGGGGAAATCGCGGATCTGTTCAGCCTGCATCGGTTCGCATCCCTGCCCGTGGTAGGGCCGGATGCAGAATTTCTGGGGGTGATCTTTCAGATCCATCTGATCCACCAGGCACGGCAGGATGCGCTTCGACCCGATCACAGATATTTGCCAGCGCTCCGGCGTCTTTTGGATCGCAACCAGCCAAAACAGGTCCGGGCAAAGGACATCATGAGCGTCATCACCGCCAACGCAACCCCGGCGACACCTATCGGGGCGCTTCTTGCTTTGATGGCGGATGGGGACACCGATGCCGTTCCTGTGCTGGATCAGGGAAAAATTGTTGGAATTGTCACCCGGACAGACCTGATTTCCGCCTTGGCACGGTGTATCGTTCGCACAGCTTAACCCGCAACCTTTGACGTGTGTGTAGGGGGGGAGAGGCGAGCGGGAGCATATTCAGGAAAGAGCCGACAGAATCGGTTTGTTCCTTATTTTGATCCTTGGGCGGTTGGTCATCTTGCGGCTGCTCCCTGCGCGCCTGATCGCGTGTTTGGCCAGATCTTCCACCTCTCTTCTCATCTTATTTTTCGCCTTCCTCTTCGGCAAGTCCGCCTGCTTCACGGGTAACAGGATCAGCCGCAGTCACAATCTCGGGATCAATCACCTGAGGGAAAAGACACCGGCGGAAAACAATCGGCAGTGCCGCTGGCTCTGTAGGCAAATGAAACCCATCATCTTCTTTTCCCAAAAAAGAACGTAAGACTTTGTTTTAAAGCGTTTCGATTTATTATTGAGGCACAATAATGAGGTGAAACGCTCGAAGCCTACTGATGTTCGGGCGTTTCGAAATCAACTTGTGTTTCAAGTTAATCCGAAACGCTTTAATCTATTTTACTCCGCCGTAAACATTTCCATTCTTCCCGAGAAACATCCGCCGCTCAGCCCTGCAGGCCCCGTGGTGAATTTCCTTTGCGTGTTAAGGGCTTCGGCGAAAAGACACCATTACAATCAGTCATAGATCTGCCCCTTTCATTTCGGCCGAATTTGCGGCAAAATCTGCTTGGAAATAATGTCACGTGCAATAGCGTGGTTCTGTCAAACACGAGGACAAACATGAAAAAAGCTCTTACTTCCGCCGCTCTCCTTTTCGCTCTGACCGGAGCTGCCCAAGCCGAAGGTGATGCGGCCGCTGGCGAAAAAGACTTCAAGAAATGCAAAGCCTGTCACGCCATTGTCAGCCCAGAGGGCGACGTGATCTTCAAAGGCGGCAAAACCGGCCCGAACCTCTATGGTGTCGTGGGGCGTCAGGTCGCATCGGCAGAAGGCTTTAAATACAGCGCTTCAATCGCTGCTCTGGGTGAAACCGGCGCAGTCTGGACCGAAGAATTGCTGGTCACCTATGTCATGAATCCGAAAGGCTTCCTGCAAGAGCAACTGGGTGATGACAAAGCCAAGTCGAAAATGACCTTCAAGTGGAAAAAGCCGGAAAACATCATTGCTTACCTGGCAAGCGTGGCCCCGGCGATGGAAACCCCGGCTGGAGAAGCGGCCGAGGGCGAATCGACCGCCACCAACTAAGGCTGGCCCCTCAGACGGGCGCTGTTTGGCGCCGCCAACCGCACAGAATATGCGTCCCGGCAGGCTAATCCCCTGTCGGGACGTTTTTTTTACCCTGCCGCCTGCATCACATTGTTGCGCGCAGCCCCCTTCCTATACTAAACACGTTAAAAAACAGACGGGATGACTCCCCGTCAAAATCTAACCCGTAGGGAGGGTATCTATGGCGGACGCAGCCATTTCGAGCCATGACCACCACGATGATCGTGGGTTCTTTACCCGGTGGTTCATGTCCACCAACCACAAGGATATCGGCATCCTTTACCTGTTTCTGGCAGGTCTCACCGGCCTGATTTCGGTCAGCTTCACCGTTTACATGCGGATGGAACTGATGGAGCCGGGCGTTCAATACATGTGTATGGAAGGCGCGCGCTTCTTTGCTGACGCATCCGCCGAATGCACCCCGAACGGACACCTTTGGAACGTGATGATCACCTATCACGGCGTTCTGATGATGTTCTTTGTGGTGATCCCCGCCCTGTTCGGTGGTTTCGGCAACTACTTCATGCCGCTGCAGATTGGTGCACCGGACATGGCGTTCCCGCGGATGAACAACCTGTCCTTCTGGCTTTACGCGACCGGTGTGGCACTTGGCGTGGCCTCGCTGCTTGCGCCTGGTGGCAATGACCAGTTGGGGTCAGGCGTGGGCTGGGTGCTTTACCCGCCGCTGTCCACGACCGAGGGCGGATACTCGATGGATCTGGCCATTTTCGCGGTGCACGTTTCCGGTGCCTCCTCGATCCTTGGCGCGATCAACATCATCACCACCTTCCTCAATATGCGCGCACCGGGCATGACGCTTTTCAAAGTACCGCTGTTTGCCTGGTCGGTTTTTGTCACCGCCTGGCTGATCCTTCTGTCGCTGCCGGTTCTGGCGGGCGCGATCACCATGCTCTTGGTCGACCGCAACTTTGGCGGCACCTTCTTTGACCCGAGCGGTGGTGGAGACCCGATCCTTTACCAGCACATCCTGTGGTTCTTCGGTCACCCGGAAGTGTATATCGTGATCCTGCCCGGTTTTGGCCTGATCAGCCACGTCATCGGCACCTTCTCCCGCAAACCGATATTCGGCTATCTGCCGATGGTCTGGGCGCTGATTGCCATTGGCGTGATCGGGTTCGTGGTCTGGGCCCACCACATGTACACCGTCGGCTTGTCGCTGACACAGCAGAGCTACTTCATGCTGGCCACCATGGTGATCGCAGTTCCGACCGGCGTTAAGATCTTCTCGTGGATTGCGACCATGTGGGGTGGTTCGATTGAGTTCAAGACACCGATGCTGTTTGCCTTCGGCTTCCTGTTCCTGTTCACCATTGGCGGCGTGACCGGCGTGGTGCTGTCGCAGGCAGGTGTGGATCGTCTGTATCACGACACCTATTACGTGGTTGCCCACTTCCACTACACCATGTCGATGGGCGCGGCCTTCTGTATCTTTGCCGGTATCTATTACTGGATGGCAAAGATGTCGGGCCGTCAGTACCCGGAATGGGCTGGCAAGCTGCATTTCTGGCTGTTCTTCATCGGGGTGAACCTGACCTTCTTCCCGCAGCACTTCCTGGGTCGTCAGGGCATGCCGCGCCGCTATATCGACTATCCGGAGGCCTTCGCCTACTGGAACAAGATCAGCTCGATCGGCGCAATGATCTCATTCCTGTCCTTCCTGTTCTTCATCGGCATCGTGTTCTACACCCTGCTGGCGGGCCGTCGCGAAACGCGCCCGAACTACTGGAACGAATATGCGGATACGCTGGAATTCACCCTGCCCAGCCCGCCGCCGGAACACACCTTTGAAATCCTGCCGAAGCAGGAAGAGTGGGATAAGGGCCACTCGCACTAAGGTGAGAAACAAGAAAAGGCCCGGGCAAGTCCCGGGCCTTTTCTTTTGGGTCGGGGAGCAAGGGGGCGCTGCCCCCGTCCTTCGGACTCCCCCAGGGTATTTTCCACCAGAAAATAAGGAGGGGGGCTGTCTCCTGTCCCGGGTGAACACCGAAACACTGTCAAAGGGCATGAATGTCGAGGACCACAAATGCCATATGAGTGGATAAAGCCAAAGGAAATGGGCTCTCCGCGGGCAGAGCTGCATCTCTGGCCTTACCGGTCACTGTCACGGCGCGGGTTCGTCTGGGTGATCTCAGCGGTTTGTTTCGGGTTTGCGCTCCCGCTATTGGGGCTTCTGGGTCATCCCAGCCTATGGTTATTCCTGCCCATTTTGCTGGGCACGGTTGGTGGCCTTTGGTTTTTCATTGATCGTTCTTACCGGGACGGTGAGATTTTGGAGGAACTGAAGATCTGGCCCGACCGGATCACCCTGACCCGCGATGGGCCAGGTGGCGCCCATGCCGAATGGGAGGCCAACCCCTATTGGGTGACGGTAGAGATGCACCCCAAGGCGGGGCCGGTGAAGAATTATATCACCTTGAAGGGCAATGAGCGCGAGGTGGAGATTGGCGCGTTTTTGTCGGAGGGCGAACGGCCACAACTTTACACCGAACTGGTTCAGACCCTGCGGGGTGTGAAATCTGCGCAATAAAAAACCCCGCAAGACATGCGGGGTTTCCAAATGGGGTCGAACAGGTGCTCAGCCCAGCTTGTCTTTGACCATGGGGCCGACCCGACCGAAATCCATCTGGCCGGTGTATTTGGCCTTGAGTTCGCCCATCACCTTGCCCATGTCGCGGATGCTCTCGGCCCCCACGGCGGTAATGGCCGCAGCAACGGCGGCTTCGGTTTCTGCTGCATCCAATTGTTTTGGCAGGAAATCCTCGATGATCTCGATCTCGCCACGTTCTTTTTCAGCAAGTTCCAGCCGGCCGCCTTCTTCATAGGCGCGCGCGCTTTCCTGTCGCTGCTTCACCATCTTGCCGAGGATCGCCAGCACGTCAGCGTCCGAGGTCTGTCCCTCCTCGCCCCCTCCTCGCAGGGCAATATCACGATCTTTGATCGCTGCATTGATCAGGCGCAGGGTCGACAGCCGCACGGCGTCTTTGTCTTTCATCGCCGTTTTCAGGGCGTCATTGATACGGGCACGCATGTCCATGTCCTTTGGTCCGTTGTTGGTCCGAAGTCTGAATGTATCGAAAACCGCATTTTCAGGCAACACCCAACATATTGCGTCAGGCCTTTGAAATAAGGGAAAATATGTTTTTTCAAGACTCGGCATCTCCCCCTTGACCCATCCGGCTCCTCCCCTTAGGTTCGCGCCAATTTGGCCTGCCGGAGTCGAGAAAATGTCAGCTGCCCCCCAACCAGAAACCGCCACCCCCACCGCCTGTCTTGCCCTTGCCGATGGCACCATCTTTTACGGGATGGGCTTCGGGGCCACCGGCGTGACGACCGCCGAGCTGTGCTTCAACACCGCTATGACCGGGTATCAGGAAATCATGACCGACCCGTCTTATGCAGGCCAGGTTGTCACCTTTACCTTCCCGCATATCGGCAACACGGGCACCAATGTCGAAGATGACGAAACGGGCGATCCGGTTGCCGCTGGCATGGTGGTGAAGTGGGATCCCACCGATCCTTCGAACTGGCGCAACACCGAAGAGCTGACCCTGTGGCTGGAGAAACGCGGCCGCATTGGCATTGGTGGGGTGGATACCCGCCGCCTGACCCGCGCCATTCGTCAGCAGGGCGCACCGCATGTGGCCATCGCCCATGACCCCAACGGCACGTTTGACGCCGAAGCCCTTGTGGCCGAAGCGCGGGCTTTTTCGGGTCTTGAAGGGCTCGACCTGGCCAAGGATGTGACCTGTGCACAAAGCTACAAATGGGACGAAATGCGTTGGGCCTGGCCGGACGGTTTTCCCAAGCAGGAAAACCCGCGCCACAAGGTTGTGGCCCTCGACTTTGGCGCCAAACGCAACATTCTGCGCTGCCTTGCCTCGGCGGGCTGCGATGTGACCGTGCTGCCGGCCACCGCCACCGCTGAAGAGGTGCTGGCCCTCAATCCCGATGGGGTCTTCCTGTCAAACGGCCCCGGCGACCCCGCAGCCACCGGCGAATATGCGGTGCCCATGATCCGCGAAATCCTGGAAACCGACTTGCCGGTTTTCGGAATTTGCCTTGGACACCAGATGCTTGCACTGGCACTGGGCGCACAGACCATCAAGATGAACCACGGCCATCACGGTGCCAACCACCCGGTCAAGGAACATGAGACTGGCAAGGTAGAGATCACCTCGATGAACCACGGTTTTGCGGTCAACGCTGACACCCTGCCGGACGGGGTTGTGGAAACCCATGTCTCCCTGTTTGACGGGTCAAATTGCGGCATCAAGATCGAAGGCCGCCCGGTCTTTTCGGTGCAGCACCACCCCGAGGCCAGCCCCGGCCCAATGGACAGCTATTATCTGTTTGAACGGTTCGCATCGGCGATGGATGCCCGCAAATAAGCCAGCCGTTAAGTAAACGGCCGCGTTATAATTCCTAAAGCCCGCTCAGCAATGCGCGGGCTTTTTTGGTTAACGCCAATCAACTCGCCAATTATGGGTAAGGTTAACCGGGCGTTAACCATTTTCTACGCATGGTGACCGGATATACCTCCAAATCCGGCTCCCATGTCCGCAACACCGCTTCGCCTAATTCAGAACCATGACACATCGCCGCCAGCCCCGGCGATGACGGATGCACAGCACCCGCAGCGCAAGCAATTGGGACAGGTGCTGCTGGATATGGGCGCGCTTTCGAAAGAAAACCTCGAGATCGCAACCGCCTTGCAGCGCACGCAGGATGTGCGGCTGGGTGATATCCTGCTGGCTCACGGCTTCGTGCGCCGAGTCGACCTCTACGCGGCACTTGCGCGCCAGTATGGGTGCAGCATCGCCGATCTGCACCGGCACCCCCCGGATGTGCGGCTTATCGACGATCTCAGCGCAGATTTCTGCATTCGAAACCGCGTGGTGCCGTGGAAAAATGTTGGCGGTGGAACTGTCGTCATTTGTTCACGACCCGATGAATTTGAGGCCCTGCAGAAAGAGTTTCCCGCGCATTGGGGGCGCAGCTTTCTGGCCATTGCCCCGGAAGAGGACATCCTCGACAGCCTTGTGACCATGCGCCATCGCGCCCTGACCCAGCGCGCCGAAACCCGCGTGGCTGGACATGAAAGCTGCCGGGGCTGGAACCCCCGCACCGTTATCCGCTATGCAGCTCTCTTTCTGGCCATCCTGTGTGGCCTTTTCTTTTATTCCACCCTTGTTGGATTTTCGGTTCTGGTGAGCTGGGCCGTGTTCACCCTGCTGATGAATTCGGCGCTGAAACTGACCGCCAGCATTTTGTACTGGCGACGACAGAAAATCCCGGTGGATGATTTTGCTAGATCGGCAGATCTGCCCAGGCCTCATCGCCTGCCGATGATTTCGATCATGGTGCCGCTTTACAAGGAACGCGAAATCGCCGGACGGTTGGTTAAACGTCTGGAACGGATCATCTATCCCCGCGAATTGCTGGAAATCTGCCTGGTTGTCGAAGAAGATGACACCCTGACACAGAACACGCTGGCACAGGCAGATCTGCCGCGTTGGATGCGTCAGGTCATCGTGCCGCGTGGCGTGGTGAAAACCAAACCACGCGCCCTGAACTTTGCGCTCGATTTCTGTCGCGGGTCCGTCATTGGCGTCTATGACGCCGAGGATGCCCCCGCCGCAGATCAATTGCTGAAAGTGGCCCAGCGGTTTTCAGATCGTGGTCCGGAAGTGGCCTGCCTGCAGGGAAAGCTGGATTTCTACAATGCCCGCACAAACTGGCTAAGTCGTTGTTTTACTGTAGAGTATGCAAGCTGGTGGCGACTGGTCCTGCCGGGGATCGAACAAATCGGCTTTGCCATTCCCCTGGGCGGGACAACGTTGTTTTTCCGCAGACGCGCCCTGGAAGAGCTGGGCGGGTGGGATGCCCATAACGTCACCGAAGACGCGGATCTGGGCGTGCGCCTCGCACGTCATGGATATCGCACGGAACTGATTGATACCGTTACCGAAGAAGAGGCGAATTGCCGGGCCTGGCCCTGGATCAAACAACGCTCACGCTGGATCAAAGGGTATGCCATGACCTATGGGGTGCATATGCGCCATCCCGCGCGGCTCCTGTCTGATCTCGGGCTTTGGAAATTCATCGGCTTTCAATTGATTTTTCTCGGATCGCTGTCCGGGGTGTTGCTGGCCCCCCTGCTCTGGACCTTCTGGGCCTTCCCGCTGGGCCTGCCCCATCCCTTGCGCGACGTGATGCCCGATACCCTTCTGGCTCTGCTGGGGATCAGTTTTGCGGCTGCGGAACTCTTGACCATAGCCATCGGCATTCAGGCCGTGAGCGGCCCCAAACACAAATGGTTGCGAGGCTGGGTGCCCACCCTGCATTTCTACTATCCGCTTGCATCCATTGCCGCATTGAAAGGTTTTATCGAGATCGTCACCCACCCGTTTTACTGGGACAAGACCCAGCACGGGAAGTTTGACACGCCGGCCACAGCCACCATTTCAGAAAGTTCCGCAAAACCGGTTCGGGTTTGACCCGCGGCGGGACATTTCCAGCTGCACGACCAGGTTCAAAGCGGTGCTGCGCTTCAGGTTTGCCCTGTCCCCGTCATACGCCGTCTTGCGCGGAATCCAATTTGAGCCGGGTTTCAAACGCCTTGGAAATATGGGTTTTCAGCGCAGCACGGGCGGCCTCCCGGTCGCGGGCCTCTATTGCGGTCACAATCGCATCATGCTCAGCAATTGCCACTTCGCTGCGCCCCTCTGCCGCCAGAGACGTGGTGGCCAGCAGCGCCATGGTGCGATGCACGAGGTCAAGCTGTTGCACGAGATAGCGATTATGGGACGCGAGGTGCAGGCGCTTGTGGAACCGGCGATTGGAGCGAGCCAGGGCCGCCGGATCATCCAGACGCGCCCGATCGTCCTCAACCATTTCGCGCAACACGCGGATTTCTTCCGGTGCGGCGTGCTGGGCGGCAAGTGATGCGGCCAGGCCCTCAAGCTCGGCCCGCACAACATAGAGTTCAGCCAGTTGGTTATGCGTGAGGGACGCGACAATCAGGCTGCGCCCATCACGGGTCAGAAGCGATTGTGTTTCAAGCCGTTGCAAGGCTTCGCGAATGGGGGTGCGGGACACGCCGAACCGATCCGCCAGTTCGCTTTCAACCAGCCGATCGCCGGGTTTGTAAACCCCGACATCAATTGCCTCAAGGATCAGCTCGTAGGCATCTTTGTGCCCTGATTTCACGTCTGCCACCTGTTCCTCCCGGATCCATCTTCGCGCAAGTTATGCACAGCGAAGCGCCACAAAGCAAACCCCAAGCCGTCACATCTCGTCGCAGATGCGTCCTGATCGCGTTTCCCACCTTTCCCCCATCGGACCGAGAGGATAGATTTGCACCATGGTAGCTGATCAGTTTTCGCATATCTCGGAGTGGGTGTTCGACCTCGACAACACGCTCTACCCCCCTTCGGTCCGGCTGTTTGACCAGATCGAGCAGCGGATGACGGATTGGGTCATGCGAGAGCTTGGCGTGTCCCGCGACAAGGCCAACCACCTGCGGCAGACCTATTGGCGCGATCACGGAACAACCCTTGCGGGCCTGATGAGAGAGCATGATGTGGACCCGGCCCCCTATCTGACCGAAGTGCATGATATCTCCTTCGACGCGCTGGAGCCGGACCCGGCGCTGGCGGCTCGGATCAAATCACTGCCCGGGCGGCGAATTGTCTATACCAACGGTTCAGCCCCCTACGCAGAACGTGTGCTTGAGGCGCGCGGCCTGTCCGGGCTGTTTGACGCAATCTATGGGGTGGAGCATGCGGATTTCCATCCAAAGCCGGACCGTGCCGCATTCGAGGCAGTGTTTGCACGGGATGGGATCACACCTCGACAGGCGGCTATGTTCGAGGATGATCCTCGCAATCTGGCAGTGCCACATGATCTGGGAATGCGCACCGTGCATGTGGCGCCCGACGCAGTCCCCGCCCAGCATATCCACCATCACACCCATGATCTTGCGGGATTTCTATCCCACCTGACAAGTTGAGGCTCTTATGACCGATTACAACGTGGATCTTTTCATTTCCGGCGGTGGGATCGCCGGGCAGGTCACGGCCTGCGCCTTTGCCGCAGCCGGATTTTCAGTGCTGCTTGCGGATCCTTTTGTGCCGGTCACTACGGCAGATGAAGAAAAATCCGACCTGCGCTCCACCGCGTTTTTACAGCCGGCACGTGGGCTGTTTGACCGGATCGGCCTGTGGGACGTGCTTGCGCCGCATGCCAAACCGCTGGACCAACTGGCCGTGATCGACACGGTGGGGTGGCCTCCGGAAATTCGGGACCGCCGTGTGTTTCAGTCCGCGGATATGAGCAACGACCCTTTCGGATGGAACCTGATGAACTGGGTCGTGCGGCGCGAAATCTGGGGATATCTGCAGGATCAGCCTGATATCACCGCGCTTTATGGTCACGGGTTCAAATCAATCGTGAACCGTTCGGAGGAGGCGATTGTCACGCTGGACAATGGCGCGCGGGTGCGTGCCCGGATGGCGGTGGCGGCCGATGGCAAATTCTCTCCCCTACGAGAGACCGCCGGGATCACCGTCAGCACCACACGTTATGGTCAGAAATCCCTCGCCTTCACGGTTACGCATGACGTGCCGCATGACAATATCTCAACCGAAATCTACAACGAGGGCGGCCCTTTCACGATTGTGCCATTGCCTGACATAGACGGGCGCAATGCCTCGGCCATTGTCTGGATGAACAAGGGGCCGCGTGCGGTCGAACTGATGCAGATGCCGGTGCAGGAGTTTGAAGAGGTGATGTTTCATCGCTCCACCGGGCTGCTGGGGCGCATGCGGCTTGAGGGGAACCGCTCAGTCTGGCCGATCATTACACAGACCGCTGATCAACTGACTGCGGGGCGGGTAGCAGTGATCGCCGAAGCCGCACATGCATTGCCGCCGATCGGAGCTCAGGGGTTGAATACATCGCTGAATGATGTGATCGCCCTGCTGGATCTGGCACAAGCCCGCCCGACGGGGCTGGGTGATTCCGCAATGATGGCGGCCTATGACAAGGCAAGGAGCGCTGACATTGCCAGACGCGCCCGCGCCATTGACCTGTTCAACCGCGTCACCCGTTCTGGAGACGGGACCATGCAGGCGGTTCGCCTGATGGGCCTCAAGGCAGTGCACGATGTCGCTCCGATGCGAAAAACCATTATGAGAGCGGGGCTTGGCCCGAGATAGAAGCCCTCTTTTCGACATCCCCCTGTTGAACCTTCACCGGGGAAGCATCGAAGGACGGGCTACCAGCCATGCGACCATATGGCACAATTTGAAAATACAGCATTCCCTTTCGTGAACAGCTGCAGCATAAGGCGGCAAGCAAAATTCTAGGAGAAACGCACATGGCTGCCGAACTGACCCCCGAACAAAAAGCTGCCGATGCCAAGGCAGAAAAAATGGCCTGGGGTATCTGCGCCCTGGTCATTGTTGCGCTTGCAGGGGGGTTCCTGACCCTTGGCCTGCCCGGTGTAGGTCTGGTTGCGCTTGGGTTGGTTGCCGTGATCTATGTCCTGCTGATCATGATGGCTGGTGGCAAAGGCTGACCAACCGGAAATGGCATTAAGAAAGGCGCGCTCACCCGACGCAAGCCTCTTACCAAAAGTGTTGCAAGATGTCCGTTCTCGGGAGAATGTCAGGCCCCCGACGAAAAATGTTGAAACTTCACTTCGGTTGGTCGGCATACGGCCAACCCACCTATTAGAACCCTATATTGAGGACCTTACAGTCTTGGAGTGATGCAACAAGCTGCATCCCTTCTCGAATATATTTTCGATATATTACCAGCCACTATTTCTCCAGTGGAAGGGATCGTGCGCATCATCGGGAATGTCGATGCGATAGCTCTCTTGGTTTTCAATGAGGTAATCCCAAACCTCTTGTCGAACGATGTATGGCCACGCCAATACGCTATTGGTGCCACCAAGCTTCACCAGTAGGCCTTTCGAAACTAAGGGCGACAACTTTTGATCGTTAAACTCGGACGCAAATGCTTTGCGACCCGAGGTTACCAGATAAGCCAAAATTGCCTTTTCTGAATTTGGTGCAGCCTCGACCTCTCGCACAAGCTTTTTCCGAAGTTCTTTTTTGCTTTTGCGTCTTTTAATTGCCTTCCAGATGGTGATTGGGAGGTAAACAATATTTGCAACAAGAATACTGAAGGAAAACCCCTATCACGACAGCTATGGTCAGGAGAAGAACGGGGCTGCTTTCAAGGTAAGCAACCTTGAAATAGTCTCCTACTACGATGATTGAGCAGCCAACGAATGCCGCCAAGGCCGGAACCACCCGACTTGGAGCGCAGCAACAAAATCTTTCAAACTGGGCATAATTTCATCCAAAATGTAGTGGAGTTTCTTCAAAGATATAGATCACCTTTCGCATTTGCGAAAGCTCCGCAGAATACTTCCTGCGGAGCTTCAACATTTGCCCTAAGGGACAGACCGAAAAGGATACTTTTTTGTTTGGCATGAGATATTCACAGAGCTATCCCGGCGGCCTGAAACTGTTGGCGAATTAGGTTGGCCAGCTGGGTGAGACCGCGTTTTTCGACTTCTGCGACGAAAACGGACCACGGTGGAATATTGCTCATGTATGGCGGTTCGTCTGGGCCTGAATAAAGGCCGCCACCCGGGCCGGAATAGGCTCCGCCATCTGGACCTGTGTAGAGCCCACCATCTACGCCGGTGTAACGCCCACCTCCAACTCCACTATATTGATTTTTTGGCCACATTATTGATTTCTTGGCCACATTCTTTTGAATCCTTTTCTTTGAAAATCTCCCAGTAAATATGATGACTTATTGCCAATTTTGAAAGGGGTTTCAGGTGATCACATTCTATTTTCGCCAAAGTCACTTATTCTCCGAAGAGGTCCCTTTCGTAGATTTTTCCCTTGGCAATGCCCAGCTTCATTGCTGGCGTTTGTTTTGTTTTTCTCGTTCCCATCCAGTTATGGTGGAAACGGTAAATCTCGACGAGATTGACCATCATCTCCGGCTTGTACAGGTGATGACGATCCCAAAAGCGTCCATTCCCGCTGGGCGTGGCAACAGGACGCTCAGCCGCCTAGATGTTGCTCCTGATCTTGTGGAAATACGAGGCGACGCTGCGCAGGGTTGCCAAACGCATCAACCCGGCACTCCGTTCAACGGACATCGTCGCGCGATCTGTTCTCAAATGGACAACGCGGCTTCTCGACTGCCGCCGGTGGTTTCTTGCCGGGTGTCCAATGGTGAAGGTCGAACCACACCGTTTGCAACATAGGCGTTGGCTCCCTGCCTTGGTCTGCCCCGATTTTCGATACAGTTCCGGCCGCACACGGAACAATTTTCCATGAGAAGGGCAGTCTTCGTTCTTGCAGGATTGCCCTTTTCCATCAGGGCGTTGCAATCGCCTAGGCAGCGGCCTCATAAGACCCAGATGACTGTTGCGGCGATGTGGGCTGCTGCCAAGAAGGTTTGTTGGCATCGAAATGTTCGCAGGCTGAGTTGTCGCCAGTCCTTCAGTCGGTTGAACATGCGCTCGACGATGTTGCGGGTTTTGTAGAGGTCTGCGTCATATTCGAATTGCATTTTGCGGTTCTTGCGCGGTGGGATGCAGGCGGTTGCCTTGGCGTCGCTCAGCCAGTCGCGCAGGTGATTTGCGTCGTAACCTCGGTCTGCAATGACGGTGGTTCCCCTGGCAATATATGGCTCAAGGCATTGATTCGCATGGGTAATATCGGCTCGATGCCTGCGGTCAGATGCAGCTTTGAATTCAACCCGCCTTTTGTCTTGCCGATATCCCGTCCTTCGCCGGTGTTTTTTTGGCACCATTGGCTGCGATGCGATGGGTTTTGACATGGCTGGCGTCGATCATCAGCGTGGAAAGATCTGCCGTCTCCCGCGCCAAAGTTTCGAACACATGCTCGAAAACGCCTGCTTCAGACCAGCGTTTGTAGCGATTGCAGAGCGTCTTGGCGGGGCCATATTCCGGCGGCACACCCGACCAGCGATAGCCTCGCTGAATGCAGAAAATGATGCCCGATAACACGCGCCGGTCGTCGACACGCGGAACACCACGCGGCGTATTGGCGCGCGGCGTATTGGGCAGAAAGGGCCTGATTTTACTGTACTGTTCTTCGGTGAGCCAGAAATGTCAAAGATATGGAACCCTCCTAAGTCCACATCTTGAATCACATCAACGTTTATAGGTCTACGCCCTAGTTTTCTTCGAAAGGCGCTGCCTTCAATCCAGTCAAGCTTTGTGAGCATACTTCATCACACATTAACCATTCATCCTCATGCTGAAAGCACATTTCAAGAACACACTCTGAACGACAAGGGTTTACCATGATCGACAGCACAAATGAGGATATTTCCGCCAGCCTGACTGCTCTCTCGCACCCGCGGCGTATGGCCATTTTCCGCCTGCTCGCCGCCCAGCCCAAAGCAGAAATGTCCTTTCAGACCCTTCAGGCCGCCACCAAAATCCGAACCACTCCCCTGGTGCACCACCTGCGAGAGATGGAAAAAGCCTGGCTGCTTTCACGCCAACGCAAGGGGCAGGAAACCTACTACTCCCTCACCCCGGAAAGCCTCATGAGTTCGATGGACTGCCTGTTCGAAATTCTCAACATGCGATATCGGCGGGCCATAGATCTTGGTGTTGCTGCCTAAAGGGGGCCCGGCCTTCGCTCCTCAGACAAAAGCACATTGGCCTCAACATCCCCAACCCCAGGCAAAGTCATGATACGGCGACGCAAAACCCGTTCAAAATCGGCAAGGTCGCGCGCCACAACGCGCAGGCGATAGTCGTAAAGCCCAAGCACATGCTCAACCGTCTGCACTTCAGGAATGGCAGAAACGGCGCGTTCAAAATCTTCAAGGCTGACACGGCCTTTGGTGGCAAGTTTCACGCCGAGAAACACCGCCACCCCAAATCCAAGCGCCTCTCGGTCAAGATCCAACCGCCGGCCAGCCAGCACCCCCTCTTCAGTCAGGCGCCTGATCCGCCGCCAGGTGGCGGGTTGCGACAGCCCCACCTCGCGCCCCAGCGCCCCCGCGGATTTCGTTGCATCCTCTTCCAAGGCCCGAAGAAGCGTACGGTCGATGTCATCAAGCTCCATCATAGCGGCAAACCGTCATCATTCTTGATCCGCGCAACATGCATCAGGGCTTCAATATCGGCAATATGCGGAAGGGCGAGGATCTGGTTGCGATAAATCGACTGATAATGTGGCATATCACGCGCAATCACGGAGAGGCGCACATCCACCCGACCAAGGAATGTCTGGATCTCAATCACTTCGGAAATCGTGCGCGCCGCTTCGATGAAGTCATCAAATGCGCGCGGTTGGGTTTTGTCCAGCGTCACCCGCAGACTGACTTCTACCGCATATCCCAAAGCTTGCCAGTTGATCACCGCGCGCGGTCCACGCAGCACTTTGCGGTCACGCAGCCGCTCGATCCGCCGCGAGAGCCGGGCAGGTGAAAGCCCCAGCCGGTCCGCAAGGTCCGGTGTTGACATCATCGGATCCGCCTGCATCTGTCGCAGAATGCGTCGATCAAGATCATCGAGCATGATTTTTCCAGATTTTTCTATTCTTGCGCATGAACTATATCAACTATTCCAATTTTTCCAACCATTCTCATCTCGCATCCCAGATTGCACTGCCTATGATGCCCTCAGACACATTCCGCAACACGAACCGCGAGGGAAAATCATGCGCGTTTATTACGATCGCGATTGCGACATCAACCTGATCAAAGACAAGAAAGTGGCCATTCTGGGCTACGGTTCGCAAGGCCACGCCCACGCGCTGAACCTGCGCGATTCGGGTGCCAAGAACCTTGTGGTTGCCCTGCGCGAAGGCTCGGCCTCGGCCAAGAAAGCACAGGCCGAAGGTCTGGAAGTTATGGGCATCGCCGAAGCCGCTGCCTGGTGTGACCTGATCATGTTCACCATGCCCGATGAACTGCAGGCTGAAACCTACAAGAAATACGTTCACGACAACATCAAACCGGGCGCAGCCATCGCGTTTGCCCACGGTCTGAACGTCCACTTTGGCCTGATCGAGCCGAAAGAAGGCGTTGACGTGATCATGATGGCGCCGAAAGGCCCGGGTCACACCGTACGCGGCGAATACGTCAAAGGCGGCGGCGTTCCCTGCCTTGTTGCTGTTGACACCGACTCGACCGGCAAAGCGCTGGAAATCGGCCTGTCCTACTGCTCGGCCATCGGTGGTGGTCGTTCGGGCATCATCGAGACCAACTTCCGCGAAGAGTGCGAAACCGACCTCTTTGGCGAGCAGGCCGTTCTGTGCGGCGGCATCGTTGAGCTGATCCGTTGCGGCTTTGAGACCCTGGTTGAAGCCGGCTACGCTCCGGAAATGGCTTACTTCGAGTGTCTGCACGAAACCAAGCTGATCGTTGACCTGATCTATGAAGGCGGCATCGCAAACATGGATTACTCGATCTCGAACACTGCAGAATACGGCCAGTATGTGACCGGCCCGCGCATCCTGCCCTATGCGGCCACCAAGAAAGCCATGAAGGAATCGCTGGAAGACATCCAGACCGGTAAATTCGTGCGCGACTTCATGCTGGAAAACGCTGTTGGTCAGCCGACCATCAAAGCCGCCCGTCGCCACAATGACGAGCATCAGATCGAAGTTGTCGGCAAGAAGCTGCGCGACATGATGCCGTGGATCTCGGCCGGCAAGCTGGTTGACCAGGAAAAGAACTAAGACAGAGCGCGGGCTTTCCCCGCACTGTTGAAAGGCGTCCCAATTGGGGCGCCTTTTTTCATTCCCCACCGTTAGGTCAGCTTCTCCATAAAACACTGGCCCAACACGTAATACCAGCCGGGATCATACCCGGCATGTTGTGTTGACGCCTCATCGCCGAGGGCCTCCCATCCATCATGGATCAGATCAATCTCGGTCTGGGTGGCCAGTTGAACAAACCGCAGCTGAACCCGAGTGGCCTGCCCCGGATCGCGGCCGGGATGCCAGGAAAATACGACCCTGGATGGCGCATCCCAATGCAGCACCCGCCCCCAAAGTGCCTCGCCCCCCTTTGGCAGGACCTCATATATCCGGCCCCCTTCCCGGGTTTCGAAATGCACCTCTTGCGGTAGGCCCCCCATATTTGCCGAGACGGAATGGGTCGCGACAGGCCACCCAATTGCCAAGCCCAAGCGTAAAGAACTCAAACAGTTCTTCGCGCGGCAGGGGGGAGCGGACAGTTTTGATGATCGGCGGCAACATAGCAGTCTCCTGCCCCATCTTACGCCATTTTCGCCCATTGGTCACTTGCACCCCGGCGGACGAATTCGCTTTTACAAGAAATACCAATATGCCAGATGTCGGGGCATGACACATCCTACCCGCCTCGACTGGTTCATCCTTGCCATACTTGGCCTGTTTTTTGGGGCAAGCTTCATGGGGGTTTCCGTCGCCCTTCAAGGGTTTGGCCCGCTCAGCATCGCAGCCTATCGCATCGCTCTAGGGGCGTTTTTGCTGGTTGTGTTCGCAAAAGCAAGCGGACGACGCATGCCGGCCCTCTCTGCTCCAAATGGTGTTGCCATCTGGGCGGCGGCGATCGCGATGGGGGCCTTTTCCAATGCCATTCCGTTTTTCCTGCTGGGCTGGGCGCAGGCCTATGTCGCGTCAGGATTTGCCGGGGTGTCGATGGCGGCTATGCCTCTGATCACCCTTATTCTGGCCCATTTCCTTGTGTCAGGAGAACGCATCACGCTGCGCCGCCTGATTGGCATCCTGATCGGGCTTGCCGGGGTTTTGGTGCTAATCGGCCCGTCTGCCTTTGAAAGCACAGGGCTGGCGCTGGAAAACACCGCCCGTCTTGTCTGTCTGGCGGCCGGGACCTGTTATGCAATCGGCTCCATCATCGCACGCCTCTGCCCAGATGTGGATCGCCGCGCATTTGCAGCCACGACCCTTGTGGCAGCGACCGTAATGATTGTGCCCGTGGCCCTGTGGCAAGAGGGGATACCGCGCGAATTGCCCCCCGCCCTACCGGTGCTTTCCGTGATCCTTCTGGGGATTTTTCCAACGGCACTTACCCAGATTCTGCTGGTGATCCTTGTGCGGCGGGCAGGCCCCACTTTTCTCAGCCTGGTCAATTACCAAGTGCCGCTCTGGGCTCTTTTCCTGGGGGCGGTCCTGTTGGGGGAGGCGCTGCCCTCCAGCCTGATCTGGGCAATGATCCTGATCCTGATCGGTGTGGCGATCAGTCAACTCGGCGCCCTGACCCGATTGTTTGCGCGCGGCTGACACTTAAACATTTTCAATCTTTACAAAGAAATAAGGCGACGTATTTGGCGCCGCCTTTACATTTTCGAACATATACACGGATACCCCCAAGATCAGGACACCGCGGCCTCAACCTCGGCAACAATCCCTTCGACCACCTCAGACAACAGCCTTTCATCCTCGCATTCCACCATCACGCGGATCAGGGGTTCGGTCCCGGACTTGCGGATCAACAGCCGTCCCTTGCCCTCAAGCAGCCCTTCCGCGTCCGAGATCGCGGCCTGAACGCTGGAGATTTCAAGGGGGGGCTGCCCGGCACCGTAGCGCACGTTTTTCAACAGCTGCGGCACGGTTTCAAACATCTGGCACAGCTCAGACGCAGGGCGCCCAGTCTCAACCATCGCGGCCAGAAACTGGATCCCGGCCAGCAGGCCGTCGCCGGTGGTGGCATAATCGCTCATCACGATATGGCCGGATTGTTCGCCGCCCAGATTATACCCACCCGCGCGCATCGCCTCAACCACGTGCCGGTCCCCGACCTTGGTGCGCAGAAGATCCAACCCTTGCCCCTGCAAAAACCGCTCCAGCCCAAGATTGGACATGACCGTCGCCACCAAAGTGCCCCCTTTGAGCATTCCCTGGCGCGCCCAATGACTGGCAAACATGGCCATGATCTGATCGCCATCTGCCACCCGGCCCGTCTCGTCGATGATCATGATCCGATCGGCATCTCCGTCCAGGCAGATCCCCAGATCCGCACCCGTCTCAACTACGGTTTTCGCCGCAAGCGCCGTGTCGGTCGATCCACAGCCCTTGTTGATGTTGGTCCCGTCAGGGGATACACCGACCGTCACGATATCGGCCCCCAGCTCCCAAAGCGCGTCTGGCGCGGTGCGATAGGCCGCCCCGTTGGCGCAATCCACCACGACCTTGATCCCGCTCAGGCGTTTCTGCGCGGGGAAGGTGGTTTTCAGATATTCGGTATAGCGCTGGCGCGCTTCTTCGATCCGCTTGGCCCGCCCGATATTCTGCGGCTGCACCGGGTCAACACTAGCCTGCACCAGCCGCTCAATCTCGGCCTCATCCGCATCAGACAGTTTGAAGCCGTCGGGGCCGAAAAACTTGATCCCATTGTCGTGAAACGGGTTATGCGAGGCCGAGATCATGATCCCCAGATCTGCCCGCATCGAATGCGTCATGCGTCCAACCGCCGGTGTCGGCACCGGCCCCAGCAGCAGCACGTTCATACCGGTTGAGGTCAGCCCAGCGGTCAGGGCGTTTTCGATCATATACCCCGACAGGCGCGTGTCCTTACCGATGACAACCCGATGCCCGTTGGATCCGTCCCGACGAAAATGTCGCCCGGCCGCGGCCCCCAGTTTCAGCGCCATTTCCGCCGTCATCGGCCAGCTATTGGCCAATCCACGCACCCCATCCGTGCCAAACAGTTTTTCCGTCACAACGCGTCCCTCGTCATCAATACGTTTTGCAATCGCAATGCCTGTGCCGTTTCCCGTACATCATGCACGCGAAGAATATGTGCCCCCTGCCGGACCCCATCCAGGGCCACGGCGATAGAGCCGGGCGCGCGGTCTTTTGCCTCATCCGCACGGCCCAGCGCCCCGATGAAGCGCTTGCGCGATACACCCAGCAGGATCGGCAGTCCCAGATCATGTAGCAAGGCCAGCGCGCGCAGCAAAATCACATTGTGCTGCAGTGTTTTACCAAACCCAATTCCCGGATCGGTGATAATGCGATCCCGGCGGATCCCCGCTGCCTCAGCCAGGGCAATCCGAGCTTCGAGATGTTCCAGCACCTCAAACGTGACATCCTCATACCGCGGGTCATCCTGCATGTTTTCAGGCAGCCCCTTGGCATGCATCAGGCACACGGGCACATCGCGTTCCGCAACGAGATGGGCAAGCTCCGGGTCAAATTCGAACGCCGAGACATCGTTCACCATATCCGCCCCCGCCTCCAGCGCCGCCTCAGCCACTGCGGATTTGCGGGTATCGATTGAGATCGGCGTCGTGATGCCAGCATCCCGCAGGGCACGGATCACAGGCGCGGTGCGGCGGATTTCTTCCGCCACATCAACTTCCAGAGCGCCGGGTCGGGTGCTTTCCCCTCCGATATCGAGGATATCCACATCCCCCTCCATCGCCCGCGCCCGTGCCACGGCGGCACTGACCGTGGCCAGATCCCCCCCGTCGGAAAAGCTGTCTGGGGTAACGTTCAGGATCCCCATCACACGCGGTTGATCCAGCGACAGTCCGGCGATTGCGACACGCGGCGACGAGAGCCGGGCAAGCACCTCTTGCGGGCAATCGTCAAGCATCATCACCCCCGATGCCCCCGTGCGGTCACGCCACATCACCTGATCAAACCAGAGATCCGCAGACCCAGCGAGCGAGCGCCCGGAATACGGCGCGCCCATGCGCGGGATCGGTTGGTAGCGCCGGGTCACAGCGCGCGCTCCAGCCCGTCTGCGTCTGAAATCTGGCAAGCGGATGCCGCTCCCAGCTCCTGCCCGAGCCATTCGAGCAGGGTTTCGGGCCTCAGCTCCGCTGGGCCATCAACCGCATCCATAACCATCTTGGTTGGCGCCCAGACAGAGATCTGTCCGTTTTTCATCCCCCAATCCAGCTCTGTTCGCGTCCCCACCGCCTTCATGCGCGGATCACGGGCCGCGAGCACGCAGGCGTTTTGCTCAATGGCCAGCAGGTCGATGCGGCGCTGGCTGGATGGGTCCTGAACCTGCGGGACAGGCCCCTCGCCGGGGCCAACCAGCAGCACAACCGGGGCTGCCTCCTGTTCCCAGAGATCAAGGGCATTGGTCAGCCCGGGGGCGACGATGGCCCCTGCCCCCAGATGGATCAGGCGCGGGCGGGGCGCCTCAGTCGGAGACACGGCCTGTTGCCCGGTTCGGCCACGCACAATCTCAACCCCGAGATTACCTGGCCCCCGGTCGAGCTTTTCGATCCGCACAAAGACGCGCAGCGGCTGCGGTTCGCGCAAAATCCGCTCAGCAATGCGTTCCGCAAGGGTTTCCAGCAGGTTCAGCCGCTCCGCGGCAAGCTCAGCCGTGATGGCTTCGGTCACCGCGTCATAGGACAGGATGTCATCCACATCATCGGTTTGCGCGCCCGTGCTGGGCCCCACCTCGACCACAACCGAAAATCGAAGCCTCTGGGTGACGTCACGCTCCGCCTGAAAGGCACCAATTTCAACCTCAACCGTATGATCCCGCACCGAGATCCGGTCTGGCGGGTTGGGGCCGCCCATCTCGATGGCGCGCGCTTCAAGCGGCTGAAAGGCTGTGCTGTTGTCCATAGCGGTGCTGATCCCATACTGCGCAAATGATTTGCGCAATAATGCCTGAAAACGCCACCAAAAGACCAGCCGGTTCCGACAGGCCAAGGCGGGAAAGCGCACCCAGAAAAGGGATCAGTTGGACGACACGCGCACCGGCATCTTGTAAAAACGGTGCACGCCGATATTTGCGGTGCGCTCAAACCGTTTGGCCCATTTCGGGTTCACCGCCGTGGTATGGTAATGGGTGGCGCCTTTGGTCAGGCTGCGCGGTGCGCCGTCAATCATTGCCCGGGCCACTTTTCCGACATTTTCATAGGCTTTGGGTTCGCGGATCACCTCGGCCCGCCCGTCGCAGGTATAGGTGAACTGGCATTGGTATTTCCGGCCGGTCCCCTGATTGACAACGCCGCAGATCGAATTCGGGAAACGGGCATTATCCACACGGTTCAGGATCACCTCAGCCACCGCAAACTGACCTTTCACGCTTTCCCCACGCGCCTCAAAATATAGCGCCTCGGTCAGGCATTGCCATTGCTCTCCACCGCGCGCCTTGGGCTGGGCTGCCAGCCATTTGCGACTATAGAGGTTGGCCGCGCCGCTCTCGGATGGATCTGCGTCCAGACTGGCCAGTTTCTCAATTTGGTCTTCCGGCATGGCTTCCAGGCCCGCGCGCTCTTTCTGAAACAGCTTGGTGAACAGCAGGACCATCGGGTTTTCATCCCCGGTCGCAGCTACAGTCTCGCGTCCGGCACCATCGGCATCGGCAACAAGGGACAAAGGCGCGGCGGCCAGAACCGATCCGAGTGCGATCGCACGCAACAGGGTCGTTACATTGGTTTTCAGCATTTCGCCCACTCCAGTTCCACTAAGATCCATCCAGGATGGCCAGTTGACGAGGCGATCTACGCGAAAAACCCCTTCACGTCCAGTGCGACGAAATATCCCGCCCTACTGGTCGCTGTTTCATGCCGAGAAATTTATGCTGCACCGCAACATATTGTGGGTGGTCAGCCCCCTCCCCCCAGTTTGGCGGCAACCGCCAAATGCGCGGCCGCCAGCCGGGCGACGGGCACACGGAAGGGGGAACAGGACACATAAGAGAAGCCTTTGTCGCGGCAAAAGCGGATTGATTCGGGGTTACCGCCATGTTCACCACAAATCGAAAGGGTCAGATCCGGATCTTCTTCACGCCCCCTCTGCGCCCCGATTTCCAGAAGTTCACCCACCCCGTCCGTGTCGAGAACATGAAACGGATCCTCTTCAAAAACGCCTTGCCTGACATATTCCCCCATGAACCGCCCCGCATCATCGCGCGACAGACCATAGGTCATCTGGGTCAGGTCGTTGGTCCCGAAGGACAGGAAATGCACATGTTTGGCGATTTCCCCCGCCTGCAGCGCAGCACGGGGCGTTTCAACCATCACCCCGAGCCGATAGGTGAATTCTTCGCCGCGTTCGATCCGAACCGCCGCCGCAACCGCATCAATGCGCGCCTTGACGATTTCCACCTCACGTTTCGCAGATACCAGCGGGATCATGATTTCCGGCACCACCGGCTTTCCAGATTTGGAGGCATCCAGCGTGGCTTCAAAGATGGCGCGGGCCTGCATGTCATAGATTTCCGGCACAGTGACCCCAAGGCGCACGCCACGCATCCCCAGCATCGGGTTGAATTCGCGCAGGCCAGCCACGCGACGTTCCACCGCTGACATGCCAAGACCCAAAGCCTCCGCCAGTTCACGGATCCCTTCACGACCATGCGGCAGGAACTCGTGCAGCGGCGGGTCGAACAGGCGGATGCAGACCGGCAGCCCCTGCATGATCTCAAACAGTTCGGTGAAATCCGCCCGCTGCATCGGCAGCAGACGGGCGAGGGCCGCGCGCCGGTCTTCGGATTGGTCCGCAAAGATCATCTCGCGCATGGCCAGCAGACGATCATCGTCAAAAAACATGTGTTCCGTCCGGCAAAGACCGATGCCCTCTGCCGCGAACATCCGTGCATTGCGCGCATCTGGCGGCGTGTCCGCATTGGTGCGCACACCGATGTCCCGAAACTCATCCGCCCAGGACATCAGGGTCTGAAAACTCTCGCCCAATTCGGGTGGCAACATGCCAACCGCCCCGAACAAGACCTCGCCCTTGGCGCCATCAATGGTGATCACATCCCCTTCGCGCAGCTCGCGCCCCTGGGCGGAAATGATCTTTTTATTCTTCTTTTCCAACGTCATACCGTTGGCCCCCACCACACAGGGCAGACCGAGGCCGCGGGCGATCACCGCGGCATGGCTGGTGATGCCACCACGGATGGTCAGGATCCCCCGGGCGGCATGCATACCGCGAATATCCTCGGGGCTGGTTTCCCGGCGCACCAAGATACAATCCTCGCCCTGCGCGGCCATGGCCTGGGCGTCGCGGGCGGAAAAGACGATCTTACCGGTTGCAGCACCCGGGCTTGCAGCGATGCCCGACACAAACACGTCGCGCGCGCCTTCGGGATCGACCTGACTGTGCAGGAGTTCGGTCAGGGCGCGGGGTGGGATACGCATCACCGCCTCTTCACGGGTGATGATCCCCTCTTTTGCCATCTGCACCGCGATACGCACATTGGCACGTTCACTGCGGGCAACTCTCACCGCATCGAGGATAAACAACTCCTCATTGTCGATGGTAAACTCGACCTCCATCTCCTCGCGCAACCGGGTCCGGCACAGGTCGCCACAATCCAGAAGCGCCTGGAACATGTCCGGCAAGACCTCTTCGATCGAGCGCCCGCGCGGATCACGGGTCAGATACATCACATCGCGGTCATCCGCATCCGTCAGCGCATCGCGCCCCTGGCTTTTGCACAGGTAGCGCCCGCGCAGCTCTCGGTGGCCGGTCTGGCCGTTCACGAACTGGATCACGCCAGAGCCACAGATATCACGCCCAACCCCAAGCGCCATCTGCTGCACAACAAGGCCAAGCCCCGCATCCGCAGGCGCGCCTTTGGCTTCGCGCAAAAGCCGCGCCGTGGTGCCCTGCCAGGCCCGCGACATGGAGCGCAGCACCTCGGTCAGTTGCACTTTGGGGTCTTGCGGAAAATAGCTGTCCGTTTCTTCTTCATAAAGGTCGAGTGCTGCCTGAACCGTGTCAGCCGTGGGCTGCGAAAACTCATCAAATTCGTCCGGGTCCAGCCGCCAGACATGCACCGCATAGGCCTGGATAAAGCGCAGGTAAAGCGCGTGTGCAGCCATTTCCCCGTGTGTTTCCATGAGCTTGGCGTGAACCACGTCATTCATCCCGATATTCAGGATCGCACCGGGCCCGCCCCAGTCGGAATCTTCCGATGACGGCCGCACCGAGACCAGAGGGTCGGAACCAAAGCGCGCCAGCATCGCATCCAGATCGGGCATTTCCCCGGCGGACACCGCCCGCACCGCATCGAAAGACAGCGCCATGGTGCGCGGCACCGGCATATCGAGCCGGATCAGCCGTTGCAGGCATTTCGCCCGGCCACCATGTTGTGACACATGGATATCCGCCGTTGGGGTAATTTCCGTAAATCCGAGATCGCTCATAATTCTGCACCGCAGCAAGGGGTTTTGCTCAGCATAGCAAGGGCTGTGCATCACACAAGGGGCGTGGGTGTGGAAAAGGAGGAAAGGGGCGCTGCCCCTCGCGCTACGCGCTCACCCCGAGGTATTTGGGGCAAGAAAAAGGGCGCCGGAATTTGCGGCGCCCCTTGTGGTTTTACCCTTCGACCTTGGTGAGATCGGCCACCGAAAGGCAGATTTGTCGGATCCGCGACAGGAGGTTCAGGCGGTTGCGGCGGATAATTTCATTCTCGGTGTTGATCTGCACCGCCTCGAAGAAAGCATCAATGGGCGCGCGCAGGGCGGCCATCGAGGTCATGGCGGCGGCGAAATCTTCGGTCTGCATGGCCGGTTGTATCGCGGCCTCGGCGGTATCAAGGGCTGCGAAGAGGGCTTTTTCGCTGTCATCCTCAGCAAATTTCACATCCGCGCCGTAGGAATACTCCACCCCGTCTTTTTCCTCGGCCTGGGTCAGGATGTTGTTGGCACGTTTGAAGCCTTGCAGCAGGTTTTCCCCATCATCGGTCTTGAGCAGCCCCGACAGCGCCTCGGCCCGTTTGACCAGCAAGGTAAGGTCATCATTTCCGGGCATGGCAAGGCAGGCGTCGATCACGTCGTGGCGGATGCCTTGGTCCTTCAAGTAGACCTTGAGGCGGTCATGGAAGAAGGAGAGGAGATTGCTGCGTTGGGGGTCAAAACTATTCAGCCATTTTTCGACTTTATCCTTCTCAGCGTACAGATCTGCCAACTCATCAGCTTGTTGAGCTATATGCCTAAACTTTGCCGCAGGTCTGATTGGATAACCCTCGCTAATGCGTTTAACTAGATCGCTCCCATCTTCTCCCACTTTAATAACAATATGTTCTGGAAGGCTGTCGCCATACTCCCAACTATTATGGATTTCAGAATAGACAGAGTTCTTGAGCCTTTCGACCCTCGGCATATCGCTGATCGCTTGGCTCTCTTTCGCCAGACCTGATAGCCCCACACGATGACCATTCTCCAGCACCAGACGAATAACCCCCAGCGCGGCGCGGCGGAGCGCAAAGGGGTCTTTTGATCCGGTGGGTTTCTCGTCGATGGCCCAGAAGCCGGTCAGCGTGTCGAGCTTATCGGCCAGTGCGACAGCCACCGAGGTGGGGGCCGAGGGCACATCATCGGACGGGCCAAGCGGTGAATAATGTTCGGTTGCGGCATTGGCGACCTCAACCGGGTGGCCTGCGGGGCCTGCGTAATACTTGCCCATCAGGCCTTGCAGTTCCGGGAATTCATAGACCATTTCCGAGCTGAGATCGGCCTTGGCCCAGCGCGCGGCGCGCTCGGACAGGTCGGGATCAGCCCCGATGGAGGGGGCGATGGCACGAGCGAGGCTCGCGATCCGGTCGATCCGCGCGGCCTGTGTGCCCAGCTTGTTGTGGAAGGTCACGTTGGTCAGGCTATCAAGCCATTTCTGCCCACCGGCCTCGGCTTCGCGAATGTCGTTTTCCCAGAAGAATTTCGCGTCTGCCAGGCGGGCAAACAGCACTTTTTGATTGCCGGCCAGAATGGTTGCGCCATTGTCGGCGGTCTCCACATTGGCGACGGTGATGAACTTCTCGATCCGGTCGGTTTTCGGGTTCTTGACCGAGAAGAATTTCTGGTGTTCACGCATCGACGTTTGCAGCACTTCGGGCGGCAGGGGGATGAAATCATCGGCAATATCGCCCATCAGCACGACGGGCCATTCCACCAGACCGGCCACTTCACGCAAAAGAGCGGTGTCTTCCACGATCTCCAACCCCTGTGCGAAAGCTGCGTTCTTGGCATCTTCCCAGATATGATCTGCACGCTCCTGCGGGTCGAGAACCACCTTGGCGGATTTCAGCTTGGTGGCGTAATCTTCAAACCCGGAGACGGTGATTGTGCCCGGCGCCATGAAGCGATGCCCCTGGGTCGTGTCCCCCGAGCGGATCCCGTCAACCTCCATCGGCACCACCTCGGCCCCGGCCTCATCGCTGAGGATACAAAGGATCGAATGCAGCGGGCGCACCCATTTCAAGCTGCCACTGCCCCAGCGCATCGACTTGGGCCAGGGGAAGTTGCGAATGGTTTTTTCCAGCACTTCGGCAATGATCTCAGCCGCCGGGCGGCCCTTGTTTTCGATCATTGCAAAATAGACCGGCCCTTTCGGCGTGTCGCGTTCCACCAGCTGATCACGGGTCAGGCCCGCGCCGCGCAGGAAGCCCTCAATCGCCTTGTCCGGTGCGCCCACCTTGGGGCCCTTGCGTTCTTCGCGCGTGTCAGGCGAGGCGGCAAGCAGACCGTCAATCGCCAGCGTCAGGCGACGCGGCGTGGACAGCGCATGGGCACCAGCATAGGTCAGACCGGCCTCGACCAGACCGTCAGTCACGAGTTTCTTCAGATCCTGGGCCGCGCGGGTTTGCATCCGGGCGGGGATTTCTTCGGAGAAGAGTTCAATCAGCAGGTCAGGCATTGGGTCTCGCCCTTTTAGTCGTCATATTTTTCATTCAGTTGATGCCAAGCATAGCCCCGGCCATCGGGAAAGATGGCAATCACGCGATCAACGCCATCCTTGATATTTTTCTCACCCAGAAAGGCGATGGCTTCGCCCTCTTCCAAGGCATAACCAATGGCCTGGGCATCGAAACAGTCAAACCAGCCGGGGGCCACAAGCGGCGTCGCACGGTCGTAAACCTCGAAGGTTTCGGTCAGCATGGCCAGCGACATTGTGGTGGTGAAACAGCCCCGAAAGCGCAGCGGAGAGCTGTCGCTGTCAATCCCGTCAAACTGGTCATAAATCACCGTTTCAGGTTGGCCGGTGACCACATTGGTCATCCGCAATTCCGTATCCGCCGCGGCAGGTTCATAGAACGCGTAAAGCTGGGTGTAATAGACCACAGCCCCAAAAATGAGGGAGGATGCGATAATCATGATACCAAGAAGTTTTCCGCTCATTTGCCTTTTGCCGCCTGTCTTGCTGGATTACGCCTGATCCGCCACATATCCACCGGCGCCGGTCTGCACAAAGGCATCAGCGCAAAGTTTTGCCAGCGCACGGACGCGGCCAATGTAAGCCTGACGTTCGGTGACCGAGATCACCCCGCGCGCGTCGAGCAGGTTAAAGAGGTGCGAGGCCTTGATGCATTGGTCATAAGCCGGGTGGGCCATGATGATGCGCTTGCCGGTCTTGGGGTCGATATGGTCTTGGTCGAGGATCTTCTGGCACTCGACCTCGGCCTCTTCGAATTGCTTGAGCAGCACATCCGTATTGGCAATATCAAAGTTCCAGCGTGCGTATTCTTCTTCGGTCTGCTTGAACACGTCGCCATAGCTCAGCGGGATCAGCGCATCGGGGGCGTTGAACGGCATGTCCATCACGTGATCGACGCCCAGAATATACATGGCCAGACGCTCCAGACCATAGGTCAGCTCACCCGAGACGGGTTTGCAATCATGCCCGCCGACCTGCTGGAAATAGGTGAACTGGCTGACTTCCATCCCGTCGCACCAGACTTCCCAGCCCAGCCCCCAGGCGCCCAGCGTCGGGCTTTCCCAGTCATCCTCGACAAAGCGGATGTCATGCATCGCCATATCAACGCCGATTGCCTCAAGGCTGCCCAGATAGAGCTCTTGCAGATTGGGCGGGCTGGGTTTGATCAGCACCTGATACTGATAGTAATGCTGCAACCGGTTCGGGTTTTCACCATACCGCCCATCGGTCGGACGGCGGGAAGGCTGCACATAGGCGGCCGCCCAGGGTTTTGATCCCAACGAGCGCAGCGTGGTCGCCGGGTGAAACGTGCCCGCGCCAACTTCCATGTCATAAGGCTGCATCACCGCACAGCCCTTTTGCGCCCAGTAATTCTGAAGCCGCAGGATGATTTCCTGAAAGCTCTGCGGTTTCGTGTCAGCTTGGCCCATATCCGTCGCCCATCAGATCAATTCAACTTGGCCCCTCAATAGGCATTGGGCCACACAGGGTCAATCTTGCATCGGACATTGCATCCCGGTTATTGACCTATCCCCGCCGGGTTGTGTTACTTGCCACAAGCAAATTCAATAAAGCCGTTTGCGACCGCCCCAAACACAGCGGCGCCCCAAGGCCAACGAGGACCCATGAAAACTCTTTTCACTTCAGTCATGATTGCCGGCAGTACAGCCCTGACAACCCTTCCCCTTGCCCCGACCATTGCCCAGGCCCAGGCCCTTTCCCAGGCCACGCAGAACCAGAACGCGATATGGATCCAGATCGAAGCCCATCCCAGCCTGCGCGAAGCCAAAGAGCGGGTGCGCGGTTATGCCGGTCAGATTGACGGGGTGAACGGATTTCGTGTGGGCGGCAACTGGTACGCAATTGTTCTGGGGCCCTACACGCAGGCAGCGGCAGATCTTCAACTGCGCAACCTGCGGCGCCAGGGGGTCATCCCCAGCGACAGTTTCCTTGTGCGGTCGCGCGATCTGCGCCAACAATTCTGGCCGGTCGGCCTGAGCGCCACCTCGCAAACCCCTCCTGCCAGCCTGCCCACACCAGACACCGCCCCCACAACCGAGGCCACCGCCCCGGCAACCCCGGCCCCACCCTCCCCCCTGCCTTCAACCCTTCCCGATGAAACAAAGCGCGAAGCACAGGTGAGCGAACAACGTCTGACCCGGGACGAGCGGATGGATCTGCAACGGGCGTTGCAATTTGCGGGGTTCTATTCCTCGGGCATTGATGGCGCATTTGGCCGCGGGACCCGTCGCTCGATGGCCGCATGGCAGGAGGCGCGCGGGTATGAACCCACAGGTATCCTGACCACCCGACAACGCGCCGCCGTGATGGCCGAACGCCAGACCGTGCTCGACAGCATCGGCCTTGCCGACCATGAAGACAAGGAAGCCGGCATCAGCATCTCGCTGCCAAAGGCGGTGGTGGATTTTGACCGCTATGAAGCCCCTTTTGTCCATTTCAAATCCCGCGACGGAAGTGCTGCAAAAGTGGTTCTGATCAGCCAGTCCGGCAATCAGGACACGCTGTTTGGCCTATACGATATCCTGCAAACCCTTGAAATCGTGCCCGAAGATGGGCCGCGAAACCGCAAGGACGGTGAATTCACCTTGCAAGGGGAAAACGCCGAGATCATCTCGCACACCTATGCGAAACTGCTTGATGGAAGTGTAAAAGGCTTTACGCTGGTCTGGCCCAAAGGGGATGAGAAACGCCGTCAGCTGGTGTTGAACGAAATGCTGCAGAGCTTCCGTTCGCTCGGGGAAACGGCGCTTGCTGACAATGCCGGTCTGGAGGCCGCGGTGCAGGATATCGACCTGCTGTCCGGGCTGGAAATCCGACGCGCCGACACATCCCGGTCGGGATTTTTCGTGGATAAAACCGGCATGATCGTGACCACTGCCGACGCGGTTGCAGGGTGCCGCAGGATCTCGGTCGATGACACCTATGATGCCACCGTTCTGGCACAGGATACGGCCGCCGGGCTGGCCCTTCTGAAACCCGAAAGTGCACAGGCCCCGCAGGCCGTGGCTACGTTTCTGACCTCACAACCGCGTCTGGGCAGCGATATTGCCGTGGCGGGTTACTCCTATGAAGGGCGGCTGGGCAGCCCAAGCACAAGCTTTGGCACCCTGTCGGACCTCGCTGGGCTGAACGGGCAGCCCCACCTGAACCGTCTGGCCGTCCGCACCCTTCCCGGAGACACCGGAGGACCCGTTCTTGACGCAGGGGGCGCGGTGATGGGAATGCTGCTTGCGCGCGATGACAGCACGGGGCGCAGCCTTCCTGAGGATGTTCAGTTTGCGCTGGATGCCGGTTCCGTAGCTGAGTTCCTGGCCGCCAACGGCGTGATCCCGCAGGCCACCGACGCGCTGGCGTCCATGGATCCGGTCGACATCTCCGCGCTTGCGTCAGATATGACGGTTCTGGTCAGCTGTTGGAAATAACCCCAGATACCTGACCAACATGAAACCCCCGGCCAGTTGGTGCGGGGGTTTCATGTTGGTGAGGCCGCAAATTCGGCAGGGATTTCTGGTGGCACACGTCGCGCACCTGACACGGCCCCTCGCCTTTTCAAAGCTGGGCGGCACCCGGCCTTCCTCGACCCCCGCAATATCTGTGACCAGAAAAAGGGAGGTCAGCCCCGGAGCACCTCGGGGGTCACATGGATCAGGGTCGGACCATCCGCAGTGAAGGCGGCGTTTACGGTTTCAATCAAGGCCGCCAGAGAGCCGGGCTTTTCGGCAAACGCACCATAGGCCCGCGCAAGGGCGCAGAAATCGGGGTTGCGGACACGCACCGAACCGGGGGCAATCTGGCGCCCGACCATGCAATCCTCGATTTCATTCAGCTTGCCGTTGTCCCAAAGCAGAATTGGCAATGCGAGCCCCAGCTCAACCGCGACCCCAAGTTCCTGCAGGGTGAACTGGAACCCGTAATCCCCAGCAATCGCCAGCACAGGCAGATCCGGTCGCCCGATTTTACCCCCAATCGCGGCGGGCAGCGCATAGCCCAGCGCCCCAAAGCCCGACGGGTGATGCCAATGACCGGGACGGTCCAGCGGCCAGACCTCATTGGCGACATAGGCAAACTGGGTCATATCCGAAAAGATCATGGTCTCGTCGGGGATGGCGGGACCAAGCCGTTCACAGATGGGCAGGATATCCGGTCGCTCCTGATCCGCTTCGAGATGAAACCGCGCCCGGGCCTGAATCACTTCGGCCTGGCTCCATCCTGTCGAGCATTTGGCATGTCCATCCAAAAGCGCCCGCAGATCTTCGAGAAACGGGCCCGCATCCCCCAGGATCGGCAGGTCGGCGCGATGGTCATCCGCCAGCACCATGGGATCCAGATCCACCCGGATCATCGGGGCCTCATGGCCCAGCCTGTCCCGCCACAGATCCGTTTCACTAAGTTCCGTGCCAATCGCCACAATCAGATCTGCCTTGGCGATCTCCTGCACACTGTCCGGGCGCGGCAGGATCGGACCATAGGCAAGAGGGGCATTGTCCGCGATCACCCCATGCCCCGCAACGGTGCAGATGCTGGCCGCCCCGGTCAGCTCTACCAATGTGCGCGCCGCATCGGCACCTTCGATGGCCCCGCCACCAAAGATGAAAAGCGGGCGCTGCGCCCCCAGCAGCCATTCCGCTACGGCGGCAACCTGTTCAGGAGAGGCCAGTGGCCGGGCGGGCAGAACCCCGCTTTCAGGGGCCTGGGCGGATCTTTGGGCCAGGGCGTTCACCGGGATCTGAATATGTTTCGGTCTGGGTCGGCGGGTGGCAAACTCCATCATCGCGCGATCAATCAGGCGATAGGCAGAGGGGGCATCCATTGCCGTATGTGACCAGTCGCAGACGGTGGCGGCGGCGGCCTCCTGATCCTTCATTTCATGCAGACGCCCGCGCCCCATCCCCAGATCCTCAGGGTTCAGGCAGGACGAGATTGCCAGCACCGGCACACTATCGGAATAGGACTGTCCCAAAGCCGTCATCGCATTGCACAGCCCCGGCCCGGTGATCAGGTAACAGACCCCCGGCTGGCCCGTCGCACGCGCATAGCCATCTGCCATGAAGCCTGCGCCCTGTTCGTGGCAGGCCAGAACAGGGGTAATGCCAGCCTCATCAAGCCCCCGGTACATCTCGATATTATGCACCCCCGGAATGGCAAAGATCACCTCGACCCCACGTGATTTCAACATGTGGGAGATCTGCGCACCCAGTGGTTTCTCAAGGGTTGAGTTGTGACTCATGCGGTATCCTCCGGCCGGTCCACACGTGGGACCTCAGCCTCTCCAGAATTGCGGTGTAAACAAGACAAAAACGGCCAGCAGTTCCAGCCGGCCAATCAGCATCGTGATTGCCAGCACCCATTTTGCGACATCATTCAGGCCCGAGAAATTGCCCGACGGCCCGATCTGGTCGCCCAGCCCCGGCCCGATATTGGCCACGGCGGTGGCCGCACCGGAAACCGATGTGATGAAATCCAGCCCGGTCAAGCCTAGCAGGATCGACACGATCCCCAAGGTCACGACGAAAAAGACAAAAAAGCTCATCACTGACGAAAGCACCTCTTCATCCACGCGTTTGCCCGCGTAACGCGGGGAAAACAGCCCGTGGGGGGAGTGGATGGACCGGATCTGGGCCTTGATCGAGGAAATCAGCAACTGGTAGCGGAAGATCTTGACCGAACAGGCGGTGGACCCCGCACATCCCCCGATCAGCCCCAGAAAGAAAAACGCCACCACGGGGAAGGTGCCCCAGAGCTGATAATCCACCGAGGCATAGCCCGTGCCGCTGATGATCGAGGTCACATTGAAGATCCCTTCACGAAAGCCGTGCTCCATATGGTCGCCATTGGCAAACAGGCGGTAAAGCGTCATCACGATGGTGATCAGAAAAATCGTGGCAAGATAGGCGCGGACCTGCGTGTCGCGCAGGATCGGTTTAGCGGTGCCGGACACCAGCTGGATGTAGCGCACAAAGGGCAGGCTCGCGAGGATCATGAAAACCGAGGCCACATATTCCGCCACCCCCTGAAACGCCCCGAAAGACGCATCGCGGGTCGAGAACCCACCGGTCGAAATCGTGGTCATTGCGTGGACAACCGCATCAAAGGTGTCCATCCCCACCGCCAGGTAACTTAATACGCAGGCAATGGTCAGACTGATGTAGATCCATGAGATCCGACCGGAGATTTCCGCTGCGCGGGGCAGGACTTTTCCCATTGTGTCAAAGGCTTCAGAGCGGAAGATCTGCATTCCCCCCACGCGCAGCTCGGGCAGGAACACCATGGCCACAACAATGATGCCGATGCCGCCGAACCATTGCAGCAGCCCCCGCCAGAACAGGATCCCGCGCGGCATGTCATCAAGACCGGAAAACACCGTCGCCCCGGTTGTGGTCAGGCCCGACATTGCCTCAAAAAACGCATCCACGGGCCGCGCGTCCAGTTCGGACAACATGAAGGGAAGCGCCCCGAACATGGGCAGGGCCAGCCAGACACCGGTGGTCAGCAGAAAGGTCTGCTGGATCGACAGCCCGCGCCCCACCCCATTGGCCGAGGCCAGCGCCATCGAGCCGCCCACAAGCATGGTCAGAAGGGCGCTTTCCAGAAACACAAGCCAGTCAGCACTGCCATAATGCAGGTCAATCCCCATCGGGATCAGCATGGAAAAGCCAAGCGCCAGAAGCAAAAGGCCGGTCACATAGGCCACGGGACGAAGGTCAAACATGGGCGCAGGGTTGGCCTTGCGACGCCCGGGTGTCAAGCGCGAAGCGCAGGGCAGGACCTGACAAACGGCACCACACCCTTACTGCAGTCCGCATAAAGCGTTTCAGGATAAACTTGAACCACATGCCTATGCCGAAACGCCCACGACATGGATATCCCTTGCGGCGCTTCGCCTTTCCCTGTCTCAGGGGAACGTCGCCCCACTCAAAGCGGGGAAAATAGGTCAGATCGCCCGACACGCCCCCCCACAGCATCGCACCTCCGCCCTGCAAGCGGGCGCAATCTTGTGCAAAGATCGGATAATTCAGCCGACGTGGAACAGGGTGGAAAAGAGTTTAGGATCCAGCGATTGCGCCTCGAACGTCTCTCCTTCTGTCAGGATCGAGACAGCATCATGACTGTGCAGGCTTTCCTGGTGACTGGCCACAACGCGGAAATCACCGATCCGGGGATCAAGCTGCAACTGCTCACAAAACAACCGGGTCGCATCCTCGACAAAAATCGGGTTGGCCGCGTTCAGCTCGGCAAAGGCCTGTTCATCTTCGCGCTTCACCATCACCTGTGTCTCGGTCGGCACCGCAATACGACACATGTCGATCAGATCCTCGAACCAGAGCGTATTGCCCGGCTGATGGATTTTCTCGACCGAAATCCGCGCCACGGATCGCTGCGAATGCGGCGTGGCGAGCTGACCGCGCGACTGGCGCGCATGTTCGGACAGTTCCAGCGAACAGGGGCAGGTCGAGGAATAGACATAATCGAGATGCAGGAACTTGCGACGCTTGCCGTGATGTTCAAACAGCTCCAGCGCAATGTCGTAATATTGGTATCCCATCAGGCCAGAACGCAGGCTTTCCACCTTGGCAGGATAGGAAAATCGCATCTCGATCCGCGCATCCAGGCTTTCCAGATCCGCCTTGTAGTCATCCAGCGCATGTTCGATCACGTCAAAGCTGAACGTCTTTTCCGCATGGGCATAGAAGCTGCGCATGATGCGCGACATGTTGATGCCCTTCTTGCCGGCCTCAAGGCTGACCGTGCCGGTCACCGAGGTTTCCAGCGTGAGGTCAGAACCGTCGCGGGTGTGATAGCGGATTGGCAGGCGGAAATTGGAAATGCCCACATGCTGAATATGCCGTTTGGCGCCCTGAATCAGGCTGGCCGGTCCGTTCTGCAGGTCGGGCATGGACGCCTTGTAATCCGCATCCGGGGTGAATTCGTCCGGGTATGTGCGTCTGAGAGCGGGATAGTTTGACACCTCGCCCCCCGGCAGAAGACGGGCAATCGAGGGGTCAAGTGCGGCAACCTCAACCGGATCCGCAGCCTCGGCCCACGCGCGTAAAGTGGCCAGCGCCTCTTCGGCGCTCGCCCTATCAACATTGTTTTTCGATCCGCGTTTCATCTGATTCATCGCGGCCCCCGCATCTATCGCACGCCTAAGTCTAACCGTTTTGCCACTAAAATGCCAAACCGGCAGGGCAGGATGCGACAAATCAGACCGCGTTTAAGCCACGTTCAAGGTCGGCAATCAGGTCGTCCACGTCTTCCAGACCGATGGACAGGCGCACCAGCCCATCGGAAATGCCCAGCATATCCTTTTGTTCCTGCGGCAGACGCTGGTGGGTTGTTGTGGCCGGATGGGTGGCGATGGATTTGGCGTCCGCAAAGTTGTTCGAGATGATGAAGATCTCCAATGCGTTGAGGAAGCGGAAACACGCCTCTTTGCCGCCTTTCACCTCAATCGCCAGCACGGTACCGCCCGAAGGGGATTGTTCCATCGCAATTGCGTGTTGCGGGTGCGAGGGGTGCTGCGGATAGCTCATCCGGCTGAGTTTCGGATGATCCGCAAGCGCCTCGGCCACCTGCATGGCGGCGGCGGCCTGTGCGCGCACGCGCAGGTCCAGCGTCTCAAGCGCCTTCAGATGGGTCCAGGCGGCAAACGGGTTGATCGCGCCCCCGGTGTGTTTCACGTAGGTCTCAATCGGGCCACGGATCAGTTCGCGCGAGCCGCAAATGGCCCCGCCGAGCATCCGCCCCTGCCCGTCCACATGTTTCGTGGTGGAATAAACCACCAGATCCGCCCCCAGTTTGGCGGCGTAGGAGAAGACCGGGGTGGGCATGGCATTGTCCACCACAACCAGCGCGCCATTCGCGTGGGCCAGCTTGATCACATGGGCGAGATCAATCACTTCCAGGGTTGGGTTGGAAATGGCTTCAAGGAACACCACCTTGGTGTCGGGACGAATGGCGGCCTCCCATTCGGCATTATCCGTGCCGTCGACCAGCGTGATCTCGACCCCAAAGCGGCCCAGCACCTCTTCGAGCACATAAAGGCAGGCCCCAAACAGTGCGCGCGAGGACACCACGTGGTCGCCCGCCTTGGTCAGCGCCATCAGCGCAGCATTGACGGCAGCCATGCCGGACGCACAGGCGAAGGCGTCTTCCGTGCCTTCGATCGCTGCGATCCGGTCTTCGAACATGCGGTTGGTGGGGTTGCCGTAGCGGGCATAGATGAATTCGTCCGGGCCACTTTCGATAAAACGCGCCTCGGCGGCCTCGGCGGTGTCATAGACGAAGGCCTGGGTCATGAACATCGCCTCGGACAGTTCGTTATACTGGCTGCGACGGGTGCCGCCATGCACGGCCTCGGTGCGTTTTCCCCATTTTGTCATCGCGTGTTCCTTTCACACAATAAAGCCCCCACCGCTGATGAGCGTCGGGGGCTGACACGGCATTCGCCTTCATTCCCTGACCTCTTTAGCAGAATTATTTTACGTGGCCCGCAATCCGGTGAACAAATCGCCACGCAGGTTCCCTAACGGCTGGGGCATTTTTCGTCAAGGGGCTCTGCCCCTCGCGCGTTGCGCTCACCCCGGGATATTTAGGGCAAGAGGAAGAGGGCGGCAGGTCATGTGCCGCTGTTTTCCTCATCCGTGCCGTAGCGTTTGAACAACCCGCTTTGGGTGGCGAAAAAGGCGATGGTGCCCAGGGGCAGGCCAAAGGTTTTGAAATTGACCCAGGCATCGGTGGACATCATGCGCCAGATCACCTCATTGGCGACGGCAAGCCCGAGGAAAAACAGGGCCAGACGTTTGGTGAGGATCATCCACCCCTCGCGCTCCAGTGGCAGGGCGGCATCAAGCACGCTTTCCAGATAGCTTTGCCCGCGCATCAGGCCAAATCCGAGGATACCGGCAAAGAGCAGGTAGATGATGGTAGGTTTCATCTTGAAGAACCGTTCATCATTGAACCAGATCGACAGGCCCCCGAAGACAACCACCAGCACCAGCGTCACGATCTGCATCTTTGACAGGTGACCGGTGAGTTTCCACATGGCGAGCGTGGCCGCGATCAGAACCGGAATGAACAGGGCCGTTACGGCGACAAAGCCGGAATACTCGGTGCCCGCGACCAGAAAGCTTTGGTCCTTGAGGAAGGTATAGGCCACGAAGAACAGAACAATCGGCCCGTATTCCAACGCGGTTTTCAGGGTTGGGTTCACGGGGGGCGTCGGGTCGGTCATGGGGCCTGGTCCTATTTGTGGTCTTTGGGGGAATGTGAGGGGCGGTGGCGCGGAAGGCAAGTGGTGGGAGGGTACTTTCCCGTGATCCGAGGGATTAGACCTTTATCCGCCCATTTCCACCAACACGGCGCCCGCGGCAATCAAAGCCATCATGAACACGCGGCGCGGGCCAACCTTTTCTTTGAGAACCACCCATCCGATCAGCGCGGCAAAGACGGTGGAGGTTTCGCGCAGCACCGCCGCTTCGCCCACCTTGTCCAGCCGCGTGGCCAGCATGATTGATCCGAAGCTGGCATAGGCAATGAAGGCGCCCAGCACACCTCTCCCCATAAGCGGGGCCAGCGCGGGGCGATTTGGCATGTTCCACCAGCGGATCCCGGCAATCACCGGCATGAAGAACCCATCGATAAAGAAGAACCAGGCGAGGAAGGTAAACGGATCGGCGGTGGCGCGGATCCCGTAGGCGTCGATTGTGGTATAGCCCGCCACGAACAACCCGGTCACCACGGCCATCGCAAGTGCCGGTTTGAGCTGCGCACGGCCCAATTGCCAATGTCTGAGATTATACCAGCCCAGCGCATAGATCCCGGCCAGAAGGACAAACACGCCGAGCCATTGCATCGCCGAGTAGCTTTCCCCGAACACAATCCCCGCCCCCAGCACGGTAAAGAGCGGCCCGGTGCCACGCACCACCGGGTAGACAACGGTATAGGAGCCCAGCACATAGGTGTAGCTTTGCGCGAGCTTATAGCCCACATGGACAAGCCAGATCACGGCAAAGAGCGGCCACATATGCGGCTCAGGCCAAGGCACGACAAAAAGAGCGAAGGGGGCGGCGATCAGGCCATAAGACAGGTCAATTGCGCCGCGCGAAAGCCAGGGGTCATGGCGCCCCTTCTGCAATGCGCCAAAGAGCGCGTGCAGGAACGCAGCCATCAGCGCAAGCCCCAAGGCAAGATTGTGCCCGGCCTGCGTTCCTTCGAGAGAGATCAGCCAGTTGCTCATGTTCTGCACTGGGGGCGCTGCCCCCATACCCCCGGGATATTTAAGGCAAGAGGAAGATCAGTTGCGAATACCGATCAGGGCGTTTGCGAACTCTTCCGGATCAAACGGGGCGAGGTCGTCGATCTGTTCCCCCACGCCAATCGCGTGAATTGGCAGGGCAAATTTATCCGCCAGCGCCACGAGCACGCCCCCTTTTGCAGTGCCGTCCAGTTTGGTCATGACAAGGCCCGAGACATCGGCGAGCTTTTGGAACGTTTCGACCTGGCTGAGCGCGTTTTGCCCGGTGGTCGCGTCGAGCACAAGCAGGGTGTTATGCGGTGCAGTCTCGTCTTTTTTCTTGATCACCCGCACGATCTTGGCCAGCTCCTCCATCAGGTCGGTGCGGTTTTGCAAACGCCCCGCCGTGTCGATCATCAGAAGGTCGGCGCCGTCGGCTTCGGCTTTGGTCATCGCGTCAAATGCCAAGGAGGCGGGATCAGAGCCTTCGGGCGCGGTCAGCACGGGAACGCCAGCGCGATCGCCCCAGACCTGGAGCTGTTCGACCGCGGCTGCGCGGAACGTGTCACCTGCGGCAATCACCACCTTTTTGCCGGCTGCGGTAAACTGGCTGGCAAGTTTGCCGATTGTGGTGGTTTTGCCGGCGCCATTCACCCCCACCACCAGCACCACCTGCGGGCGTTTAGGGTAAATCGGCAGCGGCACGGCGACCGGATCCATGATCCGGGCGACTTCACCAGCCAGCACGGATTTGATCTCGTCCACCGACAGTTTCTTGCCGAAATGAGAGGCGGAAATATTGGCCGTTACACGCATGGCGGTGTCGACGCCCATATCAGACGTGATCATCAGGTCTTCAAGCTCTTCCAGCATGTCATCATCCACCATGCGGCGGGTGACGGTGCCTGCGGCAGAGGAGGAGCGGCCCAGCATCCGACCGATGAGGCCGGGTTTATTGGTGGGTTCGTTGGCGGGTTTCGCCCCGCTCTCCGGCTGGGCAGTCGAGGCGGTCCCGGAGGGGTCCGGGTTCGCGTCAACCACCGGGTCCGGCGTTGCTTCCAGGGTCTTTTCCGGGGGGAGCTGATCCGGTTCGGGGGCGGGGTCTGGGGTGGCGTCTGTTTGAACCGGCAGTTCTGCGGCAACATCCGCAACCACATCTTCCTCGCCGCCCTCATCTACAATGGCTTCCAACCCCTGTTCCAGTTTGGACGAGGATTTGAACAACCGATCCTTGAGCTTTGAGAAAAACGCCATGACTGCCTCCGCTTGCTTTCCCTCACCTAAGCCAGAATGCACCGATTTGAAAGGGGTATGGCGCGGCGCGGATCGGGGTGATTTGCTTTTCGCCAAAGAATTGCTACACGAGGCGCATGAAAACCCATGTGCACCCTTTCTCCAATCCCCTTCTGAACGAAGATCTGGACGCCTTTCTTGCGGATGAGAACGCCCGCGTGCAGCGGTTGCAACGGGGCGATGAGGTGTACTGGGCCAAGAAATGCGAGACCCTGTCGCTGAAATGGCGCCTGCAAAAGGGTGACCCGGCGGCGGCTTTCAAAGCGGATCTCATGGGGCTTCGGGCCTTGCGGGACGCGGGGATTTCCGTGCCGTACGTGATTGCAGAGGGCGAGGATTTTCTGGTGATGAGAGACAGCGGCCCGGCCCTGTCAGGGTTGCTGCGCCACCAAAAAAGCACATTGGAAGACCGCACCCGCGCAATGAAAGCCGCCGGGCGCGAACTCGCCCTGCTGCATGGCAAGGGATTGTCGCATGGCCGGCCAGCCATCAAGGATATGTGCTGGGATGGGCACCGGCTGACGCTGCTGGATTTTGAACGGTTCTCGCCCCGGCGCAACACGCCCAAGGGGCATATGCAGGACCTGATCATCTGGACCCATAGCTGCTTTGCCTTCACCCAAAAGAACCTGCCGGAAATCGACGCTGGCCTGGCCGCCTATCGTGACGGCGATCAGGCCGGGATCTGGGACATGGCCGCCAAATGGGCGCGGCGTCATCGCTGGGTCGATCTGGCGACAAAGCCGCTGCAATGGGGTTCACGCCGCGGCACAAGAGAGTTCAAGGCGATCCCCCTGACCCTGCAGGCGTTCGGCGTCTCGCGCTGAGCCGGGCCGCGCTGAAGCTGAGCTTAGCTCGCACCGCGATTTTCAAAGCGCGGCAGGGTCTTATGCAGGCAGCCCGCCCATGAGGATCAAAGCCTGCCCGGCAATATAGAACCCCCAGATCAGGATACCGGCCAGCCTGCGGCGGGGATCTGTGTCGGTCATGCGAAACAGTTCCACCGCCAGGATCAGATCCGACAGGATAAAAAGCGCAGCCCCCAGGGTGCTGGCTCCAAGCGGCACCAGCAGCACCGACAGGCCCATGACACCGATCACCAAGACATAAAGGCGCACGGGCCAGGTCAGCGGGCCCGTATGCGGGGTCAGCCACAGCTCGGTCGAGAGGACCAGAGCGATGAGAGCGATGGCGGGAATGGGGGCCACCGAGAAAACCTCCCACAAAGGGACATTCGCCAGCGCGAGGAAATGCAGGATGTAAAGCACATGGGCCAGCGCAAACGCGGACAACCCGTAAAGGAAGGCGCTATCCCCGTCGCGCGACAGCCCGAAATCCCCCAGCGCCGACAGGAACAGCCCCGCCACCAGAAAGGCAGGCACGCCGGTCAGAAACCCGGCCAAGGCAAACAGCAACAGCGGCAGTGTCTTGTGGATCGAGCGGCGCCAACTGGGTGCGCCATTGGTGTAGGGCAGATAGGCCAGCGCGATGGCCAGGCCAAGATAAAGCGGTGCAAGTGTCATGGCCCCAGCGATGCGCAACCGATGGGTGTGGGTCAAGTGGAACGTGAGGGAAAGATGAGGGCTTTGCCCACCAGTCCGAAGTGTTTGCCCCCCGGAATGTTTGGAACAAGAAAAAAGGGGCGCCGGACATGGCACCCCTTAAATGGCGTTTGACTGCATTTGCCCGCGGGATCAGACCTCGTCCGGGAAATGCTTCATCGTCAGACGGATCGGGTTCGGTGCGGCCTGGCCCAGACCACAGATGGAGGCATCCACCATGGTGGCGCTCAGCTCTTCCAGCAGGGCCTGATCCCATTTCTCCGCCTGCATCAGCTTCACGGCCTTTTCACAGCCCACACGACAGGGGGTGCATTGACCGCAGCTTTCATCCTCGAAAAAGCGCAGCATATTAAGCGCGGCATCCCGAGCACTGTCCTGATCGGACAGGACCACCACCGCCGCAGAGCCGATAAAACTGCCATGCGGCTGCAGCATATCAAAATCGAGCGGGATATCCGCCATCGACGCAGGCAGCAGGCCAGAGGACGGGCCACCCGGCTGATACGCCTTGAAACTATGCCCATCAAGCATGCCACCGGCGGCCTCGATGATATCGGTGATGGTGGAGCCTGCCGGCAGAAGATGCACACCGGGGGCCTTGACCCGACCGGACACGGAGTAGGACCGCAATCCTTTGCGGCCGTTCTTTTCCACCGATGTCAGGATCTCTGGCCCTTCACGCAGGATGCGGGCAACCCAAAGCAGGGTTTCGACGTTATGCACAAGGGTCGGACGGTTGAAGATCCCCACCTGCGCCACAAAAGGCGGACGGTGGCGCGGCTCGCCGCGTTTGCCCTCGATCGATTCGATCATCGCGCTTTCTTCGCCGCAGATATAGGCCCCTGCCCCGCGGCGCAGCTCGATATAACCGGGGTCAACCAGCCCGGCATCTTCCAACGCCTTGATTTCATTTGCGAGAATTTTGAGAACCGCCGGGTATTCGTCGCGCATATAGATGAAACAGGTCTCAGCCTCGACCGCCCATGCGGAGATCAGCATGCCTTCCAGCATCAGATGCGGGGTGCGTTCGAGATAATACCGGTCCTTGAAGGTGCCGGGCTCCCCCTCATCGCCGTTGACAGCAAGATAGCGCGGCCCTTCATTGGCGCGCACAAAGCCCCATTTGGTGCCGGACGGAAAGCCCGCCCCACCAAGGCCGCGCAGCCCGGCAGAAAGCACCGTGTCCTGCACGTCTTTCCAGTCGCCGCCGGCGCGCAGCTTGGCAAGCTCGGCATATCCACCTTCAGCCTGATAGGCGCTAAGTGTTTGATAATCCGGGATATGAGCGTGAGTATCCCCGGCTTCAATCGCCGCCAGCACCTTTTCCGGTGTCGCGTGGTCAATATGGTTGTGGCCCAGTTCCAGAACCGGTGCGGTGTCGCAACGCCCCATGCAGGGCGCGCGCAGAACCCGCACCTCCTCAGCCTTCAGGCCCTCCTCAAGCGCCTTTTGCAACTGTTCGGCCCCGGCCAGTTCACAGGCCAGTGAATCACAGACGCGGATGGTCAGCGCGGGCGGAGGGGTCTCGCCTTCTTTCACGACATCGAAATGGGCATAGAAGCTGGCCACTTCGTAAATCTCGGCCTGACCGGTGCCAATCTCCTGCGCAAGGGCGCGGATATGGGCGGCGGAAAGATGGCCATATTGATCCTGGATGAGGTGCAGAAACTCGATCAACAGGTCACGACGACGCGGCCTATCCCCAAGTAATTCCTGAATTTCTTCCCATGCGACCGGGTCGATCTGGCGCCCCTTGGGCATCTTACGCCCCTTGCCGCGCGCATTCTTCCAGATCCCTTTTTTCTCATCCAAGGCCATTGCCCACTCCTAAAACCGTTCCGGGCAATCCTACCCTGCACGGTTCAGTGGACACATGTCAAAAACGACATAGACATAACGGATTGCGCACCGATCACCGCAAGGCGGGTTGCGTATTAAGCTCGTGGGATGGATTGCCTCGGCCGTGAAATTTCCCGATAGTCCCCCCGATTATCCCACTTGGGGGAGTCGAACGTGCATAGTCCGAGGACATGATGATGGGTTACAAGCTACGTTATTTTGCCATGGCGGCCCTGACGCCGGTGGCGCTGTTGCTCTTGGGGGGGGTCCTTGGCGGGTGGTTCGCGGTATCAGCCCTTATCTATATGACTTTATTGTCTTTTGTCTTGGATGAGTGGATCGGAAAACTGGCCGGAACCGCCGACCCGGAGGCGGATTTCACCGCCGCGAACCAGCTTTCGATCCTGCTTGCAACCGCGCATTTCATCCTGCTGCTGCTGGTGGTTTTCGCCCTGTCCGGCGGCACCGGGATCGGGATCTTTCCCGGCATTGCCCTGGCGCTTGCGGCGGGACTTTTCTTTGGACAAGTGTCCAATTCCAACGCGCATGAGCTGATCCACAGATCAGATAAGCGCCTGTTTATACTCGGAAAACTCGTCTATATCTCGCTCCTTTTTGGTCATCACACCTCAGCCCATAACAAGGTGCACCACCGGTTTGTCGCCACAGAAGATGATCCAAACTCCGCCCGTGAGGGGGAAAGCTTCTATGCCTTTGCGCCACGCGCCTGGATCGGGTCTTTCACCGCGGGATATGCGATGGAAAAAGCCGATATCGCCCGCGCCAAACAGGCCGGAAAATGGCGGGTTAACCCCTATGCGGGCTATCTGGCCGGGGCGGCAATCATGCTTATTCTGGTCGGGACAATCTTTGGAGCCAAAGGCTTGGCCGCCTATCTATTCCTTTGTTTTTACGCACAAATTCAGCTTCTTCTGTCGGATTACGTGCAGCATTACGGGTTGATGCGGGCCCGCGTTGAAAATGGCGGATACGAACCTGTGGGGGACCATCACAGTTGGAACTCTCCTCATTGGTTCACCTCGCATCTGATGATGAATGCGCCACGTCATTCCGATCACCACGCCCATCCGATGCGCCCCTACCCGGCGCTGCGCCTGCCGGATGCAACCCGGGCACCGATGCTGCCCTATCCCTTGCCGACAATGGCGACACTTGCGCTGTTTCCACCGGTCTGGAAACGCGTGATGCGGCGGTCGCTGGCGAAATGGGAGATGATCCGCAAACTTTAATCTTTTGCCCAGCCCGAAAGGCCAAAGTTTAAACTTTCCACGGCGCAGATCAGCGAAGTTTAAACTTTTTCGCCCGGAAATGACGCGGGAAAGGACACGGGAAGGCCGGGTGCGAGGGCAGGTTTCGGTAAAGCTTATCGGCCCCTCGGAAGCTGACCCTGCGTCACCCGCCATCCCAACCCTCATCCTGAGCACAAACCTGAGCTCGATCCTGAGCACTGCGCCCCGGTTTTCCCCCTTGTTCCCGACCGGAACATGCGGGCAATTAGGGAGGGAGAGGCACCGCAGGCTTCCGGCATCCGCTGCACCGCCCGGCTGCGATCACGGATACCCCAAGCGGCAGCTTGCCCAAACCCGGCGACCCCGTGGTAATGCAGCGGATCCGCGCCTATATTGAAATGCACGTGACAGGAGGGAAGGCATGAGTGGCAATGGCTTACAGAAAACCGCCTATTTCGCATTGGTGGCGCTGATCCTCTATGTCTCGCTGACAGGGGGGGCGTGATGGCGCAACGATACGGGGGCGACTACAGTCCGAACGGATCCAAACGCCCTGAAAGCGACGGGCAGAACGCGCCACTCCGGCAGCGCTCTCCGTTTGAAGGGACCCAGCCTGCACGGGCCGGCGCGCGGGTAAACCTGCTGTTCCTGGCGCCCCTTCCGCTGGTGGGGCTGGCCTTTTTCCGCGACCCCGCGCCAATGGCCCTGTCACTGGTCGGGGCCGGGCTTTTGCTGGCGGCGGCCTGGCTGACCCGCGAAGGGGTGGCCGCGCATGAGGCCTATGACGCGCGCAAGGTGGCGCGCCGCCCGGCCTTTCCGCGCAAGATCTTTGCCGCCATCCTGACCGGTGCGGGCCTTGCGGCCGCGGGTCTGGTGCAGGGCAGCGCGATCGAGGCGGCGCTTTATGCCATTCTGGGGGCTGGGCTGCACCTGTTTTCCTTTGGCCCGGACCCGTTGAAAAACAAGGCCGCCGAGGGGGTGGACACCTTCCAGACCGACCGGGTGGCCCGGGTGGTGGAAGAGGCCGAAGCGCAGCTGGGCGCCATGAGCCGCGCGGTTGATGCGCTGCGTGATCGCCACCTGACGGCCCGGGTCGAGACCTTTCAGCTGACCGCGCGCGACATGTTCCGGGTGGTCGAGGACGACCCGCGCGACCTGACCGCTGCCCGCAAGTTCCTGTCGGTCTATCTGCGCGGGGCGCGTGATGCGACGGTGAAATTCACCGAGCTTTACACCCGCAGTCACGATGCCATCGCGCGCCGCGACTATGAGGCGCTGCTGGATGATCTGGAACAGAATTTCGCCGCCAAGACCCAGGCGCTTTTAAGTGACAACCGCACCGATCTTGAGGTCGAGATCGAGGTGCTTCGCGACCGTCTCGCACGTGAAGGCGTGCGGATGGACAAAGATTGATGGACAGAAATTAAAGAGGAACTGGTCATGTCGACATTGCCTACCGAAACCCAGCTGAAGGAATTGCAGGACGTCACCGCCGTGACCCTGCCCGAACCGGCCGGTGCCCTTTTGCCGCTGTCTGAGACCAAGGGGGAAAACCGCGCCGAGATCGAGAAGCGCATGGATGAAATCGACATGAGCGACAGCCAGTCGATCATCGAATTTGGCTCTGCCGCGCAGGCGGAATTGCAGGTGATCAGCCAGGACATGCTGCAAGGGGTGCGCAACAAGGATCTGGGGCCTGCAGGGGACGGGCTGCGCGACATGGTCACCACCATTCGCGGTTTTTCGGTCTCGGAACTGGATATGCGGCGCAAGCAGTCCTGGTGGGAAAAGCTGCTTGGCCGGGCCGCGCCTGCGGCGAAATTCCTGGCGCGGTTTGAAGATGTGCAGGGCCAGATCGACAAGATCACCGACAATCTGCTGACCCATGAGCACACGCTGCTCAAGGACATCAAATCGCTCGACAAGCTTTATGAAAAGACTCTGGAGTTCTACGACGAGCTGGCGCTTTACATCGCGGCGGGGGAAGCGAAGATTGACCAGCTGGATGCCGATGTGATCCCGGCGAAAGAGGTGGAACTGGCGGATGCCCCCGAGGAGCAAGGGGTGCTGAAAGCGCAGGAGTTGCGCGACCTGCGGGCGGCGCGCGATGATCTGGAACGCCGGGTGCATGACCTGAAACTCACCCGTCAGGTGACGATGCAATCGCTGCCGTCGATCCGTCTGGTGCAGGAAAACGACAAGTCGCTGGTGACAAAGATCAATTCGACCCTGGTGAACACCGTGCCGCTGTGGGAAACCCAGCTGGCGCAGGCGGTGACCATCCAGCGCTCGACCGAGGCGGCAGCCGCCGTCAAGGACGCCACCGATCTGACCAATGAACTGCTCAAAGCCAACGCCTCCAACCTGCGCGAAGCCAATGAACTGGTGCGCGAACAGATGGAACGCGGCGTGTTCGACATCGAGGCGATCAAGGCGGCAAATGCCGATCTGATCGGCACGATCGAAGACAGCCTGCGCATTGCCGATGAAGGCAAGGCCAAACGCGCCGAGGCCGAGGAAGAGCTGATCAAGATGGAAGCGGAGCTGAAGGCAACCCTGGCAGCCGCGCGGGCCAGCGCCCCCGCCAAAGCAGGGTAAGATGACACGGCGCGCGGCCTTTTCTCGCGTGGCCGGACGGGCCGGATGGCAGGGCGCGCTCCTTGCCAGCAGCCTGTTGTTGTCCGGCTGTCTGGCGTTTCAGGGCGGGGTCCGAACCTCGCCCGTGCCACAGCCCCGCCCCGCCCCCGCAATCTACACCCCCTCCGCCGAAAGCGTCGAACTGGCGGGCTATTACGAACGGGTTCAGCGCGGGCTGCTGGTGCAGGGTCTTTTGCGCGGTGATGACGGCGGTGTCGACACGCCTTTTACGGATGAGATGCTTGCGCGCAACTTCATGCGCCTGGCCTTTTCCAGTGAATATGCCCTGCCCGGCCGGGCCGGCCAATCCGGTCAGTCGCCTGCGCAATTCCTCAACCGATGGGACGGGCCGGTGCGCCTGTCGCTGTCTTTCGGCGCGTCGGTGGATCCCGACGCCCGGAAGCAAGTCACCGCGATCACGCGCCGCTATGCCTCGCGGCTGGCGCGGATCACCGGTCTGTCGATTTCGGTCCTGAAACCGGACCACCCCCGCGCCAATATGCGCATCTTCATCGTTGATGAACGTGAACGGCGCGCGCTGGAGGCCCGCCTGTCGCGGGGGGATGGCACGCTTTCTGCCGCCGCCATCCGAGCGCTGATCAGCCTTGATCGCCGCAATTATTGCCATGTTCTGGCCCGCGCACCACAGGGCACAGCCACCCTGACCAAGGCCGATGTGGTGATCCGCACCGAAATCCCACCGCGCATGATGGGCGCCTGCCTGCATGAGGAGATTGCGCAGGGGCTGGGCATCGGCAATGACAGCCCGCAGGCCCGCCCGTCGATTTTCAATGATGATGAGGAGTTTGGCCGCCTCACCACCCATGACGAGATGCTGTTGCGGATCTTATATGACGCGCGGCTGCGCCCCGGCATGAGCGCAGATGAGGCCCGCCCGATTGTGACCGAGATTGCCCGCGAGCTGGTGCCCCCCGCACATCGCAGCGCGCGCCCGGATCAAACACCCCACACATCCCCAACAGATGACGAGGTCTGAGCAGACATGCTATCCCCTGCACGGCCCCATATCCCACCACATTCCCCCCAACACTCCGAAGGAGGACATCATGGGTATTTTTGATTTTCTGACCGGCGAATTCATTGACGTGATCCATTGGGTGGATGATACCCGTGACACGATGGTCTGGCGGTTCGAACGCGAAGGGCATGAGATCAAATATGGCGCCAAGCTGACCGTGCGCAAAGGCCAGTCGGCGGTGTTCATCCACGAAGGCCAGCTGGCCGATGTGTTCACCCCCGGGCTTTATATGTTGGAGACCAACAACATGCCGGTGCTGACCACGCTGAACCACTGGGATCACGGGTTCAAATCCCCCTTCAAATCCGAGATCTATTTCGTCAACACGACGCGCTTTGCCGACCTGAAATGGGGCACCAAGAACCCGATCATGATCCGCGATCCCGAGTTTGGCCCCACCCGCATTCGCGCCTTTGGCACCTATGCGGTGCGCGTCACCGATCCGGCACGGTTCCTTGTGGAAATCGTCGGAACCGATGGCGAGTTCACCATGGACGAGATCTCCTTCCAGATCCGCAATATCATCGTGCAGGCCTTTTCGCGCGTGATCGCCAGCGCCGGCATCCCGGTGCTGGATATGGCGGCCAACACCCATGATCTGGGCCAGATCGTGGCGCGTGAAATCACTGCCATCGTGGGGGAATACGGCCTCTCCATCCCCGAATTCTACATCGAAAACATCTCGCTGCCGCCCGCGGTGGAAGCGGTGCTGGACAAGCGTACGTCGATGGGGATTGCGGGCAATCTCGACAATTACATGAAATTCAATGCAGCCGAAGCCATGGGCGCGGAAAACAGCGCCATGGCAAGCTCGATGGGGGCGGGCATGGGCGCCGGCATGGGCATGGCAATGGCCCAGGGTATGGCGCAGGGAATGGCCCAAAATGGGGATCGTGCACAGACCGGCCCCCAGAACAGCCAGCAGGCCGGACCATGGGGCGCGCCCCTCCCTCGGACTGTCTCGGCCACCCGCACCATGCCCCCACCCCCGCCTCCGGTCGAAAAACTCTGGCACCTGGCCGAAAACGGCAAAACCACCGGCCCGTTTTCCAAGGCAAAACTGGGCCGGATGGCCGCCGAGGGAAGCCTCTCGCGCCAGACCCATGTCTGGACACCGGGGCAGGATGGCTGGCTTTTCGCCGAAGACGTGCCGGAACTGGCCCAGCTCTTCACCGTTGCCCCGCCGCCGCCACCCGGCGCATGATCGACACCTGATCTGATCGGGGCGGATGGGACCGCCGCCCCTTTTTTCTTGTCTTAAAGCGTTTCGACTTATTATTGAGCCACAATAATGAGGCGAAACGCTCGAAACCTACTGATGTTGCGGGCGTTTCGAAATCAACTTGTGTCTCAAGTTACTCTCGAAACGCTTTAAATATCCTCGCCGAAGGCATAAATCCCATGTCCACCCCTCCCCAAAGGCCCCCAGCCCCCGCGCCGCAAGAGGCCGAACACCGTTTCCCCTGCGACCAATGCGGGGCGGATCTGCGGTTTGACCCCGAAACGGAGGATCTGAGCTGCGATCACTGCGGGTTTCATTCCCCTTTGACCCGAACCCGCGAGGCGGGGGTGAAAGCGATTGTCGAGCTGGATTACCGCGCCGCCCTCACCCATGCCCTGCCCGAGGCAGACAGTATCGAAGCCCGCGCCACGACCTGCCCCAACTGCGCCGCGATCTTCGAGTTCGACCCCAATCGCCATGCCGCCGAATGCCCATTCTGCGCCACCCCGGTGGTGGCCGACAGCGGCACCTACCGACAGATCAAACCCAGGGGGGTGGTGCCTTTTGCCCTTGGCGAAACCGCCGCGCGCGACGCCATGACCCGCTGGCTGGGCGGACTGTGGTTTGCACCAAACGGCCTTCAGGACTATGCCCGCAAGGGGCGGAAACTGAACGGGATTTATGTGCCCTACTGGACATATGACGCCCAGACCGACACGCGGTATCTGGGGCAGCGCGGTGACGATTATTATGTCGACCGCGTGGTGATCGTGGATGGAAAACGCCAGACCAGACGCGTGCGCAAAACCCGCTGGTCGTCGCGGTCCGGCCGGGTTGCACGGTTTTTCGACGATGTGCTGGTGCTGGCCTCACGGGGGTTGCCGAAACGCTATACCGATGCGCTGGCGCCTTGGGATCTGTCCCGCCTGACCCCCTACAGCCCGGATTACCTCGCCGGGTTTCAGGCCGAAGGATACACGGTGGAACTGGCCGAGGGGTTTGCCGAAGCGCGGGCGCATATGGACCGGGTGATCCTGCGCGATGTGAAATTTGACATTGGCGGGGATCGGCAGCGGGTGACATCGCTTGACACGGAAGTGTCCGATGTGCGGTTCAAACACATCCTGCTACCGGTCTGGCTGGCGGCCTATAAATATCGCGGCAAGACCTATCGCTTTGTGGTCAATGGTCAGACCGGCCGGGTGCAGGGCGAACGTCCGTGGTCTGCCGCCAAGATTACGGTTGCGGTTCTGTTCGGGCTGATCCTCGCCGCAGGGATCGGTTACCTGATCGCCATCAATCAATGAGGCCCAGATGGATTACGACGCGTTCAACGCCCTGCTCAGCACCCGCCATTCCTGTCGCGCCTTCCTGCCGGCCCCATTGTCCGACCGCGAGATTGCCCAGATCCTGACCGCCGCCCAGAAAGTGCCGAGCTGGTGCAACGCCCAGCCCTGGCAGGTTGAGATCACCCGCGCGGAGGAAACCCATCGCCTGCGTGCAGCCCTTTACAACCATGCCTTACATAACAGCCACGCCCCGGATCTCGACTGGCCTTCCGCCTATAGTGGCGCGCATCAGGATCGGCGCCGAGCCTGTGGCCTCCAGCTTTATGAAAGTGTCGGGATCGCGCGCGGAGACCGGGTGGCATCGGGGCAGCAGATGCTGGAAAACTTCCGGTTTTTCGGCGCGCCGCACATGGCCCTGATCTCGGCCCCGCGTGAACTGGGCCCATATGCCTATCTTGATTGCGGCGGGTTTGTCACCGGTTTTGCGCTTGCGGCACAATCGCTGGGGCTGGGCAGCATTCCGCAGGCCGCCGTCGCCGCATTTGCCCCTTTTCTGCGTGACTGGTTTGGCATCAGCGAGGAGAGGGTGATCCTGTGCGGCATCGCCTTTGGCCGCCCTGACCCGCAGGCCCCGGTGAACCAGTTCCGCACCACCCGCGCGCCTTTGGGCGAATGGGTGCGCTGGCACGGCTGAGCCGGGTCTGGAAGATATGTGCGGGCCTGTCTCAGCGAAGGATGGGCTCAGCAATGGACAGGCTAAGCGATGGACAGGCACGGGGCTGAGCGCTAAAGCAACGCAGAAGATTAAACCCGCAGAGAGGACCCCCATGCGCGCTCTTATCCAACGTGTCTCAGAAGCTGCCGTCCGGGTGGATGGCGACGTGATCGGCGAAATCGGCCCCGGGCTGTTGATCCTTATCTGCGCGATGGAAGGCGACAGCGACGCCAACGCGGATCAGCTTGCGGCCAAGATTTCCAAACTACGGATTTTCAAGGACGAAAACGACAAGATGAACAGGTCGGTCCGCGATATTGGCGGCGCCGCACTTGTGGTCAGCCAGTTCACCCTGGCTGCTGACACGTCGCGCGGGAACCGACCGGGGTTTTCCACGGCCGCCAAACCGGAGGAAGGCAACCGTCTGTATGAATATTTCGCCGATCAGCTACGCGCCCTGGGCATGAAGGTTGCACAGGGGCAGTTTGGCGCAGATATGAAAGTGTCGCTGGTCAACGATGGGCCCGTCACGATCTGGATGGAGATCTGAGACCGGGATCTGCTGGAGAAAACTAGAAAGCTAGGGTCAGGACCTATTAATCTGTCAAAAATAGAAGTGAATTGAGTTTTTTCGGCTTACCGCCACACCAGCGAGTTCTGCCAGCTTTCTGAATATTTTTTCGCCCGTGTTCTCAGCGAACACCTCTGAAAGCGTGATTAGATCGAGCAACTTTTCCCGATCTTCTATTCGCTCATCTTCATAGTCGTCGATAAGTATTCCCAACCTGTCATTGACGGCTCTGGCCCAACCTGATGAGAACAACAGGCCGAAGTCGCGGGTATTCAGGTTCAGCTCAGTCAAATCTCCGTCTCGCTCCTCGCCAGAATTGAGGCGCGAAGCAGCAGGCGCATCAACAGGTACGCAAATATTCTTCATCGGTGCAAACAGGATTCCATGATCAGTCTTCTTGTGCTTCATAGTGGCAAGGAGGAGCATCCATGTCACGACTATTTTGGCTTACAGAAGAACAGGTTGAGCGGATCAGACCGTTCTTTCCAAAGGTGCGCGGCGTTGACCGCGCCGATGATCGCAAGGTTCTGAGCGGCATCATCTACGTCATTAAGAACGGATTGCAATGGGCCGACGCCCCCGCTGAATACGGTCCGCACAAAACGCTCTACAACCGCTTCAGGCGATGGTCGGAGAATGGTGTGTTCGAACAGGTTTTTGATGAATTGGCCAAGCCACAAGGCGACGCCGGAAACGTTTTGATGATTGATGCCACTCACCTGAAGGCCCATCGCACCGCCTCTAGCCTCAAAAAGGGGGCGACGAGCCAAGACTGATTGGGCGGACCAAGGGGGGGGCTGAACACAAAGCTGCATGCCCTGTGTGATAACCTCGGGCGGCCCGTCCGGCTTCACCTGACCGAAGGACAGCGCAGCGACTTCAAGGGTGCGGATGTCTTGCTCAAGGACTTGCCCAAGGCAGAAACCCTGATTGGTGATCGCGGCTATGACAGCAACAAAATCCGAACCTTGCTGGCCGACCAGAAGATCAAACCATGCATCCCGCTGAAGAAAAACCGCAAAGAAACAATCGATTACTGCAAGACCATATACAAAACTCGACATCGTGTGGAAAACCTATTTGCCAGGCTCAAGGACTGGCGACGGATCGCAACACGCTATGACAGATGTGCCCATACATTCAGATCGGCCATCTATCTCGCAGCAACAATCATCTTCTGGTTATGAGTCCTGACCCTAGAAAACTAGAAAACTAGAAAACTAGAAAACTAGAAAACTAGAAAACTAGAAAACTAGAAAACTAGAAAACTAGAAAACTAGAAAACTAGAAAACTAGAAAACTAGAAAACTAGAAAACTAGAAAACTAGAAAACGGGACCAGAGCGGCCCCTTGTTGGCAAGAGACATTCCGCCTCAACGGCAATAAGATCCGCTCCGATAGCGCGCCGTATCCAGATGCAGGTGATCCTTGTGATAGCGATCCGCATCCGGGCCCAGCACCGTGCCAAACGGGCCACAGGCCGAGGCGTGCATGGCGCGCAGCACCTTGCCCTGCACCGGGTCTTTCCACCCTTTCAGGACCGAAATTCGGGCACCGTTTTTCAAGGTCAGGCCCGCGATATCCACCGCCTTGCCCTTGCCATGTTCCGACACTTTCCCCCCCGGTTTGTTGTTGCGGGTGCGGCAGGCATAATGGGCGATGACCTTAAGTTCTGCCGGGCCGCCGCCCAGGCGCCCCACTGCGGGCACCACCCCTTTGCGCACCCAGCTGTCCAGCGCCTTGGCGGTATCGCAATCCATCACCGCAGGGGTGGACAGGCGGATACCGGACACTTCGCTGACCTTCACGCCCCCGCGCAGCCCGCAGCCTGGCAGGGTGCCGGAAATGGTGGAAACTTTCTGTCCCCGGATCCGGCGAGAGCCGCAAATCGCCCCGAATGTCCCGGTAGATTGCGGCAGGGAAACCGGTGTTTTCTGCGGCGTGGCGACCCGTGCCTGCCCCACAAGGCTGCGGGGACGCAGCTGCGGGCGGGGAGAGCGGGCAACCGCATAGGGGCTGGTCGGAGAGGCCGCGATCACGGCCGGCTGGCCTGCGCTGACCGGAGCGGTTGCGGGGATCGCTGTGCCCGGGGTCGCTGTGCCAGGACGCAGGCGCGGGCGAATATCCGCGTGATACCGCACAACCACGTTAAACTGCGGCTTTGCGGGAAGCGCCAAAACCGGGGTGCCCGGTCGCAACAGGGGGCGCTCAGATCGTTCGGGCGCGTAGGCGAGGGCCGCCTGCCCGCACAATGCGGTCACCAGCAAGAGCGCCCCGAGCCCCCGCCCGATCATTTCCGCTTGGCCTCGTGCTGGCCAACGCGACCGAAATCCGGGGCATCCGTATCCTGTCCGGCCTCGATGATACCGCGACGGATCGCACGGGTATGGGTGAAATAGTCAAAAAGCTGTTCCCCATCCCCGGTGCGGATGGCCCGTTGCAGGGCAAACAGCTCTTCGGTGAACCGGCCGAGGATTTCCAGTGTCGCGTCCTTGTTGGTCAGGAACACGTCCCGCCACATGGTCGGGTCGGAGGCCGCAATCCGGGTGAAATCACGAAACCCCGCAGCGGAGTATTTGATCACCTCGCTATCGGTCACCCGGCGCAAATCATCCGCCACCCCGACCATTGTATAGGCGATCAGGTGCGGGGTGTGGCTGGTCACCGCCAGCACGAGGTCGTGATGGTCGGGCTCCATTTCTTCCACATTGGCCCCCATCCCTTCCCAAAGCGCCCGCAGCCGGGCCACCGCCGCCGGATCAGAGCCATTGGGCACAAGGATGCACCAGCGGTTGTCAAACAGCTCGGCAAATCCGGCGCGCGGACCGGAATGTTCGGTGCCCGCCAGCGGATGGCCGGGGATGAAGTGAATACCCGTGGGCAGGTGCGGCCCGACAGCCTCGATCACGGCCTGTTTCACAGACCCGACATCGGTCACAGTGGCGCCTTGCATCAGATGCGGTGCGATCTCTTCGGCCACACGCCCCATCGCCCCCACCGGCACGGCCAGCACAACCAGGTCAGCCTCTTTCACCGCCTCGGCGGCGCTGTCCACCACCCGATCGCAAAACCCGATCTCTCGGGTGATATCGCGGGTTTCAGCAGAGCGCGCGGTGCCGACAATCTCAGCCGCCAGACCGGCGCGGCGCATGGCATGGGCCATGGAGGAGGCGATCAGGCCAAGACCGATCAGGGCGACGCGGTTGTAAACGGGTTGGCCCGGAGTGCTCATACCTGCCCCTCCTTCGTCGCAGCATTTGCCTTGCCGGCCTGTTTCGGATCCGGGATCACCCCTTTGAACCGCCCCACCAGATGGGCGATGCGGCGACAGGAGGGTTCGTCCCCCACGGTGATCCGCAGGCAATTGGGCAGGCCATAGCCCGCCACCCGGCGCACGATGATCCCTTCGGATTGCAGATATTCATCCACCGCGTTGGCTTCGTCTTCCGTGGCAAACCGCGCGAGGATGAAATTGGCGCAGGACGTATCGGAGGGCACACCGATTTCCGCCAGCGCCTCGGCCATCCAGCCGCGCAACCGGGTGTTTTCCGACAGGCATTTCGCCACATGGTCACGGTCGCGCAAGGCGGCCTCGGCGGCGGCGAGTTGCGGCATCGACAGGTTGAACGGCCCGCGGACACGGTTCAGCACATCAATCGCCTCGGCCGTGCCATAGCCCCAGCCAATGCGCAGTCCGCCAAGCCCATACATCTTGGAAAAGGTCCGGGTCATGAACACGTTTGAGCGCATGCTGACCAGCGACGCGCCACCATCGAACCCTTCGACATATTCGGCATAAGCCCCATCCAGCACCAAAAGCACCTGTGGCGGCAGGTTTTCCGCCAGACGGGCCAGTTCACCCATCCCCACCATGGTGCCGGTCGGGTTGCCGGGGTTGGCAATGAACACAAGCCGCGTGTTTTGGGTCACGCCTGCAAGGATTGCATCCACATCCACCATGCGTTCCCGCTCTGGCACCTCAACCGGGGTTGCCCCGGCAGCCAGGGTGGAAATCTTATACATCGAGAAACCATGTTCGGTGTGAATCACCTCGTCCCCCGGCCCGGCATAGGCCTGGCAGAGGAAGGTGATGATCTCATCCGAGCCGACACCGCAGATGATACGCTCGGGGTCCAGCCCGTGCAGATCTCCGATGGCCTTGCGCAGGGCCGCATGGTCGGTATTGGGGTAACGATGCAGATCATGGCCCGCGCGCTTGAACGCTTCAACCGCGTCCGGGCTGGGGCCAAACGGGTTCTCGTTTGAGCTAAGTTTCACCACATTCTGAACGCCCGCCACTTTCGCGGCCCCGCCCACATAGGGTTTGATTGTCATGATCCCTGGTTGGGGCTCAATCTTCGCCATCACCGTATCTCCTTCAAAAGCGTTTTGCCTTTGTTCGCAGGTTGGGGAAAGACAAAACGCTGCGTGACACATCCATGACCCGCAGGTTTCGCCCTATTTCCACCCCTGGTCGAACGCGAAACGCCTGAGGCGGTTGTAGAGGGGGGCACGGGGAGGGGAAAGGGGGAAAGCGCCAACAGGGGGTTTAGCTGGGGATGTGTGGCTTTGCGGTGCGGGGTTAATGCCTGCAAATGCGGCCTTACTCTTCCAGGTCTTGCAGAAGTCAGAGCAGTGCCATGGAGCGATTGAATGTCCGCTTCGAGCCCGTTTTAACTGATGCTGCACTTTGCATCAATGTCCGCTGCCCGTCTTGTGATGGTTAACTCGATGTTCATCGACCAGCATGGCACCGTACAACGCCTCCATGATCTTGCGGAAAGAAGCGACCTCCCCAACGGTGAATTGATCAGCGAACGCCTCGAAAGCCTGTTTTTCACGCTCGCGAACGGCGCCAATCAGGTCGGCACTTTCGTGGGTCAAAACATAAAAAGGCGATCTAGCATGATCGGGATTTGCTGACTTCTCGACCATGCCGGATTTCAGTAGGACCTTGAGCTCGCGCGCCACGAACTGCCGCTTCATGTCGAGCCATTCGGTTAGCATAGGCGCAGTGGCACGCTTCGTTTCGTGGAGCGCTTCAAGGATCGCTCTTTGTCCGACGGAAATATCCGTACCCTGCAAGTCCCGTTCGACGCGCGCGGTAATGCGGCGCAGCAGCGGTCGCACAAGTCGTACGCCAGCGTAAAGGTCTTCTCCGGAGGCAGATTTCATATGGCCCTCATCATTGTCAACTGAGTTGACATTATCTCGGCGTTTGCGTATTCCAAGTGGACTTTAGATTCAATAACGGATGACAACATGTCTTCTGGCAACCTCGCGGAACAGCAGATACTGAAGGCGCAAGCCGAAGGAAAGCTCAACGATCTCGAGGGTGCGGGAAAGCCTTTGCCCAATCGTCCGAGCGAAGATGCAATTGGTGTCGGAATGCGTATCATGGCGCAGGCTGGGTTTGTTCCTCGCGAGTTCGAGCTGAAAAAGGCAGTGGACGCGCAACTTTTGGTTTTGCAAGGGACGACCGACCCGCTGCAAAGGAAGCAGGAAATGAAGAAGTTGGCCGATCTTCAGTTGCGCCACGCAATAGAACGAGAAGCACGGCGAAAGTTCTTTAGCTGATAAGCCGTCAACTCGGCGAAGCGGACCTCGCATCACCGAGGGCGAACGTCAGCTCCGTCCGCATGACCGACATTCATGTCACCTGGCCACACACCAGAAAAAAAGGGCCGCGATAAACGCAGCCCTTTCGTAATTCTGTGGATCGGCGAAGCCTAAGCGGGTGCTTAGTTCTTCGCGTAGAATTCAACCACGAGGTTGGGTTCCATCATCACCGGGTACGGCACGTCCGACAGGCCGGGGGTGCGGGTGAAGGTGGCGGTCATTTTCGAGTGGTCGGCTTCGATGTAGTCCGGAACATCACGTTCGGCCAGAGCCACAGCTTCCAGAACCAGCGCAATTTGCTTGGACTTCTGGCGCACTTCGATCACGTCGCCTTCTTTCACACGGTAGGAAGGGATGTTCACTTTTTTGCCGTTCACGGTCACGTGGCCGTGGTTCACGAACTGGCGGGCGGCAAAGACGGTCGGCACAAACTTGGCGCGGTAGACAACGGCGTCCAGGCGGCGCTCCAGCAGACCGATCAGGTTTTCACCGGTGTCGCCCTTCACACGCTCGGCTTCGCCGTAGATGCGACGGAACTGTTTCTCGGTCAGGTCGCCGTAGTAGCCTTTCAGCTTCTGCTTGGCGCGCAGCTGCAGACCGAAGTCCGACAGTTTGCCCTTGCGACGCTGGCCGTGCTGGCCGGGGCCATATTCACGACGGTTCACCGGGGATTTCGGACGGCCCCAGATGTTTTCGCCCATGCGGCGGTCAATTTTATACTTGGCAGCGGTACGTTTCGTCACAGCTGATATCCTTTTTAGTGGCTTCGCAATCTGATCCGAAAACCGGTTCCCACTTTTCGGATTGCAAAAGCGGACCTTCGCACCCGTTAAGTATTCCCCGCCCCGGCCAAACCGCGACTATAAAGGGCGTTGTCCTCTCGCCTTTGAACCGGGTCCGGCAAATTAAGGGGCCTTGCGGCACACCCTAAAATGATCGGGGCTCTCGAGCTTGACAGGCATCCTCTTGCGAGGGCCACCAACACCAAATGATTGCGGCCCCTGAACGGGACCGACTGGGCGCTTATAGCGGGGTGGAGGGGCGTGTCAACGGGGAAGTGGTAAAAGAGCAAGCACAATTACCAGTCAAAGCAATACCGATACGTGGGTAAGATTTAAACATCTGAGGCAATCTACTTTGCCCCCCCTAAAATCTTTGGCATCTTAACATTGACAAGATTGTCCAGCGCTTCCGTCATTGCCATGAAGTCAGTCATGATCGACCCATCACCCAAGAACAGACATATACTCTGGGCCACTGTGAGAACATCCACCTCATCTCCAGTACTACTATCAATCTCCCGATATGCTTCGGTTAATGCTGTATAACATCCACTAATATTCTTAGGATCCGCGTCGGCAACAGCATTTCGCAGATCATTCAGGCGTTGCAAAACGCTGCAAATTTTGTCTGCCTGTTCAGGTTCGCGCTCCCAAACGGCTCTTAACAAATTCACCTTGTGACCGAATGACAGTCTTGGAGACGTAGTAAACAATCCATCTGGCCTTTTAACCAACGAGGCAATTACCCGCTCAAGCTCACTTTCCACTGCTTCGGTGACCCGCAAAAGGCCCGAGATCGCGTCGTAGTTTTTTCAGTCACGAGGTCGCACCTGCCACTAATTATCTCGAAGACGTTCTGCGATGGGCGAAAAGAGCCAACTTCAATACTCGCTGCGAACTCCAACAACACGAAATCACCCTACGCCACTCCGCGCAAGATCGCCGCCTCGGCCTTTGTCAATGTGCGTCGGGCATAATCCCCATAGCTCATCGGGTTCAGGCCCAGTGCCGGGAACATCTCAAACAGGCGCGCGCGCTGCGCGTCTTCCACGGTTTCAAGCGCCGTGCCCGCAGGGTGGAAACTCTCCGCGGCAACCCCGTTGGCCCAGACCACCTGATGGCGCTCCAGAAGCAGGTGGTAATAGGTCACCTCCCGCACGGATCCATCCACGATCACCCGGCGTTCATCCACCAGATCCTGCGCACGCACCAGCACTTCGTCACTGTTGAACAGGTCGCGGGCCCGGTCCCCGCGCAAAAGAAGCTGGTGTTGCGGGCTGACCAGCAGGTCCTCATCCGGCTGCCCGCTGGACAGGGCACCGGCCCGCACCCGGATCGGCCGCAGCTCCGGCATCGCAAACAGCCGCGCCCCGGAAATCCGGCGCTGGCCAATCCACAAAAGCGTCTGCGCGCCATTGTCACGGGTCTGGATCTGGTCCCCTTCGCGCAGGTCTTCGACCAGGACCTCGCCCTCGGGGGTGCGGATACGTGTGCCGGGGGTGAAACAGATCACGCCAGTCGGCTGATCGGTCAGGCGGTTCACCGTGCTGGGTTCCAGACGGGCCTCAACCACCCAAAGATCGGTATCAGCCGGCGGCACATCATCCACAAACATCAGAAGCGGCGTCTTGCCGGGACCGACCTCGATCAGGGTAATGGTGAAACTCCGGTGCCCGTCCGTGACCTTGAACCCCATATTAAGCAGGGGATCCTCAACCGGTGCAGCCTCAATCGAGAGGCCCGGAACCAGCGCGGCCCCCACCAGTTTATGCACCATTTTCGCGGCCCGCCTGCGCAGATCCGCCTCGCCCGAGGCTTCGGTCAGCCTCAGCACATCCTGTGGTCCGTCCACCCGCAACGGCGCGCCGGTCCAGCGCCAGATGGCGCCCATACCCAATACGGATTTGGCAGCATTCGCCAAACCGTCAATTTCCGTCTGCGCCCAAGAGATGACAAACGTGCCACGATAGCCCGTCTTCATGCCTGTACCTGCCATTTTCTTTTTTATTGCAGGCACATTAGCAGAGGTGATTCGGCCTGTGAAGCGGCTTGTTAACCTTTCCACATCTTTTGGACAGGTCCTCTTGCGAAAAGGACACAGGGCGCAAGACAGGTTCAGAACAGGCGCTGTAGATAGGGGCCTGTCGAAACAGCGATCAGCGGGCCTTTTCCACGCCCTCAGAAGGCCATCCGCAGGCTGACCGAGCCGACCAGCTGCCCCTCGGGCTGGCTGTCAAATTCGCGTCCCAGCCAGGTCAGGCCGTAAAACATTCCCCATCGCCGCCCCTGCCGCTGCACCCCGGCGCGGGCACGGGCGCGCAGGTCCGTCAGATCCAGCCCCCGGTCCTGCGGCAACAACGCGCTGTCAAACACATGGGCCAGGTCAGCACCGATCAGGAAAGACCAACCGGGGTCGGAGGCCTGTTGCAGGCCGGGATAAAGCTGTCCCGTGGTCACGTCCCGCAGCAGCACCGGGTTGCGATAGGCCGGGCCGAACAACAGATCCCCGCCAATCCGCGCATAGCTTTCAACCCCGGCCTGTGCCGACAGGAACGGGCGCAGCGTGGCCACGCCGAAGCGCATCGGGCGGGCAATTTCAAACGAGGCTGTGGGGAAAATCCTGTTGCCGATCTGTGCCTGCTGCACGCTGTCCGAGGGGGGCACCATGTCGAAACGCTCATGAAACCACTGTTGGAAATTGCCCACCCCTGTCGACGGACCGGTGGCGACCAGATCCAGACCGACGCGCAGCTCGGCCCGGCCCCGTTGGAAATAACTGTGCAGCCCTGCAGAAATCACCCCCGCATAGGGCCGGTCCTCCGACCCACCCTCAGTCAGATTGGCAGGAGCGATCATCTGCACCCCAAAGCGCAGCTCATACAGCACACCGATCCGGTCCGGCAGGGACAGGGTGCCCCTGGGGCCACGCAGATTTGACAGGACATAGGCACCGGTGCGCCAGCGGTCATCGCCATCCCCGATAATATCATTGGTGAACACGCGCCCGTAGCCAAGGCTGGCAAAGCCCGACCCATCGCTGTGTGCCTGCACTTCTGCCCCCCCTTCCGCCTGTGCCGGGACAGTGCCAAGCAGCACCGTCAGCAGCACCAGAAACCAGATGGAAATGCCCCGTGCCGCGCGTAGGCAAGGGCTGCCCAAACGTCGCCGTGGGGCAAGGACCGCGCGGGTCGGGATCGCTTTGCGGGGGAGGTTTGAAATCAAATTGCGCATGTCAAATCCAAGTTCAGGGCCCCCACCCTTTGCGCTTCGACATTAACCTTAACTGGATGATTCGAACAATCTTTCGAAATTTCCCGCTATTTTTGGGCGAAAAATATGACTTTTCCTGCATATACGGTACGCAAACCAGAAAGCGGCATTGGATGCCAATACAGCAGAAATTTCGGGGCCGGCACGCAAGCCCGATTGGTCCCGGGGACGCTTTAGGACCGGATCACCGCGCGCAGCGCATCGCCCAGCGCCACCAGGGCAAACAGGCTCGCCGCCACGCAGACAATGGTCGGCCCGGTGGGGGTGTTGATCCAGAACGAGAGTTGCAATCCGGCCAGCGCAGACAGCCCCCCCAACCCCACCGCCCCAAGCACCATCCGCTCGGGCGTGGCGGCAAAGGGACGGGCCGCCGCCGCCGGGATCACCAGCATGGCACCGATCAGCAGGACCCCAACCACCTTGATCGCCACCGCCACCACAAGGGCCAGCGCCAGGGTCAGGACCAACTGCTCGCGTCGGGGATCAATCCCCGAAGCCGCCGCCAGATCCGGGTTCAGCGTTGCCATCAAAAGCGCAGACCAGCGCCACCAGAGCAGGCCAAGCACCGCAAGCGCGCCGCCCCAGATCACCAGAAGATCCATCCGGCTGACCGCCAGAATGTCGCCAAACAGATAGGCCATCAAATCAACCCGCACACCGGACAGGAAGGACACCGCCACGAGGCCAAAGGCGATGGCGGAATGGGACAGCACGCCCAGCAGCGTATCCATCGCATGTCCGCGCACACTCAGGGTCGAGACCGCATAGCCCATCCCCAGCGCGGCGATCAGCACCCCGACAAAAACCGGCGCTTCGAAACTGAGCGACAACGCCACGCCAAGGATCGCCGCATGGGCGGTGGCATCGCCAAAAAACGCCATTCGTCGCCATACGACAAAACACCCCAAGGGGGCAGCGGCCAGCGCCACGCCCAGCCCGGCCAGGGCGGCGCGCACCATAAACGCATCCAGAAAACTCATACCGCACCTTTCTGATCTGCACGGGTCTGATCTGCACGGGTCTGATCTTCACCGGCCTGATCTGCCTGCGCGCGTGAGGGCGCAGGACCCTGATCGTGGTTGCACCCGTCATGGCTGTGCCCGTCATGACTATGATTATGTTCATGCCGGTAAAGGGCCAGCGCCCCATGGGTGCCCGATCCGAACAGCGCGCGGTATTCCGGGGCCGACGCCACCTGTTCCGGCGCGCCCTGACAGCAGACATGCCCATTGAGGCACAGCACCCGGTCCGAGGTTGCCATCACCACATGCAGCTCATGGCTGACCATCAGCACCGCGCAGCCCAGCTCCTGACGCAGCTCTTCAATCAGCTGGTAAAAGGCCGCAGAACCGGGTTGATCCAGCCCTTGCGTGGCCTCATCCAGCACCAGAAGGTCCGGCTCCATCAGCAGCGCACGGGCAAGCAGGACACGCTGAAACTGGCCCCCGGACAGGTCGGTCATCTGGCGCTGCTCAAGCCCTGACGCGCCCACCCGTTCCAGGGCCGCCTGCGCCTGCCCCCTGTCGACCGGCTGCGGCAGGTTGAGAAACCGGGCAACGGTCAGCGGCAGGGTCGGGTCGATATGCAGCTTTTGCGGCACATAGCCGATGCGCAGCCCCTTTTGTCGGTGGACTTTGCCGGCGCTGGGGCGTTCTGCCCCGATCAGCAGTTTCAGCAGGGTGGATTTGCCCGACCCGTTGGGACCGACAATGGTGACAATCTCGCCTTTGCTCAGCGAAAAATCCACACCGGTCAGGATTGGTTTGCCCCCCCGGCGCACGGAGAGGGCTTCGGTCTGGATCAGGGTCATGCGGCCGCGTCCTGACAATTGGGGCAAAGCCCCTCGACCTCAACCACCATGCGTTCAATGGCAAACCCCACCGCCCCGGCCGCCTGCCCCAGCCGCCCCACGGTCAGGTCGGTATGGGTCTCGGCCACGGCCTGACAGGCGCGGCAGATCAGAAAGACGGGGGCATGTTCGGTGTCGGGATGGGCACAGGCGATAAAGGCGTTCAGGCGCTCGATCTTATGGGCGAACCCGTGGGTAACAAGGAAATCCAGCGCGCGATAGGCCACCGGGGGCTGCGAGCCGAGCTTCTCTGCGCGCAGCATATCGAGGATTTCATAGGCGCCCAGCGCGGTATGACGATCGAGCAGGATTTCCAGAACCCGTTTGCGCACCGGCGTCAGCTGCAACCCTTCGCGGGCGCAATGGGCCTGAGCGGCCTCAAGGGCAGTATGAATGCAGGAATGGTGATCATGCTTGGCAAAGCCCAGCGTGGCCATGTCGTCCCGGCTGTGGGGGTCTGCAACGGATTGGGTCATTGAAAGTCCATCGAATTAGGGGCGCTCTGAGACACCGGATTTTTCACTTGATATGATATAGTATTACATATAGCAAGCGAGCAGCGATGTTATAAAGTAACAGGAACCCGATGCGACTCTCCCCCCTTCTTGCGTTCACCTCAATTCTGTCCAGCCCCCTCCTGCTTGCCCTGCCCGCGCTGGCAGAGGTCCCGAAAGTGGCCGCCGATATCGCCCCGGTGCATTCCCTGGTGGCGCAGGTGATGCAGGGGGTGGGCACGCCCGAGCTGATCCTGCCGCCCGGCGCCTCTCCGCATGGCTATGCGATGCGCCCCTCGGAGGCGGCCAGCCTTGCGCAGGCGGATCTGGTGGTCTGGATGGGCCATGACCTTGTGCCCTGGCTGCAAAAACCGCTGGAGACCATCGCGTCACAGGCAACCCAGCTTGAGCTTCTGACCCTGCCCGGCACCCGGCGTCTGGCCCTGCGCGACACGCCGGTCTTTGACGGAAAGACGGACCATGAGGACCATGAGGACCATGGCGGGCATGACCACCGCCCCGGCGGCTCGGATCCACATGCCTGGCTTGCCCCGGAAAATGCGGATCTCTGGCTGACGCGGATTGCCGAAACCCTGGCCCATCTCGACCCCGAGCACGCGGCCACCTATCAACGCAACGCGGATCAGGCCCGCGCAGAGCTGACCGCGCTGGAAGGTGAGCTTCGCACCCAGCTGGCCCCGGTTCAGTCCACCCCTTTCGTGGTGTTCCATGACGCCTATCAGTATTTTGAAAGCCATTTCGGCCTTGCCGCTGCGGGGGCAATTTCTCTGGGTGATGCCAGTCGGCCCAGCCCGGCCCGGCTGATCGCGCTGCAAGAGGTGGTGCGTGAAAACGGCATCCGCTGCGCGCTTGCGGAACCGCAGTTTGATCCGGGCCTGTTTGCCACCGTGTTTGACAGCACCGGCGTTGAGGTCCGGGTGATTGATCCGCTGGGCACCCGCCTGACACCGGGGCCCGCGCTCTATGGCGATCTTTTGCGCAACATGGGCAACAGCCTTGCCGGGTGCCTTCCCTAACAGGTCGCTGAAATAGTCGCTGAGCCGGAACGCTTTCCCGTCGTCAGGTCCGGTTCGACTGAAGTGTCATGTCTGTCGGCGCGCCCACGGCTCGCTTCTGGGGCCATCTTTCCCTTCATACCGCCAGCAACCTCGGCAGCCGGGCAAGGTTGTTGGCGGCCATGGTCAGGATGAAGCGGGATCGGATGCGTTCGACGCCCCGATACATGGTCTGCGCCATGTCGCCGACGGTTTTGGCCCATCCGAACGGCTCTTCGATCTTCTTTCGGTGCTGCTGGGATAGAGCGTAGCCCTCGTGCCGGGTGGTTCGGCCATCGATTGCTGAAAATCTCGTTTTCTGGGCGACATGGGGCGTGACGCAGGCTTGGCGCAGGTCGGACACGAACCCGGCCGCGTCATATCCCTTGTCGGCACCCAGCGTCAGCTGCCGCGTCGATCCGGGGGAATGTCGATGGATCATGTCCAGTGCCGCCTTGCGCTCGGCATGACCGTCCATTGCCCGGCAGGCGATTGCGCAGCAATCTGCCGAGAGGGGCCTGGGTCAGATCACCCTGCACGACCAGCCCGTTGCGGTTCTCCATCAGAGTATGCCCCATGAAGCACAGCATGGCACCCGTGCCGGGGGATTTCTTGTAAAGGCGCGCATCCGGATCGGTGGTCGAGGCATGCGTCGCGTTCGAGCGCTTCTCGCCCTTGAAGTCGACCTCGGCATTGCGGTGGTGGCGTTTGTTGCGGGGCATCGGGTCTGTCTCGGCTGGGGTCTCGGAAGGCGCGGTCTCAAGGGGGCCAACAGGCGCGGGCGGATCATCGGGTCCTTCATCGTCAGGCGGAGCGGCTTCAGCCTTGGGCTGGAAACTTTTCATCGATGCCCAAGCCTTGATGAGCGTTCCATCGACCGAGAAATGTTCGTCCGACAGCAGCGGCGCGACCTCGCGGTGCGCCAGGATCGCCGCCATTACCTTGCGCGACATTTCCGTGGTCAGAAGCCGGTCGCGGTTCTTGGTGAATACCGTGGGGACCCATACCGGATCGTCGATCCCGAGGCCCACAAACCAGCGAAACATCAGGTTGTAATCCATCTGTTCCATCAACTGCCGTTCGGAGCGGATCGAGAACAGGATCTGGAGCAAGCTCGCCCGGATCAGCCGTTCCGGCGGGATCGAGGGGCGGCCGAAATCCGTGTAAAGCACTTCGAATTCGCCATCGAGGCTGGCAAGCGCGTCATTCACCACCTGCCGGATCTTGCGCAGCGGGTGTCGCGGCGGGATGCGCTCCTCAAGATCGACATAGCTGAACAGCGACCCGCTCGTCTCGTCCGTTCCGCGCATCATACCCCCCCCGCCGTAACCATCCCGGATGGTGAATCATGTTCTCAAACCGCTGTCGAGGCAGGACTATTTCAGCAGCCTGCTAAGTGTTGTCCGGGCCTAAGTGTTGTCCGGGCCTAAGTCATGGCAGGGCCTGAGCGGTGACGGGGGCATGGCCCCCTCATCGGCCCACCATGGCCCGCCCTGGCAGGTCCGGGGCAATCTGGACTGACCTGGGCTGACCTGGGCCCGACCTTGGTCTGAAAAAGTGCCGGACATAGGTGCGTTCCCACCCCTGTCCCGCAATGTCAGGATGGGGGCAGACGCCAAACCGGCACTGAACTGCCAAACCGGCACTGGACCAAGGAGATCCAAGATGAAACTCAAACACCTGCTGCTGACAACCTCCCTTTGCGCCATGGTCGCCGCACCCGGATGGGCAAAATCGCGTAATTTCAGCGAGATCGACCAGAACAAGGACGGCACCCTGTCTTTGGAAGAGCTGGAAGCCGCGTTCAGCGCCCGAGGGGCCAGTGCGATCATGAAGCGCAGCGATCTGAACGGGGACGGGCTGATCACCCCCTCTGAAATTCAGGTCTCGCAGGATGACGAGCATGATGACGACGAAAACGACGACGAAAATGATGATGACGAGAACGATGACGAGCGCGATGATCATGAAGATGACGAACATGATGAACGCGACGATGACGAGCGTGACGATGATCGTGATGACGATGAACGGGATGATGACGAACGGGATCGGGATGATGAAAGCTCGGATCGCGATGATCGTGACGACCGCGATGATGGCGAAGGTGGCAGCGACGAAAGCGACGATTGATTGATCGTCGCGGCCAGCACAGTCTGACCCTTCCAAACCGGGTGCGCGCGATCAAAAACAAAGCTGCGCACCCGCCCTCCTGTTCTTACACCGCGGAACCCCCCGAATGATCGAAGCACAGAAATACGAAAAGCTGTTCTCCAGCCCCTTCTTTTCATTTCAGGTCGACGGGCATGAGGCCCTCAACGCAGAGCTTCTGGCGTTCGGACAGGCACTGGAGCGGCAAAACAAAGGGTCGGCCAAGTCGAACCGGGGGGGCTGGCATTCAAAAGGCAACCTGTTTGACGAAGAGGCCCCCTGTATCTCGCTGCTGTCTGTCTTGTGTGAAACGGCCGTCAAACAGGCCACCCGCCGCATTGGCGGCACGGATCCCGACCAGCTTGACCTGAAGCTATTTGCCTGGATGAACCGCAACCCCACCGGCGCGTTCAACGCCCCGCACACCCATCCGGGCGCCCATTGGAGCGGCGTCTACTACGTGGCCCAGCCAAAGGCGGACGACCCGGATAGTGGCCGGATCGAATTTCTGGATCCCCGCAGCGACCTGCCGAACTGGCGCATCCTGAACGCCAAGGCTTTCAAGGTGAAAAAAAGCCTGAAACCGAAGCCAGGTGAGATGATCCTGTTCCCCTCCTACCTGATGCATTGGGTGTTTCCCAACAGCTCAGCCGAAGATCGGGTCAGCATCGCCTTCAACGCCACCTTCTCGGCCCGCGAGAAAAGTTGACCAGCCCCCACTGACCAGCCTGTCCCGTCCAGCCTGCCCTGTCGCGGGGATCTGCGCGGGGGGCAGAGGGACAGGCGGTTTCCCGGTCAGCTGCGCCAGGCCTCATGGGCAATGATCGCGGCTTCGACCCGGTTGCGGGCATGAAGTTTTTCCATGATGGCCGTCATGTAATGTTTGACCGTCTTTTCCTGAAGCCCAAGCGCCTCTGCCACCTCGCGGTTGCTCTGACCGCGGGCCACCAGCCGCAGGATTTCCTCTTCCCGCGCGCTCAGATCGCGCAGCGGGGAGGGCTCCGGCCTGCCCTGCCCCTGTGACATCAGCGACAGCACCTTTTGCGCCAATGCAGGCGAGACATGGGTCTCTCCCTCTGCGACCTGTTTGAGGATCTGCCGCAGCTCGCGGGCGGACACCCCCTTGAGCACATAGCCATTTGCCCCCAGCTGAAGCGCCTCGGTGACATGCTCCCCCTCTTCCGACACGGTCAGCATGACAATCCTGCCGGACAGGTTATCAGCAGAAATGCGGGCAATGGCCTGCATCCCGCCCCCCGGCATGGACAGGTCTACAAGGGCAAGATCCGGCTGGTGCTGTCGTGCCAGTTCAACCGCCTCATCCGCAGTCGAGGCAAGCGCCACCACCTGAAACTCGCCGGTTTCCTCAAGGCTGGTGACCAGCCCGTCGCGAAAAATCGGGTGGTCATCCGCGACCAGAATGCGCAGTGTCATCTGTCTTCCCTACCTCTTTTCCTTCAAGCGGCAAATGGAACCAGGCGCGGGTTCCCGCACCGATCCGCGATTGAACCGTGAGCGTGCCGCCAAGCGGGGCCAGCCGGTCTTCAAGCCCGATCAACCCCTGCCCACCATCTTCGCGCAGCCGGGTTGCCTGATCCACGTCAAACCCGATCCCATCATCAGCCACCTCAACCACGATCCCGGCCGAACCTTGCGACAGGCGCACGGTGATATTCTGCGCCCTGGCGTGTTTTTCCGCATTGGCCAGCAGTTCCTGAATGACACGGTAGAGGCAAAGCTTGGTGGCTTCCTCCGGGCGTAGCTCCTCTTTCACCTCATCCACCAACCGGACTTCGGCTGCAAAGGCGTTGTTGTGATCCTGCACAGCCCGCGCGGCAATCTCGCTCAGGGTCAGCTTTTCGATATCCGGCAGCGCAAGCCCGCGCGAAATCGCCCGCAACTCCGCCATGGCATTTGACAGCGAGCGGCGCACCGTTTCGCCATCCGCCGTGTCAGCCAGCCCGGCCCCCTCCAGCCTGAGCGCCAGCAGCGACAGGTGCTGCGCCACTCCGTCATGCAGATCAAGACCAATCCGCTGCATGATGCGATCGGCCTGAGAGGAGGACCGCCGCGCCGCCAGCGCCATGCGCTCTCTGAGCTCGGTATTGAGCCGAAGCAGCTCGCTTGTCGCCTCCAGCTGCGCGGCAAGATCGGCACGCTGCCGTTCGATCAGGCGACTGGCCGACAGCACAATGCCGTAAAGCGCAAGCCCGCTGGCACAGAAAATCGCGGCCACCACATACCATGTGTCGCGCCGGGCTTTCTGCAGATCCTCCACGAGCCTCTCCGCCCGCTCATAGAACTCGACCACCAGCACCACCTCACCACTGGCCGGGTCACGAATTGGCACATAGACCTCAAGCAGCGGCAGGCCGACAATGGCCTGTTCGGTCTCTGCATGCACCTCCAGCGGGCTGAAACTTGCGGCCACGTCCCCGTTCAGGGCGGTCAAAAGCGCTTCGGACGGCGCAAAACGGCTCCCTTCCAGGGCTTTGTTATTGCTTTCCAAAATCATGGCACTGCGGTCCCAGATTTTATAGGTCACCACCCGCTCGCTCAGGGCACCTGCTGTGAAAACCGTGTGAAGCGCCCCATGGGGATCTGCCGCGTCCTCTTCATGAAAGATGCGCTGCAACGCCCGCGAGGACACCAGGCTTTCAATGTAAAGCGCGGCAGTCGAGCCGTAATTCTGCACCACCCCGTTTTCAATCTTGCGCACCACCCATGTCCCCAGCACATAGGCGGCAAAAGACATCACGATACAGGCGGCAAACAGGAACCGCACCGAGATGGACGCGCGGGACAGGATGTTTCGGGCCGGGGTCAACATGATACGGCGATCTTATGGGATTTCGGGCAATACACTATCGACTTTGGTCCTATCAATTGACGGAAAAAGGGCGGGAATCGCTTGCGTGCTGGCCCCGTGTTGGCCCCTTGGCCGGGATCAGCATAGCAGGGCTGGCCCAAGCTGGCATCTGGCCGAAAGGCGCCCTTCCGTGACCACGCCATGGGGAGAAGATCCCTCCCCATGCCAGGAACCGGGACTTCCGCGCGGATCGGCCAATCAGAAATGGGCCGCCCCCTCTCGGGACATTTTCTTCGACAATACCTTGCCGGGCAATGGACATCAGCTATGCCTGAACGCGGGAGGCTGGCTCTATCTGGCGGTCATTCTTGACCTGCATTCCAGACGTGTCATCAGCAGGGTCGTCAGCAACAGGCGGGTAGACCCGGGCGAAATACGCCGGGTCGGCCCTGGTGCTTGATATCGCCATGCTTGATCCCATCTGCTACCAGGCTGTCAAATAGATGAGGCAATACCTATGCCGGGGCGGGCGGGCTATGTAAAAGATGAACAGCTAAATGGACGATGTCAGCACAATGGCGCATTCACTGGCTCAGCGCGGGTCGAAGGACACTTCCAGACGGGTGCCACCTGGTTCGTAAACCATGAAATGTTCCTTAGGCCCCTTGCCAGAAAATTCCGGAGCAAATTCCACCTCTACACCTGGCCAGTTTTGCACCGCTTCAAACACAGAATATAACTCTTCCGCACTTGTCACTTTCAATGCCAGATGATGTAGTCCGATATTGGCGTGCCGGTCAAACTCGTTGAATGCATCTGTCTTGCATTCCCACAACGTGAGCTTGGCATTGCCATCGGTCATATAGGCACTGGGGTAATCCGGGTTGCCACCGAATTGTTCCCAGCCAAGGGCACCTACGAAAAAGGCCTTGCTGGCCGCCAGATCCCTGACCGTCAAACCGATGTGATCGATGCCTTTTGTTGCTGGTGATGCCATCATACCCTGCTCCTTCAATACCCCAATAGGGTGATCCAAATTATCGTCGATAACACCAAAGCGTTTCGAGATTAGCTTGAGACACAAGTTGATTTCGAAACGCTTTAGGATCACGAACTGCCAACCGCATACTCTACATACTCAATACGCTAATTTGAGTGCAAACGCTCAAGTGTTTGCAAGAAGAGAGATGTGATCCGATTGGGATTTGGCCTGCGCCGCGTGACGGCGCAAAATGTTGTGCGATAGTACAGTTGGTCAGGCAGAACCGCTTTCATTCGGCCGCGCTGCACGAACTCCTTGGCAAGGTGATCCGGAAGAAAACCGACATAACGCCCCGACAAGATCAGAATGGACAGCGCATGTTCGCTTTGAACTTTGGCCGAGCGACGCAGCCCAAGCTGCTGTCCCACATGCAGGTTGGGAGAGTTCACGCTGATACCCGCATAGTTGGTCTGGCGCACGTCAGCCAATGAAAGCTCAGCATCATTACGCTCGAAGAACTCGTGTTCCTGGCCGCAATACACATACATGTTCTCGCCATAGATCGGCACATAGTTCAGGCTGGGCGACGACCTGTGCTGCGCGATAATGCCGATATCCAGCCCCCCACCAATCACCTTGGTTTCGATGGCGGTCGGCGGCTCGATCGACAGGTCGATTTCCACATTCGGTGCGGCTTGGTTAAACGCCGCGATTGACTTCGCCAGCTTCACCTCGGGGTTCGAGGCGCATTGGTCAAAAAATGCGATGCGAATGGTGCCAACCAGCCTCTTCTTGATCTCATTCACCTCGGCGCGGAAATCCGATACGCTACTTAATAGGCTGCCGGCGGCCTCAAGAACCTTCGCGCCATCTTCGGTCAGCGCGAATCCCGCGGGTCCCCGGTTGCACAACCGCAGGTCCAAACGGTGCTCAAGGTCTGAAAGATGCTTCGAAATGGTCGATCGGCCGATGTTCAGTTCGGTCTCAGCTGCGGCCAACCCCCCGCAATCAACCACTGATTTGAAGATCCGCAGCAACCTCAGATCGGCGTCGCCTATATTATTAACAAGTGAATTCAGCGCCATAGTCATGTTCGCAATATGTGAAACTTTGCGCGCACAAGTATATATTTTTGAAACGTTAATGGCAACCTACCCTCTTCGCACCGAGGCGAACGGAGCATTTGTAAAGCGCATGAGGAGAGCGCGCTCCGCAACGCCCGATCATCCAAGATGACAAACCGGGAGGACATCCATGTCATTTTTCAAGAAAGTCTGCACCCTGACCGCAGCCGTATCTGTCACCGCTCTGCTTGCCACTGGCGCGGCCCAAGCGAAAGACTTCAAGATCGCAGTTGGTGACGGCGCTGGCGGCACTCAAGAAGCGCTGGGCAAGGCATTTGTTGCGGCTCTGGAAGAAAACACCGGCGGCAAGCACACCGCATCCCTATTCCTGAACGGTCAGCTGGGCTCGGAACAAGACACCGTGAACGAAGCTGCGATCGGCACGCTGGATTTCTCGATCCTGGCCATCAACAACGTCACCCCGTTCTCGCCAACCGTTGGCACCCTGACGCTGCCCTATATGATCCTGAGCCTGGAAGACGCTGAAAAGCTGACCCAAGGCCCGGTAGGTCAGGAACTGGTCGAAAACACCATTCGTGACGCCGGCGTTCGCATCATCGGCTGGGCCTATTCGGGCTTCCGCGTTCTGACCAACTCGAAGCACCCGGTGACCACCGTGGCCGACCTGTCGGACCTGGTTATCCGGACGCCGAAGAACGAAATCATGATCGCCACCTACCAGTCCTGGGGCGTGAACCCGACCCCGATGGCGTGGTCGGAAACCTTCGCTGGTCTGCAGACCAAAGTTGTTGACGGTCAGGACAACCCCTACATCACCAACTACGCGATGAAGTTTGATGAAGTTCAGAAATACATCACCAACCTTCGTTACCTCTTCTCGATCGAGCCGCTGATCGTATCGGAAGCCGTGTTCCAGGACATGTCGGCTGAAGATCAGGCTGCCGTTCTGGCCGCTGGCGAAGCCGCGACCGCTTTCTCAGCACAGTACCTGCGCGACGAAGAAGCCAAGATCAAAGACGTGCTGCAAGAGCGCGGCATGGAGATCTCGGACCCCGCAGATGGCGAAGCCGAGTTCATCAAGTTGGCGACCGAAGCCGTTTGGCCGAAGTTCTACGACTCGGTTGGTGGCATCGAAAAGCTGAACGCAGCCCTGGCCGAAATCGGCCGTGACCCGGTCCAGTAAGCACCCCCAGTATCACTAAAAAAAGATAACGAGGAAGCGCCACGGCGCTTCTTCGACCACGGGAGGAGACTGCAATGTTCTGGAAATTTCTAGACAACATCGAAAGCATCATTTGCCGCTTTCTGTTGTCGGGCTTTGTCTTACTACTGTTCGTGCAGATCGTATCGCGCGAATTCTTTGGATATTCATTCAGCTGGATCGAAGAGCTTTCGGTCTACATGTTTGTCTGGTTCGTCTTTTTCGGCGCCAGCTATGCCGCCCTCAAAAGCGCGCATAACCGGGTCACGTTCCAGTTTAAATTCCTTCCCGCCCGCTACATCAAGTGGGTCGAGGCCTTTGCGGACCTTTTCTGGATCTTCTTCAACGTCTACTTCATCTGGCTGGCCTACGACTTCGTCTTCAACCGCATGAACAAGTTCTGGAAATCCCAGACCTTGGGCGTCGAAATGAAGTATATCTACATGGTTTTGCCGGTCGCCTTCACGCTGATGACGATCCGCATCCTGCAGGTGAATTACAAGAAACTCGTCCTTGGTGATGACATCGCCGACCCCGACCAGATCGACCTTGATGAAATCAAGTCGGGCGCGGGCGGTGCGACGGACGTGGACGAAAGCCGTTAACGGCGGCTCGAAGGGGAAATTCAATGGAAACTCAAATCGTTACACTCCTGTTCGGGTCGTTTCTTGGACTGCTTTTACTGGGCGCTCCGATCACCGTGGCGCTGGGCGTCTCGTCGCTGATCTCGTTCCTGTATCTGGATGAGAACCCGATCAAATTCGTGCAGATCGCGTTCACCTCGGTGGGGTCCTTCCCGCTGATGGCGCTGCCTGCCTTCATTCTGGCCGGTGCGCTGATGGAAGCGGCTGGCATTTCGAAACGTCTGATCAATGTGGCTGAAAGCCTTGCCGGGCCATTCACCGGCGGCATCTCGGCCGCCACCGTCATGGCCTGCCTGTTCTTCGGGGCGATCTCGGGCTCGGGTCCGGCCACCACCGCTGCTGTCGGGATGCTGATGATCCCGGCCATGATCGAGCGCGGCTATGGACGCGGATACGCATCCGCCATCACCGCATCATCCGGTGGCCTTGGCATCATCATTCCGCCCTCGATCCCAATGGTGATCTTTGGCATCGCAGCTCTTGGCATGGCGCCCCCGCCGGAAGCGGTCGAGAAATTCGGCACTTTCCAATCGGTCTCGATCTCGAAACTGTTCATCGCCGGGTTTGTCCCTGCCTTCCTGATCGCCTCAAGCCTTCTGATCATGAACTACATCATGTCGAAGAAGCGCGGTTTCAAAGGCTCAGCCGATGGATGGTCACCGCGCCTCGTCCTGTGCGAAATGTATCGCGGCTTCTGGTCGCTGATGGCCCCGCTGGTCATCCTTGGCGGCATCTATTCCGGCTTCTTCACCCCGACCGAGGCCGCAATCGTCGCGATCTTCTATACCCTCGTCGTGGGCGTGTTCATCTATCGAGAGCTGACATGGTCGTCGCTGTTCCAGTCGCTTGAAAGCACCACCTGGCTGACCGGTCGCGTGCTGCTGATCCTGTTCACCGCAACGGTATTTGGCCGCCTGCTGGTGGAAAACAAGATCCCTGCGATCATCGCGGACAACATGCTTAGCTTCACCGACAACCTGTATATCATCTGGGCGCTGATCATCTTCTTCCTGCTCTTCGTGGGCATGTTCATGGAGACCCTGGCAACCATCCTGATCCTGGTGCCGGTGATGCTGCCGGTTGCCTATTCGGTAGGCATCGACCCGATCCACTTTGGTGTGGTGATGGTCTGTACGCTGGGTATCGGCTTCCAGACACCTCCGCTGGGCGAGAACCTGTTCATCGCATCAGGGATATCCAACATCTCGATCGAAAAGATCTCGATCCGCGCGCTGCCCTTCGCCGCCGTGAACACGATCGCGATCTTCATCATCGCGTTCTTCCCCGAGCTTTCGCTCTGGCTACCGCGCCTCTTTGGCTACTGATGAAAGGATAACATCATGCAACAGCTGATCACCAATATCCTCTTTGCCACCGACCTGTCGCGCAACTCTCCCTACGCCATGCGCCATGCCGCCAGCATCGCGCAGGCCACCCGGGCGGAAATCCACGTTCTGCACGTGAATGAACCGATGTCAGATGACGCACGTATCGCGATGGAAATGTTTGTCCTGAACGAGGAAACCCGCAAAACCGCGCAAAAGCGCCGCCATGACATGATGAAAAAGGTGCTGGCGGAACGGCAGGCCCGGTTCTGGGCAAGCTTTGAAGGCGAAGATGCAAAGATCCGCGATCTGGTGACATCGGTTGAAGTGACCGATGGGCATCCGGCCGAAGTGATCCTGCGGCGCTCCAAGGAAATGAGCTGCGACCTCATTGTCCTTGGTGCCCATGACCACGGGTTCTCGCACACTTTCCTTGGCACGGTTGCCAAGCGGGTGCTGCGCCGATCCCAAATTCCAACCCTGATTGTCCCCTATCTGGGCGACCACGATCCTCTCAAAGACTGAAAGACCTCACCAATGACCAAGACCCTGACTGCCAAAGATCTGGCGGACACTTTTGACGCGTTCAACCGCCACGATGTGGATGCGGTAATGACCCATTTCGCCGATGACTGCGTGTTTTACACCGTGGCTGGCGACGAGAAATACGGCAACAAGATCGAAGGGGCCGACGCCATCGCCAACGCCTTCTCCGCCGTCTGGGCGGGCATGAAAGATGCCCATTGGGATCACCATTCACATTTCGTGCATGGCGACCGCGCCGTCAGTGAATGGACTTTTTCCGGAACAGACGCAAACGGCATGCGGATCGAAGCAGAGGGGGCGGATCTTTTCACCCTGCGCGATGGGGAGATCATCGTGAAACAGGCGCTCCGCAAGACGCGCCCCATGTTCAAAGCCTAAGCCCGGAGCGCGAATATCGCCTCTACCATCCGGGCCCTGAAAACGGCCCGGATTTTTCTTTTACCCCTATTTCGGGAGTGTCCCTCATGGTTGACCATACCCTTCCGCGTCACTGGCCCAAGTCCAGCTATGACCCGAAATACGACCCGATCATCGACGCGGGTCCCGGCCACAATCGTGACCACGCGCCGACCTATTGGATCGGTACTGCGGGCGAGCCGCCTGCAGATGACGGGCCTGTCTCGTCGGATATGGATGTGGATGTCGCCGTTGTCGGCTCGGGCTATACTGGCCTGTCCACCGCGATCCATCTGGCCAAAGAATACGGCATTCAAGCAGTCGTGCTCGAAGCCAACACGGTGTCCTGGGGATGCTCCACCCGCAATGGTGGGCAGGCTCAAATCTCATCCGGTCGCTTGAAGCGGTCGCAGTGGATCCAGCGTTGGGGCGTGGATGTCGCCAAAGGCATGCACCGCGAAGTGGCCGAGGCATTCGAGCTGTTCGACGACTTGATCGCACAGGATGACATTGATTGTGATCCGCAGACCGGTGGCCACTATTATATCGCACACCGCGAGAAGGTGTTGCCGAAGCTGGCCAAGGAAGCGGCACTGCTGAACGAAACCTTCGGCTATGGCGCACGCATGATCAGCCGTGAAGAGCTGCACGAGAAACACGTGAAAGATCAGGAAGCGGCGGGTGCCATGTGGGAACCCGACGGGACCTGTATTCACGCGGGTAAGCTTGCCTTTGGTTACGCGAAAATGGCCCGTCGTCTGGGCGTGAAGATCCATACTGGTAGCCCGGTCATGGGCTGGGAAACCAAAGGGAACGTGCATCACCTGCGCACCCCTGGTGGGATCGTGCGCGCCAAGTCGGTTGCGCTGGCTACAGCGGGCTATACGCCCCCCGGCCTGAACAGGAAAACCAAGCACCGTTTGATGCCGATTCTGTCCAACTCCATGGTGACCCGACCGCTGACTGAAAGCGAGTTGAAAGAGTGTGGAATTCAGACAAAATCGCCACTGACGGACACCCGCACCTTGCGCCACTATTATCGCCTTCTGCCTGACAACCGGATGCAGATCGGATCGCGCAGTGCTGTGACGGGGCGCGACGCCGAGAACGAAAGACACCTTACACTTCTCAAGGCCGGTCTGGCCCGCAAGTTCCCCGCGCTCGAGGACATCAATCTCGATTACTCCTGGTGGGGGTGGGTCGATGTCAGTCACGACATGATGCCGCGCATCTTCCAGCCGAATCCAGATGAAAAGATTTTCTACGCAATGGGTTATGGCGGAAATGGCGTGATGTATTCGGCGCAGGCCGGACGCCGCATGGCACAGCTGGTTGCGGGCGATAAATCGGACAAGGCGTTCGACCTGCCGATCTTTACATCCCCCCTTCCCAGCCACGGCTTGCTAACCCCGTTCCGCCGTTTGGGGCAGAGATTTGCCTATGTTTGGTACTATCTAAACGACGAGGTTCTGTAATTGCATCGCAACAACAGGTGTCGGCCGCGTCGCGTGGCCTCACCTGCGCATCACTCCAATCTGGATATAAGTTGAAATTCTGTTTGGCCCTACTTTTAGGCGCGAAACTACCCCCTTAACAGACACAAGAAACACTCACGCTGTCGCCAGCTGGCAACAACCAACAAAAGGATCAGAACAATGAAAATGACGACGGAAGAAGCTTTTGTAAAAGTTCTGCAGATGCATGGGATTGAGCATGCCTTTGGGATTATTGGGTCGGCAATGATGCCGATTTCGGACATTTTTGAAGATGCGGGCATCACGTTCTGGGACTGTGCCCATGAAGGATCTGGCGGCTTTATGGCCGATGGTTACACCCGTGCCACAGGCAAGATGTCGATGATGATTGCCCAGAACGGCCCCGGCATCACCAACTTCGTGACTGCGGTTAAAACGGCCTATTGGAACCACACCCCGCTGCTTCTGGTGACGCCGCAGGCGGCCAACAAGACCATGGGCCAGGGCGGTTTTCAGGAAATGGAGCAGATGCGCGCCTTTGCCGATTGCGTCTGCTATCAGGAGGAGGTCCGTGACCCATCGCGTATGGCCGAAGTCCTGAACCGGGTGATCATGCAGGCCAAGCGCAACTCGGCCCCCGCACAGATCAACGTGCCGCGCGACTATTTCACCCAGGTGATTGATATCGACCTGCCTGCCATTGTGGATTTCGAACTGCCGCAAGGGGGCGCTGAGGCGCTGGATCAGGCTGCTGCGCTGTTGTCAGAGGCCAAGTTCCCGGTCATTTTGAATGGTGCAGGCGTTGTAATTGGCGGCGCGATCGAAGCGTCCAAAGCCTTGGCCGAGCGTCTTTCTGCTCCGGTTTGCTGTGGCTATCAGCACAACGACGCTTTCCCGGGTTCACACCCCCTGCATGCTGGCCCTCTCGGCTACAACGGATCCAAAGCCGCGATGGAGCTGATCTCGAAAGCTGACGTCGTGCTGGCGCTTGGCACCCGGCTGAACCCGTTCTCAACCCTGCCCGGCTATGGCATTGACTACTGGCCCTCTGCCGCCAAAATCATTCAGATCGACATCAACCCTGACCGGATCGGCCTGACCAAACCGGTAACCGTGGGAATCGTGGGCGACGCCAAGAAAGTCGCGACGACACTGCTGGAAAAACTGTCAGATACGGCTGGTGATGCTGGCCGCGAAGATCGCCTGAACATGATCGCCACCACTAAATCTGCCTGGGCTCAGGAACTGACGTCGATGGATCATGAGCAAGACGATCCGGGCACCACCTGGAATGAACGCGCCCGTGCAGCCAAGCCTGATTGGCTTTCCCCGCGCAAAGCCTGGCGTGCCATTCAGGCCGCTTTGCCGAAGGAGGCGATCATCTCGTCCGATATCGGTAACAACTGCGCCATCGGCAATGCCTATCCGTCCTTCGAAGAAGGGCGCAAATACTTGGCTCCGGGCCTGTTCGGCCCCTGCGGGTATGGCCTGCCTTCAGTTGTGGGCGCCAAGATCGGCCGTCCGGACGTGCCGGTTGTGGGTTTCTCGGGTGATGGCGCCTTTGGTATCGCGGTGACAGAGCTGACAGCCATCGGTCGCGAGGAATGGCCTGCGGTCACGCAAATTGTCTTCCGCAACTATCAATGGGGCGCGGAAAAGCGCAACTCGACCCTGTGGTTTGACGATAATTTCGTCGGCACCGAGCTGGACACCCAAGTCTCATACGCCGGTATAGCCAATGCCTGCGGGCTGAAAGGCGTCGTCGCCCGCACCCAGGACGAGCTGACCGCCGCCCTGAACCAAGCGATTGAAGATCAGAAAAACGGTGTAACCACCCTGATCGAGGCCATGATCAACCAGGAACTCGGCGAGCCATTCCGCCGCGACGCAATGAAAAATCCAGTCAAGGTCGCCGGCATCAACAAGAATGATATGCGCCCGCAACAGGTTTGATGAAAGCTCCCTTGCCGGGGCTGGCCTACGCCCCGGCATTCCCTGCGCCCTCTCTTCATCCCCCTTGAAGAAGAGGGGGCGCGTTTTTCTTTTACAGGATGAAAGTGATGATGCAGGACAGAACAGCCCCCGCATTTGCACCCCGTATAGTGGCGTTTCTGCAGGACAATTGGCGCGGATTTCTGGTGTCGGTCGTCGTGGCTGCGGCGGCACAGTTTTTGTCGGAACATTACGGCGCGCCTGCAATGCTGATGGCGCTGCTTCTGGGCATTGCTTTTCATTTCCTGGCCGAAGACAGCGGCGGAGCGTGTAAAGCGGGGATTGAGTTCACCGCCCGCACCGTACTGCGCTTTGGTGTAGCGCTTTTAGGGGCCCGGATCAGCGTTGAGCTGATGGTGGGCCTTGGCCCGAAACTGATCGCGGTTGTTGTTCTCGGCGTGATCCTGACCATCCTGTTTGGCCTTCTGGTGGCGCGTATCCTTGGACGAGGGTGGCGTTTTGGTCTTTTGACCGGCGGTTCGGTGGCGATCTGTGGTGCATCCGCTGCGATGGCGATTGCCGCAGTCTTGCCCAAGAACGAACATTCTGAGCGCAACTTGATCTTTACCGTGTTGTCGGTCACGGTGTTGTCAACCATCGCAATGATCGCCTATCCGATCCTGACCGAGGCGTTTAACTTCAACGACGAAGTATCAGGCGTCTTCCTTGGCGGCACGATCCATGACGTGGCACAAGTTGTCGGCGCGGGTTTCTCGGTGTCGGATCAGGCAGGCGAAGTGGCCACGATGGTCAAACTGATCCGCGTGGCGATGCTGGCCCCGGTGGTGCTAATCATTTCGGTCTTGGTGCGCCGCTTTGCCGAAGACAATGCGGCTAAAGGCAAACGTCCGCCAATTCTGCCATCCTTCGTCATCGGCTTCCTCATTTTCGCCACCCTGAACTCGCTTGGCCTGATCCCGGCTGCTTTGGTCGACGCGATGTCGTCGCTCAGCCGTTGGGCGCTGTTGGTGTCGATTGCCGCTGTAGGCATGAAAACCTCGCTCAAACGCATTCTGGAAGTGGGCGGGCAGGCGATCGCGATGATCGTGGTCGAGACGATCTTTATCGCACTCTTTGTCCTCGCTGGCGTCCTGATGCTGGGCCACTAAGCAAATCCGTCGAGAAGGATCACACGATGAAACCGCTTGAAATGCTTTTGAAAAATGCAGCGCGCTCGCAAAAGAAGATCGTGCTGAGCGAAGGCGCTGATCCCCGTGCCGTAGCGGCGGCCATTGAGGCCCGCGCGCAAGGGATCGCCCGGATTGTGCTGGTGGGGCCAAAGGCCGCCGTGCAGGCGGAACTTGCCCGTGCTGGGGCCACGTCAGGCGACGGGATCGACATTCAGGATCCAGCGACGTCACCCTTGTTGGATGATCTGGCTGCACTGTATCACAAGCTGCGCCAGCATAAGGGTGTTACCCCGGACATGGCCCGTGAAGCCGCACAATCACCGTATGTTTTCGCGGCTCTAATGGTCAAGTCAGGCCATGCTGACGGAACCGTCGGCGGTGCCGTTGCCACCACAGCCGAGATCGTGCGCACGGCCATTCAGGTGATTGGCCCCAAGCCCGGTTCCAAGCTTATCTCAAGCTTCTTTCTTATGCTGTTCTGCAAAGAGCATCACACGAAGAAAGGCGCGCATATTTTCACCGACAGCGGACTGATCATAGACCCTTCGGCCGAAGAAATGGCGCAGATTGCACAGGCATCCGCCAAATCCTTCGTGGCCCTGACCGGCGACACGCCGCGGGTTGCGATGCTGTCGTTCTCGACGCGCGGAAGTGCCTCGCATGACAAAGTGTCGAAAGTGGTTAAGGCCACGGAACTGGCACGGGCAGCCAACCCCGATCTGCTGATTGATGGCGAGCTTCAGTTTGACGCGGCATTTGTCCCGGATGTGGCGGCCTCCAAGGCCAGTGGATCGCCATTGGGGGGCGACGCGAACATCTTTGTCTTCCCCAATCTGGAAGCCGGTAACATCGCCTACAAAATCGCCCAGCGCGTGGGCGGAGCCGCGGCCATCGGCCCGATCCTTCAGGGGCTCGCGCGCCCCGCCAACGACCTGTCGCGCGGGTGCTCTGCTGAGGACATCCTGCACATGATCGCCGTCACCGCCGCCCAGGCCGATGCCGCAGATATCTTGAAAGCTGAAGGAGAAGACGTATGATCCCTCACGTTGTCGACCTTAGCAAAACGTCCGACGCCAAAACCTCGCGCCGTCTTGCAGACATCCCGAATTGCGTGGTCGAGGGCGACCCCCATCAGGATATCTGGGTTCATTCGACAAGCCCGGATGGGAAGCTGACCGTTGGGGTTTGGACCTCGACCCCCGGCAAATGGCACGCCTTCGCGGGCAAGGAAGAGTATTGCTATATCGTGTCCGGCCGATGCGCCTTGATCCATGAAGACGGGACCCGGCAGGAATTCACTGCAGGTGGTTCGTTCTTCATTCCAGACGGCTTCAAAGGCTTCTGGGAAGTTATAGAAACCACCACAAAACATTTTGTCATTCGGGATACGAAGCCCTAAAGCTTTGCTTCCCTCCCCAGCAGCCTCCCAAGTTTCCACTGAGAATTGCCTCATGTGAACACGTTTCCCTGACGGATTCGGGCGGGGATATCCCGAAACGCTTTAAGAGGCCTGTGCCGAAACTTGCTTCACAATTCGCGCTGACGCAACAGCACAACCGCATAGTAAAAGCGAGTTGGGCCGGACGTTAAATTCTGTAGTCGGGGCGGACAACATGGCCAAGCGCTTTATCTGGCTTGAGACAGTATCCTAAAATTTTAATGCCACCGCCCGATAGGGCGATGGCAAAATTTTAGTGGTCAGAGTTGCAATTTAAGCTGGTCAAATTGCAAACTGTTGTGGGCTTTCACAACAAAAACATGTGGCGCTCCATCTGACATTACCTATCCGCACATGAAAAACCTTTTTGTATCAACACACTCATATCACATTGGCGCGGTATACTGACCAAAAAATTCAGAATGAATTACCTTCATTTAGTGAAGCGAACGAAGGCCTCGCCGCCCCTCCTTGAACAGCAAATCGTCACTCGGTTGCTCTAGGTTTTGCTAGAGTCCGAACCAACAATCTGAATAGAAGCGGCGTATCAATGATCCGGCGAGCCGCCGTTCGCCGCAGCGTTCTTGAAAGTTGGTAGTGCAGGACTTTGCCGCCCATTGCCCTTGCGGGTGCTTGCTGACGCAGCATTTACTCGCATGTGCAGCGCGCAATTTGCGGCAACACAGCGGATTTCACTAAACCAGACATTCACCCGCGCTGATCCTGTTGGATTTCAAACTGCCCTTTCGCCGCAACTAGGACCAGCCACCGAAGAGCCAGACATTCCCGCTTTTTGACAAACCGGTTCGGGTGTCCACTACCTGTGAAGATCTGGGGTCGCTTAAGGCTCAGGGCTAGATAGTATGCTTAAATTGTTTATCAAGATGCCTTCATTCCGCTGGCGAAAGAGCGGCTACAGGCGCTCAAACCGGGATTTGGCATCAAAGTCTTCACCCAAAATCGCCTGCACCATTACGCCTTCATGTGCTGTAAATACGAGATCGATACAGGACCACGGTCGCGTACAGATCAAGCCACAGCACCAGCTTTGCTTAAATCGCCACCACATAAAAACTGCTTTTTGAGCGGCGTGTCCGATCCGTTTCGAATCAAAAAAGTCAAGAACATTGCGTTGTCAAAAATCACCAAAGACAGGCTCAATTTAGACCAATATGCCTATCCCAAAAGTAAATATTGATATGTGTTAAACGAACAGCCGAGACCCACATGCAAAGAGAATTTTACATCGAGAACCCGGAGACTTTTGTCATTGAGACAGCCGTCCAGGATGCGCTGCCAGGGCGGGTTTTGCTGGCCAACTCGCCTTTTTATCCAGGTGGCGGCGGACAGCTTCCTGATCAAGGTTGGCTGGATTTTGGAACAGCCAGAGTGAAAGTTAACGGGTTTTCCAGAGCCGGTGCGGGATGGTGGGTCAATCTGGAAGATGAAAACTATTTGGCCAGCGGTGATTTGATTGCAGAAGTGGACACTCACTTTCGTGAGAGTATGAGGCAGGTGCACACCGCAACGCATGTATTGAATGCCGTAATCTTCCGTGAATTTGAAAATGCCTTGGTGACAGGGGTGCAAATGTATGCCGACAAAACCGCAAGAATGGATTTCAACCTTCCAGACGTCGATAATAACAAAATTCGAGCGTTGGAGCCAACAGTAAACAACATTTTGGCGCAAGATCACAAAATTACCGACGAGTACATCGACTATGACGCGGCAGAACTTGAACCCGGGTTGATCCGCTCACAATCGGCGGTACCACCTCGTACGCCAGACAACAAGCTTCGGATTGTCAATATCAATGAGGTTGACCGCCAAGCCTGTGGCGGCACGCATCTTCGAAACACAAGCGACTGCCCTCCAATTTCAATTGTGAAAATTGAAAATAAGGGTCGTCAAAACCGGCGTGTCAAAATCTCGATCGCTAAATAGCGCTTGGCCTTTCTCTAATCAGAACGACAATTTCCAAGGAGGTGTTATGTTATCCATTCGTGAGAAATATCTGGTCTTTCCGAACTTCACTCAAAATTTCTGGACTTGGCTAACAGGTAAGGCGTTGCCGAACCAAAAACCAATGTTTGTTTTTTCGCCACTGGCCCATTTCGTGACCGCTACCGCGTTGTGTTTTGGAGGCTTCGGCCTCAGCCTTGCAGCTTTCTATGGGCAGGTCAACATTCTCTGGTTGTTTGCAGGTTGGGCTATGGTAATTGCAGGCGGTCGCAAACTGGCCGCAGTTATTCTACACCAGTGTGTGCATCGTATGTTTAGCGGCAACATCAAGCTCGACAATTTCACAGGAGAGCTCGTTACCACGCTTTTGTGTACTCAGGATGCCATGAGCTATCGCAGCGATCACTTCGGATTGCACCACCGTGCGCTTACATTTGCTACCCAAAATGATCCAATTGTGAAGTTTTTGTCGGGGCACGGCATGACCCATGACATGACGAAGAAAGAACTCTATGCGAAGTTCTTCACACGTATCCTTTCGCCAGTCTTTCATGCAAAATTCTTCTATTGCCGGTTAGTTTTCAATTTTGTCACCTGCGGACCGTGGAGACGCGCAGCATCTGTTGCCTTTTGGACGGCCATGATTTCGGCAGCTGTGCTGGCGCCGAACGGTTTGTTGGCATTCGTGCTGGTTTACGCAGTACCAGTTACTTTACTGTACCAGATCAGCGCGTTCGTTGAAATCTGTAGCGAACACGCATGGCTGGTGCCCGACGATCCCAACCAGAAAGTCGAAAAGAAATACTATCACGTCTTCAAATCCTGGGGTCGGTTCTGTGGTTCGGTACCGCCAACCGATATCGAGAAACCATTGTTACGTGCAATTCGTTGGGTTGGGTTCTGGATAGCAACAGTTTTTTACCATCTACCGGTTCGGCTATTCATTCTGATCGGGGATCTCCCACAACACGACTTTCATCATCGCCATCCATCCGAGAAAGATTGGGTTATTTCGGCTTACGCCCGTCAGCGTGACATCGACAACGGGCATGAAGGGTGGCCACCTTATCGCGAGTTCTGGGGTCTGCACAATGCCATTGAGCATGTGTTTTCGGGCATGACCGATGCCATCCAGAAAAACAAGATTTCTGACGATGAAGGTTTGGCTGCATGATACCTCGAATTGAAACCCCAGCAATTGAATTCTACGATACAACGCTTCGTGACGGCGCACAGACCGTTGGAGTAAAATACACGGTAGCCGAAAAGAGGTCGATTATAGCGTCTCTGGATCGGCTTGGTGTGGATTTTATTGAGTGCGGTTGGCCAGGGGCAAATCCTACGGACAATGTGTTGCTTCAAGATCCGCCGATGGTTCACCGCAGCGAGCTTGTTGCATTTGGAATGACACGGCGAAAGGGAAACACGGCAGCAAACGATCCCACGATCCGGGCCTTGACCGAAGCAAAAGTCCCGAATGTGTGTTTGGTAGGCAAATCTTCGTCGTGCCATGTACAGCATGCCTTGAATGGAACCAGCCGTCAGGACAATTTGGACATGATCGTGGATAGCATTGGTTATCTAAAACAAAGGAAAAAGAAGGTGTTTCTCGACGCAGAACACTTCTTTGATGGTTACAAACAAGATCGCGATTTTACTTTAAGCTGTGCGCTCAAGGCCTACGAGGCAGGTGCGGAAAAAGTTGTACTTTGCGACACGAACGGCGGCATTTTGCCCTCGGAAGTGTCCGAGATTCTGGTGGACGTAGCCCGGGTTCTACCGCTGGAAGCGGTCGGGGTCCATTTCCACAACGATCTTGGTCTTGCCGACGCCGCTAGCCTTCTGGCAGCTCAGGCGGGAGTAGGTCAAATCCAGGGCACGATTGCCGGGCTGGGAGAGCGATGCGGCAATGCGAATCTGTCTACGTTGCTACCGCTTGTAGCGTTCAAGTCGCGTGTGCCAACAAACGTCAGGAAAGAAATGCTCACTGTGTTGCCCGAAATCACGAACGATGTCGCCTTGAAAGCAGGCGTCAAGGTCGGCCAAAGCGCCCCATTTGTCGGCGAGAATGCATTCACCCATAAAGCTGGATTGCATGCATCTGCGGTAGGGAAGGATGGTAGCTTGTACGAGCACATTGATCCAAGGAATGTAGGGCGAAGCTCAAAAACCACACTTTCGTCACAGGCTGGGTTATCGAATCTGCGCATCTATCTAAAAAGACTGGGGGTTTCAGCATGTCAAAATGACGGGCGCCTGCAGGTCATCCTTGACGAAATCAAACAACGTGAATGTGATGGCGAGAATGTCGAGTTGAATACCGGAAGTATTGACTTGTTGATTGCTCAGAATCTGTTCGACGTTGATCTGCCTCTCACACCCAAAGTTTTCGATGTTCGCGATACCGCTGATGCGTCCGGTCGGGATAGCCGGGCCAACGTTGAATTGTTTGTTGGTAAGTGTCGGAGAACAGTGCGTGCAAGCGCATCAGGTATCGGATCTGTTGATGCCTTGAGCAATGCAATGGAATCGGCCTTGGCACAAGAATTTCCGGATATACCAAAGTTTTCACTTTTGGATTACTCGGCGGATATTGGCGCTGAGGCGATGGGGTCGCGGTCACGGGTGCAGGTTCAACTGAAGGCCTTGAGCACAGGGACAGATACTTGGCAGGTCGTAGCAACATCGAGCGACATTCTAACCGCCACGTGGGACGCATTTATCATCTGTGCCAATCGCCACCTCGTGTTTCAACAACTCAGGAAGAGTGCTGCGCAAGTTGGAGCACAGAAGGCCGAAAGTGCCTTTTTGCGGGCACCGTGTTCAGGCGGCTGCAATGAGCTGTTGGCTTCGAAGTTTGAAGACAAGACTAAACGTGCAATGGAGAAGGGAACTGTCAATGCTTAATACTATGGAAAAAGCCCATTCGGCGATGCCGACAAAGGTCAATGACCCTATCAATATGGTTGGTGGCTTTCGACTGGTGCCGGGCCAATACTACAATCAGGGGCTGGATGAAACGGTGGTTTCTGATTTCCAGGGCCTGTTCGACGCCTCTATTGAACTGGATCCGTATTCGCCGGTTCGTGTGCGCGGCATGTTGAAGATTGCCTACGATGTTGACAGCGATCAAATCACGATTAAGAAGGATCAGTTCTACCTTCAATCTGCCTCTGCCAATTCAACCGATGGGGGAGTTGTCCGGCGTTTTAAAGTTCTGCCGGAACAAATTCTGGAACACGCCTTCTTTCAGGCGGTTTGGTTCAAGGATAAAGAACTTTTGAAAGACTATGCAGATCAAACCGGAATGACCAAGTTGGACCTCAGCATTCATTTCATACGTTATAGGGTGGAACCCGGCGGAGCGTCCTATAGTTCACCGGTCTGGCTGCATCAGGACGACGAGCCGCTCGTGTTCATTCATCTTGTCAAGCTCACTGAGAACGCAATTGGTGCCGACAGTGTGGTCTCAGGAATGGACGACATGCCAACTGGTGTATATCGTCTGAGCGAACCGTTTGATACGTTGATCGTCGATCCCACAATGAAACATGCTGTTACGCCACTCGGCTCGACGGGCGGCGAAGCCCACCGTGACGTCATGCTGGTCAATCTAGAACACAGCATTCAGCAGAACTGAACTCAAGCAACATGGCCAGGGGACTTGCAAGCATGTCGGTAATCGCAAAGATAAATGCATTTGATGATGAGTACGTTGGCCGAATTGCTATGGTGATAGCGATGGCGTTGTCGGGAACTATCGGGCTTTTTGTGGTCTGGTCTGGTCATCCCGCCTACAACGCCATCGCCTATCGATGCACCATTGGCCTGGCAGTCCTGTTCTTGTATTGTCGATTTTTCGGCATCCTCAAATTCAGGAATATCCCCAATAAAGAAAAAATATACATCATTGCAGGTGGGGTAACATTGGTGCTGAATTGGTTTTTCCTGTTTTCAGCTTTTAACAAATCGACCATCGGGATCACGACAGTAGTATACAATATTCAACCGTTTCTCCTTGTCTTATTGGGGTTCCTCATTTTTCGTGAAAAGCTGACTTCGACGGCCGCCATTTGTCTAGGAGTTTCATTCGCAGGCCTTGTCGTCATTGTTAATCCGGACTTGGAGTTCTCCGGAGAGTCAATCAGCTTCTTAACCGGCCTGTTCTTTGCCTTTGTTGCCGCTGCTCTGTATGCAGTTTCAACGATTTTTACCAAAATGGTAAAATCAGTTCGGCCTGAGATGGTCGCAGTTTATCACATGATCATTGGATCCGCGTTGTTCTTGCCATTCTATACAGCGGATTTTGCAAATGCTGCGAATGCGGAAGCAGTGTATTTGGTGATACTTGGCCTCCTTCATACAGGTGTCATGTATATTTTTCTCTATACTGCCTTTTCCAAAGCAACGACCGCGAGCATCTCGGTTCTGTCATTTATTTACCCACTAGTTGCGGTCGCGGCGGATTTCATTTTCTTCGGAACACCTTTGACTCTACCCCAGCTTGTTGGATCCGCAATGATTATAGGTTCGAGCTATGTGTATAATACGCAGAAAGCAAAATCATAGAATATGGAATGCCGTTACTTGGAGAACCATTAACGATTATCATTACAGCGGCGAGGATCTAAACCTTAGGGTGTTTGATACGCCGTTACTTGAATCGTGGCATGTATCAGTAAAGAGCAACAGATGGAAAAGCGGAATTTACAAGGCAGAAAACCAAATCAAGTCGACAGTACCCTCCAACACACGCTGCGCATTCGTTGTGCGATTTCGCGCAATATCGCAAGATTAGATTGAGTTAATATGCGTCCTTGTAGCAGTTTAGACCCAGATGCCCTCCTCGAAGGCACTAATGTTTCTATGTTCTTTTCGATTTTCTCGAACGCCTTGGTCGGTGCATCGGTACCCGGCACGTTGACAAAAATACGAAAGAATTCGTCCAAGATTGCCAACAACGCTTCGCCGGATGAGCTTACCGGCTGTCTGCTTGCCACGCTAGCCGCAAGCAAGCCTGCCGGCCAGATGCTGGAATTGGGAACTGGCACCGGTGTGTCTGCTTCCTGGCTCTTGTCGGGAATGGATGCACAGTCGAGTTTGCATTCGGTAGAACTTGATAACGAATTGGCAGAATTTGCCCAGCAGGAACTGGCAAACGACAAGCGTTTCTCGCGTATCGTCAGCGATGCAGCTCAATATTTCGAAACTATACCTTCAGGGTATTTTGACTTGATTTTTGCAGCCAATTGTCCCGACAAGCCTATTCATCTTAACCTTGCCGTGCGCGGCTTGAAGCCCGGCGGGTTTTACATTCTAGACAACTTACTGCCGCAGGCAAACCGACTGGACGCGCACAACGCAAAGCTTCCGGGCTTGTTGACATCATTGATGGGAAACCCAGAGTTAATCATATTGCCGTTGGACTGGTCCACAGGCGTCGTAATCGCCGTGAAAATCCCGAGCGTCTGCAATCCGACAGTCAACTTGACGAAGGCGCAATAATATGCGTTTCAAACCCTTTGTCTAAGTTACCAAGCATCAGGAAACCAGTCATCATCTAGTCTCGAGTTATGCGACGGGCGGCAGACCCCTGAATTGGTTTAGTGTCGGAGGTCAAGGTTTGGGCTGTGCAATCCGCCTAGTAGATTATGGAGGCGTCGTAGGAAACAGGCACATTGCAGTCATGCTTCGACTGCACGTGCGATCAGAATATGAAACACAATTTACACTAACTTTGGGCCTCAAACTAAGCCGCGAACGCTGGATTAGTGACCGAATAGGCAGAAAAACGCTGACGGATTCACTGCTGTCTTCTTATGCGCTGTACGCTGCAATCGGTACACGCTAAGAGCGATTTGCATCATCTTAAAAGTGACCACTGCCTGAAACAAATTTTCAACATGCCTCGCACTGAAGTAAAAGACACGGTCAAATTTTGGCAAGATCCCCAAACTAAGGGGATGGATTTCATGTCTGCGCAATTCACTTCGAAACGCTTTCCTATGCACGCTCATGACTCTTTTGTGATTGCGTTCACAGATGGCGGTGGATCTTGTTTTCGGAGCAATAGATCGTCAGGCGAGGTAAAAAGAAAGCAATTTCTAGTATTCAACCCTTGGGAAGCACATGCTGGCTGGTTGGGGCGCAGTAAGGATTGGTCTTATAGAGCAATTTATGTGTACGACGACGCCGTCGAACAACTCAAGCAGAGATTAAGGATCAACGGTTCGGTGAGTTTTTCGAACAACTTAATCTTAGACGACCAACTGCATGAAGAGTTTTCGCGGCTGCACCACTCGTTTGAAATGAATACAGATTTCTTTGCCCAACGAGAAAACCTGTATGCTGCCTTCAACAGTCTATTTTTGCGGTATGGTCACGTCAAAACTAGTGAAACAATTGCACAGGCTGATGAATATCGACTTCGTCTCGCTAAGGAATTCATTCACGATCGCTATGCAGAAAAGCTGACCATTGAAGAGGTGGCTGCTGAAATTGACCTTTCGTGCTTTCAAATGATCAAACTTTTTCAGAAGAGTATGGGAATCACTCCCTATGCCTATTTAACACAAGTTCGCCTTTGCCGAGCGATTCAGTTGATCAAACAAGGCGTCTCTCTTTCCAGCGCCGCTCTGGACACTGGGTTTTATGATCAGAGCGCACTGACAAACCATTTAAAGCGCTGCTATGCGATTACGCCTTCCCAGTTGAGATAGATTTAATCCATTAAGTGAGCCAGTCGGTTGCTTAATGAGGTAAATTCGCCTGACCGATCGCCGTGACGCAAGGTGTTTCGTTGTCAAACTGGCCGCCCGCCATGCCAGTCGAAGAGCGAAGATTGCCCTGACCAGATTGGGCTACGATCTGAGTGTCCAGGTCTCTTAAATTTGAAATGAACCCATCCGAACTAATCAGATACAGGAGATGAGATTCAAAACTATCGAACTTCTCATAAGACGGTGGACCGAAAGTCTCTTTGACTTGGGCAAACACCGTTTCTGCTGAGGGGCGATCATTTCCAACTGCAACAATGGTTCTCTGAACACCCAAGACACGCCCTTCGAGAACACCAGTCGCCAGAGACAGGATCACTTCCTCATATGGTTCCTGGCCCATGCGCATAAACGGCGTTACCCATGGCGATAGCATCCGCTGGGCATACTCGTATCGGAATTCACGCCCTTTCGAACTACGCACATTAAGAGTCACCAGTTCGTCGACAAGTTGTTGATCGAAATGTGCCAGAAGCGCTTCAATCGCTTCAAAAGCCATATCACCCGGGCTGACATCCAAGACCGAAAATGTGGTCGCCTTACGCTCAGGTTTTGATGTCAGTGGTTGCAGTTTTGTTTCTGCAAATGCCTCGATCGGGCAGAGGCCAAAAACCAGGACCACAGAAAAGATTTTGGGCCAAAGACGAGCAGAGCTCATTGCTCCGCAACAAGATTGGATAAGTGTTTTCACAAATGCACCCTCTCGGCGTAACACAACTACGAATGTATGTTAAAACAGGTAGAGTTAAAACCGGCGTTGCTCAATAGACTTGTGTGTGAAAAGAACGCCGAAAAGCCCCCTCAGAGACACTGTCGCCCGGAACATGCGCAAGTTTCGGGCTGAGCGCGGTTGGTCTCAGGAGCGTCTCGCGGAAGAGGCTGGTTTGAATAGAACCTACCTTAGCGCAGTCGAGCGTTCTGAACAGAATATATCCATTGATAATCTGTACCGGGTTGCGGTTGGATTGGGTGTCGAAAGCTGGGTTCTCTTAAAAGACTGAACATGCCTTGTGCGATTGGGAATTCATATCGCCACAGCGCTGATCTTTTAACGACGGGGTATCGGCCATTTAGTGACTAAAATGGCCGTGTCACCTGACGCACCACAACAGCGCCCCACCCGTCAGGTCAGCCGCATTTCGAATGGCCGCAGCTACCGCAGGTCATGCAGCCTTCAACCATGCGCATGTCATATTGGCCACAGCTTGGGCAGGCGGGGCCACGCGGGGCTTCGCCGATGGCCATGACCTCGGCCTGCGGATCCGATTTCGGGGCCATGCCTTCCGCTTCGAGGAAGCCGGTATTGACCATGTGGCGTTCGATAACGCCGCCGATCGCGGCCAGGATCGACGGGATGTATTTCCCTTCCATCCAGGCACCGCCACGCGGGTCGAACACGGCTTTCAGCTCTTCGACCACAAAGCTCACCTCACCGCCACGACGGAACACCGCCGAAATCATCCGGGTCAGCGCCACGGTCCAGGCGAAATGTTCCATGTTCTTCGAGTTGATGAACACTTCAAACGGGCGGCGATGGCCGTTGATCAGAAGGTCATTGATGGTGATGTAAAGCGCGTGTTCGCTGTCGGGCCATTTCACCTTGTAGGTATGCCCTTCGAGCGATTGCGGACGGCCCAGCGGCTCGGACAGGTAGACCACATCGGCACCGGTTTCGATCTCGGGCGTCTTTTCGCTTTCCTCGCTCACCGACAGAACCGACCCGGTCACATCGTTCGGGCGATAGGTGGTGCAGCCTTTGCAACCCAGTTCCCACGCCTGCATGTAAACCGACTGGAACGCGTCAAAGCTGATGTCTTCCGGGCAGTTGATGGTTTTCGAAATCGAGCTGTCGATCCATTTCTGCGCAGCGGCCTGCATTTTCACGTGATCCGCGGGCGCAAGCGTCTGCGCGTTCACGAAATAATCCGGCAGCGGCTTGTCCCCGAATTTGTCACGCCACATCTGCACCGCGTAATCGACCACTTCTTCCTCGGTGCGGGTGCCGTCGGGTTGCAGCACCTTACGGGTGTAAGCATAGGCAAAGACCGGCTCGATGCCCGAGCTGACATTGCCGGCGTAAAGCGAAATGGTGCCGGTGGGGGCAATCGAGGTCAGCAGCGCGTTGCGGATGCCGTGTTCACGGATTGCTTCGCGCACGTCATCATCCATCTGCAGCATATTGCCGGAATTCAGATAGGCCTCGGCGTCGAACAGCGGGAACGGGCCTTTCTCTTTCGCCAGATCCACGGATGCCAGGTAAGACGCGCGGGCGATGAGTTTCATCCAGGCTTCGGTCTGGGCCGCGGCCTCATCCGAGCCATAACGCAGGCCGAGCATCAGCAGCGCATCGGCCAGACCGGTCACACCAAGACCCACACGGCGCTTGGCCTGGGCTTCCTGACGCTGTGCTTCAAGCGGGAAGCGCGACACATCCACCACATTGTCCATCATGCGGATCGCGGTGCGCACCAGTTTATCGAGCGCCTTCGGATCCAGCTTTGCGTTTTTCTCAAACGGGTTTTTCACAAGGCGGGCCAGGTTGACCGACCCGAGCAGGCAGGCGCCATAAGGCGGCAGGGGTTGTTCGCCGCACGGGTTGGTCGCGGCAATCTGCTCGCAGTAATTCAGGTTGTTCATCTGGTTGATGCGGTCGATGAAAATCACACCCGGTTCGGCGTAATCATAGGTGGCGCGCATGATCTTGTTCCACAGATCGCGGGCCTCAACCGTGTGATAGATCTTGTCGCCAAACTTCAGATCCCAGCTGCCATCGTCCTTGACCGCTTTCATGAAATCATCGGTCACCAGCACCGACATGTTGAACATGCGCAGACGGGCCGCATCCGATTTGGCGGTGATGAAATCTTCGATATCCGGGTGGTCGCAACGCATGGTCGCCATCATCGCCCCCCGGCGCGAGCCTGCCGACATGATGGTGCGGCACATCGCATCCCACACATCCATGAACGAGAGCGGCCCGGAAGCATCCGCCGCCACGCCTTTCACATCGGCGCCACGCGGACGGATGGTCGAGAAATCATAGCCGATCCCCCCACCCTGCTGCATGGTCAGCGCGGCCTCTTTCAACATGTCGAAAATGCCCGACATGCTGTCCGGGATCGTGCCCATCACAAAGCAGTTGAAAAGCGTCACGGACCGGCCGGTGCCGGCACCCGCGGTGATGCGCCCGGCGGGCAGGTATTTGAAATCTTCCAGAGCTTCGAAAAACTCACCCTCACGCTCCGGCTCATTTTCCGCAAGCGAACGGGCAATGCGCCGCCAGGTATCTTCGACCGTCTTGTCTTCAGCCTCCCCACCCGACTTTTTCAGTCGGTATTTCATGTCCCAGATCTGTTCGGCAATAGGGGCGGCAAAACGAGTCATTGAAGCTTTCTTTCGGCTATCTTGTTGAAATCTTTCGGGGCGCACGCACACAGCATCCGCTTGCCCCATCCTGTCAGGGATGACATTTATACCAGAGAGGGGCAGGCTGTCACCAGCTATGTTCAAAAAATATCAACATTTAGTGTGGCGCGGCAGAAGGGCCACATAGATATAGTGATCTATCAGATCTTAGTCCGGTGGAATAAATGGGCCATATAAACCTGCTAAAGCTCTGCGTCGGCGCAGAAAAAGTCGAAGACCTTGAGGCCTGGCAGGCGATGCGCCGGGGGGAAAGCGGTCGTCCCAATCCGATGCATGTGACCCGGATGTGGCCCAAACGCGAATCTGAACTGATCAACGGCGGGTCACTCTACTGGGTCTTTAAGGGGCAGGTGCTGGCCCGGCAAGAGGTGATCCGACTGGAAGAGGTGATCGGACAGGATGGGATCCGCCGCTGCGGGATCGTCCTGTCAAACGACGTCATCCGAACCGAAGCCCAGCCACGGCGGGCCTTTCAGGGCTGGCGCTATCTGAAACCCGAAGACGCCCCACGCGACCTGCCCGAAGCGCGTGCTGGCGATGATGAATTGCCTGCCGAACTTGCATCGGCACTGGCAGATATCGGCATTCGCTGACAGGTTGCGCGCGCCCTGCGGCAATTTCCGAACTGGACAGCAAACATGTCGCTGCTAGACCGTTTCGGAATAAACATATGTTTCAAGTTTGTCCCGAAACGCTTTAGAATCACGCAACCAACAGACTGCTAGGACCTCCCATGACACTCGGCACCCATATCCGCACCTATTTCAACGGAAGCTGGCATGAGGGAGATCTGCCGGTGATGAAGGCCGCGGACCATGGCAGCTGGCTGGGCAGCACCGTGTTTGACGGCGCCCGGTTTGCCCATGGGCTTGCCCCGGATCTGCGCGCCCATTGCGACCGGGTGAACCGCTCGGCCAAGGCCCTGATGATCACCCCAACCGTGCCAACCGATGAGATGGTTGCCATCGTGCGCGACGGCCTGTCCGCCTTCACCCCGGAACAGGCGGTCTATATCCGTCCGATGTATTGGGGTCTGGATTGCGGACCGCTGGGGATCATGCCGAAAAAGAACTCGACCGGGTTTGCGATCAGCCTCGAACAGGTGCCGCTGCCCCCCGAGGACGCCACGACCACCCTCACCACCACCCGGTTCCGCCGCCCGGTGCTGGAAAGCGCGGTGGTGAATGCCAAGGCCGGCTGCCTTTATCCCAATAACGGGCGCATGATTGCCGAAGCACAGGCAAAAGGCTACGGCAATGCGCTTGTGGCCGATGCGCTGGGAAACGTGGCCGAAACCGCCTCTTCGAACGTGTTCATGGTGCGCGATGGTGCGGTGTTCACCCCGGTTCCCAATGGCACTTTCCTGGCGGGCATCACCCGCGCCCGACACATCAGAAACCTGCGCGCCGATGGGGTCACAGTGCATGAATGCACGCTGACCTTCGACGATTTCCGCGCCGCCGATGAGGTGTTTTTGACCGGGAACATGCACAAGATCACCCCCGTGACCGAATTCGACGGCACCCATTATCAGCTTGGCCCAATCACCCAACGCGCCCGCAAGCTTTACTGGGACTGGGCACATTCTGAGGATGGTCGCGCCAGTTAAGCGTCAAGGGGGCCGCACCGCTCTCACACCCAAACCCGGCAAAAGCAATGGACAGAGCCGCGCCCCTCGGGCAGACTGGCCCCGGTTGAAGGCCCGCCCACCGAGGGTGCGCCGCAAAAGGGACAAAAATGCGTAAGTTTCTCGTGATCCTCGACGACAGCCGTGAATGCCTGAACGCCATGCGCTTTGCCGCCATGCGCGCCGCAAAAACCGGTGGCGGGGTCGAAGTGCTCTCGATCATCCCACCGGATGAATTCAATCATTGGATCGGCGTGGGCAACATCATGCGCGAGGAAAGCCGCGAACGGATCACCGTGCATTTCGAGGTCTTCGCCAAATGGATGCGCGACCGGCAGGGCGTTGATCCCGAACTGGTGATCCGCGAAGGCGAAATCGTGCCCGAGATCATGGCGCAGATTCGCGAAGACCCTGAAATCGGCGTCCTTGTGCTGGGCGCCGGGTCGGGCAAATCCGGCCCCGGACCGATTATCACCCAGATGATGCGCGCCTCGGCAGAGCTGCCGGTGCCCATGACCATCGTTCCGGGCGAAATGTCCAAAGACCGGTTGGAAGAAATCACCTGATCCCCCCTCCCGCGCCCTTACGCCCTGTCGGGCGACAGGCTTGGGCGTGGCCTCGCTGCGCTCGGTTCATTCCTACCTGCACCACCCCGCGCCGCACGGGGGCTTTGCGTCGTCGCCGGGGGGAGCTGGCAAAGATCATACAGGGGGAGCAGAACCGGCTTGAACATGCGGCGGTCAATACAGTGCGCCTGTCGCTGCAACCGCATGTCCGATCCATGACGCGCGAGATGGCTGGGCTGGACAAACCGGAGCTGGTCACAGCCAGCATACGGAGTGTTGAGGGGTGATTAAGGCGCTAGTTTTGGGTCTGTGCTGGCTCTACTACTGTGCAGGAAACTATAGCGAACACAAATTTACTGGACTTGTCCCGGTTTAGTTCCGGACCAGGAGCTCTCATGTTAAGCGGCTTTCCGTTCGAAAGTCACGGGGCTTTTGTATCCAAGGGCTGAGTGCCGTCGGCGTGGGTTGTAAAAACCGTTGATGTACTGGAACAGCGCCAGTTCGTATTGCCGGCGAATGTACCAGGGTTGCGGCCAGGCCAGCTCGGCCCTCAGTGTTTTGAAGCAGGTCTCAAGGGCAGCGTTGTCATAGCAATTTCCCTTGCCGCCCATCGAGACCTTGAAGCCGCGCTGTTTCAGCGGCTTCTGGTCCTCATGCGAACAATATTGGCTGCCGCGGTCGGTGTGATGGATGCAGCCTTTCGGGGGGGCAGATTGATCGCCGTGAACGGTATACTCCAGGCAGGCCGCAGAGCTGGCGCTGGCTGAGTTTACCGTCGCACTGGTCGATGAATGCGACCCTCACGTCTTTTGCCTCGCGAAAAGGCCGTGGCCTTTTTTAGCACGCCCCTCTCCTCCTTCAGGATGCGGTTCTCCCGTCGAAGCCGTTCACTCTCCCGTGCCAGATCCTGATCGGGCCCGGAAACAACCGCTTCTTCGTCAAAGGATGTGATCCATTTGTTCAGCGTTGAAAGGCCCCCCCAAATCCGCAGAAACCTGTCGCCGCGTCAGGCCGCGCGTCAGCGCGATACGCACCGCATCCCGCTTGAACTCTTCACTGTGTCCGTTTGCCATAGTTCAAGGCAATATTGCTCTCAAAGGGCCGGAACTGAACCGCGACAAGTCCAGAAGACTGGACTGAAACGGACGTTGAAGAGGTGCTCAAGGCAAGCCTCGTCATTCGGGAACTGCTGGAAAAACTGGCGGACGTTTGTCTGTTTCATACATATGATATGGGAAACCGACTACCGTATGCCAGGGGTTAAATCCCAACTAGTTTTCTGGTTTTGATTTCCCCGCAGGCCCCGTCCCCGGGGGTCAGCCGCGTTGAATAAAGCGGAAGATCGACGAGGCACCCCATCCTGCGACAATGGCGATAAACAGCGACAACAGGCCATAGATCAGGGGCTGGTTGCGGGCAAGGTTGAAGATCCAGCGTTCAAGCCCAACCTTCTGCACATTGATCACGGTCTCATAACTCGCCGCGACATAGCCGCCACGGGTCAGCAGGATCCGCGTGCGATACTGCCCCTCGGTCAGGTTCGAGGGCAAGGCAATCCGTGTGTCAAACAACGTGTCTTCCCGAACGGTGACATTGTTTTCCAAAAGCCGGTAGGTGCCCTTGTTTTCACGAATACGGATCAGCGCGCGGGTGAATTCCGTCGGATCCTCGTTGGTGAACGGGCTTTCGCTGATCTGGATCGCGCGACTGACCGAAACCAGATGGCGCAGGTCATCCAGAACGCTGATGGATCCGTCCAGTGTGGACGAGGTGGACACGGCATAAAAGCTTGGGGCGGATGCGATTTCCAGAGCATCGGTATTGACCCAGATCCCAAAGCGCTTGTCCTTCTTGCGCACGGTCACGGGGTGGTTTGGACCTTCGACCACCACCACCACTTCCAGCGGTTCATCGGTCGGTGCGGGGCTTTCACGTTTAACCGCGCCGAAGATCAGGATTTCGGATCCCACGAAGGTTGCGTTGATCGACACCATATTCTGGCTCAGGCCAGCGACGATATCCTCTTTTGCCTGCACAGGAAGGGCGGCACATATCAGGGCGAAAAGCGGGGCGAGGAAACGTCTCAATGGCCCGCCCCCGTGCCGATCTCGAACAGTTCTTCCGGCTGGATCAACAGATCCAGGGCCAGCTTGCCGCAGACGACCAGCACCATCAGCGCCAGAAGAATACGCAACTGCTCGGCTTTCAGCTTCACCCCGATCCGCGCCCCGATCTGCGCGCCCACGACCCCGCCGATCAACAGCAATACCGCCAGCGCCATATCCACCGTATAGTTGGTTGTGGCATGCAAAAGAGTGGTGAAAGCGGTGACAAAAATGATCTGGAACAGGGACGTGCCCACAACCACTTTGGTCGGCATCCCCAACAGGTAAATCATCGCGGGCACCATGATGAACCCGCCGCCGACCCCCATGATGGCGGCCAGCACACCCACCAGCACGCCCACCAGGATCGGTGGAATGACGGAAATATACAGCCCCGACGTGCGGAATTTCATTTTGAAGGGCAGGTTATGCACCCAGTAATGCTTGCGCCGGGTGGACACCACCTTGCCGCCGCGGGTCTTCACAATGGCGCTCAGGCTTTCCAGAAACATCAGCCCGCCAATGATCCCCAGAAACAGCACGTAGGAGAGCTTGACCAGAAGATCCACCTGTCCAATCGCCTTGAGCGCATTGAAAAGCTGCACACCAAGGGCTGCGCCGATCAATCCCCCGACCAGCAGCACCAGCCCCATCCTCAGATCCACGGTCTTTCGCTTGAAATGCGCCAGCACCCCGGAAAAGGAGGAGGCCACGATCTGATTGGCCTCGGTCGCCACCGCCACTGCCGGGGGAATGCCGATAAAGAACAGAAGCGGCGTCATCAGAAACCCCCCTCCGACACCAAACATGCCTGACAGGATCCCGACGATCCCGCCAAGCCCAAGGAGCAAAAAGGCATTCACCGAAACTTCGGCGATCGGAAGATAGATTTGCATCAGCAGACCGAGTTGTATCGAATTGGAGCGTTAACCCAATTTATTGCGCAATTTCAGCTCTCTCGTCACGGGCTAAATAGCGGCGAACCAGTTTTTCCAGCTTTTTTGCTCCGAGTGGCGCCATGGCTTTGGTATGTTCGTGGCTGATCGCTTCGTCCGACAGGCCCTGTGCCATGTTGGTGATGGTTGAAATCCCCATTACGCGCAATCCCAGGAACCGGGAAAGAATCACCTCCGGCACCGTGGACATGCCCACCGCATCCGCCCCCAGCGTGCGGATCGCACGGATTTCGGCCGGGGTTTCAAACGAGGGGCCGGAATACCAGGCATAGATGCCCGGCTTCAGGGCGATGCCCTCATCATGTGCAATGCCCTCAAATGCGCGGCGCATATCCGCGTCATAGGCCCCGCCCATCGGCACGAAACGCGCGTCTGTCGGCTCGCCGATCAGCGGGTTGAGGCCTGAGAAGTTGATGTGATCCTCGATCAGCATCAGATCCCCCGGCGGGATGTCACGGCGCAATGACCCGGCGGCGTTGGTCAGGATCAGCCGGTCAGCACCAAGCGCCTTCAGCACCTCCAGCGGCAGGCGCATCACATCCGCCCGCCCGCTCTCATAATAATGCGCCCGCCCGCCAAAAACGGCGACGCGGGTGCCTTCGAGCTGGCCGATCACGAGGTGCGGATTGTGGCCGGACACGCCTGCATGGGGAAAACCGGGAAGCTCACTGTAGGGGATCGCCACCCCCTCAACCGCATCCGCAAGATGCCCTAGGCCGGACCCCAGAACCAGGCCAAGCTCGACCGGTTCATGGCCCGCCAGATCGCGAATTTTCGCGGCAAGGGTGTCAGCGTTCCTTGACATAAGGTTCCCCCCCGGCTTTGGGCGGCACCGCCTTGCCGATAAAGCCTGCCAGAATGATCACGGTCAGGATATAAGGCAGGGCCTCCATGAATTGTGAAGGCAGGGTGATCGGCCCGATTTCCAGTTTCGGATAGCGGATCGAGATCGCCTGAAGCAGGCCAAAAAGCAGCGTGGCGCCCAGTGCGGGCACCGGCTTCCACTTGGCAAAGATCAGGGCGGCCAGGGCGATGAACCCGCGTCCCGCGCTCATTTCCTTGCCAAAGCCCGAGCTGAGACCGGTGGCCAGATAGATCCCGGCCAATCCGCACAGCGCCCCGGCAATCACCATCGCGATATAGCGCAGGCGGATCACCGAAACACCTGCCGTATCCACGGCCGCCGGGTTCTCGCCCACCGCGCGCAGGCGCAGGCCAAACCGGGTGCGGTAAAGCCCATACCAGGTGACCGGCACCAAAAGCAGCGCCACATAGACCAGCAAAGTATGGCCGGACAGAAGATCGGAATAGATCGGCCCGAGGTAAGGCACATCCTTCACCGCATCTGCAAATGGCAGGGGGATCGGGTCAAACCGCTCTGGCCCTTCAAGCGTGGGCGTACGTCCGCCCAGCCCGAACCAGCCGTTGCCAATCAGCACGGTCAGGCCTGAGGCGAGGAAGTTCAGCGCGACCCCTGAGATCAGCTGATTGCCGCGGAAGGTGATCGACGCCACGCCATGCACCAGCGAAAACCCGATCGAGACCATGATGCCCGCCAGCATCCCCCACCAGACCGAGTCGTAATGGGCCGCCACGGCCGCCGAGAAGAAGGCTGCCACAAGGATCTTGCCCTCAAGCCCGATGTCAAACACCCCGGACCGTTCCGAGATCAGCCCCGCGAGGCAGGCCAGCAAAAGCGGGGTTGCCATGCGCAGGGCTGAATCGAGGATTTGAATGATGGTCAGAAAATCCATGACTTATGCCCCCTTTCGCTTGGCGGCGCGGATGAAGGCGCGCTCTACCGGGATGCGGATCATATTGTCGAGTGCGCCGGTGAACAGGATCACCAGACCCTGAATGACCAGAACCAGCTCACGCGGGATCGACATCCACAGGGCAAGCTCGCCGCCACCCTGATACAGGAACCCAAAAAGAAGTGCGGCCAGCAACACCCCAAACGGGTGGTTGCGCCCCATCAACGCCACGGCGATGCCAATGAAACCTGCCCCTTCGACCGAGTTCAGGATCAGCCGCTCGCTTTCGCCCATCGTGTTGTTGATCGACATCATGCCCGCCAGTCCACCGGACAAGAGCATCGCGATCATGGTGATCTTGACCGGTGAGATCCCGGCATAGACAGACGCGCTCTGGCTTTGGCCAAAGGACCGGATCTCATACCCCAGGCGCGACCTGAACAGCAGCAGATAGACCGCCACGCAGGCGATCAGGGCGATCAGGAAAGAGACGTTGACCGGGGCGGATTTCGAAAAGGCGATGCCCAAGGGCGACAGAATGTCGTGGAAAGTGGGCAGGTGGGTGGCTTCGGGGAAGCGGGCGGAAGCCGGATCCATCGCGCCTTTTGGGCGCAGCAGGTTTACCAGCACATAATTCAGAAGTGAGGCGGCGATAAAGTTAAACATGATGGTGGTGATCACCACATGGCTGCCACGCTTTGCCTGCAGATAGGCCGGGATCACCGCCCAGAGCGCACCGAACAGCGCGCCCCCCAGTATGGCAAACAGGATCGCAATCGACCAATGCGGGAAGGGGATGTAAAGGCACACCAGCGCCACGCCCAACCCGCCAAGCGCCGCTTGCCCTTCGCCGCCGATGTTGAACAGTGCGGCCTTGAACGCAATCGACACCGCAAGCCCGGTGAAGATGAAATTGGTGGCATAGTAAAGCGTATAGCCCCAGCCATAGCTTGACCCCAGCGCCCCGGTGATCATCAGTTTGACCGCCTCAAACGGATCTTGCCCAATGGTGGCAATCACCGCCATGGACAGGGCAAAGGCCAGGGTCAGGTTCAGGGCGGGGATCAGGGCCACATCTGCCCATTTCGGCATTTTTTCCATGTCCTAGTCCTCAGCCTCAGCGTATTTAGTGATGGTCCAGCCGGTCATTGCACGGGTATCCTTACCACCCAACCCCGCCATTAGACATCCAAGACCTGTTTCGGTCGCGGTCTGGGCGGGGCCTTCCCCCATGATATGTCCGTCAAACATCACGGCAATGCGGTCTGAGAGTGACAGGATTTCCTCAAGCTCCACCGACACCAGCAAGATCGCCTTGCCCTGATCGCGCAGCGCGACGATCTGTTGGTGAATGAACTCGATCGCGCCAATATCCACACCGCGGGTCGGCTGACCGACCAGAAGCAGGTCCGGGTTGCGCTCGATCTCTCGTGCCACGATGATTTTTTGCTGGTTGCCGCCGGAAAAGCTCTTGGCCGCCAGATTGGAGTGCAGCGGGCGCACGTCAAACCGGCCCATCTTGTCCCGCGTGACTTCAATCATCTTCGCATTGTCCATCAGGACCGCGTTTTTCTGGTATTCCGGGTCATCGTGATAACCGAACACCATGTTCTGCCAGGCCGGAAACTCCATGATCAAACCGCGCGCCTGCCGGTCCTCCGGCACATGGGCAATACCCCGCTGCCTGCGCGAGCGGGCATCGGATTTCTTGCCGGTCAGGTTCAGTTCCTGCCCGTTGAGGCGCACGGATCCGGTCGCCTGCGCATAGCCACCCAGAACTTCCATCAGCTCTGATTGGCCATTGCCGGACACACCTGCGATGCCAAGGATTTCGCCCGCGCGGATCGTCAGGTCAATGCCCTTGACGCGTTCGACCCCCTGCTCGTCCACCACGCGCAAGTTTTCGATTTCAAGGATCGGTTTACCCGGTTGCGCGGGGGTTTTATCCACTGACAACAGCACCTTGCGGCCGACCATCATCTCGGCCAGCTTCTCGGGCGTGGTGTCCTTTGTTTTGACCGTATCGGTCATCTGTCCGCGCCGCATCACAGATACGGTGTCGGTATATTCCATGATTTCGCGCAGCTTGTGGGTGATCAGGATGATCGTCTTGCCCTGCGCACGCAGCCCGTCGAGGATGCGGAACAGGTGGTCCGCCTCGGCGGGGGTCAAAACCCCGGTGGGTTCGTCCAGAATAAGAATGTCAGCCCGGCGATAAAGCGCCTTGAGGATCTCGACCCGCTGTTGCTTGCCCACGCCCAGATCTTCGATCAACGCATCCGGGTCCACCCGCAGTTCATATTCCTCGGCCAGTGCCGTCAACTCGCGGCGGGCCTTGGCCAGTGACGGGCGCAAAAGCGGACCATCCTCGCCCCCAAGGACCACATTTTCCAGAACCGAGAAGTTTTCGACCAGTTTGAAATGCTGAAACACCATGCCGATGCCAGCGCGAATGGCGGCCTGGCTGTCCGGGATCTGGGTCTCAACCCCGTTGATGAAGATCTGCCCCTCGTCGGCCTTGTAAAACCCGTAAAGGATGGACATCAGGGTGGATTTGCCCGCGCCGTTTTCGCCGATGATCCCGTGGATCGTGCCCGGCTGGACGGAAATCGAGATGTCCTTGTTCGCCTGCACCGGTCCGAACGCCTTGGAAATACCACGGAGTTCAATGGCCGGGGAACCTGAGGGGGCAGCAGTTGCCTGCTGCCCCGGTTCGTTTCGCTGTTCGCTCATGATCAGAAATCAAGCACCGGGCAGCTGTCATTGGTGTAGTAGCTGACCACGTCGATTTCGCCCGAAATGATTTTGGCCTTGGAGTTTTCCACCGCGTTTTTCATTTCAACAGTCACCAGCGACGAGTTATTTTCGTCCACCGAGTAGCCAACGCCGTCTTCGGCCAGGCCCAGACGAATCTGAGTGCCGGTTTCAAGCTCATCACCTGCTTTCATGGCTTCATAAACAGCCACGTCCACGCGTTTCAGCATCGAGGTCAGAACCTTGCCCGGATGCAGGTGGTTTTGGTTCGAGTCAACGCCGATCGACAGAACCCCCTCAGCGTCTGCAGCCGCTTGCAGAACACCGATGCCGGTGCCGCCCGCTGCGGCGTAGATGACGTCAGCGCCCTGGGCAATCTGTGCTTTCGCAAGCTCGCCGCCGCGCACCGGGTCATTCCATGCGGTCGGCGCGTTGCCGGTCATGTTGGCGACAATCTTGATGTCCGGATTGGTGGCCAGCGCGCCCTGGGCATAGCCACAGGCAAAGTGACGGATCAGCGGAACATCCATCCCACCGATAAAGCCGACAGTCCCGGATTTCGATGCCATGGCGGCCAGTTGCCCCACCAGATAGCTGCCCTGATGCTCTTCAAAGGCGATCATCTGAACGTTGGCCGGAATTTCCGGCATGAACCCGTCGATATTGACGAATTTGGTGTCAGGATAATCGGCCGCCACATTGGCAACCGGATCTGCCATGGCAAAGCCAGTGGTCACAATCGGGTTGGCACCCGCTTCGGCAAACCGGCGCAGGGCCTGTTCGCGCTGCGCTTCGGACTGCAGTTCGATTTCCAGATACTTGCCGCCGGTTTCATTTGCCCAGCGCTTGGCGCCGCGGAACGCCGCTTCGTTGAAGGATTTATCGAATTTACCGCCCAGGTCGAAGATGACGGCCGGATCGGCCAGAGCCGCGCCAGCGGTCACGGCAACTGCAGCTGCAGCTGCAGCGCCTAGAAGGGTCTTCATCAGGGTCATGTGGTTCTCCCGTTATCAGTGTTGGGTCGCCCCCGGTCATTTTTTGACCAATTGGTGTGATTCCCATTTTCAGAGCGAGAAAGTCGCTGCGCAAGATCATCCGGTTTTTGGGTCAGAGGGCAAGGGGAAGGCAACGGAATGACTGGGGAAAGCCGTGATTTGCGCTGTTTTTCGCGGCGGTTAACGTTGGGTCAATCGTTTCGCAATTGTTTCAGCATCCCGATGGCATCCTGTTTTTGACCATTTGGTCTGTCGTAATAACCGACCCGGCGACCGGATTCGCGCCACCCCACACCTCGATAGAGTGATAGCGCTGACACGTTATCAGCGGCAACTTCCAGGAACAGGTCTTGCGCCCCCCGCACCGCACTTGTCGCCTCGAACCGGGCCAAAAGTGCGCGGCCCAGCCCCTGACCACGTGCCTCGGGCAGCACCGCGATGGCCAAAAGCTCGCTTTCGCCCGCAATTTCCCGGCCAAGGGCAAACCCCTGCTCGGCCACCTCGGCAAAGACAAAAGGCGAGGCGAGCAGCTCTTCAAACTCCTGAGCGGACCAGTGTCGCATGTTGTCAAAACTGGCCGCATGGATCCGGGCAAGTACGGTGGGGTCAGGAACGATGCCGGACATCGCTCAGTCCAGAACAACCGGGGCCGGATCGCGTGGCGGGGCGGCATCGGCGGGGCGGATATAAAGCGGGGCGGGGCGGGCTTCGGGCATTTGCCAGCGCGTGGCGGCAATCCGGGCGATGGCCGATGCAGGGGAAAAGGCCGCGGGAGCATGGGGCAGGCCGGTCATTTCGGCGACTTCATCTGCCCGCTGGCCAATGCAGCAAAGGCCGGGCAGCGCCCAGTCTGATGCGTCCCCAATTGGCACCAGTTCCGGCCCCCGGTTATTGCCCATCGCAAAACGCTGAAGATACAGGTGATCGCGCCGGGCATCGAGGCAGGCCAGAACCGGCCCCTCCGCCCCGAAGGCCAGACATTCAAGCAAGGAAACCCCGATGGCCGGTTTGCCCAAAGAAAGCGCAAGCCCGCGCGCGGCAGCCACGGAAATGCGAATGCCGGTGAAATTGCCAGGTCCAATGCCCACCCCAATCGCCTGCAGCTCGCGCCAGCTTACCCCGCCGTCCTGCAGGACCTCGTCCAGCAGTGGCATCAGCCGTTCTGCCTGGCCCTTGGCCATTTCTTCATGACGGCTGGCAACAACCACGTCCCCGCGCAGCAAAGCGGCCGCGCAATGCGCGGCCGATGTGTCAAACGCAAGGATCAATGGTTCAGGCGGCAACAGGGCGTACCTCGACCACTTCCGGGATGTAATGCTTGAGCAGGTTCTCGATGCCCATTTTCAGGGTCAGGGTCGAGGAGGGGCAACCCGCACAGGCCCCTTGCATGTGGAGATAAACAATGCCGCGCTCAAAACCGTGGAAGGTGATGTCCCCTCCATCCTGGGCCACGGCGGGACGAACACGGGTGTCCAGAAGCTCTTTGATCTGCTCCACGATCTCGGCATCCTCACCCGTGTGCTCCGCATGTCCGGACGCGGCCTGACCATCCGCCTCCATGACGGCAGCACCGGATTGGAAATGCTCCATGATCGCCCCGAGAATGGCGGGCTTCACATGGTCCCAATCGACCGCATCCGCTTTGGTGACGGTCACGAAATCTGCTCCGAAGAAGACGCCGGTCACCCCGTTCACGGCAAAGATACGGCGCGCAAGCGGCGAGGCTTCGGCCGCGTCTTTCGAAGGGAAATCAGCCGTGCCCGCACCCAGAACATCCTGTCCGGGAAGGAATTTCAGCGTGGCGGGGTTCGGTGTGGATTCGGTCTGGATAAACATGGCGCACCTTTCGGAAACGTTCCGGGCTGTACAGATCGGACAGAGCCGGAACATAAGAGTTGCAATGGATATGCGCCTGAGGGGCAAAACTGTCAAGGTTTGGTGCTGCTACGCACTGACACGGCGCACCTGCCGTGTCGCTCCGCCGCGCGACCGGTGGCTCACGTTGTGAGCCTGCCAGGGGCGCTGCCCCTCGCGAGGCAAGCTCGCTCACCCCGGGATATTTTCGGCAAGAGGAAAAGAGCACCTGCCATCTTCCTCTTGCCGAAAATATCCTGGGGGAGAGCCGCAGGCTCGGGGGCAAAGCCCCAGCAGGGCGCGCAGCGGCGCAGGCAGGAATGAACCGAGCGTAGCGAGGCCACGCCCAAGCCTGTCGCCCGCAAGGGCGTAAGGGCGCGGGAGCACCTCACCTGCCTCTTCACCCTTGCCCTTTGCGGCCAACAGGCCTAGGGCTATCCGTCATGAAAATACTCTTTCTTGGCGATATTATGGGCCGTGCGGGACGTCGGGCGGTTACGGAGCGATTGGCGAAGCTGCGCGAGGCGTGGAAGCTGGATTTTGTTGTGGTGAATGGCGAAAACGCCACTTCGGGCCACGGGCTGTCCGGGACGCATGCAAAAGCGATGTTCGAGGCGGGTGTCGACGTGCTCACACTTGGGGACCACGCTTTTGACCAGCGCGACATGCTGACCTTCTGCGAGCAGGAAAAACGTATCATCCGTCCGCTCAACTTTGCCAAGGGCGCACCGGGTGCGGGCGCACGGGTGTTCAGTGACCGGAGGGGTCGCAAAATTCTCGTGACGCAGGTTCTGGGGCAGGTGTTCATGAAGCGTGCCTTTGATGATCCCTTTTCGGCCATTGATCAGGTGTTGCGCAAATACCCGTTGGGGGGCGCGGTGCAGGCCGCGCTGGTGGATATCCATTGCGAGGCAACGTCCGAGAAAATGGGGATGGGGCATTGGTGTGACGGTCGCGCCAGCGTGGTGGTTGGCACCCATACTCATGTGCCCACCGGGGACGCGCAGATCCTTCCCAAAGGCACGGCTTTCCAGTCGGACGCGGGCATGTGCGGGGATTACAATTCCGTCATTGGCATGAAGAAAGACGAGCCGATGAACCGTTTCATCACCGGCATGGTGAAAGGGCGGTTTGAACCTGCGGGCGGCGAGGCGACCCTGTCGGGGCTTTATGTCGAGACGGACGACCGCACCGGGCTTGCCGTCAAGGTCAGGATGGTGCGTGAGGGGGGGCGTCTTGCCCAATCCACCCCGCTGGATGAGTGAGATGCCGTTTCGGCTGATCGGTGTGCTGGTGCTGCTTGGCGCGGGCTGGGGACTGGTCGGAGTGCTGTCAAAGCCGATTGTTCAGGCGGGTCACGGGATTTATGGCATTATCCTGTGGCAGATGGTTGTCGGGGCTGTGATCCTCTCCTTGCTGACGGTGCTGCGCGGGCGGCGGGTGCCGATGTTTGATCGGTCGTTTGGCCCGTCCGCGCGCCGCCACCTGCCACTTTACGTTTTCGTCGCACTGTGCGGGACGATCCTGCCCAATGCTGCCAGTTACCTTGCGCTGGATCACCTGCCTGCAGGCATTATGGCGATCATCATCGCCGCCGTGCCGATGTTCGCCTTTCCGATTGCACTCGCCCTGAAAAGCGAAAGTTTTGATCTGAAGCGGCTGTTTGGCCTGCTGGTCGGGCTGGTCGGGGTTGCGATCCTGGCCGGGCCTCAGGCCTCCTTGCCCGAAGGGGCGACGTTCTGGATTGCCATCGCCTTGATTGCGCCCGCGCTTTACGGTGTCGAAGGCAATGTGGTTGCGAAATACGGCACGGATGGGCTTGATCCCGTGCAGGTGCTGGCCGGGGCGTCGATCATCGGCATTCCGTTTGCCGCCGCGATGTGCCTGGTCACCGGCGGGTGGGTCAGCCCGTTTTCCGGCTGGGATCACACCAAGACCCTGATCGTCACAAACTCGATCATCCACGCCTTTGTCTATTCCGGTTATGTCTGGCTGGTGGGGCGTGCCGGGCCATCTTTTGCCGCGCAGGTGAGTTACCTTGTCACCGGATTTGGGGTGCTCTGGGCGATGCTTTTGCTGGATGAGCGCTATGGTCCCGCAGTCTGGGGGGCGCTGGCGGTGATGTTCCTGGGGCTGTTTCTGGTCCAGCCCCGTGCAGAGCGTCCATCACATAGCGCAGGCGAAACGACCGGAATTTGAAAACTGAAGCTTGCCCACAGGGGCGCAATTGGCAAAACTGGTGGGCAGACGCCTGATAAGAACCAAGATAAGGACAGGGTATGGGGTTTTTCGAGTTGAGCCAGAGCACGCAGGCCGTGATATCTCTCGTTGTGGTGCTGGGCATGTTTGTCTTGTTCGTCCGCGAGACTTTCCCCACCGAAGTGGTGGCGATTGCCGGGGTGGCGGTGATGCTGATCACCGGGATCCTGCCCTATGAAACTGCGCTGAAAGTCCTGTCCAACCCGGCCCCCTGGACCATTGCGGGCATGTTCATCGTGATGGGGGCGCTGGTGCGCACCGGTGCGCTGCAATGGTTCACCCATATTGCGGAAAGGCAGGCCGAAGGCAGCCCGATGAAGGCGCTGGGTGCGCTGATGGCCTTTGTGGTTGTGGCGTCGGCTTTCGTGTCCAACACCCCGGTGGTGGTGGTGATGATCCCGGTCTTTGTGCAATTGTCGAAAAAGATCGGTATGTCGGCGTCGAAACTGCTGATCCCACTCAGCTATGGGGCCATCCTGGGCGGCACGCTGACGCTGATTGGCACCTCGACCAACCTGCTGGTGGACGGGGTTGCGCGCGCCCATGGGCTTGCACCGTTCTCGATTTTCGAGGTGACCCCGCTGGGGCTGATACTGGTCGTCTGGGGGATGGTGTATCTTTATTTCGTGGCGCCCAATATCCTGCCGGACCGGACGTCGCTGGCAACCATGCTGGGCGGGGACAAGTCGCGCAAGAAGTTCTTTACCGAAGCGGTGATCCCACCGGAATCGAACCTGATCGGGCGTGAAGTGACCGGTGTGCAGCTGTTCAAGCGCGAAGGGGTGCGGCTGGTGGACGTGATCCGCGGCGATGCCTCGCTGCGCCGTGACCTGACCGGTGTTACGTTACAGCTCGGGGATCGGGTGGTGTTGCGCACAGCGATGACGGAACTGCTGAGCCTGCAACGAGATAAGAGCCTGAAACGGGTGGACCAGGTGTCGGCGGTGGAAACCACCACGGTTGAGGTGCTGATCACGCCGGGCTGCAAGATGGTTGGCAAGATGCTGGGCAAGATGCGCCTGCGCCGCCGCTACGGGGTCTATCCGCTGGCCGTGCACCGCAAGAACCAGAATATTGGCCGCCAGCTGGACAGTCTGGTGGTGAAAGTGGGGGATACGCTGCTTTTGGAAGGGGCCCCCGAAGACCTGACGCGTCTGGCACAGGATATGGATCTGGCGGATGTCTCGCACCCGTCCGAACGTGAATACCGGCGCGGCCAGGCGCCACTGGCGATTGCAGCCCTGCTGGGGCTTGTGGTGTTGGCAGGGCTTGGCGTGGCGCCGATTTTCCTCTTGGCGGTTCTGGCCGTGGCGCTGGTTCTGGTGACACGCTGCATTGATGCGGACGAGGCGTTCGGAGCGGTGGATGGGCGCCTGCTGGTGCTGATCTTTGCAATGCTTGGGATTGGGGCCGCGCTTGAACACTCCGGCGCGGTGGCCCTGATCGCCAATGCAGTGGCCCCAGCACTGGGCAAGCTGCCGCCTTTCTTGATTGTCTGGGCCATTTATCTTCTGACCTCGGTGCTGACCGAACTGGTGTCAAACAATGCGGTGGCCGTGGTGGTGACACCGATTGCGATTGGTCTGGCAGATGCGCTGGGCCTGGATGCGCGCCCGCTTGTGGTGGCGGTGATGGTTGCGGCCTCGGCCAGCTTTGCCACCCCGATCGGCTACCAGACAAATACGCTGGTTTATGGCCCCGGTGGATATAAGTTTGCCGATTTCCTCAAGGTTGGCATCCCGCTGAACCTGTCGATTGGGGTGCTGGCCTCGGCCATCATCCCGCTGATCTGGCCGCTGTGATGGCAGCAAGCGGGGTCGCATCGTCCCTTGCCCGCAGGACGGCTGAGGTCCTCGCCAAGCGGCAGCTCAATTTCGAAATGAGCACAGAGGCGCTGGATTGGGGCTGGGCAATGATAGATGCGGGGGCAGAGAGTGACACCCTTTATGCGCTGACCGCCCTGACCCCACCGCTGCACTGGGGGGAGCTCAACAGGTTGATCGACCAGATCGCGCGGGATCTGGAACTCCCACAGCCAGGGAATGATCAGGATGCCACCCGTTGGCTCGCCCACGGGCATCTGAGCGATATCGCACTGGCAAACGGAGATGACTTCGCCGCGCTCAAGAAAGTGTCACGCCTCTGGTTTGATCATGAGACCCCGGACCTCGCGCCGTTCTATCGGCTGAAACATGCGATCCGGGAGGTGGAAACAACCGGCCAGCAGGGCCATGTGCCGGGGCTGACCCTGGGCAATTGGAAAGAGCAGCTGGCGGATGCGGCACAGGAGTGGCTGACTCGTCACCCCTTACCTGCGGGGTTCTGCGGATTGGAGTAGACTTGGGCAGGGGGCGCCGCCGCGTCGCTCCGCCGCGCGACCGGTGGCTCACGTTGCGAGCCTGACAGGGGCGCTGCCCCTCGCGAGACATGCTCGCTCACCCCGGGATATTTTCGGCAAGAGGAAGATGGCAGGTGCTTTTTTCCTCTTGCCCCAATATCTGTCGTGTTGCTTCGGTCAACACTTGGCACTGCCGAAAGCATAGGCAAGAGCGCATAGGCACCAAATATCGGAACACTATTTGTCCATGCGTTTTTTCAGCAGTGCAGCCGTTTGTCCTTCGCGCGGCGGCTTCAAAGTCAGAGCCCACACCACTTGATGCTGTGGACTGCACGAACAGCCGTAAGCGTTTCGACTTCTTATTGAGACACAATAATGAGGCGAAACACTCGAAACCTACTGATGTTGCGGGCGTTTCGAGATTAACTTGAGTCACAAGTTGATTTCGAAACGCTTCAAAACTCGATCTACCGCCGGACGGAAGCCAATTTGATCATAGCCATGAAGTTGCGAGAGGTTTTCGCGTAGCGCGTTGCGACACCTCGGAACGACACCTTGAGGCGCCCAAAGAAACGCTCGATTTTGTTGCGCTCTTTGTAGAGACCGGCGCGAATTCCCTGGGCTGCTTGCGGTTTGATTTGGACGGGATCACGTTGATTGCACCCTGCTCCCAGATCATTTCCCTCATCATATGCCTTGTCCGCGAACACATGCAGGCCAGGCTGCAGACCCTACAAAAGATGTTTGCAGGGTGGTGCGTCATGGGCCTGGCCCGGTATCAGCTCAAACCGGATCGGCAAACCGTCCTGGTTGCCATCACCGTCATCAACTGGACATCCGCCTCCAGCGACACTTCGTCAATCGGCGCGGCGCGGGTAAACAGACCCGCATTGTTAAAGAGCACATCCAGCCGCCCCGCCCACGACACAAACTGCTGAAATGCCTCTTCCACCGCATCAGGATCCGAGACATCCGCCGGCAGGACAATGACTGTTTCCCTAGCGGCTACCAGCCGCCTCCAGCATTTCGGCCCGCCGTACAAGCAGGCCAACGGGCCAACCTTCCGCCAGAAACCGCCCGGCCAATCCCGGCGCTGGCCCCAGTGATCAGGATGCTAGACATCCTCGCCCCCTTCCCCCTGCAGCTGTAGCGCTACCGCTGGCGCTCTCAAATCATCGGTTCCCAACCCCTCAAGCGGGCGCGCCATCGCATATCGCGTCACCCAATGCAGCCGATGCTCTGCCCGCGTGATCGCCACATATGCCAGCCGTTTCCACAGTGGAATACCTGCCTCATTCCGCCCCATCTGGGCCGCCGCATAAATATCCGGAGCAAAGACCTGCACATCGGGCCATTGGCTGCCCTGCGCCTTGTGGATGGTCACCGCGGCCCCATGCAAAAAAGCCGCCCCCATCCGGGCTGCGAAGGGAATGAACGGCTCTTCCTCGTCCGGAAGCTCAATCTTTACAATTGATGCGGCAGAAACCTGCGGATCTTCTGCTCCAATCACATGCAGGCGCGAAAATCCCGGCTTTTTCCCCGGCCCAAGATAGACACATTGCGCCCCTTTGATCAGCCCACGCGCCTCCAGATCAATGCGTTTCTTGCGGTGCTTCAGCGGCAACTCGATCCCATCACAAATCAATGGTTCACCGGGCAAAAGCTCCTCTGCCGGCGCACCAAACGCCCCGCGAAACGCCGAAATCAGCCGCACCCGCGTCTTGTTGCGCCAGACCAGAACCGGAGAGCGCGCCATCAGGTCCGCATTCACCCGCGGCGCCATCCGCACCCGGTCATCGCGCGCAGCTGCCTCTTCAATCATGCGTTCGAAGCTATGAAAACTCAGCCCATCATCCGCCAACGCATGGGCAAGATCCAAAATCGGATTGTCATCTTTTTGGCGGTGAATGCGGTGCAACTCCATCTTCCGCATCTCACCCAGTTTATCAAACACCATCGTGCCCGATTGCCCAACAGGCGCCAGCTGCGCCGGATCGCCAAACAGGATCAGCGTCGGGAAAATCTCGCGCAGGTCATCGAACTGCTTGTCATCCAGCATCGAACTTTCATCAATAAACCCGATATCTAGCGGATCATCACGCCGTTTCCATCCGGTGATAAAGTCCGACCCCCGCAGCCCAGCTGCAGCCAAAGCCCCTGGGATCGACTTGTTGGTCTGAAAAAACGCGAAAGCGCGGTCCAGCGCCTCTTCTGTCAGCCCCTCAATCTCGGGCCGCTCGCCCTCGCCGTTCAGCCATTCGGCGATTTTCTCATATTCCGGGTCATAAACCGGTGTGTATAGAATTCGGTGAATGGTGGTGGCGGGCACACCCCGCATCCGCAAAACGGATGCCGCCTTGTTGGTCGGGGCAAGAATGGCCAATGTGCGGCGATCCTTCTTTTTCTTGCCCTCATAATCGCCAGAAACAACCTCGACCCCGGCGGCCTCAAGCGCCTTGTAAAGCTCGGCCAACAGCATGGTTTTCCCCGACCCGGCCTTGCCCATCACCGCAAAGACCTGCGCTTTCCCATCCGCCATCGGTGTCAGCAACGCATCGTCCAGGTTGACCCCTGCCCCCCGCAGAATATCTGCCACGCGGTCATGGGCCTCTGCCTGGTCCTCGGAAAACGTGATCGGGGTCTGTTCGCTCATGACGCGACCCTATCCGCTGCATCAATACGCGAAAAGGCGAAACTCCCACTTCGCCTTTTTTCTTGTCTCAAATATCCTGGGGTGAGCGCACAGCGCGAGGTGCAAAGCCCCTGTTACGCAGAATGGGCCACGTGCTCGGTCAGAGCAGGTCCCGGCTTGCCCGATAGCGAATAGCGCAACCAGCCACGACTCATCTCTCGTGACACACCAACCCGCTTCAGGGTCGGTTCAAAAGCTGTTTCATCCATCGACCACAGCCCCACACCAATCTCATCACGCCCTTCCCCAGCGGAGCCGATCACCTCAGGCTCCAGTCCCATCAGGCGATAGATACGCTGCATGCGCGGATCAAAAACGCCAATATAATGCTTCAGCTGAAACGCCGACATCAATTCCCCCGCCCCCAGGGCAAGCGCGGCAGAGGCACGCCGGTCCGCTTTCGGTGACAGGCAAAACCGCGTACATTCCCAAATCAGAGGGCTTTCAACGGTCACGCCACCCGTCAGATGGCTGAAATGCTCGTTCACCATCGTGCGGCCCACTGTTGGCATAAAGCGCATTGATCCACCATGCCGCCCATCCGCCATTTCCCAGATCACATAAAGCGGGTTCAACTCGTCATACTGGTCACGTTCCTCGCCCGATGCGTTCACCGCCACATCCCAGCCGAGACGCTTGGAAAACTGCTCCGCCCGATCGCGGAACATGGTGTCACGCAGCAGCGGAAAACGGGAAAGGTCGTTGGCGTAGATGTAGCGCAGCATGGGCGGGTCTCCTGTGTCCGATTGATCGAGGACACATTGCCGCCACGGATGTTAACAGCGCCCAGCACGTCGCGCGCGTCATTAACGGTCAGACAATAATCACCCCGGTGGACAGCGCTCTGGCAACCGCATGGGTTGTGTTGAGCGCCCCCAATTTGTGGCGTGCACTTTCAATGTAAACCCGGAGAGTATGTTCCGAAATCTGCATATCTGCCGCCGCCTGTGCCCGGTTCATTCCCTTCGCCAGACAGGTCATTGCCCCCAATTCACGCGGAGACAGCACGGGTGTTGTGACCGCATCCCCCCATTGCTCGAACTCCAACGCTTTCTTGTTCAGCTCATGAGCCACGATCATCAGGTCACGGGCATTTCTGTCGATGAATTCTGCCCAACCTTCATCTTCGGCCGAATTGTTCAGCGTAAAAAGCGCGAACTGACCGGAGGGCCCCCGGATCGGAATTGTGTATCCCTGGTTGCCCAGCCCATAGTCCAGAGCGTCCTGCAACATGGCGCGGGCCGGTTTCGACGACCAATCGAGATCTTTCCAGATCACCGGGGTAAACCTTTGGAAACAGCCAAAAATAACCGGGTCCATCCGTAGATAATCTTTTTCCAGATAGCGATCAACCCATTCTGGGCTGTAGGTTCCGGCACCGAACCGTTCACCAACGGAATTGACCCAGTGATAAACGACATGGGCCACTGCGTAATGATCCCGCAACGCTTCGGTTACGGCTTGCAGGTCTTCAAGCGCGGTCGCGCTCTGAAGATTGGTGAGCTGCTGTTCCAGACTGGCTTTCATACGCGTGCATCATCTCCGCTTTCCGATCAGCGGCGCTCGCGATTTCGGTCAGGGCAACAAGACGGGCGTCGTCTAGTGCCTCGGCCGTCACAGAAAGGTCGTTCCTGCGAGCGTAGGCCATCAGGTCGGTAAGAACATCAATGATCCATTCATTCGCCATGTAAAGTCCCCTTTCGAGCTTCATCACAACACAACCATAGCACGTAAAAAAAATTCCCTTAATTCACTGGTTCTTACTCCCCTAAAATAGTGAGGAAAGAATTTCGAACTATTTGGTTTTGTTGCGATCAGTTGCACTTATACGTCGGTCTTCCCGAAATATTTGATTCGATTACACCAAAAACCCTAGGTGATTCGGCTTAAGAAAAGGTAAGAACAAAACAGAAACCCCCACAGCAGGCTGCGGGGGGGATCTTTAAAGCGTTCCGCTAAAAACCTGTATGACTGGTTTGTGGCGGAACGCGTGAAACGCTCGTATGTTGCGCAGCACCCCACCTTATCCCTGCATCTGGTATAAGGCGGGACATTTGAAGGTCCGAATGAGACCAATTCAGGTCAGTTGCGGGCCGCCAGGGCGTCTTCCAGCGTGCGCAGGCCGGTTTTCGGCGATTGCACGAGCACCGACATATTCCCCGGCTTGTGTTCGTTGCGATACATCTTCAGGTGCGCGGCAGGGATTTCATCCCACGGGAACACTTCCGACATATACGGATCAATCCGACGCTCAATCATCAGCTTGTTGGCTGCAGCCGCCTGTTTCAGGTGGGCAAAGTGCGAGCCCTGAAGACGTTTCTGGTGCATCCAAGTGTAGCGCACGTCGAAGGTGCAGTTGAAGCCGGTGGTGCCGGCGCAGATCACAACCATACCGCCTTTTTTGCAGACCAGGTTTGACACCGGGAAGGTTGCGGCCCCCGGGTGTTCAAACACGATGTCCACATTGTTGCCCTTGCCGGTGATGTCCCAGATCGCCTTACCGAACCGGCGGGCCTCTTTGAACCACGCGTCATATTCCGGCGTATTCACGGTGGGCAATTGCCCCCAGCAGCTGAAGTCCTTGCGGTTGATCACGCCTTTGGCGCCCAGCCCCATGACAAACTCGCGCTTGTCTTCTTCCGAGATCACCCCGATGGCGTTGCCGCCGGCGGCGTTGATCAGCTGGATTGCATAAGAGCCCAGACCGCCCGACGCCCCCCAGACCAGCACGTTCTGGCCGGGCTTGAGTTCATGCGGGTGGTGACCGAACAGCATCCGATAGGCAGTCGCCAGCGTCAGCGTGTAACAGGCGCTTTCTTCCCAGGTCAGGTGCTTGGGGCGACGCAGGAGCTGCTGGGCCTGAACGCGGGTGAACTGGGCAAAGGACCCGTCCGGGGTTTCATAACCCCAGATCCGCTGGCTGGGCGAAAACATCGGGTCGCCGCCGTTGCATTCCTCATCATCGCCATCGTCCTGGTTACAGTGCACAACAACCTCGTCACCCACTTTCCAGCTTTTCACCTTGTCGCCCACGGCCCAGACAATGCCCGCAGCATCGGAGCCAGCAATGTGATAATCCTGTTTGTGCACGTCGAACATGCTGACCGGCACGCCAAGGCCCGCCCAGATGCCGTTGTAGTTCACACCGGCAGCCATCACCATGACCAGCACTTCGTGGCTGTCCAGCGTGGGGGTATCGACCACCTCGACCTGCATCGCCTTGTCCGGTTCGCCCTGACGGTCCCGGCGGATCGCCCAGGCATACATCTGCGCGGGTACGTGGCCCATCGGGGGCATTTCACCGATCTCATAGAGATCTTTTTTCGGTGCATCGTATTCCGCGATGCCGGTTTGCGTGTCCAAAGCCATGCTGGCCTCCTGTCAGCTAAAAGCAGTGATTCCATTTTTGCCGCAGTGCAGAAACGCGGCTGCTAATGCAGCATTACGCATCAGCGAGCAATATTGCAACCACATTCCACCGCATTTTGTAATTTTATGTCGCATATGACGCGAAGGTCAATTTTGGCAATAAGTTACAGGATCACTTACAGGCGCGACGCGTCCGCCACTTCGGCCGGCGTCAGATCAGAGATATGCATTGGCGTGATTGCCGCAGACAGATGCGCAATGGAATTCGCATAGAAACCAAGCAACACCCGGTCCGCCGGATTGACGCGAAAACACCCGTTTTCCTCAACAATCAGCCCGCGCATCAGCATCAGGCGCAGCCCCACCTCTACCGCGTAATCCAGATCATTGCGCGGCATGTGAATATGGGCGCCGTGGTGCTCCATCTCGGCCACAAGCGTCTGAAACCGGTCGGTGATCTCGGCGCGGGTGTGCGCCTCTTTCTCCAGCATCACAGCTGACACCACCGGCACCGGCAGGACCGGGACAACAGCCCTGATCCGGCCCATCAGCTCTCGGGCCAATTGTTCGGGCATCTTGCGGTGATGCTCACCCGCAAACGCCTTCAGCGACAGCGGGCTGCCAAAAGACACGCTGGCGTAACCGAAACGATGGAACCGGCGGGTGATCCGTTGCCACATATGTTTGCCCACATGACGCGCCACATATTTGAACCTGAGCCCGAACTTGCGCGTGCCCTTTACATTTGCGGCCACCAGTACACGGTCCTCAAGCACGCGGTCGTAATTCATGGCAACCGGCAGGAACACCACATCGCGGCTGGTTTCGGGGTCGAACCCGTCAATGATATAGCTGAGCAGCCCCAGTTTTGGCGCCCCCACTTCACCGGTCAAGCTCAGCCCACCTTCGGGAAACATCGCCTGGGTCACGCCCCCGTCAGTGGCCATACGCACATAGCGCGCCAGCACCTTGCGATAGAGCGCATTGCGGCTTTTGCGCCGGATGAAGTAAGCCCCCATCGAGCGGATCAGCGTGCGCAGCGGCCAGACCCGCGCCCATTCCCCCACGGCGTAAGACAGGTGCGAATGCTCTGCCGACAGCCATGTGACCAGCACATAATCCATGTTGGAACGGTGGTTCATGACAAACACGACCGTTGCATCCTTGCTCACATCTTTCAGATGCGCCTCGTCAAAGGCGCCCAGACGCACCCGATAAAAGGCACGGCTGAGGAGTTTGGCCAGCCGGATACCAAAGCCGAAATAGGCCGTGGCCGAAAACCGCGGGACAATCTCACGCGCATAGCGCTGGGCTTTTTCAAACGCCACCTGCTCGGGGATGCCTTCTTCAGCGGCATGTTCCGCAATGGCCCTGGCCACTTCGGGGTCATAGGACAGGCGCTGCACCATATCATAGCGCCGCGCGAGTTTGAACGGTTCGATCGGACGTTCCAGACGCTCATTCAGCCGCGCCACCGCGCGTTCCAGCCGTTTGCGAAAAAACCAGCGCACAGACGGAAACAGGAAATGTGACGCAAAGGTCACCGCGGCGAAGCCGAGGATCAGCACCAGACCCCATAGTGGAAGCTCGATTGTCTGCGTCATGGGGAAAATCCTTCACAGGAATTTGGGCAAAGGTAAAGCCATTGATGAAACCGCCCCTGTCCTGCCACCCATTGCCGCGACGGTTTTGCCCTGCGGTCAGCTTTGCCGCCCCTTTCGGTCGCGCAACTTTCCTAATCTAAAAATTCCCTCTTGCGTAACATTCTTGCGTCTGCAAGAAATGCTGCACTGCAACATAAAGCGAGTCACACCATGACCACTGAAGAGCGCACCAAAGATCGTCTCCCCAAAGATCGTCCGTGGCTGTTCCGCACCTATGCCGGCCACTCGACCGCCAAAGCCTCGAACGAGCTTTACCGCACCAATCTGGCCAAGGGTCAGACTGGCCTTTCCGTGGCGTTCGACCTGCCCACGCAGACCGGCTATGACAGTGATCACGTGCTCGCCCGTGGCGAAGTGGGCAAAGTGGGCGTGCCGCTGGCACATCTGGGGGACATGCGGGCGCTGTTTGCCGATATCCCGCTGGAGCAGATGAACACCTCGATGACCATCAACGCCACCGCGCCGTGGCTGCTCGCCCTTTATATTGCAGCTGCCGAAGAACAGGGCGCGGATGTGTCAAAACTGCAAGGCACCGTGCAAAACGACATTATCAAGGAATACCTGTCGCGCGGCACCTATGTCTGCCCGCCGAAACCTTCGCTGCGGATGATCACCGATGTGGCCGCTTATACCCGCGAACATCTGCCCAAATGGAACCCGATGAACGTCTGTTCCTACCATTTGCAAGAGGCCGGTGCGACGCCCGAGGAAGAGCTGGCCTTTGCACTGGCCACCGCCATTGCCGTTCTGGACGACCTCAAGGGAAAGGTCCCCACAGAAGCGTTTCCCGCCATGGTTGGCCGGATCAGCTTCTTCGTGAACGCGGGCATTCGGTTTGTGACCGAGATGTGCAAGATGCGCGCCTTCGTGGAGCTGTGGGACGAAATCACCCGTGAACGTTACGGCGTGGAAGACCCGAAATTCCGCCGCTTCCGCTATGGCGTGCAGGTGAACTCGCTGGGTCTGACCGAGCAGCAGCCGGAAAACAACGTCTACCGCATCCTGATCGAGATGCTTGCGGTGACACTTTCGAAAAATGCCCGTGCGCGCGCGGTGCAGCTGCCGGCGTGGAACGAAGCCCTTGGCCTGCCGCGCCCGTGGGACCAGCAGTGGTCGCTGCGCATGCAGCAGATCATGGCCTATGAAACCGACCTTCTGGAATATGACGACCTGTTTGACAACAACCCCGCCGTGGACCGCAAGGTGACGGCTCTCAAGGAAGGCGCACGGGCCGAGCTGGCACAGATCGACAGCATGGGCGGCGCGATCTCTGCGATCGAATACATGAAGTCGCGTCTGGTCGAATCAAACGCAGCCCGGATCGGCAAGATCGAGGTGGGCGACACCACCGTGGTGGGTGTGAACAAATGGACCGAAGCGGCTGAAAGCCCGCTGACGGCCGGGGACGGCGCGATCATGGTAGCGGATGCCGAAGCGGAAGCTGATCAGATTGCGCGCCTTGAGGCTTGGCGCACGACCCGCGATGCAGACGCCGTGGAAAAAGCACTGACCGACCTGCGACAGGCTGCCAAGGATGGCACCAATATCATGCCCTCTTCGATTGCGGCCGCCAAAGCCGGTGTGACCACCGGCGAATGGGGTGAGGTGATGCGTCAGACCTTTGGTCAGTATCGTGCCCCCACCGGGGTGTCAAAGAACCCCTCGAACCGCACTGAAGGGCTGGAGGAAATCCGCGACCGCGTGGCCGCCGTCTCATCCCAGTTGGGTGAGAAGCTCAAGTTCCTGGTGGGCAAGCCCGGCCTCGACGGCCACTCGAACGGGGCCGAGCAAATTGCCGCCCGCGCGCGGGACTGCGGTATGGACATCACCTATGAAGGCATCCGCCTGACACCCGAAGAACTGGTCGCGTCAGCCAAGGAAACCGGCGCGCATGTGGTGGGCCTGTCGATCCTGTCCGGCAGCCATATCCCGCTGCTCGAAGAGCTGATGGAACGGATGAAAGCCGCAGGTCTGGGGCATATCCCGGTGGTCGCCGGGGGGATCATCCCGGATGAAGACGCGGATCGCCTGCGGGCCATGGGGGTTGCCAAGGTCTATACGCCCAAGGATTTTGAGCTCAATGTGATCATGGACGACATCGTGACCCTGGTGGCGCCGCAGACCGTGGCGGCAGAGTAATCCACACTTTTCCCTCGCCGCTCACCTGAGCGGAGCATTGACGACTTTCAGCCGCCCGCATCTTTGATGTGGGCGGTTTTCTGTTGCCCGTCTCCGGTGGCGCCCCGGTGACGCCAATGAAAGGGTTTAGATCAAACTGTATATTTTCCGCACCCGCCGGACAGGCTACCCTGAGGATCTACCACCACGTGACCATATCCCTGTGGGGGAAAAGATCGCATGAACAGATTGTTATATCTTCTCCCGCTGCTGGTTCTGCCTCTTCCTACCGGGGCGGAGCCAGCGGTTGGTTTTGGTCTGGCGGTCCTTTACACGGGCAACCGGATGGACAGTTCATTTGGCCTGCAATTGAGGCCCCCCAAGCTGGTCCATAGCGGGGCGGGTTCAAACAATCTGGATCCCCGGCGACCAGACCGCCCAGTTCCCCCCCATCATCATATGATCAACCTGCCGGACAGCGCGGTCTTTTCCGGCGGGGGGCTCTTTTCTTATGTGGACGATTGTCAACTTCGACATCAAGCCCACGGTTAGTCAGAGTTTGTTCAGGTCGATGTCAGAAGAGTACTCTGTGTCCACAGCCTCTTTTATTAGTGTTTGCCCGCAAATCACGCGGCCCTGAGTGGAGTCAAACGTGAGCGTTGCTGGACCGGCCAACTCCCAACCTCGATTGAGTAAATCAGTTATACGGTAGCAGAAGTCCGCATCGTCTGGACCAGTGATGTATCTGTAAGCCTTCAACCAAATATTCCTTCCTACACCTCAGCATCTCGACTGTGTTCCAAAATCTGAACGGTAGCAAGCTCTGCTCAGTAGGCATTGAGTTTCATGCACACATAATCACGTGAACGATTGGGATTCACCACGTTTCTGGCCAAATCGAAACTGTTCACCGGCATCACATCAGGCCCTTTCTATTTTGGGCCGGACATTGACTGGGGACGTGCTCCTCAGGCCAACGCCCCCGACATCCCGACGCCCGCCCCTGTCAAAGAGTGACACGCCGCAGCCCCCCCCCGGGGCCGCCGCAGATGACACCGCACGATCAGGCAGGCAGCCTATCCCCCCACCTCCTCGATCTTCTGAACCAAAGCCTTGTAGCGATAGCTTGGCAGGATCTCTCCGGTGTCGCCTTCAACAAAAGCGGGATCGGCTGGCAGACAGCCCAGATCGCAGATCAGGTGGATTGTCATCTCCTGCGTATCCACATACCAAAGGCGCCCACCGGGCGTGGCCACCCAGCCATCAATCCCCTCGGCCTCATCCCCGTCCATATCCTCAACCGACGGCAGTTCATTCACGTAATTGGGCGAATAGGCCCCATGGGTGTGGTAAGAGGCCGTGACCACGGCGAGCTCATCCGGGTCACGCGGAACACAGGTTCCCTTGCGTCCACGCCGGGCCTTTGTGAAGGCCACATTGCCCGCCGCATCCCGCCCGATATAGCCGCAATATTCCCGGTTCTTCGAAATCGAGATCGGCTGTAATTGGTCAAAGACACGCTTGACCAGCTGAAGTTCGCTGGTGTCTTGCGCCCAGGCAGGATTTCCAGCCCCCAAAGCGGCGGCCAGGATGACCGATACAATCTTCAAACTGCGCATGACCTCGCCTCAACCCGTTGCTTTCCTGTTTCAAAGAACGGGCAGGGTTGCACAATGTCAAGACGGAGCTCCTGCCCGCCCGCTCAGCTGTCCTTTCACCGGCACAGCCCAGAGGGTTTGACCTTTTGGACAAGAAAGCGCATGGTGCCGCGCGATGAAGGGCGCTAACAGACCCCGAAACCCCAACCTCCTGTCTGATACTTTCCTGAAACGAGGATCCCATGACTGTCCATATCGGCGCCGAAAAAGGCCAGATTGCTGAAACCGTATTGATGCCCGGCGACCCCTATCGCGCCAAATGGGTGGCTGACACCTTTCTGGAAGATGCCGAGCTGGTCAATGAGGTGCGTGGCATGCTGGGCTTTACCGGAATGTGGCGCGGCCACCGGGTGAGTGTACAGGGGTCGGGCATGGGCATGCCGTCCATGTCGATCTATGCCAATGAGCTTATCCGGGATTATGGTGCCAAGACGTTGATCCGTATCGGGTCCTGCGGCGGAATGCAGGATCACGTCAAGGTGCGCGATGTGGTGATTGCGATGACCGCCACCACCATCAGCACGCCCAGCTCCTCCATTTTCCGCGAAATGAATTTCTCGCCCTGCGCGGATTATTCCCTGCTGGCAGCAGCGGTGGAGGCGGCCAAGTCGGTGGATGTGGGTGTGCATGTGGGCGGGATCTATTCCTCGGACACATTCTATGCCGAGCGCCCGGATCTGGATAAGGAAATGCGGCGCCACGGCATTCTGGGCGTGGAAATGGAGGCGGCGGAGCTTTACACCCTCGCCAATCGTTATGGCGTGCGCGCCCTTGGGATCATGACCGTGTCGGATCACCTGCTGACCGGTGAGGCCCTGCCCTCGGACCAGCGCGAAAAGACCTTTGGCGACATGGTCGAGATTGCCCTGAACGCCGCATTCGCCTGAGCGTCGAACAGGTATCGGGGCCACGGGGAAGCCCTCCCGCGCCTTTACGACCTGAGGGTCGACAGGCTTGGGGGTGGCTCACGTTGTGAGACATATGGGGTTTGCGCCGCTGCGCGTCGCCAGGTGGGGGCGCTGCCCCCGCCCTTCGGCCCCCCCAGGGATTATGTGTTTGTCATTGCCGTTGGCTTACCCTGTGTCAGATTGGTGGTGGTCGGTTTTCCGGGTGGCCATCCGGTGAACTGGTGGCGGGCGGGCGACCCCTTGGAAGACCTGAAGCTGGTGGCTTTACGGTCGTAAAATATCTCGCCACCCGCCACGCCATATGTCCGGCCATCCGAACGGTAGAAGGGCCTTCGCAGCCGCACATAATCAAGGATCAGGATACCAACATGAGCATTTCAACTCAATCCGAGCCTGAGCGCATCATTGCATTCGAAGTTTCCAAAGCCAGCCTGACGGTGCATTTGATGCCCGAAGATCAGCAAGTAGTGATCGCCAACACCCCAAAGACGATCAACAAGCTGCTTCGAACATTCGACAATCTGGAAACATCTTTCGCGATTTGCGAAGCCTCGGGTGGTTACGAGCGGAACGTCCTGGCCTGCTGCGCTGACGCCAGCTTGCCGGTGCATCGCGCACACGGCACCCGCACGCGCAATTTCGCGCGATTTCTGGGCCTGGTATCAAAGACAGATTCCATCGACGCGCGGATGCTGGCGCTGTTTGCGCAGAAGTCAGATGGACTACGTCTCTGGCAACCAACCGAACCGGAAGCTGAAGAACTGCGAGCCTTGCGCCGCCGTCGGGATGATCTGGCAAAGATCCTGCGGGTTGAGCAGAACCGGCTTGAACATGCGTCGGTCAAAACAGTGCGCCTGTCCCTGCAACGGCATGTCCGATCCATGACGCGAGAGATGGCAGGGCTGGACAAACAGATCGCGGAGCTGGTTGCAGCGAGGCCTGCATTCAAACGCAAGGCCGAGTTGATGCAATCCATCAAAGGGATCGGCCCGAAGACAGCTTCCGCCTGTCTGGCATACCTGCCCGAACTGGGTTCGTTAACCAAAGGCGAAGCCGCGGCCATCGTCGGGCTGGCCCCGTATGCAAAGGATTCCGGCACATATCAGGGCCGTCGCCATGTTGCGGGCGGGCGCAAGGATATGCGGGCCAGTCTATACATGGCCGCGCTTTCGGCCTTGCGCAGCAACCCGGCAATCCGTGACTTCGCCGCCAAGCTGAAAGCGCGCGGAAAGCCATCGAAAGTCATCCTCACCGCCATCATGCGCAAGCTCATTGTCATCATGAACGCAGTCCTCAAGGAAGGGCAGGCGTCAAATCGCTACGGTGCAGCATAATCGCGACCGCGGCCGTTCGCTGCGCGGGTCATGAACTCGAAAGAAGCGGACTTTTCCGACCTTGGATTTTCGAGCTTCGCTGGCGCAGCATTGCTTTGCGCACGCAGCGCAACTCATTCGGCGGCGCGGCGTACTTCCCGCTTGCGGACATTCAACGACGCCGATTTGCCCGGAATCCAAGCCGCCCGTTCGCTACGCCCGAAATCGACAGACGAGACGCGGGACAAAGTGAGCTTTCGCTGCACGCGCTCCAATGGCCGCTTTGCAACAGCTGTTCGTCAGGCATTCGCAACTCGGGTAGAGACCTTCAACAGCTTTCGGAAACGGGAACACTCAAAATGGTCTACGACGGGACAGTTCGCGACATGACGCAGCATTTTGGCGAGATTGACCAATCGCTCGGCCTGCTCTTCTAGATCGCCTGCTTTGTCGACCAGCGCGTTGCGCGGAATCACTCGTGTCCCGGGTCGGCCCAATACCGACCCTATCTCGTCAAGTGTGAACCCTGCTGACTTGGCGAGACAGATCAGCGCCAGTTCCTCTAGGACTGCCGGCTCGTATTGGCGCCGTAGCCCGTTGCGGGCTACAGCCCTGATCAGCTTCTTTTTTTCGTAGTAGGGGTCTGTTCCGGCTGGGGGCAGAATGACACCTTAAGACCGCGTGGCTAGGGCTGAGCTGTTTCCTTGATCAATCTGTAAGCTGTTGATCTTGCGATGCCGAGCTGTTTGGCGGCTTGTCCGGCGGTCATTCCCGCTTGAACCAGATTTCGCAGGGCCAGGACGGTTTCTGCTTCGAGGGGTGGTCTTCCGGGTTTTCGCCCCTGTGCTCTGGCGGCTTCGATGCCGTCTTTTGTACGTTCTGAGATGAGACGTCGCTCAAAGTGGGCGATGGCACCGAAGACATGGAAGATCAACTCACCGGCGGCGGATGTTGTGTCGATCCGCTCTTCGAGGCTGATCAGCCCGATATCCTTCTTTTTCAGGTTTTCGACGGTTTCTAAAAGCTCTTTGAGTGACCGTCCAAGCCTATCCAGCCGGATGATAGCCAGGCTGTCACCGGGGCGGGCGTGATCAATCAAGGACGATAAGCCCGGGCGGTCAAACTGTTTGCCCGATACAACATCTTCGAACACGCGAATGGCCCCGGCTTCTTTAAGGCGTGTAATCTGGCCGGAAAGATCTTGATCGGCTGTCGAAACCCGCGCGTAACCAAGGATGTCGCCGTGGCGCGGCGTCATGTTTCCAGTGGTCTTAGAAACTGGCGATCATATCGCCTGATACAGTTCATCTTTTCTGCAAACTCAAACGCCTTTTGACATTCAGGGTCGTTTTCGCTGGCAGTGCGATACTCTTCATATGCGGCCAGTGAAGGAAATGAGAACAGTGTGACGGCGAGATCGTTGGCGCTTTCATGGGGCAGATAATATCCATGATGCGTGCCGCCATGCTTTTCCACGAGAGGAATCCACATGCGGGCATATTCTTCAAACTCGTCAATTCTATCTGGGTTCAGTTCGTATCTGACGTAACAGGTGATCATAGCGTGTCTTTTAACCGTTCGTTTTGGAGACAGGTTCCCAGGCAATCCGGACAACCGGTGTTTTGCCAACTAAACCTGTCTCATTATTCGTCTTTATATTATGCGCTGTCTCAAAATGATCAACACTATTTTGAGGACAATCCCATGCCAAGACGATCCATCCTGACCGAGCGCCAGCGTGCGGCGCTTTTCGATTTCCCCACCGACGACGCGTCGATGCTGCACCACTACACCCTCGCCGATGATGACCTTGAGCATATCAACGACCGAAGGCGATCAGAAAATAGGATCGGCTTTGCGTTGCAGCTTTGTGCTTTGCGATATCCTGGACGGCTATTAACCTCTGACGAAGTTATCCCCGAGAGGGTTTTGCGCTTCATCGCGGCTCAGTTGGGTCTGACTGGTGATGATATCTTGCCCTATGCCGCGCGTCGCCAAACCCGCCAGCAGCATTTACACGCCCTTCGCCAGATTTACGGCTTCAAAATGTTCTCCGGCCAAGGCGCGCGTAGCTTGAAGGCTTGGCTTGAGCGCGAGGCCGAAACAGCCCGCTCCAACGAAGACCTAGCGCGCCGGTTTATCGAAGAATGCCGCCGGACTCAGACGATCCTGCCAGGCGTCACGGTCATCGAGCGTTTGTGCGCCGACGCGCTTGTCGCGGCGGAACGCAGAATAGAAACCCGGATTGCTGCCAGGTTGGATGAGCAAACGAAGGAACGGTTGGATGCCCTTCTGACCGAGATCGTCGATGGTAAGGTCAGCCGGTTCGTCTGGTTGCGACAGTTTGAGGTGGGAGGGAATTCAGCGGGTGCAGCCCGGCTGTTGGATCGCTTGGAATTCCTGCAGGCATTGGGGCTGTCGCTCAATATTCTGGACGGCATTCCACCCCACAGGGTCACGCGCCTGCGCCGCCAAGGTGAAAGGTATTTCGCAGATGGCCTGCGCGACATCACCAGTGATCGGCGCATAGCAATCCTAGCCGTCTGCGCCACCGAATGGACCGCAGCCGTCGCTGATGCTGTGATCGAAACCCATGACCGGATCGTCGGCAAAACCTGGCGGGATGCCAAGAAACTGTGCGATGCGCGGATCGCGGATGCCAGATCATCGCTCCAGGAGACATTACGTTCCTTCAAAGACCTTGGAGCTGCCCTGCTGGAAGCCAAAGGGGACGGCGTATCTCTTGATCACGCCACAGAGGTGGCATGTGGTTGGACACATCTCGAAAGCATGGTGGCAACCGCTGCCGAACTGACGGACACGATGGCTGCCGATGCTCTGGCGCATGTAATTCATGGGTATCATCGGTTCCGGCGGTATGCGCCCCGCATGCTGCGTGCGCTAGATATCCAGAATGCCTCCGTGGCCGCACCGTTAATGAAAGCGGTCAAGATCATCACTGAAGATCAGGCCGACGCGCCCCGCCAGACTGCTTTCCTGCGTCGAAATTCGAAATGGCATCGCCACCTCAATGCCCAGGAACCCGATGACATCCGGCTTTGGGAGGTCGCTGTGCTATTCCAAATCCGCGACGCGTTCCGATCTGGTGACATCTGGCTTCCACACTCACGGCGCTATGCCGATCTGAAGCAGGCGCTTGTGCCAATGGAGGCTGCCCAAACAACACCTCGCCTGACCATGCCATTCGAGCCGGAAACCTGGCTGGCCGACCGAAAGGCACAGTTGCACGAAGGGCTAGTGAGGTTGGCTAAAGCCGCGAGGGCAGGCGCTATCCCAGGTGGTTCAATTGAAAATGGCATCCTCAAAATAGACCGGCTGACCGGGGCCGTGCCTGATGAGGCTGATGCCATGGTACTCGATCTCTATGACCGCCTGCCTGCAGTTCGGATCACCGATCTGCTGCAGGAGGTGGATGACGATATCGGATTTACCGAAGCCTTCACCCACCTGCGCACGGGCGTTCCTTGCAGGGATCGCATCGGATTGCTGAACGTGCTGTTAGCTGAGGGATTGAACCTTGGCCTCAGCAAGATGGCCGAGGCGACAAGCTCGCACGACTATTTCCAGCTCTCGCGTCTGTCGCGCTGGCATATCGAAAGCGACGCCATCAACCGCGCTCTCGCCATGGTGATCTCTGCACAGTCGGAATTGCCGATGGCGCGGTACTGGGGCAGTGGCATCACCGCATCCAGCGACGGGCAATTCTTCCCGACGACACGTCACGGAGAGGCGATGAACCTCATCAACGCCAAATATGGTTCCGAGCCAGGGCTGAAAGCCTACACCCATGTCTCCGATCAGTTCGGGCCGTTCGCGACCCAGAACATCCCGGCGACCGTGAACGAGGCTCCCTATATCTTGGATGGTTTGCTGATGAACGAGGTCGGTCAGAAAATCAAAGAACAGTACGCCGACACTGGTGGCTTTACGGATCACGTCTTCGCCGTCACCGCGCTGCTGTCATATCGGTTCATTCCCCGTATACGCGATCTGCCCTCGAAACGGCTTTATCTCTTCGATCCAGCCAATGCCCCAAAGGAATTGCGTGGCCAGGTCGGCAGCAAGGTCAGAGAAAAACTTATCGTCGAGAATTGGCCCGACATCCTCCGTGCCGTCGCCACAATGGCGGCAGGCGTCATGCCGCCCAGTCAGTTGCTGAAGAAGTTCGCATCATATCCGCGTCAGCATGAGCTCGCCCTGGCGCTGCGGGAAATTGGGCGCGTAGAGCGCACCTTGTTTATCGTAGAATGGCTGCTCGATGCGGATATGCAGCGCCGCGCCAATGTTGGCTTGAACAAAGGCGAAGCCCATCACGCCCTGAAGAATGCCCTACGCATCGGCCGTCAGGGCGAAATCCGCGATAGAACCGCCGAGGGCCAACACTACCGCATGGCAGGTCTCAACCTGCTGGCCACGGGCATCATTTATTGGAATACCAAACACCTCGGCCACGCAGTCTCCGCCCGAAAACGCGCGGGTCTCGACTGTGCGCCCGAGCTTCTTTCGCATATCTCGCCGCTCGGATGGGCACATATCCTGCTCACCGGCGAATACAGATGGAAAAATCGGTGACATCCGGCCTTACGGTGTCATTCTGCCCCCAGCCGGAACAGACCCCTAGTACCGCAGGCCGGACGCACTGACGCCGGACCGATCCGACACCTCGGCAATGTCCAGAAGTCTTTCCATTCAGACACCTATTGACTTAAACTTGACTTCAAGTTGTAGAGTGCCTGCTCCGCTTTTTCAATGGAGTTGCTCGGATGAATGAAGTTTCCATTTCCGATAATAGAAACAAGCCGTTGGTGGTCCTGTCTGGTCCAGGTCTTTCAATTGTTGTGGCATCGCTCGGCACGAGCATGGTTGCCGTGACACTGCCGGAACTGTCGGAATACTTTCAAGGTCAGGACCTTAGCCCGACACTGGTGGTATCGGTCTACATCCTGGCAACCACCGCGCTCATCATCCCGGTGGGGCGGGCAGGCGATCTCTTCGGCAAGCGCACCGTGCTTTTCTGCAGCCTGTGCCTCTACATCCTAGGCGCATTCCTTGCCTTTGAAGCCCCAACATTGCCCATGCTGATAGCCGGCCGCTTCATTCAGGGCACAGGCGCTGCCGGAATGATGGCTATGCCCTTGGCAATGGTCCGCGATCTTGTGCCATCGGGACAGGTCGGAAGATGGATGGGAGCGATAGGAACGATGTCTGCCATCGGTACCGCCGCAGGCCCCGCAGTCGGTGGGGCTATCGTAGCCGCATTCGGCTGGCGCGCCGTTTACCTGATGCAGATACCGTTGGCCTTGGCCGCGCTGGCCCTCTGCCTGCTCTTTATTCAGAACCAGAAACCTGAGACCCGGCGCCAAGGCATCGACTTTCCCGGTGCAGGCGCCCTTGTCCTTTTCCTTATGGCCGTGACCTTTCTAGTATCTCATATGGCCAATGGCCTTGATGGCGCCACCGTACTGCTGGCAGCTATTGCATGTGGCGCTATCGTCGCGTTTTTCCTGATCGAGAAGCGGACCACCTCTCCAATCATCCCACTCGATCTTCTGCGCTCGGGGCACTTGCAGGTCAGCCTCGCCATGAATGGCATCGTCTCCCTCGTCATGATGGGTATACTGGTGGTGGGACCGTTCTTCCTGACCGGAGGGCTAGGGCTGACGACGGCCCAGATGGGTCTGACCATGTCAGTGGGCCCGATCTCATCGGCGCTCAGCGGCATTCCGGCCGGGCGACTGACAGAACGGATCGGAGCAGGTCGCGCGGTGCTTGTCGGCGCGTTGGCGATGGTCGTAGCAACGGCAATGATGGCTGGCCTCCCCTACGTATTCGGGCTTGGCGGATTCATCCTCGCCTTCATGCTGCTTGCTCCAGGCTACCAGGTTTTCCTGGCCGCACTGAATACGTCGGTGATGGAACGGGCTTCGGAGCAGAACCGGGGCGTCACCTCGGGTGTCCTCAGCCTGAGCCGCAACTTTGGTTTCATCCTGGGCGCGGGTGCTGTCAGTGCCATCTTCTGGTCCTTTGTGCGGGCCGACATCGGTACCGTTGAAGGTGGCCAACAGACGGCCCTTGCCATGGCCGGAACATTTGCGTTCTGCTGCGCCCTGACCCTTGGGGTGGCGGTTCTGGCAAGCCGCTTGCACCGAGACCGAAACAACATTCCTCAATATGAAAACGGACATTCGTAGAGGTCACAGCATCGGTCACAACGGGCTCAGCACAGACCAACGCCGCATGGAGCACAAACACCTGCTTTTAAATGGCGAACGGCGGGACCGTTCGCCAAGGTGGCTCAGATATCGATACGCTCAGCGATGCTCAGCGCATCTTCGAGCTCAACGCCAAGGTAACGTACTGTACTGTCGACCTTCGTATGACCCAGCAGCAACTGGACCGCACGGAGGTTGCCGGTCTTTCGATAGATCTCCGCTGCCTTTGTCCGGCGAAGTGAATGGGTGCCGTATCCGCTTGGCTCTAGCCCGATCGCCGTGACCCAATCACGCACCAACCGTCCATACTGGCGAGTTGAAATGTGGGGCCGGTCATGGAAGCGACTGGGAAACATAAACCGGCAAGCAAACATCTCGGGTGACTTGACCCACGCCAAGACGCTTTCACGTGTGTTTTCCGTCAGTTCAAACTGCACCGGTCGCTTGGTCTTGCTCTGGATGACTGACACGCGTTCTCGCACACGGTCATCCTTTACCAGGTCAGTCACGGCCAATTTTACGAGATCACAGCCACGCAGCTTGCTATCGATGGCGACGTTGAAGAGCGCAAGATCGCGTAGATAACCTGCCAATTCGAGCCGAGCACGGATCGCCCAGACCTGTTTTGGCAGCAAGGGCCGTTTCTGACCGATGATCCGCCCCTTGTTCCAGGCTCTGCGTTTCGGGGTGGTTGCGGGAAGTTGGACTCTTGGCATGATATGCCCTCCGATCCTCCCTCCGCACCCAATCATCAGCACCGCGCTGACAGGACGATCCTACCGTCTGATCGAAGGGCCGGTGTTAGAGACGCACGATGGCGATCGTTGCCGCGCAAGCATTAGGCGGCTCTGAGCCCATCTTACCGAATGCTGCGCCGCGCATGAAGGTCTGGTCTTTTATAGCGCTCGGTTCATCATGAATATGCCAAGTCCTCCAAACAAAGTACCAAAGAGCGCTTCACTGGTCTTTTGAAATTTCCGATAAAGGCCTCGTGCGCGGCCTGTGGAAAACAGCCAGCCATATGTTCCGTAGATCGCAAAGATGATGACTGCCGACCCTGTTGTGAACAAAAACAGAAGTGACCAATCGGTGATCGCAGGCCCGACGAACGTAGAAAGCGATGCCCAAAGCAGAGCAACCTTGGGGTTGGTCGATGTGACCGTCAGGCCATGTAAGAAGTCCTGCCATACCCCGCGCCCCTTGCTAGGCGCGATCTGTCCGCCTTTTCCGGTGAGCGCGGCTCGCCATCCTTTGACACCAAGCCACAGAAGATATGCTCCACCGAATAGACCCATGACGTGCAGGAGAACCGGGTAAGCCTCAAACAAAGTCCCAAGTCCTACCGCCGTGAGAAATGACCATAAGAACGCGCCACAGGCCAAGCCTGCCGCGACTATCAATGCGGCGTTCCTACCCGACCCAAGGCCACGGGATGCTACGGCAACGAGGTTTGGTCCGGGCGAGATCGCCGCGGTGGCGAGGGCGGCCCAAGCTGTTAAAATAAGTGAAATCATGAGTGGACCTTTTTACTGTCTCTTGGAGCTTGCGCGCGATCAAACATGCCGTAATCACGGATGACGCTAGCGATGCGTAGGCGGTAGCCGTCGAAAACGCCACCTCTCCCTTTCGTCTGCGCCCCGCGATGCGCGTTCAGATTGCGCCAGCGCGCAATCGCTTCCTCGTCTTCGAAGAACGAAAGGGAGAGTATTTTTCGCGGATCGGCAAGGCTCTGAAACCGTTCGACCGAGATGAAACCCTCGATATCATCCAGCAGCGGTCTCATCTCAGCGGCGATATCGAGATAATCACCCTTGCGGCCCTCTGCTGGTTCGACTTCGAAAATCACTGCGATCATGCGCCATCTCCATGCGGAGCCGACGCGAGCTTGAGCCATGTCCGATCCTCACGGAGCAGAAATTTCTCTTTCTGGGCGAACTCATAGTTCTCACGGCCCAGCGAGTCCGCCGACAATCGCGACCGATAGGCCTCATAATCGGCAAGGCTTTCAACATTATAGATGCCGTAGGCCAGCGTCGAAGATCCTTCATGGGGGGCGTAATAGCCGATCAGGTCTGCGCCACAGCGCGGGATCGCCTGTCCCCAGTTGCGGGAATATTCTTCAAACTGGGCCTTCTTGGTTGGGTCGATCTGGTAGCGAATGATACAGGTCAACATAGCCGAATCCTTTCAGTGTGTTTTCTATGGTCTACCGGATTGCGACAGCCGAATGCTTCGATTAAGGTCGAACCATGAAAGAAGGCCCTGATATTGCACATGTAGCCGCGCTTATCGGTGATCCCGCCCGTGCCAACATGCTGACAGCATTAATGAGCGGGAAAGCCCTGACCGTGAGCGAATTGGCAGAGGAAGCAGGCGTTACCATCCAGACAGCCAGCTCTCACCTGTCCAAGCTTGATGACGGCGGTTTGCTGCGCCCTCGCAAACAGGGACGACACAAATATTTTTCTCTCGCAAATGAAGACGTTGCGCATGTTCTGGAAGGTTTGATGGGTTTGGCAGCAGGATCAGGCCATCTGCGTAAGCGCACCGGGCCAAAAGATGCCGCATTGCGACAGGCACGCGTCTGCTACAATCATCTTGCAGGTGATATGGGCACGCAAATGTTCGACAGCTTGATGGCGCAAGGCCATCTGACCCTTGTTGGCGACGACCTAAATCTAACGCGTTCCGGCCAAGCCTTTGTAACAGAATTCGGAATTGACTTAGCAGAACTGCGCAAAAACAAATCGCCGCTTTGCCGTGAATGTTTGGACTGGAGCGAGCGCAGATCACATCTGGCGGGTAGTATTGGCCGCGCGTTCCTTAGCCGGTTTGAAGACCTGTCGTGGGTCAAACGCGATCAGAAAACGCGCGTGGTTTCGTTCTCGACAAATGGAGCTAAAGAATTTGAGCGACTGTTTTCTGTTGGTTAAGCTTCTCTAAAACTGGAAACCTGACATTGGCGCACCCGCAGCGAAAGCTCACTTTGTCCCGCGATCTGTGAATCTGCTCGGCGATGATCGCTGCGGCATTTACGAACGACCGGATTTCGAGCCGCGATGCAGCATGCAAAACTGCGCACCTGCAGAGATTTCCGCGCTGCGTGCGCACGCGGCGAGAAGATCGAAATCACAGATCGGGCTCTGTCGTTGAATCCGCCGCACGCGAGACGAACGGCTGCTCTGTTGAAATCGCATGGGCAAAGAGCGTTCCGATATTTGGCGTCTACACGCTTTTTACCCATGCTAACGTTGGAACCAGGTGTTGACCGAAGCAACACGGTAGATATTTTCGGCAAGAGGAAGAGGGATCAGCGTCCATGTGATCGGTCGTAGCCATTTTCAGGTGGCGGGGTCCAATTGGCGAGGCTGCCGGGCTGCGGCTGGAAAACCTCTACCAGCAGCGGATAACACGCGGCGGCATCGGAGCTGTGTTCAGATGAGCAATCCCCGCCCGGGCAGGCGGAGAGGCCGCCAAGGAGGTCAATCTCGGCGAAAAACTCAAGATAGTCGCCCGGACGCACCGGGCTTGCCTTCATGAAATACTGGCCGGTGTCTTGGGTAAACCCCGTGCACATGAAGACATTGAGCACATCATGGACATGGGGTTCGGCATCGGAGGGATGGATCCCGAGGTGATCGGCCAGGGCGCGGGTCAGGTTCGAATGGCAGCAATGATGATACTGCCCGCCCGACAGGAGATTGTGGGTATAGGGGTCGCAGCGTGTGCCAATCACGTCATGCACCGCACCCCCAAACGCATCGAACCCATACCAGTCCAGCGTGTCATCGATAATGGTCGCCATCGGGCGCATGGCGGGAAAGCTGCTCCACATCCGGTCCCCGGTGGACAGGTGGGTGCCGTGCAGCGCGCGGGTTTTGCCGGAGTAGAAACATTCGTGCGGGTCATGGGCATGCCAGAGGTTCAGATCACCGACTTGCGGGCCATCGACGGAAGAAATGCGGAAGAACTGCCCCGCGGGGACCGAAAAGCAGCGTGCATCCCGGGCGGGCACAAGCACTTCATCGACCTTTTGGGCCGTCTGGCGCGCGGCCTGGTAGAGATCAAGGGGGGCCGCGGGCAATCCTTCTACCGGATAGCAGATCACCGGAGCGATGGCTTTGCGCTGATTCGCGTCCTCGGGCGCGGCATGGTCTGATACAGCATGTTTCACGCGAAATCTCCCTGCGGTTTTCCCCAACAGGCCCGGTCATTTGGGAAAAATCAAGCCCTTCTTCATCTTGCCAGACATGCGTTGATTGGCCCGGCCCTCCTTTCCCGGCAAGGCGGGACCATATGTCACGAAGAGGGGTTGCGAATGAGATCTGCACGTCTTCGTCTGCTGTGCGGTGCCATCATGGCCGGATCCGAGCAGGCGCACATTTCGTTGAAAGCGACCACGATGGCAGCTGGCTGATGGATCAAGCCCCGCACCCATGCAGCAAGCGGGTGGGCGGACGGGCGGATGCAGAAAAGCCCCCCGACCCAGCCGTGAATTGACAAGCCGCCAAACGGATGCGATGCGGGACCGGTATCAAAACGGGACACGCGAGATGAAACTGGCTTATGTCATTGCGCCGGGGCGCGGTAAGACAAATGAACTTCTGGCCGGTGTGGCCGATGCGCTTGGCGAACGCGGCCTGCGGCTGGCAGGCACGGTGCAGCTTGATACCGAACGCGCGGAAGAGTTTCACTGTGATATGGACGTGTTGGTGCTGCCCGATGGGCCAAAGATCCGGATCAGCCAGTATCTGGGGGCCAATGCGCGGGGCTGCAAGCTGAACCCTGAGGCGTTGGAAATGGCGGTCGCGGCAACGGAGGCCCAGATCACCAAGGGTGCCGATCTGCTGATCGTGAACAAGTTTGGCAAACAGGAAGCGGAAGGGCGCGGGTTTCGCCATGCGGTGGGCGAGGCACTTTCGCGCGACATACCCGCCATCATCGGCGTGGCAGGCACCACGGTTGACGCCTTTCTGGACTATGTGGGCGACGCGGAAGAGCTGCCGCCCGAGCCAGATGCGCTGTTGAACTGGGCGCTTGAAGCGACCGGTCAAACAAAATGAAAAGGGCGCCCGTCCGGCGCCCCTTCCTGTTTCACCCCATCCATCAGGTGCGGAACACCTTGTAGATTGCCGGGATGACCAGAACCGTCAGCAAGGTGGAGCTGAGCAACCCGAATAGAAGCGATATCGCCAGCCCCTGAAAGATCGGATCCGCCAGGATCACCACCGCGCCAATCATCGCTGCAATGGCCGTCAGAAGGATCGGTTTGAAACGGATCGCACCCGCTTCGATCAGGATCTCGGTCTTGTCCCGCGCGGGATCCGCGTGGCGGATGAAATCCACCAACAGGATCGAGTTGCGCACGATGATCCCGGCAAGCGCAATGAAGCCAATCATCGACGTGGCCGAGAAGGGGGCGGAAAAGAGCCAGTGCCCCGCCATGATGCCAAGGAAGGTCAAGGGGATCGGCGTCAGGATCACCAAAGGCAGCTTAAAGGACCCGAACTGCGCCACCACCAGGATATAGATCCCCAGCAGCGCCACCGCAAAGGCCGCCCCCATATCCCGGAAGGTGACCCAGGTCACTTCCCACTCGCCATCCCACAAAAGCGTCACCACGTTTTCATCTTCGGGCTGGCCGTTCATGCGGATGACAGGTTTTGTGCCCGGCGCCCATTCCATCTGGTCAAGCGCATCCGCCACGGCGAGCATCCCGTACAGAGGAGCTTCGAAATCACCCGCCAGTTCGGCCTGCACCATTTCCGTTGCACGACCATTGTGGCGAAAGATCGGATAGCTCGCACGTTCCTCACTGACCGTGATCACATCGCCCAGTTCGACCACACCCCGCGCGCCGGGCAGGGTGTTGGCCGGGATCGGAGTGGACAGGAACCGTTCATCCAGCACCCGGTCGGATTTGTCCCGCTCGATCACGATCGGCAGCGGGTTGCGCCCCTCTCCGCGATGGGAATAGCCCACGGTATTGGCAGAGTTGAGCATCGCCAGCGTCTGGAACACGTCCCCTTCCTGCACGCCATGGAATTCCAGCGCATCGGTGGAAATCTCGGCCCGCAGCTTTCTGGGCTGGGTGCCGAAACTATCGTCCACATCCACCACGTAAGGCACGCTTTCAAAGGCCTGCCGGATTTTGGTGGCCGCCTCACGACGCGCCTGGGGCGTGGGGCCATAGACCTCGGCCAGCAGGGTGGCGATCACCGGCGGGCCGGGGGGCGGCTCTACCGTTTTCAGCGCGGTCCCGGCGGGCAGGTCCAGCGCCTTCATCCGCTCGCGGATCTCCAGCGCGATCTCATGGCTGCTGCGCGTGCGGTCATGTTTCGGGGCCAGCAGGATGGCCACCTCCCCCATCTGCGGCTCTTCGCGCAGATAGTAATGGCGCACAAGGCCGTTGAAGTTGAACGGGCTGGCCGCCCCGGCATGGGTTTCGACCGACAGGACTTCGGGCAGATCCATCACCAGCTGCGCCACATCCTGTGCCACCGCATCCGTTGCCTCGACCGACGCCCCTTCGGGCAGGTCAATCACCACCGAAAGCTCTGACTTATTGTCAAATGGCAAAAGCTTGACCGTCACATCCTTGGTGTAAAGCAGCCCAAGCGAGCCGAAGCTGAGGACAATGGCGGCAAGCAGAAAGGCAAGGCTGCGCCCCTTGGTCTTCAGGACAGGGCGGGCGACAGCCGCGTAGAGCGCGCCGAGACGGCCGCCATGGGACCCCTCCCCCGAGTGGTCATGTGCCGGCGCCTTGCCAGCGATCTTGATCATCAGCCAGGGCGTGATGATCACCGCCACAAAAAATGAGAAAATCATTGCCGCCGATGCATTGGCCGGGATGGGCGACATGTAAGGCCCCATCAGGCCAGAGACGAACAGCATCGGCAACAGGGCCGCCACCACGGTCAGGGTTGCGACAATGGTCGGGTTGCCGACTTCGGCCACCGCCCGGATCGCTTTCGTAACTCGGTCTGCCTTGTCTTTCATCGCCCAGTGCCGCGCAATGTTTTCGATCACCACAATCGCGTCATCCACCAGGATCCCGATCGAGAAGATCAGCGCAAAGAGCGACACACGGTTGAGCGTGTAGCCCATGATCCAGGCCGAAAACAGCGTGAGCAAAATGGTCACCGGAATGACCACCGCCACGACGATGCTTTCCCGCCAGCCAATCGCAAACAGCACAAGCCCGACAATTGAGATCGTGGCGAGGCCCAGATGGAACAGCAGCTCATTCGCCTTTTCATTGGCAGTTTCACCGTAATCGCGGGTGATGGAAACGTGGATGCTGTCCGGGATCAGCTGCCCCTTGAGGGCCTCAACCTTGTGCAGCACCTCTTCCGCCACCACCACTGCATTGGCCCCCGCCCGCTTGGCAATCGCCAGCGTGACGGCGGGGGTGCGGTGCAGCCCGTGGTCGTCGCGCGTGACCTGGTTCACAATGCTTTGCGACGCATCGGGCACAAAGCTCACATCCGCCACGTCACGCACGTAAACGGCGCGCCCATCGCGCGCGGTGAGCAGCAGGTTCGCAATTTCCGCAGGGGCCCGCAGGGTCCGGCCTGCAACCAGCGCGATCTGCTCCCCGCGGTCGCGGACCAGCCCGGTTGGGAAGGCGCGGTTGGCGGCCTCGACCTTACCGGCCAGCTGCTGCAACGTGATGCCGTAAAGCGCCAGCCGCTCCGGGTCGGGGGCAATGCGGATCACCTCTGCGGCATCGCCGACCAGATAGGTCAGCCCGACATTCTGGATCTTGGCCATCTCGACCTGCAGCTCACGCGCCACGCGGGTGATGTCCCCGGCGGTCACATCGCCAGCATGGGGATCAGGCGTCAGTGTCAGCGCGACGATCGCCACATCATCAATGCCACGGCCCACAATCAGCGGTGCGTCTATCCCCACCGGAATCCGGTCAAGATTGGCATTCACCTTGTCATGCACCCGCAACACGGCCGCATCAGACGAGGTGCCGACAAGGAACCGCGCCGTGACCATGGCATAGTCATCACGGGTCGAGGAATAGACATGGTCCACCCCGTTTATACCCTTGACCATGGTTTCCATCGGCTCGGTCACCAGCTTCATTGCATCTTCGGCCTTCAGGCCCGGGGCCTGAATGTGGATATCCACCAGCGGCACGGAAATCTGCGGCTCTTCCTCACGCGGCAGCGCCCCAAGCGCCACCAGCCCCACGGCAAGGGCTGCAAGGATCATCAGCGGGGTCAGGGCCGAGCCGATAAACGCCTTGGTCAACCCGCCAGCGATACCAAGCGCGGTCTTGTGCGATTGATCACTCATGGCTTCCTCCCACACCCGCACCTGCGGCAGGGGGGATCGGATCAATGACCACATCCCCGGCATTCAGCCCGGTCAGAACTTCAACCATCTGCTGCCCCTCCAAGATGAAGGGATCGCCGAGGACCACAGCCCGCTCAACCGCAACATCGCCACGCCGGATCGTTACGAAATCGAGCCCCATCCGGGTCACCGCGGCCTCAACCGGCACCAGCAGTTTCTCGCTTTGCCCAACCGGCAGGCGCACCAGCACACGGGCATCCACAAAACGGGCGTCAAGCTCTGCCACCTCAACGTCGGCAATCACCCGACCGTTTTCAATCTGCGGGTAGATCTTCACCAAACGGCCGGTTCTGTCCGTACCGTCCGTACCAATCTGGATCTCAGCCCCTTCGGTCAGAAAGGCCGTGTGGCGTTCCGGGATGGCCAGCCGCAGGTAAACCCCACCGCCGCCGATCTGCGCCACCACTTCACCGGGCATCACCACCGCGCCGCGGGTCACCGGCACCTGCAGCACCCGCCCGGCAATCGGCGCCATCACGGCGCCTTCGGCAGCCTGCTGTTCGATCACCTGCCGTTCCGCCTGTGTGGCTGCGATCCGCCCCTTCACCACATCAACCTGTGTGCGCAGGGCATCCAACCGCTGGGTGGTGACAACGCCCCGTTCCACCAGGTTTTCCGCACGTTTCAGTTCGCTCTCGGCATTTTCAAGCTGTGCGTTCAATGAGGTCAGCGCCGCATCCACCGCCCTCAGGCGCAGGTCGAGTTTTTCATCCCAAATCGTGGCAAGCACCTGCCCTTCAGCCACCCGCTCCCCTTCGGTGATCCGAAGATCCACCACCGTTCCGCCCAAACGTGAACGGGCGGGGACATTGTCGCGCGGTTCAACCTTGCCAAACACCGCTTTCCAATCCGGCACAGAAACCGGGGTCACGGTATGGGACAGCTCGGCCCAGACAAATGTCGGCAGGACAAGCAAGGGCAAAGACAGCACAAGACGGGAGAGTGCAAAGACGCGCGACATGAGATTTCCTTTCCATCCACAAGTCCGGGTGTAGGGCGGGTTGGCCGGCCATTCACAGGGCTGAATCTCATATGCACACAAATGAATATAATTCAACCCCGCAGGCAACAGATGCCAAAGAAAACCCCACCCCGGCCGGACCGGGGTGGGGTGGGGTGGGGCAGTATCTCATCCGTGAAACGCCATCAGCGGGTCGGCACCGGCACCTCGCCACGGTAATCATAGAAGCCGCGCCCGGCCTTGCGCCCGACCCAACCCGCTTCCACATATTTTACCAGCAGCGGACAGGGGCGGTATTTGGTGTCCGCCAACCCGTCATACAGCACGTTCATGATCGCCAGGCAGGTATCAAGACCGATGAAATCCCCAAGCTCCAGCGGCCCCATCGGGTGGTTTGCCCCCAGCTTCATCGACGCATCAATCGACGCCACCGATCCCACGCCCTCGTAAAGCGCATAACAGGCTTCGTTGATCATCGGGATCAGGATCCGGTTCACGATGAACGCGGGATAATCCTCGGCACTTGCGGCCGTCTTGCCCAGCCGCTCGACCACGGCCAGAAGGGTCTGATAGGTCTCCTCCGACGTGGCAATGCCGCGGATCAGCTCCACCAGTTGCATCACCGGCACCGGGTTCATGAAATGAAACCCCATGAACCGCTCCGGGCGATCCGTTTTCGCCGCAAGGCGGGTGATCGACAGGGACGAGGTGTTGGTGGTGAGGATGGTGTTTTCCCCCAGCGACGGCGCGAGCCCCGCAAAGATCTGATCCTTGACATCCTCCCGTTCCGTGGCCGCCTCGATCACCAGATCGGTGCCCCCCAGCTCTCCCAGCTCCGAGGTGGTGCGAATTCGCGCCAGCGCCGCTGCGCGCTCCTCGTCACTCAGCGCGCCCTTCGAGACCTGACGCGCCGTGTTCTTTTCAATCCGCGCCAGCGCCGCCGCCAGCGCCTCTGCCGAAATGTCGTTCAGGACCACTTCGTATCCCGACGTTGCGAACACATGGGCAATCCCGTTGCCCATCTGCCCTGCCCCGATAACGCCTACCGTTTGAATGCTCATTTCCCTTACCCCGCGCAGCAGTATTTAGTTTTGACGTTTGAGTAGAATTCTGCGGCGTATTTACCCTGTTCTCTTGCACCATAGCTAGAGGCTTTTGTACCGCCGAAGGGGACGTGGTAATCGACGCCTGCGGTTGGGAGGTTGACCATGACCATACCGGCCTGTGCGTTGTGTTTGAAGCTGCGGGCATGTTTCAGGCTTGCGGTGCAGATCCCTGCGGAGAGGCCAAATTCGGTGTCGTTTGCGGTGGCCAGCGCCTCGTCGAAATCGGCGACCTTGATGATCGAGGCGCAGGGACCGAAGATTTCTTCGCGTGAACTGCGCATCTGGTTGGTGGCCCCGACGAACATGGCCGGTGCCTGGAAGAAGCCTTCGGTGTCGCGATTGAGGCGTTCCCCGCCGATCACCTCGGCCCCTTCGGAGCGGGCCAGATCCACATAACCCAGATTGCCGTTCAGCTGGTTTTCTGACACAACCGGGCCGATCTGCGTGGCCACATCCAGCGGGTTTCCCACGGTGAGCGCCTGCATTTCCGCCGCAAGCCGCTCCACAAACGCGTCATGGATACCCGCCTGCACGATGATGCGCGAGGACGCGGTGCAGCGCTGGCCGGTCGAGAAGAAGGCGCCATTGAGGACGGTCGAGACGGCAATGTCCATCTCGGCATCGTCCAGGATCACCATCGGGTTCTTGCCCCCCATTTCCATCTGCAGCTTTTTCATGCCGCGCGCGGCGTCCACAGCCATGTTGCGCCCCACCGGCACCGACCCGGTAAAGCTGATCGCCCTCACGCCGGGGTGATCCACGATGGCCTGCCCGACAACGGAGCCGCGCCCCATCACCAGGTTGAAGATGCCCGCGGGCACACCGGCCTCGTGCAGGATTTCAGCCAGCAGATGCGCCGATCCCGGCGTCAGGTCCGCAGGTTTGAACACCACCGCATTGCCATAGGCCAGCGCCGGGGCGATTTTCCACGCGGGGATCGCAATCGGGAAGTTCCAGGGCGTGATCAGGCCCACAACCCCCACCGGTTCGCGCGACACTTCCACATCCACATCCGGGCGCACCGAGGCAACCGCATCCCCGGTCACACGGATCGCCTCTCCGGCAAAAAAGCGAAAGATCTGCGCCGCGCGGACGGTTTCACCGATCGCCTCCGCCAGCGTCTTGCCCTCTTCCCGGGCCAGGATCGTGCCGATCTCATCCTTGCGGGCAAACAGCGCCCCCGCCACGGCCTCAAGCAGGTCCGAGCGCAGTTGCGGCGAGGCATTCGCCCAGGCCGGAAGCGCCGCATTGGCCGCCGCCACCGCGTCATTGACCTGTTCAATGGACGCATGGGCATAGGTGCCAATCACATCCGACAGGTCGGCGGGGTTGAGATTTGGAACGGCATCCACGCCATCCAGCCATTCACCGGCAATCAGGTTTCGCTTCATCGGCTCTCTCATCATGTTTGAGGGTCAGGGAAAGACGAGGAAAGCCGCAGATGTCAAATCTGGGGGGGATATGTACGGCTTTCCTCAAGGATCCGGCCACCAAGAGGAACAAGTGGCCGGATCTGTTCGACAGGATCAGGCGAAGGCCTGCAGCCCGGTCTGGGCACGGCCCAGGATCAGCGCATGCACGTCATGGGTGCCTTCATAGGTGTTCACGGTCTCAAGGTTCACCATGTGACGGATCACGTGGAAGTCCTGGCTGATGCCGTTGCCGCCATGCATGTCACGGGCCAGACGCGCAATATCGAGCGCCTTGCCGCAATTGTTGCGCTTGATCAGCGACACCATCTCCGGCGCGGCTTTCGCCTCGTCCATCAGGCGGCCAACGCGCAGCGCCGCCTGCAGGCCCAGCGAGATCTCGGTCTGCATATTGGCGAGCTTCAGCTGGAACAGTTGCATCTGCGCCAGCGGCTTGCCGAATTGTTTGCGGTCCAGCCCATATTGACGGGCACCGTGCCAGCAGGCCTCAGCCGCCCCCATCGCGCCCCAGGCAATGCCGTAACGCGCGCGGTTCAGACAGCCAAACGGACCTTTCAGGCCAGAGACATCCGGCAGCAGGGCGTCTTCGCCCACTTCCACATTCTCCATCACGATCTCGCCGGTGATCGACGCGCGCAATGACAGCTTGCCTTCGATCTTCGGAGCAGACAGCCCCTTGGTGCCTTTGTCCAGCACAAAGCCCTTGATCTTGCCGTCATGCGCATCCGATTTGGCCCAGACCACAAACACATCCGCGATCGGCGCGTTGGAGATCCACATTTTCGACCCGTTCAGCACATAGCCGCCGTCGACCTTCCTGGCGGTGGTTTTCATCGAACCGGGATCGGACCCCGCATCCGGCTCGGTCAGGCCAAAGCAGCCGATCCATTCGCCCGACGCCAGTTTCGGCAGGTATTTCGCGCGCTGCTCTTCGGTGCCATAGGCATAGATCGGATACATCACCAGCGAGCTCTGCACCGACATCATCGAACGATACCCACTGTCGATGCGCTCGACTTCGCGCGCCACCAGACCATAGGTCACGTAACCTGCGCCAATGCCGCCGAACTTTTCCGGGATGGTGGTGCCCAGCAGGCCCATTTCACCCATCTCACGGAAGATCTCCGGATCGGTCTCTTCGCGCGCAAACGCCTCGGTCACACGCGGCATCAGCTTGTCTTCAGAGTAGGCGCGGGCCGCATCACGGACCATACGCTCATCCTCAAGCAGCTGGTCTTCCAGCAGGAAGGCATCATCCCAGTTGAAGGACGCAAGCGCCGGCTGGGATTGGGGGGAAAGATCTTTCGCCATATCTTTGTCTCCTGTTCGCGGCTTACGCGGCGGTTTTGCTGATGGCAGCTTCAATCGAAGCCTCAAGAATGTCCATCGCCTCGTCGAGCTGTTCCATCGGAATGGTCAGTGGCGGCAGAAGGCGCACAGCATTGGCGCGGGTGCCGCAGGGCAGAATGATCAGGCCACGCGCCTCGGCCTCGGCCACAATGGCCTGGGTCAGCGCGGGATCCGGGGCGTTGGTGTCACGGTCGGTGACCAGTTCAAAGGCAATCATCGCGCCCAGGCCACGCACGTCGCCAATCGCTTCCATCCCCTGACGCGCCGCCAGGGCGTTCAGACGGGATTTGACCTTCTCACCAATGTCAGTGGCGCGGTCGCAAAGCTTCTCTTCCTCGATCACGTCAAACACAGCATTCGCCGCCGCCACCGCCAGCGGGTTGCCCGCATAGGTGCCGCCGATGCCGCCCACCGGGGCAGCATCGACAACCTCGGCCCGGCCAGTCACGGCTGAGAGCGGGAAGCCGCCCGCCAGGCCCTTGGCCATGGTCACCAGATCGGCGGCCACGCCCGCATGCTCAAACGCAAAAAGTTTACCCGTCCGCGCAATCCCCGCCTGCACCTCATCCGCAATCAGAAGAATGCCGTAATCGTCACAGATCTTGCGCAGCGCGCGCAGGAATTCAGGCTGGGCGATGTTGAAGCCCCCCTCGCCCTGCACCGGTTCAATGATCATCGCCGCCACACGCTCCGGGTCGATCGAGCTTTTGAACATATTGTCCAGGATCGCCAGCGACTGTTCGACACTCACACCGTGGAATTCATTCGGAAACGGCGCATGCAGCACCTCGGGCGGCATCGCCCCGAAGGCTTTCTTGTAAGGGGTCACCTTGCCGCAAAGCGCCATGCCCATCAGGGTGCGCCCATGGAAGGCGCCGGAAAAGGCAATCACACCCGAGCGGCCGGTATAAGCGCGCGCCATCTTGACCGCGTTTTCCACCGCTTCCGCACCGGTCGTGACCAGCATGGTCTTCTTCTTGAACTCCCCCGGCGTCGACGCGTTCAGACGCTCCGCCAGCGCGATATAGCTTTCATAAGGCGCCACGTGGAAACAGGTATGGGTGAACGCCTCGGACTGCGCCGCCACCGCCGCCATCAGCTTCGGATGACGATGGCCAGTATTGTTCACGGCAATGCCCGCCGCAAAGTCGATATAACGCTTGCCATCGGCATCCCACAGCTCGGCATTCTCTGCACGCACCGCATAAATGCCACGGGTGGCCACACCATTGGCAACAGCCTCGGCGCGGCGGGATTTGAGGGTTTCAGTCTTGCTCACGTGAGGCTCCTCCACAGGTGACGGAATGTGTCTCCCCCCAAAAAAATCCGGGATCGATTCACATATTCATTGATTCTCGCATCCTGTATTGCTCAATTTATTGAGCATTGCTAGAGGTGAGTTTGGACAAAACTCGCTGAATCGCCCAATCTGGCAAAAAGCGATGAAAGGACCCAATCCATGGTGGACGAATTTGACGTTGGCGCCCGTTTGAAGCAGCTAAGACAGCAATTCAACATGTCTCAAAGGCAGCTCGCCGAATCCGCAGGCGTGCCACACGGGCAGATCTCAATGATCGAAACCAACAGATCCAGCCCGTCCGTCGCAAGTTTGCGCAAAATTCTGGGCGGCTTCGGAATTTCCATGTCAGAGTTTTTTGAACCCGACGCAACAACAACCTCACAAAACTTCTTCACACCCGCTGAACTCAGAGACCTCACGTCCCTCCTCTACCAGGGAAACGAAGCCGCACAGAAAAAAATAACCCTCAAACAGGTCGGAGACGCAAAACTCCACGGCCTCCAGATCCTACACGAAAGATACGAACCCGGCGCCGATACAGGCGAAACCATGATCGAACATGACGCAAATGAAGGCGGTATCGTCATCGAAGGCGAACTCGAAATCACCGTCGGACCAGAAACCAGAACCCTCAAAGCCGGCGACGCATACCTCTTCAACTCAAAAGAACCACACAGATTCAAAAATAACTCCGACAGAGTATGCAAAGTCATCTCAGCTTGCACTCCACCATACCTATAAAGGACCTCACATGACCCCACTCGCCGGACTAAAAGTTGTCGAACTTGCCCGAATTCTCGCGGGCCCCTGGATTGGCCAGTCGCTTGCCGACCTGGGCGCAGATGTCATCAAGGTGGAGAGCCCGGCAGGCGATGACACCCGCAAATGGGGGCCTCCGTTCATTGAACGCGACGGCGACAAAAGTGCTGCCTATTACTATGCCGCCAACCGTGGCAAGGACTGTGTGACGTGCGATTTCCGCACCCCCGAAGGGCAGGCGCAGGTGCGTGAGCTGATCCGGGATGCAGATATTCTGATCGAGAATTTCAAGGTCGGCGGGCTTGCCAAATACGGGCTGGATTATGACAGCGTGAAAGATCTGAACCCGCGCCTGATCTACTGCTCGATCACCGGGTTTGGGCAGGATGGCCCCTATGCCAAGCGGGCGGGGTACGATTTCCTACTGCAGGGCATGTCAGGGCTGATGTCGATCACTGGCGAGCCGGATCGTCAGCCCCAGAAAGTGGGGGTCGCGGTCACCGATATCGTGACCGGACTTTATGGCACCATTGGCGTGCTGGCCGCAGTTGAGCAACGCCACCGCACCGGCAAGGGCCAGCATATCGACATGTCCCTTCTGGATTGCGCCACGGCGATGCTGGCCAATCAGGCGATGAATTATCTGGCCACAGGTGAAAGCCCCGAGCGGCGCGGGAACGCACATCCGAATATCGCGCCCTATCAGGTTCTGCCGACAGCGGACGGGCATTTCATTCTGGCCGTTGGCAATGATGGGCAGTTCCAACGGTTCTGCGAGGTGATCGACCGCGAAGACCTGCGGGAAAATCCCGATTTTGCCACCAATCAGCTGCGCGTTGAGAACCGGGAGGTTCTGACGATCGAAATCGAGCAGGAAACGCAGAAATGGCAAAAGGCCGATCTTCTGGACGCGCTGGAGGCCGCCACGGTGCCCGCTGGCCCGATCAACTCGATCGGTGAAGCATTTGACGACGCTCAGATCAAACACCGGGGCATGGAAATTGCACCGGAAGGGGTGCGTGGGGTGCGTGGACCCTGGGTATTTTCGGATGCGAGCCTGGCACTGGACAAATCGGCACCCGTCTTGCCGAAACCCTGACCCTGCCCCCCAAAAAAAACGAGCATAAGGCCGGGCCATTCCGCCCGGCCTTTTTTTGGTCCTGCGGAAATGAGCGCAGAGCCAGAAAACTAGTTTTCTAGTTTTCTAGTTTTCTAGTTTCCTAGTTTCCTAGTTTCCTAGTTTCCTAGTTTCCTAGTTTCCTAGTTTCCTAGTTTCCTAGTTTCCTAGTTTCCTAGTTTCCTAGTTTCCTTCGAAATCCACCTCACCTCCCAAAACCACAACAAAAAAGGCCGCCCGCCTGAGAACAGGACCGAGCGGCCAGTTATGGGAGTGTCTGAACAGACACAGGCCGGCGCCACGGGGCGCAGCGCCGGATCTGGTTTGGCTTAGAACAACAGGTTCGGCAGCCAGAGGGCGATTTCCGGGAAGGCCACGACCAGCGCCAACCCGATGATCTGCAGCACCACAAAGGGCAATGCCGCTTTGTAGATATCCACGATGGTGATCTCAGGCGGCGCCACAGAGCGCATGTAGAAAAGGTTGTATCCAAACGGGGGCGTCAGATAGGCCGACTGCATCGACAGGATGAACAGCACCGCAAACCAAGTGGTATCAAAGCCAAGGTCACGGACAATTGGCACAAAAAGCGGCACCGTGATGAACACGATCGCAAAGTCATCCAGAAACATGCCGAGCACAAAGTAGGTGGCCAGCATGGCAATGATCACCCACATTGGCGACAGGTCAAAATCTTCGATCAACTCGCCGACAATCTGCCCGGCCCCCAGCCCCACATAGATCTTCGAAAAGAACACGGCCGCGATGGTGATCCACATCAGCATGCCCATCAGCTTGGTGGTGGTCAGCATCACATAGCGCAGCATGTCCCAGCTGAGACGGCGCTGGATCCCGGCAATGACCAGCGCGCCGAACGCCCCAATCGCAGAGGCTTCGGAGGGTGAGGTTACACCACCGATAATACAGCCCAGAACGGTGACAATCAGGATACCCGGCGCGATCAGGAAACGCAGCGACAGGAATTTCTCTTTGGCCGAGAACTGCTCTTCTGCCGGGGGACCCATAAGCGGGTTAATACGGCAACGCACGAGGATATAGGCAATATATATACCGGCCAGCATCAGGCCCGGCACAAGGCCCGCGGCAAAAAGCTTGCCCACGCTGTCACGCGACAGGAAGGCATAGATGATCATCAGAACCGAAGGGGGGATGAGAAAGCCCAACGCACCCCCGGCCATGATTGTCCCGGTCACAAGCTTGCTGTCATATCCGCGCTTCAGCATCGCCGGCAGCGCAATGATCCCCAGCGACACAGTTGCCGCCCCGGACACGCCAGCCATGGCCGCAATCAGCGCACAGATGATCACCGTACCGATGCCAAGCCCGCCGGGCAGACGGCCCATCAGCTTGTGAATCATTTCAAACAGGTCGTCGGTAATACCCGATCGCTGCAGCACCAACCCCATGAAGATGAACATTGGCAGGGCCACGAGAAGGAAATTGTCCATCGCCGAGAAGGTTGAGGAAATCAGCAGGTCCAGCCCGCCATCCCCGTAAATCATCCAGGCGCTGCCCACGCCGCAAATGGTCAAGGCCCAGGCCAGCGGCGCGCCCAGCGCCATCAGCCCCAGCATCGACAAAAACATGATCGCAGTGATCGTAAGGGGATCCAGATCCGCCATTTTACACTCCCAACCGGGGCCCGTTCCGCCCCTTTTTCGTATTAGTCTTGCGCCTCGGGTACATATTCCGGGTCGGTCTGCGAACTGTCTTCGCCATCGCGCGGATCTTCGAAATCAATCCCCAGCATGGTCAGGAAGGCACGCAGGAACTCGGCCAGGTTCTGCAGCCAGACCAGCCCGACAGCCACCGGGATCACCGTCTTGATCGGATAAAGCGCCGGCTGCCAGATCGACTTGTTCGAATATTCGCGCACCGCCCAGCTTTCGGCGGCAAACTCCACCGCCATGACAAAAAAGATCCCCATGACCAGCAGGCCGATGGCAAAAATGATCACGTCACAGGTGGCGCGGGCGCGCTCGCCCAACATACCCCAGATCACCTCGGAGCGCACATGTCCGCCATGGCGCAGCGTGAAGGCACCTGCGAGAATGCAGAAACCGCCATAGAGCATCGTCGACATTTCATGCGCCCAGATCGTGGGCGAATTAAGGAAATAGCGTGCGATAATTTCCAGCATCAGCACGGCAATCATCGCAAGCGTCAACCAAGAAATGGCCCGTCCGACGAACTCGGACAGGCCATCTTGAATGACAAGATATCTTGTCACCCAACCCATTACAGGCGCCCTTGGGCCTTCGCATTGGCAACCAGAGCGTCAATGAACTTCTGGTTACGCGGGCTGCGGGCGGCTTCTTCCTGCCACACGCCTTGTGCGGCCTGGGTCAGCGCTTTGCTGTCCGCATCCGGCAGGGTGGCGTATTGGAACGTGCCTTCAGCCACGCCTTCATTGCCATCAGCCAGCCACTGGTGGATGTCGTCGGCAAACTGCTGGATCGCGGTTTTCAGGATGTCCTTATGCTCATCCGAAAGCTTGTTCCAGCTGTCGGGGTTGGCAAGGAAGGTTTCGGTCCACCCCGGCATCAGCATGTTCATGAAGGTATAGTTGGTGGCGGTCTCGTGCAGTTTCAGCTGCTCGTATTCCACCGGGCCACCGTAGATCGCACCGTCGATCACGCCGGTCGACATGCCGATGTAAAGTTCCTGCGCAGGCAGGTAAACGGTCGGGATGTCAAAGGCCGACAGAACCTTGGCCACGTTCGAGGTGGCGCGGATCTTGCGGGTCTTCAGATCTTCCAGCGAGGTCACCGGCTCTTTGGTCAGCAGGTCGTAGTTGTGGCCATAACCTTTGCCCAGATAAACGGTGCCCGCTTCGGCATAGGCCTCAGTCAGCAGCGCGTCCACTTCGGCGCTTTCGAACAGGCCCTTGGCCTCTTCCACGGTTGCCCACGCGCCCGGCAGACCAGCTTCGATATTGCCCACGTCAATCTGACCCGACCAGTAGCCACCAGTGCCGTGCACGATGTCGACGGTGCCCTTGGCAACAGCATCTGCAAACTGGTCCGAAGCCACCAGCTCGCCACCGCGGAAATACTGGATCCGCAGCGTGCCGTTCGAGGCCTCCTTGACCGCATCACGGAACTTCTTGGCGATCGGGTCGATCTCGGTGCCATAGAAGGTGTGGAACCGCAGGCGCACGGTGTCAGCCGACGCGGTGGTTGCAACGGTGGCCAGGGCGGCAGCACCAGCCAGCGCACCAAGGGCCGCGCGGCGCGTAAAGGTTGTGAAAGTCATTTTGTCTCCTCCCGAGGCAAGGCCTCACAGTCTTCAGGGATACCGTCCGGTCACGCAGAGCTGCAGGCCGGTATGCCTCCGGCTCCTACAGTATCCCGCCGCCGCCGCGCAATATTTTAAGCACCTTACGCGGCGTTTTTGCGCAATTTAATGCGCACTTTTGATCAAAAGAGACGGGTGTGTTTTTATAATATTTTTTATTTTCAGAGATTTAACCTGAAACCTAACGAATTACTGCAAGTTGTCTTTTTGCGATTTCCCACGCTGAATTCGCCCAAAATTATCGCATTATTTACCCCGTGTCACGATTCGAACCCTGATTGACATCCCCCAGGTAAATTTCGTTATCGCAAACAGAAACACCCTGAACCGTCAGGCTCAGGGTGCGATTGGGGAACCTCAGGCGTTTCGGCTCAATCCTGAGACACATATTTTCCTCGAAACACCCGGATCAGTGATACCCTCTTGCTGCGTTTCAGGTCACGTCGCCCTGGCTGAGTCGCTCGAAATCCGACGCGTCATGGCGTTCGTGCAGCTGCTCCTCTTCCGGGCCCCAGGTTCGGTTCACAATACGACCGCGCTGAACGGCGGGACGCTTCAGAATGTCTTCCGCCCAGCGCCGCAGATGCCTGTAGCTTTCGACCTGCAGGAACTCCCCCGCGCCATAGGCCTGCCCCAGCACAAGGTTGCCATACCAGGGCCAGGTCGCGATATCGGCAATTGTATAGCTGTCGCCACCAAGGAAACGATGCTCTGCCAGCTCGCGGTCCAGCACATCCATCTGCCGTTTGACCTCCATCGTAAAGCGATTGATGGGGTATTCGTATTTTTCTGGCGCATAGGCGTAGAAATGCCCGAAACCGCCGCCCAGAAAGGGGGCCGATCCCTGCAACCAGAACAGCCAGTTCATGACCTCGGTCCGATGGGACAGATCTTCTGGCAGGAAGTGGCCGAATTTCTGGGCGAGATAGAGCAGAATGTGACCGCTTTCAAACACGCGGGTCCCGGTGCCGCGGTCGAACAACGCGGGAATTTTCGAGTTTGGGTTCACCGCCACAAAACCGGAGGAGAACTGGTCACCCTCGCCGATGCGGATCAGGTGGGCATCATACTCCGCCCCCGCAACGCCCAGCGCCAGCAGCTCTTCCAGCAAGATGGTGACCTTCTGACCATTTGGTGTGCCCAGAGAGTAAAGCTGGAGCGGGTGGACACCGACTGGCAATTCCCTGTCATGAGTGGCCCCGGCAATGGGTCGGTTGATCTTGGCCCATTCCCCCCCGTTTTCCTCATCCCAGACCCAGACCTTCGGCGGTTCATATATGTCTTTGGGTGCCATTGGTTCTCCTTACCACGTCCGTGACCAGCATCTGGGCTGGCGGCTGCTTTACACGTAAGATATGGAACGCCCCGGCCCAAAGGCAATGTCAGAGCATGATACCGCTGGGAAATACGCTGACAAATCCGTGCAATCCCAACCGGCCAACAGGGGTCAGGTTTCTGACTGTCTCAGCACATCCGCCAGAACCGGGAGGAGCTGTGACGGTCGGAAAGGCTTTGTCACAAACGGGAAATCCACCAGTTCTGGAAACCCCGCATCCGCAGGCGAAATGGAAAAGCCGCTCATCATGATTGCCTTGAGGCCCGGCTGGATATCCGCCAGCGCGCGATAGGTTTCCCAACCGTTCCGGCCCGGCATGGTGATGTCGATCAAGGCACAATCAAACGGCCCTTTGCTGCGCATCAGGACCAGCGCGCCCTCGCACCCTTGCGCGACAAACGGGGCATATCCCGCCTTGGTCAGAGAGGTTCTGAGCATCGCCCCCAACACCTCTTCGTCATCCACCACCAAAACCTTCTGCGCACGCGCCACGCCCCCCTGCGCCGCATCATCCACACATGTCGTGCTCTCAGCCCCGGCAGACGGCGCGGCCGCCAGCGGAAAGGCGAAGCGGAACGTGGTCCCCTGCCCTTCCCCTGTGTCCAGCATGATCGACGCCCCATGGGCGCGGGCAATCCCCAGCACCGCCGCCATCCCCAGCCCCTTGCCGTTCTCTTTGGTGGTAAAATAGGGATCAAACACTTTTGCCGCGACCTCGGGCGACATGCCCGGACCTGTGTCAGACAGCTCCAAAAGCACGCACTCCCCTTCGGTGCGGGCAGGTTCAAACACCATGCGCCCGCGCTCCTCCAATGTCAGGGGGCGGCGCTGCACCCGGATTGTGATGCGACCCTCTCCTTCGGCCATGGCCTCCATCGCGTTCAGCACGAGGTTCATCAGCAACTGGGCAATCTGCGTCTTGTCCGCCTGCACCCAGAGTGGCTGTTCGGGCAGCTCCAGCTGCAGGTCAAATTGCGTCGCTGAAAAGGGCAACAACCGCAGCGCCTCTCGGATCGTCTCTCCCAATTGCACCGGCTCCATCTGACCGGCGCCCGCCCCTTTGGCGTAATCCAGAAGGCGCCCCACAAGGCTGGTTGACGCCTCCAGGCACGAGCTGATCACATCAAGGCTGTTGCGCGCCGGATGGTCCGGTTCCAGCACGTCCAAAGCAAGCTCCGAATGCCCAACCATACTGGCCAGCAAATTGTTGAAATCATGCGACAGGCTGCTTGCCATCAATCCCAGACTTTCGGTCTTCTGTTTGATCAGAAACGCAGCCTCCGCCGCACGGCGCAGCTGATCCGACTGGTGGCGACGCAGCTCGGTCTCAACCCGATGCACAAGCAGCCGCAACAAATCGCTCTCTCCCAATCGTTCCGACATATGCCGGTCGTTTAGCAAAGCAACGTGACCAATGACCTGCCCCTCCGCATCATGCAAAGCAATTCCCAGATAAGCCTGCACCCCCTGTTCGGCAAAGGCGGGCTGATTGGGAAACATCTGCTGCAACCCCTCTTCAATCAGGAGTTTCCTTTTCTTCCGCAGCCCTTTGCAAGGCGACCCCTCATAAGGCACCAGCACCCCCTGAAGCGCGGGCACATCCACCCCGGCAAGGCAATATCCGAGGATACGGAAATGGTCGGGATCCCTATCGACACATTCGGCAATAAACACTGTTTTCAGCGCCAGCGCCGCCTGCAAGCTGGCAGCCAGCTGTGGAAACCGCGCCTTGCTGTCATCCGCCTCTGCGTCCTGCAAAAGCGCACTTAGCGTCGCGATCTTTCCGCGCATTTCCAGCTCATACCCCAGACGGGCCGAAAATCGCTCAAGCAGCTCAAGCGCGGACTGGCTGTCATCCTCGCCGACCTTACGTTTCCAACTGGCCTGCACCAGGCCAATGATTTCGCCAACCGAGTTTCGAAGCGGCATCCCCACATAGGAGTGAAACCCGTAGCGCTGGAAAAAACTGTCATGCGGATAGAGGTTTTGCACATTGCCCAACACGACCAGAGCCCGCCCCGACACCACCACCTCATGGCAAGGTGCCCCCAGGGTTTCATACTCAAACAACGCACGATCATTGTCCTTGAACGAACTGGCACAGACCTGCACCCGCTCGGTTTCAAACATCCGAAACGCACCGATTGTGACCATCTCAGCCTGCAACTGCAGGCCCGCTAATTGCACAAACTGATCGAAAAACGCCTGACCGGAGGCTGATTGAAGCGGTGCTTCGGAGGAAAAGGGAACTGTCAAAGATGCCCCCCATGGCCGTGATATGCACCACTCATCCCCACAACCTCATCCATCCGCAAGCAAAGTCGCCTCATCCGCCAGGATTGACAGCAACCGATCCTTGGTGACCGGTTTGAAAATATTGCGCCCCACGGACAGGCTTCTTGCACGCGCAATCATCTTGGCCGCCATGATCGACGTATCCGCCCCCCCGGTCATGAAGCGTATCCGCAACGGGCGATCCACCCCGGCCAAGCCCTCAACCGCCTGGATCCCATCCAGTTCGGGCATATTGATATCCACCAGCAAAAGGGCCGCCCCCTGCGCCAACTGCACCTGATCCAGAAGCTCCCGCCCATTTGCGCAGACCACAACAGACCAGCCATCGCGCTCAGCCACCAGCTTGAGGAACAGAGCAAAATCGGAATTGTCATCTGCAATATACAGCTGCTTCATGTCAAAGAGGCCCTAACTGCGCTTACGCAACCTGAAGGATATTTCAAGATGCTATTAAAACTTTGAGATGCACAAATATGCAACCGCTTTCGACACCTGAGAGCAAATTTCCCTCTGACTGGAGCCATCATGAAAGAGCAAGGGTGTCTGACATCACCAACAACTGTTTCTCTGGCGTTCCCTGTCAGGTAACCGGCCAACCATGCGACGACCGACAAGACTGTGCTCGAAGAAACCAAAACTTTTCGGTCCGTCATATCCGAAATCGTAAGGCGCCCGTGAATATACCCTATTCCTAAGAGAAATAGCACTATCACGCGCCTTAAAGCGTTTCGAGATTAACTTGAGACACAAGTTGATTTCGAAACGCCCGCAACATCAGTAGGTTTCGAGTGTTTCGCCTCATTATTGTGCCTCAATAACAAGTCGAAACACTTTAAAAGAAAGACGCCTGATCTTGGTCTAAGTGCTTCAGATAGAACGTACCAAGCCTCAATCATTCATCCGTACCTTCGCTGGAAGCATCGTCTGTCAAATGTGCAGCATGGGAGGTTAAGATTGCTCTTCGGATTGCTGGGGGCGAAACTTGCCGCTGCGTTTGGGGCGGCATTTCATGCCGTTTGACACGCCGCCGCCCTGTTTTTTTTCATACCGACAGAATTTTTGTTTCGGCTTCTGCGTTCAGCTCGGCCAACTTATTGTAAAAAGCATCAACCGCACCCTGTGCAGTAGCGGCAAAATCCAGGAGACGCTCTTCCATGCCCTCGCTGACTTCGCGCGCGCCAGCCTCGCCAACTGCACGAGAGACATCCTGAACGAATTTGCATACCGGGAACCTGACGTCGCCGAATTTCTGAAGGGCATCCTCAACCTGGAGCGGACCAGATAGCAGGCGCGCCAGAATTATGGCGTCCTGCATCGCCATGGCACCGCCTTGCCCCATGAACGGGGTCGAGGCATGCGCAGCGTCACCGATGAGCACGACACGGCCCCGATGCCAGGGCAAGGGTATCTTGACCTCTTCGACGGCGGTGAAGATGATTTCGGATGTCTCATTCAGACCGTCCAGAAATTGACTCGCAGGGCCTGCAAACTCTGCAAAGCGCGACCGCATGGTAGCGGACCATGTTTCCTTGGGGAAAAACATGCCTTCTTCTTCTTTGACCGTGCCGAACGTATACAACAGGTCTTCACTGATCGGCATGACCCCAAACCGCTTAGCGGGCCCCATCATCATGATCTTGTCGGTCAGATCTGCGGGGCGTTCGTGGACAGAGCGCCATACGCCAAACCCCGAATAACTTGGCTGAATATCGATTCCAATCTGTGCGCGTGTGGACGACCGCAGGCCGTCAGCACCGATCACCAGATCATAGCTGACTTCGCGGCCATCCGAAAAGGTGACATCGACCTGATCACCTTTCTGGCTGATTGACGCAACTGCGGTCCCAAGATCGACCGGAACGGCGAGCTCTTCCATCCGGGTGGCCAAAACCCGGTGCAACTCAGCCCGTTTCATCCCAACGATTGCGGGGATCGCACCGTCAGCGGCAGTCGGGTAAACGGTGTTCACAATGGGCTTTCCGAGGTTGTCGTAATAGGCGTTGACCCCGCCGGGAATAGCGAAACCTGCCTCTAGTATTTCGTCCAGCACCCCCAAGTCGTTCAGAACTTCCAACCCGTTGCTGTAGATGAAGATCCCGGAACTGTGGAACGCCCATTCAGCCTGTTTCTCGGCGATCCGTACCTTGTGCCCTTCTTTCGAAAGAGCGATCGCTGCAGCACAGCCGCCAATTCCACCACCAACGATCAGTATATTCATCTGAGGTTTCGTCATTTGGTTTTCCTTTCTGGATTCGGATGTCTTCGACCAGGCAGCCCCCCTTTCCAGAGGACCGCAATAAAACTGGTTTAAGACGTGCGTATCAAGCTATCCGTCGGGCCCTGTCCGAGCGGTTTATCGGAACATCGTTTCTACAGGCCAGATCACGAGCTGCGGAAAGAAGAACAGGATCAGGATCGCCAGGATGTCACACAAGATAAAGGGCGTCGCCGCACGGTAGATGTCTTTCATCGTGGTGCCGGATGGCGCGACTGCTTTCATGACAAAAAGCGCACCTCCTAGCGGAGGCGATGTTGAACCGGTTTCGATTGCAACCAGATACATCGCCGCAAACCAGATTGGATTGAAACCGAACTGGGTCACGACGGGAATGAACACCGGCAGGGTGATCAGCATGATCGGCAGCGGTCCCATAAACATGCCGAGGATCACAACTGAGGTAATCATCAGCAGCACGACCGACGACGGACCAATATCGGTGGATACGATAGCGTTCACCATCCCATAGGTGGCCCCGGTAAATGCCAGCAACTGAGAAAATGCAACCGCACCGGAGACAATCAACAGAACCATTACGGAAATGTTGGCGCTTCCAAACATTGCCTTAGAAAAGACATTCCATGTCAACCGGCGCTTGGCTGCAGCCAGCGCAAGGGTTGCAACGGCTCCGGTCGCCGCTGCTTCGCTGGGCGTGGCAATCCCCATGAAAATCACGCCAACCACCGCAAAGACGACGATCGTGAGAGGCAGGATGTTTGTCGCCGTGGCGTAAAGTTTCTCCCCCATCGGGACAGGTTCGACATCAAACGACGGTGCAACGTCCGGTTCGACCGTACAGCGGATGTAGATGTATGCAGTGTAGATGACCGCCATCAACAAACCGGGCACGATAATCCCGATCAGGATCTTTCCGATGGAAAGCTCGGCAACAACGCCCAGTACAACCGCAAGCGAACTTGGCGGGATCATAATCGCAAGCCCTGCAGACCCCAGGATCGGACCAAGAGACATCGGCTTTTTATAGCCGCGCTTTTCCATCTCGGGCACCAAAGTCGACCCCAAGAGCGCGATAGAACCCATCGAGTTCCCGGTCAACGTTGAAAACAGAACGCCGCCACCGACGGCCATGAATGCCAGTCGACCACGCAATTTTCCAAACCATTTGTCCAGCGTATCCATCAAATCGATGGCTATGCGCGACTGGAACATACCTTCGCCCATGATCATGAAAAGAGCGATGGGCACCAACGTGAAGCTGGAAATGGAATCTGCGGTGTTAATAACCAGCTGTTCAACCCCTGCAAGCCCACCGAGAAGCACGTAGGCGCCAACCAGATTGACGACCAGAAAGGAGAAAGCTACGGGCAATCCCATAATCATCAAAAACAGGAGCGAAGCTACAACCAGCGCGATTACGCTATACCATTCCATAATCAGGTCCTCACGTCGTGCAGCGCGTCGACGCCCTGCCGGAAAAACTGAAACGCCATCAGGCACATACCCAAGGGAAGCGCTGCGGTGATCCAGAAGCTTTGTGGTGCCATCACAGTGGCTTCACGTACACCGGTTTCAATCTGATCCAGAACCACCCGAACGCCAACAATGGTCATGACGAGGCAGGCAGCGGTGCCGATCACGGCATTGAAAAGCTTTGCAAAAATCTTCAATCCGCGGCCAAGGTGATCGTAGAGGATGTCCAACATCACATGCATGTTCTTTTCCAGAAGATAGGGCGCGCCCAGAAAAGTAATGAACAATAGCGAGTATTCGCTCACTTCGATGACCCAAAGGCGAGACGTGCCAAGCATTGCCCGCGAAACGACCTCGATAAAGACGATAGCCGTGATGAAGAAGAGAATTACAGCGCCAGCAATTGCGCAGATCAGGTTGATCTGGCTGAACAGGCGCTTGGTCGTGTCATAGATATGAAGCATAGGGATACCAGCAATTGTTGGGTGGAACCGGGTTTACGCCCAGTTCCACAGGTTTCTTCGACCAAGGCCCTAGTCAACCAGCATCGCGCGCAACTCGGCTGCCAGTTCTTCACCGGCATTCTCGGCGATCACCGACCAGGCGGCGTCAATCGCGATCTTCCGGTACAGGGCGGTTTCCTCTTCAGAGAGGTCGATCCTTTGGAACCCTGCGGCCTCCATAGCGATGGCACTGGCGGCAACCTTTTCGGCCCAGATCTGCTCGATCCGAGGGGACAGATCGTCGCGAACAAAGGTGATCAGACGGCTTTGCAGGTCTTCAGGCAGTTCGTTCCAGCTCTTCTCATTGACCAAAATTGGGAAGGCCGCACGATAGACACCGGGATACACAACGGCAGAGATGACGCCCTCGAACTGCTTTTCGGCATCAATCGGGCCCTGCATAAACCCATCAATGGTGCCGCGTTCCAGAGCAGTATAGATTTCGCCAATCGGCAGAACGATCGGCGTTGCGCCCAAAGCCTCGATCAATGGCACCAAAGTCGGGAAAACCCGAATACGCTTGCCCTTGAGGTCTTCCAGTGACGAAACTGGCTCTTTCAGATAAATCAGAAAGCTCAGGTCGGTTGCCGGAACCTCTCCAAGATACACCAGCCCTTTTTCGGCATGAATTTCTGTCATACGCTCATGATAGTCGGTCGCCGCGATCTCATCGTAAGTCTTGAAAGACATATTGAGCGTCGACGAGCTTGGGATCAGGCCCGAGTAATAGCTGGGGCTGGTGAAGGTCATGTCGATGGCGCCGTTGCGAACCGCCTCAGCCTGCTTAAACGGGGGCATGACCTCAGGACCGCCGCGCCAGTTAATCTTGATTTCGTCGGCAAACTCCCGGTTGACCTCATCAACGAAGACATGGAAGCCGGCCGCAATGCTCGCTTGCTTCGGGGCAAGACTGACAGCGTTCAACTTGATCTCGTCGGCAGCAGCGACAAACGGCAGGGCCGCGAAAATCGCACCTAGCGTGATTTTTTTCAGAAATGGTTTCATTGAGTTCTCCTCCTCAGAACTACTTAGAGTGTGACGCTCCAGGCATTGTATCCATATACCCAGTCCGCGTTGCCCTGGCCCTTCATCCACTCATTCGCCAGCGAGTTTTCCTGAATCTTGGCCGTGCGGGGTTTGCGTTCCGCCTCGTATTTCTCAAGCGCGGCTGCAATGTCAGCTTTTTCCGCGCCCTCCAGACAGCGCGCAAGCACGACCGCGTCTTCAATTGCCATACACGCGCCCTGCGCCATAAATGGCACCATCGGGTGGGCTGCATCTCCCATGATCGTGGCGCAGCCTTTCGCCCATTTCGCCATCGGTTCGCGCACATGCAGGGCGGATTTCGTCACCTTGGCGCAGTTGGCCAGCAGCGCCTGCGCATCCGGGTGGAAATTCTGATACTCGGCGCGCAGTTCTTCAACATCGCCAGCCAGCGTCCAGCCCTCCTCGGTCCACCCATCCTGGGCGGTCGTCGCAAACACGAAGATCTCTTTGCCCAGCGTAAGCGGAAAGGTCACGATCTGCTTTTCAGAGGTTTCCCCCCACCACTTGGTGAAAGCGTCCGCATCCTTCAGGCCTTGCGCTTTCTCCAGAGGGAAGACTGCGCGATAGGATACGATACCGGTAAAGCGTGGATCGTCCTGCCCCCAGAGCGCTGCGCGCACAGCCGAGTGAATGCCGTCTGCGCCGACAACCAGATCAAACGCGCGCGTCTCGCCATTGCCAAAGATGACGGTCGCGCCTTGGTCCGTGGTCTGGACATCGGCAACCGGCATACCAAGGTGAATCGATTCTTGCGGCAACTGGCTCTGAAGTGAGGTCAAGAGGTCCGCGCGGTGAATGGTCAACTGAGGCGCGCCGTATTTTTCCTCGGCAGCGTCGCTCATCGGAAGGCGCGACGTTTCTTCTCCGGTTACACCGTCACGACTGATACGGAACGTCGGGCGCGCGGCAGACTTTCGAAGGTAATCTCCGACACCCAACTGATCGAGTGCGAAAACGGCATTTGGCGTCAGATTGATGTCGGCGCCAACACGGTTGAATGCGGACGCCTGCTCAAAGACGTCAACCCTGTGACCCATTTTTCTCAGCGCGATCGCTGCCGAAAATCCACCGATTCCTCCACCACAAACGGCGATATGTAATGTCATGTACCTTCCTTAACCCGTGAATGGTCTATATTGAACAGTCTGTTCACATTGTGTGCACACAAACAGTAAGTCAAGGAATTTTTCAGATTGCTCGCATCTGGCGGTACGAATTTCAAGAATGCAGTGGGAATGTCGTCGACTAGTTGCTAACCCTGAACATGATGGTCTAATCTGGTCCGATCAGAGAAAGTGGAGAACAAATGTCCGGCGAAGCAGAGAATTCTTCAGGAGGCCCGGTGGAGCGTGCCGTCAAACTGTTACGTTTCATCGGAGAAGGAAATAGTTGCAGGAATCTTTCCCGGGCCTCTAAGGAACTTGCGATCAACAGAACGACCCTGATTCGACTGATCCGCGCATTGGCAGACCACAACATGATCGAGGAAATTCAACCTGGCGCTGGCTACCGCCTGGGGCCAGGACTGATCAGCCTCGCAGCACAGGGCATTCATGGCCGGGACATTGTCCAAATGGCCCAACCCGTCCTCAGCGAACTGGTGGAAAAAACCGGCCTGTCCGCGCATCTGGGAATCCTTGACGGTACGGATATCGTCTATCTCAGCCGCGAGACACCCAACACGCATTTGGTCAGCAACGTGCGCGCCGGCTCGCGCCTGCCAGCGCATACAACATCTATCGGCCGCGCGATTCTGGCGGAATTCAGCAAAGAGCACGTAACCAAACTCTACGAAGGCCTCGATCTTGGGCAAGTATCTGGGAAATCTCCTAAATCACTCGAAGAGCTACTTGATCAATGGGAAAACGACCGACGCCTTGGCTACGCATGGAGCGAAGGTAATTTTGAACACGGCATTGGTTCCTGCGCCGCCGTCATCTTTGACGGCACCAACAAACCCGCTGGCGGCCTGAACGTATCAGGTCCGCAAGACAGGTTTTCAAGCTCGGACAAAGCCGCGACAGATTCTATAAAACTTGCGATTGTCGAGGCCGCCAGAGAGGTCTCCATCGCACTAGGGTATGCGAGGCGCTAAGCACTTTCCTCTCGGGTGTCCGGATCGAGACACCTCGGATATCCCCTCATCGGCGGCGTGCAGAATTTCAGATCAACCGTTTTTCTGCTGGCCAATTCTTCACGATGATTGCCGCCCCAGTGCTCGGTATCGGCCTGTCCGCAGGACGAACAGTCCTGGCTGAAACACCCCTCAACCACCGCCCTGCGCTTCGCCATATGAAGATCCCGCCGCCCCCTAGACGTCAAGCAGGCTTCATGGCGCCCAAGCCCGAACAGCATCCCTAAAGCGCCCGACCTTTAAGCTAAGGCAGGGCAAAAGGCGGACACCGCGCAACATATCAGCGCTCCGCGCCCCCTTGCCTGCTTCATCCGTCATTGGGACCGAATTGCAGGGAATTGAGACCTCCGCCCAAATAAAGCTCCCAACATACCACGCTCAGTATTCTGTGCTCAATCACGCCATCTCAAACCCCATTGACGGGCAATATAAAGTTGTGCTTTACAATATTCGAACACTTTGTTCATTATTGGACATACGACAAAGGAGATCATTATGACTGCACCCGAAAAATTTCCGTCGATCGAACCCGGCGACGTCGAGATCCCGGAAGGCAAAACACTTGGCGAATGGATCGAAAGTCGCGTTGCGCGCTATGAAACCCGGACGCTCGACTGGAACGCCCTGAAGTTTCAAGCCGACCATGATCCCAAGTATAAGCGCGCTCAAATGCGCTATATCGGAACCGGCGCCACCGGCGTTAAGGCTGACGACAACGTCGTCCCGGCCGAGCATTTCACCTTCTCGACCATGGTCCTGCCCGCAGGTTGCGAAGGCCCTCTTCATATCCACCGTGATGCCGAGGAAGTCTTCTTCATGCTGAAAGCGCACAAGGTGCGCCTGTTCGTCGAGCATGAGGGTGAGACCGTTGAAACCGTTCTGACCGAGCGTGACATCATCTCGGTTCCGCCGGGAGTTTACCGTGGCCTGCGCAACGAAGGCATCGAAGAAGCCCTGATGTGCGTGATGATTGGCAATCCCAAGCCGGTGACCCCGACCTATCCGGACGATCACCCTGTATCGAAACTCAAGCGCTAAGGAGTGCTTCTGGCATGGGGTCGAGCCTTGAAAAATCAGTCGGGCAATTCACGTATCTTGAACGTGAGGGTCTGGGCGTTCCCTTGGTTTTTCTTCATGGGATCGGCTCCAATGCCATGTCGTTTTCGGATATCCTGAGGCGGCTGCCAGATGGGCTGCGCGCAATTGCCTGGAACGCGCCGGGGTATCTGGATTCACAGCCATTAAGCAATGAGCATCCGCAAGCCGAAGACTATGCGGATGCTCTCGCCGACATGCTGGACCAACTGGGGGTGGCCGAGGCTATTCTGATTGGTCATTCACTGGGAACTCTGATAGCGGCAGCCTTTGCAGCAAAATATCCCCATCGGGTCAAGCAGCTCATTCTGGCTGCTTCCGCATGCGGTTATAGGGTTAAACCAGGCGAGGCGATGCCTGCCAACGTGATGGCGCGTATTGATGACCTGTCCCTTAAGGGGGGCGACGCCTTTGCGAAGGAACGGGCACCGCGTCTGGTATTTGAGCCTGTGCTCAATCCAGCCATTGTCGCCCGTATTGAATTCGACATGGCACGGGTCAATCCCAAAGGTTACGCGCAGGCCGTATATATGCTGGCGGCAGGAGACCTTGAAGCGAGCTTGTCAGCAGTGACGGTAGACACCCGGTTCATCATCGGGATCAATGATCGCGTCACACCGGAACAGCAAACACTACGTGCCGTAGCGGCATGCGCAAAAGTGGACGGCAAACCACCCGAGGTCGTCCGGATCGATCAAGCAGGTCATGCAGTGTACCAACAAAAACCGGACGAATTCGTTTCAGCGCTTTTGCGTATGGCTAATATCCAACAGGCGACTTTGGCCTCAGGAGAAAAAAAATGACAGATCAAATCCCTGCTCTGAAGCTGCGCGGCATCGTTATGCGCGCACCAGACATCACCCAAACCATAGATTTCTATACAGAAATGTGGGGCCTGCGCGCCGAGAAGTCTGGCGAGGGTATCGTTTACCTCAGCGGAACCGGGTCCGAACCGTTCATCTATGGGCTGAAGGATTCCGACAGCTACGGCATCGAATACATCCACTTCGGAACCAATGATCGTGCGGACATGGACGCCCTTTATGCTCATGCAACTGCCAAAGGCGTTGCCACTGTGGCTGCTCCAGCAGAATTTGATGACCCGATCGGCGGCTATGGATTTGAGCTGCTGGACCCGGACAACCGGCGCATCCGCTTCACGACCGACCTGGAAATGCGCAAGACCGAAGACGTATTCGCCTATCCGCGTAAAATTTCGCATGTCGTTTTGAATACGCCTGACATGGATGGCCTGCAAAAATTCTTTGAGGACACCCTTGGTTTCAAGGCAAGCGATTATTCGGCCGAGATGATGGTATTTTTGCGCTGCAGCAAGGACCACCATTCAATCGCGCTTGTGCGTGGCAAGTATCCGGCCATTAATCACGTTGCATTTGAGATGCCCGATCTTGATAGTTTCATGCGCGGCATCGGTCGGATGAAACAACAGGGACAGGTTCCCAGCTGGGGGCCCGGTCGCCATGGGCCCGGCAACAACCCGTTTGCCTATTTCGTGTCGCCATCAGGCTATGTGATCGAGTTCACCTCCGAACTGGCACAGATCGACGAGGAAAGCCACGTCGCACAAGTATGGTCACGCACTGACCCCGAAGCAATGGACCGCTGGATGACGGCAGGCCCGCCGACCACCGCACAGCGCACCATCATGGCCGGACGCCCCGATTTCGGCTTCCCTGAACTTCGCGAAGAGTAATGTGATGGATCTGGGGTTGTCTGGTAAAACGGCGGTGATCACGGGCGGATCATCCGGGATCGGATTAGCGACTGTGAAGCTGTTCCTACAGGAAGGCGCGAATGTCGCGTTCTGCGCGCGTGGGGCCGAGCGGCTGAATGCCGTACATCGGGAACTTGCCGCCGAGTTTGGTGAAGAACGCCTTCTGTCGCAGGCCTTCTCGGTCCTGGACAGAAGTGAGGTGGACACCTTTGCCAAGGCCGTGCGGGATCAGTTTGGCGGCTGCGACGCGCTGATCACCAACGCGGGTCAAGGCCGAGTGTCGACCTTTGCCGACACCGAAGACGATGACTGGCGGAATGAACTGGACCTGAAGTTCTTCAGCCAGATCCTTCCTGTTCGTGCCTTTCAGGACATGCTTGTTTCAAGCGGTCAGGGGTCGATCACGGCGGTGAATTCCTTGCTGGCCTATCAGCCCGAACCGCACATGGTCTGCACCTCTGCAGCCCGCGCCGGGGTGCAGAGCCTTCTGAAATCGCTCGCAACTGAACTTGCGCCAAAAGTGCGCGTAAATTCGATTCTGATCGGCCTCGTGGACAGCCAGCAATGGCAGCGCCGTTTCGAGGCCCGTGAGGATCGCAACCAAACACGCGGCGAGTGGTTCTCAGCACTTGCTCGTAGAAAAAAAATTCCGCTGGAACGGCTTGGCCAACCTGAAGAGGCTGCACGTGCACTCGCCTTCTTGGCTTCTCCCTCCACCAGCTATGTGACCGGTGCTCAGCTCGAAATCTCGGGTGGTGTTTCGCGGTATATCTGACAATCAGGACAGGACCATGACGGAAACAGTAGGCTATCAGATTGCAAACGCGCTCGCGGATGCAGGCGTTAAAGCGATTTTTGGCGTAATCTCAATTCACAACATGCCAATTCTTGACAGCATTGCGGAACAGGGCCGCATTCGCTTCATTCCCGCTCGGGGTGAAGCCGGCGCCATGAACATGGCCGATGCCTATTCCCGCGTCTCCGGCGAAGTCGGCGTGGCCCTGACCTCGACCGGCACGGCCGCAGGTAACGCGGCGGGCGCACAGGTAGAAGCCCTGACCGCAGGCAGCCGCGTTCTGCACATCACGACGCAGGTGGACCGCCAATTCATGGACCAGGATCGCGCGGCCATTCACGACGTGCCGAAACAGCCCGAGATGCTGAAAGGGATTTCGAAATCCTACTTCCGCATCTGGGACGACAAATCTGCCGTTTCAACGGTTGAGGCCGCCATTCGCGCCGCGGTCACCCCGCCCGCCGGTCCTGTAAGCCTCGAAATCCCCGTGGATGTCCAGCGTCTGCCCGCCATCCAGGGGCAAAAGGCAATCATGCCCAAGCCGACGCGCCCTCAGGCGGATCCGGCTCAGATTTCTGCGCTGGCCAAACTGGTGAAGGACGCCAAGCGCCCGCTGATCTGGCTGGGGGGCGGTGCGCGCGAAGCCTCTGCCCAGGCAGAGGAGCTGGTCGCGCGCGGATTTTGTGCCGTGACCTCGACGCAAGGCAGGGCCACCGTGGCCGAGGACAACCCGGCCACTCTCGGTGCGTTCAATATGACGCCGGAAGCGCAGGAGATTTATGCAAAATCGGACCTAATGATCGTGGTGGGATCGCGTTTGCGCGGCAATGAAACCCTGAACAACAAGATGGTGCTGCCCAAGCCTTTGATCCAGATTGACGCCGAGCCGACCCAGGGCGGGCGCAATTATCCGGTGGACATGTTCATTCACGCAGATGCTGGTCTTGCCCTGCAGGCGCTTCTGGACGCACTTCCCGCAAAGCTGGATGTCGACGCAAACCACATTCACGACATCTCTGTCGCACGTGCCAAATCCGAAGGGGCCTTGCGCGGTCGTCTTGGACCGTATCAGGTTGTCGCAGATAAACTGCTTGAGGTGATCCCAGAAGGCAAACACCCCTGGGTGCGGGATGTGACCATTTCGAATTCGACCTTTGGCAACCGATATGTGCAGATCGGCGCACCCAATCTGGGCGTTCATGCGCTTGGCGGAGGTATCGGTCAGGGGATCGCAATGGGCATCGGCGCGGCCGTCGCCTCGCCCGAAGCACGCACAGTGACCCTGCTGGGTGACGGTGGGTCCATGCTTGGCATTGCCGAACTCATCACCGCCGTCGATGAAGGACTGAACCTTGTCTACCTCTTGATGAACGACAGCGCCTATGGCGTGATCGAAAACATCCAGGACGCTCAATATGACGGTCGCCGTCACTATTCTAAAATCAAGGTGCCCGACTTTGGTAAGCTGTGTAGCTCGATCGACCTGCCGCATATGAAGGTGGATACCATTGATGCTTTCAGAGCAGCCTTTGACGAGGCAATGGCAAAAACCGGCCCAGTTCTGCTGGAAGTCGACATGGTGAAAATCGGCCCGTTTGCCGAGCAGTTCTCGGGCCCTCCGGCCGGTGCTGCAGGAAACAAGGTGTGATCGCCATGAACAGACTGGGCATTATCGGGTTTGGAGCGATTTCCCAATCGCTCATCGAGGTGCTGCGTGAGCAGGGCCAGACCTACAGTTCGCTTGCTCTGCTGGTTCTGCCAGAAAAAGAGCAAGAGACGCGGGTGAAAGCAGAGGCGCTTTGTGGCAAGGCGGTCCAGAATCTGGTCGTGACAGGAGATTTGGAAACCTTTCTTGAAACGCGACCAGAGCTGGTGGTTGAATGCGCGGGACACAGCGCAGTGTTAAAATACCTCAAGCCGATCTGTGACGCCGGGACAAACGTTGTTCTGGCCTCAATCGGTGCGCTGTCAGACCCTGACCTTTATGATCTCGTTTGGGACGCAGCCCGCAACAGCCCCGCACAAGTTCAGCTTCCGGCCGGGGCAATTGGCGGTATTGACGTTCTTGCTGCGGCCCGTCTGTCCGGGATTACGTCTGTCGTCTATACAGGTCGCAAACCGGCAAATGCCTGGGCCGGCACACCGGCAGAGAAAAAGCTGAACCTGAACGAATTGACGGAACCAACCGTCTTTTTTGAAGGGTCGGCACGCGAAGCAGCGCAGGAATATCCGAAGAACGCGAATGTCGCCGCAACGCTTGCACTCGCAGGGATTGGCATGGATGATACTCAGGTGCGCCTAATAGCGGATCCAACCACAACCAAGAACACCCATGAGTATTCTGTGGTCTCGGGAGCGACGGAGTACTCGATGCGCATGACCGGTAAGGCCTCGGCATTGAACCCCAAAACCTCAATGACGACTGTATACAGCCTCGCACGGGCCGTTCTGAACCAATCCGCAGCGATCGTAATCTAAGGAGCAATTTGATGAGTCAGGACTTCCCTGAAAACGAACTCTTTATCGGGGGCGAGTGGCGTAAGGGCCGCGGTGCTGAAATCCGGTCGATCTTCGCCGCTGAAAACACCGAGAACACCGTCATCAACGGGGCCTCGCAAGAGGATGTTCTAGTTGCGCTGGAGCGTGCGAAGGCCGCACAGGCCGATCCGGCATGGGCGTTTTTGAAACCACATGAACGCGCTACTTATCTGTATCGAATTGCAGATGGGATTACCCGAAACATCGAAGAGATTTCCTGGCTTCAGTCGCGCGACACCTCCAAAAGCCAACGCGAGGCGCGGGCGTTAGCAGCCTCTGCGGCAGCGACTTTCCGCTATTTCGGCGCCGTGCTGGAAACCTCAGACGATTTGCTTACGACCCCTCGGGGCGATTATCTGACCGCATCAGTTTATGAACCACTGGGTTTGGTCGGGGCAATCACGCCCTGGAATTCTCCGATCGCTTCTGATGCTCAAAAACTGGCCCCGGCGCTGGCAGGGGGCAATGCTGTCTTGCTGAAACCGGCCAGTTGGTCGCCGCTGGTTTCGCTGTATCTGGCCCGTATCGCGGAAGAGGCAGGGCTGCCCAAAGGCCTGTTGTCCGTTCTCCCCGGATCCGGGCGTGAGGTGGGCAATTTCCTGGTCGAACATCCTGATATTGACAAGGTAACATTTACCGGCGGAACCGCGACCGGGCGCAAGCTGGCGCATATCGCGGCCGAAAAACTCATGCCGATTTCACTGGAACTTGGCGGGAAATCACCCACCATCGTATTCGACGACTGTGATATCGACCAGGCAATTGCGGGCATCATGTTCGGCATCTTTTCGTCTTCGGGCCAGTCCTGCATCGCAGGCTCGCGCCTGTTCGTTCAGCGATCAATCTACGACGAATTCGTCTCTCGCCTGGTCCAGGCGACCGAGGCCCTGAAAACCGGCCATCCCTTTGACGAAAATACCCAGGTATCGTCGATGGTGCATCACGACCATCGCAGCTCGGTCGAAGACTACATCGCCCTGGCACGTTCCGAAGGAGGGGAAATCCTCACCGGAGGGGGGCGCCCCGACAATCCAGCCTTGGCAGAAGGGGCCTATCTGCAACCGACGATCATCGCCGGTCTCGATAATACGGCGCGCACCTGTCGGGAAGAGATCTTTGGCCCGGTTCTTGTGGTCATGCCCTTCGACGATGAAGCCGATGTCATCGCGCAGGGGAATGATAATGAGTACGGGTTGGCCTGTGGTATCTGGTCGAAAGATGCGCCGAAATGCTGGCGTATCGCACAGGCCATTCGTGCGGGGACCGTTTGGATCAACACCTACAAGGTATTCTCGATCTCCACCCCATTTGGTGGTGATGGCGCAAGTGGTATGGGACGTGAAAAGGGTCGCGATGGATTGCGTGCCTATCAGCGCCAAAAATCGATCTATCAGGACCTTACGGGGCTTCCACACCCTTGGGCGCGTATAGGATAGCAATTTCAAATTGATCTGATGACACGCTCCCAAAAATGAACCGGGTGATGTCATCACATCAGAAAATGGCTCCTATACCAACCGCTCTAACGGCGGACCGGTGCCCATTCACTTTTTGTGATCGATGTGATGATATTCGTTTTTTGGTCGAAGACGTTCCAAGCGCGGCTGCATTTGCCGATGATTTCGCTGTATCGACGGGCGCGTTTATTCTGGCTCTCAACCGATCCCTTTTGCAAAAGCGCCTGCGGATCGCAGAAACAACTATCAGTTCCAGTACCAGACTTGACCGACACCATTCGCGGCATTCAAAAGCCGCGATCAAAAGCGATCGATTGGCCTGCGTCAGCCAGCAGGAGAGCCACTCCCTGAACAAGCGTCTCCATGATCGGTTTGGCTTCAGGTGATGATCGAACGACAAGGCAGGCCAAGTGAACCACAAGAAGTTTCGGCGGATTTATCGCGAGGAGAAGCTTTAGCTGCGCCGCAGGGGTGATCGGAAACGGGCCCTGGGCACGCGAAGGCCAATGGTCGCCGCTTCCGCATCTTGACCGTTGTTGACGACACCACCCAAAGACCACACTCGGCGCTCGGAAACATGACGCCGAGGGAATTTGCAGAGAAAATGAACATGGACAAACTGGCCGCGTAACCCCATCAAACCAAAACCAAGCTCTCTCCGTGAAATGGTGGAAACTTGGGGCTCAGGTCAGAAGGATTGCAGCCACGCACAGCTGCAATGCATGGAAGCGAGCAGGCGCCCCCCTTTGATCCGTGCAAGGCAGCAACCCTAAAGTGTTTCGACTTATGATTGAGACACAATGATGAGGCGAAACGCTCGAAACCTACTGATGTTGCGGGCGTTTCGAAATCAACTTGTGTCTCAAGTCAATCTCGAAACGCTTTAGGGCAAAGGGGGTATTTCCGTCCGTGAGGCCACCGGATGCCCTGAAGACGACCTTTGGAGCGCAGCTCCTTGTGTTTTCAGTTCAAACCTTGTGAAGGTATTCTTGCAAACCATGGGGAATCGAGCGTCATTACATAAAGATGGTTTCCGGCGACTTTCCCACCTGATGTAATTCCTAAAGTGCCCTCGGGGTCCTGTAGTGTCTGGAGTATCCTTCCATCTCCATCGAACCTCACAAGCATACCCCGTTCAATGGGCCTCGGTCTTACCAGCGACCCAAGTCGCCAAATGACCTGCCGAAGGAAAGGATAGGGCATTAATTTTTCTGACGGGATACGCGGGCTGGCAAACGCAAGCCAAAAGGTTCCATCCCCCTGTGCTTCAAGATTGTCTGGATAGCCGGGAAGATTATCCAAAAACACCTCCCGCTGTCCTTCCTTAGGACCCTTTATCCAGAGCTTGTGCACCTGGGCCCGGCCAGTTTCGTTGATCAAAAGAAAATCTTCGTTCGGGGACAGGGCAATACCATTTGCGTAGACAAAACCATCAGCGAGCATTTCCGTTGTTCCATTTGGCAATATTCTTGCGACAAACCCTGTGTCGGACTGTTCCCATATTGTTAAAACAGAGGTCGGCTTAGTACCGCCCATGGTTTCAGGATCAAATCGGTCCGTCGAATTTGAAAAGTAAATTGTACCATCAGAAGCAACAGCTATTTGATTGGCATAAGTGATCGGTTTTCCGTCAAAATGGCTCAATACGGTCTCTAGGGTTCCGGGGCCGGACCAGCGCATTATTCCTCGGAAGCTATCAGCAATATACAAAGCGCCATCAGGCCCGCTATCAAGGCCCAATGGGCGGCCGCCCAAACGGTCTACCTCAATCGGCTTTTCACCATCGATGCGGTAGAGTACTCCAGATAACGAGGTAGTATATATCACCCCATCCGGCATTACCGCGAGGTCCTCCGGACCTATTTCATCACCAAGCAAATGAACTATCTCAGACGACTCCAGAGCATTATTTACCGCAAAGGCGCCTGTGAAACCTGTTGATTTAGGTGGATAATAGGCTACGGGCTTGACGGGCACAGGCCAAGCCAACAGATACCCGATAAAGAAAACAAGGGCTGCGAGTGCAACGCTCAGGATCTTGGATGTCAAAGTTCTTTCGGTTTTTTCGCTGATGGCCGTTGGATCATCAGGGAACAATCGCAACAAGAAAATGGCGACAATCATGGCGACGAGCGCGCAGGCAACCGCACCAATCATATCTAGGGGATAGTGGGCGCCAACATAGATACGAGCCCAAGCGGCTAGCACCCCAAGCCCCAAAATCATCCCGCCTAAGCCTCGCACATATGTTTTCGCCAGAACCAGCATGCTTGCGGCGATGGAAAAAATAATTGTTGCGTGAAGGCTTGGAAAAGATGGGGAGTCAGATTGCGGGATCAGCGAAATTCCCACCCCCGCAGCAGTCGGACGCTCCACGGGGAAAAACGACCGAATTAACATGGCAATGACGATGGCAGTAATGACAGAAAGTACAGCAATCAGCGCTATTCTTTTTTGCTTGTGCCAAGTTGTCCATATCCAAAAGTGGAACAGAGCCACCGCAATAAGCAGCGGCCACTGAGCACCCCACAATGCGAGGGAAGTTGTCCACATTGCCGTTGTCGTTTCTGCATTCAGTGCCAGAAACATTTGTTCGTTCCAATTGCTCATCAGTGTCTCCCCTCCTCTTTCATTCCCTGGCTCAAAGCTAACTGCCGCGACATAAGCTCACCGATACGGTTGATCTTGTGATCCGAGAGGCGCTCAAGCCCCATGTGAGCCAGACTTCGGGATCGACGTTGTTCATCTTGGCGATCTCAATGAGGGTATATGCGATGGCGGCAGCTTTGCCACCACCGACGGCCCCCATGAAAAGGTAGTTTTTGCGTCCAAGAGTGATGGGGCGGATCAAGCGCTCACATATGTTTTTGTCCAGCTCCAAGCGCCCATCACTGAGATAGGCGCGCGCCTTGGGCATGCGGTTCAATGCATAGCTGATCGCTGCGGCCAGTTTGATTTTGCCCGAGATTTTAGGGAGTTGGGTTTGCAGCCAGGCTTCCAACTCATTGAAGATTGGCTTCGCCTTCTCCTGGCGCAGGGCACCGCGCTCTTCAGGGGATTTGCCCTTGGCTTCCTTCTCAACCGCGTAAAGCTCCGCAATCTGCCTGATGGCGTGTTTTGCGATATCCGAGCCGGTACGCTCGAATTTGCGGTGAACATGCACCAAACAGGCTTGTTCATCGGCTTTGTCTTTACCAAACAGCCCGTTGCCCCCCGCATAGCCATCTGCATACACAGTGCCGGTATAGCCCGAGAGGTGATTGAGTAGGTGTTCGCCCTTGCGGTCCGTGCTGAACTGATACCACGCGCAGGGCGGCACGTCTCCACACCACGAACGTTCATCGCGCACATAACTCCAGAGCCGGGCGGTTTGGATTTTCTTGGGATTGAGCCTGCTTTGCAGTTTGCCGGACATGTCATCGACAAAGAGTGCGTGGCCCGCCCTGACCAGTTTGCCGACATGATCGGCCAGCGGCGTCTCATGCTGGTAGGGTAGAGATTGAACCTCTGCCATCAAACGCTCGCTGACAGCACGAGGCTCAGCGGGGTCTTCTGGCAAGGATTTGAGGGCATTCAACATGCGCGGCTTATACCGGAATGCGTTTCTGGATGGAATGCAAAACCGCGCCAAAGCCCATGTTTTTTCGGGCTTTATCCTATCCCACCGTGGTAGGCGTCCAGGTCTTCTGCGGCATACGCCAGTCGATACCTTCCAGCAGTATCGACAGCTGGGACAAGGGTGATGAAACGCGCCAGTTCGTGCTTGATCTGGGCATAGTCCGGCTGTTCCGCCAAAGGCGATGTGAACCGCGGCGGGTTTTACCGGAGGCTCCAACTCATGAGTAGGATGGAGCATCATGAACAAGACAACGAACAAGTATTCCCCGGAAGTGCGCGAACGAGCCGTGCGGATGGTTTTGGACAGTGAATGACTACCGGCTGACGCCGGTAGCATCATTTGGAGGAATGTAATTCCAGATACTGCATGATGATGTCGTCGGAGACATTGCCCGAAGTGGTGGAAAAGTACCCACGCGCCCAAAAGCGCCTGCCCCAGTAGCGTTTGCGCAGTTCGGGAAATTCCATCTGGATGCGGCGGGAGGAACGGCCCTTGATCCTCTGCATGACATCCGACAGCGACAATTTCGGCGGGATCGACAGGAACATGTGGACATGGTCTCGCGCCAGCACACCGCGCACGATGTGAACGCCCATTTCGGCGGAGTCCTGAATGCTACCGCCATCTTCAACGCCCGGATCGCCAAATCGCGCTTCATGCGATTGCTGACTGCCCAGCCGATCACACGCCGGGAATGCAGGCCCAGAACGACGGCCAGATACAGCCATCCCTCACGCGTCCCGACATAGCTGATATCGCCCGCCCATTTTTGGTTGGGCTGGTCAGCAGTAAAGTTGCGATCCAACAGGTTCGGCGCAATGTTGAACGTGTGAGTGCTGTCGGTTGTCACCTTGTGTTTGCGGGTTCTCACAACGGATATGCCGTTCTGACGCATCAAGCGGCCTACACGGCGGTGCCCGACGTTCAGGCCAATCTCTTTCAGCTCTTCCGTCATGCGCGCTCTGCCATAGCTGCCCAAACTGAGACGCGACTGCTCTTTGATATGTGCCAGCGTCACCAGATCGGACCGCTGCCTGCGGCTGGCGGGACGACTGCGGAAGGCCCGCAGACCACGTGAACTGACATCCATGACCTCGCAAAGACGGTTGGTCGGGAAATCGCGGTATGCTCTTCCCCTCTCGGGATCATGCTGCGCATGACCCTGCCGGGCAGTGGATGAACCTAAACCTCATGGCTTTTGGCCCGCGAAGAACTGCGTTGCTTTTTTAAGATCTCCCTCTCCTCCTTGAGGATGCGGATCTCGCGCCGAAGTCGTTCGTTCTCCCGCGCAAGCTCGAGGTCTTTGTCCGACACCACCTCAGTGTCGCGATGCGCCGTGCCCCACTTGTTCAATGTCGATAGGCCAACGCCCAGATCGTGAGCCACCTGTTTACCCACGTGAGCTTTCAACACTGTAAGCGTCTTACATGGCGATGCCGTCTGGCGAGAGCGGCATCCTCCCCAACTCCAGTAAGTAGGTGTCTTCTATTACCGCTGGACCGTGCAAAAATTGACGATTCCACGCTGCGCAAATCTGATGCGCCGTGAAAAGGCGTCCGATCAACCGAGCCCGAAATCTTCCCCAAACCGGTCGATCTGATGCATGCGCTCATGCAGGATGGTCACGATCCCGATGTCGCCATTCGATAGATGACGCCAGTAGACGAAATGACGCTCGTATCGAAAGAAGAACCCTTCAACACCAAACTCGGCTGGGATCGGTTTCGACGCGACACCGTGTGCTGCTATCTTGTCGAAGGCGGCGAACAGGCCGGTTATGTATATCTCGGCTTGATCATCTCCCCACCTGTCACGGGTGTAGCGGTAGATGTCATCGAGGCGATGGGACGCTCCTTCTTGAATACGAATGGCGGCCACGGAGTCAGGTCCGGTTCCGTGCGATCACCTCGGCTGCCGTCAGCGCCTGATACGACTCCTCCGAGGACGCGAAGGCATGGGTCAGCTCGCCCTTCAGCCGGTTGAAGGCTTCCTGCTCCACCCTCTCCTTGTCACGCCGGATCAGGTCACGGATGTACTCGCTGACGTTCTCATAGGACCCGTCATCGCCTACGTTGGCCGACACGAAGTCACTCAGTGCCCCACCAAGGCGGACGGTCATCGTGGTCGTTCGGGACATGGCACGGCACCTCTCATCTCACCCGTATTCAATATAACCAAAAACGCACACAAAACAAGAGTGAGCTGCACCCTGCTCCTGCAAATCATCGTTCGCCCCTCAATCGTCTGCCTCCTCGACAATGTGGCGGCCCGCAAGTGCAAGAACAACATAGAGCACAGCATCCGAATGCCGCGCGAGGGCGATCAGATGGTCGCCGCTCGGCCCCCGCTCACCCGAGAACCAGTACTTCACGGTGCGTTCGCTGGCACCCGTCCAGCGCATGGCCATTTTGATTGCCCTGTGTGTGTCGTCCAACTCCTCGTGCAGAGCCATCGCTATGGCGGTTCGATAATCGGTTGGTTCGTCGACCAGGTGCACAAATGTGCCCATTTTCGGCACAACTGTGCCCATCTTCACGCGCATTTTCACGTCCTTCTTCGTTAAACAATTGAAGAACTATGAAAACGGCGGGCGTCGATTTTGTCCGTTGCGGGTCATTGAACCGCGCTTGACGGACACTACTGATTTCAGGAGCGAAGTAATGAATTGGAATTTGAAAAATGACTGCCGGGCAAACGGAAAGTCCTTGCCCGTTTCAGGAAACGACTTTCCAGACGCGCTTGCGTCAGATGGAAAAATAGAAACCAAACAATGCTGAAAAGGAAAACCCGATTTGAATAACGGTCGATACAACAGCGAGGGCAAAGGTGACGAGGCCGGACAGGATATTCCGGCGGTCGCCTATGTGCGGATGTCGACTGATCACCAGAAATACTCTACGGAAAACCAGCTCGACATCATTCGGGGTTACGCCACCGCCCGGGGTTTGCAGATCCTGCGCATCTTCGAGGACTCCGGTCGGTCCGGGTTGCGGTTGGACGGCCGCGAGGCACTGCAGAAGCTGATGGCCGAGGTCCGAGCCGGTCAGGCGGATTTCAGGGCCATTCTGGTCTATGACGTCAGCCGCTGGGGCCGGTTTCAGGATGCAGATGAAGGTGCCTACCACGAGCATGTCTGCTCCCGTGCCGAGATCCGCGTCCACTATTGCGGCGAGCAGTTCGAAAACGATGGCAGCATCGGCTCCAACCTGCTGAAAACCGTCAAGCGGGTGATGGCGGGCGAATACAGCCGCGAGCTTTCGGTAAAGGTCTTCGCCGGGCAATGCCGCCTGGTTGAGCTTGGATACCGCCAAGGCGGTGCGGCTGGATATGGGTTGCGCCGGGTACTGATCGACGAACACGGCAACCCGAAGGGTGCCTTGTCCCGCGGCCAACAGAAGAGTTTTCAGACCGACCGTGTCGTTCTCGTTCCGGGCCCTGAGCAGGAACAGGATGTCGTGCGCCGCATGTACCGAATGTTCGTCGAAGATGGCCGCTCGGAGCGTGAGATTGCGGAAACCCTGAATGCCGAGGGGCATCTGACGGATCTTGAGCGGCAATGGTCCCGGGCATCGGTGCACCAGGTCCTGACCAACGAAAAATACATCGGCAACAACGTTTACAACAAGGTGTCCTTCAAGCTGAAGCACAAGCGAGTGGTGAACCCTCGCGAGATGTGGATCCGGGCCGAGGGCGCCTACCCCGCCATTGTGGACGAGGTGCTGTTTCTGCGCGCACGCGAAATCGTCGACGCGCGCAGCCAGCATTTCACGGACGCAGAACTGCTCGAAGCCCTGCGCGCCGTGCTGAAACAGAAAGGCGTACTGTCAGGACTGATCATTGATGAACAGGACAACGTGCCATCCTCCAGCGCGTTCCGGAGCCGCTTCGGCAGCTTGCTGCGCGCTTACCAGATGATCGGTTACGAGCCAGAGCGCGACTATCGCTACGTCGAGATCAACCGGGCCTTGCGGCAGGCCCACCCCGGCATCGTAGCCCGGATCCTCGACGGTGTCGCGGAACGTGGAGGACAGGCGGCGCAGGATCCGGACACCGACCTGATCCGCATCAACGACGAGTTCACGGCGTCGGTGGTGTTGGCACGATGTTTCGAGACGCAGGGCGGTTCCCTGCGATGGCGCATCCGTCTCGATACTGGCCTGGTGCCCGACATCACGATTGCCGTGCGAATGGACGAATTGAACGAAGCCCCGCGGGATTACTACCTACTGCCGAGCATCGACATGACCATGGCCAAGTTGAGGTTGGCCGAGCAGAACGGGCTGTCGCTGGACGCCTACCGCTTCGACACGCTCGACTATTTTTATGCGCTCGCTGGCCGGGCCCGGATCACGGAGGCCGCCTGATGCCAGACGACGCCCAAGACATCGCCCGGAAACAGGTCACTCTCATCCCCACCGACCGGATCCGCATCCTCAATCCCCGTGTGCGCAACCGGCGCACTTTTGAGGAAATGGTCGAGAACATCGCGAAAATCGGTCTGAAGCGACCCATCACTGTAGCGCAGCGCGCCGGAACAGACCCTGCGGAATATGATCTCGTCTGTGGCCAGGGGCGGCTTGAGGCGTTCATGGAGCTTCAGCAGCATGCCATACCGGCCATCATCATCGACGCCGACGAGAGCGATTGCCTGGTCATGAGCCTCGTGGAGAACTGCGCGCGCCGCCAGCACAACCCGATCGACCTGATGCGCGAGATCGGTAACCTGCGCAAACGCGGCTACAACGACCGCCAGATCGCCAACAAGATCGGCGTCACGCCAGACTATGTCGGCATGATTGCGGGGCTTCTGGAGCGCGGGGAAGAACGGCTGGTCTCGGCCGTCGAAACCGGCCTTCTGCCGCTGAACCTCGCCATCGACATTTCAAAGACAGATGCCGAGGGCGGGCAGCGCGCTCTGATGGACGCCTACACCCAGAAAAAGCTGCGCGGTAAGAAACTGGCCGCCGTGCGCCGTCTCATCCAGCAGCGCGACGCACAGGGTCCGCACCTTCATCGCAACCGATATGGCAGAAGCGACGGTGCCAAGCGGCCCCTGACCAGCGACGCGCTTGTACGTGCCTATCAACAGGAAGCGGAGCGACAGAAGGTGCTGATCAAGAAGGCCGAGCTGACGCAGGGCCGCCTGATGTTTGTCGTAGAGGCATTTCGCTCGCTGCGCGATGATGACCACTTCCTGACGCTCCTGCGCGCGGAAGGACTGGACACCCTACCCACATATCTCGGTCAATCGCTGGATGCGGGAGCGGCAGAATGAGCCGGGGCAAGCGCAAAACCCCGGACGCGGTCACGCTTGGCTTCGAGAGCGATTGCGTCACGGTGCCGGTAGAGGCCGTCCTGCCTGCGCGCGCCCTCAGCGCATCCGTCAAATCCAGCCGCAAGTACCGCCAGATCACCGCGTCGATCAAAGAGGTTGGCTTGGTCGAACCGCCGGTGGTCACGCGATCCGCGGGTGAGGAAGACACCTACATGCTGCTCGATGGACACATCCGGATCGAGGTGCTGAAGGATCTCGGCATCGAACGGGTCGAATGCCTGATTTCCACGGACGACGAGGCCTTCACCTATAACAAGCGGATCAGCCGTCTTGCGCCCATCCAAGAGCACAAGATGATCCGCAAGGCCATCGAGCGCGGTGTCTCCGAGGAAAAGATCGCCCTGGCGCTGGACCTCAACCCGCGCAGTATTGTGCGCAAAGCCAAATTGCTCGACGGGATCTGCGAAGAGGCCGTCGGCATCCTGAAGGACAAACACTGTGCGACCTCCGTGTTCGAAATCCTGCGCAAGATGAAAGCCATGCGCCAGATCGAGGCGGCAGAGCTGATGATGAACGCGAACAATTATTCTCCGGCTTACATCTCTGCAATTCTGGCGGGGACGCCCCAGGCGCAGCTGGTGGACACCAAGAAACCCAAGAAGATGAGGGGCATCACCCCCGAGGCCATGGCCCGCATGGAGCGCGAGCTGGCCCGGCTGCAGGAAGGGATCACATCGATCCAGGCCTCCTACGGCCAGGACCACCTGCAGCTGACCGTCATCAAGGGGTATCTGGCAAAGCTGCTCGGGAATGCCAGGATCGTCCGGTATCTGATGCAGCATCGGCCGGAGTTTCTGACAGAATTTCAAGCCATCACTGAGATGGCATCTGCCCCACCGCCCGAGGCGGAATAGCCAAAGCGGCCACAACTGATGGGGACCCGGACCCGACAAGCGCGGGGACCGCAGGAGACGCCGGACAGTGGGCCGGATCGAGCGCGGCGGTGGGGATGGCGGCAACCCACCAAATTTCGTGCGCGTAGCGGGTCCGTTACTTTCGCCTTCCCCAACTGGGTCCAGAATTCATAGTGGGCTTGGATCATGCAGGCCCTCAAGACTTCTCCGGGCGTTTGCTGGGCTTGGCTTCGCGCAGATAAACCAGCAGGTTCTTCAGCATCTCCAGAACCTCATCAAACGTGACGATCCGCACCCCGTGGGAGTTCTTTCGATATAGCTGAAACGACCTGCGCTGATCCTTGTCTGTGGGCATCGTGCCAACGATCAGAACACAATCAATCTCATAGTCCGCGACTTCGTTTTCCCCATGCCAGTCGTTGTCAGACTGATGCAACGGAAACTTGCGGGTGAAGTGATACCGCTGATCAAGAACCTGCGTCACGCCGCCTGACAGCTCATCATGCGGGCCAAAGACGCCATCCCGGCACCTCTTCACCACAGGCGACTGAGGCTTTTTAATCTCGACAAGCGCAGCGTTGTTGTTGACGCTGTTCTTGTACAGAAAGTCTCCGATCTTCTCGCCCTTTCCGTCTATGCGCCGCCCGCCGACATAGGACTGCCCATTGACACAAACCAACGGATACCCAAACGCGAAAGACAGCAGGAAGGGGTCATCCTCAAAGAATTTTTGCCACTTATTTTCGTTGTGGTTCTTGCCCATCAGCTCTTCGAACTCTTGGATCGCCAGCTCCAGCCGGGTCAGTTCCAGCTCTGAAATCAGCTGCTCGGTGGCTTCGGGGGCTTGCTGGGCGAAGGTGCGGGCTGAACGGCCAAGCTCCGTAACGAGCGCCTTCTGTGCCTCTGGGTCTCGGAAGTCTGGATCAGCGGCGTAGTTCTGGATGAGCTGCCGAATTTCGTTTCGACCGAGCCTGAATGGGCGTGGCTGCTTGCCTGCTTGCTCGGCCAGCGCGTTGAAAACCGTCGTATCCTTGACTTCGCTCTCGGCTTTCTTCGCCCTTTGGTCGATGCGCTTCTCCAAGCGCTGCAAGACGAAGGCAAGCTTTCCCCACAGGAGCGGGAAATACTGAACCCGGTAGTGGAAGCCGGAAATGCCGCCGCACACCGAGGGTGGGCACCTACCAAAGAACAGCTAGCCGTCATTCTGGATACGGTTGAAGGGCTTCTTCACCGGCTCTTGGTACTTCCTACTCTCGCCGAAGAACTGAAAGAGGCGGTTCCAGATCGTGGCGGCAATGCTTCTGCTAAACCCGGCAAGCCTGTTGTCACAGTGAAGGACAAAATCGACGCCGCGCCGAAAGACGTTCGTGCAACGTACGATGAGCTTGCGAAGAAACTGGTGGCATTGGCGATGACGTTTCATTGCATCCACAGAAACACTACATGGCCTTTCGACGGAACAGGAATTTCGCTTCGGTCCAAGTCTACAATCAAAAGCGCGTCGTTCGCGTGTATCTGAACCTTGACCCTGATACAGTCGCACTTGACGCTTCCATGATGCGCGACGTTCGCCAGATCGGGCATTTTGGGACTGGTGATCTAGAAATCACGCTAAAAAACAAGAATGACATCACCAAGATAGATACGCTCATTGCCGCTAGCTATGCGGCTTCATAGCCATACATGAACTATGGGTAGGGCGTGGGTAGAATTGCCGCGCATCCAATTCCTTCAATGAAATCAATGTATGGTGGCGGAGACGAAGGGATTCGAACCCTCGAGACCCTTCCGGGCCTACTCCCTTAGCAGGGGAGCGCCTTCGACCACTCGGCCACGTCTCCGTCGACCCGTTTAATGGGATGCGACGGGGGGGGCAAGAGGGAAAAGTGAGAAAACCATGAAGCTTGTGCAATCCCCGACTTTGCGGGTCAACCGTCAGGCCTGGACGGATCGCGGGGCGGGAGCTTATGTGCAAACTTCTCTGCTATTTCATCGGAAAGGAGGTATTGCAGCCCCTGCCCCAAAGCATGAGCCAGATCTGCCGGCAGTTTTTCTTCGATTTCAGAGATCATCAACCCGCCATAGATCTGCCACATCCTGGCCCGCAGATCGCGCCCCGCCGCTGTGATGCGCAGCACCCGGCCCCGTCCATCATTTTCCGCGGCGCATTGGGTAACCAGGCCCGACGCGACCATTCGCTTGAGCGTGCGCGACAGGTTGGGTTGATCAAACAGACTGAAGCTTTCCAGCTCAAACTGGCGCAGCCCCTTGTCGCCGCCATTTTTTTCAAGCGCCCACAGGACATCATACCAGCGTGCATTGGGCAGGCCGGCACGCTTGAGTGCAGCCTCAAACGTGCCGGTTACCTGTCGGTGTGCCAAGTTTAGCAGCACCCAGATTGCTGTTGTACTGTCATTTGGGTTTGGTGTGTCCATCTCACATTCCAGTTATGACACCCTCGTTTCGCTTGCAAGGGCACAATTATTTAGATACATGCACATGCATCTAAATAACACAACACTGCTTGGAGTGATTCCATGAAACAGATCCTGCTTGGCACCGCCCTTGCCTCTTTGACCTTCACAACCGCCGCCAGTGCGGACATCTACAAATTTGATCCGGGCCATACCGAAATCCATTTCTACTACAATCACGCTGGCCTTTCCGATCAGCACGGCCAGTGGAAAGTGATCGACGGAGAGGTGGATTTCGACCCGGCCAATGTCGAAGCCACCAAAGTCACCGTCACCATTGATCCGGCCTCGATCGACACCGGCGTGACCGCGCTGGACGAGCATCTGAAAAGCGCCGATTTCTTTGATGTGGAAACCTATCCCACAATCACCTTCACCTCGACCGGGGTAGAACAGACCGGTGACAACACCATCAACCTGACCGGCGACCTGACCATCAAGGACAATACCAAGCCGATCACGATGGCTTTCACCCTCAACCATAATGGCGCCCACCCGCTGGGGGAATTCGTCGAATTCTATCAAGGCGACTGGATCGGCGTGCAGGGCACGGGCGAGATGCTGCGCTCAGATTACGGGGTGGGCATGTTTGCGCCGCTGACCTCGGATGAGGTGCGCCTGGGCATTTCGGCTGAACTGCGCAAAGGCGGATGGCCGGAGTAATGATCCGCAACACGCATACCAGTTGGGGGGCGCCTGCGCGCCTCCTGCATTGGGCCACGGCCGGGGTGATCCTGTTTTGCCTCGGGCTGGGGATATACATGACACAATGGGTCACCGATGCGCTGACCCAGTTTCCACTGATCCAGACACATAAAAGCTGGGGATTTGTGGCCTTTGTTCTGGCGGGATTGCGCATTGTCTGGCGGCTGATGAATCGCGCGCCCGATATGCCCGACCACATGCCGGCCCATGAACGTCTGGCCGCCCATCTGGGTCATCTTGCGCTTTACGCCCTGATGCTGATCATGCCGCTTTCCGGCTGGCTCATGGCGTCGGCCTCTCCCTTGCAGGATACGTTTGGCATCAAGAACAAGGTGTTTGACCTGTTTGAGATGTATGACCCGTTTGTGCCGGGCGACAAGGCGCTGTCTGAACTGTTTTCAACGGTTCATTTCTATGCGGCATGGGCGCTGGTGGCCGTTTTGATCGGCCATATCGGGGCGGCACTCTATCACCATCTCTACCACAAGGATGACGTGCTGAAACGTATGAGCTTCGGACGGTTTGACTGACCCTGAAACAAAAATGGCCGGAGCAATGCCCCGGCCGTTTTCATTGATCTTGCGCCCGATCAGGCGTTGAACAGGAAGTGCAGCACGTCACCATCCTTGACCATATAGCTCTTGCCCTCAGCGCGCATCTTACCCGCTTCCTTGGCCGGCCCTTCGCCCCCCAAAGCCACGTAATCATCATAGGCAATGGTCTCGGCACGGATGAAACCGCGCTCAAAATCCCCATGGATCACACCAGCTGCCTGCGGCGCCAAAGTGCCTTCGCGGATGGTCCAGGCCCGCGCCTCTTTCGGGCCAACCGTGAAATAGGTTTCCAGGTGGAGAAGTTCGTAACCGGCACGGATTAGCCGGTCGAGCCCCGCCTCTTCCAGCCCAAGCTCCTCAAGGAACATCTCCATGTCATCCGCGTCGAGCTGGCTGATTTCCTCTTCGATTTTGGCAGAAATCACCACTGAGGCGGCACCCTGTTCTTCAGCCATTTTCGCAACGGCATCCGAGTATTTGTTACCGGTCGCCGCATCGCCCTCATCCACATTGCAGACATAAAGGATCTTCTTGGTGGTCAGAAGCTGAAGCATGTTCCATGCTTTGCGGTCCTCGTCGTCCACCTCAACCGTGCGGGCGGGCTGACCGTTTTCCAGGGCCGCCATGGCCGCCTTCATCAACCGCTCCTGCTGAACCGCTTCCTTGTCGCCCCCACGCACCTTGCGCACGATGTTCTGAAGGCGCTTTTCGATCGATTCCATGTCGGCCAGCATCAGCTCGGTTTCGATCACTTCCGCGTCTTCGACCGGGTTCACGCGGCCTTCGACATGGGTCACATCGCCATCATCAAAACAGCGCAGGACATGGGCAATGGCATCCACTTCGCGGATATTGGCCAGAAACTGGTTGCCAAGACCTTCCCCCTTGGAGGCCCCTTTCACGAGCCCCGCAATATCGACAAAGGTCATCCGGGTGGGAATGATTTCCTTGGACCCGGCAATCGCCGCCAGCTTGTCCAGACGGCTGTCCGGGACCGCCACTTCCCCCACATTGGGTTCGATGGTGCAGAACGGAAAATTGGCCGCCTGTGCCGCAGCCGTTTTGGTCAGCGCATTGAAAAGCGTCGACTTGCCCACATTCGGCAGGCCCACGATGCCCATTTTGAAACCCATCACGGCCTCCGTTCATAGTATAACACGTATCTGTCGCCATAATTCGGCTGGACGCGTTCTAGGGCTTTGACCGTCAGGGCGCAAGTGGGCTGGCCCCACAGGAGAGGCAACGTTCCATGAAAATGCCCCCCTATGTGACCTTCAACAGCACATGCCGCGACACCTTTGAAACCTGCGCCCGCATTTTGGCGGAGAGGAGCTGTTTTTCCAGCTTTATGATGAAATACCCGGCGCTGAGACGCGGCCCAGGGCGAGCCTGCCCCTGCATGGACAGGCGCCCCCTTGATACGAAGACAAAAGACAGCCGGGATTGATTTCCCCGCCCGCTTCCGGCACATCGGTGAAGAGACAAGAACAGGGAACCACCGATGACACGCCCAGCAACCCGTATTGACGCCAAATTCGCCGAGCTGAAAGCTCAGGGCAAAAAGGCATTCGTTTCCTATACCATGGCCGGGGACCCGGACGTGGCCACGTCACTTGAGGTCATGAAAGGCTTGCCGGGGGCTGGCGTGGACGTGATCGAGCTGGGCCTGCCCTTCACAGACCCGATGGCAGATGGCCCGACCATCCAGCTGGCGGGGGGGCGTGCGCTGGACGGGGGCATGACCCTGCAAAAGACACTCGATATGGCGGCAGAGTTTCGCAAGAGCGACGACACCACCCCCATTGTGCTGATGGGTTATTACAATCCGATCTACAACCGCGGGGTCGACACGTTCCTGAAAGACGCCAAAGCCGCAGGCATCGACGGGCTGATCGTGGTGGACCTGCCGCCCGAAGAAGATGACGAGCTGTGCATCCCGGCGCAGGCCGCGGGCCTGAACTTCATCCGCCTCGCCACCCCCACCACCGATGACAAGCGCCTGCCCACCGTGCTGCAAAACACCTCGGGCTTTGTCTATTACGTCTCGGTCACCGGCGTCACCGGGTCGGCCGAAGCGCAAGCTGTCGACGTTGCCCCGGAAGTGGCCCGGATCAAGGCCAAAACCGATCTTCCCGTGATTGTCGGCTTCGGCGTGAACACGCCCGAGAAGGCCGAAGCCATTGCAGGGGCCGCCGATGGCACCGTGGTCGGGAGCGCCATCGTCAGCCAGATCGCCGCCGGGAAACCGGTGCGGGACGTGCTGGAATTTGTCAAATCCCTGGCCGACGGCGCCCATCGCGCCTGATCCGGCGACAGATACGCATGCTGCCCCCGGCGCTTCAGACGGGGGCAGGTTTTTTTAGGTGGACCGGGCAATTCCTCGCCGCCACCTTCTCCCCCCCTTCAAAGATGACCTCCTTTGACCGCAGCCCCCTGTGCCGCCCCGATCCGGGCGACACAGGGGGCTGTGGCTGGCCCAAGTCGTATGACATGGCTTTGCGCGCGAAACCCATGAGCCCATTTCCGCACGCGACCCCGAAGGGAAACAGCAGGCGAAAACCGCAGGACAGAAGAGGATTGCATAACCACATCTCAAGTGGTAAATAATTTTTACCAATTCAAGAAATGAGCCGATCATGCCCCTTCTCAACCCTGTCATCACCGAGGTCGAAGACCTGAAACGGATCTACAAACGCCGCGTCCCGAAGATGTTCTATGATTACGCTGAAAGCGGGTCCTGGACGGAACAGACCTTCCGCGAGAACACATCGGACTTCAACCGGATCTACTTCAAACAACGGGTCGCGGTGGATATGGACGGGCGGTCGACCAGGACGCAGATGATCGGGCGGGATGTGGAAATGCCTGTGGCACTTGCGCCGGTGGGGCTGACTGGCATGCAATGCGCCGATGGCGAAATCAAAGCGGCGCGCGCTGCGGAAAAATTCGGTGTGCCTTTCACCCTCTCCACCATGTCGATCTGCTCGATCGAAGATGTGGCGGAACACACCAACACGCCCTTCTGGTTTCAGGTCTACACGCTGAAAGATGATGATTTCATGCAACGTCTGTTTGATCGCGCCAAGGCGGCGGGATGTGACACGGTGGTGATTACGGTTGATCTGCAAATGCTGGGCCAGCGCCACAAGGATCTGAAAAACGGTCTGTCAGCCCCCCCCAAGCTGACGGTGAAATCGGTGGCCAACATGATGACCAAAGTGCAATGGGGCCTTGGCATGCTGGGCACCAAGCGGCGGTTTTTCGGCAATATCGTGGGGCATGCCAAAGGGGTCGAAGATCCCTCATCGCTCGCCACCTGGACCGCCGAGGCCTTTGACCCGTCCCTGGATTGGGACCGCATCCGCCAGTTCCGAAAAATGTGGGACGGCAAGCTGATCATCAAGGGGATCATGGAACCGGTGGACGCGCTGGAAGCCTGTAACGTCGGGGCGGATGCCATTATTGTCTCGAACCATGGCGGGCGCCAATTGGATGGAGCACTGTCTTCGATCCGTGCTTTGCCTGCCATTCTGGACGCGGTGGGCGACAAGATCGAAGTGCATATCGACAGCGGTATCCGCTCGGGGCAGGACGTTCTCAAGGCCGTCGCCATGGGGGCCAAAGGCACGTATATCGGCCGTGCCTTTGTCTATGGCCTCGGCGCGCAGGGCGAGGCCGGCGTGACCAAAGTCCTTGAAATGACAAAGAAAGAGCTGGAGGTGTCGATGGCATTTTGCGGCCATACGGACATCAACACCGTGACAAGGGATATCCTTTATGTCCCCAAAGGATTTTCGGGCGACTGGGAGTAGCCACCCCTCACGGATTTCCCAATCGACCCCCTGCCTGAGCCATCAGGCGGGGTTTTTCGTCTGACCGTCAGCGACCGTGCGGGCCAGATCCCGCAATAGCGCCATCGCCTCTTCGGCACGGTGTTCCGGCACGAACAGATGATCATGATAAAACCCGGATACCGGGTTCACCCCCATTCCCAGCGCGGCAAGCTCGGAGGCGATACGCGCGATAAGCCCCACCGCCTCAAGCGAGGAATGCACCTCAAGTGAAATCATCCGACAGGGAAAGACATGGTCGAGCCCCGCTGCCCGGGCCTCAGCCTGCGTGAGGATGAGTGTCACCCCCTCCGCCTCCTGAAAGGACATCCGTGGAGACACCCCCGCCGGGCAGGCCCCTTTGAGCGTTGCAAACACATATGTTTCCCCGTCGAGCCGGGGCGACAGGCTTGCCAGCAGCGTCGCCAGATCCGTTTCACCCGGTGTGCCGGGAGAAGCGGAAGTGGGGGAAGGAGAATTCAGTGACATGTAAACCTCGCCAATTGCGGGTCGTCCCGGATCGCCCTGTCAAAGCCGGGTCGTCCCGGCGGGCCTTGATCTTTCCTAAAGCGTTTCCACAGTCCGTTGCAACAGCGAGATATGGAGCCGCCGCGCGCCGCGGTAAGGATAGCCGACATTTCCGGTTCGTGCTTTGACCCGCGCCAGCCATCAGATCAGGCGCAGACCCCACATCGCAATCTGCCTCTATCCTTTTGCCTCGAAACCCTGTATGCGCAGGTCTTTCGCGCCTGCACCCTGCCCGGCGCCCCGATGAAAGACGCCGCCATGACGACCCCGACCCCTGCCCCCAACCTTGTTCCCACCCTTGCCCAGGCCCTTGCGGACAAAGGGTATGAGACCCTGACGGATGTGCAGGAGGCGGTGACCAACCCGGAGCTGGCCGATCAGGATCTTCTGGTTTCAGCCCAGACCGGTTCGGGTAAAACCGTTGGGTTTGGCCTGGCAATTGCCCCAACCATTCTGGAGGGTGACCGCTTCGGCCCCGCCGCCACGCCGCTGGCGCTGGTGATCGCCCCAACCCGCGAACTGGCCATGCAGGTGAAGTTTGAGCTGAGCTGGCTCTACGCCCATGCCGGCGCGCGGATCGCATCTTGTGTGGGGGGGATGGATCAGCGCACAGAACGGCGTGCCCTTGAGCGCGGCGCCCATATCGTTGTCGGCACACCGGGCCGCCTGCGCGACCACATCACGCGGGGCGCCTTGGTGCTGGACGCGCTCAAGGCCGTGGTGCTGGATGAGGCGGATGAGATGCTGGATATGGGGTTCAAGGAAGATCTTGAATTCATGCTGGACGCCGCCCCTGAAGAGCGCCGCTCGCTGCTCTTCTCAGCCACGGTGTCACCGCTGATCTCGAAACTCGCCAAGCAATACCAGCGCGACGCGGTGCGGGTCTCAACCGTGTCGAAGGAAAAGCAACACGCGGACATCGATTATCAGGCGTTGCGCGTGGCGGATAAGGATGAAGAACACGCGATCATCAACCTTCTGCGCTTTCACGATGCGCAGAATGCGATCGTATTTGCCAATACCCGCGCCACGGTAAACCGCCTGACCTCACGCCTGTCAAACCGAGGCCTGTCGGTGGTGTGCCTGTCCGGTGAACTGACCCAGTCCGAACGTTCCAACGCGCTGCAATCCATGCGCGACGGGCGGGCGCGGGTCTGTGTGGCCACCGACGTGGCCGCGCGCGGTATCGACCTGCCGATGCTGGATCTTGTGATCCATGCAGAGCTTCCCACAAACACCGAAGGTCTGCTGCACCGCTCGGGCCGCACCGGGCGCGCCGGGCGCAAAGGCGTGTCTGCGCTGATCGTCCCCCCCCGCATGGTCAAACGCGCCGAACGCCTGCTGGGTTGGGCCAAGATCACCGCAAAATGGAACTTCCCCCCCTCCGCTGACAACATCCGGGCCCGCGATGTGGAACGCCTTATGGACCACCCGATGTGGCAGGAAGGCCAATCCGGTGATGAAGGACAGCTGGCAGGTGACCTGATCGCCCGCTTCACCCCGGAACAGATTGCCACCGCCTGTATCCGCCTGCACCGCGAACAGTTCTCAGCCCCTGAAGAACTTGCTGAAATCGCGGCCAAACCGGCACGCCGGGAAGAGCGGGATTTTGGCCCGTCGACCTGGTTCTCCCTGTCGGTCGGGCGCAAGCAGAATGCCGAGCCGCGTTGGCTCCTGCCGATGCTCTGCCGGTCAGGCAATCTCGACAAAAACGACATTGGCGCCATTCGGGTCCAGTCGCGTGAAACCTTTGTCGAACTGACCAATGACGCGGTTGAGAAATTCCTGGCTGCAGCCCAAGGGGGGGAGCTGGAGGACGGCATCCGCGCCACGCAGCTGGACGGCAAGCCGGACCTGACCCCTGCCCCGCGCAAGACCGGTGGAAAGCCGGGCGGAAACTATGGCGACAAGCCCGGTTACAAGGGCCCCGGTTACAAGGGCAAGGACAGGTCAGATCGGGAAGATCGCGCGCCGAAACCGCACCGCAAGGGGGATAGCTCCGAACGCCCTGCAAAACCCAAGAAATCGCTGCGCCCGCAAAACCAGCGCGATGACCGCGCCACGGCCCCGTCAGCCAACACGCCTGCGCAATGGGCTCCCGCACTGGCCCCGGAAGTGAACCCCGAAACACGCAGCGAGTATCAGCCGCCCAAATCGCGTGACGAGAAAAAAGCCACCACGCCGGGCACATCCCCCAGCAAGAAACGCGATGCGGAGGGGAAGAAACAGCGCTGGAAAAAAGACAAACCCAGCAAGACAGGCAAAGCGGGTAAACCCGAAGGCAAGTTCGGAAAACCGGTCGGAAAAACGGCCAAATCGCCCTCCAAATCACCGGCAAAATCACCGGCCAAGCCGCCAAAAGCCCGCAAGGACCAGCCGCGCGGAGCCAATGCCCTGCCGCGCCGAACCAAGAAATAACAACCGAAGGCAGCTCCTGCAAAGGGGCTGCCTTTTTCGCGCGCCCGACTGCGCGCGAACCCAGTTGGAACAGGGCAGTCTGATCGGTAAGTTGACACGAACCCATGTCTTACCGAGTATCAGCCATGTATTTATATTTAACCTAAGGCTTTTTGCCCCAAGTTTTTGCAATGCGCCGCACCCTGTTTTCACATGCCGCAACCATCCTCTTGTTTGCCATCGCCTTGACACCCAACGGTGTCATTGCCGGATCCTGCATCTGTTTTTCCTGCGCTGTTAACCCAAAACTGGAAAATTTCCGGGCATCCTCCGCGGCGATGGCGCCCACGATGATGACCGGGGACTGCGCCGTCATGCGCCATATTGACCCGCAAATAGATCAGGTTCAGCGCGGCGACATCATCGGCTTCACGCATCCGGTGCAGCCCGCCACGCTTGTTTTCAGGGTGATGGGGATTGCCGGGGACCGAATCCAGCTAAAGGATGGGGGTGTCGTGCTGAACGGACACCCTTTGCCGCAGGTGATGCTGAATGAGGACATATCCACGGTTCCAACAACACCCCCCTTCCCGCGATGCGCTGAGCGCCCTGCCATTCCGGGGAAAAGCTGCACCCGCTTTCGGCTGCGTGAAACCCTGCCATCAGGCAAGAGCTACGAGATCTGGAATGTCGGGACGTCCAGATTTGACACCACCCTCGAATTCATTGTTCCACCGGAGCATGTTTTTGTCCTGGGGGACCATCGCGATAACGCCGCAGACAGTCGCGTCCCTCAAGCCGCCGCCGGCCTTGGCATGATCCCGGTTGAAAACATTCTCGGCATCTTTGAATAAGCGCAGAAATACCTTCCCTTTTGAATGATTCCCCTGTATGGGCAGGGCTTCATCGCGGGGCTACAGCCTTGGAGGAGCCCCGCCCTATCTATATTGGAGAATTAAAATGGCAAAAGAGATCCCTGATCTTGTTGCTCAGAAACGCGCGGGGACGGGCAAGGGCGCCGCTCGCCAGGCACGTCGTGACGGGCTGGTTCCGGGTGTGGTTTATGGTGGCGACGCCGATCCCCTGTCGATCAACATTCCGTTCAACGACCTGCTGAAGAAACTGAAAGCTGGCCGCTTCCTGTCGACCCTTTGGAACCTGAAGGTTGAAGGTGAAGAAGATGTGCGCGTGATCTGCCGCGGCGTTCAGCGTGACGTTGTGAAAGACCTGCCGACCCATATCGACCTGATGCGCCTGCGCCGCACCTCGCGGATCAGCCTGTTCATCCACGTGGAATTTGAAAACCACGATGATGCGCCGGGCCTGAAAAAGGGTGGCGTTCTGACTGTTGTGCGTCCGGAAGTCGAACTGAACGTTGTTGCCGGTGACATCCCCGAGCAGATCGTTGTCGACCTGGCCGGCCGTGACGTGGGTGACGTGATCCACATTTCGGACGTGACCCTGCCGTCGGGCGCCAAGCCGACCATCGACCGTGACTTCGTGATCGCCAACATCACTGCACCGAGCTCGCTACGCTCGTCGGATAACGAAGACGAGGGCGAAGGCGAAGAGGCCGCAGCTGAAGAATAAGCCCTGGGCGCAAGCCGAGGCGGAAACGGGGCCCAATCGGGCCCCGTTTTCTTTTACCCAAACGACTGCGCAGTACAGGAGCTGTTCACACATTTTCGTGAAATTGACACAGGTCAACACATCAGGGGATCTGGCAAGGGTAGCAATGGACAAACCTATCCAGACGACAGGACACTCCATGACACAGAACCTTATCACGCGCCGCCACATCCTAGCTGGTCTTCTAGCAACCCCGGCACTTTCCGCCCTGCCCGCAATCGCGGCCACCCCACACCTGATTGTTCACAAGGATCCAAGCTGCGGCTGTTGCGGGGCTTGGGTCAAGGTGATGCAACGCAGCGGGTTCACGGCCGAAATCAACAACATGGATTATGATACGCTTTATGAATTCAAGCGTGCTGGCGGCATTCAGGATGATCTGATGTCCTGCCACACTGCCGAGGTCGAAGGCTATCTGATTGAGGGTCATGTGCCGGCGTCGGATCTGAACCGCCTGCTGGCGGAGCGTCCTGAGGCCATTGGCCTGACGGTTCCCGGCATGCCTTATGGTGCCCCCGGCATGGGGCCGGAAAGCGAGCGGGACGCCTATGATGTGCTTTTGATACGCAAAGATGGTTCGACCGAACTGTTCGCACGCTACCCAGCGGCCTGATCTCCTCAGGCCGGACCAGGGCAGCCCCCTCAAACAGGGGCGCTGCCCCTCGGACTTCGTCCTCACCCCGAGGTATTTGGGGCAAGAAAAAGCCCCACGCTCCCCATGGAAAGCGGTTGCAGACGCAGTTAGATGCGGCATCAGTTGAGCCGTGGTGACAGTTGCGCTACATCAGGCAGATAAATTTCTGCTCATGTGGAGAATGCCATGCGACTTTTTGTTGGCCTTGGGAACCCTGGACCGAAATATGCGGGCAACCGGCATAATATCGGCTTTATGGCCCTGGATCAGATCGCCTCTGATCATGGGTTTTCTCCGTGGCGGGCGAAATTTCAGGGGCAGCTCTGCGAAGGCAAGCTGGGTTCCGAGAAGGTGATCTTGCTCAAACCCGAAACCTTCATGAACCTTTCGGGGCAATCCGTCGGAGAGGCGATGCGGTTTTACAAACTGTCCCCCGCGGATGTGGTTGTGTTTCATGATGAGCTGGATCTGGCGCCGGGCAAGTGCCGGGTCAAGACCGGGGGCGGGCATGCCGGGCATAATGGGTTGCGCTCCATCCATCAGCATATCGGTGCCGAATATGACCGGGTGCGGATGGGGATTGGCCATCCCGGTCACAAGGATGCGGTTTCGCGCTATGTGCTGAATGACTTTGCCAAGGCGGATCAGGGGTGGCTGGACGATGTGTTACGGGGCTGCGCAGATGGCGCGCCTGACCTTGCGCGTGGGGATAGCGGGAAGTTCATGAACGCCATCGGCCTGCGCGTGAACCCGCCCCGCTCGTCAAACGGGTCAAAGACGCCCCCCGAGAAAAAGCCAGAAAAAGCGACGCCCGCTGAGGACACGCGGTCGCCATTGCAAAAACTGATGGACAAGTTCTCTTGACCTTGCGCGCCGCCCTGGAGCAACAGGCACGCAGCAATGCCAGTCTGGGGTCGCCTTTTACCGCACGTATTTTACACCTTCTTGCACAGCGGCTGACCCCGGGCACCGAATTGACCGACAGGCTGTTTCATTGGCCCGGCGAACTGGGGCCCCTTGGGCAGTCCGTCCCCTTGCGCCTTTTGGCAGGGCTTCATGCGCTGGTTCTGACCGGAGCCTGCCCGGAGCTTGTGGCAGTGTACCCACCCCATCCTGCCCCGGAGGAGGATGACAGGCTTTGGGCAGCCCTTGAGAGTGCCCTGCACGAGCAGAGCACGCTGCTGCACCACTGGCTCGACAATCCCCCACAAACCAATGAGGTGCGCCGCGCGGTGGTGATGATCGCGGCGGGGCATTTTCTGGCATCCCACTTTGATCTCCCCTTTCGAATGCTGGAGCTTGGCGCCTCTGGCGGGTTGAACCTGATGTGGGACCGGTTCGCGCTTATGCTTCCAGACGGGCAAATGGGACCGGCAGACGCGCAAGTGGTGCTCAGGCCTGACTGGCGCGGGGACCTTCCGAAACAGGCGGCACATGCCCCCGTTATTCTGGACCGCCGTGGGGTGGATATCTCTCCGTTAAATGTGCGCAACACCGATGATGCGCTGCGCCTGCAATCCTATCTTTGGGCAGATCAGCCGGAACGTCTGGATCGGACCCGCGCCGTGATCGGAGTTTTTGATGCCAAGGTCGATCAGGGCGACGCGGTGGATTGGCTTGCGGACCAGCTGACGCGCACGGCGCCGGACCACCTGACGCTGATCTATCACACCATTGCATGGCAGTATTTCCCAACCGAAACACAAACGCGCTGCCTGTCCGCGATCAAGGCCGCAGGCAGGCGGGGGCCTGTCGCCCACCTGTCGATGGAGGCCGATGAGCATATTGGCAAGGGCGCCGCCATCACGCTGACCTTGTGGCCTGACGGGCAACGCCTGACGTTAGGTCGTGTGGATTTTCATGGACGTTGGATCGATTGGGCGGCACCTTAAAGCATTTCGAGATTAACTTGAGACACAAGTTGATTTCGAAACGCCCACAACATCAGTAGGTTTCGAGCGTTCAACCCCATTCTCGCAAACCCGGAGACCTCATGGAAAACCTGTTTAAGCGCATCATCAAGCTGCTGTTGGCTGCTTTTGTCCTGGTGGCCTTTCTAGGGCTGTGGAAAGCCGAGGAACTGAAGCGACTGCTGGCGGTTAACACGCTGTTTTCCGCAGAAAAGATCGTGCAGAACTTCTCACATATGAAGGACGCTTTTCTGACGGTGCCATTGTCGCGAGGCGACGGCCCGGTCAGCCCGCTGCCAAAAGGCGACGATCTGGAACTGCCCGACGGGGCCCAGGCGTGGATCACGGATCGCTCTGTCACTGCGCTTGTCGTCCTCCAAGGGGGGAAGCTGCGCCATGAGAGCTATCACCTTGATACCCAAGCCGATGACCTGCGCATCAGTTGGTCGGTGGCCAAAAGCTTTCTTTCCGCCCTGATGGGGGTGCTGGTAGAGCAAGGCTCTGTCGCCTCTCTGGACGACCCGGTGACCCAATATGCACCCAGCCTGATTGGGGGCGCATATGATGGGGCAACAATCCGCAATGTGCTGAACATGGCCTCGGGCGTCACCTTCAACGAAGATTACCTGGACAGCGGTTCGGACATCAACAGGATGGGACGGGTGCTTGCGCTTGGAAAATCCATGGATGATTTCACCGCAGAGCTGACCGAACGTTTCGCCCAACCAGGAGAGACCTGGCAATATGTCTCGATCGACACCCATGTGATCGGCATGGTCATCCGCGGGGCCACCGGGCGCACAATCCCGGACCTGATGAACGCCTATATCACCGGCCCGATGGGCTTTGAAATGGCCCCCTATTATCTGAGCGATGGAGAGGGCGTGGCCTTTGTGCTGGGGGGGCTGAACCTGCGCACCCGAGACTATGCCAGGTTTGGGCAGATGTTTTTGCAAAAGGGTGAATGGCAGGGGCAGCAGGTGGTGCCAGCGCAGTGGATTTCTGCCTCTACCATACCCTCGGCCCCCACAGAACCGGGTGAACAGCAATATGGCTATCAATGGTGGATTGCGCCGGATGCTCCCAAGGGGGAGTATTTTGCCCGTGGTATTTATGGCCAATACATCTTCATCGACACGAACCGAGATGTGGTTGTCGCGGTGAACGCAGCGGACCGTGGTTTTCGGGAACAGGGAGCACATGAAGCGAATATCAACATGATGCGCAAAATCGCTGCCGCAGCAGGATCATAACCTGCCTTTAAGCTGGCAAGAACGGGGGTGCCCCAAAACAGGTAAAACCAGAATACTAGTTTTCTAGTTTTGCGGCCCGAGATCTGAGGGGCAACCACGTTCCCCCTGATCCGCAATTTTAACCTGTCGGATATGACAAAAAAAGCCGCGCTGGATTTGCGCGGCTTTCTCTTTGACCGTTGATCGCGTGGATCAGTCCACCTCGCGCCCTTCTGTGTCAGACATATCGAACCCAAGGTATTTCGCCACTGTGAAAATGTCCTTGTCGCCGCGGCCACACATATTCATGCAAATGATGTGATCCTCGGGCAGTTTGGGCGCAATTTTCATCACATGGGCCAGAGCATGGCAGGGTTCCAGCGCCGGAATGATCCCTTCGGTCGAACAGCTGAGCTGAAACGCCTCAAGCGCCTCTTTGTCGGTGATCGAGACATATTCTGCGCGACCAATTTCATGCAGCCAACTGTGTTCAGGACCAATCCCCGGATAATCCAGACCCGCCGAGATCGAATAGCCGTCCAGAATTTGACCGTCATCATCCTGAAGCAGGTAGGTCCGGTTACCATGCAACACGCCGGGGCGCCCACCGGTCAGCGAGGCGCAATGCTCCATGTTTTCATCCACACCTTTGCCGCCGGCTTCAACGCCAATGATCTGCACGGATTCATCGTCAAGGAACGGATAGAAAAGACCAATCGCGTTGGACCCCCCCCCAATAGCGGCAATCACCGTGTCGGGCAGACGACCTTCGGCTTCCTGCATCTGGGCTTTGGCCTCTTTGCCTATGATCGACTGGAAGTCCCGCACCATGGCCGGATACGGGTGCGGCCCTGCGGCCGTGCCGATGCAATAGAACGTGTCATGCACATTGGTCACCCAGTCACGCAGCGCGTCATTCATGGCGTCCTTAAGCGTGCCGCGACCACTTTCCACCGCGATCACTTCCGCACCAAGCAGGCGCATCCGGAACACGTTCGGGGCCTGACGCCGCACATCATGCGCACCCATATAGACCACACATTTCAGACCGAACTTGGCACAGACCGTGGCGGTAGCGACCCCGTGCTGCCCAGCCCCCGTTTCGGCGATGATCCGGGTTTTTCCCATACGTCGCGCCAGCAAAATCTGCCCCAGCACGTTGTTGATCTTATGCGCGCCGGTGTGGTTCAGCTCGTCGCGCTTCATATAGACCTTTGCCCCCCCCAGATGCCGGGTCAGACCCTCGGCAAAATACAGCGGCGAGGGGCGGCCCACATAATGCTTCCACAGGTAGTCCATCTCGGCCCAGAAACTGGCTTCCGTCTTGGCCTTCTCATATTCGGCCTCGAGATCGAGGATCAGCGGCATCAGCGTTTCCGACACGAAGCGGCCACCGAAATCACCAAAACGGCCACGCTCATCCGGGCCATTCATGAAGCTGTTGAAAAGATCATTGGACATGAGGTCCCCCTGTTCACGTTGCCGGACTTTGATAGGCGTCACGGCGTGTCAGTTCCAGTGGTTTTTGATGGGGGATAAGGTCAAAAGGGGCTCTGCCCCTCGGCCCCCCTCTTCGAGCGGTTCCTCACCCCGGAGTTTTTGGCCAAGAAGAAAGGGTCAGGCGAAGGAGCCTGTCGCGTTTCGGACAAAGGCGCGCATCAGATCGGGGTCCTTCACACCAGGCGCACTTTCCACCCCCGAGGCCACATCCACCTGTTTGGCGCCGGTCAGGCGCATGGCTTCAGCGACATTGTCAGGGTTGAGGCCACCGGCGAGCATCCATGGGCAGGGCCAGTATTTTCGTTGCACCAGCCGCCAGTCGAAGCTGATTCCGTTCCCGCCCGGCAGGTCCGCCCCTTTTGGCGCCTTGGCATCGATCAGTAACTGGTCGGCGACGGGGGCGTAGCGGTCGATCTCGCCCACGTCTTCCGGTCCGGCAATTCCGATTGCTTTCATCACCGGCAGCCCGAACCGCGCCTTGACCTCGGCCACCCGCTCCGGCGTCTCAGACCCATGCAGCTGTAGGATCTCGGTGGTGGTGCCATCGACAATTTGGGCGATTTCATCATCGGTCATGTCCACCACAAGCGCCACCTTGGCCACGCCGATGGGCATATCGAGCATGAGGGATGCGGCCTGATCAATGCTGACCGAGCGCGGGCTTTTTTGGAAGAAATTGAAGCCAATGTAACGGGCACCGGCCGCGCAGGCAGCCTGCACGGTTTCAGGCGTTTTCAGCCCGCAAATTTTCACGGCGGCGTCAGGTTTTCCGCCCGGAAGGACAAATCTGCTCACTTGGCCTCTTCCAGAAGCGCGATAATATCGTCACCGGGGTTGGCCTTGGGATCCTTGAGCTTTTTCACTTCACGGATCAGGGCGTCGCGTTCCTTGCGGGTCCGTTTGCCAGCGGCACGAAACTTATGTTCGCGCAGATATTCCCAGACAAACCCAATCATGACCCCGGCGATAATGCCCAGAAAGATCACGATAAACAGTGGCAGGGAGATCGACCAGCTGAACCCGAGGAAGCCGGACAGCTCGGCTGGCAGCAGGTGAAGGGTGACCATGCCACGGTTCGCCATGGCGATTGTTACCAGGCAAACCGCGAGGGCCGCCAGAAACAGGTAACGGATATACCGCATATTGACCTCTTATTTGCCGTTCAGACGGTCACGCAGGAGCTTGCCTGTCTTGAAGAAGGGGACATGTTTCTCTTCGACCTGAACAGATTCTCCGGTGCGTGGGTTCCGCCCGATACGAGCATCTCTTTTCTTGACGGAGAATGCGCCAAAGCCGCGCAGTTCAACCCGGTCCCCACGTGCCATAGCCTCGACGATTTCGTCAAAAATCGTGTTGACGATGCGTTCGACATCCCGCTGATAAAGATGCGGATTTTCATCCGCGATTTTCTGGATCAGTTCCGACCGGATCATGAATATCCCCCCAAAAAGTGCTTTTGGCGCGAGGCAGGGCTTCGCGCCGCTTTGTTGTTCCAACTATAGGAGCAAAGGGATTGTTGATAAACAAGCCCTTAGAGGGGCCATCGGCATTTTTCCGGCAAAAAACCGGTCCATGGGGCGGTTTGCCCACCTCAAACGCGGAAATGAGCGGGATTTGCATCTGTCTGACGGGGTGGGTTTGCAGCGGCTTTCCGGTCAAATACATGATTCGGAACCAGAAGTTTCCCCCGGTGACCACGATAGGTGCAAAAGAAAACGGCCCCGCATGAGCGAGGCCGTTTCAAGATCTTTCGAGAGACTAAGGATTAGTCTTTCTTCAGGGCTGCGCCCAGAATGTCGCCGAGCGAAGCGCCGGAGTCGGACGAACCATACTGTTCCACGGCCTCTTTCTCTTCTGCGATTTCGCGGGCTTTGATCGACAGGCCCAGGCGGCGCGATTTGCTGTCCACATTGGTCACGCGAACGTCCATCTTGTCACCGACATTGAAACGCTCGGGGCGCTGTTCGGCACGGTCACGCGACAGGTCGGAGCGGCGGATGAAGGATTTCATGCCTTCGTATTCCACTTCGATGCCACCATCTTCGATGGCGGTCACTTCGACGGTGATGATCGAACCGCGCTTCACGCCACCAATGGCTTCGGCGAAGGGGTCACCTTCCAGGGCTTTGATCGACAGCGAGATACGCTCTTTGTCGGTGTCAACTTCCGAAACAACAGCCTTGACGATGTCGCCCTTCTTGAAGTTCTGGATGGCGTCTTCGCCACGCTCATCCCACGAGATGTCCGACAGGTGGACCATGCCGTCGATTTCGCCGTCGAGGCCGATGAACAGACCGAATTCGGTGATGTTCTTGACTTCGCCTTCCACTTCGGTGCCGGCCGGATGGGTTTCGGCAAACACTTCCCACGGGTTGCGCATGGTCTGCTTGAGACCCAGCGACACGCGGCGTTTGGCGCTGTCGATTTCCAGAACCATGACCTCAACCTCTTGCGAGGTGGACACGATTTTACCCGGGTGGACGTTTTTCTTGGTCCAGGACATTTCCGACACGTGGACCAGACCTTCAACGCCGGCTTCCAGTTCAACAAATGCACCGTAATCGGTGATGTTGGTCACGCGGCCGGTGTGAACCGACTCAAGCGGGTATTTGGCAGCCACCAGATCCCACGGATCGTCCTGCAGTTGCTTCATGCCCAGCGAGATGCGGTGGGTCTCTTTGTTGATCTTGATGACCTGAACCTTGATGGTTTCGCCGATCGTCAGGATCTCGGACGGGTGGTTCACACGGCGCCATGCCATGTCGGTGACGTGCAAGAGGCCGTCAACGCCGCCCAGGTCAACGAACGCACCGTATTCGGTGATGTTCTTGACAACACCTTCCACGGCCTGACCTTCGGACAGGTTTCCGATGACTTCTGCGCGCTGTTCGGCACGGCTTTCTTCCAGGATGGCGCGGCGCGACACAACGATGTTGCCACGGCGACGGTCCATTTTCAGGATCTGGAACGGCTGTTTCAGACCCATCAGCGGGCCTGCGTCACGCACGGGGCGCACGTCAACTTGCGAACCGGGCAGGAAGGCCACGGCGCCGCCGAGATCAACGGTGAAGCCACCTTTGACGCGGCCGAAGATAGCACCTTCAACACGTGCATCGTCGGCATAGGCTTTTTCCAGGCGATCCCAGGCTTCTTCACGGCGGGCCATCTCACGCGAGATGACGGCTTCGCCGCGGGCGTTTTCAGCCGCGCGCAGGTAGACTTCCACTTCGTCGCCTTCGGCGATTTCCGGGGCTTCACCAGGATTTGCGAATTCTTTGATGTCGACGCGGCCTTCCATTTTGTAGCCTACGTCGATGATGGCCTGGCCGTTCTCGATGGCGATGACCTTGCCTTTGACAACCGAACCCTCTTCGGGGGTGTCCATTTCGAAGCTTTCGTTCAGGAGGGCTTCGAATTCCTCCATCGTGGTTTTAGCGCACATATGCGTTTTATTCCTTTACAAGTCGCTTTTCGGGCCGTGCGGTTGGCTCCGCAGGTCTTGGATTTTCCAATTTGGTCAACAGGTTAACCGCAAAACAAAGAGGGCCGGCACATCCGACCCTGCTCGTCTTTCCCTGTATCGCGGTGTTTTCACCTTGTCGACAGGGCGTCTTTAGGCGGATTCTGTCAATAAAGCAAGGGGCAAGAGCCTCCTATTCACCGCCCACCATTGATCCGCAACCGCATCCGTTCCTCGCCAGATGACAGCCGACATCGGGCAAGCAGGGCGCAGCCGGATTTGCCACGCCCCACCTCGAAATCCCGGGTTTAGTCGATCCGGGTGAACAGTTGCGCCTGGGGCTTGCGCACCTTTTTCAGTGGCGCAAGCCAGTCCTGTTCCGTGTGCCGGTAGCCCAGAGGCAGCAACAGAACCGAACGCAAGCCGCGCTCTTTCAAGTCGAGGATGTCATCCACTTTTTCCGGCGTGAACCCTTCCATTGGCGTGCAATCCACTTCCAGCTCCGCCGCAGCGGCAAGGGCAAACCCCAACGCAATATAGGCCTGACGCGCGGCGTGATCGTGGTTCACCCCCGCCTCACGCGGCAGATAAGCCCCCTTCAGATTGTCGTAATACTGCGTCAGCAACGGGTTGCCCCCTCCGCGCTCTTCTTCCATCTGCGACACCACCGCATCAATGCGATCCGCCGAGTAATTATCCCAGGCGGCAAAAACAAGAAGATGGGACCCTTCGGTGATTTGTGCCTGGTTCCACGCATGAGGCTGGATCTGCGCACGGATCTCGGGGTTGGTGATGACAAAAACCTCAAACGGCTGGGTGCCGGAAGAGGTGGGGGCAAGGCGGATGGCCTCAAGGATCTTGTTGACCTTCTCTTCGGGCACCGACCGGGTCGGGTCCATTTTTTTGGTCGCGTAGCGCCAGTTCAGTTTTTCGAGCATGGGGATTGTCCTGTCATCAACGGGTGAAGACCGGACAGCTAGGCATTTGACTTTGAGGATCAAGAGGGAGGCCGGACTAACCTAACGGCAGGTTTCAATCACCGCGACCGCCCGGGCCACCGCGTCGTCGATCGACAGATCGGACGTGTCGATCAGCACCGCATCCGTTGCTGGTTTCAACGGGGCCTCCGCCCGCTCGCTGTCGCGTTTGTCGCGCGCAATCACATCGGCAAGAACCTGTTCGCGCGTATCTGACAGGCCTTTTGCGTTCAATTCCAAAAACCGCCGCTCGGCCCGCACCTCGGCGCTTGCGGTGACAAAAAGCTTCACATCCGCATCCGGGCAAATCACCGTGCCAATATCGCGCCCATCCAGAACCGCGCCGCCGTCCTGCAGGGCAAAGTCGCGTTGAAACGCAACCAGCGCCGCCCGTACATCCGCCAGCACCGCAACGCGGCTGGCCGCCTGCGCTACCTCAGGGGTGCGCAGCTCCCCCATCATATCCGCCGGTGTCAGTTGTTTGGCAGCAACCACGGGATCCCCCCCGGCCAGCACCTTGGCCCCAACCGCACGATAAAGCAGCCCGGTGTCGAGATGGGCAAAACCGAAATGCGTGGCAACCGCCTTGGAGATCGTGCCTTTACCAGCGGCGGCGGGGCCATCAATGGCAACTGTGAATGACATGGCATCTCCTTCCTAAAGCGTTTCGCCTTATTATTGAGACACAATAATGAGGCGAAACGCTCGAAACCTACTGATGTTGCGGGCGTTTCGAAATCAACTTGTGTCTCAAGTTAATCTCGAAACGCTTTAAAACGTTCCGACACCTACGGTCGCAGGGCAAAACCGAAACCTTTCTGCTGCCCTTCCATCGCAAATCGCGGGGGGGAAGGGAAGCCTCCTTATTGACAATATACATGTCAATTTGGCATGTGTATTGTCATGATAGATGCCCTCAGATCCCTCCTCTGGCTGACACGCCCGCTCATGCAACGGGTCGAAGCACAGGTTGAGCATGGCCTGACCGGAACCGAGCTCACCGTGCGGATGCGCGCTGTTCTTGAGATCCTGCACCACCATGGCCCCCTGCCCGTGCCCGACCTCGCGCGTCTGTTGGAAATCCAGCGCCAATATGTGCAGGTGATGGTCAATGACACCATAAAGGCCCACCTGACTGAGAAATCCCCCAATCCCCGCCATACCCGCTCGCCCCTTATCAGACTGACCCCGAAGGGAACGGACTGCATCCGCATGATTTTGGAGCGGGAGGCAGAGATCCTCGATCTGGTCTCTGACGGGCTGTCACCTGATGAGGTGGCCATCGCGCTCAGGGTGCTGCGCCACTGCCATGCAAAACTGGAGAAACAGATATGATTGCCTTGTGGACCAGCCTTGCCCTTCTGGCTGCCGGAGTGATCTGGGCCGCATTGGTCTATCGTCACATCAGCCATGTCAGTCAGGGCGACAAGATCCCCGAACGGTCAGGAACGGCCCTGCTTCTGGTGGATCTGCAAGAAGATTTCTGGAACAGCGGGCAATATGATGAGGCAGACAAAACCCAAGCCACACAGGCCATTCGTGCCGCCGTCACCCGCGCAAAATCCGAAGACCAGCCCGTGATCACCCTTCGCCAGGAGTGGAGCACCCCCTCAACCCGCACCTTTGCGCGTATCTTCATGAAAGGTCAGGGGCTTGCCGGACAACCCGGTGCCGAACTGGCCAGCTCCTTTGTCGACATGGGTGAATACGAGGTGATCAAGCGCGTTCAGGACGGGTTTGAAACCGGCGCTCTGGACACGCTGCTTGATCAGCTGGACATCGGCCATGTTCAGATTGCTGGGCTGGATGCTGCCCTTTGCGTCAACAAGACAGCACAGGCCGCCCTTGCCCGCGGCTATAAGGTCACCTTGCTGCAAGACGGAACTCTCGGCGCGCTGCCGAAAGCGACCGAAAAAGCGTTCGAGACCTTGAAAGACGCCGGGGCGGAGGTGATCTGACCCCGTCAGATCTCTGTCAGCGCCGGATCCCACTTGTCCGATTTCGGAAGGTCGTCGCTGATCTCATAGTAATCCCCCTTGTCGGCGCAATAGATATGCGCCGCCATCCTGAGGTCAGGCGTTTCATCCAGCGTTCCCGCAAAGATCGAGATCCGCTCGCCACCGCCATCCCAAAACAGGTTTGACCCGCAAGTGGGGCAAAACCCGCGCGACGCCGTTTCAGAAGAGGCAAACCACTTAACTGTCCCGCCAACAGCCAGATCTTCGCGCCGGGCGGCCGTGGCCGCGACGTGATGGCCCGAGGTCTTTCGACACTGGTGGCAATGGCAGGCGATAACCGGACGCAAGGGGCCGCTCACCACATATTGCACGGCCCCGCACAGACATCCGCCTTTGGCCGTCCGGGTCATATATTCTCCCGCGTCAGCTGTGCCCCCAATTTGGCCATCAGACCCTCAAACACCGGGAAACTGGTTGCGATCGGGCCGCCATCATCCAGATGCACTGGCTTCTGGGTCGCCATCCCGAGACAGGCAAAACTCATCGCGATCCGGTGGTCAAGCACGGTTGCCACCGTTGCCCCACCAGGAACCCCGCCTCCGTTTTCAGCCGGGCCAAGCCCGTCAACCGACCACCAGTCCTCACCTTCCTCAACCGTAACGCCATTGGCGCGCAACCCTTTGGCCATCGCATCAATCCGGTCACTTTCCTTGACCCGCAGCTCATGCACGCCCGGCATTTCGGTCTTGCCGGTCGCAAAAGACGCAACGACAGACAGGATCGGGTATTCGTCGATCATGCTGGCCGCACGTTCCGGCGGCACAACGATCCCCTTCATGTTGGGCGAAAACTTCGCGCGCAGATCCGCAACCGGTTCTCCGCCCTCTTCACGCGGGTTCTCAAACGTCAGATCCGCACCCATATCCTGCAACGTATAGAACAGGCCAGCCCGTGTCGGGTTAAGACCGATATTCGGCACAAGCACATCCGACCCCGGCACAATCAGCGCCGCACAGACCGGAAACGCCGCCGAAGACGGATCGCGTGGCACCACAATGGTCTGCGGCTTCAGCTCGGGCTGCCCCTTAAGGGTAATCACATGCCCCTCTTCGGTGTCTTCCACAGTAATCTCGGCCCCGAACCCAGCCAGCATCCGCTCCGTATGATCGCGGGTGGCTTCCTTCTCGACCACCACGGTTTCACCCGGCGCATTCAGACCCGCCAGCAAGACGGCCGATTTCACCTGCGCGGAGGCCATTGGCGTTACATAGCGCACCGGCACCGGATCGGCTGCTCCGATCACGGTCATCGGCAAACGCCCCCCCTCCCGGCCGTAGGATTGTGCCCCAAACAGCGCAATCGGGTCCGTCACCCGCCCCATCGGACGCGAACGCAGTGACGCGTCCCCGGTAAAGGTTGCGGTGATACCGGTTGAAGCCATCGCCCCCATGATCAGCCGCACGCCGGTGCCCGCATTGCCACAATCAATCACGTCCTCAGGTTCGGCAAACCCGCCAACGCCAACACCGTTGACGCGCCATTCCCCTTCACCAAGCCGCTCTACATCCGCTCCAAAGGCTTTCATCGCGCTGGCCGTCCCCAACACGTCCTCCCCTTCCAGAAGACCGGTGATGTGGGTTTCCCCAACGGCCATCGCCCCCAAAATCAGGGAACGGTGGCTGATGGATTTGTCACCCGGAACATGGGCTTCGCCTGTCAGCGGGCCACATTTTCGTGACGTCATGGGAATAGCAGGGCCATGGCCGGACATATGAGTTCTCCTCCTGAAGCGTTTCGAAACCCATCACAGGGATTGCCGAAAACACCCACAGTGTTGCAGCGCCCCTACCAACCCTATTCAGGCTCTCGGAAACGCGTCGTGTTCAAGATCTGATAGCGCACCCATTCAGGAGTTTCCAGCGGGGAGTTCCCTCAGACAGGGTTCGCTATTTTCTGGTCAGAAATATCCTGAGGTGAATTGCCCACGAAGGGGGCAAGAGGAGCAAAGCTCCTGACAGGCTCATCGCAGATGAGCCACCGCCGCTGCGCGGCCCGAGGCGCAGGCCGAGGGCGCTGGTCCGCAAGCAGAAAACCCCATCAGGGGCGCTGCCCCTCGCCTCTTCGAGGCTCACCCCGAGGTATTTTCGGCAAGAAAAAGGGCGCGACTGGTCGGAGACGACCTCAGATCCGGCGGAAGGTCAGGTAATGCGGCGTGCGGCCTTCACGAAGGGCCTTTTGTTCATAACGGGTTGAGACCCAATCGCTCCACGGATTGCGCCAGTCCGAAGGGCCTTCGCCGAGCCACTCGAACCCCGCTTTCGGCACCTCTTCCAGCGTCTGGCGCACGTAATCGGGAATGTCGGTGGCCACCCGGAACTCAGCGCCGGGTCTGAGCACTTTATGGAAGGGTTCCAGATATTCCGGCGTCACGAAGCGGCGGCGATGGTGCCTTTTTTTCGGCCAGGGATCCGGGTAGAGCAGGAAGGCTTTGCTGATCGACTGCTCTGGCAACACATCAAACAGGTCACGCACATCGCCGGGATGCACGGCAACATTGTCGCATTTCGCGTCACGAATCTTGCCCAGCAGCATGGCCACGCCATTGATATAGGGTTCGCAGCCGATGATGCCGACATCAGGGTTGTTCGCTGCCTGATGCACCATATGTTCGCCGCCACCAAATCCGGTTTCAAGCCAGACCGGCCTTTCCCCAAACAGGGATTTCAGGTCGATGGGCGCGCGATCGGGGTTCACATCCCAGTCCACGGCGCCGGGGCTGAGGGCGGCCAGATCCTCATCCAGATAGCCTTGCTGGCTATCGCGAAGGTGCTTGCCCTTCAGGCGACCATAGAAATTGCGCCACGGGGCGCCCGATTGGTGATGTGTCTTTTCCGTCATGGCCGCGCCTGTCGCATGAAGTCCTCTCTGCGTCAAGGCCGCATAAGAAAAGCCCGCCGGGAAAGGCGGGCTTTCAAATACGTCATCCGTCACGCTCAGAGCGCATTTTTGAGCGCATCCACCAGGTCCGTTCGTTCCCAGCTAAAGCCACCGTCATCGGAGGGGGCGCGACCAAAATGCCCATAGGCAGCAGTGCGCTGGTAGATCGGTTTGTTCAGCCCCAGATGTTCACGAATGCCGCGTGGGGTCAGATCCATGGCCTCCATCACGGCCTTTTCGATGGCGCTTTCGTCCACCTCACCCGTGCGATGGGTATCGACCAGAATAGACAGCGGGCGCGCCACGCCAATGGCGTAGGAAAGTTGCAGGGTGCAGCGTTTTGCCAGGCCTGCAGCCACGATGTTCTTGGCCAGGTAACGCGACGCATATGCAGCCGAGCGGTCCACTTTTGTCGGATCTTTGCCCGAGAAAGCGCCCCCCCCATGGGGTGCCGCACCGCCATAGGTGTCCACGATGATCTTGCGCCCGGTCAATCCCGCATCGCCATCCGGGCCACCAATCACGAATTTTCCGGTCGGGTTCACGTGCCAGACCGTATTGTCGGTCAGCCAGCCGTCGGGCAGCACGTCACGAATATAGGGCGCAACGGCGTCGCGCACATCATTCGGCGTCATGCTTTCATCCAGATGCTGGGTAGACAAAACCAGTGAGGTCACCTCGACCGGCAGGTCATTTTCATAGCGCACGGACAATTGCGACTTGCTGTCCGGGCCCATCCAGCTTTCGGTGCCGTTCTTGCGCACTTCTGCCAGACGACGCAGGATTGCGTGGCTGTAGTGCACTGGGGCCGGCATCAGCGCATCGGTCTCAACCGCAGCATATCCAAACATGATGCCCTGGTCACCTGCGCCTTCGTCTTTGTCTTCACTGGCATCCACCCCCTGGGCGATGTCGGCAGACTGGGCATGCAGGTAATTCGAGACCTTCATATTGGCCCAGTGAAACCCTTTCTGCTCATACCCGATGTCTTTGACACAGTCGCGAGCGATTTCTTCCACACGCTCGATCACACTGGCCGGACCGCGGACTTCGCCGCCGATCACAACACGATCGGTTGTGGCAAAGGTTTCACAGGCCACGCGCGAATGCGGGTCTTCGGCAAGGAAAGCATCCAGCACCGCATCAGAGATACGGTCACAGACCTTGTCGGGATGGCCCTCGGAAACGGATTCCGAAGTGAATACGTGGGATTTGCGGGTCATGAGAAGTGCTCCATTGATACAATCCCCATCACGCCAGGAAGCCGTTGTGACGGGGGGATGCCTGTCCGATACATGCCCCCCGTAAGGAGGTCAATTGCTTTTGCCGCGTCGCCGGGCAACAAAAACACCAAGAGCGACTAGCACGAGCACGGTTAATGGAAGATCACCGTGGCGAGAATAAGGCGTTGCAGCACGCTTTCCGGGAATTTTCGTGTCAATCTTTCCAGACTGACCCAAAGGCAGCGCCTGCCCGATTTCACCATAGGCATTGATCACCGCAGAGACCCCGGTATTGGCCACGCGGATCATCGGAAGGCCAAATTCTATTGCCCGGAATCGCGCCTGCGCCAGATGCTGCTGCGGGCCTGAGAAATTGCCAAACCACGCATCGTTTGTGGCATGCAAAATCCAGTCGGCCCGCTCGGGGGCAGCGCGCAGATCCTGAGGGAAAACAGCTTCGTAGCAGATCAGGGGCAAAACCTTGCCCGCCTTCCCCAGATTGATCACATCCGCGCCCTGCCCCGCAGAATAGCCCTGTCCGAGCTGGGCTGCAAAGGCGGTAACACCAAGCCCCGCCAGCTGATCCCCAAAAGGAACATACTCGCCAAAAGGCACGAGGTGATGCTTGTCATAAACCGGGGTCAGCTTTCCATCAGGGCTGGCCAGCGCGAGGCTGTTGAAAAACCGCGCCCCCTCCCCTCGCTGGGCACCGAAGAGAATAGGAGCCCCCTGCCCAGCCTCGGCCATGGCCTGCCCCAATCCGCCTGTATCCCCCAACCGATAAGGCACAGCGGTTTCGGGCCAGAGGACCAGATCGGGGCGCGCGCCGTTTTTTGCAGGAGCGCGGGTCAGTTCCAACTGGCGCAGGACAAAATCCCGCGCATATCGCGGATCCCATTTCTGGTGCTGCGGTGCGTTGGGCTGCACCAACCGCACGATGATTTCCTGATCCGGCAAAGGAGGTTTCGGCAGCGTCACCGCAAAGACAAAAACCAGAGCAGACAGCGCGGCAAGGGCCGCAAACATTCGGCCAGAGCGGAGCTGGGCTGCGCGGGCTACACCAGCAGAGACAAGGAAGGACAGCGCCGACAGGCCATAAACCCCAACCACCTCGGCAATCTGCGCCAGTGGTGTGTCGATCCAGGCAAGCCCCGGCCCGCCCCAGGGAAACCCTGTCAGAACATAACCACGCAACAGTTCTGCCCCGGTCAGCGCAGAGGCCAGCGCCATCCAGCGGGCTTGAGCCATCCGGCTCCCAAAGGCCAGTCCCGCGGCAAGGCTCCAAAAAAGGGCAAGCCCCCCGGCCAGTCCGAACACCGCAAAAGGGGCCATCCAGGCGTGGCGGGCAGCATCCACGAAAAACGGCTCAACCAGCCAGTTCAAGGTGGCGGCAAAATAGCCAAGCCCCAAAAACCACCCCCGCAACGCGGCCTGTTTTGCACTGGCGGCGCACAACACGTAAAACAGCCCGGCGCTCAATCCGCCAAGCATGGCCCACCAAAGACCAAATGGCGCCTGCCCCAAAGCGGCAACCGCCCCGGACAAAAGAGGCACAAGGGGGACGCGGGTCACCACGGATTGCAGCACTTTGCGCATTTCGCCCCGGATCAGCCCGGCAGACCGGTGGGGATCCGAACGCGCAGGCGCTTGATCCGCCGTGGATCGGCATCCACCACTTCAAATTCCGGTCCGGCCGGATGCTGGATGACTTCACCGCGTGTCGGCACGTGACCGGAAAGCAGAAAGACCAGCCCCCCCAGAGTGTCGATCTCCTCGTCTTCCTGATCATCATGCAAAGGCAGCCCAATTTCCGCCTCGAACTCCTCCAGCGGCGCTTTCGCCTCAACCAGATAACAACCCGGCTTTTCCTCGGACCAGAGGGCGGTTTCCTCGGTGTCATGTTCGTCTTCGATTTCGCCCACAACCTGTTCGATCAGATCCTCGATGGTGAGCAACCCATCCACACCACCATATTCGTCGATCACCAGCGCCATGTGGATCCGTTCGGTTTGCATTTTCTGCAACAGCACCCCGATCGGCATCGAAGGCGGCGCATAAAGCAACGGGCGCAGCTGCGCCTTCAGATCATAGCTGTCCTGCCCTGTCGCCCCGTTGAAACCATGGTTGAGGGCAAAATCCTTGAGATGCACAAGACCAATTGGCGTGTCCAGCGTTCCTTCGAAGACCGGCAAACGGGTCAGCCCGCTGTCGCGAAACACTTCCACCAGCTCGGATTTGGCGATATCTACCGGGACGGAAACAATTTCAGATTTCGGGATCGCCACATCCTCGACCCGCATCCGGCGCAGATTGACCATGCCCGGAACTGTAAGCTGCGGGGCGCCATTGACCGGCGCTGCGACTTGCACCGGCGCTTCTCTGGATTCGTCCGACGGGCTGAGCGCCCCGAACACTCGGCTGAAAAACCCGGATCTGGCAGATCGAGGCTCAGCCCCTTCCGATCCGTCTTTGTCCCGCGCGCTTTGCGCTGCGTTAGAAGAGCCGTCCTGGCCCTCATCCATGTGACTTTCGCCCATTTGACCTTTTCCGTTGTCGCGGGAAATCCGCGTTTCAACCCCGGCGCTCCACTTTCAAGCGCGGAGCAACAGTGTTTCACTCATTCATATATGGGTCTGAAATGCCCATCTTGCCAAGAATTTCAACCTCCAGCCCCTCCATAAGAGCGGCATCTTTATCAAGAATGTGATCATAACCCAACAAATGCAGCGTAGCATGCACCATAAGATGGGTCACATGGGTTGAAAATTCCTTACCCTGCTCCGCTGCTTCGCGCATACAGGTATCATAGGAAATCGCAATATCCCCCAATTCAAGCGGCGCACCGGGAAAATCGGGCTCCGGCGGCAAAGGGTGATCACCCGGCTCCTCTGCTGCCCGCTCCTCGGACGGCCAGGACAACACATTGGTCGGCTGCCCCTTGGCGCGAAACTCGGCATTCAACTCGGCAATACGGGTGTCATCGCAGGCCAGAACCGCAACCTCCGCGTCCCCGACATCCAGATACCCAAGCGTCTTTTCGCAGGCGTGTTGCGCCAACGCCTCCAACCCCGCCTCTTCCCAGCGGGGATCTTCAAAAACGATATCGACGTCCATCTCTTTTTTCTTGTCTCAAATATCCCGGGGAGTCCGCTCAGGGAGCGGACGGGGCAGCGCCCCCTGCCTCGGTGGCCCGGCGCGCCTGTTCACGTTCACTTGCCGCGTCATAGGCCTCAATGATCTTGGCCACAAGCGGATGACGCACCACGTCTTTTGACGTGAAATAGTTGAACGAGATTCGATCAATGCCGCCAAGAAGCCGTTCCGCATCCCGCAGCCCCGACTGCACACCACGCGGAAGGTCAACCTGGCTGCGGTCGCCGGTAATCACCATGCGCGATCCTTCACCCAAACGGGTCAGGAACATCTTCATCTGCATGGTGGTCGCATTCTGCGCCTCATCAAGCACCACAAAGGCATTTGACAACGTACGCCCACGCATGAAGGCGAGTGGCGCGATTTCGATCCGCTTTTCTTCAATAAGCTTGGCCACCTGCTTACCGGGCAGGAAATCCCCCAGCGCATCATAAAGTGGCTGCATATATGGATCAACCTTGTCCTTCATGTCACCGGGCAAAAAGCCCAGGCGCTCGCCCGCTTCCACTGCGGGGCGCGACAGGATGATCTTGTCCACATGACCGCCAAGGAACATGTTCACCCCGACAGCAACCGCCAGATAGGTCTTGCCAGTGCCGGCCGGGCCGATTCCAAAGGCCAGTTCGTTTTCAAACAGATTCTGCACATAGGCTTTCTGCGCTTCAGTGCGGGGTTCAACCGTTTTCTTGCGCGTCTTGATCTCGACGCCGCCACGTTTGAACATCTCCATCTGATCGCCTTCGCGGGTGCCGGTATCTTCGCCCGACCCTCCCATGCGAATCTCGGCATCAATATCGCCGGGTTCAATCATGCGTCCCGCTTCAAGCCGCTGGTAAAGCGCGCTCAGCACTTCACCCGCCTTGTCGCGCACCTCCCCCAATACAACAAGATGATTTCCGCGTCGAATGATCTGCACCCCAAGGTGGCTTTCGATCTGGGTCAGGTTGCGATCGAACTCTCCACAAAGATCAATCAGCAGCCGATTGTCCGGGAAATCCAGCAACACCTCATGCTCGTGTTCAACGGCGGGGGGGGCTGCGGTCATGTTTTCAAATCCCAAGACGGTCTCCGTTAGCGTGTGTCCTATCTGAAAGTGTGCCGAGAGCCGGGCAAGAGTGCAAGCCCTCTCACGAATTCTTCATGAACCTGACACAAAAAGGCCGCCGGAAACCCGACGGCCTTTCTTTTTGCAAATTCTACAACCATTCCGGTCAATTGCCATTGCTCGGCACATAGTCCCGGATGCCCGGGCTATCGGACTGATATTGCCCAATCACAGTGCCCGGCGGGTATTTCTTGTTGCAGATTGGCAGACCGGACTTCGGATCAAAACGACGTCCTGAATACCCTTCAACCCCGTCATCAATCATCCACCCCTGACACCCGTCCGGATCATAAACGATGGCGGCATGGCCGTCAGCAATCGACACCTTGTCTCTGCCGCGGTCCTCACTGGTTGCGATAATTGCGTTTGGATTGCCGTTATATTGCTGCAGGCCATCGCCCCCCACACAACCGGACAGCACCAAAACAACACCGCCCATCACCAGCAGAAAAGAAGATTTCACCATCATTTGTCATCCCACGTATAGCATACCACTTCGACGCGGCGGTTTTTCTGCATATTGGCGGCAGAGGTGTTGGGCACAAGCGGCTGACGTTCACCAAACCCGATCTCTCGCTCGACCACGGCGCCGACCGAGCGGGCAACCTTGGCCACGGCTGCGGCACGACGCTTGGACAGACGCATATTGTAGCTGTCCGATGCACGACTGTCGGTGTGGCCGTAAATGCCGTACCCAAAGGCGTCCGACGAAGAGAAAAACTGCTCCAGACGCTTACGTCCCGAGGTTGTCAGACGTGCGCTGTCGGTTGCAAAGAGCGTATCGGTATTTTCGACCAGGCATGTATTCTTAGCCAGACAGACGGGGTTGCCGGTTTTCGGATCCACCCGGTCAAGCATGTAGCCCTCAAGCCCACCATCAGCCCACCAATGCATGCAGCCATCGTAATCGACCCAGACGCCCCAGTTCACGCTACCATAGACCGGCGGCGCAGATTGAGCCAGCGAAGGTGCGGCCCCCAGACCCAGCGTCACCGCTGAGACCATGGCGGCACCCGTGAAAATTTTTCGAAGAAACGTCACCACTATCCCTCTTCCATTTAACAGATTGGCATGGCAACGCGGGGCAGACACAGGTGTGCATCCTTCAAAAAAGCACAAACGACCTGCAAACCATACGAAGCGGACAGCCAAATTTACTCCCTATTAGAGAAGGTTTTAGCAAATTTTGTGTTTACAAAAAAGGGGTTTCCCCGGGGTATTGTGTTTCTTTTCAACACAATACCCTAAAGCCCATCGAACTGTTGCTTCTTGAACCCTAAACACGCCGCGATCTAGTCAACCAGCTCACCCGCCAGGGAATTGGCGCCGCTCTCGGTGATTCTCACGTGACGCAGGTCACCAACGCCCACCTCACCTTTGACATGCACCGCATGAAGGTAGTCGGATTTTCCCACCATCTGCCCGTCAAATCGCCCCTGTTTTTCGAACAGAACGCCCACTTCCCGGCCGACCATACCATCCTGCACTTCGCGCTGCTGCTCGGTGATCAGAGCCTGCAGGCGATACAGCCGTTCCGATGCAACATCATCCTCCACCAGCGCCCGTTCCGCAGCTGGCGTGCCGGGGCGGGTTGAGTATTTGAAGCTGAAAGCCTGACCGTATTTCACTTCACGGATCAGCGCCATCGTATCTTCGAAATCCTGATCATTCTCCTCCGGGAAACCGACGATAAAGTCACCGGAGATCAGGATATCGGGACGTGCGGCCCGGATCCGTTCGATCAGGCGCAGATAGCTTTCGGCTGTGTGGCTGCGGTTCATCCGCTTGAGGATCTTGTCAGACCCCGATTGCACCGGCAGATGCAGGTAAGGCATCAGTTTCCGGCATTCCCCATGGGCGGCAATCAGATCCTCTTCCATGTCGTTGGGATGTGACGTGGTGAAACGGATCCGCTCCAGCCCGTCCACGTCATTCAATGCCCAGATCAGGCGCGCCAGCGACCAGTCTCCGCCCCCCATATTGGCCGGCCCCTGCCCGTGATACGCATTCACATTCTGGCCCAGAAGGGTGATTTCGCGCACGCCACGTTCGACCAATTCATTGGCCTCGCGCAGGATCCGTTCCACCGGGCGGCTGACCTCCGCCCCGCGGGTATAGGGCACCACACAGAAGGCGCAGAACTTGTCGCACCCCTCTTGCACGGTCAGGAACGCCGCCGGATTGCGCCGGGCCTTGGTGCCGCGCAACTTGGGCAGGTGTTCAAACTTGTCCTCTTCCGGGAACTCGGTATCCAGCGCCTTTTCCCCCCTGGCCACCTGTTCCATCATCGCAGGCAGGCGGTGATAGGTCTGCGGGCCAACCACCAGATCCACGAGCGGCTGGCGGCGCATGATTTCTTCCCCTTCGGCCTGGGCAACACAGCCCGCCACACCGATCTTCAGGTCCGGCTTTTCCGCTTTCAGCCCCTTGAAGCGGCCCAGCTCGGAATACACTTTCTCGGCGGCCTTTTCGCGGATGTGGCAGGTGTTGAGCAGGATCATGTCCGCATCATCGGCACTGTCCGTCTGCACATAGCCATCCGCGCCCAGCGCCTCGGCCATGCGTTCGCTGTCATAGACATTCATCTGGCAGCCATAGGTGCGGATGAAGAGTTTCTTCGGATCGGTTTTCTGGTCGGACATGATGGCGTTCCCGATGGGTCTGGCTGGCGTGACGTTGGATCATCGCCGGGGTCAAGGCGCTCTCCTACACAAAAGCGCCCCGCGCTGCAACGCCCAGCGCGTTCACGATCGCAGCTCCCCCATCCGCAAGGCCGGCCTCTTGCCCCGTCGCAATCCCCACCCTTTCAACACGCCCCCTTGCAAATACCCGCAATTTCGTGATTTTTTAACCGGGCGCCCCCAGACTGTGCGTCAGGTGGCCGACTGGGAGCCTTTGATGCGTTACGCCAATCTGAACGAGTTCTTGACCTCCACCCCTGCGGCCCTGGCCAAAGGGCCCGTCGGCATGATCTTTGTCGAAGATCTGATCGAAGTGGAAAGCACCATTCGCCATCACCATCTGGCCGGCTTCAAATCGCTTCTTGTTTTCGCACCAACGCAACTGAGCCTGCCACCCAGCCTGTCCGACCTGATCCACCGGATCGATTTCGATATTTCACACGATAATGCCATGGTGGACGCCGTGAACGCGGTGATCAAATCTGCGCCGGGGATCTGGCTCTATTACTGCTTCAATGCCGAATACCTGTTCCACCCATTCTGTGAAACCCGCTCGATCGGTGAATTGCTGTCCTTCCAGACAGAAGAACGACGCAGTTCGGTCCTGACCTATGTTGTTGACCTCTACGCGGATGATCTGGAAACCTATCCCGACGCGGTCTCTCTGGAACATGCCTGGCTGGACAGATCCGGCTATTACGCCCTTGGCCGCCCGGACCCGGACAATGAGGGCCACCCCAAGGAACGGCAACTGGATTTCTTTGGCGGGCTGCGCTGGCGGTTTGAAGAGCATATCCCAGCCCCCCGCCGAAAGATTGACCGAATTGCCCTGTTTCGCGCCAAACCGGGACTTACCCTGCGCGCAGATCACACATTCAACGATGAAGAATACAACACCTACGCCTGCCCGTGGCACAACAACATCACCACCGCGATCGCCAGTTTCCGCACTGCGAAAGCCTTGAAATCCAATCCGGGCTCGACCTTCGATATCGAAACTTTCAAATGGCACAACTCCACCGAATTCGACTGGTCCTCCCAGCAACTTTTGGATTTGGGGCTGATGGAGCCGGGGCAGTGGTTCTGACGCGACGACGCGTTTCGAACGAGACCCATTTCCGCGCAGGTGGTTTACTTTGCGGGCCATTTGTTTAGGGTTGCCCCCCTCATCTTGAGCACCCGTTGCGCAACACGTAAGGGCCTCATCCATTCATCCCCCCCGACATCAAGAGGTTTTCATGACGGAAGTCACATCCGGCGCGCAGGTCGCCATTCACTATACCGGCACATTGGAAGACGGATCTGTCTTTGACAGCTCCGAGGGGCGGGACCCGCTGTCATTTACCGTGGGGTCCGGCATGATCATTCCCGGTCTCGACAAAGCACTGCCCGGCATGACGGTTGGCGAGAAGAAAAAAGTCACCATCGCCCCGGAAGAGGCCTATGGCCCGCGCCACGATCAAGCTGTCATGGATGTGCCGCGCTCAGATATCCCGGCCGAGATTCCGCTGGAGGTTGGGCTGCAATTGCAAATGTCCGGTCCGCAAGGACAACCGATCCCGGTGACCGTCACCGCCCTGACCGAGGAGAGCGTCACGCTGGACGCCAACCACGCGCTGGCGGGCAAAACCCTGATCTTCGATTTTGAGCTTGTATCCATCGGCTGATACGAGCCCTGATCTTGCCCCTCTGCGCGACCTGAAAAGGGTATCGGCGAAGGGGGGCAGGTGCTCGGTGGCTCACGTCGTGAGCCTTTTGAGGGGCTCTGCCCCTCGCCGCGTGCGCGGCTCACCCCGGGATATTTCTGACAGAAAATGGGATAAGCGGCCCCGCCCCGCCCTGCGGGCAGGCAAACAGCTTACCGGAGGCACGGTGCGGACGGTGCGTGATGTTGAGTGCTCAGCTGCGGCGCAGCCGGATGACCACATCAACCTTGCTGATTTCAGCCCCTTTCGGTGCGTCTGGCAGGCTGGCGATTTTCAGGTCCTGAGCGGGCGCGTCCATCAGCTCTTCCGTGTCTTCCCAGAAGAAGTGGGGGTGGTTTGAGACGTTGGTGTCAAAATAGCTGCGCGCACCGTTTACGGTGATTTCGCGCAGAAGTCCTGCTTCCGAAAAGACCCGGAGCGTGTTGTAGACGGTCGCAAGGGACACTTTCTCACCGCTCTCACGAGATGCCTCGTAAAGGCTTTCTGCGGTGACGTGGCGATGCTCTCCGTCGCCCACCAGAAGATTGGCAAGAGACAGGCGTTGCCGCGTCGGGCGCAGACCGGCACTGGCCAGCCAGGTTTCTTCAAGAGGGGATGCTGTGACGTTCATGACTCGGATCCGTTTCGTGGACCGTAATATAAGGGGGCTTTGCGCGGGTTTCCATGTTTTTTTACATGTGCATTATAAATGCCCAGTAAATGTCCGCCCCGGGCCCCGGTTTTCTGGGACTTGCATGCGCCCTGCCCTTGCGTCCGCCTTGGCGCGGATGATAGAGGAGAGAGGATGAAATGACACAAGATATGGGGCGGCTGATGGCGGACTATCCGACAAGCTTTGACAAGGAAGATCTATTGAAATGCGCACGCGGAGAGCTGTTTGGCCCGGGCAATGCGCAGCTTCCGGCGCCGCCCATGCTGATGATGGACCGGATCACCGAGATTTCCAGCGACGGCGGAGCGCATGGCAAAGGCCATGTTCTGGCTGAGTTCGACATCACCCCGGACCTTTGGTTTTTTGACTGCCACTTCCCCGGCAACCCGATCATGCCCGGCTGCCTTGGCCTTGACGGTCTGTGGCAGCTGACCGGCTTCAACCTGGGCTGGCGCGGCTGGCAGGGGCGTGGCTATGCGCTGGGGGTCGGAGAGGTAAAGCTGACCGGCATGGTGCGCCCGGATCGCAAGATGCTGACCTACAAGATCGACTTTACCAAGGCGATCCAGACCCGTCGCCTGACCATGGGTGTGGCTGACGGGATCGTCGAAGCCGATGGCGAGGTGATCTATCAGGTCAAAGACATGAAAGTGGCTCTTTCCGAGAGCTGACCCCAATACCCTGCCCCGGTGACCTTTGCGAGGTGTCGGGGCAATCAGAGGAGTGCGCATATGCGTCGTGTAGTCGTCACCGGTCTGGGCATCGTCTCGGCCATCGGGAACAATGCCGAAGAGGTTCTGGCCTCGCTGAAAGCCGGGAAATCCGGCATCACTGCAAATCAGGACATGGTGGAGCACGGGTTCCGCAGCCAGATTGCGGGTATGCCCAATATCGACATCACGGAATATGTGGACAAACGCACGCTACGCTTCATGGGGCCAGGCGCCGCTTACGCGCATATCGCGATGAGCCAGGCCATCGAAGATGCCGGTCTTGGCGAAGACGACGTGGTGAACCCGCGCACCGGCCTTGTGGCAGGTTCCGGCGGCCCGTCGACCAGCGCGATGTTTGCCGCCCACCAGACCGCGCTGAAATCCGGCGCAACCAAGCGGATCGGGCCGTTTGCGGTTCCGAAATGCATGGGCTCGACCATTTCCGCCAACCTCGCGACCGCGTTCAAGATCAAGGGTGTGAACTATTCGATCACCTCGGCCTGTTCGACGTCGCTGCACTGTATCGGCAACGCGGCGGAACAGATCATGATGGGCAAACAGGATGTGATGTTCGCCGGCGGTGGTGAGGAACTGGACTGGACGCTTTCGTGCCTCTTCGACGCGATGGGCGCCATGTCATCGAAATATAACGACACGCCCGAGAAAGCCTCGCGCGCGTTTGACGCCGACCGCGACGGGTTCGTGATCGGTGGTGGCGGGGCCATTCTGGTGCTGGAAGAGCTTGAGCACGCAAAAGCCCGCAGCGCGAAGATCTATGCGGAAGTGACCGGCTATGGCGCGACCTCGGATGGTCACGACATGGTGGCGCCGTCCGGCGAAGGCGGTGAACGCGCCATGCGTCTGGCCATGGACATGCTGCCCGAGGGCCGCAAAGTTGGCTATATCAACGCCCACGGCACCTCGACCCCCGTTGGCGATGTGGGCGAAGTGGAAGCCGTGCGCCGCGTCTTTGGGAAAGGCTCGACCCCGCCGATCAGCTCGACCAAATCCATGACAGGTCACAGCCAGGGCGCCACCGGCGCACAAGAAGCCATCTACTGCCTCTTGATGCTGAAACATGACTTTATTGCGCCGTCGATCAACGTGGAAAATCTGGATCCGGCGATCAATGAGGGCGAGATTGCAACCTCGCTGGTCGAAAACGCTGGTCTGGACAGCGTGATGACCAACAGCTTTGGCTTTGGCGGCACCAATGGCTCGATGATTTTGAGCACGTTCAAGGACTGATTTCAGAACCTGTATTAAGAGGCCCTTCAGATCGCGTGAAATGGCGTGGCAGGGAGGGCCGGATTTAAGGAGCAAGATATGGCGGGATTGATGCAAGGGAAACGGGGCCTCATCATGGGGGTCGCCAACCAGCGGTCGATCGCATGGGGCATTGCGCAGGCGATGGCAAATGAGGGCGCGGAGCTGGCTTTCAGCTATCAGGGCGAGGCCTTTGGGCAGCGCGTGGCGCCGCTGGCCGCCAGCGTCGGGTCCGACCTGCTGGTCGACATGGATGTGACGGATGACGCAGCCCTGGACAAGGGCTTCGACGACCTGTTTTCCAAATGGGACAGCATTGATTTCCTTGTCCATGCGATTGCCTATTCCGACAAGGACGAGCTGACGGGGCGTTTTGTCGACACCTCGCGCGCGAATTTCAAGAACTCGATGGATATCAGCTGTTATTCCCTGATCGAAGTCTCGCGTCGCGTTGCCCCAAAAATGACCAATGGCGGCACGATCCTGACGCTGACCTATGGCGGGTCGAACCGGGTGACGCCGTTTTACAACGTGATGGGGGTTGCCAAAGCGGCGCTGGAAGCGTCGGTGCGGTATCTTGCCAATGACCTTGGCCCCGATGGTATCCGCGTGAATGCCATCTCGCCCGGTCCGATGAAAACGCTGGCGGGTGCGGCCATTGGTGGCGCGCGCAAGACCTTCCGCCACACCGAGGCCAATGCGCCGCTGCGCCAGAACGCAACGCTGGAGGCCGTGGGGGGCACCGCAGCATACCTTGCCTCGGATTACGGCAAGTGCACCACGGGTGAGATTATCACCGTGGACAGCGGGTTTCACGTTCTGGGCATGCCGCAGCCGGACAACCTGTGACAACACCCGGACAATGGGTTTGCAAGGCCACCTTCGGGTGGCCTTTTTCTTGTGAGGTGTGAACTGGCCTGCACCTATTATCACCCCTCCGGGGGCGCGTCGGGCTTGCGGTGGCCTCGGCTACGCCTCGGCAGGGGCCCTGCCCCTCAGCGCCACTTTGCAAGTGGCCCCTCACCCCGGGATATTTGAAGCAAGGGGAGGAGAGGAGTGTGGACCCTTGTCAGGTTCCATGCTTTTGTGCGGCAAAGGTTTCAGGAGGTGGTGATGCAAAGATTTCAGGCGGCGGACGGCGTACAGATAGCCTATCGGGACGAGGGAGATGGCCTGCCGGTCCTGGCTTTGTCGGGACTGACGCGCAATTCAAACGACTTCAACTTCCTCGCCCCGCATCTGAAAGGCATACGCCTGATCCGCATGGATTACCGGGGGCGCGGCCAGTCGGACTGGGCCCCTCACGCGACCTATACCATACCTCAGGAAGCTCAGGATGCGTTGGGATTACTGGATCATCTGGGGATTGAGAAAGCCGCAATTTTGGGCACCTCTCGCGGCGGGTTGATTGCGATGGGTCTGGCAGCAACCGTGCGGGAGCGATTGTTGGGGGTTTGTCTGAACGATATCGGTCCTGATCTCGACCCAACGGGTCTGACCTATATCATGTCCTATCTCGGCCGCCACCCGGCCTGGCGCGCCTTTGGGTCGATTGTCGCCATGCGCAAGGCGGCGATGGAGCAGGCAGGGTTTCACAATGTCCCGGACACGCGTTGGGAAGAGGAGGTTTCCTACCTTTATGAAAACCGCGAGGGGCGCTGGGAAAACCGCTATGATCCCAAGCTGCGCAACGCCGTAGAGGAGGCAGGGGCGCAACCGATGCCCGATCTCTGGCCGCTATATGATTGTTTTGCGGGGCTGCCGCTGGCGCTGATCCACGGCGCAAATTCCGATCTGCTGACAGATGCAACCGTTGCGGAAATGCGCCGCCGCATTCCGGCGCTGCGCTATGCCCATGTGGCGGATCGGGGGCATGTGCCTTTTCTGGACGAGCCGGAAGCGCTGATCGTCATTCAGGACTGGATCAACGACATGAAGGAGCGCGCGGCGTGAGCGTTTCCATTCATGATATCCGCGCAGCCGCCCGCCACTTGGCAGGTCATGTCCGGCAAACCCCGATCCTGTCCTCACCCGCACTGGATGCCATTGCCGGGCGGCGGGTTCTGGTCAAGGCCGAGAACCTGCAGGAAACCGGAAGCTTCAAGGCCCGCGGTGCTTGGGCGGCCATTTCGCAATTATCGGATCTTCAGAAAGAGCTGGGCGCGATTGCCTATTCCTCGGGCAATCACGCCCAGGGGGTGGCGCGCGCGGCACGGGCCCACCAATGCCCTGCGGTGATCGTGATGCCCTCGGATGCGCCAACCGCCAAGATCAATGGCACGCGCGCCCTTGGGGCGGAGGTGGTTCTGTATGATCGGGCGCACGAAGACCGCGATGCAATTGGCGCGCAAATCGCGCAGGAACGCGAGCTTACCCTGATCAAGCCCTATGACGACCCACGCGTCATCGCGGGTCAGGGCACTGTTGGGCTTGAAATCGCCAATGCCGCCCGCCCGCTGGATGCCGCATCGGCCGAGGTGCTGGTGCCGTCAGGTGGCGGGGGATTGCTGGCGGGGATTGCCCTTTCGCTGGAACATGACGCGCCCGGAATGCGGGCGCGCCCGGTCGAACCTGACGGGTTTGACGACATTGCCCGGTCGCTCGCCAGTGGAACGGTTCAGCGCAATACCCAGCTCTCAGGATCCATCTGCGATGCGATCCTGACCCCGGAACCGGGGGCACTGACATTTCCAATCATTCAACGCCTCTGCGGCCCCGGTCTGGTGGTCCGCGAAGAAGAGTGCCTGCGCGCCATGGCCCTGGCCTTTCACCATCTGAAAATTGTTCTGGAACCGGGCGGGGCCACCGCCCTTGCCGCCGCCCTGTTTCACCCCGGCACGCTTGAGGGGGACAGCGTGTTTGTCGTCGCCACGGGCGGCAATGTGGATGTGCCAATCTTTACCCGTGCCCTGGAGTATCTTGACCAATGACCGACTTCACCATCGCCTCGTTCAACGTGAAAAACCTGATCGGAGCAGACCAGGAATTCTATCGTTTCCTGTCCTACACCCCGGAAGAATACGCGTGGAAACGGGATTGGATGGCCGACCAGATGCTGTCTCTGGACGCAGATATCATCGGCTTTCAGGAAGTGTTTGAAAAGGATGCCCTGCTGGATGTGGTGAAAGAGGCCAACAGGCGGGCGGGCGCGCTGAACGCCGCCACCATCCCGGACCGTTCAAAACGCTATCACCGGAAAGCGATTTTTCGCAGGCTGGAAGTTGATCCCTGGAGCATCGACAATATCGCCTTTGCCCCCAACGCAAATGACGGCGCTCCCGGCGCGCGGCGACCGGGGCTTGCGGTGCTGTCGCGGTTCGGTTTTGTCGGCCAGCCAGAAGTCATTCAGGATCTGGATACCCCGCTGGAAATCCCGTTTGGGGAGGGTGGCGGGATGTTCCGGCTAACCCGCCTGTCCCGCCCGATCCTTAAGGTGCGGGTCCCTGTCGGGGAGGGCCAGAACCGGCAGATCCTCACCCTGTTCAACTGCCACCTGAAATCCAAACTGGGTGAGTTTATCCGCCCGGAAGGCGCTGAATTTGCCCCCGAAGCGGACCTCACCGCCTATGATCCCGTGTCTCGGGCCCTGGGGGCGGCTCGCTCTGCCATGCGCAGAATGGCCGAAGCCTGGGTGCTGCGCAAACTGGTGGTGGAAGAGATCACAGCCGGTCACCCGGTGGTGGTTCTGGGCGATTCCAACGATGGCGAACACTCGGTCAGCTCTGAAATCATTGCAGGAGAGGTCCCGTTCAAGAACTACGCCTGGATGCTGCGCCATGATGCAAAGACCGCAAATGACCGCTATTCCCGTGACGAAAGCGCCGCCATCACCGACGCGATCGAGAAGGTGCGGCTGCATTCGGCGGAAAAGCTCTTTGTGCGAAAATCCCTGCGCGACATGGTCTATACGGCAAGTTTCGGCGGTGTGTTCGAAAGCATCGACCAGATTTTCCTCAGCCGTGATTTTCACCCGGACAATGGCGATCGGATTGCCGACATGACCTATTTCAGCGTGCTGAACGATCACATCACCGATGGCTCTCACCCCGAGGCGCCATATAACAAGCTCGCGTCGGATCACGGTCAGATCATGGCCCATCTTACGCTGAGAGGTGACACATGATCCTGCCAGGAGAGGCCCCCGTTCCGCTTTTCACCACCGACACCGGCCCGCGTGAGGCCCCCGCGCTGGTCTTTGCCCATGCGCTCGGGGCGGATCTGACCATGTGGGACGCGTTGTTGTCGCGGCTTCCAGATGGGCTGCGGGTGATCCGTATGGATATGCGCGGCCATGGGCAAAGCCCCTGCCCGCCCGCGGAACAGGGCGATGCCTACCCGATGGGAGATCTGGTCAGGGATGCGGCTGCCACGCTGGATCGGCTGGGGGTGAGGGACTGCACCTTCGTCGGCATCTCGATTGGCGGGATCATCGCGCAGGGGCTGGCTGCGGAACGCAAGGATCTGGTGCGCGCGCTGGTGCTCTCCAACACCGCAGTCAAGATCGGCACCCCCGCCCTGTGGGATGCCCGCATGGAGGAGGTGCGCCGGGGCGGGATTGCCGCCGTGATCGGCCAGAACATGCAGCGCTGGTTTGCCAAAAGCACTCATCGAGACCATCCCGAACTTGTGATGCGCGCAGCCGAGGTGATGCAGGCCACCCCATTGGCGGGCTATCTTGGCTGCATGGGCGCGATTGCCGAAACGGATCTTTATGAAAGCACGGCGCGCCTGACCCTGCCCACCTTGGTCACAGCGGGCAGCGAAGACGGATCCACCCCCGCCGATCTGGTGCGCGAGCTGGCGGATCTGATCCCCGGCGCAGATTTCAAACTGATCCGCAGATCCGGGCATATGTCACCCATCGAGCAACCCGAAACCTATGCCAAGGCTCTGGAGGACTTCCTGCATATCACCAAACATATCTGACCCCACACCGATCGTGACACCACGTCACGCCCATTTCCCTTGCCCCCTGCCTGCCCCTGGAAAGCGGCCTATAAAGTGGCAGGAGGGGGCGCAGACGCGGTGTTTGTCACCGTTGGGGCCATTCCCGCCTATGACAGCGCCCATCGCTTTCTTGCCCCCGGCGGGCGGATCATCGCGGTGGGCCTGCCGCATTCCGGTGAAAAGGCCCAATATGAACCGGTGGTGATGGGCGTGCCTGGGCAGGCATTCAGGCCAGCTACATGGGTGACGTCGTGATCTCACGCGATATTCCGTGGATGGTAGAGCTTTACAGGCAGGGGCGGTTGAAACTCACGAACTGATTTCAGGATGCTGGCCTTTTGAAGAGATCAACGACGCCATCGCAGATACCAGAACCGGGGCCGCGCGGCGCAATGTGATCGTGTTCTGAGACGGGGAATCACCCCCTGACACCCCGCCCGGCGCCCCGAATTCGCCCGCACGAAATTTCTCTGCTACACTCCCCTGACCCTCCCCTAAGGTGAAACTGTCTGTTTCGCCCTATTTCCAGTCGGTTTCCAATCCGACGCGCGGGCAAAAATCGCGCCTGCTATGGGGGAACCCGATACACGAGTTTTGGAAAGGAAGATGCCCATGCAGATTTACCCGTTGATCGAATTGCTTGAAGGACGGTGTGTCAGCCTCTATCGCGGCCGCACCGAAGAGCCACAGATCTGGCATGTCGATCCGGTTAAACGCGCGCAGGAATATGCGGAAGCGGGGGCCGAAGCGATCCAGATCACCGACTTCGACGCCATGTCGGGCGATTACCGCAATGATGAAATCATCCGCGAGATCATCCGCACGGTGGGCATCCCGGTACAGGTCGGGGGCGGTTTCAAGACCTTGGAACGGATCGCTGAGTGGATTGACCATGGCGCGGCGCGCATTATTGTCGGCTCGCTCGCCGTCTATCAGCCGGATATCGTGAAAGAGGCGGCCCGCCTGCACCCGGACCAGATCATTCTGGCCGTGGATGTCTTTGAAGGCAAAGTTGTCAGCGATGGGTGGAAAAACCAATCCGCCTTTGACGCCTCAAGCTTTCTGGCCCGCTTTCAGGGCGATCCGCTGGCCGCAATCCTCATCACCGATATCGATGCCGATATCGGGGACGCCGAGGATACGCTTGCCCTGATCACTCAGTTGGCAAGCGAGGCCAATGCGCCCGTGATTGCGCGCGGCACCATCAACGACATCGACGACGTGTCCCGCCTGCACTATGTGCCGCATGTCGCGGGAACGATCATCGGTCGCGCCCTGTTTGACCGCAGCGTGGACCTGGCCGAGGCGCTGGCCGTGGCAAAGCCGGAAGCAACCGCCAAGGCAGAGTTCATCTGACCGGGGTGTGAGCAATCGGTCCAAGATCAACCCGGCATCGAAAGATGCCGGGTTTTTCATTGTCGAACTTTGTGGTTTTCTGAACAGCAGACGCACGCAGGCGACCCCCATGCTGACCATCGGCACCATGGCCCGGCACCAAGATGCAGACCATTCGCTATTACGAACAGATCGGCCTGTTGAAAGAACCCGGGCGCAGCGCGGGTGCGAAATCGCATCGCGCGGTTGCAGGCGCTGGAGCAGGAACTGGCCCGCATGGTCTCGGATTGCGGCCATGGCAGAACCGGGGACTGCCGGGTGATCGAAGTGCTGCGTGACCATTCCGAATGCCTGACCAATCACGATGAGATCGGCGCGTGATCCTCTCACATATTGAAGCGCATTGAAGAAAGGCCCCGCACCGGGCCTTTCTTGTCGCGTTTATCTGCCGTCACCCTGCGGGCTTCTCCCCGGCAACACGCAGCGCCTCATCCACGCTGCTTTTGTCAAAGGCGCGGGTCCAACGCGCAAGTGAGGCCCAGTCGAAATAGATCGAAATCAGGGACGGGAACACCAGCACCACCATCACCATCGAGGCCAACAGGCCAAAAGCCACCGAGACCACCAGCGGCACCAGGATCTGCACCTGAGGGCTGCTGTCGAAAATGATCGGCACCAACCCGGCAAATGTGGTCAGCGTGGACAGAAGAATGGGGCGGAACCGCGCCCGCGCCGCATTCAGCGCCGCCTTCTGATAATCCCCTTTCTCCAGATGGGTCTGGAAAAAGGTCAGGAACAGGATCGAGTTGTTCACGACAATCCCCGACAACGAGGCAAACCCGATCATCGATGGCATGGCGATGGCCAGCCCCAACGCCCAATGGGCGAGGATGGACCCAACCAGCGCAAAGGGGATAGCAGGCATGACCACCAGCGGAAGCGCGTAGGACCGGAACTGGAACGCAAGGATCATATAAACCCCGATCAATCCCAGCCCCATCAGCTTGCCCAGCGAGGACTGGCTTTTGTTCTGCTCTTCCGTGGCCCCGCCGATGCCGATCTCAATACCCGGATATTTCGCCACCAGCGCAGGGCCAAGCTCATCTGTCACCACTTTGGAAATCTGCGCCGAGGTGACCTTGCTGCCGTCAATCTGGCCGGTCAGCCGCGCCATTGCCATGCCGTTTTTGCGCGAGATCACCGGATAGCCGCGGGTCATCTTCATCTCGGCCACCGAGGACAGGGCGACCTGCTCGCCACCTGCCAGCCGGATCGGAAACTGCTCCAGCTCGGACAGGGTCTGCACCGTTTGGGACAATTGGGCCCGGACGGTCAGGTTCGACTGGTTGACACGGAAACTGTCGGTTTCTGCCCCCTCGAAAGCGGCGCGCAGCTGGTCTGACAGCATCTTCGGCGTCAACCCCACGGCATAGCCATAGGTGGTCAGCGCAAACTGCAATTCCTGCTGCCCCCCGTAAAGATCCTGATGCGCTTCGATCACATCTTCTCGTTCCAGGAGACGGGCCAGAAGCTCAGACGCGGCGGTTTCCAGCTGGTGCAGGTCATGGCCTCGCAGCTCAACATCCAGATCCGCCCCGGCCGGACCGCGAACCGATTGCGCAAAACTGCTTTGTACCAGATCCGGCATTGGCCCCGTGGCCCGCCGCCATGCCTCGACCACGTCATCCGCCGCGACGTTCCGCTGCGAGCTGGGCAGCAGGTCCACCGTCACCGTGGCGGTGTTCGACCCGTTGTTCTTCACCTCTGAATTGGTGCCATATTCCACCAGCACACGATCCACGAGAGGGGCCTGCCCCTGTGTGTTCGGGCTCAGATCGGCATTCACCCTGATCAGTCCGGCCACAAGCTGTTCGACCGTTTGAATGGTGCGCTCACGCGCAATCCCGTCGGTCAGCGCCACCCTGGCAATGATCGTGTCACTTTCGGATGAGGGGAACGGGATCACCTTGATCGTGCCTGATACCACAAGACTGAGGGCCAGCATCAAAAGCGCAATCACACTGCCCAGCGTGGCATAGCGCCATTTGGCAAGCCAACCGGCCACCGGCAGGACCACCCCTTCCTTGAACCGTTTAAGCATCTGCGCCGCCCGCCGGTTTTCATGACCTTCCGGCCCATCCCCGCCTGCATGGCTCAGGTGATGCGGCAGGATCAGGAACCCTTCGATCAGAGACAGGGCCAGCGTGATCAGCAGCACGGTCGGGATGAATTTCAGGATGACACCCAGCCGCCCGGTCATGAACATCAACGGCCCAAACACCGCCACCGTGGTCAGGAAGGATGACACGACACCCGGCATCACCTCAACCGTGCCACGCCAGGCAGCCTCGGTCGCACTGGCCCCTTTCCGCCGCCAATTGTCGATGTTTTCCGCAATCACGATGCTATCATCCATGATCAGCCCCACCGCCATGAGTAGCGCGACAAGCGTGATCATATTGATGGTGATCCCGAACACACTCATGATAAACAGGCTGCCCAGAAACGACACCGGAAGGGCGGCGGAAATCCACAGGGCTTCCCGGATCGAGAAAAACAACCACATGGTGGTAAAGACCAGCACCAGCCCCATGGCGATATTCTTGACAATCAGTGCCAGGCGCTCATTCAATTCGGTTGTATTGTTGGCAATCACGCTGAGGGAGAGCGTGTCGGGATAGGTCGCCCGTTCAGCCTCCAGCAGTTTCTCAACCGCGTTGTAAACCCGGATACTGTCATCCTCCTTGGATTTCGAGAAGGTGATGATCGCAGCCTGCACCCCGTTGATATAAGAAGAGATATCCGGGTTCTTGTCGCTCAGCGTGACCGTGGCAATATCCCCCAGGCGCACCACGCCCCCCGCGCTGGTCTGCAACACGATCAGATCTTCCAGCTCGGCCACCGAGCGGCGCACATCCGCATAGCGCAGCGTGATCGACCCGGCCTTCAGCTCCGCATCCCCCAACGGGCGCGACAGGCTGCGCGATGTGAGCGCACCGGTGATATCGCTGCTCGACAAGCCATGCTGGCGCAGGGTCGCCTCGTCAAACGCGACCTGAAATTCGCGATCCGTAATCCCGGACACACTGGCCCGGGACACCCCCGGAAGCGCCAGAATACGGTCCGCCAGCCCATCGGTATAATCCGCAAGGGCTGCCCGGGTCGGCAGACCGGACACCGCAATCATCGCCACCACGTCGGACCGGGCCAGCACCTCGACCGCGGGGGTTTCCACATCTGACGGGAAGGTGGTGATGCCGGACACGGCAGAAAAGATATCATTGAAAAACTGGGTCAGATCGCCGCCTTCCACCAGTTCCGCCGTGGCATTGGCCCGCCCGGCCACAGACAGGCAGGTCAGATCCTCCAACCCTTTGCGTATTTCGATGTTGATAGCTCCTTCGGGTGCAATTTGAAGGGACTTGATTTCAAACCCGTCACCTGAACGGACAAGGGCGACCGGGAAGGTGCCCGACATATACTCGACGTGTTCGGTCAACTTCTTATAGTTGCGTTTGAGGGTATACGCCTGTTCGCCAAACCAATCTTCCAGATCGTCGAAAACCTCGGCGTCCGTCTTTGTTGTCTTACTGCGTTGCTGCACTCTCCTTGCGCAGCTTTGTCGGGGCCGTCTGAGGGTGTGTAAAGACCAAAACCGAAGTCGGTAAGAGTTTTCTCCGCATATTCTTTGGCTGCGTTAATGGACGCCAGATCCTCTCCAACCATGAGAATGTCGTCGATGTATCTCACCGCGGTGACACCCATGGAGTTTAGCTTCTGGTCCATTTCGTAGAGCAATACGTTTCCGGCAAATGCCGACAGTGACGATCCCTGGGCAACGCCGATACCGCCTTTTGGAAATAGATGCGTGTAGCCGACAAGCTCGTCTTCATTCCCTAAATGGACCTCAAGTGCCTTCGCGAACAACTTGGCAAACGCTTCGTCCGCAGTTTCGCGACGAACGAAATCGACCACCCTGTCCGTCGGAATTTTGGTGAAGAAGGCCCGGATGTCGGATTGGAAGTAGAACCTCGCGCCGTTGTCGATGGCCGACATGATTGTTTCGATGGCGGGGCGCACGCCACCGTATGGATAAATCAGCCCCCCAACACCATACTCGGAGCAATTAACATCATTAATGCGTCCAAGCCTATTGTCGCGAACGGTCTCGAAGCGCGTGTCTGGATTGCGCAGGTGTCACGTGCGTGTCGCGGCTGTAATACTTGTAGAATAGCCCTCTGAACTACCCGGTTTTGGATTGTTGAGTTGGATTGTTGAGATTGCTATGGGGCGTGGGTCCTTGCCTGCCAAAAGGCGTTTACGCTTGTCCTTTAAGACGCCTTCAACAGGGTCAAAGGAAAGCTTGTCTTTGCGTAGATGAGCGATAATGCGCTTAAGGTGGCGCTGGTGCGCATGCTCGAACTCAGAGGCTTTACCCCGAATATCAGGATTTCCAGAGGTTAAAGCACTCCGCTTCACGTGTCGCCAGGCTGAAAAGATATTCTGTTCGCTTCTAACTTCTTCAAATAATGTCTTCGTCATATTCTTCGCTCGGGTCCTCCGCTCATACAATCCCGACCGTTGACGGACACCTCAGCGGCAACAGCCACCTTGGCGAGGTCTCCGTGGCGCTCGATCCGCATGGACAGGTCCAGCTTCACGTCGGACGCCATGGGGACCATGGACATACCAGATATAGTGGTGACTTGACGTAGCTACTTCAAGAGAAGCTCGGAACTAATAGTTCGAAAAGATTATGGGAGTGGCCGACTGACGGCGTTGAAGGGCGGTGGAACCCTGGTGGACACGAATGGGCTGATCCCAGCAAAACGACGTCCCTTTTCAATACTGCCGAAAACCAACCTTCTTGAATACGAGCTCGTTCGGTATCCGCAATTGGTCTATTCATCCACAGCCTGCGTTCCACCTCAACAAGAATCCAGTCTACGAAGCAGATGGGCTGCGATACACATTTGATATCTCTTAGCACCCAGAAAGTTTTAGCTTTGAGGCTGATAGGCTGTGGAAAAGGTGTGGCGACCCCGGAAGAACTCGAATCCTCAACCTGCTGATTAGAAGTCAGCTGCTCTATCCAGTTGAGCTACGGGGCCGTATCCACAAGGCGTATGTAGCAGATGCGAATTTCGGTGGAAAGCACCTTTCCTTACCATCAAATACAAGAAGTTATTTCTTATCTAAATAGGTAGTAAATTTTTAGTGCAACCCAATGAGGAAACAAAAAACTCTCCGCTTCCTCACTCCCTACTGAAGCAATAAGTGTATATTTTATAAGTGACTGTGAGTCATGTCGCTTTCAAAGCTCCAAGCGAAGGAAGGTTCCACGAGCGCATAGCATCGTTTCTTCTTAGCAAACCGGTTAAGATAAGGGTTCGAGTCCTTCCGGGGTCGCCACTCTCCATTCCCCCACGCCGGATATCCAAATCAAAAAACCAGCCGCCCACCCGCTATGCAGGTGAGACAGCCGGTTGACCCGCCAGAGGCCCTGGCAGGTAAAGCGCCCGGTAGGGCCGGATCAGGAAAGATTGCTGAGCTGTTTGGCCACGATCCAGGACACGGGCACGGCAAGAATGAACCCCAAAATCGCTGAATAAACAATGGGTTTTCCGGTATCAAACCCCATGGTCAGCGCGACCACGATGAATATTCCGGCAAGCGTTGCACCAAGCAGGGTGTAAATGACGGCGGTAAGGCGGAGCATGGCGATCCCTCATAAATATATTCAATTTATGGAATTCTTTCGCGCTCCCAAAGCCCCTTCCTTGATCTGGATCAGTCCCCCATCATTGCGCGTGCGACATAGTAACTCACGGGAAACCCTAAGATAAATCCAACCGCTGCCGCCCCCAAAAGCGGCCAAAGCCCGGTGATCCCATTGACCAGCGCCAGCACCACCAGCACGGAGGCCACGGTGGACCCGATAATGCCGTAAAAGGTCATGACCAGCTTGAACAGGGCTGACTTCATCTTACTTCTTCTTCACGAATTTCGTAAGTATAACAATACGTTGCCCTTCCACGCGCCCTTCAATATGTTCCGCGCTATCCGGCACCAGAGAAATCCCGCGCACCGCAGTGCCGCGTTTCGCCGTGAACCCCGCCCCCTTGACCGGCAGGTCCTTGATCAGCACCACATTGTCGCCCTGCGCCAGCCGCGTGCCATTGCTGTCGCGATGCTCCACCGCGTCCAGCACATTGTCCGCCCAGGCCTGCGTGTCCTCATCAAGATACAGCTGATCCAGCAGATCCTGCGCCCAGCCTTCCCCTAACCGTTTGAGAACACGGGAAGAAATCACCTGAACCGCCGGATCCTCAGACCACATGCTTGATGCCAGCCCGCGCCAATGCGCCGGATCCAGATCCCCTGAAAGCTGCCCGGCACAGGTGGCACAAACCTCAACCGCCGCGCCCTCGGGACCACCGCTCACATCATATTTCACCAAGGCCGCATCGGCCGAACACAGGGGGCAACTGGGGGGACAGGACATTGGGGGGCTCCGTTCGCTCATCTCATCAAAACTTTAAACTCTTTAACGAGCATCAGGGGCGGATTTGCAAGTTTTCCCCCGCAAAAAATCGAAACTTTAAACTTTTGAAGGCCCAGAATGTCCACAATCCTGCCGCCCCTCTACGTCCGCCTGACCGACGTGCGCCTCAACCTGACCGAAATGATCAAACGCACCCTGAATGGCGAGGAGCGGATGATCATCACCCGCCACGGCAAACCGGTGGTGGCGCTGGTCACAATCAACGAATTGCACCGAATCTGGGCCGATGAGGATTACGAGCTTTACGGGCCAGTGAACCCCGAAACCGGCCACCGCCACGGCGCCGCATGGGTCGCCCGCACCGGCTGGAAACGCCCTCTGTTTGAGGCAGAGGTGATTGCGAAAGAGGCGGCGGAGAAAGCCGAGGAACAGGAAATGCTCACCCGGATTGAGGCCAAAATTCAGTCTTGGGAGGAGGAAGACCCGGAGACCGAGCAATCCTCAGCAGGGAGTGCGGAGGACGCGCGGCCTGTGTGGTGGAAACGGTGGTGGAGGTAAGGCATTCTTTCAATTCAAATGCAGAGAAAACCTCTTCCTAGTTAAACTGTAACCACCGAAGGAATTCGCTTTATAGTGAAGTATAGAGTCAACAAACCACTTTATAGTTTTTAGCCGCCAAACTATAAAGTGACATATCCACATTAAAGAGGACTATAAAGTGCGATATGACGACTTTGGACAGCACTCTCCTGGGCGACTTGTACCAACAGTTTACAATGCCAAGGCATTTGTACCCACTCCACTTCCTCCCGATCTTAACATGGCGGAGATCGCTCTATCCCTCGCCGAAGCACACGGAGCAATTGGGGAACTGAAGGGTGCATGTCGTCGGCTGCAAAACCCCTATATTTTCATCAAACCTATGCAGCGCTTAGAAGCGCAAACTTCTTCCGCGATGGAAGGCACTCATACTACAAATGAAAAGTTGGCAATGGCCGAAGCTGGTGTTAACGCCAACGGTGATGATCAAACAGCTGAAGTGCTAAACTATGTCCGCGCTTTGGAAACAGCGATTGAGTCATTGAACGAGTTACCGATCTCAAGCCGATTAATTAGAACTGCACATCAACAACTTTTGCAAAATGTGGGCATCTCTCGTGGCGAGGATAAGCTACCGGGTGAGTTCAAACGCGACCAGAACATGATTGGTGGGAGAACCCTAGAGGCGGCGCGTTTCATTCCCGCCCCACCGTTACAAACAGCAGATTGCATGAGCGATCTAGAAGTTTTCATTAATTCTGATCGTGGAGCTCAATATGCACTAATAGATATGGCTTTAGTACATTACCAATTCGAAACCATACATCCATTTGCTGATGGAAACGGTCGCGTGGGCCGCATGCTAATCTCTTTGATGGCAGTATCAAGAGGGCTTCTCGATCTGCCCGCGCTATTCCTTAGCCCTGCATTGGAAGGGGTGAAAGACGACTACATCGAAAAAATGTACCGAGTATCGGCGTTTGGAGAATGGAATGAGTGGCTAAACTTCTTTTTCAGCGCAGTAACTGAAACCGCCCGCCGAACAGTAGATACAATTGACAGAATTATTTCTCTTCAAGAAATCTATCGAGAAAAGGCCGCAGCTGTTTCTACATCTAACAACTTGCAATCCGTTGTCGACATGTTGTTTGAACAGCCTGTCATTCGGCCAAAGGATATCGTCAATCACGTTGGAGTAACCGACGCCGCAGCAAGGGGTCTTCTAAGTAAGCTTATGGAAACAGGTATCTTGGTAGAAGTTGATATGTACCCAAAGACTTGGATAGCCTTGGAACTTATTAAAAACACCCGCCCAGATTGAACGCTGGTTACCACAAAGGCAGCTCATAGGAATCGTGCCTGACACAAGGATAGTGTAGAACACCAACGAGTGGGCACGCGATTGGCTTTGCCAATCTCTTCCGCCCACCAAATGAAAAGGGCCTCTTGCGAGGCCCTTTTCATTTAGTTGTCCATTTTCAGCGCGCTGATAAACGCTTCCTGCGGGATATCAACCTTGCCGAACTGGCGCATCTTCTTTTTACCCGCCTTCTGCTTCTCCAGCAGTTTCTTTTTCCGGGTCGCGTCGCCACCGTAGCATTTCGCCGTCACGTCTTTGCGCATCGCGGACAGCGTCTCGCGCGCGATCACCTTGCCGCCGATGGCCGCCTGGATCGGGATTTTGAACATGTGGCGGGGGATCAGGTCCTTGAGCTTCTCCACCATCGCCCGGCCGCGCAATTCGGCGCGGTCGCGGTGCACCATGGTCGAAAGCGCGTCCACCGGCTCATCATTCACAAGGATCGACATCTTCACCAGATTGTCCTCGCGATAGCCCTCCATCTGGTAGTCGAAACTCGCATACCCTTTTGTGACCGATTTCAGGCGATCATAGAAGTCAAACACCACCTCGTTGAGCGGCAGGTCATAAACCGTCATCGCGCGCGAGCCCGCATAGGTCAGGTCCATCTGGATACCGCGGCGGTCCTGGCACAGTTTCAAGACGTCGCCCAGATATTCGTCCGGCACCATGATGGTCGCCTTGATGCGCGGCTCTTCCATATGATCGACCTTTGAGAGGTCGGGCATGTCGGCGGGGTTGTGCAGCTCGATCATCGAGCCGTCTTTCATATAGACGTGGTAGATCACGCTGGGCGCGGTGGTGATCAGTTCGATATTATATTCGCGTTCGATCCGGTCGCGGATCACTTCGAGGTGCAAAAGCCCAAGGAAACCGCAGCGGAAGCCAAAGCCAAGGGCGGCCGAGGTTTCCATTTCGTAAGAGAAGGACGCATCGTTCAGCGCCAGTTTCTCAATCGAGTCGCGCAGGTCTTCGAATTCGGCACTGTCGACCGGGAACAGGCCACAGAACACCACCGGCTGCGAGGGTTTGAAGCCCGGCAGCGCCTCGGTTGTGCCCTTTTTCTCATGGGTGATCGTGTCCCCCACGCGGGTGTCGCGCACCTGTTTGATCGACGCGGTGAGAAAGCCGATCTCGCCCGGCCCCAGCACGTCAATCGGCTTCATCTCGGGGGTGAAGACACCAACCCGATCCACCGGGTAAACGGCGTTGGTCGACATCATACGGATGCGTTCGCCCTTTTTCAGCTTCCCGTCGATGATCCGCACCAGAACGATCACCCCCAGATAGGAGTCATACCAGCTGTCCACCAGCATCGCCTTCAGCGGCGCATCCGGGTCGCCCTTGGGGGCGGGCAGTTCGGTGACAATCGCCTCAAGCGTTTCACGGATACCAACCCCGGTTTTGGCAGAGACCTGAATGGCGCCGGAGGCATCAATGCCGATCACATCCTCGATCTGTTCAGCCACGCGGTCACATTCCGACGCGGGCAGGTCGATCTTGTTCAGAACCGGCACAATCTCGTGATCCGCTTCAATCGCCTGATAGACATTGGCCAGTGTCTGCGCCTCAACCCCCTGGGTGCTGTCCACCACCAAAAGCGAGCCTTCGACCGCGCGCATCGAGCGGCTGACCTCATAGGCGAAATCCACATGGCCCGGCGTGTCGATCAGGTTGAGGATATAGGTCTCGCCATCCTCGGCGGTATATTCGATCCGCACCGTGTTGGCCTTGATGGTGATGCCGCGCTCGCGCTCGATATCCATACTGTCGAGCATCTGCTCTTTCATATCCCGATCCGCGACGGTGTTCGTCTCCTGGATCAGGCGATCCGCCAGGGTGGATTTCCCGTGGTCGATATGCGCCACGATCGAGAAATTGCGGATGTGTTTCAGGTCAGTCATAAGAGGAGCGTATTATAGGGAATTTAGCCCCGGTCAAGGTCCGAAGTCTTTACTAATAATTGGTGAGTCCAAGAATATGAAATGTATTTACTGCCAACAGCCACTGTCCGATGACCGCACCTCCTCTACATGTTGCTCGAAAGAGCACATTATCCCAGAGAGCTCTGGCGGAAGATACCCAGCAATTACATCGGATTGCTGCAAAAAATGCAATTCAGAGCTTGGTTCCAGAATAGATGCACCATTCCAATCTGAAATGATAATGGAAATGTGCCGCACAAAGTACGCAATACCAAGCAAGAAAGGAAAGGCACCTAGTTTTTCTGTAATGTTTGAGAATGACGGCACTGGCACGTCAACTTTCACACCTAACGGTATCACGCACAAACTGAGGCCTGACTTCCAGATTACCCCGCGTTCCAATGGTGCGTTTGATGTGACTGCCTCTGGATCAGAAGCGGACGTAGCCCATTTCTTAAGAGGCTTCATCAAGAAGCAATTCAAAGTTACGGGGCGAAAAATACCATCAGACACCCTACTCGATGAATTTATAAATAAAGAGCTTTCAAATGCCCAAAGAAAACCAATTACGCATTTTTCTGGGCAAGTAATGATGTCTCAACTGCCTATCGAACGTGGTATGGCCAAGATCGCCTTGGGAGCCGGTCATTTGTTTTTGGGTGATCAGTGGTCCTTCAGTAAAAGCACCGACCCGTTGAGAGCAATACTTAAGCTGGAAAAGTTCAATCCAAAAGTGATCGAAGAAGCAACCAGCATCCCAAACGATGAATTCAGGACCAGCATTATCGGGGAAAATGTTTGGCGAACCGACAGTCATTTTCTGGCAATTTTGCCCGAAAGAAGAAAACTACAAATAGTCATAAATCTGTTTGGTGAAATATCGCTAACGAGAGTTTATCGATTGGAAAATACAATCAATTATTCATTATACTCCAATCTCGATAAATCCGCTCTTTGCATCCCATTAAACCGAAAACAGCCTCCAGAATGGTTTGGCCTCCATGAGTTCCTTTTCTTTAGGCGGATCATGCTGAAGGATGCCATCGAAAATCCCTTCTCTTAAGTTTACAACTGCGCCCGACCTAGGGGGGCATCGGGACATTGCGTGGGACGAGTGCCTGCAAGCCCCGGCACGTGCGCAGCACGGGCCACGCCCGACCTCCCCCCATGGGAGGGCGTTTCGCGAGGATTCAACACACGCACCGTTGCGGCTCTTGAAATAAACTGACAGCCACCAGCGTTGCATCGCCCTCCCGAGGTCAGTCGTGGCCCTTATGTTTTGCAATGTTAACGTCGGGCGCTGTCCGGCCTTCGTCCGGACGAAACATCTCATACGCGCACCCAGGGTCGGGCGTGGCCCTTGTGTGGTGCAGTTACCCCGGTCGGGCGCTGTCCGGTGCGCCACCGGATGGTCATTCTCAGGGCAGCCCCTCACCCCATCGGCAAGCGATTGCGCCTGACCATGGTGCGCAGGGTAAAGCTCGATCGCATCCGGCTCACCCCTTCGACCCGCATCAGGTGGTTTTCCATGAACGCGTCAAAAGATGCGAGGTCGGCCACGACAACCCGCAGCAGGATGTCGCGCGACCCGCTCATCAAATGGCATTCCATCACCTCTTCCATCCGCGAAATTGCCCGCTCGAACGCGCTGATCGCTTCGCGCTTCTGGCTTTCCAGCTCCACCTCGATAAACACCGTGACCGGCAGGCCCAGCCTGGCCTGATCAACCCGCGCGCCATAGCCGGTGATCACGCCGCTGTCTTCCAGCGCCGCCACCCGGCGCGCGCAGGGCGTGGGGGAGAGGCCAACCTCCTCGGCCAGATCCCCGAGTTTCTGCCGTCCGTTTTGCTGCAGAGCAGAAATAATACGTCGATCGGTGGCATCCATCAGATTTCTCGCGTTAAATTTGATTCCACATCAGATTATCACCAATTCACAAAAACTTCACGCGTGAAATTGGTGATAATCTTCCCTGCCCCGGCGGTAAGTTGATCCAAAGGGAGAGATTTATGACCATCACCACCATTGCATCCACCACCCATGAACAGATCCTGCGCGTGGCAGACCCGGCCTGCGGGCTGGTCGGTTTCATCGCCATTCATTCGACCGATCTTGGCCCGGCGGCGGGGGGCCTGCGGATGCGGCCTTACGCCAGCGAAGACGAGGCGCTCACGGATGTGAAACGCCTGTCCGAGGGCATGACCTATAAGAACGCCGCCGCCGGCCTGCCGCTGGGCGGGGGCAAGGCGGTGATCATAGGCGACCCGGCGACGCAGAAAACGCCGGAGCTTCTGCACGCCTTTGGCCGTGCGGTTGAGGCCTGCGCCGGGCGCTATTGGACCGCCGAAGACATGGGCATGACCACGGCGGATATGGCAGAGCTTGCGAAAGAAACCCGGTATGTGGCCGGGCTGGCGGATGGGGAATTTGCCTCGGGCGATCCTTCGCCCATCACCGCGCGCGGCATTTTCAACGCGATCCGCCGCGTGGCCCTGCACCAGTTTGATGACTGGACCCTGCGCGGACGCATCATCGCCGTTCAGGGGCTGGGCAATGTGGGGTGGAACCTGTGCTATCGCCTCACCGCGGCCGGGGCAAAACTGATCGTGACCGACATCAACCCGGAACGGGTGCAAATGGCGGTGACCAGCTTTGGTGCCGAGGCCGTGGGGCTGGAGGAGATCTATGCCGCGAAGGCCGATATCTTTGCCCCCTGCGCCATCGGCGGCATCCTGAACGAAGACAGTATCGCGCAATTGCGGGTCGAGGCCGTGGCTGGCGGCGCCAACAACCAGCTGGCCACGCCCGAAGACGCGCAGCGCCTGCACGATCGCGGCATCCTTTATGCCCCCGATTTTGTTGCCAATGGCGGCGGGATCATCAATGTGGCGACCGAGATCCTCGGCATTGAAAACCGCGTGGACTGGGTGGATGAAAAGCTGGAGGCGCTGGATGCCACGATGGAGGCCATCCTGACCGAGGCGGAACGCCGCGAGGTCAGCCCGGCAGATGTGGCGCTGGAAGTGGTCTCCCGCGCCATTCCCGCCAGACAGGCACAGGCCCCCGCCGCCTGATTTTGTCAAAGCGCGCAAGTCCCATGGACCCCGACTGGGGACGGGACGAAAGCGTTTCAAGTTTATCCCGAAACGCTTTAGGCTCCGACCGACACCGGCCGGAGCCAAATCATGCCAGCAGATCCCCTGCCCATCCTGACCCTGACGCTGAACCCCTCGCTGGATCTGTCCACCGAGGCCGACCATATCGTGGCGGGTGACAAGATCCGCTGTGACACGCCCCGGCTGGATCCGGGCGGGGGCGGCATCAACGTGGCGCGCGCGATCCGCATTCTGGGCGGCGAGGCCACAGCACTGGTCGCCCTGGCGGGACACCACGGCGCGCAGGTGGCAGCCCTTCTGGAGCAGGAGAATGTCCCGCAGATCCATTTCAAACTGCCCGGTGAAACCCGCCTTTCTGTTGCGGTCGGGGAGCGGGACGGAACCGCCCAACACCATGCCAGCCCTCACCAGCCCACTCCTCACCAAGCCAGCCAATACCGATTTGTCATGCCCGGCCCGACCTGGACGCCCGAGCTCAGCTCTGCCTGTCTGGACCTGATCACCACGCGGATCATGCCGGGAATGCTGGTGGTGCTGTCGGGATCCATGCCGCCGGGTGTGACCCACGGCTTTATCGAACAGCTTGCGATCCGGGCGGCCCAACGGGGGGGCAAACTGATCCTCGACACATCCGGCGCCGCCCTGAACGAAGCGGTTCACAACCGCGGCCGTGGCGCGGCCCTGTCGCTGCTGCGGCTTGACCAGAGCGAAAGCGAGGCGCTTGCGGGTCAGCCCCTGCCCGGCCCGCAGGACGCAGCCCGATTTGCCCGGATGCTGATCCGGCAGGGGGTTGCGGATCAGGTGGTGCTGGGGCGCGGCGCAGAGGGATCGGTTCTGGTCACGGCAGATCAGGCATGGCACGGGGTTGGGCCTGACGTGCCGGTGCGCTCAAAGGTGGGGGCCGGGGACAGTTTTCTGGGGGCGTTCACTCTGGCGCTTGCCCGGGGACAAACCGGCCCGCAGGCCCTGTGTCACGGTGTGGCGGCGGCCTCGGCGGCGGTCATGTCTGAGGCAACCGCCCTGTGCAGGCGCCCGCAGGTCGAGGCGCTCGTGCCGCAGGTGTCCCTGAACACGCTGTAAGCTGCGCGTTGTGAGTGGCGGGCTGTCGCCGGTGATTTACAGGAAAAATTGCACCAAAGGGAAAAATATGCTAGGCTTTTCCTAGACCGTTTCGGTTTTCCCTACTTTAGATTAATATCGAAACGCGTTAACCGAGTCCCGGAAAAACCGGGGCCAAAACAACCCAACCAAGGCCCAGGTCAGGCCGCGCGTCAGGGTGGCATCCAAACGCGGGTATTTCGCCGCGACAGGTGCTGAAGCCGGAGCGCGATCATGACAAAGCGGGCCCCAAGAAAATATGAGCACGAGGCAGCACATGAAATATCTGGCAATGGCCGTTGCACTGGGGATCGGTGGCTTTGGCATCAGTTCAATTGCCCCCACCCCAGCCACCGCAGGCGGTATTCAGAAGGCCTGCATGAGCGCGGATCGGTCCGCCGCATCACGCAATCTGTGCGGCTGTATCGAAGACGTGGCAGGGGCCATGTTGAGCAGGAGCGAGCAATCGCGTGTCGTGAAGTTTTTCAAAGACCCGCATAAAAGCCAGGTTCTGCGTCAGTCCGATCGGCGGACGGATGAGAAGTTCTGGCAGAAATACAAGCAGTTCGGTCAGGCCGTGAACACTTATTGCGGCTGAGCGTTTCCTGTTCCCCGCTCTGGTTGCCGCCCCATCTTCGGTGGCGACCCTGTCGAGAACTGCGGATTTGAAGCGTGGTTTGAGATTTATATTGTGACATTACTGGCGTTGGGTCCGCGACAGGATTGTGTGCCCTTCGCCCCTTGCCAGTGCATACCTTGGCCAGCCCATTCCCTGGCCGGTCCGTATCTTGTGTGTCCCCTGCTTACCTCTTGGCTCAGCCTGCTGCCTGTTTCCGGCGCAACTGCTGCAAAAGCCCGTGTGACGCGGCCTCGACCAGGTCGAGTGTCTGGTCGAAATCGCGGGTGTAATAGGGGTCGGGCACGTGGTCCATGCCCCGGCGCGGGTCCTGCGCGGGCAGGTCTGATGGAAGGTAGTCGGTAAACACATGTGCTGGCGTTGTCCGCCCCGGCGGGCGCAGCGCCTCGATATTGGTGATGTTGTCGCGGTCCATGCCGATGATCAGGTCAAACCGGTCAAAATCGGCGCGCGAAAACTGACGTGCGCGTAATGTTGCCAACTCATAGCCACGCACCCTTGCAGCCCGCTGCATGGGGCTATATGGGGGTTCACCTTCGTGCCAGTCTGACGTGCCGGCACTGTCGACCTCCAGCGCCAGTTCCGGGGCGTGTTGGTTGGCGATCTGGCGAAACACCGCCTCGGCACTGGGCGAACGGCAGATATTGCCAAGGCAGACGAAGAGAATACGAGTGGTCATAGTTTCTGATAGCGGTTCTGTTTGCTGCTGTCACCCATCCGCGAAACCACGCCGACGGGCGTGCGCCCATCTTGAACTGAAACGCAACGACCCGAAAATGAGCCTATGAAACGTGCAAAACCCTATGCCCAAACCTGCCCCATTTCCCGCGCATTGGATGTGATCGGGAACCGTTGGGGGATCCATGTCCTGCGCGAACTGCACGCCGGTCCCACCTCATTCGGAGAGATCAAGGCGGGTCTGCCCGGCATTGCGACCAACATGCTCGCATCCCGGTTGTCGGAACTGGTCGAGGCCGGGCTGATCCATAAGGCGGGGCGGTCCTACCGGCTGACCCCCGAAGGCACGGCCACCCGTGGCATCCTGTTCGAACTGGCCCGGTTTGGCCGAACCCTGCCCATGCCCGACATCCCGTCCGATCCGGAAAACAGCCGCCATCGCGCGGTGCCGCTGGCGGGCGCAATCGAACGGATTGCCACGCCGCAAACCTCTTTGCGGGCGGAACTGGTGATCGACGGCGAACCGTTCAGCCTGATCGTGGCCGATGGCCATGTCTCATTGGAAGTGGGCCCCCTGCCCCTGCCGCCGGTGCGGCTGCGCTTTGACTGGGGGGATGTGGACAAGGTTGCCGACGACATGGGCCGATTTGCCGAATTTGCCGAGGCGCAGGGGATTGAGGCCCAGGACCCGGCTGAGGTCGCGGCCCTGCTTGACCTGCTGCAAAAAGCCATCGACAGTCTGGCTGGGCATCGTTAAAGCGCTCGGCCCGTGGCTTTCACCAATGGCTGCGCGCGTGCCCTGGCAGAAAAGGGGCAGGCAGATGGACAGATTTCAGACCACAGAGTTTAAGAACATCGTCATCCTGACGGGCGCGGGCGTGTCGGCCGAAAGCGGGCTGGGCACGTTTCGCGACAAGGGTGGGATCTGGACCAGATATGACCTGCAGGAGGTCGCCACGCCGGAGGGCTTTGCGAAAAACCCCTCTTTGGTGCATGAATTTTACAACGCACGGCGCGCAAACTGCCTGGAGGCCAGCCACAACGCCGCCCACACCGCGCTTGCCCGCCTGCAGGCCAGGCATCCGGGCCGGGTCAGCCTGATCACCCAGAATATCGACGATCTGCATGAACGCGGCGGGGCGGTGGATGTGATCCATATGCATGGGGAGCTTACCCGCGCGCTTTGTGCCACCTGCGGGCATCGCTGGGCTGCGCCGCGCGAAATGGACCCTGCCGATCCCTGCCCCAATTGCCACGCCCCCACCACCCGGCCGGACATCGTCTGGTTCGGGGAAATCCCCTATCAGATGGAGCGCATCCTGACCCCGCTGTCCGAGGCGGACCTGTTTGTGGCACTGGGCACATCCGGCACGGTGTATCCCGCGGCCGGTTTTGTGGGGGAAGCGCGGGGGATGGGTATTCCAACCCTTGAAATCAACCTTGAACGCAGCGACGGCAGCGGCGTGTTTGACCATGGGATCTATGGCCCGGCAAGTCGTGCCGTTCCTGAATGGGTGCAGGAAATCCTTGACGAATAAGAGAAATTCCGGCGTCGGCAGAGCCGGTTTCAATTGCAGCACCCACAAGAGCCTGACAGAATGAAACCGCCCCCCGAGAGGTGCGGCCTTAAAGCGTTTCGGCGTTCACCCGAGACACGTTCACCCGTGGCGGGAAAACGCCGAAACACTGTCAGAGATATCAATGATATCAATGTTGTGGGCGTTTCGGGATAAACATGTGTTTCAAGCTTATCCCGAAACGCTTTAGGGGGTGACTAGTCCCCGTATCGGAAGGACTGGCCCGCAGGGGACGCAAAAACCGCGTGACCCGGCCTTCCGAAAACTTCATATTCAGTTGCTGGCGCCTGCGTTTGCGCCGCTCCCCATGGTGCCCATCTGGCCCTGCCCCATATTGTTCTGGCCCATATTGTCTTGGCCCATATTGCTGTGATCCATTTTCATCATGCCGCCGCCCTTCTGATCACGGTTCAGATCCACCGGGATCTCGACCACAAGCTCACCGGCTTTCTCAAACACCAGCGTCACGGTCACGGTGTCGCCCTGCTCCATCGCGCCATTAAGACCCATGAACATCACATGGTCACCGCCACGCTGGAGCGCATGCATTCCGCCAGCGGGGATCGTGAACCCTTCCGGCACATGCATCATCCTGGCCACGCCCTGATCGTCGATCTTGTGGGTGTGCAGCTCAACCCGTTTGGAAATGTCAGAGCGCGCATCAATCAACTGATCATCTTCGTCCCCCTGGTTCATGATCTGCATGAAGGCCGCACCGGCCTTGGCCGACATGCCAGCCGCACGCGCATAGGCATCCTGCACCATGATCTTGCTGTCAGCGAAGGCCGGCAGGGTGACAAGCGCACAGGCACCGGCGGCGAGAAGGGTTTTCAATTTGGACATAACAACTCCTGATATCCTGATTTGAATAAGGGTGGCGTGGGACACGCGGAAAGGATCGCCCTGCATATTCACAGGGACTGATCGGGGGATTTGCGCTCGGTTTCAGATGGGATTGGTCCCGTCACAAGACGGAAATCACCTGTAAACGGACGGCAAAACGCCCGACGAAGGGATCAGATCAGGGCAGGAGGGCCGCGGGCAGAGGGGCTGGTTTCAGCCCGATCCGTCACCGACAGGGCCACCACAACCGGGAACAAGGCAACCAGCGCACCTTCGGGGCGGTCAATCGCTGGCACATCAAATCCGGCCACGAAATTCTGCGCCCCATCGGGGCAGACATACTGGGTTTTGATCGGTTCGCCATCAGGACCGATGGTGATGGTGGTCATACCGATGCCGGTGCAGATCACCATCTCGATCCCATCCACATAGGTCGTGGGCAAAGGATCCCCGCCCCGCGCCTGGGCGAGCGAGAAGCCGGTCACAGTGAGAACCAGCGCCAAGAGATATGCGACAAAACCGCGGATCATACCCTCATGGCTACGCCTGTCGATTGCGCTTGGCAAGTGACAAAAGGTAACAGGCCCCGTGGCAGGCAAGATACCCCGCGCCGCAACACAGATCGGGACACTTTTGGGCACGGGCCGGAACACAGAAAAACCGCCCTGAAGTCACCTTCGGGCGGCATCTCTTGTCCATTTTGTTGCCGCTGAGGGCAACACACAGGCGGGCTCAAGCTTAGGCAGCGGCCAGAAACTTAGGCAGCAGCCTGTGCTTTTGCGATGTCTTTTTTGATCTTCAGCGCATTGGCCGACAGTTCAGTATCTTTGGCTTTGGCCAGGAACGCGTCCAGACCACCGCGGTGGTCCACCGAGCGCAGGGCAGCAGCCGAGATGCGCAGTTTGAAACCACGACCCAGAGCTTCCGACTGCAGGGTAACGTCGTTCAGGTTCGGCAGAAACCGGCGACGGGTTCTGTTTTTCGCGTGGCTGACATTGTTGCCAGTCATCGGGCCTTTTCCGGTCAGTTCGCAAACGCGCGACATGGTCTCTTCCTTGCTTCTCGGGCCAGATTGGTGGGATTTTGCGATGCAAAGCCGGGGCCATCCCCATCTTCTGCACCGTCCGCCATGGATACCCACATTTGGCCGGTCAATAGTCATAGGCACCGCCAAAGCGGCACCCCGAATTCCGTCCGCGCTCAATAAACGCCTTTCAGGGGCACGTCAAGTGAGTCGGAGCAGCGAATTTCAAGGGCACATCTGCGGGCCGGGTTTGATGAGGGGATAGGGGCTTTTCCCCAAGAGAACAAGGGGAAAACGCACGCCACCTCGCAAAGATCCGCCCGGCGGATCGCGCGGGAACACCCACAGGGCACCACCGGGCGCATTGGGCGCATGAGCACTAGCGAACCGGCGTCACCTCTCCCCCGAGCGAGATAAAGGCCCCCTCAGACCAGCTATAGGCACCAAAACAGATTTCTGCCCCGCTGCGCCCGCACCCGCTGCCGTGCTGGGCAAGCAGCAAAATCGCCCGATCCCCCAATGAGACGATCACCTTGCCTTCGCCAAGGAACTCGAACCGCTGATAGCCCTGTTCCGCTGTCTGATCAGAGACAAACACCGTGATCACCCGCCCGCCGGTTCCCCGGTTGAACGACGCCATGCTGGAACAGCTGTAAACGCCCGTGTCCAGCACCGGATCGGTGATACCGTCCCCATTGAAATCGGCAACAGATTGCAGACCGCCGGGAGCGATGTGCAGCTCACCCTTTTCAAAAGCCGCGCAATCCTGCGCCAGCTCCGCCTCGTAAGCGGCCAGCGCGGGGGCAAAGGCGGCGCTTCGGTTGGCACCATATCCCTGCCCGGTGCCCTCTTGCGACAGGCCGGCTGACCCCATCACCAGCGCGCTGGCAATCCCCCCGATCAGGCTGGCGCTTAGCACAGGTTTCACAATCTGAAATCTGCTCATCTTTGATACTCCTTATACGATGCAATCGACATCTCAGATCTGGAGGGCCGAACGGGAAATGACAACATGAAATGACACGGGGCGCGCGGGATCCTCATTGCCCCCGCACCGTGCCCCCAAAGCCACATCACTCTTCCGCCAGGAAACCACCGGATTGCCGCTCCCACAGGCCGGCATAGGTGCCGCCCAGCGCCAACAGTTCATCATGGGTTCCCTGTTCGATCACCCGCCCCTGATCCAGCACGATCACCCGATCCATTTCGGCAATCGTCGACAGGCGGTGCGCAATGGCCATCACGGTTTTCCCTTCCATCATGCCATAGAGCGTTTTCTGGATCGCGGCTTCCACTTCACTGTCGAGCGCGGATGTTGCCTCGTCCAGCACCAGAATGGGCGCGTCTTTCAGCATCACCCGCGCGATGGCAACCCGCTGGCGTTGCCCGCCCGACAGCTTTACGCCGCGCTCGCCCACATGGGCGTTATAACCCCGGCGCCCCTGCGGGTCCTCCAGCGTCTGGATGAATTCATGCGCTTCGGCCCGGCGCGCCGCCGCGACCATCATCGCCTCATCCGCATCCGGGCGACCGTAAAGGATATTGGCCCGCACCGACCGGTGCAGAAGCGAGCTGTCCTGCGTCACCATGCCGATCTGCGCCCGCAGGCTGTCCTGCGTCACCTGGGCCACATCCTGACCATCAATCAGGATCCGCCCCCCTTCCGGGTCCCGGAACCGCAACAGCAGGTTCACAAGCGAGGATTTCCCCGCACCGGACCGCCCGACCAGCCCCACTTTCTCACCGGGTTTCACGGTGATCGACACATTGTCCAATCCCCCTTTGCCCCGGCCATAATGGTGGGTCAGGGCGTCAAACCGGATTTCCCCCCTGTTGATCTGCAACCGGGTCGCATCCGGCGCATCCACCAGCTCATGCGGCACCGCGATCGACCGCAGCCCCTCGCGGATCACACCGGCATGTTCAAACAGCCGGATCGTCACCCACATGATCCAGCCCGACATGCCATTCAGCCGCACGGTCAGCGCCGACGCCGCCGCCACCTCTCCAACCGAAATCAGCCCGGCCGTCCACAGCCACAGCGCCGGGCCAAGCACCCCGGTGATCAGCATCCCATTGAGGATGTTCAGGCCAAAGGATAGCTCGGTCATCAGGCGCAGGAACCGCATGAACCGCAACCGCAACCGGCGCATGGCAGACAGCACATAGCGTTCCTCGCCCGCGCCTTGCGCAAAGAGCTTCACGCTTTCGATATTGGCATAGGCATCCACCACCCGCCCGTTCACAAGCGACCGCGCATCCGACCATTTCTCGGACGCCACCGCCACGCGCTTGGCAATATGGCGGGTATAGGCGACGTAAAGCACCAACCAGATCGCCAGCGGCAAAGACAGGCGCCAATCAACCGATCCAAGGATCAGCATCGCCGACAGCACATAGGTGGTGGCATAGAAAATGCCCTCGAAAAACATGTAGGTGCTGTCTTCGACCGCCGGCCCCAGCTGCATCACCCGGTTTGACAGGCGGCCCGCAAAATCATTTTGGAAAAACGAAAGCGACTGGCCCAGCATGTGCTTATGCGCCCGCCAGCGCACCTGTTCTTGCATGTTGCCCGCAAGGGTCTGCTCCAGAAAAAACCGGTTCCAGACAATCGCAACGGGGCGCAGGATCAGGATAAACAGCGCCGCCGCCAACAGCTCCCACCCATGGCTGGACCAGAAACTCTGCCGCTCAGAGGCATTCATCAGATCCACCACCCGCCCGGTGTAGAAAATCAACCCGGTCTCGATCAGGGCCACCAGAACACCGGTCAGCGCCATCCAGACCATCCATTTTCTGAACGGCCCGAACTGGCTTGTCATGAAAGGCCAAAGCGCGGCGGGGGGTGTGCCCCCTTCATGGGCCGCAAAAGGGTTCACAAGGTTCTCGAAATAACGAAACATCTAAAGCTCCAAAAACGGAAATCCGGCAAAACGGATTGAAAAAGCGCAACTTCTGGAAAGCGCAAAAGGGATGGGATGATGGACGGGACCGGCTGAAAAACCGACAGCCCGCAACAGCAGGACCGGCGGTTTAGCCTCGGTATAGGGTCCTGAACTGCTTCATCGGCATATCTCCTTCAATGCGTGACACCCTGCCTAACCCAGATGTTAGCGCACATCAAGCCCCCAGGGCAGCGCCAACAGCAGCGCACCGCGCGCGCCCATTTTCTGGTCACCAATATCCTGGGGTGAGGTTCCCCTCAAAGAGGGGGACCGAGGGGCAAAGCCCCTTCAGGCTCACGAAGTGAGCCACCCCCAAGCCTAACGACATCAGGTCAATGGCGGAGCGCGACATCAAGCAGATCTGCGATACGCACAACAACACGCCGTGAAAGTGCTTGGGATGGAAGACACCAGCGGAGCCTTTAAAGCGTTTCGAGATAAACTTGAGGCACATGTCTATTCCGAAACGCTTTAGCAGCCAGAAAACTCTCTTCCGGGGGCGTATCAGGATCGCCAAGCGCAGACCCGCAGTCAGCCTGTATCGCTGTTTCAACAAAGTCTTTGGATTGCCCAGCTCGCTCCAATCTAGAGGTTCAAACAACCCTTCATCACAACCAGTGACCACATCATCCTGCTCGACTTGCATCACCTCGTAGGAAACAGTGTTTGTCCAAACCATGGCTTCAACTTTGGCCACAGCCCCGGAATAGCTTTCCTCGTTTGCCGTGCCCAAACTCTTCCGCAAAAGGCGTGTAATATGCATATTTTCATGCCACTTGCAGACTACCGCCCGCCCCGAGCACATTCAGTGCTTTTTCTTGGGACAAGGCCGGTGCCGCCGCAAGAACTGCGGCTCGAAGGGCGCCAACCGATGCTTCGAACCTGCGCTGTGAGAGGATTGCCAAGGCCACGGCACTCCTCCGGTTGATCTATGCTATATTATGTTTCGGGTTATGTTCTTCCTCATAGATGCCTGTCACATCAACATGCACAGGTATTTTAGTTCCAGATAATCCTCGATCCCGTATTTGGATCCTTCCCGGCCCAGCCCAGACTGTTTGATGCCACCAAACGGGGCCACTTCGGTTGAAATCAGTCCGGTATTGATGCCCACCATCCCGTATTCCAGCGCATCGGACACCCGCCAGATGCGCGACATGTCACGGCTGTAGAGATAGGACACCATCCCGAAATTGCGCTTATGCGCCGGGGTCGACGCAAGCTCGCGCCCTTCGTGCAGGATCTGCCCCGCGGTCGGGCGTTCGAACCCGGCCAGCAGCATCAGGGTGGTGCTCTTGCCGAACCCCGAGGGGCCGAGCAGCGTGATGAACTCGCCCCTTTTCGATCGACAGGTTCATGTCGCGCACCGCGAACAGCTCGCCGTCATAGGTTTTGTCGATATTGCGAAACTCGACAAAGACGCCGGTATCTGTGGTCATGGTTTCCTATCGGTAAACAGATTGCAACGCAGCTTATGCGGCGGCACAAAGACCGGCCCGCGTGGCGTGCAGGGCTGTGCGCAAGCGATTGATCATAATGTAAAATTCATCATCAGTCATGATGTAGGGCGGACAGAGGGCGATGGTGTCACCCATGTTGCGCACGATCAGCCCTTCGCGCAGCGCATTGTTTTCGAACCGCCTGCCGACAGAAAGTTCGGGCGCAAAGGGAGTGCGGTCAGCCTTGTTGGCAACCAGTTCGATCCCGGCGATAAACCCTTCGACGCGGACGTCGCCAATCATGTCATCTGTCGCCAGCGCAGTCAGCGCGCTGCGCAGATCCTGCCCTCGCCGCGCGGTCAGCGCGGGGGCGTCCATCTTGTGGTACTGTTCAAGCGCCGCCAATGCGACGGCCGAGGCGGTGGGGTGGCCGGAATAGGTGAACCCGTGGCCAAACACCCCCAACTGGTCGCTTTGCGCAGCAATGGCCTCATAAACCCGGCCAGAGATGGCAACGGCCCCCATCGGGATGTATCCGGCGGTCAACCCCTTTGCCGTGGCAATCATATCGGGCTGGGCGCCATAAGTCTGAGCCCCGAACCAGTTGCCGGTCCGGCCGAAACCACAGATCACCTCGTCCATCAAAAGAAGGATCCCGTGCGACTGCAAAAGGGTGCTCAACCGGCTGAAATAGCCCTTGGGCGGGGTCAGGACCCCACCGGCGCCGATGATCGGCTCGGCAATCATCGCGGCAATCGTATCGGCCCCATGTGCGGCGATCACATCCGCGACCTCGTCAATCAGCCGGTCACAATAGGCCGCTTCGGTTTCACCCGCATCGGCATTGCGGTAATAGCTGGGGCACGAAACCTGCACCACGCCATCCGTTTTGGGCAGGTTGAACCCGTCTTTCATATGCGGCAGGCCACCCACAACGGCACCGTATATCGAGGAGCCATGGAACGCCCCCTGGCGCGAGATGATCTTGCGGCGTGTGCCGTTACCCTCGGCCATATGGTAATACCAGGCCATCTTGACCATACTGTCGATCGCCTCGGACCCGGAGTTGACATAGAACAGCCGGGCATCCTCCAGCGGAACGATCTGCGCCAGTTTCTCGGATAGTTGCGCGCAAACGTCGTTCGAGCGGTGATTGAACGTGTGATAGGCAGGCAGCTTTTGCAGTTGCGCATGGGCGGCATCGACCAGCCCCTGATTGCTGAAACCCAGATTGGCGTACCAAAGCCCCGACATGGATTCGAGGTATCGGCGCCCCTCGACATCGGACACAAACACGCCGTCGCCCCCTGTCAGCATAAGCGCCCCACGGGACTGATGGGCAACAGCATTGGTTTGAGAATGCAAATGATACCGCGCGTCGATCGCGTTAAGATGAGTGGCGTAGTTGGTCACGAGGTCTGGTCCTTTTAGTCGCTGCCGCATTCTTTGATTGATTGGATAATGTATTATACATTATAAATCGTCAACACCAAACCCCGGAGGATAAGATGACACCCACACAGCCAGCGGCGCGCATGCCAAAGACCGGCGCGCTATCCCCAGACCATCTGCGACACCTGAAAGAACGCGCCCTGTTTTGCCGTCTGGAAACAGTTCGACTGATCCAGATCGCAAAGGTCGGACACTATACATCGGTCTTTTCCTGCGCCGAGATCTTTGCCGCGCTGTACTACGACACGATGCGCCTGAAGCCCGGCGTGCCGGATTGGGAAGACCGCGACCGTTTTACCATGGGCAAGGGGCATGCCGCCGTGGGGCTTTACCCGATCCTGGCGGACCTTGGATTCTTCGACCCTGCCCTGCTGGACGGATATACCAAACTGGGCAACCCGTTGGGCGATCATCCCGACATGCGCAAGGTGCCGGGTGTGGATTTCAGCTCGGGCTCGATCGGCCACGCCATTTCGGGCGCGCTTGGCATGGTGCTGGCCGGTCGCGCGCAAGGCCGGGATTTCCACGCCTTTGCGCTGGTGGGCGATGGCGAGATGCAGGAAGGTCAGGTCTGGGAGGCCGCCCTGAGCGCAGCCCATCACAAGGCGGCCAACCTGACGGTGATCGTGGATCGCAACGGCTTTCAACTTGATGGCGACATCGATGACATTATCGGGGTCGAGGATCTGACCCAGAAATGGCAGGCCTTCGGCTGGGAGGTCCACCGCGTTGACGGCCACGATATGGCGGCCCTTGCCACGCTCTTGCGACAGGTGCGCGCCGACACCGCCCGCACCCGTCCCTGCTGTATCATCGCCGACACAGTCAAGGGCAAGGGCGTCAGCTATATGGAGACCGAGCCCGGTTGGCATCTGGGATACCTGCACCCCGAAGACGAAGCCCGCGCCATCGAGGAACTCAAACAAGGAGCCAGACTATGACCGCCCCTCTGCATAAAGACAGCTGGCAGTATCGTCAGCTCAACGCCCTGAACCCCGGCCTGCAAACCCTGTCGGACGGTCTGGACGATCTGGTTCAGGCCGGGCACTCGGTCATCGCCTGTACGGCCGATCTTCAATATTCTAACGGCCTGTCCAAATTCGCGGCGGCCCATCCGGATCGTTTCGTTCAGTTCGGCATTTCCGAACAGAACATGGTTTCGGCAGCGGCGGGCATGGCCGCAGTCGGGGCGATGCCATTTGTGGCAACCTTCGCATCCTTCCTGGCGCTGCTGTGCTGCGAACAGATCCGCACCGATGTGGCCTATTCCGCGCTTCCGGTGCGCCTGATCGGGCATCACACCGGGATCTCGCTTGGCTTTTACGGCACGTCGCATCACGCGACCGAGGATATTGCGATCATGCGCTCTATTGCCGACCTGACGGTGGTCGCTCCCGCAGACAACGCGCAGCTGCGCGCCGCCATCCGGGCCTCGGCCACCCATGCGCAACCGATCTATTTCCGCATTGGTCGCGGGCGCGACCCGGATGTTTATGAGGCAGATGCGCCGTTCGAGTTTGGCAAAGCCGTCTGGCACGGCGAAGGGGATGACCTGACCATCATCGCCACCGGGTCTATGGTGCACCCCGCGCTGGAAGCCACCCGTGCGCTGCGGGCAAAGGGCCATTCCGTCGGCTTCATCGACATGCACACGATTAAGCCCCTCGACCGCGCCGCAATCCTGCAGGCCGCCAGCACCAGCCGCACCTTGATGACCGTGGAGGAACATAACGTTCTGGGCGGGCTTGGCGGCGCCGTGGCCGAAGTTTTGGCCGACGAAGGCGCAGGTTGCCGCCTGATCCGCCACGGGATCGAGGATGAATACAGCCTGATCGCCCCGCCAACGCATCTTTATGCACACTACAAGCTGGACGCAGACGGCATCGCCGAACGCGCCATTGCCGCGCTTGGCTGACAATTGAACCTGAACGCTGCAGCATGGGCGTGCGTGTCTGACCCATGCTGCATCATCGTCGGCTGTGCGCAGAATATTTCGGCGCGGAGATGGTCGCCAAACGTCAAATGCTTGAGTATATAGTACATTATAGGATCGCGAACCAGAACGAGCACAAGACAGACATGGCAAAACTAAGCCCATCAAAACCCGTCAAGCTTTCGACCCGTATTCATAAAGAGTTTCAGGATCTGTTGATTGCCGGAGAATTCAAACCCGGCGAAAAACTGCGGGTGGCGGATCTGATGGAGCAGACCGGAACGTCGATCACCCCGGTGCGCGAGGCCCTGATCCAACTGGTCAGTGAGAATGCGGTCGAGATGTATTCGCCCCGCGCCTTCGCCATCCCAGCCCTGTCTTTGGACCGCTATCAGGAAATCCGCGTCATGCGCATCGCCCTGGAGGGCATCGCGACCGAAGCAGCCACTCCGCGCCTGCGGCCAGATGAAATTGAACGGCTGCAAAGGCTTCACGACGCATTTGTATCGGCAGAGGCAAGAAAAGATGGCAAGTCCACTCTTCGTAACAACCGTGAGTTTCACTTTCTGATTTATCGCGCCGCGAATATGCCACTGCTGTTGGCAACTATTGAACGGCTTTGGGCGATGATGGGGCCGATCCTGAACGTCTTTTACGAAAAGATGGAGACAGACTATATCGGCGCCGAAGAACATCTAAGCATTCTGGCGGCCATTCGGGCCGGCGACGGGGCCAAAGCGGCCCAGGCCATGCAAAATGATCTGCGACGCGGCGGGGCCAGCATGGAGGCCTATATTTCCCGACAGACCAAAATGACTGAAGAGGCCAACGGCAAATAACGTAAGGGCGCGTGCAACAAACGCACGCGCCGTTTTCTTGTGGCTTAGAGCATGTCGCGCAAAAGCGGGTGCCGTTTTTGCGCTCCTCGGACATGCAAAATCAAGATGTTAGAGTGGGTCGCGTGAATGCAAATGAACGCGGCACGCTTTAATGCGTTTCGAGATTAACTTAAGACACAAGTTGATTTCGAAACGCCTGCAACATCAGTAGGTTTCGAGCGTTTCGCCTCATTATCGTGTCTCAATAATAAGGCGAAACACTTTAGTCGAAGATTCCAGCAGTCTCGCCGCCATCCACCGGAATAATGGCCCCATTCACAAAGCTTGATGCGTCTGAAATCAGCCAGGCAACAACATCTGCCACCTCGCGCGGGTCTGCCAGACGGGCGGCGGGAATGGTGGCCACGGTTGCGGCAAGCCGGTCTGGGTCATCCATGATCTTCTGCATCATCCGGGTGCCGATCTGGCCCGGCGCGACAGCATTGAACCGAACCTCGGACCCGTATTCCAGCGCGAGCGCCTGCGTCAGCCCGATCAGGGCCGCCTTCGATGCCGTGTAAAGCGCAAGGCCACGCTGACCGACAAGTCCGGCCACGGATGAGGTGGTAACCACGCTGCCCTGCGCCGTACGCAGCCCCGGCAGCGCGAGCCGTGTCATCAGATAGACGCTGCGAGCGTTCACGGCCATGACCCGGTCCCAATCTTCGGTTTTTGTATCCTCAAAGGCCGCGCGCAAAGACATGCCCGCATTGTTGACCAACCCAGCAATCTGCCCCTGCCCGATCTCCAAGGCGCGATCTACGGCCGCCGCGCATTGCGCCTCTTCGGCCACATCACACCGTTGAAAAATGGCTCCGCTTTTTTTCGCCAGTGCCCGCCCTGCGGCTTCGTCGCGGCCCGTGAACAGCACCTGATACCCCTGTTTTTTCAGAATTTCGACACAGGACTGCCCGATGCCATGGGTGCCCCCCGTAACAATGACTGTTGACGTATCGTTCATGCTGCGCCTCTCTCTTTTGCCAGTTTCATGGTCACGAACTCCATCTTTTCCAAGGTTTCTTCCAGTTCCAACGCGCCATGTGCTGTGCTGGCCATAAGGTTGCCGCGCCCAAAGATCCAGATCCCCTCGACCAGAAGTTCTTGATGCAGGCGCGCAAGCAATGCCGCATCATGGGTCAGGGTCTCACGGTATCGTTTCGGCGGCGTCCTCGCCGCGAAGATCGACAGGACCGGCCCAAGCCCGTCAGCACAAAGCGGCAGGTCGTGGCGGCGAAAGATCTCGTTGAACCCGTCGATCAGACGGCGGCCATAATCAGTGATCCGCCCAAAACCCGCGCCATCCTCGGCGGCGAGCGTATCAATTGTGGCAAGCGCCGCCACCGCCGAAATGGCATTGGAGTTATAGGTGCCCAGATGGCTGACCTGATTGCCATCCAGAAGCACCATCAGATCCTGCTTTCCGGCAAATCCGGCAATGGGCATACCGCCGGCCATCGCCTTGCCAAAGGTGCACAGATCCGGCGTCACCTCATAATGGCCTTGCGCCCCAGCCAAACCCAATCGGAACCCGCTGACCACTTCGTCAAAAATCAGCACGATCCCATACCGGTCACACAGGCCCCGCAGCGCGTGCAGATAGTCTGCACCGCTGTCCATGCAGCCGTTATTGGTCGGATAGGGTTCCCCAGAGCTGTCTGCACGGCGTCGACCACAGGAGCAGGGCGGTGACCCAGGATCAGCGCCCCGAACCCCATCATGTAATCGATATAGCTACGCCCATCCGCATCCGTGACCCGCGCGCCTGTGCCCTCGGTCAGAAACAGCCCGCGATGGTCAATCCGGCCACCGCTGCCGATCCCGCCAGCCAGAACTTTGGACAATCGCTGGGTCGCTGCCTGCGATTTTTTCTGATCCAGCATCGTGGATCCTCCTTCTTTGAAATTCACGATGTTTTGCGCGCCAGCCAGGCGGTGGCCGCCAACATCAGGATCGAAATCACCACCAACAGGGATGACATCGCCAGGATGGATGGCTCGATATTGTCGCGGATGCCGTCGAACATCTGTCGCGGCAGTGTCTTCTGAACGGGCCCCGCGATGAACAGCGCCACCAGGATGCTCAGTAACAGCTGGCCATTCCGCATCGAAAAAATCGGTGTCATTGGACCATCCCTCATTTATCAATTCCCACCAGCTGGCCGATGCCCACAAAGCGGCCCAGCCCGACATAAAGCGCCAGAATGCAGCTCAGCAGGATGAAACTCAGCGCCGAAGCCATACCCCAGTTCAGCCGCGTATCGGTGAAAAACGCGATAGAATAGCCGATCTTCTGGTCCTGCGCACCGCCGACCAGCGCCGGGGGGATGTAATATCCAACCGCCAAAATGAAGGTCAGCAGGCACCCCGCCCCAATCCCCGGCAGGGTCATCGGCAGATAGACCCGCCAGAACACCTGCAAGGGACGCGCACCCAGCGATGCCGCCGCGCGCATGTAACTGGGGGGGATCCCCTGCATCACCGAATACAGCGGCAAGACCATGAAATTGGCCACAGGAAAGGCGATCAGAAGGCAAACTATCATCATCACCACGCTGACCCAAAGCAAGTGCAACAGAATGTCGATGAATATCCGCTGTTCAGGATCCGCGCGCACGACACTGCCGCTGTCATCAACCCTTAGATCGAGGGCGGCCAGAAGGTAATACGGGGTGACAGGCGCGACCGCACGTTCCGGGCGCAAATCCGGGTTGCTCAGATCCTGTGCCAAGGCATAGAATATCTTTGCTTCAGGAAGCTGTTCTTCTGACCAATCGTTCAGGCTTTGTGCCAATGTCGGCAATCCGGCACGTAGCTCAGGATTTTCGACCGAACGCGACAACATCGCAAATATCGGGCCAATCAACAGGATCGCGACAAACAGCAAAAGCGGCAGAACCAAAAGATGCGAGATCGGACGCTTGCGCCAGACATCACGCCGGAATTCCTGCTTTTGAGCGGTTGGAATTGCGGCCCAGGCCGTGTGGTCGCTTGTCACCGTCATCATGTGTTCCTTGGTTGCGGCAAAGCGCATGATCAACCACGCGCTTTGCCTGCCTCAGTTCAGTTGGCGAGCCACTGTGTGAAACGGGTCTGCAAATCTTCTTCGTGATCAACCCAGAACGCGGCGCTCAGCGACAGGGCCATCCAGGTTTGCAGGGCTTGTCGAAAGTTGCGGCGCGATTTCGGGGTCAATCAGAGCGTGCGCCTCGGTATTGGTCACACCATAGGGGATCTGATCGGTGAATGCCTTCTGGTTGGGCGCGTCCACTGCGAAGGTTATGAACTTCTTGGCGGCATCCAGGTTGCCGCCCTTGACCACGGTCCAGAAATCCATGGCGTAAAGCTGGTTGGACCAGGCAATGCCAAACTCACGGCCCTCCTTGTTGGCATTGGCGATCCGTCCATTATAGGCCGCCATCAGCGCCACGCCGCCCGCAAGCAAAGCGATTCCCCGCGTCATACGCGCCTGTTTGCGCAGCCCGCGCCCACCGGGCCGGGTTTCCAGATCCCACATGTCGGACCAGCTTGTGGGTGCCTTTTCCTGACGCGCCCCATCAGACCCCAGAACCATTGTCCCGACGAAAAAGCCAACACCGCAATCCGAGGATTTGGCCTGATCCAAGAGCACCCCGTCCAATCCCAGATCGGCAGCCAAAATGGATTCCAACAGCCCTTCGGCGCAGGCAAGAACCATCTCGTTCTCATCCATCTGCATCACATCCCAGACGACGCTATCCATCTCGACCATGACCTTGATCTTTGAAATGCCGCCTCCATAGGTGTCTTCATTCACCTTGGCTCCGGTCGCCTGTTCAAAAGGCGTGAAGTAAGCAGCACGCTGTGCGTCCTGAAGAGATCCACCAAAGCCAGTGACCGTCAGGTCTTGGGCATTGGCGCAGGTGGCCGCGATCACAGCGCAAGCCGACGTAAGCAACAGTGATTTCATAATTACCCCCCTTTTTTGTAATTATAATATATCATACATTATATATTCCGGCAAGTTGCTTATGCCGCCTTTGCGCTCACACCCCAAGGTACTGTAGCTTGTCAAAACCCCCTTTGGCCCGAACTCACCAAAACTGATTTAATATCAATTAATTACAGTCAACCGGAAGGAATTTCGAAATCACTGATACCCAATCGGGGCATTTACAAACAAAGGAATCAACGGGCTTTTCCACCCCAATGCTGAGGGCCTTGGCCGCGGATTATAGAAGCCGTTGATGTACTGGAAGATGGCCAGCCCTGCTTCTCTGCGTGTCGGCCACGGCCTTCGTCATATCAGCTCAGCCTTGATGGTCTTGAAGAATATCTCAACAGCGGCGTTACCATAGCAGTTGCCCCCGCCGCTCATCCCATGCCCCCGCATTGTATGTTAAAGCGTTTCGCCTCATTATTGTGTCTCAATAATAAGGCGAAACACTTTAGGCCAGACGTACCTCCTGATGGCGCAGCCTTCGCGCATTGTCACGGGCGGCAAACCGGCGCAGCCGTGCGCGATTATCTTCGCCAAGTCGCGCGAGGGGATGCATCGGCATATCCGCGACCTCAGGATGTCCGGCCAGAATCTCTTGCGTCTTATCCGCACCGATTGCGATTTCGGTCTGGCCGCCAAAATAAAGCGTCTCGGACCAGTGACCGTCCGCGCGGACCATGTCGTGATTGGCGCAAAGGATGTGGTGATATGTAACCCCATTTTCCGGCGAAACACGCTCTACCCCGTCAAGCTCGATCAGCTTTACAGCCGGGACCATGACTTCATCACTGCCGAACATCCGTTGTGCCACTTTCGACCGCACAAGAACCCGATGCTGAGGGGAGACCATCAGCGTCTGTTCCGGGAGACCGTCGCCCAATGCGCCGGGATTGATCAGCACCGGCGCGGATTTGGGATTGGCCGCGATATTTGCAAAGCTGAGCTCCTGGGCGCCAACCCACAGAACCGGCTGCGGGCCATTGTCGCGCGTGATCACTTTCATGCCCGCGGTGATGTCTTCGACCGGGACCGGGCCTTCCACCGTGTCGATCAGGGTGCCGTTCACGAAGCATACCACTCTCGCATTTGTGGTAATTTCGTCGTCCTGACCGTTGGTGTCGATCATCGCCTCGATGTCGAGCCTGCCATCCTCGACCCCGTCAGCCAGATCGAGGGCCCGGATACTGTCCTTGTCGGTGATGATCGTACGGCCATCATCCAGCGTGAATATGTATTCCAGCGCATTACTGCCCGAAGGTGTGACAGTAAAGCCCTGGCCGGACCCGGTATAAAGCACCAGATCGTCGTCGGTGGATCCGGTATCGTTGACCAGCGCCTCAAGGTCGACGCGCCCGTCCTCGGTGCCATCGCCGATATCCCAGCCGCGCAAGCTGTCACGGGCGAGGATGGCGGTGGTGCCGTCGTCGAAGGTGACGATATATTCCAGCGCATTGTTGCCGGAAGGCGTCAGGGTAAAGCCCTGGCCCGACCCGGTATAAAGCACCAGATCGTCGTCGGTGGATCCGGTATCGTTGACCAGCGCCTCAAGGTCGACGCGCCCGTCCTCGGTGCCATCGCCGATATCCCAGCCGCGCAAGCTGTCACGGGCGACGATGGCGGTGGTGCCGTCGTCGAAGGTGACGATATATTCCAGCGCATTGTTGCCGGAAGGCGTCAGGGTAAAGCCCTGGCCCGACCCGGTATAGAGCACCACATCATCGTCGGTGGATCCGGTATCGTTAACCAGCGCCTCAAGGTCGACGCGCCCGTCCTCGGTGCCATCGCCGATATCCCAGCCGCGCAGCGTGTCCTTGGCGACGATGGCGGTGGTGCCGTCGTCGAAGGTGATGATATATTCCAGCGCATTGTTGCCCGACGGCGTGACGGTGTAGCCCTGGCCCGAGCCGGTATAAAGCACCACATCTTCGTCGGTGGAGATGCTGTCGTTGATCAGCGCCTCAAGGTCGACGACCCCGTCTTCGGTGCCGTCGGAGATATCCCAGCCGCGCAGCGTGTCCTTGGCGACGATGGCAGTGGTGCCATCGTCCAGCGTGATGATGTATTCCAGCTCGTCGTTGCCCGATGGCGTGATGGTAAAGCCTTGGCCCGAGCCGGTGGTCAGAATCACATCGCCATCGGTGGAAATGCTGTCGCCCAGCAGGACCTCAAGGTCGATCTTGCCGTCATTCAAGCCATCGGCGTAATCAAAGCCCGCCACGCTGTCGCCCGGCGCATCGGTCCTGTCGATGATCGCGGTGGTGCCGTCTTCAAGGGTGATGATGTATTCAAGACCACTGTTGCCGGTGGGCGTGATGGTGAAACTCTGCCCCGAGCCGGTGTAGAACTCGACAAAATCCCCGTTGGAGGTGGAAATGTTATCCAGCGAATTGACGTCGAAGTTGCCGTCGTTGCTGCCGTCCGTCAGGTCCATGCCCCAAAGGTCGGTGCGATCGGCGATGAAGGTCCGACCACTGTCGGTCGTGACGATGAATTCGTTGGTGTGGTTGCCGGTTGGGCGAATGGTAGCCATAGATCAACTCCTTATGCTAGCCAGAGAGCCGAATTATCGAGCCGCTCTGGTCCCAGTAGGTATCTTCTCGTAGGCGTCATTGCCGGATGGGCACCTGAAGCCGCTGCTCCGTTACGGGCCATTCTGCCAGAAAACGGCCCGATCTTAGCGTGGCCGGGTTAACCGGCCGTGAATTGACGCGTGGTGCACGATCCTCGTCCATTCACGCGGCTGGCAAAATTCTCCAGACGACCCCTGTTCTCTTCTCCCAATTGGGCAAGGGGATGCATCGGCATGTCGGCAACGCCAGGAAATCCGGCCAGAATCTCTTGCGTCTTATCCGCACCGATTGCGATTTCGGTCTGGCCGCCAAAATAAAGCGTCTCGGACCAGTGACCGTCCGCGCGGACCATGTCGTGATTGGCGCAGAGGATGTGGTGATATGTAACCCCATCTTGCGGCGAAACACGCTCTACCCCGTCAAGCTCGATCAGCTTTACAGCCGGGACCATGACTTCATCACTGCCGAACATCCGTTGTGCCACTTTCGACCGCACAAGAACCCGATGCTGAGGGGAGACCATCAGCGTCTGTTCCGGGAGACCGTCGCCCAATGCGCCGGGATTGATCAGCACCGGCGCGGATTTGGGATTGGCCGCGATATTTGCAAAGCTGAGCTCCTGGGCGCCAACCCACAGAACCGGCTGCGGGCCATTGTCGCGCGTGATCACTTTCATGCCCGCGGTGATGTCTTCGACCGGGACCGGGCCTTCCACCGTGTCGATCAGGGTGCCGTTCACGAAGCAGATGTAGAGATCGGTGGACTGCACCTGAGGGAAGCCATCCGTGCCGGTCAGTGTGTAGGTTTCGCCGGGGATCGGCTGAAAGTCAAAGACAAACCCCTCAATTTCACTGACGGCGTCGGTGCCAATGGTCAGCGCGTACATCTTCCCGACGACAACACCGTTACTGTCGGTGATGTAATAGGCATATTCCGGGTTGATCGGCTGATCGACGTTCTGACCGTCGATCGTGCCGGTAAGCCTGTCATCCAGCCCCCCGGAGTTGTCGCCCAGCTCGGCTCGGTCGCCGTAACGGTCGGTATATGTGACGATGTCACCATTGCCGCCAGTGAACGTAAATGACTCATTGATAAAGTCTCCAGAGGCCCCTGTCTGCGGCAAGTCACCAAAGATATCAGTCCATGAAAAGACAAGTATGTCATATGTTGCCATTTTGGGCTATCTCCTCAAACCATTACAAGCTGACGCTACCATCACGCCCCACCCACACCAGAACTCATTTCGTGCGGTTGCCTTTTTCCCCCGAGTGTACGCATGACACACATCACCGGCTATCGCCCGCAAGACACTCTTGATCCGGAGGCGAAGCCCCTTCACCAACAGAAAGGAGACGGGCTGAAAGATCGTCTCCTCCATCGGGCACGAAAGGTCCGACGTGACAGGAGTGCGCCGCCTCAGCTTCTGATCACGGTCAGATAGGAATCGTCCCAGTGTCTTGCTTGCCGTTGCCATGACCTACATCCAAAATCTTTCTTTTTTGTGACGACATTACGCACCTTTGAACATAATTGAAGATATCTTTGGGTCGGCGACGCAGGAGGCGGACCAGATCTCATAGCTGCGCTCTTATTGATCCGGCGGGCTACGCCTCACCGCGAGATACGTCCTGGCGACACGCCATTGGCAATGCGGATCACAGGAGGAAATCCGCCTCCGTTTCGTCCTCCTCTTCCTTCTCGACGGGTTCATGTTCGTTCTCCATCGGGATAAAGAACATGTTCATCAGATCGGCACCATCCATGCCTTTGCCAGGGTGATCGACACCGCGATTGGGGCCGGGATCGGGACCGAGACCACAGCCGCCATCATCGTTTTCGACAACACCGGCATCATTGTCGGGCGTATCTTCATTTGCCACCACAACGATCCCTTCGATCCGGCCGATACCATCATCCAGATCCTCGACATCGCTGTCGATCCGGTCGTCGTCCCCCTGATTGGCAGCGACAAATGTGGTATTGTCATCAGGATTGGAAAACTGCACACTATAGGTCCCGGCTTCTAGATCCTCGAAGCGATAGTTGCCGTCCTCATCTGTGATCTCGAAGCGGTTCAGGGAAACACCATCTGCATCGAATAGTTCGACCCTGATCCCTGGGACGCCGTTGTCATCGCCATCGTTGTCGAGGTCATCGCCGTTCTTATCCAAGAAGTACTTGCCCGAAAGCGAGCCAAGTTCTTCTTCCTCAACCTCGCAGATGCCGATATCGACGTCCTCTGTCTGATCGTGGCGCACCTCGATCGTCCCGGACACGCCGTCGCTGTTCACGTCGCTGTCGATCTCGTCGTTGTCGCCCGCATCCTGCAATGTGAATTCAGTGCCATCCGGCGCAATGCCGACGATCTGATAGTCGCCCACGGGAACGTTGTCGAAGCGGTAGTTGCCGTCCGCGTCGGTTTGTGTCGTCAACGGTTCGCCGTCCTTGTCCAGAACGGGTGTGCCGTCGAGGTTCTGAAGCGCAACAGTGACGCCTTCCTTGGTGTCATCCTCGTCCCCGGTCAGGATGACCTCGCGGAGCTCGACATTATCCAGACCCGCGCCGTAAACCCGGTTGCCACCGGTATCGCCTTCAAAGCTGATCTCGTGGCGGCCTTCGGTCAGTTCCAGCTCGATCGTAACGGTCTTGTCGTCATCCACGCGCACCGTCTCGATCAACTTGCCGTCGACGCGCACTTCGATTTCGTCGTTTCTGCTGCGGAACTGGAGGGCATCAAAAGTCAGCTGGTAGGTGCCCTCGTTTTCGATCTGCACATCCTGCGAGACTTCGTTGTTATGCGCCAGCCTGACAACGGCGTCGCCGCGCTCGTTGCCCAGACCGTAATCCCGATTGTCCGTCCGGACCTTGCCGGATTTATCCCAGTCGTTGATCCGGCTAAAGGAATAGCTGCCCCGAATACTGTTATCCTCGAAATCGCCGTTCTGGATCAGGTTTTCGCCCAGAGTCTCATAGGTGTCGCTGATCTGGAGACCATCGCATTCATCGTCGATGAAGACGGTACCCTCGATGCTGCCGCTCTCGATCTTGAGGCCAGCATCCCAATCGCGGACGTGCTCGCCTTCTTCCACGAACACGCGGGTGCCCGCGCCGTCGCCCCTCACGTCCGCGCTGATGCTGTCGGGCGTGCCAGACGGGCTTTTACCGACAAAGACGTGTCCGTCCTCGCCCTCAAAGGTGACATTGTAGGCACCCGCTTTGACGCCGTCGAATTGATAATTGCCGTTTTCATCGGTCGTTGTGCGCGCGATGAGCTCTTTGGTGTAGGCATGGCGCAGCTCCACCACATTGCCCGCGACACCCTGTTCAAGCTCTCCGGTGTCCTCGTTACGCTGGGTGGTGTCGCCATCCTCGTCAAAGAACAGCCGACCCGAGATGCTGCCAGTGTCCGGCTGCGGATCGGGATCCGTGACAGGATCAGGCGTGTCCGGCACCGTCAGATTGTGGTAGCTCGACATATCGCCGAACCACTTGTTGACATTGTAGGTCCGGACCACGGTCAGGTTCGTGCCCTCGTCCGGCACACCGTAGGACTTGTCAAACGAATAGAACACCTCGTTCGAGTTGTTCTGCTCAATCCGGACCATGCGGTATTCCTGGCCGGAACTGTCACGCACGACCGTGTAATGCTCGCCATAGATCTTGCCGCCATTGCCGACGCTTTGGCCACTCTCGTTGCGGATGGTTGCGCCGCTGACGTAAAGATCGTCGGCATGTTCGTTCCAGCGCAAATCGCCGCCAAGGTTTGCTTCATCGTCCCGGACCGAGATCGAAACCGCCCCACCGGAGGGCACTGTGAATTGGGAACCAATACCGTCTGAGCCGCCCCCGAAGAGGGACTGGGACCGAAACGCGGTAAACTGGTAATCTTGATAGTCTCTCGGCATGGTGAATCCTTACTTTACAGGTCTCTCTTCTGAGCAATGCCCCCTCCGAAGCGGGCGACACTATCTATCGCTCTGCCGATCACTGCGAGTAAATCATTTTCTTTAAATTTAATTAATATGCCTTGAAATCTGGGAGTTTGGAGAAACAGTGTTCGCAAGTGACGGGAAATGTTGCGCGCATGGGGATTGTTCCGTGTGTGGGGACTGTTGCGTGTATAGGGACTGTTGCTGATCTGATTCGCAGAAATAAACATGCTACGACCGTAAAACTCTTCTGGGTCGGCAACGTAAAAGATCGGAACTCTGTTTCTTCGTATTATGCGATTTGATGCGGAGTTTCGCGACGGTGGCGCATGGCGCGGCGTTCAGGGCCTTTGGTCATGAAAGCAAGATAGGCGGCAGTTGCCTGGGCCTCTGGCAATGGCGCAGCGGGCCCTATTTTTGCAATATGTCGTCCCAAACCTGCACGACAAAAGGGACAGTGATTCAGCCCCCTTTCAGAGCGCAGAGAGGCTAGCACCACCAGCACTTTCAGAGAGATGTCGTTCGTCAAAAATGCAAGGTTACCTGGTTCTGGCAGCGGCGCTGAAATGTATCTCTGCGCCAGCACGTCTCGTGCGCTGAAACGCCGCGAGGCAGCTCTTGGGCCAGAATGCCCGGTCCGGCCCTTGGTTGCGGGATGGTTTGGTTTTATCGCTTACCTGTTACCAGTGGATGGCCGTTACCAATGGATGGCCGTTTTTCAGGTGACGCTGAGCAAAAGTGCTTGCTCTCTTTCTGGCAACGATATGACGGGCTGTTGGCGGTGGGCAATCGGCACTCTCCAACTCCGGGAACAGCAGGAAAATTTCTTTTCGTGCTTCTGGTGAAACGGATTTCAAAGCTTGCCGGCCGGTGTACAGGCTTTCGGCTTCCGCCCCATGCGCCACAACGATCTCGTGCTGGTCAAACAGGAAATGATAGTAGGTGATGTCTGCGAGGTCGCTGGCCACATCGACACCATCAACCTCCAGCAGGTGCTTGGCGGCGACCAGCACTTCCTGAGCATCGAACATGCGCACGGCAATCCGCGAACGAACGAGAATCCGGTGCTGGGGGGACACGATGAGATCCTGTTCGGGAATGTTCGGGCCAAGCGCGCCCGCACGGATGCGGATCGGGCGCAGGTTGGGATGGGCGTCAAGCTCGGCCGCGGAGACGTGGCGCGACCCGATCCAGCGAATGGGTTGCGGGCCGTTGTCGAGCGTGTAGGCCAGATCGCCCTTGCGGAGGTTATCGATCAAAACCTCGCCCTCGGGTGTGCGGATCGATGTGCCGGAGGTGAAACAGGCGACCCCGGTATTGTCTGTGGTAAACGTGGATTTGTCGGCGGTCGCCCCCTGGATGGTCAGGCTGCTGTCCGGGCCGAACTGGGTGTTGTCGGAATAGTCGACCGTGTTGCCTTTGGTATCAGTGGTGTTGGACTGGTTGAGGATACCGTCATCGGCCTGGTCGGCGTACAACTCCGACATGCTGTCGTAATGTCCCGACAGATCAATGAAGTCGTTGTTGGTGGTATCACTGTCGCCAAGCGCGCCGCTGTTGCCGGTGTTGAAGTCGGTGATGGTGTCATGGCCGTCCCCGACAATAAAAACATCGTCGCCATCGCCGCCGGTCAGCGTGTCGTTATCCGTCTCCGGTACGGTGGAGATCGGATCGAAATGCACATCCGAGACATAAAGCGAATGACTGGTCACGGTCGAACCGGAGTTGCCGTGGAGGATCACGATCTTCGACACCGGCCCCGGGATCTCGACCAGGACCGAGCCGTTCACGCTGCTCGAGCTATCGCCGCCACCGCTGGCGGTGACCGTGTTGCCCGAGATATTGTCGGGATCGGTTGCGCCGGGCTGCGATAATGTCACCGGGACGGCGTTGCCATCGGCGTCATAGGCGAGGATCGTGACGCTGTCTGTATAGAAGGAGCTATTGTCCACGTCGTTGAGACGGAACACGACGTTTTCGACCTCGTCGGAAACACCGGCTTGCGCAGCCGCGAAATCAAGCGTCGTGCGCGTCGTGGTTCCCAGCTGGTCACCGCCCTCGATCAAGAGAGCGGAGAACGCATCGATGCCTTCATCGGTTTCGACATATTGCTCGTTGGTTCTGATCACCGCATCGCTGTTGGGATCACTGGTAAACTTTTGAAAGGTCACGGTGATATCCATATCACCGGTATTCTGGGTGAAACCGCTGCCGATATCCGTGCCGCTGCCTTCTTCGGACCATTCCAGCGCCTGACGATCCGGGAGCGACCCCCCGTCTATCGTATCGTTGCCCGCGCCACCGTCGACAAGATCGTCGCCCGATCCGGCGTCGATGAGGTCATCCCCGCCATTGGCGATGATCGAATCGTCGCCAGAGCCGCCGATGATCGTGTCGTCCACGACCGACCCCTGAATCGTGTCCGCCCCGGTTCCGCCATCGATGCTGGAGCCGCTGCTGGCTGCGAAAATCTGGTCATCCCCATCACCGCCGGTGATCGTTGCCATGTCGGACCCGCCAAAGATGGTGTCGTTGCCCGTTCCGCCGTCAATCGTATCGAACCCGGCACTGCCGTAGAGCAGGTCGCCGCCATCTCCGCCCTGGATGTCGTCGGCCCCGTCACCACCATCCACCGTGTCATTGCCAAACCCGCCGGTCACCGTGTCGTCGCCACCGCCTGCGACGACATTCAGGCCAGAGCCATCAGCGGTTCCATCGACCAGATCGGCCAGGTCAGTCAGAATGAGGTTTTCGACGCCCGAGAACGTGATGGTATTCGCGCCATCGGTGATCGTGCCCGCCTCGTCGCCCGTATAGGTGACCGTGACCGGGGCCGTTACACGCGACAGGTCGATCGTATCGCTGTCGATCCCGCCCTCGCCGCCGAGAATGGTGTCAGTGCCGAACCCGTCCTGCACGACGAAGGTATCGGCATCATCGCCGCCTGCGAGGCTGTCATCGCCGGTACCACCATCTATCGTATCGGACCCCGCACCGCCAAAGATCGTATCGGCGCCCGCCCCTCCATCGATACTGTCACCCGAGGTATCGGTGTCTCCAGGCAGGGCGTAATCCGCATCCAACCGCTGCGGAATGATATCCGTGTAATTTACCGCGACGCTATCAAGCGAAATGCTCTCGATCGGTTTGCTGGTCAACAGGACGTTGTCGTCATTGTTCGACACTTCCGGCATCATGTAGGTTTCGCCGTCCGTGGTCTGGATTACCACGGCCGTGAAGGTCCCGCTGGTGCCGTCGGTAAACGTCACCGTTGCGTTATAAACAACGCCCGTATCGATGATCTTGTCGATGCCGTCGACCGTGATGGTTTCCGGCGTGGCATCGTCGTCGGGATCAATATGGCCGCTGGCGTTGCTGTCGGTCGTCGTCGCCGTCTGGATCGCGTTGTAAAGTTCCGCCCCTGGCCCGCCATAGGTGCCGAGCAGCCCGTTCTCATTATCGTTCGCCGCATCACCTTCGGCGTTGTCCACCTCGGGCGCACGGCCAAGATGAATGACCGAATAGGTCGTGACCACCGTGTTGCTGCCGCCGACCGAGGTTGCCGGGTCTTCGCCGCCGTAGATGACATCAGCCCCGTCACCGCCCGCAATCGTATCGGAACCCGTGCCGCCATAGACGAGGTCATCGCCGCCGCCCACAGAGATGCTGTCGGCCCCGGCCCCGCCGTCAATCGTATCCTGCGAAGTCGCGCTGCTGTCGATGATGACGTCGGCGCCATCGCCGCCTGCAATCGCGTCGGCCCCTTCGCCGCCTTCGATCGTGTCGTCGCCGGTGCCGCCATCCACCGTGTCGTCGCCTTCCCCCGCGTCGATGGTGTCCGCACCGCTACCGCCCTGAACCTGATCTTGACCCGCACCGGTCTGGATTGTGTCGTTGCCAGCGCCGCCATCCACCGTATCGTCGCCGCCATAGGCGTTCATCTGGGTGCCGTCAGCGTCGATGTAGCTGGTGCCCATAGCGTCATCACCCGAGGTGCCGTCCACATCCCCGTCTATGAACGCATCCTGTTCGGCAAAGGCTACATTGCCGCTGAAACTATCGCCGACGATACTGTCGAGCGTAATGGACTCGATTGGTTTGTCGTCGAGAACGTCGTTGAACCCGTTTCCGGTGCCATAGGGCCTGAGAAACAGGCGCCCCATCTCGTCCTGAACGACCCCCATCTGGGTCGTCACGGTCGTGCCGTCCGAATAGGTGATGGTCACGTTGTAATCGATGACGCTGTCAAGCGTGGAGCGCACGCCGTCGTAGATCAGATCCTCGCCGGTCTGGCCGTTGTCGTTTTCCTTCACGCTGCCATCGTCATTGGCATCGTCCATGCCCAGACTGTCGATGCTGTCATAAAGCGGCGCATCGGGGCCGCCGAAGGTCAGCCCCAGAAGGGATGATGATCCCTCGGACTGAAAATCGGATTCATCCAGGTCAAGATCGGAAAAAATCCCTAGGTAGAATGCCTCTATCGTGTTTATTGCCATGATAAATACCTACTTTCCATCTTTCTTGACCAAGCGACCCTGCGTGACCACTAGGGCATTTTTTTGACCAAAGCAGCACAATCCTCGGGCAAAGGAAAAACCCTTTAATGCTGCTCCTAAAGAGAAAATCTGAAAGCCGCGTAAACATAGGAAAGCCCGACCTGTCATCGCAGATGAAGGCCTGGTGTCGCGTTTGGTGAATTTTTTGCCCTTAATTGCGAGATGCGGTTGCCGTGGGGTCTGCGCTCCTCGCGCGCCTTCGCGCGATGTGATCAACTGCGGCAAGCAGACGTTGCTCCTTCTCGAAAATGCGCAGGAGAGCAACCCTTGCGTCGTCAGTGCTTTGGCTTATGGGCATTCCCCCAGAAACATTCGAGAACGCCAAGAATGCTGCAGGAGCTCAGAAAGCATCATGCGCGACCTTCATCATGCTACAGCTTGGAAAACGCACCAGGGACTTTGGAGCGTATTTTCACAGTATCACCTTGGGGCAAAGGCAAAACCAATTTGATCCATTAGCTTTGATCAAGCGACTTTCCAACACCCATGAGCGAACCGTCTAATGTCCATCACGGAGGACAAGTGACAAACGAGCGAGCCTTAGTGGAAATCTCACCGCCCATGGGAAAAGCCGGCGGTCAGGCATTTCTCCCTGCATCCCCAGCGTTATTTTGGGGCGCGCCATCTCCAGACAGATTTGGAAAGAGCCGCTCTCGAGAATCTAATGGAAACGCTAACCGAACCGACATCTTCGGCAAGGTGAAAGTCAAGTATCCAGCGGCGGTCAGTTTGCTCCGCGTATTGCGTACCGCACGCTCAGAGGCCTTGAGCACAATCTGCGCGTCGCCACGTTCCAGCGTACCATGCCGAAGAACGGCCGAAATCAGTTCCGATGCTCGTTTGTCATCGAGAGTATCCCCAACAAGACGACGACAGCGCTCGTCCAGTTTGCCAAGATCGAACTGCGTCACCCCGCCCCCATTTTCTGGTCAACAATATCCTGGGGTGAGGGCCCCCTCAAAAAGGGGGACCGAGGGGCAAAGCCCCTTCAGGCTCACGAAGTGAGCCACCCCCAAGCCTGACGACCGCAGGTCAATAAGGCGCGGGAGGGCCCGCCGCTGGCATCAGCGCATGTCGGCGTGAATATGGGCAATCATCTCTTCCGCCGCACGACTGGCCCCCACCTCGCCACGGGCAACCTGCCCGCCCAGAACATTCAGGCGCGCGCGGATATCGCCCTTTTCAAGGGCCGCCAGAAGGCCAAGGCGCACATCTTCCTCGAACCAGTGACGCGCCTGCTCGGCCCGGCGGGTGGACCAGTGCCCCTGTGCGCGGCGCCAGTCACTCAGCTCGGTCATGGCCGCCCAGGCCTCGGGCAGACCTGCATGGGTGACCGCAGAGACCATCTGCGCCTTGGGGAAACCTTCCGGGTCATAGGGACGTTTGCGCAACAGGCGCAACGCACCGGCATAATCCGCGCAGGTCCGCATGGCGGTTTCCTTCAGCGGCCCGTCAGCCTTGTTCACCAGGATGATATCGGCGATTTCCATGATGCCGCGTTTCACCCCCTGCAACTCATCCCCGCCCGCAGGCGCAATCAGGAGCAGGAACAGATCCGCCATTTCCGCCACCATGGTCTCGGACTGGCCCACCCCCACGGTTTCGATCAGGACCACATCAAACCCCGCCGCCTCACACAGCGCCACCGCCTCACGCGAGCGGCGCGCAACGCCCCCCATCTGCGCCTGCGATGGCGAGGGGCGGATAAAGGCGTTTTTCTCCCGCGACAGGCTTTCCATCCGGGTCTTGTCCCCCAGAATGGACCCGCCAGAGCGCGCCGATGACGGGTCAACGGCCAGAACCGCCACTTTGAGCCCCTGTTCGATCAGGAACATGCCAAAGGCTTCGATAAAGGTGGATTTCCCGACCCCCGGCGTGCCGGACAGACCGATCCGCAATGCTTCGCGTTTCAGGGGGGCCACCGCCTCGAGCAGCTCGGTCGCCTGCGCCCGGTGATCCTTGCGCGCACTTTCGACCAGAGTGATCGCCCGCGCCAGCGCCCGGCGCTCTCCTGCCGCTACCCGGTTCGCGAGATCCTGAATGTCCATGCCTGCCCCCTCGATTTTCCGCGAAAGTCATAACGGGGCAAAGGGGGTTCGTCCAGAGCGTTGCCGGGCGCACCCTTTGTAGGGCGATCCCTGTTGGCCGCCGGGGCAGATCAGGGGCGCTGCCCCTCGCGAGGCAAGCTCGCTCACCCCGAGATATTTGAAACAAGAAAAAAGTGGTGACTGGACGGGCTGCACCAGCTTGGGGATAAGGGGGCATGACGGATCAACTGCCCATTCACGACGCCCTGCCCGATCTTCTCACGGCCCTTCATGACACCGGGCGCGCGGTGTTGATGGCCCCACCGGGGGCGGGCAAAACCACCCTGGTGCCCCTGAAGATGCTGGCGGCGGGCGCTTTTGAAGGGCGGCTGATCATGCTGGAGCCGCGCAGGCTTGCTGCACGCACCGCGGCCGAGCGCATGGCGCAAACCCTTGGGGAACCTGTCGGGCAAACCGTGGGCTATCGCATTCGCGGTGAGGTGAAAACGTCAAAGGCCACGTGTATCGAGGTGGTGACCGAGGGGATCCTGACCCGGATGTTGCAATCCGACCCGTCCCTTGAGGGGGTCGGCGCCGTGATCTTCGACGAGTTCCACGAACGCTCCCTGGTGGCGGATCTCGGGCTGGCCCTGACATGGGAGGCCATGGGCGCGCTGCGAGACGACCTGAAACTGGTGGTCATGTCCGCGACGCTGGACGCCGAACCGGTGGCGCGGCTGCTGGAAGACGCACCGATCATCCGCTCGCACGGGCGCGCTTTTCCGGTCGAAACCCGGCACCTCGATCGCCCCCTTGCCAAGGGCGTACGTCTCCCGGAGGCAACCGCAGATCTCGTGTTGCGGGCCCTTGACGAAACAGCGGGCGGCGTGTTGGTGTTCCTGCCCGGCGAGGGGGAAATCCGGCGCTGCGAAGCCGCCCTGAGGGGGCGCCTGCCGCAGGATTGCCACCTCCACACTCTTTTCGGCGCCATGGAGTTTTCGGCCCAGCGCGCGGCCATTCAGCCCGCAGGCACGGGGCGCAAGATCGTGCTGGCAACCGCCATTGCCGAAACCTCACTGACCATTCAGGACATTCGTGTGGTGGTCGATGCGGGGCTGGCGCGCCGGGCGCGATTTGATCCGGGGTCCGGCATGTCGCGCCTGGTGACCGAACGTGTCTCCAAGGCCGAAGCCACCCAGAGGCAGGGGCGCGCCGGTCGGGTGGCAGAGGGGGTTTGCTACCGGTTGTGGACACGCGGCGAAGAAGGCGGGTTGCCGCCGTTCCCGCCCGCTGAAATCGAAACTGCCGACCTTGCGCCACTGGCGTTGGAGCTTGCGATGTGGGGGGCTGCCGACGGGTCTGGGCTGGCCTTCCTGACCCCGCCAAATGCCGGGATCCTGCGCGAAGCCCAGCAGTTGCTCCGTGATCTGGGGGCGTTGGATGCTGACGGGCGGATCACCGATCACGGTCGCCAGCTTGCGCGCCTGCCGATGCATCCGCGCCTCGGGCATATGATGGTGGTTGCCGGCGCGTCCGCGGCACCGCTCGCCGCCCTTTGGGGGGAACGGGATCCGCTGCCCCGCGGGGCGGATCCCGATCTTGCGCTCCGACTTGAGGCGATCCGCGACCCCAACGGGTTTGCCCGGCACCGGGGGCTGCAGGCCAATCGGGGCGCGGTTGAGCGTATCCGGGCCGAGGCCAGGCGGGTGGCGCGCATGGTGCCCGAGGGGCCGGACCTGACTGAGGCCCAACAGACGGCCCTCGCCTATCCCGACCGCATTGGCCTGCGCCGCCCGGGGGACACCCCCCGTTTCGTGCTGTCCGGCGGCAAGGGCTGCATCATGGACCCGGCCACACCGCTGGCCAATGCCAGGCTGATCGTCGTGACCGATACCGACGGCAATCCGCGCGAAGCAAAAATCCGTCAGGCCATCCAGATCAGCGAAAGCGAACTGCGCGAGCTGTTCGCGGACAATATCCGCTGGCATGATGACTGTGAATGGTCCAGACGTGACGGCCGTGTCGTGGCGCGACGCCGGGAACGGCTCGGGGCCGTGGTGCTGGACGACCGGATCTGGAAAGACGCCCCGAACGAGGAGATCGCCCGCGCCATGCTGGACGGGGTGCGCGACCTGGGCCTGCGCCTGTCAGATGCCGCAAAACGTTTTGTGGCGCGGGTTGAGTTGCTGCGCGATGAGGGGGAAGAGCTGCCGGACATGCGGGAAAGCGCGCTGATGGAAAGCCTCGAAACCTGGTTGCTACCGCATCTTTCCGGGGTGAAAACCGCCACCGACTGGAAAAAATTCGACGCGCTTGAGGCCCTGCGCGCGCGGCTCGACTGGCCACAGATGCAGATGCTGGACCGGCTCGCCCCCGCCCATTTCGAAACACCGCTGGGGCGGAAGGTTCCGATTGACTATGCCGGCGACCACCCGGAAATCCAGATCCGCCTGCAAGAGCTTTTTGGCGTGACCCGCCACCCCATGGTGGGCCGCACCCCGCTGCGCGTCACCCTGCTGTCACCCGGACATAAACCGGTGCAGACCACGCTTGATATCCCCGGCTTCTGGGCCAGTTCATACGCTGACGTGCGCAAGGACATGCGTGGGCGCTACCCGAAACATCCCTGGCCCGAAGACCCGACCCAGGCCGATCCGACGTTGCGCGCGAAACCGCGCACGAAATAAACCCCGCGCGAAACCACGCACAAAGTAAGCCCTGCGCGAAACACACCGGTGCGGACAGGAACATCCCGCCTCATTTTCTGGTCAAAAACATCCTGGGGTGAGGCCGCACTCGAAGAGGGGGGCCGAGGGGCAACGCCCCTTACCAAGGCACGAGGCTGCCCCCCCGTATGGTCCCAGCCACGCCTCCGTTGCTCAGTGCTAAGTGCTCATTGCCAAGAGCTCAGTGCTTGAATTCTACCCACAGCCCCCTTATATCCGCCTGATACGCAGCAAAATAACACGTGAAGAACACGCCACAGGCCCAGAACAGCCCGATCCATGCCTCAAATCCTGAAATACGCCTGGGAGGAATATGTCGCTCCCCTGTTTCGCCGCCCGTCTTATCCGCAGGTGGCTGCGCTGTGCTATCGCGGCAAGGGGGAAGAGAAAGAGGTCCTGCTGGTGACGTCACGTGGCACCGGGCGCTGGATTTTGCCAAAAGGCTGGCCGATGGAGGGAAAAGCCGCCCCGGATGCGGCCGCGCAGGAGGCCTGGGAAGAGGCCGGCGTCAAGGAAGCCAAGCTGGGACACATGCCGGTGGGTGCGTTTTCTTATGAGAAGGCGCTTGATAACGGGCTTGTCACCCGCTGCGAGGCAACGGTGTTTCCGCTGAAGGTCAAGAAACTGGCGGACGAGTTTCCCGAATCCCATGAACGCACCCGCAAATGGGTGGCCCCGGAAAAAGCGGCGAAAATGGTGGATGAGCCGGGACTGAAACGGCTCCTGCGTAATTTCTGACCAATTTTCAGGCGCTATCATTTCGGCTTCTGTCGCCAGTTCTGCAACACTGCGCCCCACCGGACCGACCAGCCCCATTCCCTGTTGCAATTGAGGCGCTGACGCGCTAGCGCAGCCCCTGAGTGTAACGCCTGGATGACCGTTTTGTGACACTGTCACACCTCTGCCGGTCAACGGGCATCAGGCCAAGACAAGGGGACCGGAGCCATGTCGGACGCACCGAAGGGCAACCAGTGGAACACGCTGGACAAAGACCTGAACAAAATCAGCCAGTTTGAATATGCCGCGCAATATATCTCGCGCCCGCTGGTGGGCATGGGGGTTGCTCTGGTCTTTATCGTCGTGGCCGCCATTGGGGCTGCCGTGTTTTTCGGCGGCACCCCGACCTCGCTTGTGGTGGTGACTGCCGCCGCATTTGGCGCTTACATGGCGATCAATATCGGTGCCAATGACGTGGCCAACAACATGGGTCCCGCCGTGGGGGCGAATGCGCTGACCATGGGGGGCGCGATCGTGATTGCTGCCCTTTTCGAAAGTGCGGGGGCCATGCTGGCGGGGGGCGATGTTGTGTCGACCATCTCCAAGGGCATCATTGATCCGTCCGGGTTTTCAGATGTGCGTGTTTTTGTCTGGGCCATGATGGCGGCACTGATTTCTTCCGCCCTTTGGGTGAACCTTGCCACCTGGGTAGGAGCACCGGTTTCGACCACGCACTCGGTTGTTGGTGGCGTGATGGGGGCGGGCATCGCGGCGGCAGGCTTTGCTGCAGTAAGCTGGCCGACGATGGGCAAGATTGCCGCCAGCTGGGTAATCTCACCGGTTCTGGGCGGCGCGATCGCAGCCCTGTTCCTGGCCTTCATCAAGGCCAAGATCATCTATCAGGACGACAAGATTGCAGCGGCCAAACGCTGGGTGCCGGTGCTGATCGGCATCATGGCCGCCGCCTTTGGCGCCTATCTTGCCATCAAAGGGTTCAAGCGGATCATCAAGATCGACCTTGTCACTGCGCTGATGATCGGCGCTTTCGTGGGGGGCACGGCCTATGCGATTTCGGCACCCCTGATTGCCAGACAGGCCCAAGGGCTTGAGAACCGCACCAAATCGCTGAAGGCGTTGTTTGGCCTGCCGCTGATCTTCTCGGCCGCGATGCTGTCTTTTGCCCATGGGGCCAATGACGTGGCCAATGCGGTTGGCCCGCTGGCCGCCATCGTGCATGTCGAAAGCGTCGGTGATTTTGCCTCGAAAGTGCCGATCCCGGTCTGGGTGATGGTGATCGGCGCCTTCGGGATCTCGTTTGGCCTGGTCCTGTTTGGCCCCAAACTGATCCGCATGGTCGGCAGCCAGATCACCAAGCTGAACCCGATGCGCGCCTATTGTGTGGCCCTGTCCGCAGCCATCACCGTGATTGTGGCCAGCTGGCTGGGCCTGCCGGTATCCTCGACCCATATCGCCGTGGGCGGCGTGTTCGGCGTGGGGTTCTACCGCGAATGGCATATGGAGCGCCGCCTGCGTGGTCAGGCATCGAAGCGCCCGGAAGCCCGGCGCCTGCCCGCCGAAGAGCGCCGCCGCCGCAAGCTGGTGCGCCGGTCCCATTTCATGACCATTGTGGCGGCCTGGGTGATCACCGTGCCTGCCGCGGCCCTCATGTCTGCAGTGATTTTTTACATCCTGAACGCCATGGTTGGCTAAACGCCCTCCGGCAAGAAAATCACAGAGCAAAACTAGAAAAGCCGCGCCTCTCAGCGCGGCTTTTTCATCACGCGGTTTGGTATCAATGCATCCTCATCCGCCGACCGGCATCTGGGGCAGCGTGTCTGTCAGATAGCCCCCTCCCCTGAGCAGCAGCACGCCAATCAGGTAGAAGGTCAGCATGATCAGCACAATCAGACCCGCGAGGTGAAGATGACGCATCACCCAGAAACGAGAGTAGGTTGCGCCAAACCAGTAAGACCACAACCCACCAACCAATAAAGCCCCGACATGCGGGTTGGCGAGTGTTTGCGAAAAATGTGTCAAATGTTCAAAATTCATTTTATCTCAGAGTGTTGATTGGCAGAAAATCAAGGTTTCTCGATACACATTCACTGGCTACCCCCTCTATCTTAACGGGAAATTAGGCAAAAATATGGGCGAATCCTGTCGAGGATCCGCCCTTACTGAGATGTTGACGCAGCGTAAGCTGAATGCGCTTATTTGCCGAGGCACCAGCGCATGACAGCCTTTTGCGCATGAAGCCGGTTTTCCGCTTCGTCAAAGATCACCGATTGCGGCCCGTCCATGACCGAATTGGTGACCTCTTCTTCCCGGTGGGCAGGCAGGCAATGCATGAACAGCGCGTCGTCATTGGCCGCTTTCATCAATTCGTCATTCACCTGATAGGGGCGCAGCAGGTTATGGCGCCGCTCACGCGCTGAGGGGGCGTCATGCATGCTGACCCAGGTATCCGCAACCACCAGGTCAGCCCCTTCCACGGCCTTCATCGGATTGCGCTCGATCTCGATCCTGGCCCCTTTGGCGCGGGCGTCCGCGACGAAAACCTGTTCGGGATCCAGCACGTCCGGCCCGGTAAAGGTCAGGTCAAACCCAAACTGTCCGGCGGCATGGATGAACGACGCGCAGACATTGTTGCCATCCCCCGCCCAGACCACTTTCTTGCCCTCGATGGAGCCGCGATGCTCTTCATAGGTCAGGATATCGGCCATGATCTGGCAAGGGTGCGAGCGGTTGGTCAGCCCGTTGATCACCGGCACATCGGCATGTTCGGCCATCTCCAGCAGGGTGGCCTCTTCAAAGGTGCGGATCATGATCATATCGACATAGCGCGACAGGACGCGCGCCGTGTCGGCGACGGTTTCGCCATGGCCCAGCTGCATCTCGGATCCCGACAGGACCATGGTCTGCCCACCCAGCTGGCGCACGCCGACATCAAAGCTCACCCGGGTGCGGGTAGACGGTTTTTCAAAAATCAGCGCAACCATGTGATCCTTCAGCGGCTGATCCGCATCGAGCGTTGCCTTGGGCTGTCCCTTGCGCGCCTGTTTCATGTCATGGGCCTGGGTCAGCATCGCCTTCAGGTCGCCAACATCGGTTTTGTGGATATCAAGGAAATGTTTCATTGGGCTTGCCCTTCTACCGCAGTGGCGGCCTGATCCAGCCGCGAGAGCGCGGCGTCAATATCGTCGTCTTCAATCGTCAGCGCCGGCAGCAGGCGCAGCACATTGTCGCCGGCCGGCACCACCAGCAGATGCGCGTCGTAACAGGCGGACAGCACATCGGTGTTGGCGGGCTTGCATTTCAAGCCCAGCATCAGGCCCGCCCCCCGCACCTCTTCGAAAACGTCGGGATGGCTTGCCACCAGCCCTTCCAGTTTCTGCCGGAGCAGCGCCGCCTTGCGGTTCACCTCATCCAGGAAGGCCTCATCCGAGATGATCTCGAGCACTTTGTTGCCCACCGCACAGGCCAGCGGGTTGCCGCCATAGGTCGAGCCATGCGTGCCTGCCACCATGCCCGAGGCGGCCTCTTGCGTGGCCAGAACCGCGCCCAGCGGAAAGCCCCCGCCAATGCCTTTGGCAACCATCATGATATCCGGTGTCACCCCGGCCCATTCATGGGCAAAGAGCTTGCCGGTGCGGCCAACACCACATTGCACCTCGTCAAAGATGAGCAGCACACCAGCCTCATCACAGGCCGCGCGGATCGCCTTCAGCTCAGTATCCGGCACCGGGCGAATGCCGCCCTCGCCCTGAACCGGTTCGATGATCACCGCCGCCACAGTGTCATGTGACAGCGCATCGGTCAGACCGTCCAGATCCCCAAAGGCAAGATGCTTGAAGCCCGGCAGCAAAGGTCCGAACCCTTTGGTAAGTTTCTCACCGCCTGCCGCGGCAATCCCCGCCGAGGAACGGCCATGGAACGAGCCTTCGAAACCGATGATCTCCACCCGTTCCGGCTGGCCTTTGTCATGCCAGTATTTGCGCGCCATCTTGACCGCCAGCTCGCAGGCCTCGGTGCCCGAGTTGGTGAAAAACGCGGTGTCGGCAAAGGTCTTGTCCACCAGCGCATCTGCCAGCGCCTGCTGGCCGGGGATCTGGTAGAGGTTCGACACATGCCACAGCTTGGCGGCCTGCTCCGTGATCACCTCAACCAATGCGGGATGGGCATGGCCCAGCGCGTTCACCGCGATGCCGGACGCCAGATCAAGATATCGCACCCCGCCCTCGGTCACGAGCCAGCTTCCCTGGCCACGCTCAAACGCGAGGGGAACACGGTTATAGGTCGGCAGAAGCGACGGGATCATGGTGATATCCTTCGTGGTCTATCGAAGCCCCTTTCGTGCCGAAAGGCGGGCTTCAAGTCAACAATTACAGTGGTTTTTCAGGTGGAGATGTTTGGAGGGATGCGCCGAACTGGCGCGCGATCAAGCGAAACCGGACGTCAGGCGCGAAAGCGTCGGCGTCGGATGGCGGCAGGGCCGCAGAGGGGATGGGTCCGCGTGATCATGGGGGCGATGTAGCGATTGACCGGCAATCTGTCCAGCCTTTTCAACTTCTGCTTTTCTGCAACCGGCGCACAGGGTAAGCGAGAGGTCATGAAAACGCGCCAGACCCCGCAGCAGCCCGAGAGCCCGGTAGCTGCGGCTGCCTTCATCCTTGTCGCCTCGGCCCTGATTGCGGGCACAACCCTGCTGGCCAAGCTGGTGGGGCAGGATCATCTGGGCGCGCCGCTCCATCCGCTGCAGATCAGCCATGGACGGTTTCTGTTTGCCTTCCTTGCCATTTCAGGGGCCGTGCTGGCGCTGCGTCCGGGCTTTCACCAGGTGCATTGGCAGTTGCATGTGGCGCGTTCTGCCGCAGGCTGGCTGGGGATTTCGCTGATGTTTGCGGCGGTGACCTTCATTCCTCTGGCGGACGCCACGGCAATCTCGTTCCTGAACCCGATCATTGCCATGATGCTGGCGGTGCCCTTGCTGGGCGAGCGGGTGGGGATATGGCGCTGGGGGGCGGCGGCGATTGCCCTGACCGGGGCGCTTATCCTGGTGCAACCCGGCGGCAGCGGGTTTCACCCGGCGGTGCTGCTCGCACTTGCAGCCGCCTTTGCGATGGGGTTCGAAATCACCCTGATCAAGCGGCTGACCGGGCGGGAAAGCCCGCTTCAGATCCTGTGGTTCAACAATGCAATCGGCTGCACCATTGCAAGCGGCGCGGTGTTCTGGATCTGGGCCAGCGGGACATTTCAGTGGCCCAATGGCGCGCAGTGGCTGGCGCTGGCCGCGCTGGGGACCATGATGGCCACGGCGCAAGCCGCCTTTATCCAGGGCATGAAGCGGGCAGATGCGAGTTTCGTCGCCCCGTTCCAATATGCCACGCTGATCTTTGCGGGTCTTTACGACTTCATCGGATTTTCCGTGATCCCCGCCGCCACATCCCTGCTTGGGGCAGGGATTATCATTGCCGGAGGGGTGATCCTTGCCGGACGCGAGGCCCGTGCGCCACGTCGCAGAAATTGATTCGTGTGACGTCTTGTATCCGGCGCGCTTGTGGCTAATATAAGCCTTCGTGAATTCACCGGGTGTATCTGCCCAATCAGACCGAAAGACGGGAAACTGCATGTCCTGGACCGACGAACGCGTTGAAATTCTGAAAAAGATGTGGGGTGAGGGGCAATCGGCCTCGGTGATCGCCAAGGAACTGGGCGGCGTGACCCGCAACGCGGTGATTGGCAAAGTACACCGTCTGGGCCTGTCGAACCGCACCAGCGGTGGTGCCAAACCGGCAGCCAAACCAGCAGCCAAGGAAAAACCGGCGGCAAAACCCGCCGCAAGCAAAGCGAAGGCGGCCCCGAAGCCCAAACCCGCCGCCAAGAAAGAAGCGGCGGCTGAAGCAGACGCACCTGCAGCAGCGCCCGCCGCAGAAAAACCGGCCCTGCCCGCCCGCAAGGCGATCATTCCCGCAGGTCAGCCCCTTCCGCCCCAACCCTCGGCCAATGAGGTCAGCCCCGAGGCGCTGGCCAAGGTGAACGAGATCGAGAAGGGCGCCAAGAAGCTGAGCCTGATGGAACTGACCGAGAAGACCTGCAAATGGCCCATCGGTGACCCGGCCACCGAAGAATTCTGGTTCTGCGGGCTGCCTGTTCAGCAGGGCAAACCTTATTGCGAGGCCCATGTGGGGGTGGCATTCCAGCCGATGTCCTCGCGTCGCGATCGCAAACGATAAGAGCTCTGGTTTCAACTGTATCTGGAAAGGGCGTGGGCATATCCCGCGCCTTTTTTTGTGGCAAGCCCTGAGGGGGCTCTGCCCCCGCCTTCGGCCCCCCGAGGTATTTCCGGCAAGAAAAAGACGGCGGCGGGGGATTTGTGATAGGATGGGGGAGCCTGACACGAAGGAGGTGTGTTATGCAGCTTGGCACCTTTTCCCTGAGCCTCGCGGTGAAGGACATCGCCGCATCCCTGGCCTTTTATCAGGCGCTTGGGTTTCGCCAGATCGGCGGTGACATGGATCAGAACTGGGTCATTTTGGAAAGTGGCGGCACGGTGATCGGGCTTTTCCAGGGCATGTTTGAAAAGAACATGATGACGTTCAATCCGGGCTGGTCGGCCCCTGGCGTAAGCGCGGAAGAGTTTGATGATATTCGAAAAATTCAGGCCATGTTGCAGGAGGTGGGGATCACCCCCACCCGTCCGGCCGCGCCCGGTGCGGACGGCCCGGATCATCTGCTGATTACCGATCCTGATGGCAACACGATCATGCTGGATCAACATGTGCCGAAACCGGAATGATCTTTCAGAAATCACTGCGCAACCGATTTCGGTGTCGGCGGCGCGGAGTTGTCTTGTTGTGGGGGTCGACACTGTTTCGCTGAAGCGTTTCCACATTGTGTTGAAACAGCGTGACGTGGAAACGTCGCGCATCATATAAGGATGGTGGGCCGATCGGATTGGCGTTCTCCCTCCTTGCAACTTATGTTCTGGAAGGCTGGTCAGGGCAGGCATAGCGGGGTATACCGCGCGCCATGACTGATGCGATCAACCCTCCGAACCTGCGCCCTGACCTTGCCCCGAAAGCCCGGATCACCGATCCCGTGCGCGAGGGGCAGCCGAAGATTGGTATGGTCAGCCTGGGCTGCCCCAAGGCGCTGGTGGACAGTGAGCGGATCCTGACGCGGCTCAGGGCCGAGGGTTATGCGATCAGCCCGGATTACACCGGGGCGGATGCGGTGATCGTGAACACCTGCGGGTTTCTGGACAGTGCGAAGGCCGAAAGCCTTGAGGCGATTGGCGAGGCGCTGAAGGAAAACGGGCGTGTCATCGTCACCGGCTGTCTGGGGGCGGAAGAGGATTACATCCGCGGCACCCATCCCAGCGTGTTGGCCGTGACCGGCCCGCATCAATATGAGCAGGTTCTGGACGCGGTGCATGGGGCGGTGCCGCCCGCGCCGGACCCGTTTGTGGATCTGCTGCCAGCGTCGGGCGTGAAGCTGACCCCGCGCCATTACAGCTATCTGAAGATTTCCGAGGGCTGCAATCACCATTGCAAATTCTGCATCATCCCCGACATGCGGGGGCGCCTGGTGTCGCGCCCGGCCCATGCGGTGGTGCGCGAGGCGGAAAAGCTGGTGGAGGCAGGCGTCAAGGAACTGCTGGTCATTTCGCAGGACACATCCGCCTATGGGGTGGATATCAAACACGCAGAGGAACGCGGGCATCGGGCGCATATCACCGATCTGGCGCGCGACCTTGGGGCGCTGAAAAGCAATCTGGGGGCGGGCCACGATCTGTGGGTGCGGATGCATTACATCTATCCCTACCCCCATGTGCGCGAGCTGATCCCGCTGATGGCGGACGGGCTGATCCTGCCCTATCTCGATATTCCGTTCCAGCACGCCCACCCCGATACCTTGAGGCGCATGGCGCGCCCGGCGGCCGCAGAACGCACGCTGGACCGGATTGCCGAATGGCGCGGCATTTGCCCGGACATCACCCTGCGCTCGACCTTTATCGTCGGCTATCCCGGCGAAACCGAGGCCGAGTTTCAGACCCTTCTGGATTGGATGGACGACGCGCAACTGGATCGGGTTGGGTGTTTTCAATATGAAAATGTTGACGGGGCGCGGTCAAACGACCTGCCCGATCACGTGCCTGCCGAGGTCAAACAGGACCGGTGGGAACGGTTCATGGAGAAAGCCCAGGCAATTTCCGAGGCGAAACTGGCCGCGAAAGTAGGCCAGACCATGGATGTGATCGTGGACGACATCGACGAAGACGGCATCGCCACCTGCCGCACCAAGGCGGATGCGCCAGAGATCGACGGAAACCTGTTCATCGACGAGGGCACCGAAGGGTTGCAGGTCGGCGAGATCGTCTCGGTCGAGGTGGATGAGGCTGGGGAGTATGACCTTTGGGGGGGGTTGCGGTGAGAAATACAGCTAAGCTCCTCGGACGACTGAATTGATCTTCGTTAAAAAGCGATCAGCTGCCTCATGCCCTTCGTGGGTAATTTGGTAGTATTGGATCATTTTTATTGGCGCCGAAAAATCTTTATGAATTGGTTTCAAGAATCCAATTTGAACCAATTGGTCAACATAATGAGAAGTTGCCAAGTGTTCTTTCCTACTCAACTGTCTAAGAGCCGCATCCCCAATCTTGGCAACGGGACTTTCTGAACGCTTAAGGAACGTTTGATTACTTGGATTGGTGGTCAGCATTATCTCCCCAGATTTTGATCCAGCTACATCCACTAACAATCCCACGGCGCCAACCACAAGCTCAGATTCCTTAATGGATTTTCTTTCAAGCTTTCCTTCTGCGTCATTCAGGAGTTGTTCAACTAGCTCCTCACCCCCAACTTCCTCAGCCTCTTTCTCACGCTTCGCCGCCTCAATTTTGCGGCGTTCACGCGCCTCCTCTTCCGCTGCACGTCTTTCCTCAAGCTCAGTAGCCCTGCGAATATCCGCGATCTGGTGCTGGTGCGCCGCCTCATCCTGCAACTGTTTGAGATGCGCGACAGGCTTTTTTGCCACCCATGCCCCGGCGTATCTCAACCATGGACTCGCCAGAGCAAATACCACTCCCCCGACGACAGGCCACAAATAAAGCGACTCCCACGTTGTCACATTGTCAAAATGCGCCAACCGCACCAGCACCGGGCTATCCCCGAACAGCAGGTTGAACAGGGGGCGCCAGTTCACCACCAGAAACACAAAGAGGATTGATCCCAAAAACGGGCTACGGATCCGGTTGTTCGCCGCGTCCATCAGATCTTTCAGCACGTCACCCATGGCACCCTCATCTCTAACCGGCCCACATCATACTCAATCTATGCGAGTAGGAAAGCGAAATTGCTTTTTCAGACAATCAACCCCAAGCAGATCCCCCTTGCCTCATCTCCCGTCACATTCTACGCTGACCTCAGCGAGGGTTGGTAAGCGAGAGGCAAGATGGAACCTCCTTATCCTGACCCGACAGGGGATGATGACACGGCGTTTTTGCGGATGGAACAGGGGTTCCGGCAGGCGTTGGATGAAGACGTGCACCAGAAGGGCCGCGATCCTTTGCGGGCGCAGCTGGCCTATGTGAACAAGGTGCTGGCGGCTGCGGACGCGCTGGGTATTCAGCTTTTGTCCCATCTGACCCGCCCCGAAATCCCGCTGTTGAAAGACGTGGGAAACCTGAACCATCTGCGGGATGAGATTGATCATACCCTGGTTGCGCTGCGCCTGAAATTTGCCCGCCATGACCCGGTCAAACCCCGGCACCTGCCGGAAGATCAGCATCACCGGCTGCTCAGCCTGTTAAACAGCATCACTGCGGAAATCGAAAACACCCACCTCCCGAAAACCATGGATCAGGAGGCCCGACAGGTGTTGAGCACCCTGCGCGGGCAGCTGGAAACACGCACTCTGCGGATGGAGCATTTCGTGGATCTGGGCCGGGTGATTGCCAGCATCGGGCGCCAGCCCGAAACCGAGGCGGTCGCGGATAAATGCTGGCAGTGGTTGCGCCTGTCGATGGACCTGCTGAGCCAATCCAAAGACAGCCATCGCCCCTTTGCCCATCTGAATGACGGGGAGGCGACAGGGGAATGAACAGGAGCTGAACAGGGTCGACATGCCCCAACACGCTGCAAGAGATATCAATGCCGTGGGCGTTTCGGAATAAACATGTGTCTCAAGCCTATCCCGAAACGCTTTAAGCACGTCAAAACCCCGCGCGAAATCAAAAGCGCCGCCCGGATGAACGGCGCTTTTCTTGTTTTGGAAAGGGGCGTTATGCCTGAAGCGGCGCCACCTCGATCTCACGCTCGACCCGCGCTTTCATCGCGCGTGCAGCGGCGTGCGACGCGGCCAGCGTGGTGAAATAGGGGATCTTATCCATCAGGGCGACATTGCGCATCTGGCGACTGTCATTCACCGATTGCGCGCCTTCGGTCGTGTTCATCACCAGTTGCACATCGCCGTCTTTCATGTGGTCGACAATGTTGCGACCCGGCTCATAAACCTTGTTCACCTCTTCGGTCTCAATGCCATTTTCCTTGAGGAACTTGGCGGTGCCATAGGTGGCGATGATCGAAAACCCAAGATCTTTCAGCATCTTGGCGGTTTCCACCAGCTGCCCGGTCTTGTCGCTTTCCTTGATCGACAGGAAGACCTTGCCCTCGGTCGGCAGATGTGTGCCGGCGCCCATCTGGGCCTTGAGGAACGCCATGGCAAAGCTTTTGTCCGCGCCCATCACCTCACCGGTGGAACGCATTTCCGGCCCAAGCAGCGTGTCGACGCCGGGGAAACGGGCAAAGGGCAGCACGGCCTCTTTCACCGCAAAGGTGTCGATCTCGGGATTGACCAGATCGAAGGCATCAAGCTTTTCGCCCGCCATCACCCGTGCGGCGATGGTGGCAATCGGGCTGCCGACGGCCTTGGCCACAAAGGGCACTGTGCGCGAGGCGCGCGGGTTCACTTCGATCAGGTAGATCTCATTGTCTTTCACGGCAAACTGCACGTTCATCAGACCGACCACGTTGAGGGCCAGCGCCAGGGCTTCGGACTGTCGGCGCAGCTCGGCGATGATCTCAGCCGACAGCGAGTAAGGCGGCAGCGAACAGGCACTGTCGCCCGAGTGCACGCCGGCCTCTTCGATATGCTGCATGATACCGGCCACATGGACCTTTTCCCCATCCGAAAGCGCGTCCACATCCACTTCAACCGCCCCGGACAGATAGCTGTCCAGCAGAACCGGGCTGTCACCCGACACCACCACGGCCTCAGCGATGTAGCGTTCCAGCTGGGCCATGTCGCGCACGATCTCCATCGCGCGGCCACCCAGTACATAGGACGGGCGGATCACCAGCGGGAAGCCGATTTCCCCTGCGATTTCAAGCGCCTGAGCATCCGTGGCGGCGATGCCATTTTTCGGTTGCTTCAGGCCAAGCTGGTTCACCAGCGCCTGGAACCGCTCGCGGTCTTCGGCAAGGTCAATCGCGTCGGGCGTGGTGCCCAGGATCGGAATGCCCTCGGCCTCCAGCGCATTGGCGAGCTTCAGCGGCGTCTGGCCGCCAAACTGAACGATGACGCCGTGCAGCGTGCCGTTTTCCTGCTCAATCCGCAGGATTTCCATCACATGTTCGAAGGTCAGCGGTTCGAAATAGAGGCGATCCGAGGTGTCGTAATCGGTCGACACGGTTTCCGGGTTACAGTTGACCATGATGGTTTCATAACCCGCCCCAGTCAGCGCGAAACAAGCGTGACAGCAACAATAGTCAAACTCGATCCCCTGACCGATCCGGTTCGGACCACCGCCCAGAATGACAACCTTTTTGCGGTCCGACGGGCGGGCCTCACATTCCACGTCGCCCATCATCGGCGCTTCGTAGGTGGAGTACATGTAAGGCGTCTGCGCTTCAAATTCAGCGGCGCAGGTGTCGATCCGTTTGAAGACCGCGTTCACGCCGACCTTGCGGCGCGCACCCCGCACGTCGGTTTCCTTGAAGCCGGTCAGCTTGGCCAGACGCGCATCGGTAAAGCCCAGCATCTTGAGCTTGCGCAGGCCCGCCGCATCCGAGGGCAGCCCGCTGTCTTTCACCGCGTTCTCGGCATCGACGATTTCACGGATCCGGGCAAGGAACCACGGATCAAACGCGGTCACACGCTGGATTTCCTCATTGCTCAGCCCGTGGCGCATCACCTGTGCGATTTTCAGGATCCGGTCGGGGCGCTGCTCGGAAATCGACTTGATCAGGGCGGCATGGTCCGGCGCGCCGGGGATCTCGATCTCGTCAAAGCCGGTCAGGCCGGTTTCCATCGAGGCGAGCGCCTTTTGCAGGCTTTCATGGATGGTGCGGCCGATCGACATGACCTCACCCACCGATTTCATCGCGGTGGTAAGCTCCGGCTTCGAGCCCGGGAATTTCTCAAACGCAAAGCGCGGGATCTTGGTAACCACATAGTCGATGGTCGGCTCAAACGAGGCGGGCGTGACCTTGGTGATGTCATTGTCCAGCTCATCCAGCGTATAGCCCACGGCCAGTTTCGCAGCGATCTTGGCAATCGGGAAACCGGTCGCCTTTGAGGCCAGCGCGGAGGAGCGCGACACGCGCGGGTTCATCTCAATCACCACCATGCGGCCATCTTTCGGGTTTACCGCCCATTGCACGTTGGATCCGCCGGTTTCCACGCCGATCTCACGCAGCACGTTGATCGAGTGGGTGCGCATCAGCTGGTATTCCTTGTCGGTCAGCGTCAGCGCAGGGGCCACGGTGATACTGTCACCGGTATGCACGCCCATCGGGTCGATATTTTCGATCGAGCAGACGATGATCGCGTTGTCGGCAGTGTCGCGCACCACCTCCATCTCATATTCTTTCCAGCCCAGAAGGCTTTCATCAACGAGGATCTGGTTCACCGGCGAGGCATCCATGCCGGTGCGGCAGTAATGTTCGTATTCCTCGCGGTTATAAGCCACGCCCCCCCCGGTGCCGCCCAGGGTAAAGGCGGGGCGGATAATGGCGGGAAGGCCGATGTCATCCAGCGTTTCCAGCGCGATTTTCACCCCGGCATTCAGATCCGCCTGACCCTTGTCATTGGTCGGCGCGGTGACGATGGTCGCGCGCGGGTTTTCGATGCCCAGACGATCCATTGCTTCGCGGAACAGTTTGCGATCTTCTGCCATTTCAATCGCATCGCGCTTGGCGCCGATCAGTTCCACGTTGAACTTGTCCAGCACGCCAAGGTCATCAAGCTCCAGCGCGGTGTTCAGACCGGTCTGCCCGCCCATCGTCGGCAAAAGCGCATCGGGGCGTTCCTTCTCGATGATCTTGGCAACCACTTCGGCGGTGATCGGTTCGATATAGGTCGCATCCGCCATGTCCGGGTCGGTCATGATCGTCGCCGGGTTCGAGTTCACCAGGATGACGCGATACCCTTCCTCGCGCAGGGCTTTACAGGCCTGGGCACCGGAATAGTCAAATTCGCAGGCCTGGCCAATGATAATGGGGCCCGCCCCGATGATCATGATGGATTTGATATCGGTTCTTTTCGGCATGGGATCCCCCTTCGGCAGGTCAAGGCAGAGTATAGGCACGAGTCTGTCCCGCGCGCAAATTGTCCTGCGTTATAGTGATCGAAAGATGTTGTGCAAGCCCTCATTACGTCTGCGCGACAGGTTTGCGCAGTTTGTTTGCGAAAGACCGGGTCTGAGGGGCAAATGCGGGCATGTGGCAGGGGGGAAGGCGCAACGGCGCGTAAAACTTCACTGAAGTGGCGCATTCTGCCCTTCCCTCCCTGCGACGGGGATTATACATGGCCTTCACAACAGCGCCCTTTGGCGCACACCGCTTAAACAGCAGCACAACCAGCAAAAGGGACACCGCGGGTGCAGATCAGGTTCGACCAGTTTTGTCATGACCGGGGTCAGGCGGGAAGACCCTGCCAGTTCACCCGCCCGATCCGCATGATCGAGGCGACAACCCCGGCCGAGGTGCCCGCAGCACTTGACGCGCTGGATTGCGCACGGGCGGAAGGGCTGTGGCTGGCCGGATATGCAAGCTATGAGCTGGGCTATGTGCTTGAACCGAAACTTGTACCGCTTCTGCCGGAAAACCGCCGCCTGCCACTGTTGCGCTTTGGTGTCTATGACGGGCCCGCGCCTGCCGAAGACCTGCCCATGGGCCGGGCCGGACGGGATGTCGGGCTGGGCACGCTTTCCCCCCGCTGGGACGAAACGCGCTATCGCCACGCCTTTGAACAGGTGCATGACGCCATTGGCGCGGGGGACATCTATCAGGCCAACCTGACCTTCCCGATTGACAGCACGGTGCATGGCGATCCGGCGATGCTTTACGCCGCCCTGATGACACGCCAGCCGGTGCTGCATGGGGCGCTGGTGGAACAAGACGGGCTGCCCGCGCTCCTCTCGCGTTCGCCCGAACTGTTTTTCCGCACCACCGCCGCCGGGCGCATTGAAACGCGGCCGATGAAAGGCACCCAGCCGCGTTCGGAGGACCCGGCGCAGGATCGCGCCAACCGCGATTTCCTGATCACGGATGAAAAGAACAACGCCGAAAACCTGATGATCGTCGACCTCCTGCGCAACGACATCTCTCGCGTGGCCAGACCCGGATCGGTGCATGTGCCGGAACTCTTCTGCGTGGAAAGCTATGCCACCGTGCACCAGATGGTATCGACCGTGGCGGCCGAGCTGGCAGAGGGGGTGCAGCTGTCCGATATCCTGCGCGCATTGTTCCCCTGCGGCTCAATCACCGGTGCGCCGAAAATCCGCGCGATGGAAATTCTGCGCGGGTTGGAGCCGGATCCGCGCGACATTTATTGTGGCACGATCGGCTGGGCCGCCCCGGATGGCGCCTCCAGTTTCAACGTGGCCATCCGCACGCTGATGGTCGAAGACGGCCAGGCCCGCCTGAATGTGGGCGGCGGGGTCGTGTGGGACAGCACAAGCGGGTCGGAATATGAGGAAGCCCTATGGAAAGCACGGTTTGCGGAAGCGTTCCAGATGGAACAGAGCTGATTGAAACCTTTGCGCTTGGGCCTGCGGGCGTGGCGCGGCTGGACCTGCACATGGCGCGGATGGCGCGGTCTGCGCAATGGCTTGGGTTTCCCTTTGATGAGGGCAAGGCGCGCGCCCTCTTGGCATCGCAAACCGCACCCGAGCCCCTGCGCGCGCGGCTGACCCTTGCGCAGGACGGCAGGTTGGATCTGACCACAGCCCCCCTGCCCGCCTCAGTCCCCAGCTGGCGCTTTGCAATCCACCCGGAACGGCTGCGCTCGGACAATCCGTGGCTTTTGCACAAAACCACCCGGCGCGCCCTTTACAACGACGCGCGCGCGGCCTTGCCTGACGGCATTGACGAATGGATTTTCCTGAACGAACGCGGTGAGATCTGCGAAGGCACCATCACCAATATCGAACTGACCCGACCCAACGGCGAGGTCCTGACCCCGCCACTTTCCTCCGGCTGCCTGCCCGGCATCTATCGGCAAAACCGCCTGACGACGGGCGCCCTCACCGAGGCCGTTCTGACACCACATGACCTGAAAGGCGCAACCGAGATCCGCCTGACCAATGCGCTGCGCGGGGCAACCCCGGCAATTTGGGCCCCGGAATGCCCCCATTTCAACCAGTTTGCTTGACAAGCGCGGCGCAACCTTGTGTATCGGCAAAGACGCGTTTTACAGCGCATGACACCTTTGCCCGAACCCTGCGGGCACCGATCCGATTTTGCCGATGAAAGGCCGTAACATGCACGCATATCGCAGCCATACCTGCGCCGAGCTTAACAAATCCAACGTAGGTGACACCGTTCGCCTTTCCGGCTGGGTCCACCGTGTCCGCGACCATGGCGGCATTCTGTTCATCGACCTGCGCGACCATTATGGCGTGACCCAGGTTCTGTGCGACCCGGACAGCCCGGTGTTTGCCGAGATGGAAAAAGTGCGGTCGGAATGGTGCATTCGCATCGATGGCAACGTGAAAGCGCGCGACGCGGATCTGGTCAATGACAAGATCCCGACCGGCGAAGTTGAAGTTTTCGTGCGTGACCTTGAGGTTCTGGGCGACGCGGGGGAACTGCCGCTGATCGTGTTCGGCGACCAGGAATACCCGGAAGAAACCCGCCTGAAATACCGGTATCTCGACCTGCGCCGCGAACAGATGCAACAAAGCATGAAACTGCGCTCGGACGTGGTGGCCTCGATGCGCAAACGCATGTGGGACGCGGATTTCCGCGAATACCAGACCCCGATCATCACCGCCTCCTCGCCCGAAGGTGCGCGTGACTTCCTGGTGCCGTCGCGCCTGCATCCCGGCAAGTTTTACGCGCTGCCCCAGGCGCCGCAGCAGTTCAAACAGCTGATGATGGTGGCGGGCTTTGACAAATACTTCCAGATCGCACCTTGTTTCCGCGACGAGGACCCGCGCGCCGACCGTTCGCCCACCGATTTCTATCAGCTCGACATGGAAATGTCCTTTGTGACCCAGCAGGACGTGTTCGACACCATTCAACCCGTGCTGCAGGGCGTGTTTGAAGAGTTCGGCGGGGGGCGCAAGGTCGACACTGACTGGCCGCAGATCTCCTACAAGGACGCGGCGCTTTGGTATGGCACCGACAAACCGGACCTGCGCAATCCGATCAAGATGCAGGTTGTGAGCGAGCATTTCGCCGGGTCCGGCTTTGCAATCTTTGCAAAACTTCTGGAAAACGAAGGCACCGAAATCCGCGCCATCCCCGCGCCGAAAGGCGGCTCGCGCAAATTCTGCGACCGGATGAACAAGTTTGCCCAGCAGGAAGGTCTGCCAGGCATGGGCTATATCTTCTGGCGCGATCAGGGCGAAGGCATGGAAGCGGCTGGCCCGCTGGCCAAGAACATCGGCCCGGAGCGCACCGAGGCGATCCGTCAGCAACTGGGTCTGGGCGTGGGCGACGCGGCCTTCTTCCTGGGTGGCAAGCCGAAAGCCTTTGAAAAGGTTGCGGGCCGTGCACGCGACGTGATCGGGGACGAGCTGGGCCTGACGGACAAGGACCGTTTTGCCTTTGCCTGGATCGTCGATTTCCCGATCTACGAAGCCGACGAGGAAACCGGCAAGATCGACTTTGAACACAACCCGTTCTCAATGCCGCAGGGCGGTATGGACGCACTGAACGGCGATCCGCTCAACGTGCTGGGATACCAATATGACCTGGCCTGTAACGGCTATGAGCTGGTGTCAGGTGCGATCCGGAACCACAAGCCAGAGATCATGTTGAAGGCCTTTGAACTGGCAGGCTACGGCGAAGACGAGGTGAAGAACCGCTTTGGCGCGCTTTTCAACGCGTTCCATTACGGCGCCCCGCCGCACGGTGGCTGTGCCGCCGGGATCGACCGGATTGTGATGCTGCTGGCCGATCAGGAAAACATCCGCGAAGTGATGCTGTTCCCGATGAACCAGCGTGCTGAAGACCTGATGATGGGGGCACCCAGCTTGCCGGAAAACGAGCAGCTGCGGGAGCTTCACCTGCGGGTTATTCCACAGGAATAAACCGGGTCCGGCCAAACCGTGAAACACAAAGCCCGCGCAATGCGCGGGCTTTTCTTTTTCCCTGCAGCCAGCAGCGGAGCTGCCGGGGCAAAGCCTATGGATCAGAAGATCAGGACACGCGCGCGGTCGGTGCTGCCTGCCCGACCGGGGGCACCTCTTCCGTGGCAACCGCCTGAGACGGGGCTGCAAGAGAGAGCGCCACGGCAATCATCAACATTGCGGCACCACACATAAGCACAGCCCAATCCACCGCGGCCTCTGCCCAGCTGGGGCCTGCCTGTCTGGCATCTGTCGACATCTCGGTATTTGCCTGGGGTAATGCGGTCGCCATCTTGTCCACCATTTCCTCCACCTTTTACGCGGCCTCGCCACCGCTTGTGCAGCGAGCCCCTTGACCCTCGTGTTGCATTCCAACCGAATGTTCCACCGAATTGGGGCGTAAATGTGAAGGGGTGGGGGCAATTGAGCGACCGGTCCGTAACCGGGTCGGTCAGCGCGGTACGTGATATCTCTTGTCAAAGGGGCGCCAGTCAGCAACCGGCGGGATACTCCAGACCTCCAGCCGCTGTTGTCGTTACCGGTGCCGTTGCTGGTGCCATCCGGCCAGTCAGAGTGCCTGACGCGCGGCAAGCCGTTCCTGAACCAGCCCGGCGACCAGATCATATTGCTTGCGCCAGCCCCCCTCTCCCCTACCCGCACGGGCAAGATCGTCAGCGGCATGTTCGAGCTTTTTGTCATGGGCCGAGCGCGCCACACCACCGAGGAACTGGGCAATATACCCGACATCCACATTATCCGGATCCTCCCCCATGATCTCTGCCATATGGCTGAGGTCATCCTGCAGGGCCATTGCATCGGGATGCACCAATTCGCCGGAGACTTCGCGCAGACCTGAAGGGCCTTCGCCTTTGGGCAACAGCTCCAGCACGGTTTGTTGAAACACCGCGAGGCTTTCAAGCGGCTTTGCCATGAACCGATCTGCCCCGGCCTTGATTGCGTCGTTGTGGGTGGCGTCATCACCGCTGATTGCGATCAGCACCGGAACGCGGCATGGCTCCTGCGCCAGTTCCCGGATCAGATCTGCCCCTGACCCGTCGGGCAACCCCATATCCACAATCACGATGGAGGGGCGGTAGACCCGCAGATGCCGGTGCGCGGAGGCCAGACTATCCGCCCGGCGAATCCGTGCCCCGGATCGCAGGCACAGAAGGCGAATAGCCTCGGAGGCATATCGGCTGTCTTCGACCAACAGCACGGTCTTGCCCTGCAGGGGGCGGTCGGGGGTTGCGGGTTGGCTCATCAAGAAGCGTTCGAGATCATCACTCATGGCAGCGATTCCTTTCCTCCCCCACGAAAGCCGAAAATGGTAAACCACGGGTTAATCCCCCATGCCCAGCCAAGATCCCACACTGAAGCGTTTCGGGGAAAACTTGGGGGCAGGTGGGTATCCTGAGACGTCCACGACATTAATATCTCTTACGGCGTTTCCATTTTTCCCTGCCTCAGAGGGACGTCAAAACACTTTAACAGTCACAATTGCTGCTCTGCGGCATGTGCGTTCTTGCCACAGACCCCACCCACACGGCATAAGACCCCAACACTTGTCGGAGGGAGAGAGAAATGATTGGACGTCTGAACCACGTGGCCATTGCGGTGCCGGATCTGGAAGCGGCTTCGGCCCAGTATCGTGATACGCTTGGGGCCAAGGTGAACCCGCCGCAGGACGAACCGGATCATGGCGTGACCGTGGTGTTCATCGAACTGCCCAACACCAAGATCGAACTGCTCTACCCGCTGGGGGACAATTCGCCCATCGCAGGTTTTCTGGAAAAGAACCCCGCCGGTGGCATCCACCACATCTGTTATGAGGTCGACGACATCCTGGCCGCACGGGACAAGCTGAAAGAGGCCGGCGCACGTGTGCTGGGCACCGGAGAGCCCAAGATCGGCGCCCATGGAAAGCCGGTCCTGTTCCTGCATCCGAAAGATTTCAACGGCACTCTGGTTGAGCTGGAACAAGTCTGATGACCATAACCGCAGCCCTTGTCCTGTATGTCGTGATCTGGTTCGTGACCATGTTTGTGGTCCTGCCCATCCGCCTACGCACGCAGGGCGACGAAGGGGCCGTGCTGCGGGGAACCCATGCCGGTGCGCCCGCCAATTTCAGGCTTGGGCGCACCATGATTATCGTCACCATCTGGGCAAGCCTCGCCTGGGCAGTGGTTGCGGGGATCATCGTCTCGGGCTGGATCACGGTTGAGGATATCGACTGGTTCAACCGGATGGGACCAGAGGGGTAATCATCGGTCTTTGAGGTGCAGCACAGTCGGAGCCAACCAATGAAACTATGCGTTGTGACCGACATATTTTCCGCGCCCGCCCCGGTGGAATGTATCAGCGCCCGCTTGCCAGACCTGACCCAGGTCGAGCACCTTTCCTTGCCAGAGCTGAGCGGAGCACCTGATCTGAACGGGCCCGCCCTGCATCAGCATTTGTTCCAACAGGGTGGCCTGGAAACAGCCGTCCGCGCCCTTTCCGAGCGCCTGAGCAGCGATTGGTTTGGGTTGGGGTATAGCGCCGGGGGAACCGCCCTGTGGCAGACCGCTTGCCGATATGTGCGTTTGCGAGGGCTTTACTGCATTTCCTCGACACGGCTGCGAGACGAACGGGAAATCCCTACCCCGTCCCTGGTGTTTTTCGGGGAGGAGGACCCAAACATACCCTCAGCCTCATGGCGATCAACCATCCCCGACACATGTATCATGTTGCCCAATGTGGGGCACAGCTACTATCAGGATCGACACTCGGAGCAATGTCACATCACGCTGCGCCAGATCGCCGACGATATGTCCAACCGTTAGCCCGATTGCGTCACGGGTTTCGGGCTCCTGAACTCACCGTCCCGACAATCGCTGGAACATATGGGTGAAGGTCGCGGCCCCCAGAATGGGGATCAACAGGTTCACTAGCGGGATCGACAGCGGCACGGCCATCAGTATGCCCGCAATCCAGATCTGGGTGTTGTGACGTTTGCGCAGGGCATGGGCCGCCTCACGCTCCATCCGGCGCATCGCCGCCATGGTGAAATATTCCCGCCCCAGCAGATAGCCGTTCACCGCGTAAAACAGGATCGGCGCCAGCGGCCCCACAAAGAAAAACAGGATCAGCGCCACAAGGTTCACGCCAACAATCACGCCGAAAAACCCAAGGCTTTCACGGATTGCAGCTGAGATCGGCTGGGCAGCGTTCGGCGCCAGATACGGGTAGTGCCGCGCCTCAACCGCATCCGCCACCTCATCAAGAAACAGCCCGGTAAAGGCCCCCGCCACCGGCACCATCAGCACCGCAGACAGCACGATCATCAACAGCGCGGCCACCCACATGGCAACACCACCGACAAAAGACACCTCCCCCACAAACGGCAGGCTCAGCACGTCGGGGATCACAAACCCTACCAAGGTGACCATGACCCAGGTGATCGCCACCAAAAGCCCAACCGTCAGCCCCAGACCCTTCAAAAGAACCTTACGAAAGCGCGGATCACTCAGTTGGGCAAGCGCGCGGAAAAAATCATCAATCATCACAGGTCCTCAGTTTTCAATCCAGGTGGTAAGGGCGGCAATATCCGGGCGTGGACGTTCTGGCGGGGCCACGGTTTCCGTGCCAATGTGAATGATCCCGGCCACCCGCTCATGATCCTCAAGCCCAAGCCCGTCGCGCAGAAACCCCCGATCCTGAGAGGCCCAGCCCGACAGCCAGTTTGCCCCCCAACCCGCAGCCAACGCCGCGTTCAGAAGTTGCAGACAGGCCGCCCCCGCCGAATAGGTCTGTTCGATCGCCGGGATTTTCTCCGAGACCACCGGGCTTTCAACCACAACAACCGCAAGAGGCGAATTGTCATAGGCATGGCGCTCTTTGGCCACTTTCATCTCGTCAATGCCCAGTGCCGCACCGCGGAGGGTGACCAAAGCCGCCAACCGCTCCAGCGCAGGCTTTTCCAGAACAATGAACCGCCACGGCTCCAGCTTGCCATGATCCGGCGTGCGCCCGGCCGCCGTCAGGATCGGCATCAGGTCTTCACGCGACGGCCCCGGCCCGGTCAGGGTTTTTGCAGGCCGGGAACGACGTGTCAGCAGAAACTTCAGGGCGGCGTCATTGCGTTCAGGCATATCGCTTCTCTTTTCAGCACGGTTGCACTCTGCACCGCTCACGCGGCTTGCTTCGGTGACATGTCGTATCTCGAACCGCTCCCGTCAAGATGTAAAGGCAATTTACATCAAGATTGCCACATCTCAGGATCCCGCATTTTTCTTGTTCCAAATATCCCGGGGTGGACTTGTCGCGTATTTGTGCCGCTCCGGTTTCTCACTTAAGCGACCTTTCGTTCGAAGGCCAAGGGGCTTTTCCAGCCCAGTGCTGAGTGCCTTCGACGCGGATTGTAGAAGCCGTTGATGTATTCGAAGATGGCCATCTCAGCATCGCGACGTGTCCGCCAGGATCGCTGCCACAGCAGTTCCGCCTTGATGGTCTTGAAGAAGGTTTCGACGGCAGCGTTGTCGTAACAATTCCCAGTCCCGCTCATTGATACCTTGAAGCCGTGCTGGCGTAGGATCTTCTGGTAGTCGTGGGAACAGTATTGGCTGCCGCGGTCCGTGTGATGGATGCAGCCCTTCGATGGTCGCCGCAAGGCAATGGCCATGTTCAACGCTCGGATCGCCAGGTCCCGCTTCATACGATTACTGACAGCCCAGCCGATCACCCGTCGGGAATGCAGATCGAGGATGACCGCGAGATACAGCCAGCCCTCTTGGGTCCAGACATAGCTGATGTCACCCGCCCATTTCCGATTCGGACGGGCTGCCGAGAAGTCCCGGTTCAGTAAGTTCGGTGCGATGTTGAAGCTGTGGTTGCTGTCCGTGGTCGCCTTGAACTTCCTGTTCCTTCTAACCACAATGCCGTTATCACGCATCAAGCGTCCGATGCGGCGGTGGCCGACTGGCAATCCCAACTCTTTCAATTCCTCGGTCATGCGTGACCGGCCATAGCTGCCGAGAGACAGGGCAAACTGTTCACGGATATGAGCCAGCACAACCATGTCCTTGCGTTGGCTCTGGCTGAGGGGGCGGCTCCGGAAGGCCCGATACCCCCGCGGGCTGACATCCATGATTTGGCACAGCCGTTCGATGGGCAACATTTCGGCGTTCTTTGCGATGAAAGCGAACCTCATTTGCTTCGCTCCGCAAAGAACTGGGTGGCCTTTTTTAGCACCTCCCTCTCCTCCCGGAGCATGCGGTTCTCTTTGCGCAGCTCCGCGACCTCGCGCTCGAGATCAGAATGGGCAGAAGGCTTCTCTGGGTTGCGCCGATCCTGCTGGATCCAACGGCTCAGCGTCGAGAAGCCGACGCCAAAATCCGCAGCGACCTGCTTACGCGGCAGCCCGCTGGTTAACGCTACCCGCACTGCCTCTGCGCGGAATTCGGGGGTGGGGTTCGATGCCATGATGTCTCTCCTTTGTGGCAAAATACCAAGTCAAAGGAGCGGAACAATTCCGCGACAGGTCCAAAAGATGGCAAGGCTTTCGTGGTGCGCGTTTGGGATGAGTTTGTGGTCAAGCACGTCCAGATCATCGGCAAGAGCGCGATCTCGTTGCTCAGTGCCAACACGATTTACCCGCCGCGAGAGCTCAAGCTCCCCCTCGATGATCGTGACTTTCAGATCATCGGCCAGGTGGTCGCATCGATGCATGAATGGCCATAGTTGATGCCGCGTTTGGTGAGTTGCGGCATCAAGCGGCTCTATTCTAAAATAAACCGTGCCGCTTTTGCCAATCGGCCAATTTTGCCCGCGTTTGTCGGATCGCCCATAAACAAAGGCCTTTCAGAGATGAGCCCTTTCATGCATTCCAATTTAGAACGTGCTCACCATTCCAATTCATTCCGATCCCCCCCACCGCCCTCTTCATCCTGCGCCAAGGTCAAACTCCCTGTAGAAACGCCCGCCAAAACCGATTAGGACATTTCCAACCAACCCCATGCCAAAGGGACCGCTTCGATGACCAAGACCTTCACCAATGCCCGCCTGATCAATCCTGAAACCGGCGAAGATGCTCTGGGCAGCCTGACGGTGGAAGATGGGGTGATCACCGCGCTGAACCAGAAACCGAAAGGTGAGGTGATCGACTGTGGCGGCAAATGCCTGGCCCCCGGTCTGATCGACATGGGCGTGAAAATCGGTGAGCCGGGCGAACGCCATAAGGAAAGCTTTCGAACCGCCGGGGATGCAGCGGCGGCGGGTGGCGTGACCACCATGGTGATCCGTCCGGACACCACACCTGCCGTGGACACGCCGGAAACGCTCGCTTTTGCCACAAGACGTGCCGCTGAGGTGGCGCCGGTGAACGTGGTTGCCCTCGCGGCGCTGACCAAGGAACGGGCCGGGCGCGAGATGGTAGAGATGGGCTTCATGCTGGATGCGGGCGCCGTGGCTTTCACCGATTGCGACCATGTGGTCACCGATCCCAAGGTCTATTCCCGCGCCATGACCTATGCCCGGTCGCTGGGGGCGCTGATCATTGGTCACCCGCAGGAACCGAGCCTGTCGAAAGGGGCCGCTGTCACCTCGGGCAAATTCGCCTCGTTGCGGGGCCTGCCCGCGGTTTCGTCCATGGCCGAACGGATGGGGCTGGAACGGGACCTCGCGCTGGTTGAGATGACCGGGGTGCGCTATCATGCCGACAGCCTGTCCACCGCAAAATCCCTGCCCGCGCTGGAGCGCGCAAAGGCTGCGGGGCATTCGGTCTCGGCCGGGGTGAATATCCATCACCTGTGCCTGAATGAACTGGATGTGGGCGACTATCGCACCTTCTTCAAACTCAAACCACCGCTCCGGTCGGAAGAGGATCGCGTGGCGATGATCGAGGCGGTCGCCTCCGGGCTTGTGGACGTGGTGTCGAGCTTTCACACGCCGCAGGATGAGGAGAGCAAACGCCTGCCGTTTGAAGAGGCTGCCTCTGGGGCCGTGGGTCTGGAAACCCTGCTTCCCGCCGCGATGCGGGTGGTGCATTCGGGGCTGATCGACCTGCCTGCAATCTGGCGGGCGATGTCGCTGAACCCGGCCAGGCTGCTGGGGCTGCCCGGCGGTCGTCTGGCACCGGGTGCGCCTGCGGACCTGGTGCTGTTTGACCCGGATGCCCCCTTTGTGCTCGACCGGTTCAAGCTGCGTTCGAAATCGAAGAACACGCCTTTTGACGGGGCGAGGATGGAAGGCCGGGTGATCGGCACCTGGGTGGCTGGTGTGTCGGTTTTTTCGGGGTAAGGGGCGCTGCCCCTCGACCTGCGGTCTCACCCCGGGATATTTTTGACCAGAAAATGAGGGCGCTGGCCGTCCGAGATGAGGAATGATCATGCCTGAGTTAACGTCTGCGCTGCCGGTTCTGGCTCTGGCTCTGGTGGCTGTGCTTGGCTACCTGCTGGGGTCAATCCCGTTTGGTATTGTGATGGCGCGCCTGTTCGGGTTGGGGGATCTGCGTCAGATCGGATCCGGCAATATCGGCGCGACCAATGTGCTGCGGACCGGCAATAAACTCGCCGCGTTTCTGACGCTGATCGGGGATGCGGGCAAAGGCGGTGCTGCGGTGCTGGCGGCGCGTGCGCTGGTGGGGGAAGACGCGGCGCAGGTTGCGGGTTTCTTTGCCTTTCTGGGCCATTGCTTTCCGGTGTTTCTGGGCTTCAGGGGCGGGAAAGGGGTTGCGACCTGGCTGGGCACGATGCTGGCGCTGTCGTTCCCACTGGGTCTTGCGGCCTGCGCTTCTTGGTTGGTGACGGCGGTCGTGTTTCGGATTTCATCCCTGTCGGCATTGGTGGCGGCGGCGCTGTCGCCGGTGGTGGCGCTGTTGCTTGGGCAGGACAGTCTGGTGGGGCTGGCGGTTGCCTTGGCTGCATTGATTTTTTACCGGCACAGCGCCAATATCTCTCGTATTCTCAAAGGTGAAGAGCCGAAAATCGGCAAAAAGGAGTGAGTTTATGGATTTCCAAACGGCAGTCAAAACCTGCTTTTCCAAATATGTGACTTTTCAGGGGCGGGCTCGACCTGCATAGTACTGGCTGTTCTTCTTGTTTCTGGCGATTGCATTCTCTATCGCAGTGTTTCTCGATCTCTATTTCTGGGGCACCACCACAGCAAACGAAGTTTCGCCGGGGACATTCAGCTATTCACGAAACACGGACAACCCCGTACCTGACTGGTTTTTTGTGGCTTGCAACTGTTCTGCCTTATCTGGCTGCGGCAACACGTCGTTTGCATGACACCAGTCGTTCTGGTTGGTGGCTTCTGCTTGGGTTCGTTCCCCTTATCGGAGGGATCATTCTTATTGTGTTTCTGGCGTTGCATGGCACCCGTGGCGACAACCGCTATGGTCCAGATCCGCTGGACGGGGCAGTGGGCGGTGGAGTTGATCCTAATGCAGGGGATGAGACCTATCGCCAATCCTCCATCCCGCGCGTGGGTGATTAATTTATCCGAAACACCTTGTCGCGCGACGTGGCCCCATGGGTGAGGGTCAGGCGCGATTTTGACACTCCCAAGGCGGTTGAGAGCAGCTTCTCGACCGCCTTGTTTGCTTTTCCGCCTTCGGGCACCGTGGTGACGGAGATTTTCAGCCCGCCGTCGACCTCTTCCACCGCATTGCGGGACGCTTTGGGGGTGACGCGCACCGCAAGCGTGGCACCGGGGATTGCGAGGTGAGAGAGGCTGCCTTTTTTCATACCCTCTTGGTGGCGGAAATGGCTGGACGGGGCAAGGGTGCGCGTTAAGCTTGCGCCAAAGCGGAGGATATCATGGCCACGGGATTTTACTGGGATGAACGCAGTTTCTGGCATTCGGGTGGCAATTATGCGGGGACGCTTCCGGTGGGTGGGCTGGTGCAGCCGCTGGCGGCGGGCGGCTTGCCCGAAAGCCCCGAAACCAAGCGGCGGCTGAAGAACCTTCTGGATGTGACCGGGTTGTCGCGTGAGCTGGTGGGGTCGAGCGCCCCTGCAGCCACCCATGAGATGCTGGCGCGGGTCCATCCCATCGCCTTTCTGGACAGATTTAAGCGGGTGTCTGATGCGGGGGGCGGCGAGCTTGGCCTGCGCACACCGTTTGGACAGGGGGGATATGAGCTGGCGGCGCTGGCGGCGGGGCTCTCGGTGGCTGCCATGCGGGATGTGTTAAGCGGGAAGGTGGAGAACGCTTATGCGCTGTCACGCCCGCCGGGGCATCATTGCCTGCCCGATTTTCCCAACGGGTTCTGTCTGCTCGCCAATCTTGCCATCGCCATTCGCACCATGCAGAGACCGGCAAAACCGTCTTAGTAGCCGATCAGGCTCACCAGCCTGACGCCGCTTTCCAGCGCAACCTCGATCTGGCGATCTGGCGTAGTGACGTGATCCGGCCCGCCACCGATCTGCCCAAAGGATCAGCCGAGCGCGCGGCCATGATCGAAAAGATCGCTGAGACGCCTCATCGGTTCCCGACTGGTAAGCGTAAGCTGATCACCAAACAAACCCTCTATAACTGGGTGCGCGACTATGAGGCCTCTGGCATTCACGGCCTCATGCGCAAGACGCGCACCGACAATGGTGCCAAGCGCCAAAAGGTCACCCGTGCTTGGGATGCATTCTTTGAGGCGCACATCGATGCGGCCAAGCATGCCGAGATCAGCGATGAGCTAACCACCTACATCCGATCCCTCTGGGCGGCGGGTGAGCGCGGCTGGCGCTCGATCACCGAGAAATCCACCACCCGCCTGATCGAGATGAGCCGAGGGCTTAATGTGCTGGCCTTTGATGCGCTTGAGCTGGGCTGGTGTGGTGACACCAACGCCAAGGGCACCCAGTTCGGCCTTTGCAACGTGAACCGCCGCCAGGTGGAACATCACCGCGAATATGCGCTCCGCGCCATCAAGGACAAAGACAACGCGGTATTCCAGGACAACTATATGCCCTCGATCCGGCGTGACTATTCCAGCCTCTTGCCGCGCCAGATTGTCGTGGGTGAAGCTCGAAACAAAATCTTCTATGCATCGAGCACGAGCTTACCAACAGGGTTCGATGACCCCAGTGAAGCACTTACCAGAGAGTGTCAGCTTACGCTCGGTTTGATCTGGGGCGCGATTGATTTGACAAGGAATGCGGGCCAGAAAATACCATTCATCGAACAGGCACTGCAAACCGCCAACATCGCAATTGCTGAGCGTAAAAAGAAATAATGCAGACAAAGCAGAAGACATTGGCGCAAACGCAGCGAAATTTCCCTTCCTCCCGCATAACGTTCGTTGCCAATCTCTTGTTGGAACATCCCCATTTGCGGCGGTACTTGGTCACGCCCCCCGCGCCCGATCAATCTGCGCCTTGGTGTCCTTTGCGTCCGCCTGATATTTCAGCATGTGCTTGTCGCCCGCAATCGTCACCACCTGGGCGGCGGTGAAAATGGTGTTCACCGCGTCGATATTGTGCAGCAGGATGGCCGATCCGGTGGGACCGATCAGGCGGCGGTTGGTGAGGGTCCAGATAAAGCCGGTCTGTTCCTTGAGCAAATAAGCCCCGCGCAGGGCGATGGCCAGCACGGCCCCCACGATCCCAGTCCACGGGAAGGGGTTCTTGATCGCCATCAAGATCACCACCATCACCACAGAGCCGATCGCGGCCAGCATGACGTGTTCCTTGAGATAGGTGGTCCGATTGCCCTGAAACTGCGCCAGTATTTTTTCACCGGGCTCCAGATCCGGCACGGTCTGATCTTCCAGACGGGGTTCAAGTTTCATATCAGTCCTCTAGGGCTTTTTTCAGTTCTGCCACCAGATCCGCTGGTGCATCGGTGTCAAGGCGCTGGGTGGCCACCGCATCTTTGCGCCGGATCGTGACGATCACCGCCCGGTCCAGCGGTTTGATGCCAGCGATACTGTCGCGCGAAAAGGTCAGCCCCTTGCGCAGATACAGCGCCTGGGAGGTCAGGGCCCAATCGCCCTGATGGCGCAGACCCAGCATGAACGCTCCGAAAGCGAGGTAAAAGATCAGCGCGAAGACCGGCACCATGGCCCAGCTGAACAACCCTACGAAACTGCCCAGCACACCATAGATTGCCGTGGCGCCCAATGTGGTGAAAACTGCAATCCGCAGCGCGGTTTCACGGCGGGCGGAGCCGCGCAGGATCAGGTCTTCGCCCTGATCGAGCTGCAACCAGTCTTTTGATACACGCTTAGGCATAGGTCTCTTTTTCCGCCTGATCACGTGCGATGATGCGGTGGTTGCGTGCCAGCAGGTCCATCGCGGCCATGCGCACGGCCACGCCCATTTCCACCTGTTCCTGAATGACCGAGCGGTTGATGTCATCGGCAATGGTGCCGTCGATTTCCACGCCCCGATTCATCGGGCCGGGATGCATGACAATCGCGTCATCCTTGGCATTTGCCAGCTTTTCGGCATCCAGCCCGTAACGGTGGTAATATTCGCGTTCGGACGGGATAAAGCCCCCATCCATACGTTCCTTCTGAAGCCGCAGCATCATCACCACATCCGCGCCTTTCAGACCCTCCTCCATGTCGTCATAAACCTCGACCCCGAACTGGTCGATCTGGCTGGGCATGAGGGTGGGCGGCCCCACAAGGCGCACCCGGTTTTCCATCTTGCCCAGAAGGATCAGGTTTGAGCGGGCCACGCGTGAATGCGCGATGTCCCCACAGATCGCAATGGTCAGACGATGCAGACGGCCCTTCTCGCGCCGGATCGTGAGCGCGTCCAAAAGCGCCTGCGTCGGGTGTTCATGTTTGCCATCACCCGCGTTCAGCACCGCGCAATTGACCTTCTGTGCCAGCAGATCCACCGCCCCGGAATGCGGGTGGCGCACCACCAGAAGATCCGGGTGCATTGCATTCAGCGTCAGCGCGGTGTCGATCAGCGTCTCGCCCTTTTTGATCGAACTGGCCTGCATCGCCATATTCATCACATCCGCGCCCAGCCGTTTGCCCGCAATTTCAAAACTGGCCTGGGTGCGGGTGGAGTTTTCAAAAAACATGTTGATCTGCGTCAGCCCGGCCAGCGCATCGGAGCGTTTGTTGCCGCTGCGGTTCAAATCAACGTAATCATCGGCCAGATTGAGGATGGTTTTAATCTCCTCGGGGTGCAGATGTTCGATGCCCAGAAGATGGCGCTGGCGAAATGTCATGGGGGCCTCCGATCCGTGTTGCTTTGCTTATAGGATCGGGGGGGCGGGACGTCTATCCTGCAATGCAGGGCGTTTCATCGCATGGGGAGAAAACTAGAAAACTAGGGCGTAGACTCATAAGAGCCAAATGACTGTTGCGGCGACGTGGGCTGCTGCCAAGAAGGTTTTTGGGCAGCGGAAGGTGCGTCGTGATAGGTGTCGCCAAACCTTGATGCGGTTGAACATGCGCTCGACGATGTTGCGGGTTTTGGAGAGGGCTGCGTCATATTCGAATTGCATTTTGCGGTTCTTGCGCGGTGGGATGCAGGCGGTTGCCTTGGCGTCGCTCAGCCAGTCGCGCAGGTGATTTGCGTCGTAACCTCGGTCTGCAATGACGGTGGTTCCCCTGGCAATATATGACTCAAGGCATTGATTTGCATTAGTAATATCGGCTCGATGCCTGCGGTCAGATGCAGATGGACCGGCTTGCCACTGCCATCGCACACCAGATGCAGCTTTGAATTCAACCCGCCTTTTGTCTTGCCGATATCCCGTCCTTCGCCGGTGTTTTTTTGGCACCATTGGCTGCGATGCGATGGGTTTTGACATGGCTGGCGTCGATCATCAGCGTGGAAAGATCTGCCGTCTCCCGCGCCAAAGTTTCGAACACATGCTCGAAAACGCCTGCTTCAGACCAGCGTTTGTAGCGGTTGTAGAGCGTCTTGGCGGGGCCATATTCCGGCGGCACATCGGACCAGCGATAGCCTCGCTGAATGCAGAAAATGATGCCCGATAACACGCGCCGGTCGTCGACACGCGGAACACCGCGCGGCGTATTGGGCAACAAGGGCCTGATTTTATTGTACTGTTCTTCGGTGAGCCAGAAATGCGACGACATGAAACCTCCCAGATTTCACATCTTGAATCACATCAACGTTTATAGGTCTACGCCCTAGAAAACTAGAAAACTAGAAAACTAGAAAACTAGAAAACTAGAAAACTAGAAAACTAGAAAACTAGAAAACTAGAAAACTAGAAAACTAGAAAACTAGAAAACTAGAAAACTAGAAAACTAGAAAAGAGGGGCCAGACAGGCCTGTGTGGGTCAAGCCCCTCTTGTGGGACATCTCCGCCCGCGCTTACCATTCATCAACCAAGATGAGCGTAACTCTCCCCATGTCATGGAAAAACCGCATTCAAAACATCCTGCTGCTGCAGCGCGACTGGGACAGCCTGTCGAATAAGGAACTCATTCACCTTCGCGGAAGCGCTCTTTGGTGGCGCAATTGGGCTTTGATCGCACTATCCCTTTATCTTATTTGGTTGGCGGTAGCGGTATTCTCCTTTGGCCTCTCATACACGCTTGACCGCCTTTCCCCGCCCCGTCATTCCTTTGTCACGCTCATTCGAGAACATTTCATCGGCCTGACCGCATTGGTCATTGCCGTTCCACAGCACCTAAAGTTGCAACAGATTGACAAAATCACCCATGATCGGATGTGGGGTGATCACAAGACTGACGATGCAAATCCCTAAGATCATCCAAACGGTTCAATCGCCATTCTACATACGCCTTCCCATTCTCAACCTGAGAAATCAAGCTAGACAGCTGAATATACTCACTTATGTCACTCACCCCAGCGACGAAATCATCCCAGCCGAAAAACACATTCAGAAACTCCGCAGCACCAATACCAGCCGCATTTGCCAGCGCCCCAACATTTCCACTCACCCGGAACGCTCGGAAAGCCACTCCGATTCCCGTAACAGAAGCAATAAGCCCTCCAATCTGTTGACCTACTTCCCATAGTGCTTCTGCAGCATCCCGACCAAAACGCGGTAAGGGCAACGGACGCCACAGCCCCCTCGCAACAGGCGTTGCCCCCGCCCGCGCCACCGCCTACCCTGCCCTCATGGAATCACCCGCGCTCTCTGATCTCGACTGGCACATCGCCCGCGCCCATCTCGACTGGCAGGTCGAACTGGGGGTGACGGATGCGATTTGCGATGCGCCGATCAACCGCTATGAGCTGGAGGCGAGAAAGCCCAAAACCGCCGCGCCGACACCGCTGGCCTCCCCGCCCGCGCGTGTGCCCGACCCCGAGGTGGACTGGGTCGCCCGCGCGAAAGAAGCCGCCGCACGGGCACAGGATCTTGAGGCCCTGCGTGCCGCATTGGAGGCGTTCGATGGCTGTGACCTCAAGAAAGGGGCGCGCAACACGGTGCTGGCCGATGGCAACCCCGCCGCCCGCGTGATGATCATCGGAGAGGCCCCGGGGCGGGACGAAGATATTCAGGGCAAACCTTTCGTGGGCCGCGCCGGGGGGCTGCTGGACCGGATGTTTGCCGCCATCAACATGGGGCGCACCGCAGCACTGTCAAAAAACGCGCTCTATATCACCAATGTGATGCCCTGGCGCCCACCGCAAAACCGCGACCCCAGCCCCGAGGAAATGGCCATGATGGTGCCCTTCCTTCAGCGTCACGTCCAGCTGGTCGCCCCCGAGCTGATTGTGCTGATGGGCAACACGCCCTGTCAGGCGGTCCTTGGCAAGCGCGGGATCACGCGGATGCGGGGACGTTGGGAGGAGGCATGGCACAAACCGGTCCTGCCGATGTTCCACCCGGCCTATCTTCTGCGCAACCCGGCCGCAAAACGCGAGGCCTGGGCGGATCTGCTGGAATTACAGGCCCGGCTGCGCGATCTCTGACCCCGCACCCCCTTGGTCCATGCCCCCTTGATCCATATCAGGGATTTGCCGATATGATCCGGGCAAAACAGCGCCATATTCCGATGAAAGGCCACCTTCATGTCCCATATCCCCGCCGACAACAAACGTGACTTCATCCCGGTGCGCATTGCGATCCTGACAGTCTCCGACACGCGCTCGATGGACGAGGACCGCTCCGGCGACACCCTTGTTGCACGGCTGGAAAGTGCAGGCCACGAACTGGCCGACCGCAAGATCATCCGCGATGAGCGTGGCGAAATTGCCGACCAGCTGCGCGCCTGGAGCCTGGACCCGGAGATCGACGTGATCATCTCTACCGGCGGCACCGGCCTGACCGGACGGGATGTGACGGTTGAGGCCCATCGCGATGTCTATGAGAAAGAAATCGAAGCCTTCGCAACCGTTTTCACCATGATTTCGATGGAGAAGATCGGCACATCGGCGGTGCAATCCCGCGCCACGGGTGGCGTGGCCAATGGCACCTATCTTTTTGCACTGCCCGGCAGCACCGGCGCCTGCAAGGACGCCTGGGACGGGATCCTCGAAGCCCAGCTGGATTACCGCCACCACCCGTGCAATTTCGTCGAAATTTTCCCGCGCCTCGAAGAACACAAGCAACGCAAAAAATAATCGACAGAAATCGGTGATTGTCCCGTATCACCTCTTGAAGAAGTGACCATCCGCATCTTGCCACCGGACAAAAGCCGGGCAAGATGGGGGTGGATGAAACGGAGTATTCCACATGCGTTTTCTGGGTCGCAGCCTGACCGGGCTTTTCCTGCTTGCCGCCACTATTGGTCTTCTTGCGCTGGCTGCGCTGCAAATTTCGGCCGCGTTCAAGGCGCGTGCGGAACGCGACAATGCCCGCCCGCAGGGGCGCGAACGGCTGTTTGCCGCCAATCTGCTGCCCTATATCGAGGCCCGCGAAGTGCCGATCCTGTCGGTACATGGCGAGGTGGCCTCCCGGCGCGCGCTGGACGTGCGCTCGCTTGCCGGTGGCACGGTGATCGACATGACCGACGGGTTCGAAACCGGCGCGCGCGTCACCGAAGGAGAGCTGCTGTTACGGATCGACCCGACCGAATTCATGCTGGCCCAGGAACTGGCCCGGGCAGATGTGGAGCAGGCCGAGGCAGATGTCGCCGAGGCCGAGGCCGCCCTTGAGCTGGCGCGTGACGAACTGGCCAATGCCAAGCGGCAGGCAAGCTTGCGTGAGGCGGCGCTGGAACGGCAGAATGACCTTGTCAAACGAGGGGTCGGCACCGAAGCCGCAGTGGAAACCGCAGCACTGGCTGCGGCCTCTGCCGAGCAGGCGGTGCTGGCCAAACGGCAGGCGGTGATCTCGGCCGAGGCACGGATTGCCACCGCCAACACCACTTTCACCCGCCGCAAGATCCAGCTCGACGATACGCAGCGCCGGCTGGAAAACACCGAAATCTATGCCGAGATCTCCGGCACGCTGGCGGATGTAACCGTGCTGCGTGGCGGGGTGGTTTCCACGAATGAGAAACTGGCCCGGATCATCGACCCGAATGCGCTGGAAGTCAGGTTCCGCCTGTCCACCACGCAATATGCACGCCTTCTGACCCCTGAAGGCACCCTTCCCCGCGCGCCGATCAGTGTGCGACTGGACAGCGCAGACGGGGTGCTGGTGGCAACCGGAACACTGGCACGCGAAAGCGCGGAAGTGGGAGAGGGCCAGACCGGGCGTCTGGTTTTTGCAACGCTGGACGCAGCAGCCGGGTTGCGCCCCGGCGACTTCGTGACCGTCGAAGTGGCGGAGCCTGCACTGGATCGCGTGGCGCGTCTGCCGGCATCAAGCCTTGGCGCCAACGGCACTCTTTTGCTCCTGGGCGAAGGGGATCGTCTGGAAGAGGTGACGGTCACGCTCCTGCGCCGTCAGGGCAATGAGATCCTGGTGCGCGGTGACGGGCTTGCGGGTCGTGAGGTGGTGGCCGAACGCACCCCCACGCTTGGCGCGGGCATTCGGATCAAACCGCGCCGCGCCGGTGGCGAACAGACACCCAAGGAGATCACCCTCAGCACCGCGCAGATCACGGCAATCCGCGCCTTTGTTGAACAGAATACGCATATGGAAGACGATGCCAAGGCCCGGATCCTTCAACAGATCGAAACGGGCAGGATGCCTGCCGCCACGCTCGAGCGGCTGCAGTCGCGGATGGGGAGCTGACCCATGACCACGCGTGCCCCCCTCTCAGCTGCCAATGGCGTCCTGTCCTATTTTACCCGCCATGCCACGCTGGCCAATCTGTTGCTGGTGGTGCTGCTCACACTGGGCATCATGACCTACCCCCGAATGCGGGCGCAGTTCTTTCCCGACGTGGTGGTGGAAAGCGTGACTGTCACCGTGTCCTGGGACGGGGCCGGGGCAGAAGATGTGGATGCGGGCATCGTTCAGGTTCTGGAACCGGCCCTTCTGGCTGTCGAAGGCGTGGAAGAGGTGATTTCACGCGCAACCGAAGGCCGGGCACGGATCGAGATGGAGTTCGAACCCGGCTGGGATGTGGCCCAGGCCGCAGATGACGTGCAGGTCGCCGTGGACGAGATCAGCACCTTGCCCGAAGACAGTGACACGCCGATTGTCCGGCGCGGGGCCTGGCGCGACAGTGTGACGGATGTGGTGATCACCGGACCGGTGGGCATAGATCAGCTGGGACGGTTCACCGATGAAATGGTGGCGCGCCTGTTTGATCGCGGCGTGACCCGCACCACCATTCGCGGCATTGTTGCACCGGAAATCCTGATCGAGCTGCCGTCGATTTCTCTGCTGCGCCACGATGTGACCATGGCGCAGATCGCTGCGGCGATCCGGGAAGAGGTCTCTACCGCGCCGGCGGGGGATGTGGCCTCGGGCGCGGCGCGGGTGCGCACCGGCGTGGCCAAACGCTCGGCCGATCAGATCGAGGCCATTGTGCTGCGCTCGAACCCGGACGGTTCCAAACTGACCATTGGCGATGTGGGGCGGGTGCTGAGCCGGGGCGTGGATCGGGAACGGTCCTATTTCGTGGGTGACCGACCGGCGGTTGCGCTGAATGTATCGCGCTCGGCTGCGGGGGATGCCATTGCGCTGCAGGAAGAGGTGGAAGAGGTGCGCGCCGCCATGCTGCCATCCCTGCCCGATGGGGTCGAGATCACCCTGATGCGCACCCGGTCCGAGCTGATCAAAGCCCGGATCAACATGCTGATGGAGAACGGGTTGCAGGGGTTGTCCCTCGTGCTGATCCTGCTCTTCCTGTTTCTCAACGCCCGCACGGCGCTTTGGGTCGCGGCCGGGATCCCGGTGGCGATGCTGAGCGCGATTTTCCTGATGTATATGTCGGGACTGACGATCAACATGATCTCTCTTTTTGCGCTGATCATCACCTTGGGGATTGTGGTGGATGACGCGATTGTGGTCGGAGAGCACGCGGATTTTCGCGCCCGGCGTCTGGGGGAAACCCCGATTGAGGCCTCCGAGAACGCCGCGCGCCGCATGTTTCCGCCGGTCTTTTCCGCCACCATAACCACCGTGATCGCCTTTTTCGGCCTGACCTCGATCGGCGGGCGGTTTGGCGACATGATTGCCGATATTCCCTTTACCGTCATTGTGGTCCTGCTGGCCTCACTTGTGGAATGCTTCCTGATCCTGCCCCATCACATGGCCCATGCACTGACCCATACCGCGAAAGAACACTGGTATGACTGGCCGTCGCGTCAGGTGAACCGCGGCTTTCGCTGGGTCCGTGATCATGCATTCCGCCCGCTGATGAAACTGGTGATCCGGGCCCGTTACCCCGTGATGGCAGCGGTGATCCTGCTCTTGATAAGCCAGGTGTCGATCTTCATTCGCGGCGACCTGACCTTTCGTTTCTTCAACGCACCCGAGCGCAGTTCAATCACCGCAAACTTTGCCATGGTCTCAGGTGCCACCCGCGAGGATACGCGTGAAATGATGGGGTTGGTACAAGCGGCGGTCGACAGAACGGCGGCCCAGTTCGAAGCCGAGTATGGTCGCGCGCCCCTGACCGTGGCCCTTGCCCAGACCGGGGGAAATTCCGGGCGTGGCCTGTCCGGGGTCGACAGCAAGGATACCGACCTGTTGGGGGCTATGGTGATGGAACTGATCGACGCCGATCTGCGCCCCTATTCAGTAAGCGCTTTTGTGTCCGCCTTGCAGGAGAATGTCCCGCAACACCCGCTTTTGGAAACGCTCAGCTTCCGTGGTTCGCACTTCGGGCCGGGGGGGGATGCGCTGGATGTGGAACTCTATGGGGCAGAAAGCGAAACCCTGAAAGCGGCTGCGGAAGCATTAAAAAAAGCCCTGGCTGATTTCCCAGAGGTCTCGGCCCTGGAAGACAGCATGGCTTATGACAAGGACGAGCTGCTCCTCGATCTAACCCCGCAGGGGCAGGCCCTCGGCTTTACCATCGACGGGTTGGGCCGGGTGCTGCGCGCGCGCTTGAACGGGCTTGAGGCAGCCACGTTCCCGGATGGCACCCGTACCGCCGCAATCCGGGTAGAACTCCCCGAAGAGGAGTTGACTGCGGATTTTCTGGACAGCACTCAGATGCGCAGCGCCGCTGGCACCTATGTTCCGCTGGCCGATCTTGTTTCCGTGCAGACACGCACCGGTTTTTCCAGCGTCGAACGCGAAAATGGCATCCGCCTGATCAACGTCACCGGCGATCTGGATGAAAACAACCCGGCCCGCGCCGAGGAAATCACCCGCACTCTGGCCGATGACATTCTGCCCCGCATCGCCGAGGAGTTTTCCGTGACGTGGCAACTGGGCGGGCTTGCCGAGCAGCAGGACGAATTCCTGAACGATGCCAGCACCGGCCTGATCCTGTCCCTGCTGGGGATCTATCTGACGCTGGGCTGGATTTTCTCCAGCTGGACCCGCCCGTTTGTGGTGATGGCGATCATTCCGTTTGGTCTGATCGGGGCCATCATCGGCCATGTCAGCTGGGGGGTGCCGCTGTCGATGTTCTCTGTCGTCGGGCTGATTGGCATGACCGGTATCATCATCAACGATTCCATCGTCCTTGTGACCACGATCGACGCTTATGCACGGGACAGAGGGCTTGTTCCTGCAATCATAGATGGCGCCGCAGACCGGCTGCGCGCAGTGATGCTCACCACGGCCACGACCGTGCTGGGGCTGGCACCGCTTCTCTATGAAACCTCGCGCCAGGCGCAATTTCTGAAACCGACGGTGATCACCCTGACCTATGGGCTGGGTTTTGGCATGGTCCTGGTGCTGATCGTGGTGCCCGCACTGGTGGCGATGCAGGCAGATCTGGCCCGTATGGTGGCCGCCCTCAGACGCCTGTGGCGAGCGCGCGCGCACCAGGCGGTGCGCAAGGTGCTGGGGGTGGTGGCAACCGCAATCGCCCTCCTGCTGGGGGCCGCCGTCACTGCGGCCGCGCTTTACGGCCTCACCCCGTTGGCAGTGGGTGTCTTCATACTGGCCGCAGCGGGGATCACGCTTGTCATCTACATTGCAGTCTTTGCCTTCTGGCATCCAAGCGGTAGCTGAGCTGAAGCTGACCGGACAGAGGATCTGACCGCTAAGCCGCATATTTTCTGGTCATAAAGCGTTTCGACTTTTCCCTGTTTCAGGTGACCGTCGAAGCGCTTTAAAATCCCGGGGGGATTGCCATCAGGCTCGGAGGTTGCTCAAACCTTTGGTTTGAGCCTGAAGGGGCGCTGCCCCTCGCGGCTTTGCCGCTCACCCCGGGATATTTGAGCAAGAGGAAGACAGGGAAAAGAGCGCGGGGTAGCGTGTCAGTCAAACGTGCCGGTCACGCGCCCCAGCAGCATGAAGGCACGGGCGGTTCGGGTGTTGGACAATTCGGCGATGTCACTATCCGAGGCGTTTTTCTCAAAATCCGCGAAAGTCTGGTCAAATTTGCGCAGGAAGTGATGCGCGGCATCGCGGAAGATCGGATCTTGGCGCATACGGCCTGCGGTCAGGGCCAGGGAAGAGCGATCCCGCACCCCGCCCAGCGTTGCAACCGTCCGCCCCCGCTCGCCGGCTGCAAATTTGCGCCAGATTTCAGGTTTGGCGCGATCTGGGCGCAGATCATCCATATAGATGCCATCCTGAGACAGGAGCGTCAGCACGTCCTGTGAGGCCTGCACCAGGCCGGACACTTTTCGGTCGGAAAGGGCGCGGCGCAGGGCGCGGAAGCCCTCGGCGTCATTTTCGTTCTCGGGGAAATGCAGGGCGCGGATGAAATCCTCGATCGACAGTGGCGGGGCCATGTCCTCCAGCCGGGTGCCCAGCGCGAGGCTGGTCTGATCATCCATTGTTCCCCCGGCCAGGCCGGAGGGCAGGGCGGGCATGGCGGGATGGGTCTGCACCCCACCCGGGCGGATCGAAGTAAAGGTTGCCAGCGCGGTTTCGGTTTTCTTGCTGACGGCGGCGATTTCCTCGAGTTTTCGTTCAACCTGAGAGGGCTGTTTCACACCGCCCGCCTGCTGCTGAAGATAGGTCTGGCGCATCCCGTCAATTGCCGCCTGCAACCGGTTGCTTTCCTCGCGCATGATACGCGCCGAGCGCATTGCCGCCACGGCCACCCAGATCAGCGCCACCGGCATGAAGATGGCGAGCAGGACAATCACAAAGCGCAGCGGATCGGCACCATTGCCGCCACCGCCCCCCAGCACGATGAAAAACGCTGCACAGGCAAACAGCCAGACGGCCGACACGGCCAGCCCGATGACCTCACCTGCGCTGAGCGAGGAGATATCCGGTGCCTGCAGCGGACGGTTCAACCCGCCGCCCGATTTGGCGGATTTTTTGGCCGGGTCGCTTTGCGGGCCAACACTCATGGCCTCACTCCTGATTGGTCAACGATGAGATACGCGTAAAGTTACTTTAAATATACTGGATCTTCAAAATCTCGTAAGCACGTTCTCCGCCGGGGGTGCGCACCTCGACACTGTCCCCTTCTTCCTTGCCGATCAGGGCGCGGGCCAGCGGGGATTTGATGTTGAGCTTGCCATTTTCCAGATTGGATTCCGGTTCCCCGACAATCTGGTAGGTCTTTTCCTCTTCGGTATCTTCATCGATCAGGGTCACAGTGGCCGAGAACTTGACAGCGCCCGACATGTTGGCGGGGTCGATCACGTCCGCCAGGGACAGGATGCCTTCCAGCTCTTTGATGCGCCCCTCGATGAAGCCCTGTTTTTCGCGCGCGGAATGATATTCGGCATTTTCCTTCAGGTCGCCAAGCTCACGGGCCGAGGCGATGGCCTCGATGATCGCGGGGCGTTCCACCGACTTGAGGTGTTTCAATTCATCACTGAGCGCGGTGTGGCCCGCACGTGTCAGGGGTATCTTGTCCATGAAGTGTTACAGATCCTGTTTGGCCCGGCACGGCGCCGGAACCTTTCGTTCCAAAAGATGTATAGGCAAAGCGGCTGTCTGCCGCTAGATTTGGTATAAAAGAAAAGCAAAATCGAGCGGTTTGCAATGCCATTATTCGCCTTGATCACGCTGGCCTACCTTATCGTGGGCGGGCTGGTGACCTTGATCTACAGGGACAATCCCCTGCATCTGCTGCTGGAAATGGCAGAAGCGATCCCGTTTTCACTGCTTGTCTTTCTGTCCTTGGGCTGGTGGGTGGTGCCCCTGTTTCTGGTCGTAACCTTCCTGTTTGACCGCAAAACCATGGTCACGCGCCTGTCGCGCGCCATTCTGGCGGTGATGATCTGCTCGGCAATGTTTCTGATGTTCACCATGCTGAAGACCACCATGCCCTTCATCCTGCCCTTCTGGGCGGATCCCTGGATGGCAGATCTGGATCGGGCGCTGCATTTCGGGGTGGACCCCTGGCGCCTGACCCATGCGTTTTCTGCCTGGATCAATCCCGAACTGGTGGGGACGATCTATTTCACCGCCTGGCTGTTGCCCTGCATGTATCTTCCGGTTCTGATCGTGATGTTCGACATGGACGCGCGGCGGTTCCGGCGCTTTATCCTGCTTTACCTGTTCAGCTGGATTGTCATGGGCAATGTGCTGGCGCTGGCGTTTCTGTCGGCCGGGCCGATCTTTTACGACCGCCTGTTAGGGGGCGATACATTTGCCCCGATGATGGCCTCTTTGCAGGAGATCGGCTTTGCCGGGGGCTTTCTGGATGCGCTCAGTGACAACCTCTGGGCCGCCTATGAAAGCAAGGCGCAACTGCCCGGCTCCGGCATTTCCGCCTTCCCGTCGGTGCATATCGCCACCGCCACGGTCTTTGCCCTTTACCTTTACGAACGCCACCGGGCGTTTTTGCCCCTGTCGATCCTGATCGTGGCAACCTATCAGTTCCTGTCCGTCTATCAGGGCTGGCACTATGCGATCGACGGGTATTTTTCGATTCTCGTCATGATCGGCGTCTGGATCTGGTTGCGGCGGCGCGAAAAGCGCTCTGCCCCCGCCCCAGCCCGGCCACCGACCTGCCCCCCGCCGCCGGGTCATTCAGCGACTGACAGCGCAAACAATTAACAAAAAAACGGCAGATAGGTCGCAATCTCCTGATTTGACGCCGTGTTGCGATTGACCCTGCCCAAGTGGCGAGCTAACGATCTTGCTGAAACGGACCATCCGGGGAAAAGATTATGAGCGAGATTGAACGCGAAAGCATGGAATACGATGTGGTCATCGTGGGCGCTGGCCCCGCTGGTCTGTCGGCAGCCATCCGTTTGAAACAGCTGAACGCCGACCTTGAGGTTGTTGTTCTGGAAAAAGGGTCCGAAGTGGGCGCGCATATCCTGTCAGGCGCGGTGTTTGACCCTTGCGGGCTGGACAGGCTGATCCCGGACTGGAAAGAAAAAGGCGCGCCGCTGAACGTGCCGGTCAAGGAAGACAACTTCCTGGTGCTTGGGCCGGCAGGGTCGATCCGCCTGCCCAACTGGCCGATGCCGAAGCTGATGGACAACCACGGCAACTACATCGTGTCTATGGCCAATGTCTGCCGCTGGATGGCTGAGCAGGCCGAGGAACTGGGCGTGGAAATCTTCCCAGGCATGGCGGCGTCCGAGCTGGTTTACGGCGAAAACGGCGAAGTCAAAGGCGTTGTTGCTGGCGTATTTGGCCTGGAAGAGGATGGCTCTTACGGCCCGAACACTGAGCCGGGCATGGAGCTGCACGGCAAATACGTGTTCATCTCAGAAGGGGTGCGCGGGTCGCTCGCCAAGGAAATCATCGCCAAATACGACCTTCAGGCCGGGCGCGACGTGCAGAAATTCGGCGTCGGCATGAAGGAAATCTGGGAAATCGACCCGGAGAACCACCGCGAAGGCACCGTGACCCACACGATGGGCTGGCCGCTGGGGTCAAATGCAGGTGGGGGCTCGTTCCTCTATCACCTGGACAACAACCAGGTTTACGTGGGCTTCGTGGTGCACCTAAACTACAAGAACCCGCACCTTTACCCCTACATGGAGTTCCAGCGTTTCAAGCATCACCCCGAGATCGCCAAGGTGCTTAAGGGGGGCAAACGTATCGCCTATGGCGCGCGGGCAATTTCCGAAGGTGGCTATCAGTCGATGCCGAAATCGGTCTTCCCGGGCGGGGCGCTGCTGGGCTGTTCCGTGGGCCTCGTGAACGTGCCGCGCATCAAGGGCAACCACAACGCCATGCTGTCGGGCATTGCGGCGGCTGAAGCGGCTGCCAAGGCGATTGCCGCTGAACGCTCGGGCGATGAACTGGCTGATTACGAGACCGAACTGCGCACGGGCGAGATCGCTGATGACCTCAAGAAGGTGCGCAATGTGAAGCCGATCTGGTCGAAATGGGGCCTGACCGCGTCGTTGGTGCTGGGCGGTCTGGACATGTGGACCAACTCGCTCTTCGGTTTCTCCTTCTTCGGCACCGTGAAGCATGGCAAAAACGATGCGCAGGCCACCGGCAAAGCGGCGGATTACAAGGTTATTGATTATCCGAAACCCGATGGCACCCTCTCGTTTGACCGCCTGACCAATGTCAGCTTTGCGGCCACCAACCACGAGGAAAGCCAGCCCTGCCACCTGCGCCTGGCCGATCCGAATGTGCCGATCAATGTGAACCTGCCCGAGTTCGACGAACCCGCCCAGCGCTATTGCCCTGCGGGTGTCTATGAGGTGATCAAGGAAGACGGCGCCGAGCCGCGCTTTGTGGTGAATTTCCAAAACTGCGTTCACTGCAAAACCTGCGACATCAAGGACCCGAGCCAGAACATCACCTGGACCGTTCCGCAAGGAGGCGACGGGCCGAACTACCCGAATATGTAAATCGGCGGAAAATGACCGTATTGTGAGGGGCTGCAGGTGCGGCCCCTCATTGTTTTTGTGCATCCGCAACGATAGGGTCGGGGCGAAACGCTCATGTAAAGAAAGCAGAACCCTTGCGTATGTTGCGCCATGCCCCCAAATCCCTGACCCTGTCTGCCCTCCTGACCCTGTCAACCATGCTGGCCCCACCCGCCCTTGCCGAAGGTGAAACCGGGCTGGGGGCCTATCTTGCCGCCCGCACCGCAGATTATCAGGGCGATTTTTCCGCAACCCTGGAATATGGCGCACGGGCCATCGCGGATGATCCTGACAATGCACGTATTCTGGAAGGGCTGACCATCGCCCAGCTGGTGCTGAACCCACTGCCCGAGACCACCCCCTATGCCCGCCGGCTGGCAGCACTGGACGAACAGAACGCCATCGCCCGGCTGGTGCTTTTGGGGGATGCTTTTGGTCATGAAAAATGGGACACGGCACTGACGTTGCTTGAAGAGGGCGTCTCGGTTGGGCCACTGATGACCGAAATGCTGCGCGCCTGGGCAGAGCTGGGGCGCGGACAGATGTCGCAGGCGCTGGCCGTGCTGGACCGGCTGGCCGAGGACGAAGGCACACGCGGCTTTGCGATCCAGCAAAAAGCCCTGGCCACCGCCTTTGTCGGTGATTTCGAAACTGCTGCCCAATTGATGCAGCAACAGGTGGCCGAGTTTCGCCTGAACCGACGCGGCGTGATCGCCTATGTGCAGATCCTCAGCCAGCTGGACCGATATGACGAGGCGCTGGAGGTGCTTGCACAGGCCTCGAACGGGGTGCTGGACGACGAGTTGATCGCGATTATCGACACGCTCAAATCCAAAACCCCCCTGCCCTTCACCGCTGTTCGCACGGTTCAGGAAGGGGCGGCTGAGCTGTTTTACCTGATCGCCAACAATATCCCGCCCAATTCCGGACTGACCTCGGCTCTGATCTATGCCCGCATTGCCGAATATCTTAGCCCCGGCCTCTATGACGCCACCTTGCTGACGGCGCAATTGCACGAGGATATGGGCCAGCATGATCTGGCCGTGGCCGCCTATGCCCGCATCCCGCAAGACAGCCCGCAATTCCTGCAAGCCGCCCTTGGGCGCGCCATGGCCCTGAGCCAGTCGGACCGGGCAGAAGAAGCGATTGGCGAGCTGCGCGCACTTTCAGGCCAGTTCCCGACACGGGCCCGCATCCCGACCCTGCTGGGGGAATTTCTGTCCCGCGAGGATCGCTATGAAGAAGCCCGAGCGGCCTTTGATCAGGCCATTTCCCTGTTTGAGCAGGATCTGGACACCCAGTGGCGGGTCTATTTCCAACGCGCCATTGTTGAAACAAAACTGGATGACTGGCCCGCGGCGGAAGCAGATTTTCGCAAAGCCCTTGCCCTCAACCCGAACCAGCCCAATGTGCTGAACTATCTTGGCTACAGTCTGGTGGAACGGCGCGAGCATCTGGAGGAGGCACTCGAGATGATCGAACGTGCCGTGGCCGAGCGGCCCGACAGTGGCTATATCACCGACAGTCTTGGCTGGGTCTATTACCGCCTTGGCCGATATGACGAGGCGGTTGAGCAGATGGAACGCGCGGTTGAGCTGCTGCCCGTTGACCCGATCCTCAATGATCACCTAGGTGACACCTACTGGGCGGTTGGGCGCAAACGCGAGGCAGAGTTTCAATGGAAACGCGCGCTCAGCTTTGTCACGGAAGACACGGATCTGGAAGAGCTGAACCCGGAACGCATTCGCCGAAAACTCGAACTGGGGCTGGATCAGGTGCTGGCAGAGGAAGGCGCCGCACCGCTGCACGGATCGAAATAAGCAATGGATTTCAACACGCTGCAGATCTCTAAAACCTTTGCACCCGCCAAGGTCAACCTGACCCTGCACATCACGGGCCAACGTGGCGACGGCTATCACCTGCTGGACAGCCTGGTCGTTTTTGCCGATGTGGGCGATCGGATTTCGATCCGACCGGCGGCGGCCAATCAACTCAATGTGGTGGGGCCACAGGCTGACGGCGTGCCCTCGGATGGATCGAACCTCGTCTGCAAGGCGGCAGATCTCTATGGTATTCCGGTGGAAATCACCCTGTCCAAACACCTGCCTGCAATGGCGGGGATTGGCGGGGGCAGTTCGGATGCAGCAGCAACCGTTCTGGCCCTGGCGGAGCTTACAGGTGACACGCGCCTGCCTGACGTGTCGACACTTGGGGCGGATGTGCGGGTCTGCCTGATACGTCAGGCGGCACGGATGCAGGGGATCGGAGAGCGGGTGACGCCGGTCGAGGGGCTCCCCCCCCTCTTTGCGGTACTGGCCAATCCCGGTGCAGCCGTGTCCACCCCGACCGTATTCAAGGCGCTGACACAAAAGGCCAACGCCCCCATGCCCAAGACATTGCCACGCTGGAAAACCACTGCCGCCCTGATTGACTGGCTGGCCCGGCAGCGCAATGACCTTGAGACCCCGGCCATCGCCGCAACACCGGTGATCGCAGACACGCTCACGGCGCTCGCCGCTTTGCCCAACGCGCGCCTTGCCCGCATGTCCGGCTCCGGTGCGACCTGTTTCGCCCTGTTTGAAACCAGAGCCGCCGCCGAGGCCGCCGGGGCTCAACTGCGCCACGACCATCCTGATTGGTGGATCGCAGCCTCCGCTTTGAGGTAAAGCATGGCTGGGGGCGCTGCCCCCAGACCCCCGAGGTATTTAAGGCAAGAAAAAAGAGAGGGGGGCGCCCTCTCTTTTCAAAGCTTATCGCTTTTTCCTTGTACGGTCATCGGCGTCCCCGCCTGTACCGCAGCTCCAAACTGCCAGATCCTGGTTAACAAAATCTTTCGGCCTTTTTTCTTGTTCCAAATATCCCCGCCGGAGGCATTGGGGCGCAAGCCCCAAATCTGATCAGGCAACTCGCGCCACCACGTAGTCAGCGATATCAATCAGCATATCACGGATCGGATCCTCGGGGAGAGAGGCCATGGCGGATTTTGCTTTTTCCGCCCAGGCCAGCGCATCCTGCCGGGTTTCCTCCAAGGCATCATGCTTATTCAGAAGCATCAGCGCCTGTTCAAGGTCACCCTCTTCCTGCCGGCCTTTCTCAATGGTGCGGACCCAGAAAGCGCGCTCCTCGGGTCCCGCCTTGGCCACCGCTTTGATCAATGGCAAGGTGAGTTTGCGTTCGCGGAAATCGTCACCAATATTCTTGCCCGTGGCCTCCCCCCCCCAGTAGTCCAGCAGATCATCGACGATCTGGAAGGAAATACCCAAGGCGTCACCATACTCAAACAGCGCCTGCACATGGGCGTGATCCGCGTCGGCGATCACCCCCCCTACCTCGGTTGCGGCGGAAAACAGTGCTGCGGTTTTGCCGCGCACCACCTGCAAATAAATACCTTCATCCGTCTTCAGATCCTGCGCGGCGGTCAGTTGTAGCACTTCACCTTCGGCAATGGTGGCCGAAGCGTTGGACAGGATGCGCAGCACGTCAATGGACCCGGTTTCGGTCATGAGCTGAAACGAGCGTGAAAACAGGTAATCCCCGACCAGGACCGAGGACTTATTATCCCAAAGCAGGTTTGCCGTCGGGCGCCCACGCCGCTGGGCGCTTTCATCCACCACATCATCATGCAGCAGGGTCGCGGTGTGAATAAACTCAACCGTTGCCGCAAGATGCACGTGATAAGGCCCATCATAGCCACACAGGCGCGCCGCCGCCAAGGTCAGCATCGGGCGCAATCTTTTGCCGCCAGCATCCACCAGATGCGCTGTCACTTCGGGAATGCGCGGTGCATGCTCGGACGCCATCCGATCGCGAATCAGCGTGTTCACAGCATCCATGTCTGCCGCCAGATGCGCCCCAAGGCGTTCATGCGGTTTATAGCTTGCGTCCTTCATTTTGCTCACGATCCCGTCACATTGCCGCAAAACCCCGTTGGCGTTTCACGCGCTTGCCCTTAAGTCTTTGTCTATGAAAGAGCTTATCCGCACCACTGACCCGACACTGATCCCCTACGTCACAGCCCTTCTTGAGGCCGAGGATATACCCTTATTTGTCATGGACGTCCATATGAGTGCACTGGAGGGATCAATAGGAATTTTACCTCGTCGCGCTATGGTCCGCGATCAGGATCTGTTCCCGGCGCGGGCAATCCTGCGCGACCATGACATTGCGACGGGAGGATAGCGGGATGAGCACAGCACCAACGGGTTTCAGTGAGGACAAGTTTCTGGGGGGGAAGCTCGTTCTGACCCAACCCGTCAACGGATATCGCGCCGGGGTGGATCCGGTCTTTCTGGCGGCCTCCGTGCAGGCCCATCCGGGGGAATGCGTGCTGGATATGGGGTGCGGGGCCGGGGCCGCTGCCCTTTGCCTTGGTACACGGGTGACAGGGGTGCGTCTTGTGGGCATTGAACGCCAGGCAGCCTATGCCGAGCTGGCCCGCCACAACGGGGCACAAAACCACATCCCTTTCGAGGTTCACGAAGCGGATATTGCAACCCCACCTGCCGCGCTCAAGGAAGAAAGTTTTGATCATGTGATCATGAACCCCCCCTACTATCTGCGAGAGCGTGGCACGCCCTCACCCGATACGCTGCGTGAAGGGGCGTTGGGCGAAGACCTGCCGCTCTCCGTCTGGATTGATCAGGCCACCCGGCGGCTGAAACCACGCGGTTACCTGACCATGATCCAAAAGGCCGAACGCCTGCCAGAGATCATGGCCGCTCTGGATGACAGGCTTGGCTCGATCATGGTCAAACCGCTCAGCCCCAGAATCGGCCGGGTCACCTCACTTGTCATTGTGCAGGCCCGAAAAGGCGGACGCGGTGCCTTCCGCCTCGCAGCACCCCTCGTTTTACACGAAGGACCACAACATGTTGGGGATGCCGAGCATTACACCCCCGAGGTTTCGTCGATCCTGCGTGACGGCCATGCCTTCCCTCTTTGGTGACCAATTCGCAATACTTCGCGGAGGCGCGAAAATATGCCAACAATTGCAACCAATTCGTGACATCCCCGAAATTTTATGATGCACTCGAAGGGCAAAATCGTTTTTCAAAGGAGGATCGCCATGAGCGTCAGTTCGCATGTGGAAGAGTTGCGCCGCAAACATCAGGCCCTGGAGGGCGAGGTCGAAGCCGCACAGCGCGCACCCGGAACCACGGACCAGGAGATCACCGAACTGAAAAAGCAGAAACTGAAGATCAAGGAAGAGATTGCCCGTCTGGAAAATGCCTGAACTGGCATCCCAAACAGATCTGATCTGACGTAAACTCCGCGCGCGCCTTCCCGCAATCGCCTGACGATCACCATCCTGTCAGTGCCGCTATCTGGTGCTGGCGCGCGCCGCCATCACGGCCCCTGCCGTGATGAGGAAACCTGCAAGCAAAAGTGCGGCACTTGGCGCGGCAATCCCTGCCAGAATCAACACCAGAGTGGATAAAAGCGGCGCCACATAGGATGCCACGCCCAACAGCTGAATATCCCCCTGCTTGACCCCCACATCCCAGACATAAAACGCAAGCCCCACCGGACCGAGGCCAAGCCCGAGAACGGACAACCAGCCAATGGCCCCGACCGGCCAGACCGTTTCTTCGACCAGGATATGCGCAATCCCTGCCAACAGGGATGTCATCAGGCAGAACACCACAACCGAGGCGGTCGGGGTGCTGCCCAACCGGCGGCTCAGCACCGAATACCCTGACCAGGTCAGCGCACAGAGAAACGCCAGCCCATATCCCGGAAGGTGTTCTGCGGAAAACCCGGCCGCGCCCCCCAACACGATCAACGCCGCCCCCACAAAGGACACCAGGGCACCAAGGATATGCATGGGGCGCAGCTGCTCTCCCGGCAGCAGACCGGAAAACAGGACAATCATCAGCGGCCAGAGATAGGCAATCAACCCCGCCTCGGCAGCCGGCGCCATCCGCAGGGCGGAGAAATAAAGCGCATGATAGCCAAACAGCCCCAGAGTCCCGAAACCGTAAACCTTCCAACTGACACCACGCAGCACAGAGAACCCGCCCGTAGCCCCAATCCAGACCGCCCCCAATGCCCCACCAATGGCGAAACAGAGGGCTGCAAGCTGGAAGGGCGGGACCGGCGCAGACCCCACCGTAAACAGCGCCAGCAAGGCCCACAGCAGCACCGCGATGAACCCCACAGAAGTGGCGCGAGGCCGGGTCACGCCAGCGCCTCGACCGGCAAAATTGTCATGTCATCCGACACATGGGCCGTTTTTTCGATTTCCTCCAGCATCCAGTCCAGCAGCGCCTTGATTTCCGGGCGGGTCTCTCGTCCGAGCGCGCAGAGAAACCGGAAATGCGCGCGGGTCGAAATTGCCACGCCATAGGGCGCAACCAGTCGCCCCTCCATCAGGTCTTTCGACACGAAAAACCGCCGGCCCAGCGCAACACCCGCCCCGGCCATCGCAGCATCCAGCGCGTGATCGGCCTGGTTGAAACTGAGTGCTGGCCCCGGCTGGGCATCGATCCCCGCCGCCCGAAACCACGCCGCCCAGTCGCACCGCGGCTGCAAAAAATCAATCGAATGATCGGAGATCAGAGGGGCCTGCAACAACGCCTCCGGCGTGGGGTAACGTTGCGCCATTTCCGGGGTCATGACCGGCGTGATCCACTCTTCTGACAGGGGATGCGAAAACAACCCGCCATCGGGGCCATAACCAAACCGAATGGCCACATCGACCTCATCCCGCGACAGGTCCACCATCTGCAGACTGGCCGCAAAACGCAATTCGACCTCGGGATGGGACTGGGCAAACGCATACATGCGCGGCGCCAGCCATTTCGAGGTAAACGCCGGCCCGGCCGTCACAGTCAGCACGTTGGTTTCCAGACTGCGACGCGCAGCCCGCCAGGCGGCGGTCAGCGTTTCGAACCCTTCCTGCGCACCAGGCGCCAGCGCCTTGCCTGCCTCGGTCAGCTCAACCGCGCGGTTCAGCCTGTAAAACAAAGCCCCCCCGAGATGCTCTTCCAGCGACTTGATCTGGAACGAAAGCGCGGCGGGCGTCACGTGCAGCTCGCTCGCCGCCTTTTGAAACGACATGTGGCGGGCGGCGGCATCAAAGGCGCGCAGGGCGGTCAGCGGGGGAAGACGATCAGACATATCAGTTCAATATCACTTAACCGAAACCCTGAAAAGTCTCGTTTGTTATTTAGTTTCATGTCATCCATCTTATGTGAAGCAAATAAAACTTGAGGGTATCCAATGCTGGAAACTGCCAATATCACCGAGATGCAGCGCCACTATCGCAAAGCCCATATCCTGCGGGCACAAGCCTTTCACGCCCTGTTCACCCTGCGCCCACTCCGCGACGCCATAAAAAAACGGGCCGCGAAACCGCGACCCGCTCTGCAATCCTGCCCGTGCTGATCAGACGAAGAACTGAGCCCCGTTGGCCGAGATGGTTGAGCCGTTGATGAACTCGGATTTCTCATCTGCCAGGAAGGCGACGCAGCGGGCGATTTCTTCGGGTTCCCCCAGTCGACCGGCAGGGATCTGACCAATAATGGCTTCCCGCACCTTCTCTGGCACGGCCATCACCATTTCGGTGCCGATATAACCGGGACAGATCGCATTTGCGGTGATGCCAAAACGCGCGCCTTCCTGCGCCAGGGATTTCACGATCCCCAGATCCCCGGCCTTGGTCGCAGCATAGTTCACCTGCCCAAACTGCCCTTTCTGACCATTGATCGAGCTGATCACGATCACGCGGCCATATTTCCGCTCGCGCATACCCGGCCAGATCGGGTGCACGGTGTTGAACACGCCGGTCAGGTTGGTGTCGATCACTTCCTGCCATTGCTCGGGGGACATCTTGTGGAACGGTGCATCGCGGGTGATCCCGGCATTGGCAACCACCACGTCGATCGGGCCAAGATCGGCCTCGACCTGGGCCAGACCTGCCTTGCTGTCCTCATAGCTGCCGACATTCCACTTGTAGGTCTTGATGCCGGTTTCTGCGGTAAAGGCCGCGGCCTTTTCGTCGTTGCCCGCGTAGGTGGCGGCAACCTCGTAACCTTCGGCTTTCAGAGTTGTTGAAATCGCAGCTCCGATGCCGCGCGAACCGCCGGTTACAAGTGCTACTTTTGCCATGTTCATATCTCCCAAATAGACATCACTTATTGGTAATGTTATTACCCCCAGGAAGCTGGAAGAGCAACAATATTGCGACGATATTTCTGCATTGCGGCTATTTAACTGCAATTGCAGCAAGATTTCCCGCAAATCGCTCAGTTTTCAGGCAGTTTGGAACGCTGCCAGCGCAAAATGACACTCCTGCTGGCGAATCAATCACAAGCTGCACGAGACTTGTAAACACGAGATGACAAAAGCAGCCCGGACGTTATTTCAGGCACAAGATATCAGGCACAAAAAAAGGGCGCCCATCGGCGCCCCTTTCCAAAATATCTTGTCGCCGGTTACGGGCGCTCAAGGCACATGGCCACGCCCATACCGCCACCGATGCACAGGGTCGCCAGACCCTTTTTGGCGTCGCGGCGCTTCATTTCAAACAGCAGCGTGTTCAGGATACGGCAACCAGACGCGCCGATCGGGTGACCAATGGCAATGGCGCCGCCGTTCACGTTCACGATCGACGGATCCCAGCCCATGTCCTTGTTCACGGCGCAGGCCTGCGCGGCAAAAGCTTCGTTGGCTTCCACCAAGTCCAGATCGCCCACGGCCCAGCCGGCCTTGTCCAGCGCCTTGCGCGAGGCGAAAATCGGGCCGACACCCATGATCGACGGGTCGAGCCCGGCGGTGGCGTAAGAAGCGATGCGGGCCAGCGGCTCCAACCCGCGCTTCTCGGCCTCGTCAGCCGACATCAGCAACACGGCGGCCGCACCATCGTTGATGCCCGATGCATTGGCCGCCGTCACGGAACCGCCGTCCCGCACGAAAGCAGGGCGCAGTTTCTGCATCGCTTCGATCGTGGCGCCGTGACGGATATACTCGTCGCTATCGACCACGATGTCCCCTTTGCGGGTTTTCACGGTGAAGGGGGTGATTTCATCCGCAAACCGGCCCGCTTTCTGAGCGGCTTCGGCCTTATTCTGCGAAGCCACGGCAAATTCATCCTGCATATCACGCGAAATCTGCCATTGATTTGCAACATTCTCGGCGGTTTGGCCCATGTGATAGCCATTGAACGCGTCCCAGAGGCCATCCTTGATCATCGAATCGATGAATTTCATGTCCCCCATTTTGTGCCCGGCACGCAGATGCGCCACATGGGTCGACAAAGACATGTTTTCCTGACCGCCTGCGGCGACAATTCCGGCATCCCCCAACTGAATATGTTGCGCGGCGAGTGCGACCGAACGCAGCCCCGAACCACAGACCTGGTTGATGCTCCACGCAGCCGATTCCTGCGGAAGGCCCGCGTTGATATGGGCCTGACGAGCGGGGTTCTGCCCCTGACCGGCCGCAAGCACCTGACCCAGAATAGTTTCATCCACCTCGGATTTTTCAATACCGGCCCGTTCCACCACGGCTTCCAGCACGGTTGCGCCCAGATCATGGGCGGGCGTATTGGCAAACGCACCCGAGAAACTGCCAACCGCGGTGCGCGCGGCCGATACGATTACGACATTGGTCATGGTCTTCCTCCACCTGATGCAAGTCGACCTGGCTGTTGCCGCCTTCGATCACCTGCGTTCCAAATTCCTACATGCGGGTCAGAGGCAACCGCCCTCCCCAAGACAGGCCAACCCAGATCCGCGTGATTGCGGTGCCGGCATCCTGTGCTGCATTGCAGAAAAAATCAAGCGTGAGAAATAATATGTTTAAGAAAACACGATGAGCGCAACTTTCAGCATAGCGCAGAAGCACGCTCTGACATCTGACCACCACCCGTTTTGCAGGGGGCATCTGGATGTCAGGCCGTTTTTCCCAGTATCTGATTGACCCGCCAATAGGGGGTCAGGGTCGGCACTCCAAAATAATACCCCTGCATGCAATCCATCCCGATCGAGCTGAGATATTCTGCGTCTTCGAAGGTTTCGACATTTTCGGCCACAACAAACATTTCGAATTTATGGGCCAGGTCCAGCAGCGCCTCCGTCAGCAATTGCGCATCCGGGTCCTTATGCACGCCATTGATCAGTTCCCCGTCAATCTTGAGCAGGTCGAAATAGAAATCCTTAAGGTATTTGAACGAGGTATATCCGGCCCCGAAATCATCCAGGGCAAAGCTGATCCCCTTACCCTGCATCTCGGTCATGAAATCCAGCAGGTCATCAGATTTGCACAGCGCGGTGCGTTCGGTGATTTCGATAATCAAACGTTCGGCCAGCGTGGGGTCTTTGGACAGCCCCGCCAGCAAAGCTGCGTTCCAGGGGGCATACCCTATCGTATTTGCAGACATGTTGATTGACAGCCGCAGACTGGGTTCCTCAGCCAAAGCCATCAGACCCTGTTCAATAGCCAGCGCGTCCAACTGACGCCCCATATCGGTCTCTTCCACCACGTCAATGAAATCCTTGGCAGGGATCACACGCCCCTGCTGGTCGGTAACGCGCAGCAGCCCTTCATAAAAGGCCATACAATCCGGCTGGGCCGTCAGCACCACCGGCTGGAAGGCAAGCTTCACCTGTTTGTGCGCCAGCGCAATGCGCACCATATCCAGCGTCTCGCTTTGCCGTTTTTGCACCGCAAAATCAAACGGGCTGCTTTTAACCTTCTTGCTCATATCGTCCCCAACACGATTTGTGTGGCACCAGCCCCCTTCAGCAACGCTGCTCGCCACATCCCAACACTGTCATTTTGTCGGCAAACTCGCTAACAACAGGTAAAACACAGCTTTTAAGGAAAATTGAAAACTTTCCGAACAAGCAATTGATATTGGGGGAAAAATGATCAGATGCGCCTGGTGCGGCGAGGATCCGCTTTATCAAACCTATCACGACCTGGAATGGGGGGTGCCCGAATGGGACGGACGCGCCCTGTGGGAGAAGCTGATTCTCGACGGGTTTCAGGCAGGTCTCAGCTGGATCACCATCCTCAGGAAACGCGACAATTTCCGCGCCGCCTTTGCCGGGTTTGACCCCGAACAGATTGCGGCCTGGGGCGAGGAAGACATCTCTCGCCTCTTGGCGGACCCCGGTATCATCCGCCATCGCGGCAAGATCGCAGCCACCATCACCAATGCGCAGGCCTATCTGGATCTGGGCGGCGCAGAGGCCTTTTCCAAAATGATGTGGGCCTATGTGGATGGGCACCCGCTTGTGGGGCATTATGCCACCCAGGCCGATGTGCCGACCTCCTCCGCCCTCAGCTCTCAGATTTCCAAGGATCTGAAAAAGGCCGGGTTCAAGTTCTGCGGTCCGACCATTGTCTATGCGTGGATGGAGGCGTGCGGACTGTTCATGAACCACACGAGGGACTGTCACCGTTACCCGGACCTTAACGGGCAGCCCTAACGCAGACGAGCAAGGAGCGCGCGGCTGGGAACCCCCGTCTGGCGCAACCCATGTGCCTTTTCATAGGCCCTGATCGCGGCGCGGCCCTTTTCCCCAATCACGCCATCGGCCCGACCTGCATTATAACCCGCTGTATTCAAAAGGTTTTGCAGCTCAACACGCTCTTTCAAACTCATCCCCCAGGGTCGGTCGGAAGAACGGGTCAGAAATGCCCCCTCCCCCGCAATTCGATCCGCCAGATGGCCAACGCTGATCGCATAGCTGTCGGCATAATTATACGTCTTGATGATGTGAAAATTCGGGTAAATCATGAAAACTGGCCCCTCTGGCCCAGAAGGCAGGATCACGGCGCCTTCGCGTTTTCCGGACAGTTTCCGGCCATTGGCCCGGGTGACCCCAAGCTGCGCCCACGCGGCCTGCTTACGTGGATAAATCCGCCCGGTCAGCGCCAGATCAAACCCTTGTGGAAGCCGAACCTCCTCTCCCCAGCGCGGCCCTTTGGACCAGCCTTTCGCAGCCAGGAACGCCGCGGTGGAGGCCAGCGCATCCGTGGGATCATCACCCCAGATATCCCGCCGCCCATCCCGATCAAAATCAACCGCATGTTCAAGGTAGGAGCTGGGCATGAATTGCGTATGCCCCATCGCCCCCGCGTAAGAGCCGACCAGCCGCTTCGGGGCCACATCCCCCGCCTGCAGGATCTTCAAAGCCGCCAGAAGTTCATCCTCAAAACGCTCTCTCCGACGCCCTTCATAGGCCAGAGAGGCAAGCGCCGACAGCGTAGGGACATTGCCGCGAAATCCGCCATAGCTGCTTTCCATCCCCCAGATCGCCAACAGCACATAGCGCGACACGCCATAGCGCCGCTCCAGCTGCTCCAGCAGTCCGGAATGTCGGCGCGCCATGGATTTTCCCGTCCGGATTCGAGCGGACGACGCCGCAGAGGAAATATAGAAATCCAGTGACTTGGCCGTCTCAGCAGGCTTGCGGTCTGCAGCCACCACCTTGGGAAGATAGGCAACAGTGTCGAGCTGTTTCAGGGTTGCGGATTTGATCCCGGCGCGACGCGCGGCCTTCCCGAAACCGGACAACCAGGCCCGGAACCCAGCCTCAGCCCCGGCAACATGCGGCAGCGCGGACATCGCCATCAAACCTGTCAGAACAACCCGCCGTGAAACCATGACACTCTCCCGATCCATGCCCATAGCATAAAGCAGCCTCCCCCTTCCTCAATCCCCGGGAAAAGAAAAGGCAAGCTTTCGCCCGCCCTGTTTCCTTGTTGCAAATATCCTGGGGTGAGCCTCGCAGAGGCGAGGGGCAAAGCCCCTGCCCCGTCAGCGCATCCTTGAGGGCTCAAACCCCGGTGTGCCTGCCTTTTCCGGGTGCCGCTTCACATCCAGACGCTTGAGCATCTCAGTGGATCCCCCTTTGCCATCATGGCGCCACCCCGGCGGTTTGATGGCATAGTTCCAGCGATCTTTCCACGTCACGCCCGGCTGCATCCAATCCCTGAAGATTGCCACCCATTCGTGAAAGGCCACCCGGATCGGGTTGAACGTACCAAGGTTGTGAACCAGCCCGTAATCCACCGGCTCGCTCTCCTGTTCCGGTACAAACGTGCCGAACATCCTGTCCCAGACAATAAACACGCCCGCGTAATTCGCATCCAGATAACGCGCATTGCGCCCGTGATGCACCCGGTGATGAATGGGGGTGTTCATGACCGCTTCAAACCAGCGCGGCATCTTGTCGATCACCTCGGTATGGATCCAGAACTGGTAGATCAGGTTGATGCCACCGACAAACAGGATCATCGCCGGGTGAAACCCCAACAGCACCAATGGCGCCCGCACCACCATCATCAGGGTGAAGGTTCCGGTCCAGGTCTGACGCAGCGCCGTTGTCAGATTGTAATGCTGGCTGGAATGGTGGTTCACATGGCTGGCCCAGACCCAGCGGATCCGATGTCCGAACCGATGCACCCAGTAATAGCGCAGATCGTCAAGCACAAAGCAGACCACCACCACCCACCAGGCCGTGCCCAGATCAAACGGCGTGATCCGCCACAACACCATGAAAAACCCGAATGCGAGAAACCCAAGGAGGATCCCCGACAGGACTGACCCCACCCCCATGAACAGGCTGGTCATCGCATCCTGCGCCTCATAGCGACCGCCGCGTTTTTTAAAAAAGATCCACGCAAGCTCCAACGCGATGGCCGCAACAAAAAACGGCACGGCGTAGTCAGTTACATTAGGCTCAGGCCTCATAACCAAAACATAACTGTTGCGGCGAGAGCGATGGCCGAGGGGAAGACTTTGGGGCATCTGTCATATCGGGTGGCGACCCGCGGCCAATCCTTCAGACGCGCGAACATGATCTCGATCACTGCCCGGCAGTGATCAGGCGCCCACGCCCCCCTTTTTGACGCCCAGACTGGACGCTGTACGATGGGCTTTCAGATAGGTCGCATCGATCATGATCGTCGTCAGGTCCGTCGCTTCCACAGCCAACCCTTCAAAGATCCTGGCAAAAACACCCATCTCGCTCCAACGTCTCCAGCGATTATAGAGCGTCTTCGGCGGGCCGTATTCCCTGGGCGCATCGCACCACCGTAAGCCATTGCGATTGATGAAGATTATCCCACTCAACACCCGCCGATCATCAACCCTCGGCTTGCCATGGCTCTTGGAAAAAAACGGTCGCAGCCGCGCCATCTGTTCGTCGGTCAGCCAAAAAAGATTGCTCATGATACCCCCTGAAAGTCTGGGGGGTGAAGCATGCGACCAATGCGATCTCAAGCCGATTAATGGGGCCTGAGCCTAGGGCGTAGACCTATAAACGCTGATGTGATTCAAGATGTGAAATCCGGGGGGGTTCATGTCGTCGCATTTCTGGCTCACCGAAGAACAGTACAATAAAATCAGGCCCTTGTTGCCCAGAAAGCCGCGCGGTGTTCCGCGTGTCGACGACCGGCGCGTGTTATCGGGCATCATTTTCTGCATTCAGCGAGGCTATCGCTGGTCCGATGTGCCGCCGGAATATGGCCCCGCCAAGACGCTCTACATCCGCC